>CAVZXU010000024.1:0-113286 GCA_963779255.1 Terriglobia bacterium | reverse complement strand
AGGCGCGCCCTCACAAGAAGCGTGGGGAGAGAGACGGAGAGTTGGGGCGCGCGTTCGATAAAGCCGTCAGAAGGAAGCCGCTCGCGGGTGCGGCGGACGCGGGTTGCTATGGGAATTCAATCGATTTCTGCCTGAAAAGCCTTGCCCGACAGGGATCAAAGCACAAAAGGTTATTATTGATGCTCATCGATGTGGAACTTCTCGCAACTGTCGGCATCATCCTACCTCGGCGCCATCCGTTGTTCAAGGGGCAGTTCCGAGGCCTATGTCTATACACGCGCTAGCGTCCGCCGCGCCAGCGGCTTCGTTCTCACGGGCAATCCGGAAGTAATCCGCCGGGAATGAAAGCTGGTCTACAACCGGCTGGATGGGGATAATTGGCAAAATCAGGGGTTGCGCCGCGTGAGAATTTGCTGGTGAAGTCGATGTCGCTCAACATTGAACCAGTAGCATTTTTTAGACCACCACGGTATCCTGACCATGGCTGCGGACTCATCCCGCCAACCGTGTGCTTCCTCTGATGCTGATAATCCGGCTGACGCCTCGACCAGATCGCCTCCGTCCGAAAGTCCACTAGATGGATTCCGCTGAACACCGCAAGTGCAACAGCAAGTCATGACTTCCGCGCACTCAGTGCATCCAGAGGGGGGATTGAGAAGGACACAGTCGCCGAGTATTCCGGTGGCTTTGTTCCATTCTGAATCGCTTCGATGAGACACTCCACTGCCTGGCCCGCAATTGGTGGAATGCAAATCGTTGCAGCGAGCAATCCCTTTCGCACCCATGCTTGACCCGTGGTGGGTAGTCCATCGCAGCCAGTGAAAAGTAAGCTGGACCATCTTCCGTGTTCTTTGTCCGCTGTCTCCTGGAAGGCTTTGCGTGCGCCCATCGCCATCGAGTCGTCTTGTGCGCCGACGACGTCGAGAGCCGCTCTTCGTGAGGTTGTGAGTTGCAACCAGGAGCGTACCGCTTTCCAGGCACTCTCTTCTGTCCACTGGCCCTTCAACGTCGCGACCTGGATATTTGAGGGCTTTGTCTCCAGCATCCCAAGCGTGCGGTTCTTGGCTGAAGAGCTATGCGAGGGTCCTTCAATATAGAGAACCGAGCCGCCGCTTGGAAGCAGCGCTGCAAATTGTCTTCCCTGAATACGGCCGATCTCGACGTGGTCAGAGCTGATCGAAAAGATTGGTGCGGTCGACGTTCCGCGCAGCTCTGAAATGTAATCGGGAGCCCGGTTCAACACGGCCCAGCCTATTCCGGCGGCACAAGCCGCTCGGGCCACCTGAGGCAGTGCAGTTCCACTAGCTGGTTCAATCACAATCGCATCTGGTCTTGCTCCGACAGGAACCTGGATCGCTTTCAGAATTTGCGTACTTTGCTGTATTGCGTCGTTATCCGCATAGACGATCTCCAAGTCAATCGCCCGTCTCTGGGCGATCTGCTCCGCGGAAACAGCCTGGGCTAGCTGGAAGTCATTCTTGCTTGTCGGAAGAGAAATCAGAAACCGGAGTTTTTCCATTGACCATCACTCAAACCCAGCTCTCCTATTACAATACATCCTTGTTCGCCGGAACAACCTGGCAAGAGTCCGGGAAGTGGGCGCAACTGTGTCCGGCTTCAGCGCCAGACGAGAAAGCGTGGCCCAGCGTGTGGGAAAGCGGGAGCTAGATGATCTGGGCCAATAGGCATTCTGGTGCTCATGTATGTAGTGGGTGGAATTTCGGGGGTCGTGTATCACTCAATGACAGCAGTTGCAGTGGATTGGGCACGAATTGCTGCGCTTGACGGTGCGCTCAAAGAAAGAAATGAGAAACTCGAGAAGTGTACTACTGCCCTGATAGAAGGACTGCACCCGACGGTTACTGCACCGCCCGAAAGGACCAAATAAGCCAAAACGTTTTCTCCATTTCCAGCTCAGGCGGAACGCCGCATCAAGTTCGTGTATCGCCGCGTCATCTCAAGACCCCAATACCCGAACACCCACGGTGCCGCAAGCAAGTAAAACCGAGACTGTTGAGTTGTAGTAGGCAGACTTAACCTCGCATGCCTTGTTTTCGGATTTAGACCAGGTGTGTCAAATGCACTACCCCGACCACCCGTCCAGTTCGTCGATGCGCAACGGGATTTTGGCGAACAAAAGGCGCATACCTACGTGAAGTGCTGTTTACGCCAATCAGCGTTCGTCTGCCGACTGTAATCGGTTCCATATCTTTTCGCGAGGCGATAATCGCTTCGTCAATCAACTCTGGGATAGCCAGTTGATGCAGGACGACATAAGCGCAATCTTAATCCAACCGGCAGCTCATTCGATGTCGCGTGGTGAGAGGAACTGGCACCCGTATTCGCTGGTAGAATAGCGAGCATGCGGGGACCTGCGGCTTTCCTGTGCGCCCACCGACGCCGGCCGCGGTTTGACAATGGCCAAGTACCTCTTTGGTAATTACCTCCTCGATGTGGACGAGCGAAGGCTGCTTCGTGATAACGAGGAAATCCGCCTGCGGGGCAAACTGTTCGACACTCTTCGCGTGCTGGTGGAGAATGCCGGCAAGCTCGTGCGCAAAGACGCGTTCATGGAGTCCGTATGGCCGGACTCCGTCGTCGAAGATAACAATCTGGACTATTGCATTTCGCAGCTGCGGAAACTGCTCCATCCGGCGAAGTACATCGAAACCGTGCCACGGCACGGTTATCGATTTGTTGCCGAGGTAACCGCCCCGAAGCCGCACGGGCGGTTGATCCAACTGGAATTAGCCGTGCAACCACCCGGTGCTCCCGATCAACAGATCGAATTCTTCACCACGAGCGACGGCGTGCGGATCGCGTACAACGTCGGAGGGCAAGGGCCGGTGCTGGTCCGGACGATCCACTGGCTCAATCACCTGGATTTCGAGTGGAAGACCCCGTTGCAGCGGCACTGGCTGTCGGAGATCATGAGGCACAACACGCTGGTGCGGTACGACCAGCGCGGCAGCGGTCTCTCGGACTGGAACGTCAGCGATTTTTCATTCCAACGGACGGTCCAGGACTTTGAAGAACTGGTGGATGCCGCCGGCCTGGAGAAATTCTCCATCCTAGGCGGTTGCCAGGGCGCCGCGGTGGGAATCGCGTACGCGGTGCGCCATCCGGAGCGGGTAACGAAGCTGATCATCAACGGAACATTCGCGAACGGCTGGCCGGCGCCGGGTCCCGGCGCGCAGGAGCACCTCGAAGCCATGCTGACTCTGATCCGTTCCGGCTGGGGACGCGACAATCCGGCGTTCCGGCAGTTGTGGACGACGCTGTTCCGGCCTGACGCGGATTTGGTGGAGGCAGCCTGGCTCAACGAGTTGCAGCGAATCTCGTCCTCGCCGGAGAACGCCGCGCGCATGATGGCGGAGTTTCCCAACATCCGGGTCCTAGACATGCTGCCGAAGATCAAGCTGCCCGACGTTGGTGCTACATTCGCGCGAAGATGGCGCTGTTCCGGTGCAGGAGGGAAAGCTGATCGCGGCACGAATCCGCGGCTCGCGCTTTGTCGAATTGCCCAGTCGCAGCCACATGGTCGCCCCGGGAGATGCCGCATGGGAGCAGTTAGTCCAGGAGGTCTCCGCGTTCATCGGCTGGCACGAGGAAGCCGCGGCACGAATGACTGGAATCTCGGCTACGTGAGGGATGTCGCACGTTGGAAATTGGCTCGAACCGCCCTTTTCATTTTGCCGAGATTACGCGGCCGAACCAGGGGCCCGCACGATCCGCTCGTCAAGGACACGGTATGGAGCCAACGATGGGATCAGCTTCGGTACGCGCTTCTGATAATTCTGGTACTTCGAGCCGTGAACGATGACAAGGTCGTGCTCTTCCCAACGGATCGCTGTCAGGATGTAGGCGGACGTAAGCACCGCAAACAGAAGGTGCGCGCCGGTCATCGTAGGCGTAGCCCAGAACGCGATCAACCAACCCACATACAACGGATGACGTACATAGCGGTAGAACAGAGGCGTGCGGAATTCGAGATAAGTGTACGGCTTGCGCGCAAGATACAACGCCACCTGCCGCAGGCCGAACAGGTCAAAGTGGTTGATCAAGAGCGTGGCAACGAACACTAAAGCGAAACCGAAACCGAACACCACGTTGATGGCGTTCCGAACCACGGGATTGGTGACGTTCCAAACGACACCGCCCATAGGCTGCCAGAACGCGAACAACGCGATCAGCAACAGGCTGGAACTCAGCACGTAGGTGCTGCGTTCGGCAGCCGCCGGAATGAATCGAGTCAGCACCTCTTTGAATGCAGGCCGTGCCATGACGCTGTGCTGCACTGCGAACATCAGCAGCAGCAGAGCATCAATGACCAGAGCCGGCAAGAACGACATTCGGGTTGCGGAGTCTATCGACTTCGGAACGTACAAATTACCGATGAACCCGACGGCATAAACGAACGTCAGAAAGAACACCAGGTAACTGACCAGCCCGTACGCAAATACCGCTAAACGCTTTGCCATACCTACCATCCTCTTTTTTGGGACCTAGTTTTTGGCCCAGGTTCCCGTGAGATGATGCAAGACTAGCGACGCACCGGTGCGAATGTCCTTTGGCGGTCCTGAAATTTCGCTGAGAAGATTCTGAGAAACAGCGTCGTGGTGAAATCCGGTGGAATGAACTGTTTAGAGTTTCAATTCTCTCAACTAACTTGTGATAAATCGCCTGCACATAAGCTTGCGCTTTGTGTTCGCCATCGCCTCGCAAGTGCGGTTCCCTATTTGGCGAATCACGTTAGTGCTTTATCGGAGGCGCGCCCTCACAAGAAGCGTGGGGAGAGAGACGGAGAGTTGGGGCGCGCGTTTCGATAAAGCCGTCAGAAGGAAGCCGCTCGCGGGTGCGGCGGACGCGGGTTGCTATGGGAATTCAATCGATTTCTGCCTGAAAAGCCTTGCCAGACGGGGATTTTGGCCAAAAGGTTATTATTGATGCTCATCGATGTGGAACTTCTCGCAACTGTCGGCATCATCCTACCTCGGCGCCATCCGTTGTTCAAGGGGCAGTTCCGAGGCCTATGTCTATACACGCGCTAGCGTCCGCCGCGCGAGCGGCTTCGTTCTGACGGACAAACCTTCCATAATCCAGGTAAGGTAAGGGTTGCCGACAAACCGGAAACAGTCTCAGGGTCTCATTTCAAATGAATCGTTTTCGGTCTTTCGTCACGAGATGTCATCGGATCGCATAACCGCCGTCGACACGAATCGTAGTACCGGTGACGAAGTCCGAAGCCCGCGAGGCCAGGTACACAGCTGTTCCGGCAACTTCCTCCGGTTGACCCCATCGACCGGCGGGAGTCCGCGCAAGAATTTCGTCGTTCAGCGGCATTGTATTGACAGGCGCTGTCATGTCGGTTTCGATCCACCCCGGCGCGATCGCATTGACTTGAATGTTGTGCGGGGCGAGCTCAATGGCCATGGACTTGGTCAGTTGGACGATCGCGCCTTTGGCCGCGCTGTAAGACGGGATGAGCCCGGACCCAAAGAACGAGTACATACTGCCTATGTTGATAATCTTTCCACCTTTGCGACGAAGCATCGATGCTGGCAGCGAGCTTCGAAAGAAGGAAAACCGCATTGAGTTGGGTCTCGATGACGCTGTCCCAATCCTCAGGTTTTTCGTTCAACACGCCGCCGCTCAACGACACGTTGCCGGCATTATTCACCAGGATGCTGATGCCACCGAGTTCGCTCTCGACCCGGTTGAGCGCGGGCTCCAATCCGGCGCGATTGGTCACATCCACCATCACAGCAATCGCTGGAACACCGATTGCTTTCAATTCGGAAAGCACTCGCTGGTTCTTTTCGTCGTTTCGTCCAAACACCGCGACGGCAGCCCCGGCTTCGGCCAATCCGAGCGCAATGCCGCGGCCAATTCCGCCATTGCCACCAGTCACGACAGCCACCCGGCCGGTTAAATCAAATAACGCAGGCGTTTTCATCAAACGCTCACCTTTCAAGAAACCACCGAACAAGGATTGATGCCGCGAAATAATGGCCAGATCGTCAGAGTGAACCCTCTATCGGGTTCTTCATATCTGACCTCCAGATCCTCCCAGGGACGGACGCTCGTCCCAGTTCACTTGTCGAATCTCAGCCTCCTCATCAGCGCTGTAAAGCGGGGCTCCGAACGGAGCGGATCGAAGATGCGATCCTTCTTGAGCCAGACCATCCATTGCGAATCGGAGGCGTACGCTTGTTCGAGGGAATCCAACGCGCGTTTGCGATCGCCCAGACCGATATATATAAGCGCCAGGTTGAAGGGCAGAACACGGCCATGCAGCGACATCTTCTTCAGGTCCTCCATCTCCGCCATCGCGTGGACCCGATCGCCGGAAGCTCCATAGGCATAGCCAAGAAATGCGGTAACGAAGGCTGGCGACTCCATAGCTTTGGCTTTCTGCAATTCCGGGATAGCGTCGCCGATTTTGCCTGCCTCAATATCAATCCACCCGAGTGCCATTTGAGGAAAGAAATATGCCGGATCGAGGTCGGAAGCCCTCTTAGCCTGCTCCCGCGCCCCTTGATATTTGCCTTGCCACGCATAGGCAAAGATATTGTCAATCGGGATTTGCGGGGACAGGGGGTCTAGTTCCGATGCCCGCTTGCCCTCGGCCAAAGATTCCTCGAACCGCCCCTGGAAAGCAAGCGCCAGACCAAACTGGTCGTGGGCGAACGCGTAGTTGGGATTGAGTGCGAATGCCCGGCGAAACTCGCTCTCGCAGCCTGCCCAATCATGTTCGTAGAAGAGCTTGTACACGGCAAGCGAAGTGTGTGCTTCGGCGGAAGCATCGTCAAGTTGGATGGCCCGTTCGGCCATTTCTTTCGCCTTGGGCTTCGCTTCTGCGGCGGTAAGGACTCCTTCGTTGTAGCCGGCCCAGAGGTAAGCGTCTGACAGTCCCGAGAACGCAGGCGCAAACTTCGGACTCAACTTGACCGCCTCTTCGAATTGCGCGATCGCCTTCTGCAAGTTTTCGTCACTCGGCCGGTTGAAGAAATACCGGCCCTTGAGATAGGCGTCGTGCGCCTCGGGATCCACGGTGGGAGCGCTAGCCAGCCGCGACCGCTCGCTTGGAGTCAGTTGAACATGGATCTCACTCGCGATTGCTTATCGCCAACTCGTCCTGGAGCGCCAGCACGTCGCGCGAGTTGCGCTCGAAGCTCTTGGCCCATAGATGCTTGTCGGCCCGCGCGTCGATCAATTGGGCTGTGATTCGCACTTTGTCGCCGGCTCGAAGCACCGAACCCTCCACGACCGCATCAACGTTGAGCAAGTTCGGCGATTTCAGGGGTCGGCGGCCGATGGGCGCCTTTGAACTGCATCACGGAGCCGCGCGAGATCACGCGAAGCTGGCTGATGGTCGCCAGGTCCGCCGTCAGTTCGTCGGTCATGCCCTCGGCGAAATAGTCCTGGCTGGGGTCGCCCGAGTAATTGTCGAGCGGAAGCACGGCGATGGACCGGATGACATCCGGGCTGATTGCCGCCCCCGGCCCGCGAGGCTCGGGGTGCAACCACCCGAAATGGGTGAGCAGATACAGCATCAATCCCAGGAAGGCCACCAGACCGACCGCTGCCGGCCATCTCCACGCAGGGGACGCTCCGGTACTGATCTGGTTGGGAAAGGACGCCCCGGACGAAGCAGCCAACCCGCTCAAGCTGGCACGTACATCCGCAGCGGATCCGTAACGATCCTCGGCCGACTTTGCCAGCAGACGTTGTAACAGCACCGTGATCCCTTGAGGGATATCGTTATTGAGATCGGGAGGATCGCGGAGCACGGCGGAGAGGGTTTCAACCGTTGATTGTTTCCGGAACGGATGCCGCGCGCCAGCCATTTCAGCCAGAACTACGCCAAAGGAAAACAGATCCGAGGGTATATCGAGCGGCAAGCCTTTCACTTGTTCTGGCGACATGTAATCGGGCGTGCCCAGGACTGTTCCCGGCGCTGTTAATTGCGGGCTTGCGATGTCGAGCGTAGCGTCGTCGGCCCTGCCGGGATCGGCCAGCCGCCTGGCCAGGCCGAAATCCATGACTTTCACATGACCTTGTTGCGTCAGCATGATATTGGAGGGCTTGAGGTCACGGTGCAGGATCCCGCGCTCATGGGCTTCCTGCAGTGCCTCGGCGATCTCCCCAGCCAAACGAAGGGTCTCGGGCAGAAGCATCCGTCCGTTCCGCAGCCGGCGATCGAGGGTTTCTCCGGTGACGTATTCCATAACCAAGAACACGGCATCCCCTTCCTCGCCAATTTCGAGGATTTTGCAAATGTAGGGATGATCCAGTGCGGCGGCCGCCATCGCCTCGCGGCGAAGACGCTCCTGTGCTTGCCGGTCAGCTGCCAAGGCGGGCGGCAGCAGCTTAATGGCGACTTGACGATCGAGCCGCGGGTCGCGCGCCTGGAATACAACTCCCATGCCGCCCTCCCCAATGGGTGCAAGGATCTCGTAGGGACCAAGGCGAGCGCCGGCAGCTAGGGTCATGTGCGTTACGCGGATTCTACGCTAGTTGAATATGCTCGCTTACGAATTGCGAATGGATGAGGGGCAAACCTTTCCTAATCCGGTAAGGTAAGGTTTTTCGACCATCCGGCCACAGTCGCCAAGGCTTGTGGTGTAAAGATGATTTCATTCCTTACGATTAGCGCTGTGACCAGTTCATCACGGCACGACGGTGGACAGCGGAGACTCTTCCGATTAACCGCCTACGTTAATCCATCAGAGAGATCTCGTCGCCCGGCCGGATCGTACCCTCGATTAGAACCGCGCCATAAACGCCAGCCTTGGTTTCATGGGCGCGAGCCAATTGCTTCATGACCTCTGCATTCTGCTGCCCGGTGTCCGGATCGAGCGTTATCATCTTGCAGCGGGGGTCGCGGTCCAGCACCGCAATGGTGGTCTTGGCGCCGACGCGCAACGTCCGGCCCACAAGTTTATCCTCGTCGAAACCTCTCCCGGATTTGAGATCGAGGTAGATATTCGCGCGGAAGCGGCGCTTGTCCAAGTTGGTTCCCAACTCCTCTCCGAGTTGCCGAGCCGTGTGGATCGAAAACAGCGAGATCGGCCGGCAATCCGTCATCGCCCGGTCTGATCGTAGCAACGTGAGTTCATGTGACTCGCGAATCCTGGCGCGTAGCAGGTCGATCAGCCTGAGGTCTCCGATCGCCAGTCGATCTCCCGACGGTGTCTCGACATCCAGCGCAAGGTCGGCCGAGTCCGGGTAAACAGGAGTGAGTCCAGGTGGAATCGCTTCAGCCTCGGCAAGATTGGATGGCTTTGTCATGTGTTCTGGATTTCGATACCGCGGTTGATACAGCAGCATCGTTTCCAGTTCCCGGCTCGTCAGATAGGGAAATCCTTTCGGCGCCACGGAATTCCGAAAGGCGTAGAGACGATCCCCGTATACTCCGGGGAACCCTACAAAGGCCTCCTGCAACTCTTCTCCGCGCATGCTCTTAACCGGGTAGCGCCACAAGCTTTCCACGGTGCCTATGAGCTCCATTTGATCCACTCCCTCTTAACTTTAAGTTCGACCGTTGCACGCTAGGCTTCGACGATGTCGCCTTTCGTACTTTCGACGAAGCTGACGACGGCTTCTCGGTCCTCTCCGGTGAGACCAAAGTGATCCAGCGTGGCGTTGACGTGTCGGACGAACGCCTTCCAGTCCTGTTCGTCGATGTGCATGCCTTTGTGCGAAGTCTTCATGTCGCGTCCCGTATACACCGTAGGACCGCCAGTGACGTTGCACAGGAAATTGATCAGAAGTTGCAGTTCGCGCTTCAGTCCGTCTTCACTGCGATGGGCCCAGAAGCGGCCTAGCCGCTGATCCGCCATCAACCGACCGACCTTCTCTGATACCGCAGCAATTGCGTCGTAACCCCCTAGGCGGGCGTAGAGACTCTTCGATTCTGGCATGGAGGACATTTTAGCCGATTCGAGGGGTGGATCGTGCCTGGATCAACCCGGAAGTAATAACTGTCGAAACTACGATTTCACTAACAATCCATTGGAGGCCCGTCGAACCGGGCACTCTTACGCGAAAATCTCATTCACCTTCTCTCGCACCTTCTGGCTCCGGGACGGCTTCAGATAGCGCATCGTGCTCTCCATATCCGAGTGCCCGAGCCACTGCTGCACGGTCCGTAGGTCCACGCCTGCCCAAAGAGACCACGTCGCAAATGTTGCGCGGAACTTGTGGAGCCAAAAGTTCTCTTTGTCGAGTTTGGCCCGCTCAGCCACAGCCTTCAGCGTATCTAGGAAATCGAGTTTCGGTCTGCAGCCAGCAGTTGGAAAGACGAGCCCGCATGTTTTGTCGCGTTTTTCCTTCTCCACTTTCAGGCTCGTGACGAGTTTCGCGGGGATGGGGATCTCGCGCTCCTTGTAGTTCTTAGGGCTGAATCCGTATTCGGGCTTGAACCGCACGGTGACCGTGCCACGTGAGAGGTTGATGTCTGCCCAAGAGCAGTGCATGACCTCCTGTTCACGCATCCCAGTCATCAGGAAGAACTCGAACCAGAGTCGCTCCCTCGCCTCACACTTTGCGAACAGAGTGTCGAGCTCTTCTTTCTCGTACACCTCCGGTTCTTCTTCTACGAATCGCGGCCAGTCGTTCTTGCCGACCAGGCCACGAATGCCCTGGGCTTTCAGGAACGTCATCACGATCTCAAACTTGTTGTAGACAGAGCGGGGGGACTGTTCTTTTTCATCGCGCAAGAAGGCAGAAAACTTCAGCAGGTCCTTGCGATCGACTTCTTCCACGTGGAGCTTGGGGCAGGACTCCAGAAAATAGTTCAGAGCCGTCGAGTAGGCTGAGTGGGTTCGCGGCTTCTTGGCGAGCTTCGTCTCGTCCAGGAACTCGGCGACCGCAGCCGAGAGTGACCGGTGCCCATTCTGCCCATCTGGCACCACGGTCACGCCATTGTTCAGGGCATCAAGCTCGGATACTTTACGCTGCCGTTTGGCACTGGCGTCGGCTGCGTCTTTCCCAACCGACAGACGTACCCGCTTACCGTTTTCCCTCCATTCAAGGTAATACGCACCTTCCGGGTGTCGCTCCTCACCTCCATTGACCAAAACCAGGTCGGGCTTGACGCGACCATTGGGAGAAATGGCGACAGGTAGATAGCGCATGCCATGCGCTGTTTGGACCCGTTTCGTGAGATTGACGGTATACCCGCCGGTCCGGAGGACGAACCGCTTCTGATTTTCTCGCCGAGTGACGTACTCAAGATTGGCGAGCGAGTTGTCTGTGTAATCGCCGTTCTTGTGGGTGACTTCGTGTTCGGGCGGGCACGAGCCTAGAAACGCGGCCGCTACCAAACCGTGCACCGTGCATTTTCGTTGGAAGCCGCCGCCACTAGAAAGCGTGACGTACTGGCGTCCGTTCTTGAACTTGACGGGCTGAAGAATCTTGCTGGTTTGGGTGTTGCGAATGTGCCCCAGATCGGAGACTTGATAAACGCCGCCAGTCCCTGCGATGTCGCGCCATTGCTCGGCCATACCCACTGCTCCTTGGCGGGGCAGCCAAAAAAGGTATACCCCGTAGACTCAGTGTAGGTATCACCGACTTGCAACTGCTAGATAACTAAGGTAATGGCGGAGAGGGAGGGATTCGAACCCCCGATACCCTTTCGGGTATGCCGGTTTTCAAGACCGGTGCCATCAACCGCTCGGCCACCTCTCCAGCTACTACAGTTTTACTACAGTCCGCAGATTCTCCAGGCTTGATGCAACGCCGGTTCTTTTGTTTCCAATCGATTACAAGCGCGCAGTGTTACAGTTCAGTGGTTTTCAAGACCGGAGCCATCAACCACTCGGCCACCTCTCCGCTACTACAGTTTTACTACAGTCTGGAATATTTTCAGGCGGTCTCAGCGGACGTGTTCCCCATCCGACTACAGGGGGAGAACCTGCTCGGCAGCACTTTTTTGAGATGACTTTGACAACTTGCGCCTATTGAATTGCGAGAAGAAAACCTATTGACGCGGTGGCGGCGGAGAACCTGACATCTTGGAAGTTATGTCCTCATCGGCCTTCTGGTGAAGTTCGCGAAGTTTAGCAAACTCTTTCTGCGCTGCGGCCGGGTTTCCCGTGGCCTGGTACAAACGTCCCAGCCGAAGATGGGCATCGGGTTGGCCGGGATCCAGCTTCTCGGCCTGGCGGAAGGCGGCGATCGCTTCCTGATGGTGGTTCTGTTCGGCCAGAATAGCCCCCATATCAAGATAGGCGATGCGAATGTCACTTCTCAGCTGGATCGCTTTTTTGAGCAGGACCAGGGCGTTCTCGGGATTGTTCCGCTTCATCTCTATGTCGCCCAGATAGGCCAGAGCCTGCGCGTAATTGGGATCATTGGCCAACTCCCGTTCGAATTCAGGTTTTGCCTCGTCGTATTGCCGCAGCCTCCAGTGCAAGTAGCCGAGGCCAAAGTGCACGCCCGGTTCCTGGGGGGCCACTTTCGCCGCCGCCTCGAACTCGGCAATCGCTTCGTGGGTCCTTCGCAGACCGTCAAGCGCCTGACCCAGCAGCATGTGTGCAGGCGCCGAGTCCGGATTCTGCTGCAGCAGCTGGCGAAACTGTTCCAGGGCGCAGGAATAATTCTTCGCCCACAGGCAGCTTTGAGCCAGGACCTGGTGCAGCTCGGCGTTGGAGGGATCCAGCCTGGCAGCCGGTTCGAGGTATTTCACCGCCTCCACGAAGCGCTTGGCGCCGTAGCAGCTCAGGCCCAGCAGAGTTCGTGCCTGCTGGTTCCGTGCGTCCTGCAGCAGCGCGGCTTTCAGGGGAGGAATGGCGGCCTGAAACTGGCCTTGCTTATACTCCGCAAGTCCCAGATTCAGCTGAATGCCAGGCAGCCTGGGATTGAAGGCAATGGCCCTGCGATAGGCCGCAGCCGCCTCCCCATACCTGGTTTCTCGGGACAAAACGACGCCCAGGCTGGCAAAGGCTCCCGCGTCCTGAGGATTGTGCTCGGTTACGGCCCGCCACGCCGCTGCCGCCTCTGCCAGCTTGCCCTGTTGCTCCAGCGCCATGGCCTGCGCGGGAGTGGCGGTCTGCGGAGTGGCAAATGCCGGCCACGACATGGCAGCAAGAACCAGCAACGATTTCCAGGTCTTCATGGCCAAAATGCCGTACCGAGGGAACGCCCACAACAACAGTTCAGAATAGTCACTCCGGCATCATGAAGCAACGCGACGACCAGGTAAGTAGTGGCTGAATTGTTCAGCCACTACCACCAGATGGCGTCATGCTGAGCTTGCGAAGCATCTGGCGTGGAGTGCATCTCCGGTTGTCTCGCCGCCGTACGTGTGCACGCCGGATCCCTTCGACTTCGCTCAGGGCAGGCTCTTCGGGACTGAAGTCCCTCCCGATGACCTCCGGAGTAGTGAAAAAAAAGCCCCGCTCGAACTGAGCGGGGCCAGTACTGTTTCCAACGCCGTCTAGAAGATCAGCTTCAGTCCCAGCTGGATTTCCCTCGGGTCATGAGCGGTGGTCACAGCCCCGAAGTTGCTGGCCGAGAAGGTGGTGCTGACGGCATTAAACTGCGTGTGGTTGAAGGTGTTGAAGGTTTCCACACGGAATTCGAGGCGGCTGCCGCGCGACTCGCTGAACACAAAGCTCTTGAACAGCGCGATGTTCCAGTTCTGTCGACCCGGACCATATACCGAGTTGCGCGGCATGTTGCCAAAGGATCCGGGTGTCGGAGCCGAGAAGGCTGACGTCCCGAACCAAGCGTCGACGCTGTGCGGTGTGCCAACGCTGCCGCTCACGTCTGGCCGGTTATTCGAATTCGGCAGAGTGTTGCTGATGTTGCCGGTCACACCACCTGTAGTGATATTCAGCGGGTTCCCAGACATCATGCTCACGACCCCCGACACCTGCCATCCGCCGACTGTCGATTTCAGCAAGGTGTTGGAGCTATTCTTCAAGAACGGGATGTCGTAGATGAAATTGACGAAGGCAATGTGCCTCCGATCCAAGTTCGACGGCCCGTTATCGTAGGTGTAGCTGTAGGGGTTGGAAACATTATTCAGGTCCTGAACGTTGTTGCTGCCGGTGGCCGGGTCATACGCCTTGGAAAAGGTGTATGCGGCCTGAATCGAGACGTCCCGTGTCATCTGCGACCGGAACTCTGTCTGTAGTGAGTTGTAGTGCGCGTTTTGCACGGTTTCCGACAGCCTGATGGAGTGGAAACCGAGATACGGGACCAAAGTGTTGTAGCTGCCCGCCGTACCAGCTGCGATGCTCGGCAGAAGGCTTTGATTGGGGAGATTGGTCTCGCGGTAGTTGTTCTGATGCCGGCCCTGGTTTCCGACATAAGCAACCGACAGTACCGACTTGGCCCCGAAAGCCTGCTGTACGCCAACGCTGTACTGGTACCTCTCCGGCAGTTTGTACTGTTCTCTGTTGAGGCCGGTGATGTCGGCGACCGTAATCGGCGCGGTCAGCGTATTACCGGTTGACAGGCTGGTGCTGGGGTTCGACAGAAGCACGCCGTTGTTGAACGTCACTGACGTGCTGAACGGAATATTCGGACCGGCGTTGTACATGTCGTTGCCCTGAATGCGCTCGTACATGGTGCCGAATCCGCCGCGGATGACGGTCTTGCCCTGGCCCGTAAGGTCATAAGCAAACCCGAGGCGTGGACCGAAGGCAGCCCAGTGGTTGTCCACCAGACCCTTGGGAATTCCGTTCTTGCCAGGGATGCCAATGCCGTTCAGGTAGAACTGCTGGGCTGCCAGAATCGGGTTGGGACTTGTGCCCAGGCCGGGGCTGAAGGGGCTGATCGAACCGTCCGGAAGAATGACGGCTGCGTCAGCCTGATTGTAGAGGTTGGGATAAAAGTTTCCCATCCGATTATTGGCTTCATAGGTATGCGGAACGCCGTCCCACCGCAGCCCGAGATTTAGAGTAAGACGCTTGGTGGCGCGCCAGTTGTCCTGAACATACGCGGCCCACGAAACGTTGTTCCAGAAACCGTGGTCCTGAACCGCAAGCTCGTTGTACTGCTGGGCGTAACCCAGGAGGAAATCAGCAAAATCAACACCGGTATAGGTGTCGTTGAAGGTGAACCCCCCTTGAGTTGTGCCAAAAAGATCCTGGACCTTCTTGTAGAGCGCCCAGCTGCCACCGATCTTGAACTGATGCGCTCCCTTGGTCCAAGAGATGTCATCGCGAATCTGGTAGTCGTCCGCTTTGTTGTTCCAGGGCCAACTAGCAGTGGTGTATTTAGCGCCGGTACTGCCACTCAGGATAAATTGCCGGAATCCGGGTGAGGTTGTTGGCCCGAAAATAGTTCCGGCGTGGTGAAGCCGCTGGGACGTGCGATCACGCCTTGAGGAATGATGGCGATCCGGTTGGCGTTGTAGTTGAAGGCCACCTCGTTCAGCAGCCTCGGATTGATGGTATAAGTCGTGTGGACCACGCCACTGTACGAGGGGTTGCCGAAGGTGTTGTGTGCGGTCGGCACATTGTCATCGCTCCACATGGATGTCCCATAGTTCTGAGAGATCTGCTCCGAAACCCAGTGTCCGAAAATCGAGAACTTGTCAGTGAACTGATGGTCGACTCGGGCAATCTCCTCCCGCACGTTGGTGGGGACGTTGTTACCTCCGATGAATTGTGCGCCGCTGGTTGGTGCGGGGAAAATACCGGCGGCCAACAGCGCCTGCGCGTTGGGATCGAGCAGGTCGGCCGGAATGGTGTTGTTGGGGAAGGGTTGCCCCGGCGTGAGCCCATCGGCCGCGTATTGCGCCAGGATCGCCGGGAGAAACCTGGGCAGCGGTCGGAACCGTGATGAGTGTGCTGCCGAAGTTGCCGCCGTAGGTGCTGGTCAGGGGAACCGTCTGGTTGAGCGTCTGCCCTTGAATCAGGCTGCGCCATTCCATGTTGTAGAAGAAGAAAGTGGGGTGGCTCTTCCAGAGGGGAACCTGACCGCCGAGTTGAAGCCGTAAGTGTTGAACCGCAACTCAGCTACTTTCGCCGGAGGGCGGTTGAAGTAGTTGCGCGCATCGAGAGCATCGTTGCGCAGGAATTCCCAGGCCGAAGCGTGGAACTGCTTTGTGCCGGACTTGAACGACCGCGGTCATGGTCGCCGGCCGAAGACAGGCCAAATTCGGCGCTGTAATTCGAGGTGAGCATGCGGAACTCGCCGATCGAGTCCAGCGAGGGCATGACGCGGAACTGCCGCCGCCGCCACGGTCGCTGCTTTCGCCGCCGTCCAGCATGTAAAGGTTGTGGCTCTGGCGCTGGCCGTTGAAGCTCATCGCGGCGTCGCCGCCCACGGGCGTGGGGATTTGAAAATCGGCCTGCCCGCTGGAAGCGCCCGGCGTCAGGTTGGCCAGCGAGTACATGCTGCGCCCGTTGGTGGCGAGCTGGGTGATCTGCTGGCCGGTAATCACCGAACTGACTTCGCCATGCTCCGATTGCACCCTGACGGCGTCGGCTTCAACCGTAATGGTTTCGGTAGCCGCGCCCATCTTCAGAGCAAAGTCGATGCGGGCGCGATCGCCCACGTTCAGAACGATGTCATTCTGCTGGGCGATACCGAATCCGGAAGCCTCGGCCTTGATGTTGTAGTGGCCGATTGGAATGTCGGCGAACAAGTACTGGCCAGCTTCGCTGGCCTTGGTCGTCCGGACTTGTCCGGTTTCGACGTGGGTTGCCGTAATAGTAACGCTGGGAACCACGGATCCGGAGGGATCGGTCACGGTTCCGACCACGGTGGCGGTTTGAGCCGATGCGGAAAACTCAAGCCAACCACCAACAGGCAGAGAACCAACAGGGAGCGTACACGCCCGTGTTTCGCTGCAATAACAAGACTTCCGGCGCATGTAGACGAAAAAGAACTCATAGTTTCAACCCCTTCGCAGTGGCAAGCTAGATTCCCGAGCTTAACGTGGTCCTTCCGGTAACGTTAACGATGCAGACAGGCTTGTACCGTTATTCGTTCTACGTTGTCAAGAAAATTTTGCGTCCGACGCATCAGATTCATGAATATAGGCCGGTCTGAACCGCCCGATTGGGTGCTATGTCCGCGAAGGTGAGGGTGTTCGGAGGGGGTGGGGTTTTCAGCCCATTACGGGAAAAAGCAGTCCACCGGGACGAACTGAGCGGGGCCGCTGGCGCCCCCTTCTTACGCCCAAGTGATGCAAACTGCATGATATCGGTCGGCCGGCTGGTAGAGGAGAAGACTTGCCCCGGTGGTGCCAGCCGTCCCAACGGCGGGTGGGGTGGCAGATCGAGGTGATGATAGTTTCCTGCCGAGAATCCCGGGCGGCAGAAGTTCAAGATGCTGCACCCCGTCCCATCCCTTCCAGGCTTCGATTCGGCGATGTCGACGGTCGTTCATGACTACGTGCTGAATTTGGGTACCGCAACATTGCGCCCTTGCGGTTCAACGCGTGAGACTGCTGCGGAGCTGCCCAAGAAGCAGGTCTCTCCGCTTCGCTGGCTGCGCTTCACGCTCGTCGGGTGACAGAGTTGGGCGGGAATTTATTCGATAAGCGCGGCTGGTGCCACGCCCGCGGACGGTAGCGGAAAAATGATTCCGCCGTATTATTCGTGTACGTTCACGGTGCGCTATACTCCAACCCGCTTCACATCGCTCTAGTGTCCACACTGTCAGTCGTGCCAACATTCAGAAGGAACTCGTAGCGCTATGTTTGATCTCCCTGATTGCATCCCCACCATCCGGAATTCAGCGAACTGGTGATGCCACCCATCCCGAAAAAACCGAAAGGCGGTTGTTTCTCTCTGCATCTCGAGGCCGCTTATCTGCTGGTCTTGCTCTCGTTTTCGTACTTCGCCGCTTTCGCTAACGGCCAGCAGCCGGAACCACAGAAACCATCATCCACCGGTATGGGAGTCTCAACTGGCGCGGCGCATCCCGCGGTCAAGGACTCCAAGTCCCGCCCCATCACCGCAGGCGGATTTGTGGACGGCGCTCCATTCGTATTTACGGACATCACTAAGCAAGCCGGACTGGATAAGTTTCATCATCGTTCGGGCACGCCGGAAAAAAGTTCGATCATCGAAACTCCAGGCTCCGGCGTGGCCCTGCTCGATTACGACAACGACGGCTGGCTCGATATTTATCTGCTGAATGGTTCGACGCTCGCGGCCTTGAAAGGCAAAGAACCTCCGCCTCGCGCCATGCTCTTTCACAACAATCACGACGGGACCTTTACCGACGTCACCGAGAAAGCCGGCGTCGCGAATGAACGCTGGGGATTTGGCGTGGCTGTGGGCGATTACGACAATGACGGCTGGCCCGACATCTACGTGGCCAACTATGGCAAGAACCGCCTGTATCACAACAATCACGACGGAACCTTCACCGACGTTGCGGAGAAGGCGGGCGTGACTCTCGGAGGTTGGTCCACCGGCCCGACCTGGGGCGACTACGACCATGACGGACTGCTCGACTTGTTTGTCCCGGGATATGTCAAGTTCGATGCCGACCATCCGCCGATTGCAGGGCAAGGCGGCATCCCGCCCAATTTTTGCCAATTTCGCGGTATCGATGTGATGTGCGGGCCGCGCGGCCTGCCGGGCGAACGCGACCACCTATTCCACAACAATGGCGACGGCACTTTTACCGACGTCAGCGTCAAGGCCGGCGTCTCCGATCCCGACGGCTACTACGGTCTGGCATCCGTCTTTGTGGATGTCGATGACGACGGCTGGGTGGATCTGCTGGTGGCCAACGATTCGACCCCCAACTTTCTCTACCGCAATCGACATGACGGCACGTTTGAAGACGTGAGTTATGGCTCGGGATTCGCGCTGAGCGAAGATGGTCGCGAGCAGGCGTCCATGGGAATCGGCGTAGGAGATTACAACCGCGACGGAAAGTCGATATTTTCACCACAACTTTTTCCGACGACTACAAGACGCTCTATCAGAAATGATGGGGCCGGAAATTTCTCCGATGTTACGTATCAGGCCGGGCTGGGCGATCCGACGGTCCCGTTCCTGGCCTGGGGAACCGGCTTCCTCGATTTCGATAACGATGGCCTGCTCGACATCTTTATCGTCAATGGACACGTCTATCCGGAGGTGGACCAACAGGATTGGGGCACGACCTGGGCGGAGCGGCCGCAGCTCTTCCGCAATCTCAATGGTTCCAAATTCCAGGAAGTCCCACCCGCCACGGGAAGCGGTCTGGCCGATGTAATCACGGGCCGGGGCGCGGCGTTCGGCGATCTTTTCAACGATGGGCACATCGACGTGGTCATCAACAACATCGATTCCACGCCCACACTACTGCGCAATGTGGTCAAGAACGGCAATCACTGGCTGACCCTGAAACTGGTTGGCGGTCCTAAAAGTCCGCGAGATGCCATTGGAGCAAAAGTCTTTTTGACCGCAGGCTGGAATCAGGCAGCGGGCCGACGTATTCAGCGGAGGAAGTTATGGATCGAGTTCCGACCAGCGCGTCCACTTCGGGCTGGGAGCGGCCACCAGAGTGGACAGAATCGAAATCCAGTGGCCCAGCGGGACCAGACAGCAGATTGGGACACAGCCGGTGGATCGTATGCTCACCGTAGAAGAAGGAAAGCCGGCGAGCGAGGTCAAGTGAGTCGGCTGCGGGTCTCCACCTGATCCAAGGCGTCATGCTGAGCTTGCGAAGCATCTGGCGTGGAGCGCATATGCGGCTGGCCCGCAGTCTCGGTAGATGCGCGCCAGATCCTTCAGGACTGAAGTCCTTCAGGATGACTCCGACCAGGCCTCTTGTTTGAGCCAGCGCGCGCTCGTGATGTATAAGACAACAACCATGAAAAGAACGCACCTTTGGGTTGCACTGGTCGTTGTTCTTGTCAGCATCGCCAGCGGTGCCCAGACCTCCGCCAAGCCCGGTGACGCAGGTTCCAGCCCGGCGGCGCGCACTGCCGGGCTGCAAAGACACGACGGCTTTTTTCCTTACTACTGGGATGAGAAGAAGGGCGACTTGCTGTTTGAACTGTCGCCGACGGCGCTGCAAGGAGAATTTCTTTACTTCACCGGACTGGGCAGCGGTATCGGCTCGATTGAGACCTTCGCCGACCGGAGTTCGTTTGGTGCAGGGGCAGTCTGCCGTTTCCGGCGGGTGGGGATGCGCGTGCTGGTGATCCAGGAAAACACCGGCTTCCGCGCTCCGAGTGGTGCGCCGGAGTTGCAGCATTCCGTGGAATACAGTTTCCCGACTTCAGTGCTGGCCTCGCTCCCGGTGGAAGCGGAGGGCAGCGGCGCGGTGCTGGTGGATGCGGATGCCTTGCTGCTCCGGGACGCATTTGATCTGCTCTCACAATTGCGCCGTCCGACTCGCGCCGTGGGCGGCGTGATGGTGCGCGAGCAATCGTCCAAGGCGGCGGGCTGGCGGCTGGACAAAGACCGCAGCGTGATCGATCTTGAGCACACTGGGAGCTTTCCCCTCAACACCGAAGTGGAAGCGCTACTGACCTTCGCCACCGATTCCGAAAGCGATCTCAATCAGCCCGATGCGCACGCGCTAACGCTTCGCGAGCATCATTCGTTTGTGGCCATGCCAGCTTCTGGGTACGAAGCGCTGGAGCAGGATCTGCGAGTGGGATTTATCAGCGTCAGCTTTCAGGATTTTTCACAGCCCTACGATCAGCCCCTTACGCGTTATCTGGTGGAACGCTGGCGCCTGCAGAAGAAAGATCCGAATGCGGTGCTGAGTGAACCGGTGAAGCCGATCGTGTTTTATCTCGACCGTGCCATTCCGGAGCCCGTCCGTTCCGCGGCGCGGATGGGAGCGTGGTGGTGGAATGCGGCCTTTGAGCAGGCGGGATTTAAGAATGCGCTGCGCATCGAAGACTTGCCCGAAGGCGCGGACCCGATGGACATTCGCTATCCCACCATCCAGTGGACGAACCGCTCGGGACGGGGATGGTCGGTGGGGCAGAGCCATGTCGATCCGCGCACGGGTGAGATCATTCACGCCGTGGTGCAACTGGATTCGCATCGCATGCGCACCGTGAACAACTATTGGGAGTCGGTGATGCCCTCGGGCCGCGACGACGCCGAGCCGGCTCTGGACACGTTTGCAGCTCTGGACAACCTTGATCCGCGAACCGGCGAAGAACAGGTCATGCTGCAGCGCCTGGCCCTGCTCACCTGTCACGAAATAGGCCATGTGCTTGGCCTGGAACATAACTTCGTTGCCAGCACGTTCGGACGCGGCTCGGTGATGGACTACTTCGCGCCGCGAGTGAAGATTCGCGCCGACGGCACCGCTGACCTCTCGGACGCGTACATGCAAGAAACCGGGAGTTACGATCGCTTTGCCATCGAGTGGGGATACAGCCAGGGCAAGCCTGGCGGCAAAGCTCCGGAGGAACAGGCGCGGCTGGACGCGATCGTAAAGGGCGCTATCGCGAAGGGCATTGTCTGGGGCAACACGGAAGATCCGCGCTGGAATTCTTATGATGACGGGCCCGATCCGGTTGCCTGGCTGAAGGAAGTTCTGCCTGTGCGGAATTCACTGCTGGCGCACTACAGCCCGCGCATGCTGCGCCCCGGCGAGCCCAATTCGATGTTCACCTCGCGCCTGCCCCTGGTCTATCTGTTTCATCGCTATGCGCTGGGCGCCGCCATCAGCGTGGTGGGCAGCGCCAAGGTGCCGCTCTCCCTGGCCGGCGACGGACAGCAGCCCATCAGCATCTGGCCGGCGGAGAGTCAGACGCAGGCATTGCAACTGGCGCTGAGCGCTCTGAATCCCTCCCAGCTGAATGTTCCGTCGGATGTCTGGAAGGGGCTGGCGCCGGTGGAGAATCGCGATGCCGATGCGGAGCGATTTGCGTCGTCCGCGGGCTATCTTTTCAGCCCGCAGGATGGCGCCCGCGCCGTGTCCGAAATTGTTGTGGGGGGATTGCTCAATCCCAGGCGCATGCAAAGGCTGGCGGTGATCTCGCGTCAGGAGGCGCAGGCACCGTCACCGGGGAGCGTGATCTCGGCCCTGGTGGCTACAGCCTTTTCTGACACTGCCAAGACAGCAGCCGAGCATGACCTCGCCGGCGTGGTGCAAACCGAGGTTGCGGAGCGCCTGATGATTTTGGCGGTGAATTCAGAAGCCACACCCGAAGTGCAAGCAGCAGCTTTGGCCGGAGTGCGGGAAGTGCAGGCTGCGGTGAAGAAGAATGCGGCGCGAGGTCCGGTGATGGAGCAGATCGATCACGAGATTACTCTGTTCCTGCAGAATCCGGAGCAGAATACGCCCAAGCTGAAATCTTCGGGAGCGCCGGCGGGGCCGCCGGTGTAAGGTTCCTTCTCCGTCACCTACCGCTTTGGTTCAGCGCATTCTGCCTTCTGGCACCCTGTATAACGTCGGAATGCGGGTGCTGCACACCTTGCGGGCAAGTGTCGTCGTAGTTTTGGGCCTGACCGCGTGCCTGTCTTCCATGGGTCAGGCGCTACCCAGCACCGCCAAAACCCTGGCGGTGCGGAAGATCGCCGTCGAGATTGCGGTCGACGGCAAACTCAACGAGCCTGTCTGGCAGACCATCGAGCCGGTCACGGATTTTATCCAGACTTCTCCCGATCTCGGCAAACCGGTCAGCGAACGAACTGAAGCCCGGCTTTTCCATGACGACAACAATCTGTACGTGAGTTTTCGCTGCTATGACTCGCAACCACGGAAGATCGTCCGCCGCATGGGCCCGCACGATTCCACGGGGAACTCCGATTCCGTCAGCATTTTCATCGATCCCTTCCATGACCGGCGTACGGGATATTACTTTGCCGTAAGCGCGGGCGGCGTGCAATTCGACGCGCTCAGCACCGAGGACAACAGCAATTCCGACGAGAGTCCCTTTGACCGCATCCACGACAGCACCTGGGACGGCATCTGGTTTAGCGCCGTGTCCCTGGAAAGCTGGGGATGGTCGGCGGAAATTGTCATCCCCTTCAAGTCGATTCGGGTACCGCGAGCCGCGCAACAGGTTTGGGGCTTGAACCTGCGGCGGAGCATTCCGCGCAAGCACGAGACTGTTTATTGGAGTGCGGTCACCCGTTTCGATGACACCATGCGCCCTTCCAAATCCGGCACCATGACGGGCATCGAGAACCCGCATACTGGCCATGACCTGGAGCTCATCCCCGTCTTCACTACCAAGTACCGCCGAGCCCCTTGGCAACCGCAGTTGGCCGGGACGGACGTAACCGGCGGCCTCGACCTGCGCTACGGTCTGGCCGCCAACCTTTCCGCGAACCTCACGGTGAATCCGGACTTCGGCGAAACCGAAGCCGACCGCTTCACTTCGGAGATATCCCGCTATGAAATCTTCTTTCCCGAAAAGCGCAAGTTTTTCACCGAAGGCGCCAACTACTTCAGCACGCCGCTGAGTCTGTTCTTCTCGCGGCGGATCGGGGCCGTGCTGCCGGATGGAGAGCCCCAGCGCGTGCTCGAAGGCGGCAAGATCACCGGCCAGACCGATGGCTGGACGCTCGGCGTTCTGGAAGCCGTGACCCAGGCCAGGGATTTTCGCGACCCAACAACCGACACGCTGCAGACAGCTCCTGGTGCTTTTTTCGGAGTCGTCCGCGTTGAGCACAATATTTTCGGGAAGTCCGAGCTAGGGTTGATCTCGGCAAACCGCATTCAGAATACCGGCGTCACCTACGATGCGGATGGGAATCTGGTCACCGCCAGCGAAAGTGCACACGGCATCGACCTCCAGATTCTGAGGGGCGATCACATTGCCTGGGCGTCGCAGTTCATCGCCAACACCAATTCGCTCCATCCTGGCTTTGACTCTCAGCACCTGGGATGGACCTCCAACTTCGCCTACACGTCCGAGAGCTTCGACTTTTCCGCCGGCGGCAAGTTTCTCGGCCGCAACACCGATTTCAGCCAGATCGGTTACGAACCCGAGACTGACCGCTGGAGCGGAAATATGAGTGTCGAGTACAAGCCTTTCATCAATCGCTGGGTAGTCCGACAGATCTTCGCCGGACTCGCGTACCAGGAGTCAAACGGCACGCGCGGCGAACTGGAGGGCTCCGGAGCCATCGGGTACCTGAACTTCGTGTTCAAAAACTTCTGGTCGTTGCAGATGGCGGGTAACTACGACCGGGTGCGGTTCAACCAGTTTGCGCCCTGTGATTCCACCAGCACGTGCGATGCCCGGCCGGTTCCGCAGCTCGACGCGACCCGCGTCTACCAGGTGCCCGCATATCAGATCTCAATCGATTCCAGTGGCAACAAACCCTATGTGTTATCGGCGTCCTACCTGACCGGCAAGATGGTGCAGTTTGACGAAAATGTTTACGGCTCTCAAAAGGAATTCGACCTTTCCCTGAGCGCTCGCTTCGGCAATCGCCTTCGCGGCAGTATCAGCGGCACTCAGGTGCGCGAAGATCTATTTAATGGCCTTCACTTCCAGAACCGCAACTATCTGATCTCTCGCTGGATGTACCAGTTCACGCCGAAGTTCCGTGCCCGTGTGCTGGCTCAATATTCCGACGATCATCATGCCGCCAATGTCGGCATCAGCGCGCTCCTGGCCTACGATTTCACGGCCCGCAGCGCGGCCTATCTGGGCTACAACCGCCAGCGCCACTCCCCACTGGATCCGGGCGATCTGGGGGATTCTTTGTTCGTCAAGATTTCTTACTTGTTTTCTTTTTGAGCTGACCGCAGTACGAGCAAGTCAAAAGCGGCGGGCGAGGGCTCCTTCGACTTCGCTCAGGACAGGTCCGCCCTACACGATCTTTTGTGCTGCAGGGTGCCGGGACTCGTAGGCCGTGATTTCGGACTCGTGTTGCAGGGTGAGCCCGATGTCATCCAGGCCTTCGAGCAGGCAGTGGCGGGTGAAGTCGTCAATCTGGAAGGTGGCGGAGAATCCGCTGTCGTCGTGGACTTTGCATTGCTCCAGGTCGAGGGTGAGCTGGTAGTTGGGTAACTCGGTGGCGCGGCGGACGATTTCCTCAACCTCTTTTTCGGTCAGTGCGACCGTTAGCACGCCGTTCTTTACGCAGTTGTTGGCGAAGATATCCGCAAACGACGGGGCGATCACGGCGCGAAAGCCGAAGTCTTCCAGGGCCCAGACGGCGTGCTCGCGCGACGATCCGCAACCGAAGTTCTTTCCGACCACGAGGATGCTGGCTCCTTTGTAGCGCGGCTGGTTCAGTGAGAAAGATGGGTCCTGTGAACCATCCTTGCCGCGGCGCCAGTCGTAAAACAGGAACTCGCCGAAGCCGGTGCGCTCGATTCTCTTGAGGAATTGCTTGGGGATAATCTGGTCGGTATCGACGTTGGCGCGATCAAGCGGAGCGACTTTGCCTTTATGAACGCGGAACGGTTGCATCTGTCTCCAGACTCGGAGGGCGGGACGCCCTCCGGACAGCCGGCGAGACGCCGGCGCTTTGCGGCGCTAATTATTGAATTCCCAGTTTCGAATATCTGTGAAATGACCGGCGATGGCGGCCGCGGCTGCCATCATCGGGCTGACCAGGTGCGTGCGTCCACCGCGTCCCTGGCGGCCTTCAAAATTGCGGTTGCTGGTGGAAGCGCAGCGCTCGCCGGGTTGCAGGATGTCCGGGTTCATGCCCAGGCACATGGAGCAGCCGGACTCACGCCATTCGAATCCAGCTTCCTGGAAAATCCGGTCGAGCCCCTCCTGCTCCGCGGCATGCTTTACGGCTTGTGATCCGGGGACGACCATGGCCCGCACCTTCGCATTTACGTGATGGCCGCGGGCCACGCGAGCGGCGGCGCGCAAATCTTCCAGGCGGGAATTGGTGCAGGAGCCGATGAAAACGCGGTCTACCGGAATTTCTTCGACCCGGGTGCCGGGCTTCAGTCCCATGTATTCCAGCATGCGCTCGGCGGCATGGCGATCGGCTTCGGTCTTCAGATCAGTGAGCTCCGGAACCCGGCCGCTGACGGCGACCACCATCCCAGGGTTTGTCCCCCAGGTTACGAACGGGGCCAGCTTTGAAGCATCGATCTCTACGACTTTGTCATAACGCGCGCCGGGATCAGAGGGCAGAGTGCGCCAGTGCGCCAGAGTTCTCTCCCAGTTTCCGTTTTGCGGAGCGAAGCGGCGATTCTTGAGATAGGCGAAGGTAGTTTCGTCGGGCGCGATCATGCCGGCGCGGGCTCCCGCCTCAATGCTCATGTTGCACAGAGTCATGCGGCCTTCCACAGAAAGCGTGCGGACAGCTGCTCCGGCGTACTCAATAACGTGGCCGGTGGCGCCGTCGGTCCCGATCTGTCCGATGATGCCCAGCGCCAGGTCTTTCGCAGTCACGCCTGGGGGAAGCGAACCGCTCACGTTGATCAGCATGGTTTTCGGCTTACGCTGCGGCAGGCATTGCGTGGCCAGGACGTGCTCGACTTCTGACGTGCCAATGCCAAACGCCAGTGCGCCGAATGCGCCATGCGTGCTGGTGTGGCTGTCGCCGCAGACGATAGTCATGCCCGGTTGGGTGAGTCCAAGTTCGGGGCCGATGACGTGCACAATGCCCTGGTCAGGCGAATCCATGTCGAACAGCGGGACTCCAAACTCTTTGCAATTCTTCTGCAGGGCCTGGATCTGGAGGGCGGCAATCGGGTCGGTGATAGGGGTGCCACGAGGTTCGGTCGGGATATTGTGGTCAACCGTCGCGATTGTCCGATTGGGCTGGCGCACCCGTCGCCCGGCTGCGCGCAAGCCGTCGAACGCCTGCGGCGAGGTGACCTCGTGAACCAGGTGCAGGTCTATATAGAGAAGAGGCAGACGGTCGGGCGGCGAAGTGACGACGTGTTCGTCCCAGACTTTCTCGAATAGGGTGCGCTTTTCAGCCATGGGTCTCGGGCTTGCCCGAATCGATATTTTATCAACAATGAGGAAGAAGGTGTTCAGGATGAAATGTGTGGGACCGGGTCTCCGACCCGGTCATGCGGTGCGCAGCACCGCTGTGAAGTTGGGGAACTGTCAGGACTGCGGCCCCTTTGGGCCGCCCGACCGGGTCAGAGACCCGGTCCCACACTGTCAAGGCCAGGGCTGTGAGATCATGGATAATCACTCATGATCAACGGTAAGCGCATTGCCGTGGTGTTGCCGGCATATAACGCGGAGAAGACCCTGGCCGCGACCGTAGCGGAGTTGCCCGATCTGGTGGACATTCGCATCCTGGTGGACGATCACAGTTCCGACCGCACGGTCGAAATTGCCGAGCGGCTGGGATTGCAATTCTTTGTGCATGACCAGAATTACGGATACGGCCGCAACCAGCAGACCTGTTATCGCGAGGCCCTGGCTGCGGGCGCGGACGTAGTCATCATGGTGCATCCTGACTATCAGTACACGCCGCTGCTGGTGACCGCCATGGCCAGCATGGTCGCCTATGACGTTTATGACGTGGTGCTGGGCTCGCGGATTATTGGCGGACAGGCTCTGCATGGCGGCATGCCTTTCTACAAATATGTAGCCAACCGCTTCCTTACGGCATTCGAGAATTTGTTTCTCGGGATCAAGCTGTCGGAGTACCACACCGGCTATCGCGCCTTCAGCCGTAAGGTCCTGCTGGAGGTCCCTTTACTCGAGAACTCGGACGATTTTGTCTTCGACAACCAGGTGCTGGCGCAGTGCGTAAACTTCGGTTTCCGCATTGGCGAAGTATCGTGTCCGACGAAGTATTTCGAGGAGGCGTCTTCCATCAACTTCCGCCGTAGCGTGACTTACGGTCTGGGGGTGGTAGGGACGACGTTCCAGTTTGCTCTGCAAAGAGCGGGGCTGGCGCATTTCCGTATTTTCAGTGCTAAGGGCCGGAAATTGGAGCCGGGTTATGCTGGCTACTACGCCCGGGGTGCGGCGGAGCCGCCGGGTTAGGCCTCCCGGAAAATCAAGGGTGGACGGGGACGCCCCCGAGACAGCCGGCGAGACGCCGGCGCTACCAAAACCCACCGAACCCGTAGCGCCGGCGTCCCGCCGGCTGTCTCGGGGGCGTCCCGCCCGCGTAATTGCGCCTCCGGGCGGTTCCGTCTAGCATCTAAGTAAAGACGCATGGGGACCGCCACCACTACCGCGCCGAAACGACAACCACCGAAGATGGTTTACGGCGAGGTCCTGAGTTTTGCCTACGAGGCTTTCTGCAGCAATAAGGTGCGTTTCGCGCTGACTGCGCTGGGGATGGTAATCGGCACCGCTTCGCTCATCCTGGTTGTAACCATCGGTATGACCGGCAAGCAGTACGTGCTGAACCAGATTCAGTCTATCGGCACCAACCAGATTGAAGCCGAATACCAGAGCGAGGCGCAGCGCGTCACGAATGTCACCCCTGACCCGCTCACCATCGATGACCTGCAGGCAGCGCAGGAGCAAGTGCCGGGCATCGTCGCGGCTTCTCCCGTGGTTTCTCTGGGCGAGCGCATTCCAGTCGGCGGCGGCAAGGAGCGCGACATTTCCGTGCTGGGAGTTTTTCCTGACTACAAGATCGTGCGCAACCTGGTGGTCAGCACCGGACGTTTCTTTGACAGCAAGGACGAACAGGAACACACCAAGGTGGGAGTGATCACCCAGAAAATGGCCGAGGAGCTTTACGGATCGCAACAGGAAGCCATCGGCAAGATCATCAAGCTGACCGGACTGCCTTTCACCGTTGTGGGCACGTTCCGGGAGCGTGTGGATACCTTCGGACAAACTGAAGTCGTTGACTACACCATGTTGATTCCGTACACCGTGAGCCGCTACTTTACCGACACCGCCACGGTGAAACAGATTTATTTCTCGACCGCCGACCCGTCGATGGTGCAGCCGGCAACGGAGCAGGTCCGGCGAGTCATCCAGAGCCGGCACCGGGCCGAGTCGGTTTACAACGTGATGAACCTCACTCAGCTGGTGGCACTGGCGGAGAAGACAGCCAATGCCTTGACCCTGGTGCTGCTGCTGGTGGCAGCGGTGGTGCTGCTGGTCAGTGGCATTGGCATCATGAACATCATGCTGGCGACGGTGAGCTCCCGCATCCGTGAGATTGGCATCCGCAAAGCCCTGGGCGCCACCAACCGGGAAATCCGTTTTCAGTTCCTGGCCGAGGCCATGACCATTTCACTGGTCGGAGGGCTGATTGGCGTGGTGATCGGATTAGCGATTCCGTATTCCGTACGTTTTCTGACGGAATATCGTATCCCGATTTCAGGATTGTCGGCGATTGTCGCCATCCTGGTTTCGTCGTTCGTAGGGGTGATCTTTGGGACGGTCCCTGCGACCAGGGCGGCGAAGTTGGATCCGGTGGAGAGTTTGAGGTACGAGTGAGAAAGGCGCTTCTAGCTGCTGGCTCCTGGCTTCTAGCTCTACAAGGCGCCGTGGCCAGGAGCTAGAGGCCAGAAGCTAGAAGCTCCCCACAAACAGGAACGCCGGGCTGGTTGGCCCGGCTCATTCTTGTTATCTCACCTCGCGGGGAAAACGGCTTGGTTCTGAAGTCCCCGCAGATTTCTTACATACTCCTGGTCACCGCTTACATCACCAGCGCCAGACCCTCCAGCTCTTTTTGCAGCACGGGCATGGAGCAGCCTGACATCTCAACCCGGCCCACGGCGTCCATGGCTGCTTGAGGCGATACCCCGTAGCCACGTCCCATGAGGAAGACTTGCAAAAGTTCGGCGGCTTCGCGCGAATCGATCAGGCCTCCCTGCAACAGATCGTTTCGCAGAGCCGTTAATTCGGTACTGGAGAATCGTTCTTTCATGGTCGTTATCACCTCCGACCCTGACCTGCTTATCTCATTAGACTCACTGCCTGCCATGAACGTTGCATGCAATTTTGGTGCCGCGTTCAGGCCCCTTTCCCTATATACGTAAAGATCCGCAGTTCGGTTTCTTAAACCCCTTACGCTGCGGTAAGTTGCAAGGCAGCTAAATCTTTGGATGCGTCAAGCGGGCGGGTTTTACTGGCACGAATGGGCCATATCGGGAATTTTCATTATTGACACCTTGTGTCGTTCTGGGACATCCGCGAGTGACACAATGCGGCTTCAGGCAGGATCGGTTACGGCTTCTTCGACCAGCATGATGGGGATGCCGTCCCGCACCGGATACACCCGGCGGCACTCGGCGCATTTCAGGCTTTGTCCCTCGTCTTTCAGCACCAGCGCCTTCTTGCAGACCGGGCAGACCAGAATGTCGAGCAGGTCCTGGGGAATCATGGGATGAATTTTACGCCTTCGCGGTGCGCAAAGCCTAAAAAAGCTATCAGCCGTCAGCTATCAGCTCTCAGTGAAAACGATGAACTGGTTTAACTGACAGCTGAAAGTGGACAGCCGACGTTCGCGCTTCCCGGGAAGTTCTTCGGGGAATGGTTTACGATAAAGTCTCCTCACTCAACGGGAGGCGAGAGGTTCATGGCTGCCACTATTCTGGACGGCAACAAGATCGCCGCCGAATCCGGGCCGAGGTTGCTGCTGAAGTAAAGGACATGGCGGCTGCCGGAATTCGTCCGGGCCTGGCCGTCCTACTTGTCGGCCACAATCCGGCGTCTGAGATCTACGTTCGCGGGAAGGTGAAAAGCTGCGAGGAACTGGGAATCTACAGCGAGAAGCTCACCCCGCCGGACACGATCACGACCGACGGAGCTGCTGGAACTGGTCCTCGAACTGAACCGCCGAGACGAGATTGATGGCATCCTGGTGCAGTTGCCTTTGCCCCCGCAAGTGGACTCCAAGAAGATCCTGATGGCGGTGGACCCGGCCAAGGACGTGGACGGCTTCCATCCGGTCAACGTGGGTTTCTGTCCACCCAGCGCCCGGGACTGGTTCCGTGCACGCCGGCCGGCATCATCGAGATCCTCAAGCGCAGCAATATCCCGATCGCGGGCCAGGAAGCGGTGGTGGTGGGCCGCAGCGATATCGTGGGCAAGCCCGCCGCCATGCTGCTGATCAATGCCAATGCCACGGTAACCGTCTGCCACTCGAAGACGCGCGACCTGCCGGGGGTTTGCCGCCGCGCCGACATCCTGGTGGCCGCGATCGGCCGCGCCGGGATGATCACACGGGACTTCGTGAAGCCGGGCGCCACGGTGATTGACGTGGGCATGAACAAGGTGACCGAGCGCGCGGAGTTTGACCGGCTTTTCGCGGGCAACGCCAAGCGCGAGGAGAGCTTCCGGACGAAGGGGTCAACCCTGGTGGGAGACGTCATCCGCACGTCGGCCGAAGTGGCCGGGAGCAATCACGCCGGTGCCCGGCGGCGTCGGGCCCGCTGACCATCGCCATGCTGATGGCGAACACGGTGAAGGCGGCGAAGATGCGGAGGGGCTCGCGCATGCCCACCCGGCCTGCGGAGCACGCCCGCAGTGCTTAAGGTCGGATTGACCGGAGGCATCGCCGCGGGTAAGTCGGTTGTGGGTGAGATGTTTGCCGCCCTGGGCGCGCACGTGATCCAGGCCGACCAAATCTCCCACCAGCTCATGCAGCCGGGCGAGGCGGTTTACCAGGAAGTTGTGGATCATTTCGGCGCCGGAATTTTAGACCCGGACGGCAGCGTGAACCGCGCTCGGCTGGCGGAACCCGCCTTCGGCGGCCCCCACCAGCCTTCCCGCGTCCAGGAACTGAACCAGATCGTCCATCCGGCCGTGATTCGCCGGCAAGAGGAGTGGATGGCGGAGGTGGGCCGGCGCGATCCCCACGCCATTGCCCTGGTGGAGGCGGCGCTCATTCTGGAGGCCGGCATGGCCAAGCGCTTAGATCGACTGGTGGTCGTGACCTGCCAGCCGGAGCAGCGTATCGAGCGCTGGGAGCATCGCCTGAGGGTGGACCAGGAAACGGCACGCCGCGAAATCACGCGCCGCATGGCGGCCCAGTTGCCGGATGAACAAAAGATCAAGGCCGCCGATTACGTGATCGACAACTCGGGGTCGCTCGATGAAACCCGCCGCCAGGTGGAGAAAATTTTCGCTCAGTTGAAGAAGGAAGCGTGATTGTGGCGTCACCGTCCCGGCGGCTGTCCTGCGGGCGTCCGGCCCGCAGCGGCGAGGGCAGGATGCCTCACAACAGCCGGCGAGACGCCGGCGCTACAATTTAGAATCTGGATGTTGACTACGGAAGGTCTCGAACTATGAAGCTGCTGCGTCCTGTTCTGCTGGCCGTGATTTTTGCCGGCGCGTTCTATTGCTTCACTACCTACCGCTCCGGCCAGATGCATCCTGCGAACTGGTTTGGCCGCCCCAGCAACAAGGTGGAGATTACCGAGGCCGCTTCGAACGAAGCCTTCGACGCTGAAGAACAGAACAACATGAGCGTCTACCGCAGGAACATTGATTCCGTGGTGAACATCACCTCCCGGGCGGTGACCTTTGATTTCTTTTATGGCCTCACGCCCCAGGAGGGCCAGGGCTCGGGCTTCATTATCGATAAGGAAGGTCATGTGCTGACCAACTACCACGTGATCGCCGACGCCCGCCAGGTGGAAGTGACGCTGCACAATCGGAAAAAGTACCCCGCCACCGTGGTGGGGACCGACCGTTCTCACGATCTGGCGGTGATTCAGATCAAGGGTCCCGGGCTCACTCCCATGGTGCTCGGCGACTCGCGCAATTTGCAGGTCGGGCAGAAGGTTTATGCCATCGGCAATCCCTTTGGTCTGGCCGGGACTATGACCAACGGCATCATCAGTTCGATCCGTCCGGTGCAGGAACCCGATGGCATGCAGATTGATGACGCCATCCAGACGGACGCAGCCATCAACCCCGGCAATTCAGGCGGGCCCTTGCTGAACTGGCATGGCGAAGTGATCGGCATCAACACCCTGATCGCTTCCAATGTCGGCCAGAGCGCGGGCATTGGTTTTGCCATCCCGGTAAACACCGCCAAAGCCGTGCTGAACGACCTGATGACGCTGGGGCGGGTGCGGCGCCCGGCGCTGGGTGTGCGGACGATTCCCATCACTCCCGAACTGGCGGACCAGATGGGGCTGGCGGCCGACAGCGGTTTGCTCATCGTGCAAGTGGTGCCCGGCGGCGCCGCCGACCGTGCCGGCCTGCACGGCGGCACCGAGCGCGCATACATCGGTAACATTCCCATCACGCTGGGCGGCGACCTGATCGTGGCCATCGATGGCCAGCAGGTCCAGGACCAGCAGGACCTCAGCCAGGTCATGAACAGTCACCGCGCCGGTGACACCGTGCGGGTCACGATCTATCGAGGAAAGAAGAAGATCGACGTCAGCGTGACGTTGGCCGAGGCGCGGGAACAGGTGTGAGCTTCGGCTGGGGCTGGGCTTCACACGTGTCCGAAAAATGCCGGGAGCATTGTATGAGAAGAGCTTGGGAAGCGCACGATTGTGGAAAGTTGGCGAAAGCATCGTATGAGAAGAGGGTTTCGGAAGGGCACGACTTCAGCCGTGCCGCAATTCGCTGAAAACTTGTTGGCGCTTTAGCGCCTTAGGTCTGCTGTCTCGACCGGGAAGCTCACCGCAGGCGCAAAGCGCGTCTGGGTTCGGGAGACTTAGCGGCACGACTGAAGTCGTGCCCTCCCCAAACCCCGCTGCACGAGTGAACTCGTGCCCTTCTCAAACCCATCCAACGCTTTTTCCTTGCTTAGCCGTTTAGGCCGCAGACTCCCTGGAAAAACTTTCAATCTCATCTAACTCTATGTCGCTGAGGCGCAACTCGGCGGCGCGCATGACACCCTCGGCCTGGCTGGCATTGCGGGCGCCTACGATGGCGCCGGTCACGGCCAGGTTGTGGAGGGTCCAGGCAATGGCGACTTCGCCCGGCGAACGGCCGTGGCCCGTGCCGATCTCCCGCAGCCGTTCCACCAGGGCGAGATTCCGCGACAGCTTGGGCTCGTTGAAATTCGAGCTGGCGCGGCGCCAGTCGTCCTTGGGCAATTTCGCGGCACGCTCACGTGTCATCGCTCCTGTCAGCAGGCCTGAAGACATGGGTGAATACACGATCACGCCAATGCCTTCCCGAAGACAGTAAGGAAGCGTCTCACGCTCGACTTCCCGGTGAATCAACGAATAAGGAGGCTGCAGAGAGGTGACTGGCGCGATCGCCTGGGCACGTCGCAGTTGTTTGACGTCGAAATTTGAGACTCCAATCCAGCGCACCTTGCCTTGTCGCTTCAAGTCAGCCAGCGTGGACCAGCCCTCTTCGAGTTGGGGAGAATCTGGATTGGGTGGCCAGTGAATCTGGTAAAGATCGATCACGTCCGTGGCCAGGCGGCGCAGGCTGTCCTCGATTTCCCGGCGGATGGAATCGGCGCCCAGGCCTCCCCGCACATTGCCATGTTCATCCCAAAGCCGGCCGCATTTGGTAAAGATATAAGGCCGTGGGCGCGGCCAGGTCTTCAGGGCCCTGGCCACGACTTCTTCGGAGTGGCCCAGGCCGTAAACCGCGGCGGTGTCGATCCAGTTCACTCCCAGTTCGAGGGAGCGATGAATGGCCGCGATGGAGTCGTTATCATCCTGCGATCCCCACGCGAACTGCCAGCCGGAGCCGCCGATGGCCCACGCCCCGTAGCCCACCGGAGTGATGTGCAGGTCAGAGTTGCCAAGTTGCCGGGTTTGCATTTCAATCTCCTCAGGGCTTTGATTCCCGGTTACGTGCGCGAGATTCGCGAGTCCAGGAAATAATGAGAGTTGAATTCATCCGTAGCTTCTGCCTTTCTTTTCCTCATGCCACGGAAAAACTGCAATGGGGAGACGTCCTCTGCTTCAAGGTAGGCGGAAAGATTTTCGCCCTGTTGTCTCTGAGTTCGGTCCCGCTGCGCTTGATGTTCAAGTGCGAGCCAGAAATATTTGCCGAGCTGGTGGAGCAGGAAGACATTATTCCGGCACCCTACCTGGGCCGCTACAAGTGGGTATCGCTCGAGCGCCTGGATGTCCTGCCCTGGAGCGACACGAAAGGCCTGATTGCACAGTCCTATGAGATGGTGGCGGTGAAGGCCAGGGTCGGTAGGACCAAGACTGCCAGGGCCAACACCGCCAGGGGCAATACTGACAGGACCAAGGCGACCCGCCGAATGTCCAAATCTCGCCGCGCCGGTAAGTGAGAGCGGCTGTTTGCCCGGCGCGAATCTGCTGAAACCAGAACCAACCAGATGTGGCAGTACTCGCGACAATCCAGCGAAAGATGGCGATCCGGGCCGTCAACCTGACGTGCTCGTCGTGCTCCGCGTTTTTTGTGGCGCAGGTACACTTTTCTCATGATTTGACTCTCGCTCTCCCGCTGGGCTAGCCTCTTATCAGTTCCCCTCATGCGATCTCATTGCAAGTCATTCATTCTGCTGCTCTTTATTCTGCTAAGCCTGGCGTCAAGTGTGCTGCAAAGCTTTGGGGCTCGCCTGGTGCCGGTAGTGGCGCCTCGAGCCATGGTGGCCAGCGTGCACCAGTTGGCCTCGCGGGCTGGAGTGCGGATGCTGAAGTCGGGCGGCAACGCGGTGGACGCGGCCGTAGCCGTCGGTTTTGTCCTGGCAGTAGTGCATCCCCAGGCGGGAAATCTGGGCGGTGGCGGCTTCATGCTGGTCCGATTTGCAGATGGCACGACTCGCTTTATTGACTACCGCGAGAAAGCGCCGGGGGCCGCCACGGCGAATATGTACCTCGACGCCCAGGGAAATGTGATTGAGGATGCCAGCACGATCGGCTACAAGGCTATCGGAGTGCCGGGATCGGTTGCAGGGATGGTGTATGCGGAAAAGAAGTATGGCAAGCTGTCGCTCGCGCGCGTGATGGCCCCGGCGATCAAGCTGGCGGAAGAAGGATTTGCCCTGGCGGCCGAAGACGCCAGGGATTTGCAGGAAGATAAACAGCTGGGCCAGTTTCCGGAATCGCGCCGGGTCTTCCAGCGCGAGGGAAATTATTACAAGGCCGACGAGATGTTCAAGCAGCCTGATCTGGCACGCACTCTAAAGCATATCGCCGGCCATCCGGATGACTTCTATCATGGAGATTTGGCGCGTGAACTGGCTGCATCCGTGCAAAAGGGCGGGGGCCTGATCACGGTTGACGACCTGGCACATTACGAAGTGAAAGAGCGGGAGGCGGTGCGGGGATCGTACCGCGGATACGAAATCATCAGCGCTCCGCCGCCGTCGTCGGGCGGGACCACGCTGATCGAGATCCTGAACATTCTGGAAGGCTACGACCTGGGGGCCTTCGGAGGCCGGTCGGCGCCGGCGATGCATCTGACCCTGGAAGCCTTCCGGCGCGCGTTTTTCGACCGGGCGGAGTTCCTGGGCGATCCCGACTTTTCCAATATTCCCGTGGCCCAGTTAATCGACAAGCGATACGGCGCGGCCTGGCGGGAATCGATTGATCCGAAGCACGCCAGCGTCAGTAGAGAATTGATCCGGCCCGCAATCTTCAGCCAGCTCGAGCAATATGCCGCCGGACATCTTCCACCCGGTCCTGTGGCGGAGCCCGACCATACGACTCACTACTCGGTGGTCGATCCGGAGGGGAACGCGGTCGCGGTCACCACCACGCTGAATGACAGCTTTGGCTCGCGCGTCACCGCCGAGGGTCTGGGCTTCCTGCTGAACGATGAGATGGATGACTTCGCGGCCAAGCAGGGCGTACCCAACATGTTCGGCCTGATCCAGGGGCCGGCCAATGCGATTGGGCCGGGCAAGCGTCCACTTTCGGCTATGGCGCCCACCATTGTGCTGAAAGGCGGTAAGCTGTTTCTGGTGTTAGGCTCTCCAGGCGGCCCGCGAATCATAACCACTGTGGCCAATATCCTGATGGGAGTGGTCGATTACGGAATGAACATTCAGGAGGCGGTGAACGCACCGCGCTTGCACCAGCAGTGGTTGCCTGATGTTGCGCGGGTAGAGCAGGGATTTTCTCCTGATACCATCAAGCGGCTGGAGGGAATGGGGCACCGGATCGACACGCAGGACCACTGGAGCGACGGGGAGTGCATCATGATTGACCCGAAACGGGGAGAACGCCTGGGCGCCAGCGACCAGCGAAACAACGGCCGAGCAATAGGATTCTAACTGTGGGGCGGACACTCCCTTCGACTTCGCTCAGGGCAGGCTTTGTCCGACGCCTTTGAATTTGACTTCGGTTTTGAATCTTGGGTTGACAGTTTGGCCCAAAGAAACACGGTTGTTATTTTGAATTGCTAGAAATCAAGGTCAAAAGCGGCGGACAAGGCCTGCCCTGAGCGAAGTCGAAGGGAGTGTCCGCCCCACACAACAATCATGCTGAAAGCGATATCCACACTCGTGTACGTGAAGGAGCGGCTGCATCCCGGGCTGCTGGACGGATTGGTGCGGGGCGGGGCGCAGGCGATCGAGATTTTTGCAGCGCGCCAGCACCTAGACTATGCCAATCGCAAACAGCATGTGCGCGAAATTGCCGACTGGTTTCACACCAGCGGTATTCCGCTCCATTCGGTTCATTCGCCCATGCACGCTGACTACGAGTCAGGCCGCACCGGCGCCCCGCCGGTAAACGTGGCCGCCACCGACCGGGCGCAACGCATCGAGGCCATGGATGAGATCAAGCGGGCGATCGAAGTGGCCGAGCAAATTCCTTTCCGCTTTTTGATACAGCACATGGGAACCAGCGGTGAATCGTTTGACGACCGCAAGTTCGAAGCGGCCATGACTTCGATCGAACACCTGCGTGCCTTTGCCAAGCCGCTGGGAGTGCGCATCCTGCTGGAAAATATTCCCAACGAACTCAGCACCCCGGACAAGCTGGTGGAGTTTATTCAGATCACCCACTTCGACGACGTGGGCGTGTGTTTCGATCTCGGCCATGCCCACATCATGAGCAAGGTGGCGGAGGCTTTCGAAATTCTGAAAGGCCATATTCATTCAACCCACGTGCACGACAATGCCGGAGACCGTGACTCCCACCTGTGGCCGGGGGCCGGAACCATTGACTGGAAAGAAGCGAGGGAGTTACTGCGTTCGGCGCCACATACGCCACCGTTGCTGCTGGAGGTCGAAGCCGACGAGAAGGTGAATCCGGTCAAGAAAATGGGCGAAGCGTTTAGAAATTTGGTAATTGAGTAATTTAGTGATTGGGTAATTTGAAACCGCCCCACCGGGCCGTTGCTTTTCAATTCCGCAATTGCAAAATTACCCAATTTCTCAATCAAGTCTATGTCATCTCCTGTAAGCACGATTTCCGATATCGGCAAGCACGAGGGCCGGACCGTCACCATTCGAGGCTGGCTCTACAATCTGCGAGAGAGCGGGAAACTGCTCTTCCCGCAATTCCGCGACGGCTCTGGGCTGATTCAGGGCGTGGTGCCGAAGAATGCTGTCCCTCCCGAAGTCTTCGACTCGATCAAGGGCCTCACTCAGGAATCGAGCGTGATTGTGGAAGGCAAGGTTCGTGCCGACAAGCGCGCCCCGGGCGGGTATGAGCTTGATGTATCCGGAGTTCAGGTGGTGCAGCGGGTATCCGAGAGCGATCCTTATCCTATTTCTCCGAAAGAACACGGCGTCGAATTCCTGATGGAGCACCGTCACCTATGGGTGCGGTCGCAGCGGCAGGCAGCGATTCTGCGGGTGCGGGCGGAGATCATCAAGGCGGCGCGCGATTTCTTTGACGAGCGCGGCTTTGTTCTGACCGACCCTCCCATTCTTACTCCGGCCGCCTGCGAAGGCACCAGCACTCTTTTCCCGGTCGATTATTTTGAAGAGCAGGCTTATCTGACGCAGTCCGGGCAACTTTATATCGAAGCGACGGCCATGGCACTGGGCAAGGTGTATTCGTTCGGTCCAACTTTTCGGGCGGAAAAATCCAAGACGCGCCGGCACCTCACAGAATTCTGGATGGTCGAACCCGAAGTCGCTTACGCCGAACTCGACGACCTCATGGACCTGGCTGAAGGTTTGATCAGCTTTATCGTGAAGCGTTGCCTGGAGAAGCGGCGCAGCGATCTGCACGTCATCGGCCGCGATGTCACGAAGCTGGAAAAGATTGAGCCCCCGTTTCCGCGCATCACTTACGACGAGGCCGCCAAGATGTTGCAGGAAGCGCATGCCAAGGGCGCTCTGGAGAACAACTTCGAATGGGGAGGCGACCTGGGATCGCCTGATGAAACCTACATCTCGTCACAGTTCGACAAGCCGGTCATGGTGCATCGTTATCCCGCGCAGGTGAAGGCCTTCTACATGGAGCCCGACCCGCAACGGCCAGAGCTGGCGCTATGTGTGGACGTGCTGGCGCCGGAAGGCTACGGAGAAATTATCGGCGGCTCGCAACGCATGGCGTCCTACGATCTGCTGGTGCGGCGCATTCACGAGAACGGCCTTCCTGAAGAAGCCTTCAAGTGGTACCTTGACCTGCGCAAATTCGGCAGCGTGCCGCATGGCGGCTTCGGCATGGGGATTGAACGCGCCGTGGCTTGGATCTGCGGGCTGGAGCATGTGCGGGAGACGATTCCGTTTCCGCGCATGTTGAATCGGTTGTACCCGTAAACCTTTTCACCGCCGAGCACGCGGAGAGCGCCGAGAATGCAAGAACTGGTGACGTCCGCTGGCTCGGCACATATCGGCTGAGTTCGATTTATTCTCAGTTGTCAGTCGAAAGGTCCCGGTTCTCAGAGGTTCGTCTGGGGCTGAAAACTTTCAGAGCTGACTAGAACTTATGGCGCCTGCAACCTCATCTACGTCCAACATCGTTCCCAGGAAAATTCGCGTGATTGGGGTCCCCCTCGACCTGGGACAGTCGCGCCGGGGCGTGGACATGGGCCCCTCTGCGGTGCGGGTGGCCGGGCTGGAGGCGCGGCTCGAGGCCCTGGGGCATGTGGTCGAGGACGCGGGCAATGTTTCCGTTGCCATCGCCGAACAGAAGGAGCAAGGCAACCCCCACGCCAAGTATCTGAAGGAGATTACGTCCACCTGCACCAAGCACGCCGAGCTGGTAATGAAGACTTTGGAGGCAGGCAAGGTTCCTCTGGTACTGGGTGGAGATCACTCGGTGGCGGCGGGAACGGTGGCTGGAGTGGCCGAATTCTATCGGCGCCAAAATCAGAAAATCGGATTGATCTGGATTGACGCTCACACCGACATCAATACCCCCGAGAGCTCACCCAGCGGGAACGTCCACGGCATGCCGCTGGCCGCCATCATGGGATTGGGGCCAGCCGAACTGGCCGATATCTTCGATTTCTCACCCAAGGTGAAACCGGAAAACTGTGTGCTGGTGGGCGTGCGTGACATTGATGCCATCGAGAAGGAAAATGTCCGTCGCGCCGGCATCGGCGTCTTTACCATGCGCGATATCGACGAGCGCGGCATGCGTATCGTAATGGAAGAAGCGCTGCGCCTAGCCGGACGCGGCACCGCCGGCTATCACGTTTCCCTCGACATGGACTGGATCGATCCCGAAGACGCGCCTGGCGTGGGTACGCCAGTCCGGGGCGGGGCGACTTATCGCGAAGGCCACCTGGCCATGGAAATCATCGCCGACCACGGCCGCATGCTCAGCTTTGAGATCGTCGAGGTAAACCCCGTCATTGACGAGCACAACCGCACCGCGGATCTGGCGGTGGAGCTGGCGCAGTCGGCGTTTGGGAAGAAGATTCTGTAAAAGTCCAGCGGCCCTCAGAAGCCAGCCGCCTTCCAGGCAGAGTGTGGGGCGGACACTCTTGTCCGCCACTCTTGACTTGGATTTCTTGAACCAACGTCTGAGTCAAAGGTGTCGGACAAGAGGGTCCGCCCCACACCTGCCCTGCGCCGGGACCTAACTAAGCCCTCTAAGCGCGGGGAATCGCCCGGATTCGGATGACAAGTTACCCTAAGGTCGCTCACCTAATGCCCGTAAGCGCCGCCGCACGGAAGGACTACAATGAAGGCGTGCGATATTACACCACCAAATCGATGAACGGCGGCACCACGTTCAAGTGCGCTTTGTGTGAACACACCGTCACCACCCTGGATTTCAACAGCCTTGAGGGCAACCGCCGCACGCAGGCGGCAACCGCTATGAATCGGCATGCGGCGGTGTTGCATTTCCCGTCGCGGACCGTGGTCCCCGCCAAGCTGGGTGGCCGCGGCGCGCTTTAAATCAGCAGAGCGTCATCGAGTGAACCGCCCTAGCTCTGCCGTGGTTGAAGTCTAACTTGCCAGAGATTGGGCCCAATGGGCGAAGGCATGCCAGGCGGCGGTTTGGCCGATGGGTATTCGTATCTGCTGCACCAGGATGAGGAAACCGCCCGCCCAAAGCGTAGCCCGATGGACCTTCCGAATTGACCACAGGTCGTAGGCCACCAGCAGGAGCAGGAAGACGTAGGAGAACAGTCCGGCTGCGATGGGCTTTCCCAGAAAAACCGCGAAGGGCCAGCGCGCGATGGCGGCGATCAGCAGCGCAATCGTAGCAATGAGGATGAGCCGCTTGTGCGCCGGGGAATCGGAGCGATTGCGGAACGCGAAGTAGATCAGCGCCCCAAAGATCAGCATGTCCGTCATCGGCACGACATAAAAAGTCGCGGCATCCAACCCGGGAGGCGTGAAGCCTCTGGCCAGAGCATTGGTACCCGCCAGGACACCGAGAACGACCATCGAACAGGCCAGAAGAAAACCAAGTACGCCCAGGCGGCGGTGGATATCCACGCGTCCGGCAGAGACCAGGGCGGTTTGCGTGACCAGCAAGAGGATCCAGCAGGAAAATGCCGCGCCGTGTACGTGAATGATGAAAGCGGGCAGTGGGGCATGGATCATTCCCGCGAGGTAGTAGGTGCGTGCAAATCCCAGAAAAACCGTGGCTAGTATGAGTAGCGCCATGGCCGAAAAGAACAAGTTGTCGAAACGGCGTCCGGGAACGCTGGTCGGAAACTTCGCGCGATTGCTGGGAGTTGCAGCAGCTGTTGCCATCATGTCTCCATAACGAACAGGGGGGTTGGTTGAGATTTCCTGGAGCCCCGGGGTAGGCGTGAGCATTGTATGACACTTCTGCTTCGAGTTATTGAAGAAAACGGCGAGCACAACAGTGCCGCAACTATTAATAGTGTTTCTTGGCGGGAACTACGTCCGCAGTTTCGCCGGGAATCGAGAAGTCCCATACGGAGTAGAAGACTCCCTGCCGAGCTTGAGACTGGGATACACCCTTCTTCGGCTTGTGGGCCTTGGTGGGGCGCAGCACGATTCCGTATTCTCCCGGCGCCAGCGGGGCCGCCGGCTCGATCTGCAAATGGCCGCGCTCCATGCGGGTGACTTTTAGCAGTGTGCGCTCTTCGTCGATCATCGATTGCTGCTCTGCCGCACCCATGTAACTCATCTTCTGTTTGGTGGCGCCCACCAGCCTCCAATTGTCCATGGCCTGGGGCAAGTGGACCAGCGCAGGCTCGTAGGCGTCGGGATCAAGACCGGTGATATCGCCGAACTCCAGCTCAAATTTCGGCAGGGTGGTGGGCATCGTGTAAGAAGAGGCGCGGCCAGGAAGCGCCCAGATATATGTGGTCGTGGGCAGACCGCGATGACCGCCCATCATTCCTCCCATCATGCCGGAGGCGATGCCCATAGCCGGCGCTGCGAACATGCCGCCGCCCGCGATGGCGGCGAAGGTGAGCCCTTGAGTCGCGAAACTCCGCAACGTCGACCCCGCAGCCGAGCCCGCGCCCGGCATGCCCTTGATCGTGCTCTGCGCCATCTGGGCCATCGAACTGGCCATCAACTTTTTCTCCGGGCCCAGCAGCAACTTGATCTGGGGCAACACGGCCGGCGACATCATCATGCCGCCCATTCCCGGCATGCCCGTCATCCCACCCATCCCCGCCATGGCATTCATTCCGCCCATTTGACTCATCGCTGCCACCATTTGCTGCCGCTGAGCCGGTGACAAGTGCGACATCCCATCCGGCGACATACCCGTTGCGTCAGAGTTCTGGATCAAAGTGGCTTGAGGCACCACAGGCGCCGTGGCGGCAGCAGAGGTCCGCTTCCTGGCCGTGGCCGCCAGCATCGCATCCATGACTTTGTCGCTGATGCCGGCCTCTTTCAACGCCAGCAAGCCATCGACGGATACGTCAAAGTCGCAATCCGTCGTGGCTATCACGCTGAGGATCGTGCTCTCCTGCAGCCCACCCTTCAGCATCTTGACCACGTCGGCGTTGCTCAGCGGAGGAGACTTTGGCGCGGGATTCGGCTGCGTGGCGGTCTGCGAAACACTAGTCTGGGCAACATTGCGGGCCCGCTGGGAAGGGGCCGCAGCCACTAACAGCGAAATCAGTGCCAGACCTGCCAATTTCGTCATTCGTGGGCCCTGCCGTTCTTCCTGCAGTTTCTGTGGCTAGTGGGCTTTCATGCAGGCCGGAATTTCAATATTGGCCGGACCGGTGAGCGGGCCGTAGTTCATCTGGACCCCGCCGGCGCCGTTCGGATCGACCATCTCGATCCGCAGGGGCAAGCCGGAGTCCTTGGCCACGAACAAGTGCACCGTGCCCTGGGTCTTCTCGTTTTCGTGGTCGTAAAACTCATAGCCGTCCGCCATCGCGCCGTTCACGTTCTGGTCGCCGATTGGGTGCAGGTCGGTGAGGTTCGGGTTGGGTTGGCTGCCCGGTCCGCCGCTCTCCGGGACGTCACGGCACTGCCAGGTAAACATCTCTTTCTGCTTCTTCAGCATTTTCGGCACTTCCACATGCGTATAGGCGGTCGCTGCAGCGGTGGTTGCGGCGCCGATCGCACCCCAGGGTCCTTCCGCGGCGGCGTGAGCGATGGCGCTCGCGGCCTGGCGATCCAACTCCGCCAATTGTTGTGCTGCCTTTTCTTCGCTGAGCTTCAGCAATCGAGGCACCGCCGGCGAGGTAATGAGCCGCGCTGCGCGGCCGTTTTGTACCACCGCCCGAATCTCCCAATCATCAACCGTTCCTGGCAGGTCCGTGGCGGGCATTTTGTAGTGCATTGTGTATTGCCGCGTATTGCCCTCGACCACCAATTCCGCCGGGCTGAAAATGCTCTGGGCCATTGCCGCCATTTGGGGATTGCTGGTCTGCATGGTCATGACCATGTGATAGCCGGGCTGGGTCTTTAGCCGCGTGAATGAAGTGTAGAGCGCGCTATCCAGTGGAACCGGTACTCCGGCGTGAGCTGGAATCGAGTTGGCCGAGCCAGCCGATCCTCCTCCCCTTCCGGATCTCCTTGCATTGCGCTGGGCCATCGAGGCTTGCATACGCTCCCGCATTTCGGGAGGCATGTTGGCCATCATTTGCTGCATCTGATCCGATGACATTCCCGGCGGCATCCCCTGCGGGCTCATGCCTTGGGGGCCCATGCCTGACGCTGCATCCGGGGCCGAATCCTGCGCGGCGGGTGCCGCCTGCGCAGCCGGAGAATTCTCCGCCGCCTCGGCAGCGCTCTTCTTCTTGGCTTCCGCCGCCAGCATCGCCCGGATCACCTTGCTGCTGACTCCGGCCTGGTTCAGCGACTGCAGCCCGGTCGAGGAGAGATCGAACTGAGTGTCATTGGCGGCGATGGCCGCCACAATTGTTGTCTCTGCCAAGCCGGATTTCACCATCTTGATGACGTCGGCATTGGTCAAAGGACTTTTCTGCTGTGCGGTCAGGGCAGTTACCGTAAGAAGAATTGCGGCGAAGACCGCAACCAGGGCGTGGGAAAACCTAATCAGTCGCATACCGCCTCCACTTGAACCGGTAGACCTTGGCTGTTTCAAGAAGGGGCCGAACAGATTGAAGCATAGGGAGCCGAGGAAGGAACTGGCCGCCCCTGCCGGTTCCTTCCTGCCCCGCATTTTGTCACTGCGTGACTGTTTTTACAGCGTCACCGGTCTTGAATCCAGTGCCCGAAACCGTAGTCGCAACCGCGGAAATATCGTCGACGTCGGTGACTTTCACCACGCCAACCGAGGTGGCTATGCGCCGGATCACTTTGCCCGTGGAGGGGTCTTTGATTTCCTTGGACACACGCTCGACGTTCAACTGGTCGCCGACCTTCACACCGGCCTTCGATCCGACGTTAAGGATGATCTGTCCACCGTCGACCGCAGCGATCAGACCCTCGACCACGACGGTGCGAGTTACGAGTTTGTCCTTGTCGGCAATCACCTGTGTGCTGGTCTGGTCCACGGCGGCCTTCACGGCTTCGCCAATAATGGTGTTCTGAAAATCGCTACTGCCGAAATCGACGTTGCCCGCGCCCGATCCCGCCCAATGACCGCCTCCACCCAGGAATGAAGTGCTTTCACGCTTGGATTCGCCGCGGCCCTCCGCCACTGCCATGATTTCGCCGGTGTCCACATCGATCAGGCGCGCCGTCAGTGCCACGATGGCCTTGGACTTTTTGTGGCCGAAGCCCCCGAGGCCAAAACCGCCGAGCGCGCTGCCCGCCCCGCCCAGGCCTATGTTCTTGGTCTCGTTGCCGAAGGTGGTGATGCTGCCCACGATAATGGCATCCACGCCTAACAGCTTGCCCAATTTGGCCGCCGAGTTTGGGTTGGCGCGGTCGCTATTGGAAAAATTCTGCTCGGCCATGATCTTGTCCAGAGCCTTCCGTTCGATCACGGAATAGCTTCCATCTTTCACCAGGGTGGTCACCATCAGGTCCGAGATTCCCTTCCCTATGTCCACGTCCTGTCCGAAAATTGAGGATACGCCGCCATGCACGGTGGCGTAATCGAAGTCCATGATGGCAACCTTTTTTTTGCGTCCTTGCGGGGGGGATGGCGCCCCGGGAGCCGGCGGCGCTTGCGCGCTCGCTTGAAGTGCAACAAAGAGGCAGAATAACGCGGCTAAGGATGTCGCTTTTCGCATGGCAGAATTTCCCTTTGATAAGAGAATCAGGACCAAAACAAATTAACGGTCCCAGCCTGGGCGGGGCGTGCTCGGGGGTGCAGCCCTCGTCAACCCGGACGGTATGACATTGTGCAAGAATGGAGAGGTCTAATCAAGCCCCTAACATGAAGAAACTCCGCGTCGGTATCCTTTTCGGCGGACGCAGCGGAGAGCACGAGGTGTCGCTGCTCTCGGCCGCGTCGGTCTGCAATGCCATTGATAAAGCCAAGTTTGAAGTAGTGCCTATCGGCATTACCAAGGAAGGACGCTGGTTAACCGCAGCCGACGCTGAACGGTTGTTGCAGGGAAAGGGAGTTGGCGAGTCCGGTTCCCAATTCCATACTCCAGCCCATCTTCGGGCGGGCGACCCCGAGGCCACCCCTGGGGCCGCAGTCCTGGCTACCGGGCAGGCGGTGGTGGTCCCACCGGAACCGCAGCGCCCCGGCGGTTCCCTGGCTGCCTTCCAGACCGAGGCCCTGACCCGGCGGGCCAGCGACCGGGCCATCAACGTGGACATCATCTTCCCCGTCCTGCATGGGACCTTCGGCGAGGACGGGACCATTCAGGGATTGTTCGAACTGGCGGACATTGCCTACGTGGGCGCGGGCGTGCTCGGCTCCGCCGCCGGCATGGACAAGGACGTCATGAAGTCCTTGTTCCGGGCCGCTGGACTTCCCATCGTGAAGCACGTCACGGTGTTGCGCACCGACTGGGAATCGGGTCCGAAGAAGGTCCAAAAATTGGTTGAAGGCAAGCTGAAGTATCCGGTATTCGTGAAGCCCGCCAACCTGGGATCGTCGGTGGGAATTTCGAAGGCACGCAACCGCAAGGAACTGGGTCCGGCGATGGAAGAAGCCGCCAAATTCGATCGCAAGATCGTGATCGAGGAAGGCGTGGGCGGCAAGAAGCACAAGGCCCGCGAAATCGAATGCTCGGTGCTGGGCAACGATAAACCCGAGGCTTCCGTGCCGGGCGAGATTGTTCCGGGCAAGGAGTTCTACGACTATACCGCCAAATATGTTGACGAGGGATCGCAGTTGATCATCCCGGCAAAGCTTTCCAAAGCGGAGACCAGGCAAGTTAAGGAACTGGCGATCAGCGCCTTTAAGGCCGTGGACTGTTCCGGCCTGGCGCGGGTGGATTTCCTGATGGACCCGAAAAACCGGAAGATTTATCTCAACGAGATCAACACCATGCCAGGGTTCACCGCGATCAGCATGTATCCCAAGCTGTGGGCGGCGTCGGGGCTGGCCTATCCGGAACTGATCGAACGCCTGATCCAACTAGGACAGGAGCGGCACGAAGAGAAGAAGAGAAATCAGTACAGCCGGTAACCGCAAGCCACGGATTTCACGGATTCACACGGATTAAAACCCTTTTGTTCTTCTTCTATCCGTTAAATCCGTGCAGATCCGTGGCCTGCTGTTTCCCGCTGTCGCGCTCAGTGGCCCAGGAAGCTCTCCAGCACTTCCAGGTCTTTCCCCGCTAGGTCCGCGTATTTCTTCGCCCTGGCTGCATCGTGGTGTTGCATCGCCTCTTCAGCCTTGAAGAGGTTGGCTTTCATGCTGGCCTGGCGGGCAACCATGTCGCCGCGAAGTCCGTAGCCGGCGGCGCTCTGCTCCTGCTGCAGACGATCCAGGCCACTGTTTACGGCGGCGGCGCGGTTGGAAAGCTGATCAACCGTTTGCTCCAACTCTTCCACGTCAGCTGAAGAACTTGCGGCATCTGGTGCGGCCATTCCGTTATCGCCCTGCGGAGGCGCGCCCATATCGCCTGAAGGACTGTTGTTCTGGGCCCTCAGCTTCCTGGCGAGGGAGTGGCTGGGTTTGGCCGGGGTGAGACCGCTCTGCTCTGGCTTCCCCATCTCGGGAGCCGCTTGCGGAGCCGGAGCGGATTGCATCGCATTCGAGTTGTCCACGGAGGCAGTGGTTGCTGTGGGTGCGGCGGGCGGTTGCGACGAATCCGAACTCATCGCGCCGGCGGCTGGGGCATCTGAAGGCGCTGACTGGCTGGGCTGGACTGCGCTGGGCGTGGCGTTATCCGCACTCTGCTGCATCGAGGTCCCATCCGGGCCTTTCGCATGGGTCTTGCTGGTCCGCGGCACATAGATTCCGGCGGCCACCAGGCCTGCGAGCACGATCAGGGCTCCCAGCGTCATGTACAAGCCGCGATGACCACTCCCAGAGGAAGGCGGCGGCATCGGAGCCGGCCGGGGTCAGAGACGGGGCCGCGGGGCTCTTCAAAGCCGAAACCGGGGCGGAAACCGGGCGGGCTGGAGTTGCCGCAGGCGCAACCGGCACATTGGGCAACGCTGCCATCGAGTCCACTGTGGTGGCTTCGAGCGTAGCGGGGGTGGGGGACGCGGTCACCGGCACTGAGCTCAGAGCATTGCGGAAGGCATCCGCCGTCTGGAAGCGTTGCGCCGGGTCCTTGGCGATGGCCATCAGAATAATTTCGTTCAGCGCCGCCGGTAGTCCGGGATGCAGTTCGACGGGCGGCTTGGGCGCCTCTTTGACGTGCGCCGCCATGATCGAATAGTCGCTGGTGGCCGTGAAAGGACGTTGCCCGGTCACGAATTCGTACAGCGACACGCCGACCGAATACAAGTCGGAGCGCGCATCGGTGGCTTCTCCCTTTACCTGCTCGGGAGACATGTAACTCAACGAGCCCATGGTGGTGCCGGTCATGGTCAGACTGCGCTCTTCACCGGCGCGGGCAATGCCGAAATCCATCAGCTTGATCACGCCCTGCGGCGTCAGCATCATGTTGGCAGGCTTGATGTCGCGATGAATGACGTGCTGCTGGTGCGCATAGCCGACCGCGCTCAACACCTGGCTGATGTAGTTGACGGCGTCGTTCACCGTGATCGGGCCCTTCTCCAGTTTGTCCGCCAGGTTGGTGCCTTCGACGTATTCCATCACCATGTACAACTGGTTGTCGGCAGTGAACGCAGTTCGAAGGGCTGCGATGTTGGGATGGTTCAAGCTGGCCATAAGCTTGATTTCGCGCTGGAAACGCGCAGCCAGTTCCTGTCGCCCCGCCAGGTCGGGAAGAAGAACCTTCATGGCTTCAATGCGGTCGGTGATGACGTTGCGTACCCGCCAGACCCGTCCCATTCCGCCGCTACCCAACTCGTCAAGAATCTGGTAATCGCCGATGCGCTTGTTGGCTTCTTCGGTCATTTGAAAATCTCCTGTTCCGGTTGACGGAACTTGGCAAAGCTGTCTTTTTGCTGGGGGGGAAGGTCGATGTGGGCTTCCATCCGGAAAGCCCTGGAGTTTCAAGGCCGTAATTATGCGCTGCCGCCATCCCGACGGTCAAGACGGCTCGGCCACCGACTCCCATCGGGTGCGGGCGACGGACAGCTTGTACTTGGCGGTATTCAGGCTCTTGGCGGCCTTCTCCAGCACCTCCTTCGCATTCTGGGATCCCGCCTCCACCGCCCTCAGGATCTTCAGATTGGTCTCGGCCTCGGTGACGTACAGCGCGGCCGCTCCCATGTTTTCCGCGGCGATGGGATCAATCGAATGAGCGCGCTGCGTGGCCAGGCTAAAATCGGCGGGGAGGATGACAATCTGGTCCGGCAGCTGCGGATGCCTTTCCGGAGCAATCCGCTTGAGCCAGTCTTCAATCACGTGGATGGCGACCTTGAGCTGCAGGGTCACAGAAGCCACGTCCGTGCGGACTTGCTGGTCCATCTGCTTGCGCACGAGAGCCAGTGTCTCCGCCGCAATCTCTGACTGCCGGTTGGAGGCGGACACCTGCTCCCTGGCCGCATCCGCCTGTCGCTTGGCGTGTCCGGCGTAGTAGATATTGACCGCAGCCAGCACCACCACCAGCCCCACGTTGGCAATGGCGGTGTACGCCATGACTTGATTGATGCTGAGACCGAATACTTGCTCTGACATACAAGGGAAACCGTCCAGCATGAGTATAGAACGGACGTCGGTTGGGTTGGAGTCCGGAGTTTCTCACGAAAGCGTCAACTGAGGGCGCCCCAGTGATTCCTTAAGGTAGGGTGGCGTTTAGCGTCAGTCCGTTTGTTTGCAGGGTTTTCCATCTCCGGTTTCAGGTTGACGGCATTTTTGCAAATTTCGCAGGCACTTGACTTTGCTCTATTCTGACACTAATATTAGTGTCATATGAAGCCGCCCCGCGAACCCGACCTGGAACTGCGCGGCAAACTCATCCGCAGCCTCGGTGCGCTCCGCGAAATGCTGCCCGGCTCTTTTGTCGAACGCAAACGTGCCTGCGGCCGGCCCAACTGTCATTGCGCCGAGGGCAAACACCTGCACTCGCAATATCAGATCTCGGTACTGATTGACGGCAAGCCGAAAGCCCTCAATATTCCAGCGGAATTAGTGGACAAGGTGCGCGAAAAAATCGAGATGCGCCGACGCTTTGATGCCGCCGCCGCGACCATCTGCCGCGTAAACCTCAAGCGGTTTCTCAAAGAAAAGGAAGAGCGCCAAGTTTGACCCGGCACCGGTTCGAGGCGTATCTCGACAAGGTGTTTGGCTTCTCCGGTTTGGTGAGCGCTCTGCCCGAGGGACGGCAGTTTCCCCAGCACTCTTGGAAAAAGGTGTTTGACGCCGTCTTCCTGGGCGCCGCGATGCAGATTCCCAGCCTGCTGCAGATCGAGGCCGAGTGTCATCATGGGGCGCTGGCCCGGCGCATCGGACCGGTCAGCGACGACACCCTCGGCTACTCGCTGGAACGACAATCTCCCGAATCCGTGTTCGCGCTCAGTTGTGAAATTGCCCGCCGCCTGAAACGCAACGGCGTTCTACGCTCCGATTGGTCCCGAGGGTTGGTGGTGGCAGCGGTGGATGGCATTGAAATCTGCAGTTCGTTTGCCCGCTGTTGCGAGGCCTGTATGGAGCGAGAGATCCAACACAAGGTGAACGGCGAGCTGAAAACCGATATTCAGTATTATCACCGCATCGTCGTCGTAGTCTTGGTCAGCACCTCTTTCCCCATCCCCTTGGGGGTTCGCTTTCAGAAGAACGGCGAAGCCGAGGTCTCCTGCGCCCTGGCTCTACTGCAAGATCTGGTCGGGCAGTTGGGCCGCCGCTTCCTGGATGTGTTGGTGGGGGACGCTTTGTATCTGCAAGCGCCCTTCGTCAAGCAAGTGGAACGTCTGGGTCTGGTTTGGGCCTTCACCTTGAAAGAGAACCAGCCCGAGTTATTGCGCGAGGCGGAGCGTTGTACCCAGGATTCTCCCACCGGTGTTCAGGCGGACCCGGGCCGGGAGATTCAATACTGGCACTTGCCGGAGGTCGATTGGCCGGTCGCCGATCGCCTGGTGCGGGTCGTCAAAACGGTTCGCACCGAACAGCAGCGCCGCGTCACCCTCCGCGAAAAAGACGCTCCTAGAACCAAAGGCAAGACGGCGATAGCCCAATCCAGCACCAACTTCTACGCCACCAATTTCGAGCTGGGCTCGATCTCGCCGCTGTTCATTCATCAGTTCAGTCGCAGCCGTTGGCGAATCGATACCGAAGTCTTTCAGACCATCACCACCGACTGTCACCTCAAACACCCCGCTGTCCACCAAACGACAGCCTTGGTGGTGCTGACCATGATCCGGTTTCTTGCCTATACCCTGTCCCTGGTCTTCTACCACCGCCAAGTCCGTAGCCATGCCCGCCGAAAATGCGAGACCTTTCATGAGCTCGCCAAACGCTTAGCCTACGGGTTCGTCGCTCTTTCGCCCAATACCAGTTGATCAGGCCGCGCGTGTCCTTCGACCTGTCCGGCAATCTTTATCCGGTGTCCCCTCTGACGCTCTGGTCGCCCTATTCTCTCCAACCCGAAAAATCAAACGCACCCTCCAGTTTCCCAACGATTTCTCCCATCCCGCGAGCATTCCAACTTGCCCCAGCTTCCTGGTCTGCCATAACTGATGTCAAATCAATGCCGACCCGATGGGCAGATGGCGCTTTACGGAATCGCGAGGGCGCCCCAAAGACCTTGACGAACCCCTGCCCCGCCCGGTACCATTCTTCAAGTTTGCTCTACGGAGCAGACCTTGGATTTCATGCAGAGTGGCTGAGGGACGAGCCCTACGAAGCCACGACAACCGGATCGGAATTCATTTTCTGGTCGCCCGGTGTCAACTCTCGCCCTAGACAGGGGGAACATGAGATTCGGGGTGCCGAATTTCTCAGCATCTCGTTCCTCTTTTCCTCTCAGGGAAAGAGGATTTCGCGTTTCTGGGCATTTTCCGGACGGCTCGTCCCGCCAGCCACTCCAAAGCAGAGTGGCTGCAATGACATACGAATTGCGCTGCCGGGAATGCGGCAAGAGCTGGGGAAACCAGCCCCGTTCCATCTGTGACGACTGTTTCTCTCCCCTCGAAGTCTTCTACGATTACGAAGCCGCGCGCCCCACCTTTACCCGCGAGCGGATTGCCCAGGGCCCGGCCAGCATGTGGCGTTATCGCGATCTGCTGCCTCTTCCCGTGAATTATCAGCCCACGGTTCCAGCCGGATTTACCCCGCTGCTGGAGGCGCCACGACTGGCTCACAATCTGGGCGCGAAGCACCTCTATCTGAAAAACGACGCGGTCTGTCAGCCCTCCCTGAGTTTTAAGGACCGCGTCGTGGCAGTGGCTTTGTCCCAGGCCCGTGATTTCGGATTCGATACCGTCTCCTGCTCGTCCACCGGCAACCTGGCCAACTCGGTGGCAGCGCAAGCCGCTCGCAACGGATTCAAGGCCGTGATCTTCATTCCGGCCGATCTCGAGCCCGCCAAAGATTCTGGGCACACAGGTCTTCGGCGCCAAGCTGATACGCATTTCCGGAAGCTACGACCAGGTCAATCGCCTGTGTTCCCAGATCGCCGACGAGCGGCCCTGGGGCTTCGTCAACGTGAACCTGCGCCCCTATTACGCGGAAGGCTCGAAGACGGTTGGCTTCGAAATCGCCGAACAACTGGGCTGGCGTTTGCCCGATAACGTCGTGGTTCCGATGGCGGGCGGATCGCTGATTGTCAAAATCAAGAAGGCATTCGACGAACTGCTCCTGCTAGGCCTGGTCGAAGCCAAGCCGGTGAAATTTTTTGGCGCACAGGCCACCGGGCTGCTCTCCCATTTCGACCGCCGTCAAGGCCGGCAACGCGGACATCGAGCCGCAGAAGCCGACGACCATTGCGCGCTCGCTGGCCATCGGCAATCCCGCCGACGGGCACTACGCCATCAAGGTCATCACCCAGAGCGGCGGCTGGTCGGAGGATGTTTCCGATCCCGAACTGGTGGAGTCCATCCAGTTGCTGGCGGAGACGGAGGGAGTTTTCACCGAGACCGCTGGCGGCGTGACTGTCGGCACGCGCGCGCAAGCTGTATCGCCAGGGACGCATTTAGCCCGACGAGACTACCGTGCTCTGCATTACCGGCAACGGCTTGAAGACCACCGATGTGCTCGCGGGCAAGTATGAAGCTCGAAGAGCCCATCGCACCCAAGCTCGCCGAGTTCGAGAAGTACATGGAAAGAACGCAGAATGCTTCTGAGAAAGATGTTCCAGAGCCGGTGGGGGCGTAAGATGAACATCACGGTTCAGATTCCTACAGCGTTGCGCCGGCTGACCGCGGGCAATGCGCGCGTGACCTGCTCGGCCGCCAACCTGGGAGAACTTTTTTCCGCGCTCGACCAGCAGTTCCCCGACCTCAAACCTCATCTGCGGGATGAATCAGGAGAAATCCGCCGCTTCCTGAATGTGTACGTGAACGAAGAAGACATCCGCTTCCTGGGCGGGAACAAGTACGCATTCCAGGATGGAGATGAAGTCCTGCTGGTGCCATCCATCGCCGGCGGCGCACGCTAATTCAGTAATCTGTCATCCTGAGCGCCGCATTGCGTTTCGCTTCGCGAAACGCAATGCGGAGTCGAACGACCCCTACCCATCGCAACGACCCTTGCGTCCGAGGGATTTTCTTGGGTTGATTGGTGCGGAATCTCACTACGCCGGCCGCCGATTCAGCTATAGGGATCCTTCGACTCCGTAGCTGCTTCGCGAAGCGAAGCAGCATCTCCGCTCAGGATGACACGGTAGCTAATCTGCCCAGGGCTGCGGTTTGCGGTCCCAGCGATGAGCCTTCAATTTGCGGAGCAGCGCCGCATCCAGGGGGCCGGCGTCGCTGTTTGCAATATTCTGCCGCACATGCTCCGGCTTCCTCATTCCAACGATGATGGTGCTCACCGCTGGGTAAGAAAGAATGTAGCGCAGTGCCATCTGCGGCAGCGTCATGCCTGACGGCAGCACGGCCTTCAGCTTTTCCACTCTCTCGATCGTCGGAGGGAGATTCTTCGGACCGAAGTACATGGCGCGCCAGTCGCCCTTGGGGAAGCGCGTTTCCAGCGTCATCTTTCCGCCCAGGCTGCCCTCATCGAGCGGAACGCGCGCGATCACACCGATATTCAGCTCCTGGCAAACTGGAAAAAGCTTGTCCTCGGGCGACTGATCGAAAATGTTGTGAATCACCTGCACCACGTCCACCAGGCCGGTGCGCAGAGCCTTGAGACCGTTCTCGGGTTCCCAGCGGTTCAGGCTGAGACCGAAATGACGAATGATTCCGTCGCGCCTGAGTTTCTCCACCGTGTTGCGAAATTCTGGCACGTCGGTCCAGCTATCGTCCCAGACGTGAAACTGCAATACGTCGATGGCGTCGACTCGAAGTTTTTTCCGAATCAGGTCGGCGTGTTTCAAAACATGCGCCGCGGGGAAGACATCCTGATACTTGTAGGCGGACCGGGCCGGCCACTTTCCGTTTAGCGGCGGGATTTTCGAAGCCGCATACAGGCGCTTGGCTGGGTTGGGAGGAGAAGGATTTCGGGACAGAATTTCGCTTAGCAGGCTGTCGCTCTTGCCGTCGCCGTAGGCCCAGGCGGTGTCGAAGAAGTTGCATCCCAGGTCGGTCGCCAGTTGCAACGCCGCGAGTGACTCCTTGTCATTCGAGCCGGTCCAGCCGCTCATGCCCCAAAGCCCGTGCGCCATTTCGCTGACTTCAAAACTGGTCCGGCCGAGTTTCCGATATTTCATGGTTCTCCCTGGTGAGCTGAAACCACTTAGATTGTAGTCATTACGGGTGTGCAAATAAATTTACGAGAGGGGCGGCAGTCCGGTATAATCTAACTAACTGGTTAATTAAGTCGAGGCCCGGAGATGAAAGCCGCTTTATCCAAACCGCGCATGGGTTCCCGGGGACGCCCCGAGGAAAGCCGTGCTGCCATCCTGGAAGCGGCCGTGCAGGAATTCTCCCGGGAAGGTGTAGCCGGAGCGCGCACTGACGCTATCGCTCGTGCCGCCGGCGTGAACAAAGCTCTGCTGTATTACTACTTCAAGGATAAAGACACGCTTTACGGCGCTGTGCTCGACCAGGCCTTCGGCGGATTGACCAGCACCCTTCTGAAGATTCTGGAACTTGACCTGCCCCCTCGCGAAAAGATCCTGGCTTACGCTGGAGGACATTTCGACTACATCGCCAGCCACGCGCGCTATCCCCGTATCGTGCAAGGAGAGATGATGCGCGCCGGCCGGGGAGGATCAGCCCAGTTTCAGCGCATAGTGAAGCAATACTTCCGCCCCCTCGCCGGCAAACTTGCTGAGGCAATCAAAGAGGGACAAGCCAAAGGCGAATTTCGACCAGGCAACCCGGAACAATATTTGCTTTCGATTATCGCGGTCGTTGTCTTTTATTTCATTAACGCACCGGTAATGCAAATGGTGAGCGGCGCCGATCCATTATCTCCAGAGCTTATTGCCGCACGGCGAACCGCGGTACTGGATTTCATTTCGGCAGCGTTGTTCCGCCAGGGGCGAAACCTGAAGGAGAACGAGATTGAACGCGCGCAATAAATTTCTGATCATTCTCGGGATCATCCTGGTCGCGGCGACCGCCTATTACCTGGTTTCGACGCCGCACTCGAGCGATCTGGTGCTGATCGGCACCGTGGATTCCAACCAGATCATCATCAGCCCGCAGATCCCGGGCAGGATTTCCAAGCTGCTGGTGGACGAAGGCACACAAGTCAAGCAGGGAGACCTGATCGCGATCCTCGATCCGTCGGAACTGGAGGCTCAAGCCCGCGCCGCCGCGGCCATGATCGACAGTTTGCGCTCCCAGGTTTCAGCCAGCCAGGCCACCAGCGCGGCGACCCACGGTTCGACTTCGAGCAATGTGGTGAATGCCCAGGCCAGACTGCAAGCAGCCCGCGCCCAGCTGCTGCAGGCGGAAGCCATGCTGCAACGCACCGAGAGTGACAGCCGACGCATGATCGAGCTGGCGAAGCAGGGAGTCGCGTCCGACCAGGACCGGGTGCAGGCGGAAAGCAATCTGAAAGCGCAGACGGCGACGGTGCAGTCTTTAAAAGATCAGGTGAGCGCGGCGGACGCTGATCTGAATGCCGCTCTCGCCAACACTCATCAGGCGCACGCGGCCGCGAGCACGGTGCAATCGACGCGGGGACAACTGGCCAACGCGGAAGCCCAACTCAAGGAAGCTGAAGTCCGTCTGGGTTACACCAAGGTTTACGCGCCTTTGAGTGGCACCGTGTCGGTGCGCGCCGCCCGCGAAGGCGAAGTCCTGACTGCGGGCCAGCCCATTGTCACTCTCGTGGACCTAAGCGATACCTGGGTGCGCGCCGCGATTCCGGAGACCGAATCCGACAACATCGGTTTGGGAGACACGCTGCGCATTCGCCTGCCCGGCGGCACCATCACCTCCGGCAAAGTGTTCTTCAAGGCTCCGGAGGCCGATTTCGCCACACAACGCGACGTGGGCCGGCGCAAGCGCGATATTCGAACCATCGTGCTCAAGATCCGCCTGGACAATCCTAAGGGAGCTTACGTTCCCGGAATGACGGCGGAGGTTCTGGTGTCACCGGATCAACTCAAGGCTTCGGCTTCGAGCGGCTCGCCAGCGGAGAAACGGCAGTGATTTCAAGCTCAGATTTAAGATTGACGGCGAACCATGGTTGCTGACTTCAAACCGAATGGCGCATCCGGCGCACGCGAGCCCGCAAAAGACGGGCGCGCCAAGCCAATTAATCCGGGCAATGCTATTGAAGTGGACCATATTGTCAAAAAGTATGGTGACTTCACTGCAGTCGATAACGTTTCCTTCAACGTGAAGGAGGAAGAAATCTTCGGGCTGCTCGGTCCCAATGGCGCAGGGAAGTCCACGCTGATCCGCATGATGACCACGCTCATCCCGATCACTGCCGGATCGGCCCGCGTTGCCGGATATGACGTGAGCAAAGACCCCGATGGCGTGCGCCGCACCATCGGTGTAATTCCCCAGGCCATGACCAGCGACCTCGACCTCACCATCGAAGAAAATCTGAACATATACGCCAAGCTCTACGACGTGCCGGCGCAGAAGCGAAAGGCTACGATCGAAGAACTGCTGGAAGTCGTTGACCTGACCAAGTGGCGCTCGGCGCAAACCAAGACGCTCTCCGGCGGCATGCGGCGGCGGTTGGAGATCGCGCGCGGCCTGGTGCACAGTCCGCGAATATTCTTTCTGGATGAACCCACTACCGGGCTCGATCCGGTCTCTCGGGTGGCGGTGTGGGAAATGCTTACCAATATCAAATCGCACCGCCAGCTGACCATCCTGATCACAACGCACTATATGGACGAAGCCGACCGCCTGTGTGACCGTATCGCCATCGTGGACCACGGCAAACTGGTGGCGCTCGATACCCCGTCCGCTTTGAAGGCGAGCGTGCCCGGCTCTAATGTGATCGAGGCCCAGTTCGAAAACGCGCCCGCCGATTGGGAACAGCGCCTGCATAGACTAAACGGCGTCACTTCGGTGCAGCACGAGGGTGCAGGCATGTATCGGATATTGACCGGCGACGGGTCGCGGACCACCACAGAGCTGGTGGAAGCCGCAGTGCACGCCGGCGTGCTGGTGAAATCGCTATTGGTGCAGAACACCAGCCTGGACGATGTATTCGTCCATTACACCGGGCGCCAGTTGCGCGATGAACTGGTAAAAGCGCACGCCTTCGTCATGCCGCCCAGACCAGGAATGCAATCATGAACCGGATGTTGGCAATTGTCGAACGTGAAATGCGGAAATTCTTCCGCTCCCCGGCGCTGATGATGGTGTCAATGATTTTCCCGCTCGTACAGCTCATCGTGCTGGGCAATGCCTTCGGCGGCAAGATACGCGACGCCCGCCTGGGACTTGTGGACCAGGACGGCGGGACCCAGGCGCTGAAAATCCGCGAGGCCTTTGATTCGGTCCGCGCCAACATGCGTACCTTCTTGCCCATCTACTACACCGATCAGAAGAAGGCGATGGAGGATGTACGCAACGGAAAGATCGAAGGCGCCGTCATTATTCCTCCCCAATATTCCCGCCGGGTTTACGAACAGGACCGGCCGCAGATCGCCCTGGTAGTGGACAACAGCGACAATTTCATGAGCGCGGCGCTGGAGGACGAACTTGGCCAGATTACCAACGCGCTGAACAACCCCGTGGTGGAGCCGCGCCTGCTGCAGAAAACCGTGCTGCAGATTGTGGAACTCTATCCCTACATCGAATACATGAAGTTTCTTTTGCCGGGCTCAATCACGCTGGCCATATTCATGTCGGTCATGATCGGCGGCGGCATGCTTTACATCGACGACAAAGCGCGAGGCGTCCATGAAGGCTATCTGGTGACTCCCATTACTAAGGCCGAACTTGTTCTAGGACTCAACGCATCCAGCGTGGTGAAAGCGGTGATGGTGGGAGTGGTCATCACGGTGGTGGGCTGTCTGCTGGCCGGGGTCGGCACGCTGTTCAGCTTCTCGACCGCACTGGGTTTGATTCTGATGATTGTTCTGACCGCGGCGGCCTTGAATACGATGATGTTTCTGCTGGTGGTCCGGGTCGAGGATCCCCTGGTGCCGCGCGCAATTTTTGGCATCCTGAATACGCTACTGTTTTTCCCCAGCGGCGCGGTGTATCCCATCCAGGCATTTCCCTGGTGGCTGCGTGGGATCGCCAAAGTGGACCCGTTCAGCTTTGCCGTTCACGGTTTCAAGACCTTACTGCTGAAAGAAGCCGGTTTGTCCGCCATCGTGCCGGACATTATTTATCTCACCCTGTTCGCGGCAGTCGCACTGAGCATCGCGACGCCCCTGTTCAAGCGGACCCTCTAAAAGTTGTCATCCTGAGCGGAGGACGGCTCTTCGCTCAGGATGACAACCGGGAACTTTTACCTGCGTCCCGCAATCTATTATGCTTAGGGAGCCATGACTCTGCTGGATGCCGAAGTATACGATCCGGGCCCGGCTCGCCGGCGCCGGATCAGGATCCTTGTCGCTGTGATCGTCATTCTCGTTCTGGCGGCCGTGGTGTGGATGAATCGTTACTGGTCGGAAAAGCGCGTGGTCGACAGGTTTTTCAATGCGCTGATGAACAAAGACTACGAAACGGCATACGGGATTTATTTCGCCGACCCCCAATGGAAAGAACATCCCGGCAAATATCCCAGATATCCCTTGAACCAGTTCATTCAGGACTGGGGCGCTGGCGGACAGTGGGGGATAATCAAAAGCTACAAAGTGAATGGCGCCAGCACCTGCTCGAGCGGCGCTAGCGGGGTTGTGGTGGATGTCATCGTCAACGACCGCGCTGAGCACGCTCAATTGTGGGTGGAGAAGTCCGACAAGACTTTAAGCCCGCCACCCTGCGAACTCCTGTTTCGTTGACCACCTAGGTCCGCTGCGCGCTGAGTTGTTCCAAGGTTTTCCGCAGAGAAGCCTGATCGCCCACGTTAAGGCTGGTTTTGGAGCGGTCGATCTGGCGCATGAGTCCGCACAGCACTTTGCCCGATCCGACTTCCACGAATGTCTGGATTCCTCTTGCGATCAGCAAGCGAACTGACTGGTCCCATTTCACGGCGCCGGTAACCTGCCGAATCAGCGCATCGCGGGCGCGGTCGCCATCTTCGGTAGACGCTGCGTCCACATTGCAGACGATCGGGACTCCGGGCTCTTGAAATGCCAGAGATTGCAAGTCCCCGGCCAGCCTATCCTGGGCCGGCTTCATCAGCGAACAGTGGAAGGGCGCACTGACCGGCAGGATGATGGCGCGTTTAGCGCCGCGTTCGCTGGCGAGCTTGGTGGCGCGCTCGACTGCGTCCGCATGGCCGGAGATCACGACCTGTTCCGTGGAATTGATATTCGCCGGTTCGCATACTTCGCCGTGGGATGCGTCGGCGCACACCGCAGTGACTCTCTGCAAGTCCATTCCTAAAATCGCGGCCATCGCACCTACGCCCACCGGGACGGCCTCCTGCATATACTTTCCGCGGTTACGCACTGTGCGTACGGCATCAGGAAAACTTAGCGTGCCGGCGGCAACGTTGGCGGAGTATTCGCCCAGGCTGTGTCCGGCGACAAAGCTGGGGTTCACGCCTTTCTCGCGGAGAATGCGCAAGGCCGCGACGGACACAGTCAGGATTGCGGGCTGCGTGATTTCCGTCAAGCGCAGTTTCTCTTCCGGCCCCTCGAAACATAGTTGCGACAGCTTGTAGCCGAGAGCTTCATCGGCCTCGGCAAATGTTTCGCGGGCGACGGAATATTCTTCCGCCAGTTCCTTGCCCATTCCGACAGCCTGAGAACCCTGACCGGGGAAGAGAAAGGCCATAGATTGCGACGTGGTCATAAGTGTCTTTGTATTGCGTAGGGGCGGGCGCCCTCACCGCCCGGACGAGGGCGTCCGGGCCTACGTGCTCACTGGCACCGAGGGCCTTAACCCGGCCACTTCCTTCGCGATCTTGTCATTGATATTGCGTTCGGCGAACTCGGCCGCCACGCGCAGCGCATTCTTGATCGCGTTCGTATTCGACGACCCATGCGTAATGAAGCACACGCCGCGCACGCCGAGCAGGGGCGCGCCGCCGTATTCCGTATGATCGAGGCGCTTTTTGAAATCGGCGAAGGCGCTGCGCGATAACAGATATCCCACCTGGCGCGTAATGGTGGCTTTTAGAGTTTCCTTCAGCGTGGCACGCACCAGGTTGGCCACGCCTTCTGAAGTTTTCAGTGCCACATTGCCTACGAAGCCGTCGGCGACAATCACGTCAACCTTGCCGCTGTAGATGTCGCGCCCTTCCACGTTGCCGATGAAATTCAGCGGCAACCGCTTCAGCAGCTGGAAGGCCTCGCGGGTCAACTCGTTCCCCTTGCTTTCTTCTTCACCGATGGAGAGCAAACCTACGCGCGGACGCCGGGTGCCGAACATGCTGCGAAAGTAGATTTCTCCCATGACCGCGAACTGTTCCAGATTCTCAGGCTTGCAGTCAACGTTAGCGCCGACATCGAGCAGAATTGCGACCGTGCTCACGGCGGTGGGAAATACCGCAGCCAGCGCCGGCCGGTCCACTCCCGGAATTCCTCCCAGCACCATTTTTGCGGTGGCCATCGCCGCTCCGGTGTTGCCTGCGGTGACGAAGCCGACGGCCCGGCCCTCCCGCACCAGCCTCACGCCTACGTGAATGGAGGAATCGCGCTTGGAGCGGACGGCCTGCACGGCCTTTTCGTCCATGGTAATGACTTCGCTGGCGTGGACGACTTCAATGGGAAGCCCCGCGGCCGCAGGATGGTCCTCGAGCTCGGCCCGCAGTTCTTCTTCGTTGCCGACCAGGAGAACATGAACGCCGTGGTGCCGGGCCGCCTGAATCGCACCTTCGATCTCAGGTTTTGGTGCCCGGTCCGAGCCCATCGCGTCCAAGGCTATGACGCTTGGCATGGAGAGTTCAGGCTAGCTGGCTTCTTTGACGTCCAGAACTTCGCGACCTTTGTAGTAGCCGCACTTGGGGCAGGCGCGGTGCGGCATCTTGCGCTCGTGGCAGTTGGGGCACTCGGAGAGCGCGTGGCTCTTGAGTGCGTCGTGAGCGCGACGTGTACTGGTGCGCTTCTGGGAGTGTCGCCGTTTCGGATTTGCCATTCGATTCCTCGGTTGCTTTCTTCAATCTTGATTCTGTCGAAACTAGTTCAACCAGGTCAGTGGTCCAGCTTGCCGCGAATATCTTTCAACGCCGACCAGCGCGGATCCTCCAGCGGCTCGGCGCAGGCACATTGTTCCGCATTCAGGTTCTTGCCGCAGTGTGGGCAAAGGCCTTTGCAGTCGTCGCGGCAGATCGCCTTGAGGGGAAGGGCCAGCAGGAGTTGCTCCTGCACAACATCTTCCAGCTGCAATCCCTCACCCTGATAATAGCTGACCTCAGCATCGGCGGTAGTGACGGAAAGTTCTTCCCGCCCCGAATCAGTTCCCTGCGGGCGATACAACAGATCGAACTTGTGCGCCACGTCCTGTAGCACCGGCTCAAGGCAGCGGGCACAGGCCATTTCGACCCGCGTCTCAAGCCGCCCGGCAATACGTATGTCCTTTACTATCTTATGTTTGCCGTGCTGCTCCTCCACGAGCTGGGCCCGCCCGGCGGTGTGCACCACTTCCACCTGCCGCAGGTCCTCCCCCAGGTCAAGCACACCCGGACGTTTTTCCTCTTCGAAATCAATGGGATGCAGTTCAAGTTCGTGGATTTCGATGAACATCAGGCACCCCCCGCGCTGCCGAATCGTACCGCGAAGACCCGCGGAAGCACGCTTTGAAGAGCAGGTTCTCCAAGAAGTAACTTAGAGAATAAAGGCCGTAAGAAAGGGTGTCAAGGAAGGGTGTGGGACGGACACTCCTGTCCGTCCGCCTTTGACTTTGATCTTCAAGCTTTTGTGGCACCGCTGCACGAGCGGGACGCTCGCGCCTACATTCAAAGCCTCCGCGTATCATGATTTGCCCGACCTTTGAACCATCCATGACCGAGAGTCCCGCACCCACGACCTGGGAACACCGCCTGGAAAATCAACATAAAGCCAACTGGAACCTGGCCGCGGGTTTCGTGCTGCTGCTGGCGTCGTTACTCCGCCTCTGGAAAGCCTCCGGCACTTTTCTCAATCTCGATGAGGCCATGCACTTCCTGGCCGCCAACAAAGTCTCGCTGGCGGAAGCCTACCGGACGAGTCTCACTCTTGCTCATCCTCCGCTACTGATTCTGTTCTTGCACGTGTGGCGAAAGTTGGGAACGTCGGAGTTGTTTCTTCGCTTGCCGTCGGTGATCGCCGGGACCATCTTCTGCTGGATATTTTTCCGCTGGCTCACCCGGCTTCTGGGCCCCACCGTGGGCTGGGTCGGCTTCATTCTGGTGAGCCTGCTCCCGGTCTTCATCGAGCTGTCGGCTGAAGTCCGCCAGTATCCGCTGCTGCTGTGCTTCATGATGGCCGCGGCCTACATGCTTGAGCTTGCCCTGGGCGAGAATTCCGCCGGGAAGATGGTGGCCCACTTCTGCTTTCTCTATCTCGCCATGCTCACCCATTTTTCGGCGATCCTGTTCACGGGTGCGGTGGGGGCGTATTCACTGTGGCGAATGGTAAGCGACCACGCCTCGCGGCGGATCGTCGCCATCTGGATCGTCGGACAGGCGGGTGCCCTCGGCCTGTCCGTTTTTCTTTACCTCGTCCAGATTTCAAAGCTGAAAGCAGGCGCGTCTGCACAACACATGCAGGTGTTACTTGCGAACTCCTACTTTCATTGGGGCAAAGATCGCCTGCTGGGGTTCGTTTTCGCCCGAACCTTCGGAGTTCTGCAATACACATTTGGACAGCTCGCGGTCGGGGATATCGCAGGCGTTCTTTTTATCGCAGGCGTTGTTCTTCTGTTGATCGGGAAAGAGGGGGCAGGTCGCAAGGGGCCGTCCCCAGTGCAGCTGGGTTTCTATCTGCTGCTGCCATTCGTGATCAACGCTGTGGCCGCGATTGTGGATCTATATCCGTACGGCGGCACGCGGCACTCAGCATTCCTGATACCGTTTGCTGTCGCAGGTGTCAGCCTGGCGATCGCGAAGTTGGCGCGCCAACGACTGGCCCCGGCTCTGAGTATTGCCGTTCTGATCGTCGCAGTCTGCCAGATGTTCGGCGCGCCCCATCGCCCCTACATGCGTCGCGAAGACCAGCGCCGCAGCAACATGACCAAGGCCATGGATACGATCCGGCAGAAGGTCTCGCCCGACGATGTGATCTTCGTCGATTTCCAGACCAGCTTTTTGCTCAGGTTCTACCTCTGTCCCGAGATCAGCTTCACCGGCTTGCCGCCTTCCGCTTTCAGGACATTTTCCTGCAGCGGCCATCGAGCAATTTCCCTCGGCCCGGAGACAAACGTTTTGACGGCGGATTTGTTCCCGCACCGCTGGCATGAAATGGTGAGCGCCTTCGGCTTGAAACCCGGCCAGACGGTCTGGATATTTCAGGCGGGATGGGACATTGACCTGGCGAAGGAGTTACGGGAAACGGTCCCGGTGTTTCGCGATTTGAAAGCGGAGTCGTTCGGCCGGAATATTTCGTTGTTTAAGCTGACAGTTGGGCAGGGAACTACGACTGGGCCACACCAGTAATCGGGTTGGCGGTGTGTTGTAGAATGAGTCGCTAAGTGAGGCTGTATGTTGTTGCGTTTTCTCTTTCTGGTCTGTCTGATTTCCGCCCACCTATCTCTGGGCCGGGAATCAGACAAGGCAACGCCACCCGTCCCAGTTACGAAGCCGCCAGTGGTCTTCAAAGCGTGCACCGGGTTGTGAGTGTAATCGCCCTGTTCGCCACCGTTATCGTCTTCGTTACAGGACTTCCCTCGCCGATGACCGATCCAATGGGGTGGCATGTCGAGTTGCTGGCCACAAGTGGCTGTCCCTACGCGGACGGGATACAGCAACCGCGTTAGCTGGGTCGCAAATTGGGCTGCGGCCTGGCTGCGTCTTGTGCCGCTTGCCGTGTCCTCTGCGACTAGTTCTTAACTTTTTGTTTGGGTGTGACCCTGTTCAAGACGAACTCCTGTATCAGGCTGCTGAGCATGCGCTCGCCGGTGGAGAGAAAGAAATTCTGGAACACTAGCCCCGCGCCGCGGTTCGATGCCGGATAGTAGAGGTTGGAGAGAGCAGACGAGCCCAGATCGCCACCTAGACTAGAGTAGTTGGGCTGCAACCGTCCGTTGTTTCCCCTGCAGACGAATGGGCTGGAGAGGGCGTGGAGAGCGCGAGACTTATCTGTGCCCGTTCCCTGGTAGTAGTAGCGGGGGTCCTGGCGCAACAGCGAGGGCAGGATGGCGCCACCGATCATGATGTCGGAAAAGCCGTCGGCAGCGGCAGCGCCAAAGCGCTCACCGTAGCCCTTCGCACCCTGGACGTAGTTGGGGGTGCCACCCGCCTGGTTGATGCCGGCAAGCACACCTACCCCGAGAACGGTGAAAACGTCGGTAGAGGTTTTCAGGGCAAGGTGGAACTTCAGCTTGGTGGTAAGCGGCGCGGGGTTGGGATCATAGACAACGTAGAAATTGGGGATGACGCCGAAGACGCGCTGCGTCTCCTCGATCTTGACCTGCTCGGTGGCGACTTCCTCCGGCGTATAAACCACGCTTACCGTGGTCGTCATCTCCGCGATATGGAGCTTGCAGTCGGTGAGGATCAGGTACTGGCCCGGATTGAGGACAAAATCGGGTGAGGTCCAGTCGGCAAAGTCTGGGGCGGTGATGGTGACGCGATAAGTTCCTGGATCGAGTTGCTTGAACTCAAAGAATCCGTTGTCGTCCGACAGGAACTTGGGGGGATCCTTGAGGCCAGGGCCTTGTAGGACGACGGCGGCGCCGACAAGGGTGTCGCCGTTCACATCGGTTACAGTGCCGGTAATATGTCCTGTCTCCGGCTTCGGCGCGTTGGTGTCCTGTGCCGCCAAAGACCCGGCTATCGCAATGGCTGCCAATATCAGCAGCCAAATTCGTAGGGTTCTCACAGCAAGGTCTCCAATGTACCAGCGTGGGATATAACTTACCGTACCAGTCCCGGTCGTCCGCAACTTCCGGAAGTTCAATACGCAGGTGGGAATTTGGATTTGTTAAGGTTACGTTGAGGAAATGCGGATCAATTGACGCCCACAGCTTTAACCCCGTAAGTGTAGGTCTCCAAGACCCGTGCCAGCAGCGGTAGGGATTTGAGCAATCCCTTTTCGGTCTTCGAGCTCAGCACCACCAGGGCAATGATCTTTTCTTCGTCGATGTAGGCAACGGCCTCAGAAGAGCCCTGGTTGACGCCGTGGAAGTATCGCACCTTGGCAATTCGGCCTTTGAACGGGATGTCTCCATCGACATAGGTCATTCCTGGGTTGTCTTTGCGAAATTTTGCCAGGTCCGAATCCATCAGTTCCTGGAGCGTTGTGCGCCCCGGCCCCTTGGTCGCAATGTTGGGATACATTATGGTTTCTGCGGTGTCCCACGACCCTTTTTCGTAATAGACGCAGCACACACCCAGGCTGTGTCCGACCTTGCGATCAGCAATCCAGTCTTTGGGCCCTTCGATGGCGAAAGATCCGCCTTCCGACTGGAGAATAACAGTGTGGTTTTTGAGGTTCGTCCGCGGCTTCGACTTCTCTTGCTGCGAAACAGCGGGCAAGGCGAAAGCAGCCGCGACCATAACGAGGATCAGGCATTTCATAGAGAGCCAACGCGGCCAGCATAGCTGACGCACGGCAAACGTCCACACTCGTCGCGCGAGCCATTGTTGACTTTGTTGATTCTCGCCCCTGTGAGCGAGTGCTTTGGAGCTGCGCTTCCACTCATCATCGCCCTGAAGTTGCGCCGGTCAAAGAGCAAAGAAGAAGGCACGGTGTTTAGCCGTGCCCTCGCTGCGCTACCGGATGGCGGTATGCCTCGGCTTCGCTTACCGGCCAACCTGAAAATCAGCCCGGCAGCCGTGATCGACCCAGATTCCTCGCCGATCAAAACCCCAACTGCGGCCTTGTCGGCATGACGAATCGCTTTGCTGCTTTACCAGTTGCACGCCCCCTCGCGTGTCAGCTGGGCAATAGTGCCGATGCATATCATCCGACGAGCACGAGACTACTTGCCCCGAGCCGGACCCGTAGTTGTCGCCGTGATATCCATCACGATTGTGATCCCGGTCTCGATCCCAGCCCCCCGGCCGCCTTCTATCGCGAAGTCAGCCCGGCAGCCATGGTCCACCCAGATGCCCCGGTTATCCGATCCCCAACTGTAGCCTTCGGTGCAGGCCGACTCGCTCCGCTGTCTCACCAGCGAGCTCGCCCTGATCCATTCGCCGAACAATAATGACGCTTGCCGTCGTCGGACGAACACGAAATGGTTTGCGCAGCGCTGCGCGGAATGAGAATCACAAGCGCAGCCACGATCAACCCGAGGTAGATCCAATTCTTTTTGCTCAACATTGCTGCCCCTCCTGAAAAACAATTGACACATCGATGAGATCCGGTCCTGTCAGACCGCGGTTCGGCGGCCGCTAACCAGATTGATGACCAAGACCACCAGTCCTACCACCAGCAGCAAGTGGATCAGGCCTCCGCCCACATGCAGACTGAAGCCCAAAAGCCACAAAATCAGAAGCACCACAAAAATAGTCCAAAGCATAGTCACGCCCTCTGCTCACCCTTGAGCAACACCGAAGAGTTCGTCCCGCCCACAATCGACCTGAAAGCGTCAACGGAACCAACGAACAGTATTCGGCATTCCCCATGGGTTTACTGATCAGGATTGCTCACATGGCGGCGTTTGTTTCCCGAGCGTACCCGGTTCGAGTACGATTTTCTTCCTCAGCATGAAACTGGTTGCACTCCGCGACTGGAGCCGTGCCCTTCCCAAAGGTTCGAATACGAGTTTTCGAGACCCGCTAGGCCAGGATGGGCAGCGCCCGAATGCGCTTTTTCGTGGCCGCGTAAATTGCGTTACACAGCGCTGGAGCGAGCGGCGGGACTGGCGGCTCACCCGCGCCCGTGGGCGCTTCCGTGCTCTCCACGAAGTAGGCCTCGACTAGCGGCACCTCGTTCATGCGGATGGGTGGATAGTCGTCAAAATTCCCCTGCACCACTCGTCCCTGGTCGATGGTGATCTGCGCGTGCAGCGCGTTGGTCAACGCAAAAATAATGGCGCCATGAATCTGTTGTTCCAATATGTTCGGATTCACCACCTGTCCGCAGTCGATCGCGCCCACCACCCGGTGAATGCGAGGCTGGTCGTTTTCCATCGAGATCTCAACTACCTCGGCCATGTAGCTGTTAAAGGATCCAAAGGTAGCGATGCCCTGATAGTGGCCAGGCGCCAGCGGCTTGCCCCAGCCCGCTTTTTCAGCCGCCAGCTGCAGCACGCCGCGAATGCGGGCGGACTGCCAGCCGTTGATGTTTTCGTCTTTTTCCAGCAGATGAAGGCGCAACTCCAGTGGATCCTTTCCCCCAACAGACGCCAACTCATCGAGAAAAGACTCGCTGGCAAATCCTGCCTGCAGCGCATTGACTGAACGCATCCAACCCAGCGGAACCGGAGTCTCGGTCATAACGTAGTCGATCACCGCGTTGGGAAACGCGTAGGTAAATGAAGCCTCGTCCTTCACCTCGGCGTCGGTTCCGTTGTCGGCGGGAAATCCCTTCTGGATGTTGATCGAAGGCATGACGATGCGGTGCGAGAAAGAGATGGGCCACCCGCGGCCGTCGAGCATCGCGCTCAAGCGATGGTAGCTGGCGGGCCGGTAGGTGGAGTTCCGCATATCGTCTTCGCGGGTCCAAAGCACCTGCACCGGGACCTTGATGGCCTTCGAAACCAGCGCCGCTTCCACCGCGTAGTCGTGCTCAAGCCGGCGCCCGAATCCTCCACCGATATAGGTGATGTTGACTCTCACATTGTCGGCATCGAGTCCAACCGCCGCCGCGACTGAATCGCGCACATCCTGCGGCACCTGCGTGGGCGACCAGATTTCACACTCCGATCCGCGAAAATGGGCCACGCTGTTGCCCGGCTCCATGGGCGCGTGGGCCATGAAGGGAAGCTGGTATTCGCCTTCGACCCGGCGTCCGAAGGCCTTCGAAATATCGCCCGTGGAGTAAAGGGTGACTGCCTTGTCAGACGCGGACTTCTTCAGCCCCGCATAAATTGCCGCCGAATTCAGGTCGCGGTTGGGACCTTCGTCCCAGGTGACGTTGAGCGCGCGCCGTCCTTCCATCGCGCCCCACACGCTTTCGGCAACGACGGCGATGGCCGAGTCGCTGATCTTGCCCACATAACTGACGCCTGAAATCTTCTTCGACTCGTTGTCATCGAACTTCGCGACTTTGCCCCCGATCACGGGGCAGCGAGCCAGCACCGCATGCTTCATCTTGGGCACGCGGAAATCAATTCCGAAGCCCGCGGTTCCAGCAACCTTCGACGAGGTGTCGAGACGGAGCACTCGCTGGCCGACGATCTTGTAGTCTTTCGCCTCCTTCTTGAGCGGCGGATCGGTGGGGACCGGCAGGGTTGCAGCCTTCGCCGCGAGCTGCCCGTAGGTCACGCGGCGGTTCGACGAAGAATGGACCACGGTGCTGTTTTCAGCCTTGCACATCGATCGCGGCACGCCCCATTCCAGGGCTGCGGCGCTGATCAGCACTTCGCGCGCGCTGGCACCGGCCTTGCGCAGCGGGTCCCACATGCTCTTCACGCTGGCGCTGCCGCCGGTGGACTGGTCGCCGTACAACGTGCTGGCACCGGCTTGTTCAACCGAGATCTGTTTCCAGTCCGCTTCCAGTTCTTCCGCCAGAATCATGGGAAGCGAGGTGCTCACGCCCTGTCCCATCTCGGAGCGGGTAAGCATCACCGTCATCTTTCCGTCGGGCGCGACCTTTAAGAAAGCATTGGGCGCAAAAGTTTCCTGACCACCCGGTTCTTTATGCGGGAGGTAGAAGCCGATGACCAGTCCGGCGCCGGCAGCCGCGCCGGCAGCGATGAATTCACGGCGAGAGAGCGGGATCATCGTGCACCGCCCGCAGCCCGATGAATCGCGCGCCGGATGCGATCATAGGTCCCGCAGCGGCAGATGTTGCCCGACATCGCTTCCGTGATCTGGTCGTCCGAGGGCTGCGGAGTTTTCGTCAGCAACGCCGCGGCCTGCATGATCTGGCCCACCTGGCAGTAGCCGCACTGTGGGACGTCTTCCGCGATCCAGGCCTGCTGCACCGGATGCAGCCCGTTGGCTGACAGGCCCTCGATGGTGACGATGTTCTTCCCCACAACTTGCGAAACCGGCGTGGAACAGGAACGCCGCGCCGCGCCCTCCACGTGCACCGTGCAGGCGCCACACAATCCCGCGCCACAACCAAATTTCGTGCCGGTCAACTGCAGCGTGTCGCGCAGTACCCAGAGCAGGGGTGTGTCCGGAGAAACCTCGACTTTCCGCTCGCTGCCGTTTACCCGCAGAGTGAACTCTGACATGAAATCCCAATTCAAATTGAGCTGAGAGAGATCATGGTAGCGGAAACAGGAAAAAAGGGGAATGTCGCCGCTCTCACCCGACGCGGCCAGGCGTGCGCTCCGCGCGCAGCTTGATGGCGCGCAACCACATGCGCCGGATCAGCGCGCTTCCCGGATAGATGACGCGCCAGTAGCGGGCAAACTTCCGCCGCGCCGAATCGTCGGTGGCATGCACGCGCGTCTCGGTGCTGACCAGCGATGTACCCCGTCCGCCATCATCCACCCGAAAATTTATCGCCGCCACCGCAAAGCCAGGAGCGCACAGGGTTCTGAAGTCCTCTGCCGTAGCGCACGAATTCCGACCATCCGCTGGAGACACGACCAATGTGCCCAACACAATTTCCTGGCCGGCTTTCTCCGCCAACACGAGGAAGGAAGTTCGGCTTGCCACCTCGAGAATGGGCAGGCCCTTGGGAACATGCAAGATTCCCTCAGGCAGCGCACGTCCGCAGCGGCGGATCCAGGTCAGCGCTTGAAAGAATAGGATCTCGTCCGCGGTGACCTCTTTGATGGCGCGGTAAACTTGATCCGCGCTCCTATTCACTCTGATTGAGTGGAATTCCTGAAACTGGTAGACAGGAACAAACCGGTCAAGCTGCGCGTCGGAGGATGCGGAACGTTGCTCTCTTGCCGGGAGGAACAGCCCAGCCATCATGACCAGCAGGCCGGAAACGACAAGCAACACGGAGCCACCTCGGCTCGTGAGGCCCAACCCCGCCAAGGGCCCGAGCATCGAAAGGCAACCCACTGCGAAAAGAGTGAAGCCACCATAAACCAGGCCCACCATCACCGTATCTTATGCCAGCGAAAATTGGGCCTACCAAATGGTTTTCAACAGCGGCGACTTGCGGATATTCTCGTCGCGCGTGACCAGCGCCAGGCCCTCCGCGCGCGCAGTGGCACCGATGAGGCGGTCGGCTGGATCGCGAGGGTAATCATCTGGAAACTGCGTCGCCAAGGCTGCGATTTCAGGAGTGATAGTTTTCACCGTGACACCCTCGATCAACTTCTCGACTGAACGCTCAACAGTTCCGTAGCCTTGAATGCGCCCTCGTGCCACCAGAAGGGCCAATTCCCAAAGAGTCACGGCAGAGACGGCGACACCGTCCTGGAGACGGTATTTTCGGATCGCGAGTTCGGCTGGACGAGAAAGCTTTTTGGACTCCGCGACTGCCCAAACCAAGACGTGGGTGTCGAGAATGATCATCGCAAGGCGTCCCAGTCCTCCCACGGCACGACCGGAGACTCGATGTCTCCTACGATCTTGATCACACCTTCCAGGCTGCCAATAAAGTCATCAGTAATCTTTTCCGCCGGGACGAGCTTGGCGAGAGGCTTCCCTCGCTTGGTAATCAGCACCGGCTCACGGGTTGCGTGCACCTGCTCCATCACTCTCAAACAGTGGGTCTTGAATTTTCCGGCCGCAATCTTTTTCATGACTACTCCAAATGACCATAGTCATTATAACATGACCATCTTCGATCTCCGACAGTGCTCCCGTACGGCTGCTACACTAATTTCCTCATGCTTCCTGGACACGCCACTGCCGCCGGCACCGCCCGCTATCGCGACCGCCTCCCCAACCTGCGCGATGCCGGCCACTTCCGTCAGGCCGAGCATGTGCCGGGGGTGAGCCAGCTTTGGCTGTCGTCCATCGGACTGGGAACGTATCTCGGTGATCCCAGCGATGCCGCGGACCAGTCCTACATCGCAGCTATTGAGACTGGCCTCAGGTCCGGGATCAATGTGCTCGACACTGCCATCAACTACCGTCACCAGCGCTCGGAACGCAACATCGGAGCCGCGATCAAGGGGCTGATGGACTCCGGGGAGCTCCATCGCGATGAAGTTCTGGTCTGCACCAAAGCCGGCTATCTTTCTTTCGACGGTGATCCGCCAGCGGACCCGCGCGCTTATTTCCATCGCGAGTACGTTGAGACCGGCGTACTTGATCCCAAAGAGTTGGCGGGCGGGATGCACTGCATGTCACCGGCATATCTCGAAAATCAGATTGAGCGTTCGCGCCGGAACCTGGGCCTGGAAACCATCGACCTGTTCTACATCCATAATCCGGAATCGCAGTTGGCGGACGTGTCGCTCGAAGTTTTCCGCCAGCGCCTGAAGGATGCCTTTGCGGCCCTCGAGAAGCTGGTGAAGGCGGGCAAACTCGATTACTACGGAGTTGCGACTTGGAGCGCCTTCCGCGTGGCCGACAGTTCACGCGACTACATGGACCTTTTTGAGCTGGCGAAGATCGCGCATGAAGTTGCGGGTGAGCACCACCGCTTCCGTTTTATACAGCTTCCCTTCAATCTGGCGATGCCCGAGGCCTACGGCCTGATCAACCAGCGCAGTGGAAAAGAGAAAATGTCGCTGCTCTCTGCGGCGACTCGCCTCGGGATCGCGGTAATGGGCAGCGCCACTCTCTATCAGGCCAGGCTTACCCAAGGATTGCCCGATTTCGTTGGAAGTGTTCTGGGGATGAAGACCGATGCCGACAACGCCATTCAGTTCTCGCGCTCCGCGCCCGGCCTCACAACTTCTTTAATCGGGATGGGACGCAAAGAGCACGTGGCGGTGAATCTGAAACCCGCTTTGACCAATCCAACACCGCCCCAGGAGTGGAAGAGACTGTTCACCAGAACAAAAGAGTAATAGCCGATGTCCGAAGGCTGACGTTCGAGGTCTGAACACTGCTACTTCAGGTTCTGCAGTTTCTGGGTGGCGAATTGCGTTAGTTCGCTGGCGGGATTTTCCTTTTGCATCTGCTCGTAGATCCGTTTGGCTTCGGCCGGCTGCTGGGTGGACACGTAGGTTTCCGCCAGTTCCATCTGTGCCGTCGCCTTGCCTACGCTTCGCGTCGGCTTCGCCATCAGCTGGTTGTAGAGCTCAATCGCATCCTTAGTACGGTTGGTGTCGCGATAAACCGCCGCCAGGGCCAGCTTGGCGAGCGCCGCGAGGTCCTCGTTGTGGGCTGAAGCCACAGTCTTCAAATCTCGCTCGGCGGCGGCTTTGTCCCCCAGTTGAGAAGAAGTCAGGCCCAGGAAATAGCGGGCAAATTCAGCCGTCCGGGTGTGTGGATACTGGTCCGCGATCACCTGGAACCGCTTGTGGGCTTCGGTGGTGCGCTCCTTGGCGGAAGTGAAACTCGGAAAATCAGGATCAGCTGGAGTCCCGGCCGGGCGCAACTGGGCGTCCATTGTGCGCACCGCCTGGTTCAACTGGATGCTGGCTTTCTGGTCCTGCTGGTTCAGGTAGTACCAGCCGCCAAAGCCGGCTGCCAGCGCCACCGCCAGAATCAGGCCTCCGACAATGAGCTTTGACTTGTGCTCCTCAGACCAATGAACGGTGGCCTCGGCGGCCCCCATGGTCGCCCGGCTGAATCTATCTTCCTTGAGTCGATGACGAGTTTCTGCGCGCACGAACGTCCCTTCTGATGAAATTAGCGCTGTGGATTGACCGTTATTGAGTCTAACACGATAGGGAAAACGCGGCCTGCGCTGCATGATGAACCAGGCTGCGGGAAAACTCCTATTTGTGGACGGGCCCGGAAAGGGCACGAGTGAACTCTTGCAGCGGGTTTGGGAAGGGCACGACTTCAGTCGTGCCACTTAGTCTCCCGAACCCAGACGCGCTTCAGCGCCTGCGGTGAGCTTCCCGGTCGAGGCAGCAGACCTCAGGCGCTAAAGCGCCAACAAGTTTTCAGCGAATTGCGGCACGGCTGAAGCCGTGCCCCTCCCATTCGTGTGCGACCTCACAGAAATGCGAAAGCCGCCGGCGGCCGGCGGCTTTGGCTCAAAAACGACTCCTCACTAGAGCGAGCTTTCCTCCAGAATTCCCTGTTCCAACTTTTCCTGGCACTCGATGCAGTGCCGCGTCCAGGGCACGGCCTCCAGGCGTTTGGCATTGATTTCCTTGCCACAGGCGATGCACTCCCCAAATTCGCCTTCGCGCAGGCGTTCTAACGCGCCGTCCACCATCTGCAGCAGTTGACGGTCGTTGTTGCTCTGGTGAAAGAGAAACTCCTTGGTATAGGAACTCGCGGCCCGGTCGGCAATGTCCTGGGCCGAGTCTTCGTCCACGGTGCGACCATCCTGCTCCGTGCGCGTGACCATGCGGCGCAGCTCTACCTGCCGCGCTTCCAACCTCTTCTTGAAGTAGTCCAGCTTCTTCTTGTCCATGGATAATAACTTCGCGGCCCGCAGGCCGCGTCCTTAATACGTTCGGCTATGAGTCAAACGGAAATGATATGCGCTTAAATTGAGATGCGTCAACTGCCCCCGGCGTCTAATCCCGGGCTGGAGCATTTTTAGGCGGGGAGGCTCCGCGCTTGATGGCTCGTTCCAGGGTCTGGTCCAATGCGGCCCGGGCCCGTTCGTATTCCGGCTGGGAAATGCTGCCCTGCTTGTGTTCCACTTCCAACTGGAACAGCTCTTCTTTCAGCGCTTCGAGCAGCAGCCCCGGACGACCCGAGGCCGGCTGCTGGGCCGGAAAACTATCAAGCACCTCTATATCAGATGCGCCGAAACCGGAGACGGTCGCAAGCGATCGTTCCGCAGAACGAGAGCGATTTGTTATGTAGACGGCGCCCGCAGCCAGGGCTAAGGCAAAGCCTCCGAGGATGTACCAGCGATATTTTTCCAGCGGATCGGGAGCATCGATGGGCGGACCCAGCCCGCCTCCAGGACGGGTATCGCGGCCCGCGGTGGCGCCGTTGTCGGAAGAAGATGCGGCCCCGCCACTGTTGTCCTCGGCTTCGCTCAAAGCCCCCGTGCCCGAAATCTTGAACGCGAGCGGCTGTCCCAGTTCGGTGTTCGAAGCCACTTGCACCACGGTGCTCGGTTCCTTGGGATTTGCCCGGGACTCATAGCCGCTGCCCGGCCCCGCTGAAAACTGCATGGTCTTGGGCAGCATCACGACAAAGTGTTGCGCCGGGTACAGGGATTTGGGATCGATGCTCAGCTCGCCGCTGTAGGGCAGTTCGAAGCCAACCTGAAACAGGGTTTGCCCGGGCCGCAACGGGAAATTGAAGGCGTAGCGGTTCTTTTCTTTCTGCGGCACCGGATCCGTCTTGAGCGGCTGCCCTCCCGCGGTCTCAGCGGAGGAGTCCACGATGCGCGCGCCTTCGGGCAGATAGAACTCGAAGTTCTGGTCGTTCATCTGGGTGCGTGGCGGAGACGAAGTGTTGTTCACCGCGAACAGCCGCGTACCCTGCAAGCCGTTCCCCTGAGCCTGAAAACGCATGACATCGGCGGTCACGCTGATGTCTTTAAGCTTCTTGGAAACGTCGAAGACTTGTACTTCGACCGAGTTTGTCCCGGGAGGGGCCATGCTGTGGTAGGTGACGCCCTGGTGGACGGCGCGAATCAGGTGCGGCCCCCCCTGCTGAAGCTTGAAGCTGAAGTGGCCGCTGGCGTCAGCCTTGGTACGGGCGGCCTCTTCCATTGCCTGGCCTAGTTTGATGAGAATGACGTCATCTCCGGCGGCGGGCTTGCCGGTGGTTCCGTTTTTGAGGGTGCCGCTTAAGGTTTGCGCCGAAGCGACGGAGGCCAGCAGCATTGCGAATGCAGCAACAACAACCTTGCGGGAGAGCTTCAAATTCTGGTTTCCTTTCGGCCGGGGAGTGGGCGGGTAGCCGCCTGTTCGAGCCGCGCCATTTCTGCCAGGATGCCGGCCGCCTCATCCTCGAGCGAAGCCTTCAGAGACTGGAAATCCTGATCGGGAAGCTTGCCTGCCTGATGCTCGAAATTCAGGTCGCGCAGGTTCTCGTACACCACTTCCTTGCGCTCCTGCAAATATGCGAACCGGGTTTTCTCCGGACCCATGTGTAATCTTCCGGGAAGATAAAACACGTAGAAGAGAACGCCGAGGGTCACCATGGCACAGGTAAGAGTTGCGACCGTCATAGTTGCGTCTCCTTCCTGGCTTGGGTACGAAAGCGCTCAAGCTCCACTCCGCTGACCGGCAGGACACCGCCCGGCGCGGCCAGCGCAGGCCTTTTTTTCCACGCCAACACGATGAATATCGTGGTCAACAGTCCCAGCGCAAGGGCCAGGAACGGCATGATCCAAGCCACCCGGTTGAAGCCGGTACCGGTCGGTGCGGCCAGCACCGTGGGTCCGTATTTCTGGACGAAGTCCTGCAGGGTCAAATCGTCGTTTTCGCCGCGATCGAGCCCTGCCATGAGTTCGCCGCGCATGCGGTCGGAATAAGTGCAGCCCACGTGATTGCATTCCAGCAGTATCTGGCTACAACCACAGACGCACATCAGCCGGTGACCCAGGTTGTTGAAGCGTGCCCCTTCATCGCTGGCGCCGACGAGGGCAAACACCATCAGGGCGAGGGCTCCCGCCTGAAAGGTGCGAAACACGGATTTGGGCAACGACTTCATAATTTCAGATTTCAGATTCCCTGTTCCATCGCAGTTTGCCCTTGGCCCTGCCAGCAGTCATTGTGAGGCGTCATCCCAATCTGAAATCGCTCCAGGATCAGTCTCCGGCTCCCACCGGAGCGGTCTGGATCCGGGCCGGAGCAGGGACTCGGACCGGCACCGCGTTCGGGATCAGGGCCAGCACGGTTCCGCCGATCATGATCAGCACGCCTACCCAGAGCCACATAACCAATGGATTCAGGTGGGCCTTGATGATGGGACGGCCCGTCTGCTCATTCAGCCCTTCGTACGTCAGGTAAAGATCTTCTTTGTAGGTGGAGCGAATTCTGGGCAAGGTCTGCGGCTGCTGGCTGGCCTTGTAAAAGCGCCGCTCAGGATACATGGTCTCGATCTTGCGATCGCCCTTGAAGACGTTGATGATGGCCCACTCGTTGCTGTAGTTGGGATTGTCGTCCTGGGTGTAAGACTCGCAGACCAGGGTGTAGGGGCCGATGGTCATCTTGTCGCCAAAACCCATTTCCTTTTCTTTGTCCTGGTTGAAAGGCGTGCCCAGGATTCCGATGACCACCACTGCCACGCCGAAATGCACGATGTAGCCGCCGTAGCGGCGGGTGTTGCGATGGAACAAGTGCACCATCGAGGCCAGCAGGTTTTGCCCGGTGTGGCGCGAGATGACGCGGCCGCCGCGGATGAATTCCGAAGCCACAGTCAGCCCCACCAGCACAGAAAGCATGGCGGCCATGAGGGCGTAGAAGTAAGAAACATCCTGCCACGGCCGAACTCCGAACACGACCATCAGAATCCCGACCGCTAGCGCGCCCAGCGCCGGCCACATGAAGTTGCGCTTCAGACTCTCCAGCGACGTCTTACGCCAGGCCAGTAGGGGTCCCACCGCCGTGAGCAGGAGCAGGAGGAGGGCGACCGGAATGGCGACCTTGTTATAGAAAGGCGGACCCACCGTGACCTTGTTGCCCTGCACGTATTCCGAGATCAAGGGGAACCACGTGCCCCAGAGCACGGTGAAACAAGCCAACAGCAGCAGCAGGTTATTGAACAGGAAACTCGACTCGCGCGAGATCAGCGATTCCAGTTTGTGCTCGCTGCGCAGGTGCGATTTGTTTTTGAAAAAGAAAAACGTAAAAGTGACGAAGGTGATCACCAAAAACCACTTGAACCACCCGCCGATCGAAGACTGCGCGAAAGCGTGCACCGAGCTGATGATTCCGCTGCGAGTCAGGAATGTTCCCAGAATCGCCAGCCAGAAGGTGGCGAAGATCAGCCACATGTTCCACATCTTCAGCATGCCGCGCTTTTCCTGCATCATCACCGAATGCAGAAACGCGGTGCCGGTCAGCCAAGGCATCAGCGATGCATTCTCCACTGGGTCCCATCCCCAATAGCCGCCCCAACCCAGGACCGAGTACGCCCAGTGCGCTCCGAGGAACACGCCGCAAGTCAGGAAAGCCCAGGTCACCATAGTCCAGCGGCGGGTGATGCGGATCCACTTTTCGCCGGGGTAGCGCATAATGAGCGCGCCCAGGGCAAAGGCAAAGGGCACAGTGAAGCCCACGTATCCCAGGTACAGCATGGGCGGATGTATCACCATCTCGGGATATTGCAGCAGCGGGTTCAGTCCGGCACCGTCCGCCGGCAGTTCGCCCTGCATGAGGGCAAAGGGATGGGCCGCAAAATTCAGCAGCAGTAGAAAGAAGATCTGTACCGCAGCAATGATGGCCGACGCATAAGCAAAAAGCCGGGCATCAGTTTTGTGTCGAAGCCGCAAGACGAATCCGTAAGCGGCCAGCAACAACGACCAGAACAGCAGTGAGCCTTCCTGTCCCGACCACAGCGTGGCGAACTTGTAAGGCGCCGGCAGATCGCGATTGCTGTGATGAAAAATGTAGGCGATGGAAAAGTCATTATGGAAGGCAGAGATGACCAGGACGAGGGCCGCGAGAAAGACAACCGCAAAGGTGGCGATGCCGGCGCGGCGCGCGGTCTCGCCCAGCCGTTCCGACCCCGCGCCCGGGCGAGCTAAAGCCAGTACTCCCCCAAGGAACGAGTAAGTACTCAGTGCCAGCGCGAGCAGGAGCGCAAAACTGCCAATTTGTGACATGGGGAGGCCTGGACAGGTATTTTTTCAGAAACGAGGGGCTGAAGCAACTGAAGATCACACGAAGGGACATGCTAGAAGGGCAGAGTAAACGTGCCTTCACGTTACCCTGCCAGTTCCTGGTTCCTGCCGAACTACACGGAAATCCCCAGCCGTACATCTGAAAGCGATGCCGGCCAAAGCCCCTGCAGAGTCCCGCAGTCTATGCGCTATGCTGGCGGTCGTGACGGCTTAGAATTTCCTGTTCCGCTACCAGCCAATCTTCGTCCTCGTGACCTGGCGTGTATCCCCGCTCTTCGTATAGTTGGTATGCGCGAATGCGGATTTCCTCTTCCAGGTTCGCCGCGAACGAATCCTTCCTTACCTCAACCAGTTTCGGTGCAGGCATGGTTGCAACCTGCTTACGACCTGTGCTGCCATTCCCAGCGGTCTTTGCGCGTGCCATAAATGGTGCTCCTTCTATATAGGCCAAGGTTCAGCTTCTAAAGCCCAGCTATGAACCGAATTAATGAATGAGCCACATACGCGATTTATTTTCACGCAGTGGCCCGAAATAAATTGTGGCGAATTTGCAGTTCAATGATAAACCGAATGGCTGTGGATGAGGAGAGGAGAATCAAGAAAATATTCGTTTGCGCAAAACAATTTTGGTAATCGTTTACATCGAGGTCTTAGTAAAAATCATGCGAACTGGTCTCGGCCCGGGTAATCGACAACGGCATTACTCGCCGCGCCTTCACCGAGATAACGTTATCCTGATTTTGCAGGATCCCTTCCACCATCAGAAACTGCCCGGAAGTCACCAGCAGACGATTTTTCTGGAACAGGTCGGGCATGATGATGGCATTGGCGACTCCAGTCTCGTCCTCCAGACTGAGAAAGACAAAACCTTTGGCGGTTCCGGGGCGCTGGCGTGCGATGACGCATCCGCCAATACGAAGATATTTGCCGTTGGGAATGCCGGCAAGATCGCTGGCTTTGCGAACTCCGATGGCATCCATGTGTTCGCGGTGGTAGGCCATGGGGTGAGGACCCACAGTCAGCCCGGTGCCGCGGAAGTCAGCCACCAGGCGCTCTTCGGGATTCATGGGGCGCAGCGGAGATTTGGCATCAGGCTCGGGAAGTTCGTCGAGCAGCGGCCCGGAATGGCGGACGGAGCGCCCGATTTGCCAGAGGGCATCGCGGCGATGGAGAGTTCCACCATGGGGACGCGGAGACACGGAGAAATTGTTTTGGTCATTCTCGTCGCCCCCATGCTCCGTGCCTCTGTGCCTCCGTGGTGATGTTCCGATGGAGTTCAGCGCTCCGATTTCCGCCAGCGTATTCAATTCGTCCTTGCGCAATTCAGGAACGCGCTGGATGAGATCGTGAATAGAAGTGAACGGTGCGAGGTTGCGTTGACGAACGATTGCGTGAGCAGCCTCTTCCCGCAACCCGCGTACGTAACGAAGGCCAAGGCGTAGCGCCGGCGTCCCGCCGGCTGTCGGGTGGGCGTCTCGCCCACCCTCTGGCAATGTTGTTGGGGCCGGATTCTTTCGCCCTTGCGGGGCTTGGTTGTCCTTTACTCCCTCCCCACGGCTTACGCCGTGGGCAGCATTCTTTCGCCGCTCCGCGGCTGGGTTCGGTCCCATGAAATCGCCGCCGCCTTCCTGGCCAACGGCCAACGACCGTCTGTAGCCTGCCCTGAGCGGAGCGAAGGGGCCAACGACCGTCCTGACGACTGTGCAATTCCACTCCGACTTCACCACGTCAATGGGAAATACTTTCAGTCCGTGGCGCTGCGCATCTTTCACAATCGTGGCGGGATGGTAAAAGCCCATGGGTTGGTTGTTGAGCAGGGCGGCGGTGAAAGCGGCCAGGTAGTGACACTTCAGATAAGCGCTGGCGTAGGCAATCAGCGCGAAGCTGGCGGCGTGGGACTCGGGAAATCCATACAGCGCGAAAGAAGTGATCGAAAGCACAATCTGCTCCTGCGCCTGGCGTGAAATGCCATTGCGTTCCATGCCAGCACGAAGTTTGGCTTCGATCTCTTTCATGCGCTTTTCCGAACGCTTGAATCCCATCGCCCGGCGCAGATCTTCAGCCTCGCCGCCGCTGAATCCCGCGACCACCATGGCCATGCGCAGTAACTGTTCCTGGAAAAGAGGTACGCCCAAGGTGCGAGCCAGCACCGGCTCGAGCGATGGATGCGGATAGGTGACCGCTTCGCGTCCCTGGCGGCGCAGCAAAAACGGATTCACCATCTGCCCCACAATCGGGCCGGGGCGAATGATGGCAACCTGCACCACGATGTCGTAGAACCGCTTGGGACGCAGGCGCGGCAGGCACGACATCTGGGCCCGGCTTTCCACCTGGAACATGCCGATGGTGTCGGCCTTTTGCAGCGTGGAGTAAACCGTGGGATCGTCCGCCGGCAGGTGGGCGAGGTCCACTTCTTCGCCATAATGATTGCGGATGAGCGCGATGGACTCTTCCAGTGCGGCCATCATACCCAGGCCGAGCAGATCCACCTTGATGATGCCGAGGTCGGCGCAGTCTTCCTTGTCCCACTGCACCACCACGCGGCCCGGCATGGACGCAGGTTCAAGTGGCACAATGGAATCGAGCTGCCCCTGACAGATCACCATGCCGCCGGAATGCTGTCCCAGATGGCGCGGCAAATCCTGCACCGCTTCGCACAGCTCAAAATATTTGCGCAGGCGAGGATGATTCAGATCCAACCCGGCATCGTGAAAGCGGTGGTCAAGCGCGTCATGAGCATCGCGATATTCCCAGGTGGAGACTGCAGTGGACACTTTGTCCAAAGTCTCGGGATCGAAGCCCAGGGCCTTGCCCATTTCGCGCGAGGCCATGCGATTGCGATAGGTGATGACATTGGCGGTCATGGCGGCGCCGCGCTCGCCATAACGTTGGTACAGATATTGAATGACGCGCTCGCGCTGGTCGCCGCTGGGGAGATCAAGATCGATGTCAGGCCACTCGCCGCGTTCTTCAGAAAGAAAGCGTTCGAAAAGCAGTTCCATGCTGATGGGATCGACCGCCGTGATCCCCAGCGAATAGCAGACGGCGCTGTTGGCGGCAGAGCCGCGTCCCTGCACCAGAATGTTTTGCTCGCGGCAGAAGCGGACCAGGTCCCACACAATCAGAAAGTAGCCAGCCAGCTTGAGTTTTTCGATCAGTGCCAACTCGCGCTCAATCTGGCGCTGGGCACGGCTTTTGAGGCCCGCACCTGCCCGGCCATAACGCTGCTGAAAGCCTTCCCGGGTGCGTTCGCGCAGGAAAGACATCATGGTCTCGCCTTCGGGCACGGGATATCTGGGAAATTCGTATCCCAAAGCTTCAAGCGTGAACTCGAGCCGGGATGAGAGTTCCACCGTGTTGGCGAGGGCCTCGGGCAGGTCGGCGAAAAGCTGCTGCATCTGCTGCGGCGATTTCACATGACGCTCGGAGTTGCGCGTCAGCAGACGTCCGGCAGCTGCCAGCGTTTTGTGATTACGAATGGCGGTGAACACGTCGCAGAGTTCGCGCTCCCGAGGCGTCGCATAGCAGACTCCATTGCTGGCCAGCAGAGGGAGTTTTAGCGAGCGGGCGATTTCAACGGCGGCACGGTTGCGCGCTTCCTGCTGGCGATGAAAATGGCGTTGCAGTTCTACATAGACGTTGCCCTGGCCAAAGATGCCGGTCAGGCGTTCGACCGTGTGCCGCGCCTCTTTCATGCCGCCATGAGCCAGCGCGCTAGCGAGTGGACCATATTCGCCGCCGGTAAGGCAGATCAGACCAGCAGCATGTTCCTCGATCTCCTCTTTGCGAACAGCGCCTTCTCCTTTCTGGGCCCGCAGCTTCATTTTTGTGATCAGGTGGCAGAGGTTCTGGTAACCGGCGCGGGAGGAGACGAGAAGGGGAAGACGGAAAGATGCGATTGTTGAATTGCCGGATTTACGGATTTTCGAATTGAAAACCTCCCATGAGTTCGGAGTTTTAATTTCGTCAATTCGTAAATCCGTCAATCCGGCAATTTCGCATGTGACCTCCGCCCCCAGATGCGCCTTGACCCCCGCCTTCCTGGCTGCCATGTAAAAACGGGGCGCGCCATAGACGCCGTCGCGGTCGAGCAGCGCCATGGCCGGCATGTTCAGGCGCGCACAGGTGGAGATCAGGTCCTCGGGCAGGGATGCGCCTTCAAGAAAACTGAAAGCCGAACGGGAATGGAGTTCGATGAACATCGCCCCTGGCTGGAAGGAGGATAGTTTCGCTATTTGTTCGCTATAGTTTGACGAGGGTAAGGCAGGTTGTCAAGGGAGGCTAACGAGACAAGGGCTTCGCCCTTGATATCCCTCAGAACTCGGCAGCAAAGAGAACTCGTAGAGAGCGTTTAGCGGCTATGCTCCTGGTATCTCACCACACAGGAGTTCGCCATGAACGCTTACTACGAGCATCACCAGAATAGCATTCGATTCGGATATCGCTGCTTTGACCGGATTTTGCTCAACGGCCTCATCCAACTCTTGTTGGAAGCCAGGCGATGGTTTTCGACGATGCTGAAGTAGCGATGATCCTTGCCGTCTTTTTTGCGATTGTTGCTGCGCAGAAACATGCCGACTGCAGATTGACAGAAGTCCGGCGTCGAAAGGAAGACACTTGGTCTCCACTCTACCGTTTCTTCAGAGAGCGACGATGAAAACACACGGCTTGACAACAAAAATCAGGGCAAAAAAGCCGAAAAACGTCCGCAACTGCGTAAGGTTGGGCTAAGAACTACGAACTAGAAACTGACTACTGGTTTTATTTTTCATCAGGACCTACAGATTCCATCGACGCAACCCGCATGGGAGTGTGGTGGAAGTGGAAAACGCCGAGACGTCTCGCCCTCGGCGCGGCGGGCGGGACACCCGCCGCCACAACCGCCGGGACGGCGGCGCTACGAGGATCAACTACGCCGGGACTTTGGTGCGCTTGCTGGTTTGCTTGATCGTGACCGGATCGAGGAAGGTCATCATGGCCCGCAACTCCTCGCCCACTTTTTCGATCTGCTGTTGCTGTTCTTTTTCCCGGGTGGCCTCGAACCATTCGCGGCCGGTCTCGTTCTCTTTAATCCACTTCCTGGCGAAGGAGCCATCTTTAATTTCGCGCAACAACTGCCGCATGGTCTCGCGGGTCTGCTCGGTGACGATGCGCGGCCCGGCGGTGTAATCACCGTACTCGGCGGTGTCGCTGACCGAGTAGCGCATATAGTTAAGGCCGCCGCGGTAGATCAGGTCCACGATGAGCTTCAACTCATGCAGGCATTCGAAGTAGGCGATCTCGGGCTGGTAGCCGGCCGCGACCAGGGTTTCGAATCCCGCTTTGAGCAGAGCACTTACGCCGCCACAGAGTACGGTTTGTTCACCGAACAGATCCGTTTCAGTCTCCTCGGCGAATGTAGTTTCGATCACGCCGGCGCGCGTCGCCCCGATAGCCTTGCCATAGGAGAGCGCCAGTTGCTTGGCTTTCCCAGTGGCATCCTGGTGGATGGCCAGCAGTGCGGGTGTGCCGCCGCCCTCCACGAACACTTCGCGCACCCGATGTCCGGGGGCCTTGGGGGCAATCATCGAAACATCCACGTTGGCTGGAGGCGTGATCGTACCGAAGCGAATGTTGAAACCGTGGGCGAACATCAGGGTCTTGCCGGCGGTCAGATTGGGCGCGATTTCCTTCTTGTACACTTCAGACGCAACCGTATCCGGCACCAGGACCATGATGACATCGGCCCAGGCCGATACTTCAGTGGGCGTACCCACAGTCAAGCCGCTGGACTTCGCTTTGGCGCGAGATTCACTGCTGGCCGGCAATCCGACTCGCACGTCAACGCCGCTGTCCTTCAGGCTGAGGGCGTGGGCATGACCCTGGGATCCGTAGCCGATGATGGCGACCTTTTTCGCCCGGATCAATCCTACATCGGCGTCTTTCTCGTGATACATCTTAGCCATTGGTGTTCCTTTCGGTAGTAACAGAGCAGTTTGACTTGTACGGATATTTGGTTAGACGGAGTACGACACGCCTTCATCGGCGGCGAGTTCGGCCGTCTTCGTCTGAGCCGGATTCGCGCCGACTGAAGTCGTGCCGCGTCGCATGGCGACAATACCCGTGCGGACCATCTCCACCACGCCGTAAGGGCGCAGCACTTCCAGCAGGCCATCAATCTTGTCTTCGCCACCGGTAATTTCGATAGTGAGCGATTCCGGCGCGACATCCACCACGCGGGCGCGAAACACGCTGGCCAGTTCGAGCACATGCGATCGCGCCTCGTGGGTTGCGGCCACTTTGATCATGGCCAGATCGCGGGCAATCGCCGGCTCGTGGGTAATGTTCTCAACCAGCAGCACGTTCACCAGGTTATAGAGATTGGCTTCGATGCGCTTGGCCTGGTCCGGATTGGTGTCAACCGTGATGGTCATGCGTGAAACTTCCGGCTTTTCCGTGCGCCCTACCGTCAGCGAATCAATATTGAAGGCGCGGCGGCGGAATAGCGATGCCACACGGGTCAGCACGCCCGGCTTATTTTCGACATACACCACAAATATGTTCAACATTTTTCCCTTATTCGTCCGTCGCGGTTTCGACGATGGGGCTGGGCCGCCGGATCATATCGTTCAACGACGCACCAGCTGCCACCATCGGGTAAACGGTATCTTCCTGCTCTACCTTGAAGTCGATCAGCACGGCGCCGTCGTGATCGCGTGCTGCCCGTACTGTTGGCAGCACCTGCGAGCGCTCGGTCACCGCCATGCTGCGAATACCATACGCCTCCGCCAGTTTCACGAAGTTGGGATTCAGCAGCGGCGTGGCTTCATAGTTGCGCTCGTAGAAAAATTCCTGCCACTGCCGCACCATGCCCAGGAAACCATTGTTGACAATCGCAATGTTGATCTTCAGCTTCTCCTGCTGAATGGTCGCGAGTTCCGACATGGTCATCTGAAAGCCGCCGTCGCCGACGATTACCCAGACCTCAGCTTCCGGCCGCGCCACTTTGGCCCCGATGGCCGCCGGCAGGGCGAAGCCCATGGTTCCCAGACCTCCTGAAGTAATCAGGGACCGCGCCTTTTCGTGTTTGAAGTATTGCGCCTCCCACATCTGATGTTGGCCAACATCGGTCACGACGACGGTATTGCTGTTGCGAGTCTCGCGCCACAGATCGTTGATGACATGGGCGGCGTAGAGATGTCCGTTGTCGGGAAGCTTCTGAACGTCGCGCACCGCGGAGTCGCCCTTTAGCTTGTCGATGGAATCCAGCCAATCAGAGTGATCGACCGACTCGACGCGAGGCAGCAACTCCTTGAGGACCTCGCGCAAGTCTCCGACCAGCGCCACGTCCACTTTGACGTTCTTGTTGATTTCGGCGGGATCGATCTCAATGTGGATCTTCTTGGCATCCTGCGCGTAGGTCTTCAGATTGCCGGTGACCCGGTCGTCGAAACGCATGCCCAGGGCCAGAAGCAGATCGGCTTCCTGAATGGCGTGGTTCACCCAGGCTTCGCCATGCATTCCCATCATCCCCAGGTTCAAAGGATGCGAAGCCGGAAACGCGCCCAGGCCCAGCAGAGTCAGGGCCACGGGAATGCCGGCCTTCTCAGCCAGGGTGAGAACTTCCGCCATGGCGCCGGAGACGATAATGCCGTGTCCCGCCAGGATGAGCGGCCGCTTGGCTTTGTGGATCAACTCCAGGGCCTGTGCGTACTCAGTCTCCTCGGGAGAAAGATCAGGACGATAGCCGGGCAGCTGCGGCCGCGCGGCTTCCCAATCGAATTCGCAGGCAGACTGTTGCGCGTCTTTAGTTATGTCGACCAGCACCGGGCCGGGGCGGCCGGAACGGGCCACATAGAAGCTTCGCGCAACACGCGCGCCAATTGATCGGCGTGGGTGACGAGGTAATTGTGCTTGGTGATGGGCAGGGTGATGCCGGTAATGTCGGTCTCCTGAAAAGCGTCGGAGCCGATCAGCTTGCTGCCCACTTGTCCAGTAATACAAACAATAGGGGAAGAATCCAGCATCGCGGTGGCGATACCTGTGACCATGTTGGTCGCGCCCGGTCCCGAGGTCGCGACCGCGACTCCCACTTCGCCGCTGGCGCGGGCGTAGCCATCCGCCATGTGGGTGGCGCCTTGCTCGTGGCGCACCAGGATGTGATGGATATCGCTGTGTTTCAAGGCGTCATACGCCGGCAGAATTGCGCCACCCGGATAGCCGAAGACGTGCTTCACACCTTCGCGCTCCAGGCATTCCCACAGAATTTGTGCTCCCGTTTTTGTCATGAACCCAGTCCTCTATAGAAGCATTGCGAATTTCGCGCCAAGCCTGCGAGTCTGAGAACTGAGAACCAGCAACTGACCGCTGGCTTTGGCCTTCAGTCCCGCAGTTGGTCTCGATTCCGCCCCCAAGGCGGAAACCGGCACCCTACCACCCCACTGAACAACCTGGCTGATGCTACCGCTCCCGCCGTGCGGTCGCGTCGCCGAAGGCAAAGCCTAGCTGGTAATCATACGCCCCAGAGATAATCTTCCTGCTCACCTTCGCGCTCGTGCGCCGCGTGTGCGGCGTGCGCTTTTTCTTTCGCGCCTACCGGATCAAGATGTGTGGGCTGATCTTCCTTGCTCATTGCCGCCATCCAGGTTGACGCCGTCTTGCCTGCGCTATCCGGAATGGTCGCGGTCCGGCTGGGCACATCGCGCACCAGGTCAAGCAGGTGTCCATCCTCGATGGTCTTGATCTTGTCAGCCAGGGCCACGAAACGGCGATAAACATCGTCGAGTTGTGCCCGCTCGAAGGTAAAGCCCAGCTTTTCGTAGCGCACCCGCAGGGCGTTCCGGCCCGAATGCTTGCCCAGCACCAGGGAATTGTGGGGAGCGCCCACGGATTGAGGGGCTATGATCTCATACGTCGACGGGTCTTTGATCATTCCATCCTGATGAATGCCGGCTTCATGGGCGAATGCGTTCCGTCCCACGATGGCTTTGTGCGGCTGCACGTACACCCCGGTGATTTCTGACAAGAGCTGGCTGGAGGGAAACAGCTGTTCGGCAACCGCCGCAGTTTCATAAGGATAGTGCTCCGCCCGGACCCGCATCACCATAATCAGCTCTTCCAGGGAGGTATTTCCGGCCCGCTCGCCGATGCCGTTCACGGTACATTCCACCTGGCGAGCACCCGCGCCGATGGCTGCCAGTGAGTTTGCCACGGACAGGCCCAGATCATCGTGGCAGTGAACCGAAATGGTCACGCCCTCGATACCCCGCACCTGGCGACGCAGGGTCTGGATCAGTTCGGCGAATTCATGAGGCACGCTGAAGCCGACGGTATCCGGAATGTTGAGGGTGGTGGCTCCTGCCTCGATCACCGCCTCCAGCACCTCGCACAGGAAGTTGATGTCGGTGCGGCTGGCATCTTCGGCGGAGAACTGGACGTCTTTACAGAAGGACCGGGCCAGCTTGACGCCGTCGCGGGCCTGTTCCAGGCACTGACGACGTGAAATCTTGAGCTTGTGCTGCAGGTGGATATCGGAAGTGGCAAGAAAGGTATGAATACGCGGGCGGGAGGCGCCTTCGACGGCGCGCCAGGCCCGCTCGATGTCATCCGGGCAACTGCGCGCCAGCGCGGCAATCACCGGGCGGCGAATCTCGCGCGCCAGGACCCGCACTGCCTCAAAGTCCCCTTCCGACGCGATGGGAAATCCCCCTTCGATGATGTCCACACCCAGGCGATCGAGCTGGTGCGCCATGCGCACCTTCTCAGCCACGTTCATACTGCAGCCCGGAGACTGCTCTCCGTCGCGCAAAGTGGTGTCAAATATGGTAATACGCTCTGCTTGAGCCAAGTCTTCCTCCCCGGCACTATCGGCCGTCCGTGCAAAACATCCAGAAACTAAAAAAGCCATCATCCGATGCGGTGGATGATGGCCTCCTGCTGATCTTGGTTCTGCTAAATCATCCGCCGCTCTTTGTTTCGTGAGGTGCAAGCACCAGGCCAGGAATGGCCACGCTAAGGGCGAGCACCAGCACTCGCACCTCCTGTGCCACACGGCTCACGACGATTACCGGACGATTCATAGAAATTCAGCCTAATCTGTGTCCCAATAGGGTATCGGCCTGGCCTTTTCCTGTCAATCCAAATTGCCGCTTGAGCCTATCGCTTTTTTCGATTGGTCGACGCTACGGACATGTTCCTCGAATATTTGCCTGAGTCTGTCGCTCAGATGTTCGGGTTTGCCGCTCGGGCTTTTGACGATGAAGACTTCATGGCACGCAGAGCATTCACCGGAGGCGGCCGGGCCTACCTGGAGGGTGGCGATCAGTTCCGGTTCTTCAGGCATGCGTCATGCTGCCACAGATTTGCGGGCGGGATATTATCGCCGAAGGCACCCTTGTCAGGGCCACGAGCCACGTAGGGGCGGACGTCCTCGTCCGCTCGGTCGAGCAAAGCTCGACAGGTTTTTGCAGGCCGCGACAAACTGCGGAGCACTCCGCGGCGGACGAGGGCGTCCGCCCCCTAAGTTGTTTTTGGCAATTTGCCCTCATTTGACCCTCTTCCCGGTTGGGCTTAACATCCCCGGTGTGTTCGGGGACATGCTCGGGAAGAACCTCAGTCACTATCGCATCGAGAAACAGATCGGCGCGGGCGGGATGGGCGTCGCCTGGCGCACGATGAGCAACTGGAACGCGACGTTGCCATAAAGGTACTGCCGCCCGGCACCCTGGCGGACGAGACTGCCCGCAAACGATTTCGCCAGGAAGCTCTCTCCCTGGCAAAGCTCAACCACCTCAACATCGCCACCATCCACGACTTTGATACCGCCGACCAGACTGACTTTCTGGTCACGGAATACATCGCCGGAGAGGCGTTGGATAAAAAGCTGGCGTCGGGAGCGCTGCCTTCGAAAGAGGTGGTTCGCCTGGGCCTGCAACTGGCTCAAGGCCTGGCGGCGGCCCACGCCCGCGGCATCATCCATCGCGATCTTAAACCGGCCAACCTTCGCCTGACCGCCGACGGGCGGCTAAAAATCCTCGACTTCGGCCTGGCCCAGTTCGCACATCCCGAAGGCGATCTCGCGGTGACGGCGAGTCTGACCAGCTCGCAGCAGATCACCGGTACCTTGCCCTACATGTCCCCCGAGCAATTGCGCGGCGAGCCCTCTGACCGACGTACCGACATCTGGGCAGTCGGCGCTGTGCTCTACGAACTCGCTGCCGGCAAGCGTCCCTTTCCGGAAACTCACGGGCCGATGCTGATCAACGCCATCCTGAACCAGGAACCGGAGCGGCCCAGCAAGATCAACCCTCAAATATCGGCAGGTCTGGAGAGCGTCATTTGGGAGTCGCTGCGGAAGAATCGCGCCGAGCGCTACCAGTCCGTAGGCCAACTGGAAGAAGATCTGGAGCGGCTGACCGCGGGGGTTTCACCCCAGACGGGCAGGCCTGCTTGGCCCTTGCGCCGGCGCTGGCTTCTCTGGTGCACGGCGCTGTTGATGGTGTTGGTCCTCGCTGCTGCATACTTCCTCCGCAAGCATCCGCCCGGTGTCTCGGTCACTGGTTCCGACCGGTGGCTCACGGCGCAGCATTGCCATCCTCGGATTCAAGAATCTTTCCGCCCGTCCCGATACGGCTTGGCTGTCAACTGCGCTCTCTGAAATGCTCACCAGCGAACTGGCAGCGGGCGACAAACTGCTCACCATCCCGGGAGAAAACGTCGCTCGCGTAAAGAACGATCTCTCCCTGCCTGAAACCGACACTCTGGCCGCTGACACACTGGCTCGCGTCCGAGAAAATCTGGGCAGCGATCTCGTCATTCTGGGTTCCTATCTCGACCTGGGAGATGGTTCCGAGATTCGTGTTGACCTTCGAATGCAGGACGCCAAGACCGGCGAGATCGTTTCGACCGTGACCCGGCGCGGCAGCGAGGCCCACCTGGATGAGTTGATCACGCTGGCCGGTTCCGAGTTACGCGGCAGGCTGGGAGTTGGGCCGACGCCGGCTGCGGAGGAGGTCGCGGTCACGGCTGAACTTCCTGCCAACGTGGAAGCGGCGCGCTTCTACTCGGAAGGTCTGCAGAAGCTGCGCAATTTCGAGCCGCTGGCGGCGCGAGATCTGTTCGACAAGGCTGTGGCGGCGGACCCGCGACACGCCATGTCCTATGCCTACCTGGCTTCAGCCTGGAAGGCAATGGGCTACGATCAGAAGGCAATCGGGGCCGCACAGAAAGCGGTCGAGTTTTCGAGCGGCCTGCTGCGCGAGGAACAGTTACGGGTGCAAGGGCAATACTACGAAGCTTCTCATCAATGGGAGAAGGCGATTGAAACCTATCGCTCGCTGTACCAGAGTTCGCCGGACAATCTGGATTACGGACTGAGGCTGGCGAACGCGCAGATTGCGGCAAGCAAAGTTCCGGATGCACTGGCAACTCTGGGCGAGCTGAGAAGGCTGCCCGCGCCTCAAGGTCAGGACCTGCGCATCGACGTGGACGAAATCATGGCGGTGAACGAGGCGTCGGACTACAAGCGTGTGGCGGCCCTCTCCGCGGAGTTGGGCGAAAAGGGGAAGCAGCAGGGTGCGCGATACCTGGTGGCAAAGTCGCTGCAGTTTCGTTGCGCCGCGCTGCGCAATTTGGGCGACCCCAAGGGAGCGATCGAAATTTGCCGGGAAGGGCATGAGGTTTCGGCCGCGATAGGCGATCGCGCCGGAGAGGCTGCAGCGATCAACACAACCGCGAATGCGCTCTACGACCTGGGCGATCTGGCAGGTGCCCGGAGGATGTATGACCAGGCCGGCGCCATTTATCGCTCCCTCGGCAACAAAGCAGGGTGGCCGCAGCCACCGACAACGCGGCCAGCGTGATCAGCGATCAGGGCGACCTGGTGACGTCCCGAAAAATGTCCGAAGAGGCGCTTGCGCTATATCGCGAGGTTGGAGACCAGACCGGTATCGGGCAGACCTTGATTAATCTGGCTGCCCAGATGGTGCAGGCGGGAGACCTGGCCGCGGCGGAAAGGAATTTTCAGGCGGCACTCGATATCTGGCGCGCCATGGGGTCGCCCGACGGAGTCGCCACTGCCCTCACCAACCTGGGCGATATCCGGATGGCTTTGGGCGAGATCGCCGGCGCCAGGAGCGCTTATCAGGAGTCACTGGAGACGTTCCGCAACAACGGCGAAAACAGCAAGTCGGCCTATCCGCTGGTGGGAATGGGAGACGTCTATGCCGCATCCGGCGACTTCGCCAACGCCAGAAAAGTTATGAAGAGTCCCTCGCCCTGAGCCAGGAAGCCGGCGAGGAGCACGAATCGAGCATCGCGCTGGCCAACCTGGGATCGCTTGCAATGCAGCAAGGAGACCTGTCCCGAGCTCACGAAAAGTATCAGGAAGCGATCAAGCTGTGGGAAGCGATCGGAGAGAAGAGCGGCGCGGCCGAGATTTCCGTTCTGCTGGCCAGCCTGTCCATCGAGGAAGAGAAGCCGTCGGAAGGCGAAACCTTGGCCCGCAAAGCTCTGGAGGAGTTTCGCGTTGCCAAAACTTCCGAACCACAGATTTCAGCGCATGCCATCCTGGCTCAGGCCCTTCTCGCTCAGGGAAAATCAGCCGCGGCTGGCAAAGAGATCGCGACGGGCAGACCCCTGGCTTCGAAGACGCAGCAGCGTGTGTTACGGCTGCAATTCGAGATTGCCGCTGCCGAGGTCCAGGCCGCATCTGGAAAACCCGCAGACCTTCAATCCGCCAGAACGGTGCTGAACGGCGTCATCCTGGAAGCGGAAAAACGCGGCATACGCGGCATGGTTTACGAAGCCCGCCTCGCTTTGGGTAAGGTGGAGATGAAATATAGGAACAAGGCTGATGGCCGGGCGCGTCTGGCTGGGATCGAAAAGGATGCAGCTTCTTCCGGCTTCGTGCGGATCGGACGCAGAGCAGCGGCCCTTCGGACGTCGAGACCTCAGTAGTGCCTCGCTCTAAGACTTGAGGCGTGGTCGGGTCAGGCGGTGCTGCGCCAACCCCAGCCTTGCACTGGCGAGGGCAGGATGCCCTCGCGACAGCCGGCGAGACGCCGGCGCTACGAGAATCAGCTGAGGTCCGAGGTCCGACGCCCGCCTTCCCGACGCCCCCTCAAGGTAACGAGACCCCAGGAGGTCCTTCCGTAATCTCCTACTCGGGGCGCACAAAGAGGATACTCGCTTTGTGAACGCCCTCCCCCAACCTAACTCCGACCTTCCGAATCACGGTCTTCCCAACTACGATCGCCGGGCGCCGCGATTGAGTCTGTCCGACATCACTCACGCCGTGCTTCGATTTGAAGACGGTCACCGCGCCCAAGCCCAGCTGGAAGTGATCTCGCTCACCGGGGGCATGCTTTCCATGCCCAAACCGTTGGATCGGGAATGCCGTGTGAAGCTGATGTTTGTGACTCCGACCGGGCCCGTTCTCGGCACCGCGGAAATGCTCAAGCCCGTCTCCTGGACCCAGCAACCCTTCCGCTTCGTTGGACTTGATGGGGACGATCAGCGACGGCTTCAGGAATCGATCCAGTCATCGTTTGGTCAAGTCAGCAAGGACCAGGAGTGGATCGACAAGTACAGGGCCGCACTGGACCACCAGGGGCCGACTCGCCGGCGGCTTTTCAGTTCGAGCCTGGCAGCTTTTACCCTGGCCCTGCTCTCTCTAGGAAGTGCCATCTACTTCTTCAGTATCTTTAACACTCTCAATATCCATCTGCGCTAGCGCGGGCGCGCCCACAAACAGATTCAGTGTGAATTGAACGATTGCACTGCGGCGTTCTCGTCTTCAAAAATCTCAAACAGATTCAGCACGCCAATCAGCTTCAGGGTCTGCACCACGAATTTGGACGGCGTTACCAGCTTCACGCCGCCGCCGCGCTGCTTGGCTGAGGCCATGGCCTTGACCAGGATCCCGATGCCGCTGGAGTCGATCATCGGCACTTCGGCAAAGTTGATCACCAGGCGTGTGTCTCCAGCAGCCATGGCGTCGTCCACCGTCTGGCGAAAGCTGTCTACTCCGGGACCCAGCCGTAAAGCACCGCGAATCTGCACGATCTGAACCTCTGAAAGCCTACGGACATTGATCTCCATCTCGCTCCTCTAGTTTCTTTGCGTCCTTTGCAGCCTTTCTTTGCGCCCTTTGCGGTAAAAGGGTTTGACCTTGCATCCTCCAAAAGCTTAACCGTAAAGGACACAAAGAGTGCGCCTACCGCCTCCCGGAAACATTGACAGGGGGAAGGCGATTTGTTAGATTGCCCGCTCAACTTACGGGAGCCGCCGCGAATTTGCAAGTGCGCGGGACCCGCACCCTCCCCCTTTAGCTTCGTTGTCTTGCGACCGGCAACGGGCGGCTGCCAGAACAAGAAATGCCGAAGTCGACATTTGTCGATGTGCAGGCTCGGCTCCTGAGCGCCCTGCTCCAGGAACGTGAAGTCCAGCCACGCGCCTTCCTGCTGGCCCAGCAAGTCACGGGCTGCCCGGAGCCGCCGCCGTAGTCTATCTGCTGGAAGAGTACGAAGAAACAACGCGATGGTTACCCAAAGCAGTCGCCGGCGATATTCACCTGGACGATGACGCGATCCCCATCGATTCCGGCACACTGGGACTGCTCGCTAAAGAGAACCAGCCCTTGCTTTTGTCCGGGGCGAACCTTGTCCGAGAAGACTACGCTCACTTGCACGCCCGGCGCAGCCTGCTGTCTCTGGCTTACGTTCCCATAATCGTCAACCAGACCCTCATCGGGGCCGTGGAAGCAGCCACCTTCGATGAAGCGATCAACCCAGCCGATCTGTCCGGGTTGGTGGAACTGGTGGATTATGCGGCTCCCGCGTTTTCGAGCGCAACTCACTACGAAGCCGAACGCAACTCGCATCTCGCATCCATCTCCCGGTTGACCCAGCTTTACGACGTGGAAAAGGTCTTCAACTCTACTCTGGAAATGGACGAGCTCAATCCCATCATCACCGCCAAGGTGCGTGAGCTCCTCGAGGCCCAGGCGGTAAATCTCTGGCTGGTGAAAGATGAGCAGGAACTGCTGCTGATGGACCGGGCCGGTGAGGATGCCACGTGCGAAGTGGGTGCTTCGGAAAAGAGTGGAGAAGGCTACGTGTCCGCAGTCTCCGACTCGGGCGAAGCTCTGATCATTGAAGATGCGAGCGACGAACGCCTGCAGCGCCGAAACGCGGGTCGGGAGGACGGTACCTTCTCGGCCATGGTTGCTCCGCTGGTGGCCAAGGGCTTCGAAGTCGGCGTCATCGAAGTCATTAACAAGCTGGATGGAACTCCCTTCGACGAAGACGACCTTTTTCTGCTCAGTTCCATCGCAGAAACGGCGGCGTCGGCGCTGAACAACGCTGGCATGCTGCAGGCCGAACGTAAAGTTGAGATCCTCGAAACCCTGGTCAAGGTGAGTGCGGAAATTACCTCTACCCTTGATCTGGACCGGGTGCTGGACGCGATTGTGACCGAACCGGGCGCCGTAATCCCCTATGAGAGAGCGGCCATCGCGCTCGAGGAGCGAGGACGACTGAAGGTGCGCGCCATCACCGGCATGCCTCAAGATCAACCCGCAAGATCAGAACGTAGCCCGTCTGCAGGAACTGCTGGAATGGGCGTCACTATCCAGCGAAGCTGTGTCTTTCTCGCAGCACGGAGAACAATTCGAAGACCCACGCCCTGAAACCCAGGCCAAGCTTGGCAAATACTTCGCCGAGACCGGCATGCGCGGCTTTTACGCCGTACCCCTGACCGACGACGACGGCAGAGTCGGCACCTTATCGTTCGAGAGCAGTGACCCGGACTTCCTCGGCCCGGCCCACCTGGAGATGATCTAAGATTCTCGCTTCCCAGGCGACGGTGGCGCTGCGCAACGCCTCGCTTTACCGCGAAGTTCCTTTCATCGACCTGTTGAAGCCGGTGCTGGACCGGAAACGAAAATTTCTCGCACTCGAAAAACGGCGTCGGGCGTTGCTGGTGGCAGGCGCAGCTGCAGCGCTGCTCTTCCTGCTGATCTTCCCCTTGCCGTTGCGCGTCGTGGGCGACGCCTCAGTCAGTCCCACGCAAAGCGTTCTTATCCAGCCTGAGGTGGAGGGCGTAGTGCAGCGCGTCAACGTTCGCGAGGGCGATGCAGTGAGCGCAGGCACTGTCCTGGCCAGCCTTTCGGACTGGCAGTACCGGGGTCAACTGGCCGCCGCCCAGGCCAAGTATGAAACCGCAGTCTCCCAAATGAATCGGGCGTTGAACAATAACGACGGCGGCGAGGCCGGCATTCAGCGCATCCAGGCGGACTACTGGGCCTCGGAGCTGACTCGCGCTCGCGAACGCCTAGATGGCACCCAGTTGCGCTCCCCCATCAACGGCGTGGTCGCAACCTCGCACGTGGAAGACCTGGTGGGACGGAAGCTCATGGCCGGCGACACTTTTGCCGAAGTCGTCGATACCTCGCGCACCATCGTGGATGTAGCCATCGACGAAGACGACATCCTGCTGCTTCATCCCGGCGAGAAGGCTTCGGTGAAGCTGGACGGATTTCCCACGCGCACCTTCCACGGCGTGGTCATGGTCGTGAGTCCCAGGAGCCAAGTGCAGGGATCAGATCGCGTGTTCTTTGCCCGCGTGGCGGTGCCCAACCCCGACGGCACCATTCGCGACGGCATGCAAGGCCGGGGCAAAGTCGTAACGGGATGGAGTCCAGCGGGGAAAGTGTTCTTCCGCCGGCCCGCCATATGGATCTGGTCAAAGCTTTGGTCCTGGTTTGGATGGTAAAAGTCTGGATGGTAAAAAGTAGCGCCGGCGTCCCGCCGGCTGTCCGGCGGGCATCTTGCCCGCCGAGCGGTGAGCAAAAAGTTGTAAGGATGTAGGCCAGAAGTTGGAGGTTTTATGAAACAGGTTATTAAGCTCGCGATCGTAATGACAGTTGCGCTGGCACTGAACGCCTGCAGCGATTCGAGCGAAACCTCGCGAGTGGCCGCGGCGGCTCCAGTAGCTCCCCCGGCGCCCTCGGCTCCCGTCGCCGCCAACCCAGACGATAGCGCCTTCGTGGCCTCGGGTCCGATCGTGGTAGAGAACCAGGTGGACGTAGCTGCGTTGCGCGAGGGTGTCATCGTCTCCATCCTGGCCGAGCCCAATACGCGCGTGAGTAAGGGCCAGCTGCTCGCCCGTCTCGACGACCGCCAGATTTCCGCTGACCTCGACGCTGCCGCCGCCAAAACCCGCTCCATCCAGGCCAACCTGAAAAATTGGGAAGCGGAAACCAAGGTGCTGGAATCCGATCTGTCTCGAGCTCAAAAGCTCTGGGAAGCCGGCGTATTCACCAAGGAGACGCTAGAGCACGCCCAGTACAATGTGGAGGCGGACAAGTTCGAAATCAGCCGCGAATCAGAACTGCTGACCAATGCCCAGGCCACCGAGCGCTCGCTGTTTCACCCAGGGTGGGGAAATAATCGACCTTCCCCTGGCAAGGTGGAGGGCGCAGATTCCGGATGGGGAGGCGGAAATGCTGGCTTCAAGCAAGGTGATTGGTTTTGTTCCTACTAAAGATCCCACCAGCGCCCGGGCCTTTTACGAGGGCAAACTGGGATTCCAGTTCGTCAGCGACGACCCCTTTGCCCTGGTGTTGAGGGCCGGCGAAACCATGATCCGAATCGCCAAGGCGCAGGATTTCACCCCGGCCCCGTACACCGTTCTGGGCTGGGAAGTGCGTGACATCGCGGCCGTCGTGCGCTGGCTGCAGGGCCGGGGCGTGGCTTTAGAAAAATATCCCTTCGTCCAGGACCAGGAACTGGGAATCTGGACAGCGCCCGGAGGCAACAAAGTAGCCTGGTTTAAGGACCCGGACGGGAACGTGCTCTCCGTCAGCCAGCACGACTAACCCGCGTCGAACCGGAAAAAGGCGATCATCGGCTAAAAGGTCTTTGAGAAAGAAGGGGAGACGGGACTGAACGCCCGCCTCCCTGGGGAGAACTTCGTGAACTGATTACGAACCGCTATCAGACTGGCCAGACTCCGTAGAATGCAGCACGCGGAACGTGTTGCCGCCGTTGGACCAGACCAGGACCAGCGCGTCCTGTCCCTTAGGCACGCTGCTCAGGGCCTTTTGAACCTCGGCCGCGTTCTGTACCGGCTTGCGATCTACCTCGACGATCACATCGCCGGATTGCAATCCGGCGTTGTCGGCTGGACTTCCGGGCTGTACCTGCTCGATCACAGCTCCATGCAAAGTTTCCGGGGCCTGCAATTGCTGGCGCACATCGGGAGTGATGTCACCCAGCCCGACTCCCCAGCGGGGTTTTCCGTGGCCTGCATCGGAGGTTTCCTTGCCTGTCCGGTCGCGGCTTCCCATGGCCTCAAGAGTGACTGGGGCGGCAACGCTCTTGCCATCGCGCATCACCTGCAAATGGACGGTCGTGCCCGGGTTTTTCTGGCCCACTACCACTTGCAGTGCGCCCGCATCGCTCACTTCGTCCCCGTCGAGCTGGGTGATCACATCGCCCACCTTCAGGCCCGCTTTGGCTCCCGGCGAGTCAGGCTCGACCTGGGTCACAACCGCGCCCGCGGCGCTATCCATATGGAAGAACCTGGAGTTCTCCGGGGTCACATCGGAAATTCCGATTCCCATGTAGCCGTGCGTCACCTTGCCAAACTGGATCAGCTTCTCCACCGTGGGGCGCACGATCTGGGTCGGAATGGCAAATCCCATACCCGAGAACGAACCCGAGGGCGAAATCAGAAAGGTGTTGATCCCGACCACTTCACCACGCGCGTTCACCAATGGCCCGCCGGAATTTCCCGGGTTGATGGCCGCGTCGGTCTGAATGAACTGGCCCGGCTTACGGGCATCGTCGGACGACGGATTCGGCCGGTTCAATGCGCTGACAATGCCACGCGTCACCGTGAAGCGAAATCCGAACGGGTTGCCGAACGCCAGAACGGTCTGTCCCGGGTGCAGTTTCGGTGGATCGCCCCAGGGCGCATTGGGCAGGTTCTTGCCGTCCACTTTAATGACCGCAAGGTCAGTCAGCGGATCGGTGCCTACCACCTTGGCGGGCAGGATTCTGCGATCGCTCATGGTGACGCGAACGTCGGTGGCGCCGTCGACGACGTGGTTGTTGGTGACGATATATCCGTCGGGCGAAATGATCACGCCACTGCCCAGACCGTGCTCAACGCGGGGCTGCTGCGGCCTCATCTGACGTCCGAATTGCTGGCCAAATTGCTGGCCAAAGAACTGGCCGAACGGACTATCCTGCAGCCCGTCCGGCAATTCGCCGTCGGCCATGTTGGCCTTTCCGCGTGATGTTACCGTGACGTTCACGATCGCCGGAGTGACGCGGGCGGCCAGGGTTTCCATGGCCTGGTCGAGCGAGAGCAGCGCTCCCACGCTGCTGTCCTCGAGTGCGGTCGCGGTGGGACCAGCCATCGCCGCTTTGGCCGGGATGGCCTTCACGAAATCGTAGGTCACGAACGAGCCCACCATCGCGATCGCCAAAATAGGCACCACCAGGTGGCGGCCCAGTTTGCTTTTCAAGTTTGCTATCCAGCTTCTCATTTCTTCTATTCTCCTGTTAGTTAGACAACTAATTATTTAGTTGATGCTAAACAAAAAAATCAAATCGCCTTGGCGATAATTTGCCCGGCTGTCAATTTCTGCCCCGGGCCGATCACCGTCACCTGCCAGACGCACAGGTCCCAGACCACTGCGCCGGAACCGTCGTATTGCCGGGTCTGCACAAACTCGGTTCGCATCACGAGAAACAACGTCTGCGGCGCGATGCCGTCGTTCGCCATGCTGCTACGAATCAGCGTCGGCGGCTTGACTCGACGCTGCACCGCGTTCGCTGGGATGACCTCAGGCTTGTTCGTTCTCCGGAACGAGTTCTTGACTGCAGAGGTCGCGACCAGAGCAGCAGATCCCTTCTCTCGACTTCGGACCTTCTCTGCTCGGAAATCTTCTGGCCCGAGCCGGAGTTTTGCGGGAATGACGTGAGCACCCATGTGCGATATCTGACTCGCCTCAAAATCGCGGGATGCGGCCGCACCTGTCTGCGATGAAGGAAGGGCGTTCTCGAACGACACCAGCCGGGTGGGCGCATGGGACAGCGCCACCAGGCAGACAAGCGACACGCCGCCTACCAGAATGGGTGCAGGCCTCCACACCCGCGTGGCCATGGGGCGGTCCACATCCAAAATCTGCGACACCCGCAGCGAGACGTTCCGCAGCCGGTCAACCGCAGCCTGCGCCAGGGCCAACCCGCGCCTTAGCAAACTCTTCTCGGCCAGAGACACCAGGCACTCCGCGTAGGCTCGCGGACTGGTGGTCCTGGCCAAAACCAAATCATCGCAGGCCATCTCGCGTTCGAGCGCCAGTTTTTTCTCGATCCACCACACTGCGGGATGGAAGAACAACAGCGCGCCCAGAATCTTCTGGACCAGGTTCGTCCAGTCATCCCGGCGCTGCAGATGTGCCAATTCGTGCAGCAGGATTGTGTTCAACTCTGCGGCGGAAAGTTCCCGCATCGTCCAGGACGGGATCACCACCAGCGGCTTCATGAACCCGATTGCGGTCGGCACTCGCAGGCGATCTGACACGCACAGCGTCACCGATCTCGGGGAGTCGAACTCTTCCAAGGTCTTCCCCAGCACGGGATCGAGGGCCGCAACATCGACCGGCACGCAGCTCTTACGCAGCTGGTGCAGGTGCCAGAAACCCAGGCCCACTCTGAGCAAGCCTGCAGCAGCCATCAGCAGCCAGGTGGCGAATATATAAAGCGCCCACGAACCGGGCATGGTGATCTCGGACCGTTGCGTAAACTCGGCGCCGCTGGAAGCCCAATTGCCGAAAAGGGGAAGCGTCGCTATCCCCAACAAAGCTGCGAACCAAACCGCGAACCGCGTGTTCGAATTCTGCGGGCCGATAGCCCGCAACACCAGCCAGGCCAGCAGCGCGATGACCACGCCTTCAGCAGTGCAGTTCAGTATTCTCTCGGCGGAAAGCTGGGCCACGGATTGCAAATTGAGCGCGGCAATCATCATTTCTCTTCTCTCGATTGCAGCAATTGCCGCAGGCGCGCCAGCTCTTTGGCTTCGAGGCCCTTATTCTCGGAACCCAGGTCTTCGAGGATATTCAGCACCAGCAATTCGTGGGAATTCTTGAAGAAGCGGCTCACCAGGTGCCGGATTTCGGAGCGCGTGGCTTCTTCACGTTCCATGATGGGCTTGTAAATGTGGGCCCTGCCATCTTTGACGTGCTCCACATAGCCCTTGTTTTCCAGAACGCGAATAGTGGTCAGGACGGAGTTATAGGCCAAGGCCGGTTTCTCGGGAAGCGCATCAAGCACCTGCTGGACCGTGGCCGAGCCCTTCTGCCACAACACGTCCATCAGCCTCAATTCGGCTTCGGTAAGAGTTTCAGACTTTCTAGGCGGCACGGACCAATTTCCTCATCAGTTATTAGACGCAATGCAGGGTACGAAGGTCAACTAATATTTTAGTTGCAAGCTGTTACGATTTGGTTGGCTCGGGTTACAGGGCGGGCGAACCAGGCCGCGGATTACACGGATTATTCGGATAAAGCGTATTTCTGGGCAGGGTTAATTTCTTCAAATCCGGGTAGAAAACGGCCTGGGATGACGAATTTTACTGCATGTCAGGCCTCTTATGAGGGTTGGGTTAGCATCTAGGCAGTTAGCTGCCCAACTTGCAGATCGAGCCTGTGGGCGCTTATAACTCCAGTAATTCCTATTATCCTGACGGGCGGGGGAGCGTATGAGTTTCCGCAACATGCTTGAGGTCCCGACGGGGGTTGTCATAGTCGTCTCACTCCTGGTGCTTGGCGCCGCGGCGCAAGACAAAGACAAAAAGGAATTCACCTATACCGTCGGACCCAGGGCGGTAGTCTCCATCGCCAATAACTATGGCCCCATCACCGTCCGGCCTTCGCCCAACCGGCAAGTCGTGGTCGAGACCGTGACGCATTCCGACGCTGTCAGCCTGGTGAACGAGCAGCACGGGGACCGCATCGAGCTTCGGTCAATGTCCACCCGCCAGGGCTCCAACCTGGTGGATTACACCGTGCTGGTACCGATTGATGCCTTTGTCAGTTTGCGTTCCTCCGACGGGACCATCCGGGCACAGGGATTGCGCGGCGATGTCATCCTGGAAGCCGCCGCAGGCTCGATCGAGGTCACCGATATCCGCGATGCTCACCTGCACGTTAGAACTCTCACCGGGCCTATCAGCCTGACTGACATTCGTGGCAGCCATCTCGATATCCACTCAGTAAGCGGCAACGTCAACCTCCGCAATGTGACCGGCCCCTCGGTCGAGGTGAACTCGGGAAGCGGACTCATATCGTATGAAGGCGATCCCGGCCCGGTAGGAGAGTATTTGCTGACCAGTCACTCCGGAGACCTGGATGTCTCGATTCCGGCCAGCGCTTTGGTCGACATCAAGGCCCTCTCCATCAAGGGCCAGTCCGATCCGGACTTTCCCATTGCCAGCGGCTTCTCCGCGAGCCGCACCGGGAACCTTTTGCTGAAACCGGGGACGATCACCGGTTCACGGTTTGAACTGCGTTCCTTCCGAGGCAAAATCCATCTCAAGCGCCCTTAAAAGAAGTAGTAGTAGTCGTGTAGGTCGAACACTCCTGTCCGACGCCTTTGACTTGGACTTTGGTCCGTTTGCTCCGGTCCTCTTCCCCCCAGGAAATCAGCAAAACAACAACCCAACCAAGATCAAATTCAAAGGCGTCGGACAGGGCTGCCCGACCCACACTGGTTACCACGGCGCCAACACCATCGTGGAGAAGTACAGCAACCAGCGTTGCGTTCGTTTCTATTTTCGGTGTAGATTTTAAAGACGTCTACTTCCGGTAATCGTTATGCGGTCATTCTCGAGGCGGATAGCGTTTCTGTGCCTGCTGCTGACATTATTTTCAGCACTGGCATTCGTTGCGCACCACCACTCGAACGCTAACGATGCCGCAAAATGTACGATCTGCGTGACCGCCCATTCGGCTTCCCCGCAGGTCACGGCAGTCCTGCCCAACCGCGCATTCGTTCGGGCATCGATTTCCCGGTCTGGACCTGTCTCTGCCAAGCAGCGCCTCGTAGCCTTCGCGCTCAGCGTCCGCCCGCCTCCAGCAGTCTAGAAATTCAAAGAGCCGACCAGAACTAAGTGCGCCTTGAGCGCACCTCTTTTCATTTTCTTAGACTTTTCGGAGGAATCATGCTGGCTTCATATAGGAAGTCGCGGCTTGCGGCTTTCATGTTCGTTTTATTGCTTTCGAGTTATTTAACAATTGAAATTAATGGTAAGACATTTACTGCATATCCAGGAGATGTATTATTTGTACCATCAGGTTCTAAGGTAGTTTGGGGTTCACCTGATAAGGCAAGGGTATTTTATTCAACATATCCTGCCAATTGGGCAGATCTCTTATAGCAAACTTTAGGGAGGATAAACTATGCAAGCACTTGGGTTAATAGAAACAAGAGGATTATTGGCAGCTATTGAAGGTGCAGACACAATGCTTAAGTCAGCAGATGTTAGCATTTTGGAGAAAACTTATGTAGGTGGAGGCCTTGTTTCAATTGCAGTAACTGGAGATGTAGGTGCAGTAAAAGCAGCTGTAGAGGCTGGCGTTGCAGCTGTAAAAAAACTAGATAGTAAATTGTTGATTTCAGAACATGTGATACCTCGTCCTCATGATGAATTAGATAATATAATTGGAATAAAAAGTTCTTTAAAAAAGTTAGAAGTTTCGTCTGAACTTGAAAATGAGATTTGTGAAAACCTAAATGAGGTTGTTGAAGTTGAGGTTATTAAGAATGAAATTTCTGAAAAAGAAGAAACAATAGAAACTATTTATTGTATAATCAATGATTCTGAGGAAACGAATTTAGAAATAGATGAAAATATTGACTGTATAGATACTAAGTCTGAAAAAATAAATTTAGCAATAGATGATTCATTACCTAAGAATTTAAAAGAGGAACATTCTAATGATTTAAAAATTGATTTAAACAATTTACAAAAAGCTACTGTAGATAATTTAGTAAATGAAAGTGGAATAGAAAAAACTCTTAAGATACTATCTAATGTTAAAGTAGCAAAACTTAGAGAATTAGCTCGTCAATACAAAGATTTTAAAGTTACAGAAGGAAAAATTTCTAAAGCAAGTAAAAAGCTATTAATAACAAAATTTAGAGCATATTATGAGTAACTTTAATACACAAATACGTTAAAAAGGAGTAATTTAATATGGAGAATTTTGATCATGATTTACGCTCTATACAAGAAGCAAGAAATCTTGCACGACTTAGGAAAAATTGCTACAGAGCAGATTGCTGATTATACTGAAGAGCAAATAAATAGGATTTTATGCAATATGGTTAGAGTAGCAGAGGAAAATGCGGTTTGTCTAGCTAAGATGGCTGTTGAAGAAACTGGTTTTGGTAAAGTTGAGGATAAGACTTATAAAAATCATATGGCTTCTACTATTGTGTATAATGCTATCAAAGATATGAAGACTATTGGTGTGATTAGTGAAAATATGGCTAATAAAGTAATTGATATTGCTGAACCAGTTGGTTTGATTATGGGTATTGTACCTTCAACAAATCCAACATCAACTGCTATTTTCAAAGCAATAATTGCAATTAAATCACGTAATGCAATTGTATTTTCACCACATCCTTCTGCATTAAAATGTACAATGAAGGCTAGTAACCCTTATGAACGATGCAGCAGTAGCGGCAGGAGCTCCTGCAAATATTATTAGCGTATTTCAACACCATCAATAGGAGCTACAAATGAGTTAATGAAATGCAAAGAAGTTTCTATGATTATTGCAACTGGAGGCCCTGGAATGGTAAAGGCCGCTTATAGTGCAGGTAAGCCTGCACTTGGGTGTTGGTGCTGGTAACTCTCCAGCTTATATTGAGAAAACTGCTAATGTTGCACAAGCTGTTAAAAATATTATTGCAAGTAAGACTTTTGACTAATGGTACCATTTGTGCATCCGAACAATCTATTATTGTTGAAGAGTGCAACCATGATCAGGTAGTGGCTGAATTCAAGAAACAAGGCGGCTATTTTATGACATCAGAAGAAACTGCAAAAGTTTGTGATTTGCTATTTAAGAATGGGCACAGTATGAATGCTAAGTTCGTAGGAAGATCTCCTCAGGTTATTGCAGCTGCTGCAGGTATTTCGATTCCAGAAGGAACGAAGGTTCTTATAGGTGAGCAACAAGGGTGTTGGTGATGGTTATCCACTGTCTTATGAAAAACTGACAACAGTACTTGCTTTCTATACAGTAAAAGATTGGCATGAGGCATGTGATCTTAGCATTAAACTACTTCAAAATGGTATTGGACACACTATGAGTATTCATACAGAAGATAAAGATATGGTAATGAAGTTTGCTAAAAAACCAGCAGCTCGTATTTTGGTTAATACTGGTGGCAGCCAAGGAGGTACTGGTGCAAGTACAGGACTTTTACCTTCATTTACACTAGGTTGCGGTACATGGGGAGGAAGTTCTGTTTCTGAAAATGTTAGTCCAATGCATTTGATTAATATCAAGAGAGTCGCATATGGCATTAAAGATTGCAGTACATTAGCTTCTGCTGATCCAACTTTCAACCATCCTGAACTTTCTAGTAGCTGTGAAATTCAAAAGGCTGTAGGATGCAGTGCTACAAGTCCTGCCTCATATGCATCGAATAGATGATTGCACTGATAATGAAAAGCTTTTGAAGCTTGTAAACGAACTAGTAAATGCAATGAAGGGAGCCAACTAAAATGGAAAAGTATGAAGCTGTCCTGAAGCTTTTGCTGGAGGCTGTTCAAGCTAATTAGTCTTCTGCAGAAGTGAAAGAGGATATGATATGAAATTCCAGTGGGAGTTTCCAATCGTCATATTCATCTCTCACAGGCAGATTTGAATAGTCTGTTTGGGGAAGGGTATCAGTTGACAAAGATTAAAGATTTGTCACAGCCCGGACAGTATGCATGTAAGGAAACAGTAACAATCTGCGGTCCAAAGGGTGCCATTGAGAAAGTTAGAATTCTTGGACCAGTACGTAGTAAGACACAGGTGGAAGTTCTGACAGGAGATTCCTTTAAGCTTGGTATAGTTTCACAGGCAAGGCTATCAGGTGATTTACAGGGAACACCTGGAATTACGTTAATTGGTCCGAAGGGATCTAGTTCAGACTACAGAAGGTTTGATTGTTGCACAAAGACATATTCATATGACACCTAGAAGATGCACAGCGTTTCGGCGTGCATGACGGACAGATGGTATCCATTCAGATTAATGGACCACGTGGAGGTATTTACAATAATGTCGCAGTTAGAGCAAATGATGCTTCAGCTCTAGAATGTCATATTGACACAGAAGAAGCAAATGCTATGAATCTTAATTCCTTATCAAAAATTAAAATTATAAAATAAAAAATTAGGAGGAAAGTAAAAATGAAATATGATGCATTAGGAATGATTGAAACAAAGGGTTTAGTTGGAGCTATTGAAGCTGCAGATGCAATGGTTAAAGCTGCAAATGTTTACCTAGTTGGTAAAGAATATGTTGGTGGTGGTCTAGTAACAGTAATGGTAAGAGGTGACGTAGGTGCTGTAAAAGCAGCAACTGATGCTGGTGCTGCTGCTGCACAACGTGTTGGAGAACTGGTTTCTGTTCATGTTATCCCTCGTCCACACGCTGAAGTTGAAGCTATTCTTCCATCAACTAAAGAAAGCTGCAAAATAATTTAAAGTACTTAAATTATTTCGGGGTAGGCATAATTAGCCTTAATTATGAAACCCACGATAGAAATATCGTGGGTTTTTATATATACATCAAAATTAAAAAGTTATGTTCCTAATATGGAAAAAATATATAAATAATATAGAGAAGGCTATCATTGAGTTTAGATAGTCTTTTTATAGTAATAATTATTAATTGATAAAATATGTTATTTAATGTATAATAATTATAATATATTATATGTGAAAGAAGGTATTATTTAATGTATGAATTTAAAGAAGAATATAAAACAGGAATAGATTTTATTGATGAACAACATAAAGTTCTTTTTGAAATAGCTGATAAAACTTATAATTTATTAAAAAATGATTTTACACTTGATAAATATGATAAAATAGTAGCACTAATAGAAGAACTTCAAAACTATACTGTATTTCATTTTAATGCTGAAGAAGAATATATGAAAAGTATTAATTATAAAAGAATGTTCACTCAAAAAGTTGAACATGATGCATTTATAAAAAGAATTAAAGATGTAGATTTTTCAAAGATTGATGAAGATCAAGATGAATATATAATTAGTATACTACAACTTCTAAATGATTGGTTAACAGGACATATCTTTGAAAATGATAAACTTATAGGACAATAATTATACTTTTATGCAAAATTAAGGTATTTATACAACTATATAGTGTAAAAAAATTAATGATTTTATTTAGTTTGATTTAATATACTCACTAATTTATATTAAAATTATAAATATTTTATAATTTTGCACAAAAATCTAACGTTTTATAAATTAAAATACTGTACAAGCTATTTAATATGTAGTATTATGTAAAAAAGAAAAATTAAATAAATAATAATATCCCATATATTTCTGATAATAGGGTTCAGATGTTTCTACGAGATAACCGTAAATATTCTCGCTATGGGTAAATCATAGAGTATATGAATTACTAGCATTGGTTTACCTAAACCACATGCTAGTATTTTTTTGTTTTTTTATGAACTTATAAAAATGAATTTAGGAGTATTCTAATATAAGTTATAAAGATTAGATGCGCTAAAAAAGAGTAAAAACTATGAATAACTTAATATTATTAATTTAGTTTAAAAGACATTAAATTAAGACAGGAGAAAATAATCAATGAAAGATTTACTAGAAAGAGTTTTTAAACTTAAGGAGAATGGTACTAATGTTAAGACTGAAATAATAGGTGGATTAACTACTTTTGTAACATTTGCATATGCATTATTAGTAATACCTAATATATTAAAAATTGGTGGTATGAATGTACATGGTATAAAAGGTAATGCAGCAGAAGTACTTAATATAGCATCAGATCCAATTATAGCATCTGCTTTTGCATCTGTATGTATAGCAGCAGCAATCGGTACTTTAATAATGGCATTTCATGCTAACTTACCATTTGTCTTAGCACCAGGGCTTGGACTTGTTGCATTCTTTGCGTATAATATATGTTTAAAAATGGATTTTACATGGCAACAAGGATTGGCAGCTGTATTTATTTCAGGAATTTTATTTATTATAATTACATTTACTTCTTTAAGAGAAAAAATTGTAAAGGCAATACCACAAAATTTAAAGTTTGCAATTACAGCTGGAATAGGATTGTTTATATCATTAATAGGACTAAAGAGTGGTGGAATAATAGTTGCAAATCCATCTACATTAGTTGCATTTGGTGATTTTACGAACAAAGCAGTAATTTTAACTATAATAGGTTTAGTTATATCTCTTATATTAATGGCAAAAAATATTAAAGGTGCAATGTTAATAGGAATAGTTATAACTACAATAATAGGAATTCCTATGGGGGTTACAAGTCTAGAAGGAGCAAAGGTGTTTTCTTTTCCTCATATTGGAGAAACATTCTTTGCACTTGATTTAAAAGGTTTATTAACACATAATGGAAACGGAATAGTAGGAGCATTATTAACAGTATTTATGGTTGTAATTACATTAAGTTTAGTAGATTTATTTGATGGAATTGGAACTTTAGTTGGAACGGCTCAAAGTTCAGGGATGGTAGATGAAAATGGAGAAGCAAAAGGGCTTAGAAAAGCATTGGCTTCAGATGCTGTAGCTACAACATGTGGTGCTATGCTTGGAACTACAACTTTAGCAACGGTAGTAGAATCAGCTGCTGGAATAGCGGCAGGAGCAAGAACTGGACTTTCAAATGTTGTAGTAAGCATTATGCTTTTAGTATCATTATTCTTTAGTGGCGTAATAGGAGTTATACCACAAAATGCAACATCACCAGCACTTATAATAGTTGGAGTTTTAATGATGGGTGCAGTAAAAGAAATCGAATTTTCAGATTTTACAGAAGCTGTACCAGCATTTTTAACAATAGCATTAATGCCTTTTACATATTCAATAGCTAACGGAATAGCAGCAGGAATGATTTTTTACCCTATAATGAAAGTATCAACAGGTAGAGGTAAAGAAGTACATAAACTTTTATACATATTCGCAATATTATTTATTATTAGATTCATATTAATGCCAGATTAAAATTACACTTAATTTAAATCATGAAATCCACGATATTAATTTATCGTGGATTTTTTTACATTTCTTTTATAAGTGTTAAGTTTAAATTAAAAATTATATTAGTTTTTAGTTAATAACTTAATAAATTAAAGAGACACAAAAAAATATCTTTATTAATATTTTTAAAGAGTTTAAATTAATTTATTAGAAGGAATATTATGTTTAATGTAAAAACACAGTGATTTTATATTTTGTTCAAGCATAGTATAAAAAAATCAAAGCAATTTACGAATACAGTTATAAGAATAAGAAAATTATGTGAAAAACATTAATCCTTATTATGGATTTTATGATATAATTTTCCTAAAGGTAATGTTTTTTTATTATTTATAACGTAAAAAAATAAAAGATAAAATTTAACATAAATGGGGGTAGAAATGATATGGATAAATATAAAGTTCTTGAAATTAAGCAAAGTGTTTTTGAAAATAATGATAGACAAGCAGATTTGCTTAGGGAAGAATTAAAAAAGATAAAACCTTTTTATTAAATTTGATGTCATCACCAGGTTCAGGTAAAACAACAACTGTTTTAAGAACAATTGAAGCTTTGAAAGATGAAATGAGCATTGGAGTTTTAGAAGCAGATATTGACTCAGATGTGGATGCTCATACTGTTTCTAAGACTGGTACAAAAGTAATCCAATTGCACACAGGTGGGATGTGTCATCTTGATGCAGATATGACCAAACAAGGTCTATTAGGACTTGGAACAGAAGGAATTGATTTTGCTATTTTAGAAAATGTAGGAAATTTGGTATGTCCAGCAGAATTTGATACTGGTGCATCAAAAAATGCCATGATTTTAAGTGTACCAGAGGGAGATGACAAACCTCTAAAATATCCTTTAATGTTTTCCATTGTTGATGTTTTATTAATTAACAAGATAGATGCAATAGATTATTTTGATTTTGATTTAGAGGCAGTAAAAGAGCGTGTAAAAAAATTGAATCCAAATATTAAGATTATTCCAATCTCTGCTAAAACTGGCGAGGGAATTGATGAGTGGGCTGACTGGATACGTACTGAAGTGAAAAATTGGAATGAAAAATAGTATCATAATGAAATTTAATATTGGGGGGAATATAATATGGTAAAGGAAAAAGTACTGGATCTTGCCAATAAGATTAGTAGCTGGCAATACGTGGTTCAAAATCAGTAAAAGTAAAACCAGAAGACCCAGAATATAGAATTCTTGAACCAGTTGTTACAGATGAAATGGCAGAAGTAGCACTTTGCCTGGAGATTACGTAAACCTAAGAGTGCAGAAGAAGTTGCTGCTCTGTGTGGTAAATCTGTAGAGGAAACAGAAAAACTCTTATGGGAAATGGCAGTTGATGGTGTTAGTTATTGTGAATAAAATTGATGGTGTTGATAAATACTGGCTTGAGACTTTGGGTTCCTGGTGTTATGGAATATGATGGTTAACAATAAGGAAAATTTAAAAAGTATCCAGTAATTGCTGAGGCTTTTGAAGAATATACAGAAAATTAAGAGGCATTAATGGCAGGAGGTAATTTTCCTGTAGGTACAGGTGTAATGAGTGTTATTCCAATTGAAAGTGCTATTGAAGGGGAAACAAGAAGAGCATCTTATGAGGAAATTTCAAATATCTTAATGAAACATGAATGTTTTCTCTGTTTCAGATTGTGCATGCCGTACATCCATGAGAAGTCATTGGAGAAGGCTGTGGACACTTGAAGGAAGATATGTGTATTCAGACTTGGACATGCTGCTGAATACTATATTCGTACAGGAAGAGGCAGACAAGATTACTCGGGAAGAAGCTTTTGAAATTTTTAAAAAAGCTGAAAAAAATGGTTTGATGCATCAGATACCTAATTATCAGATGGACCAGGAAATGCCCTTGCTATTTGTAATTGCTGTGGATGTTCTTGTTTTGCACTAAGAAATGCGAAATCTTTATAGAAATCACTGATTGGTACGTTCAAACTATGTTTCACAAGTGGATAAAGATAAATGTGTTGCTTGTGGAGAATGTGTTGAAAATTGTCCATGTAATGCATTAACATTAGGACAAAAATTATGTACAAAGAACCTATCAATTCCTGAGAAGAAAAGAGATACTCCATATGATACAGAGTGGGGAAAAGATAAATGGAATCCTGATTATCGTACCAATCGTAAAGTTGTTGTTGAGACTGGAACAAGTCCATGTAAATCTGAATGTCCAGCTCATATATGCTGTTCAAGGATATATTAAGATGGCATCTCAAGGAAAATATAGAGAAGCACTTGAACTTATAAAGAAAGAAAATCCATTTCCAGCAATATGTGGACGTATTTGTCCAAGAAAATGTGAATCTGCTTGTACAAGAGGAGATGTTGATGAAGCACTTGCTGTTGATGAAATCAAAAAATTCATTGCTGAGCAGGATTTAAATGCAGAACATCGCTTTGTACCTAAAAGTAAGACATGAATACGGAAAAAAATTGCTGTTATTGGTGCAGGTCCTGCAGGACTTTCTTGTGCTTATTTCCTTAGCTGTTGATGGTTATAAGGTAACAGTGTTTGAAAAGCAAAAAGCACTTGGTGGTATGTTAACACTTGGAATTCCTTCTTTTAGACTTGGAAAAAGAAGTAGTAAATGCAGAAATCGATATTTTGAAGGAATTAGGAGTAGAATTTAAAACAGGAGTTGAAGTTGGCAAAGATGTTAGCCTTAAAGAACTTAAGAAAGCAAGGATATAAAGCATTTTATGTTGCAATTGGTGCTCAAGCAGGTAGAAACTTAGGTATTGAGGGTGAAGATGCAGAAGGAGTAATGACAGGTGTAGATTTCTTACGTAAGGTAAGTCTTAGGTGAAGATTTAAAAATGGAAGGACAAGCTATTGTCATTGGTGGAGGAAATGTTGCTATTGACGTTGCAAGAACTGCTGAAAGAGTTGGTGCTTCAAAAGTAGATATGTATTGTTTAGAAAGTAGAGAAGAAATGCCTGCTCTTGATGAAGAAATTGAAGAAGCATTGTCAGAAGGTATTGATATTAACAATTCTTGGGGTCCAAAACGAATTCTTCATGAAAATGGACATGTTGTAGGTGTAGAATTCAAAAAATGTATTTCTGTTTTTGATGAAAATAGAAGATTTAATCCTAAATTTGATGAAAATGAAACAAAGATTGTTAAGGCAAACAATGTTCTGATTTCAGTTGGTCAAGGAATGGATTGGGGCGGATTATTAGAAGATTCCAAAATAGAATTAAATCCAAATAAGACAATAAAAGCTGATCCAATTACTTACCAAACAGGTGAGTCAGATGTATTTGCTGGTGGAGATGCATTAACAGGTCCTAAGTTTGCTATAGATGCTATTGCACTTGGAAAGCAAGGTGCAATTTCAATTCATCGTTATGTTCATCCGGGACAAAGTTTAACTATTAGGTCGTGAAGAGAGAATATCATGCTCTTGATAAAGAAAACTTGAATCTGGAAGGCTATGATCGTTTGCCTAGACAAAGAGCAATTCATGTAGATGGAAGCAAATCAAAAGAAACCTTTAAGGATTTGCGTGTTACATTTACTGAAGAGCAAATAAAGAAGGAAACAGAACGTTGCCTTGGCTGTGGTGCTACAGTTGTAGATCAATATCAATGTGTAGGCTGTGGAGTTTGTACTACAAAATGTAAATTTGATGCAATTTCACTTGTAAGAAAATATGATGTACTGGTGTAGACTTTAAAGATATGAAACCAGTAGTTATAAAACATGTATTAAACGTCAAGGTAAGAATTGCAATGAAAAATGTGAAAAAAATATTTTCAAAATAAAAAGATAAGACAGAATAATTAACATATTATAGAAGTAAAAGACGGGGGAGCACGAGTTCTCCCGTTCTTATACTTTAACAAGAGAGGTGAGTTCATTTGCATGAAGTGGGAGTTTTGATTGAAGTTGTTAAAACTGTTGAAAATTTCGCAAAAAAAAATGGAGTAACAAAAATTCGAACATTGGTTCTTCAAATTGGTGAGCTCTCATCCATGATTCCAAGATATATTGAAGCCTGTTACCCAGCTGCAGTGGATGGTACCTTATTGCAAGAGACGAAATTAAAAATTGAGATATTACCAGGCAATGGTATTTGCAAAAAGTGTAATAAAGTTTTTAATCTCATTGAGAATAATAATAAATGTCCAAAGTGCGGAAGTAAAGACTGGGAGATATTATGCGGAAAAGAGTTTATGATTAAGGAAATCATTGCTTGCTAAATTGTTAGATTTTTTACATTAAGTAACATAATATGGAGGAGAAAATAAGGATGAATAATAAGCTGAAAAAATTTATAATCACATTAACAATAACTGCATTAGCTGTAGGGGCAGTAGGATGCTTTAATAATCAAAAAGATAAGTTGGAAAAATCAAGTACTGAAGCTGATA
>CAVZXU010000023.1:0-35504 GCA_963779255.1 Terriglobia bacterium | reverse complement strand
TTTGTTGACGGCGAGGGTTGTTTCTTCGTCGGAATCAATCCGCATCCGGAGATGACTTCTGGATTTCAGGTGCTCCCTGAATTCACAGTGGTACAACACCAGACGAGATATCCAATTGCTTCACGCACTCAAGAAATTCTTTGGGTGCGGCGTGGTTCGAACGAATCACGCTGAGCGAATGGCATATCGGGTACGTAGTCTGGATCACCTGAGCGAAAAGATCGTTCCTTTCTTTGAAGAGCATCCGCTCAAGTCAAAGAAGAGAGTTGATTTCGCGAAATTCAGGAAAGTCCTGCAACTGATGTCAAAGGGAGAACATCTTGCGATCGAGGGCATCGAGAAAATCCGAGCCATCGCATCGACGATGAACACCGGGTGTGAAAGATAAAGTCCAGCTTCTCTGGAAACAGAGTGAGAGATAACTGAGCGAAATTCCTTGTCGGGTAAGTTCCGACCTGCACGAATGGCGTAACGAAAGTGCGACTGTCTTGCCGACTGACACGGCGAACTTGTAGTGCCGGTGAAGATGCCGGTTGCCCGCAACTAGACGGAAAGACCCCGTGCACCTTTACTATACCTTTACCATGAACTATGGCCCTTGCTGCGCAGGATAGGTGGGAGGCTTTGATTCCAGGCTCTCGGGCTTGGAGGAGCCAACGGTGAGATACCACCCTGCGAGTTCTGTGGTTCTAACTTACTCCCGTGAACCGGGAGAGGGACATAGTAAGGCGGGTAGTTTGACTGGGGCGGTCGCCTCCTAAATTGTAACGGAGGCGCGCGAAGCTACGCTCAGGCTGTTTGGAAATCAGCCGACGAGTGCAAAAGCATAAGCGTGGTTGACTGCGAGTCCTACAAGACGAGCAGGTACGAAAGTAGGCTTTAGTGATCCGGTGGTTCTGCATGGAAGGGCCATCGCTCAACGGATAAAAGGTACGCCGGGGATAACAGGCTGATCGGAGCCAAGAGTTCATATCGACGCTCCGGTTTGGCACCTCGATGTCGGCTCATCGCATCCTGGAGCTGTAGAAGGTTCCAAGGGTTAGGCTGTTCGCCTATTAAAGCGGTACGTGAGCTGGGTTCAGAACGTCGCGAGACAGTTCGGTCCCTATCTGTTGTGGGCGCAGGAGATTTGAGAGGACCTGTCCTTAGTACGAGAGGACCGGGATGGACGAACCTCTTGTGTTCCAGCTGTCGTGCCAATGGCACAGCTGGGTAGCGAAGTTCGGTTGTGATAACCGCTGAATGCATATAAGCGGGAAGCACTCCTCAAGATGAGATCTCCCAACCCGTAAGGGATAAGAAGGGCCCAGGAAGACCACCTGGTTGATAGGCGGGAAGTGAAAGCGCAGTAATGTGTGAAGCTTACCCGTACTAATCGCCCGTTCGGCTTGACCATAAAATTTACTCGGAACATCAGTCGTCAGTCTTCAGTCGTCAGCTTTCAGCCAGAACCTGGGCTGGAACTGAGCAATGCTGTTTCTACGCCGCTCGAAACTGGGTGGCTATTAAGAGAAAAGAAGGAGACTGACGCTGTGCGCCGACGAAATGTAGAAGTCAATGGATGTACAAGATTGTGTAAGCACCCAATCTATTCAGTTGTGAGGTTTCCTCCTCACGCTCTTTGAAAATCAGCTTCTGGCTGCTAGCTTCTGGCTTCTTGCTACCCCGTAACTCGGGAGCAATGAGCTTTAGCTAGAAGCTAGTCGCTAGCAGCTTTCGCGCGCTCCGCGCGCGCGCTCAAGTTGTCGGTGATCTTACCGCGGGGGATCCACCCGTTCCCATCCCGAACACGGAAGTTAAGCCCCGCAGGGCCGATGGTACTGCACGCGAAAGTGTGTGGGAGAGTAGGTCGTTGCCGGCATAAATAAAGGCCGATCATGGAAACATGGACGGCCTTTTCCTTGGAACGGGGTTGCCAGGGCACCCGACCGCTACAGGCGGTTTTTCACAACCGGTCTCTTTCTCTTTACACCAAGCTTGGGTTTGACACTCGCGAGCCGATATCTGCGATGCAGGGCCCGCCGATCAAGAGCCCGACTCCGGGTTACAGCATACGTCCCGCCCGCATGTCGGATCTGGAGGAATGCAACCGGCTTTGCCTATCTGTGCATGGTCACGATCGCAGCGGCGAGCTGCGCGACGCAATCGAACAAGGGACCGCGGTTGTGGCCGAGCGAGAAGGCCGAATCGTCGCCTATGCCGCGCTGATCGGATTTTTCGGACACATGGTCGGCGAGAGCAACTCTGATGTCCAGGCGCTGATCGCAAACGCTGATGCGTTTCTGGGGCCGGGCATCTCGTCCCGACGCGAAACGCGGGCCTGTTCCGATGGTGCCTGGAGAACGGGCTGCGCGTGGTACAGCCGCTGACGCTCATGACCGTTGGCTTCTACAACCAGCCGGCAGGGGCTTATCTTCCGTCGATACTTTATTAGGTGGAGCTATACTGGTCCCCATTTCACTTCGAGGGGCCGCATGAAGCGGATTGTACTCGCCGCTGTCCTGGTTATTTCCCTGCAAGCGGTCGCTCAGACCGTTTCTGTTCCGGCTGCGGCTTCCAACCCGAAGGTGAGGGCCATCACCGGGTTCGTGCGGCTCAACCGGGCAACTTATCGAAAGCAAGTTGCCGATGCTCTGGTGGTGCTGCGGCGTGCCAAGGCGGAGTTCGAATCCTCCGGGTACGAAGTGGAAACTGTGCGGCTGACCACGCAGCCGCTGGCGGAACTTGTCTCCGGCCTGCCGGAGGACCAGGCGCTGGCCTTTCTCGCGCAATTTAACGAACTTTCCGTAAGAGAGAATTTCCTGCCCAATGTTGGACCGGCGATGCTGCATGACAGCGATGAGACTGCCACCATGCACCTGCTCGAAAGAGCGCTCTCGACTCTTGCAAACATTGAAGCCAGCACCATCATTGCCGATGAGACTGGAATTCACTGGAAAACAATTCGTCGTACCGCCGAACTGGTGAAATATGTCAGCGAGCACAGTCCGCGCAGCCAGGGAACTTTCAACTTTACCGCCACCGCCATGCTGAAGCCGTATGGGCCCTTCTACCCGGGTTCCTACCACACCGGCGCCGGCGGACAATTCGCCATCGGTTTTGAAGGAGCTAATGTGGTCCGCGACGTCTTCGCAAAAGATAAAGGGAACGCCGCAGCCGCTACCGCCGACCTGACCGCTGCGCTCACAAAACATGCAGCGGTGGCCGCAGCCGTGGGCAAGAAAGTTGCGGCGGAAACGGGATGGGCCTATCTTGGGGTTGACCCCACTCCCGCACCCTTGGGGGACGTGTCCATAGGCGCGGCCATCGAAGCGTTCACGGGCGCGAAGTTTGGCTCCAGCGGGACCCTCACTGCGGCACATATCATCACGGCAGCAGCAAAAGCCGTACCAGAAAAGCAGGTTGGCTATTCCGGCTTGATGGTGCCTGTGATGGAAGACAAGGTTCTGGCACAAAGATGGGCTGAGTCCACTTACAACATCGATTCATTGCTCGCCTATTCGGCGGTCTGCGGCACTGGTTTGGATACGATCCCCCTGCCGGGTGACATCAGCCTCGAACAGATAGAGCGCATATTCGGCGACGTGGCGTCGCTTGCCGTGAAATGGAACAAACCTCTTTCGGCGCGGCTGCAGCCTGTTCCGGGCAAGAAGCCGGGCGATCGCACCGAGTTTCAAGACTCCGCTCTGTTTAACACCACGTTGCACGACTTGCCGTAGCGTTGACGGCTTACTCACGGCCGGAAGTATAGTTCGCGATCTATCCGAAATCCTGAGCCTTCGCATATCGTCCAAGTAGAATCATGGTCCGGCTGAGTCAATGCGTCCCCGAACCGAAGTTCGTGCCCAGATAGTACGGCCAGATCACAATCGCGAAAACCGCCTTCCAAAAAGTCAGGTGTAGATAGCCGATGGTGAACAGCCATGCGGCGAACCACGCCGTCCCCATGAAGGTGTGCTGTTCGATTCGTATTTTCTGCATGCCCTCTCCGCGCGCATCTGTTCCCATAGGTTCCCTCAGCGGCGGTCTCCGACAACCAGCAGCTTGCTTCGCAGCATTGTACCCCGCAGAGCTTCGCGGGAATCCATAATCCGTAGTGCGAACAATTTGGTCGCTCGGATGACCGGCATTGAGAGGTCACCGCGGAACCCCCAGGCGGAGCTTGGACGGGGCACCCTTCAGGGTGAATCTTCGCCATTACAATAGACATTGCGTAAGCCGTCGTTTCTTCGGAGGGTGCGTTGGAGAGGCGAAAGTTTGTGACATCAGCGATTGCGATGGCGGGGGTTGCGTTGAGCGGCCAGGAGGGCGGGGCGATGGTGCCGCCTTCTCGGGAGTTCTACCAGTTGCGGAAGTACGCGCTGCAGACCGGACCGCAGTTGGCGTTGGTCCAGAACTATTTTGAGCATGCTCTGATTCCGGCGCTGAATCGGATGGCGATGGCTCCAGTCGGTGCGTTCAAGCTGGATATCGGTCCGGAGACGCCGACGTACTATTTGTTGATTCCGGCAACCTCGGTGGAAATGCTGGTTACGCTGGACTTGCGGCTGACAGAGGATGCGGAGTTCATGAAAACGTCGGCGGCATTCTGGGGGGCGCCGGCGTCGGCGTTTGTGCGGGTGGAGAGTTCACTGATGTCGGCGTTTGCCGGGTGGCCAAAGATCGTGGCGCCGAAGAGCGACAAAAGGATCTTTCAGCTGCGCACGTACGAGAGCGCGGGCTATGCGGGGCATGTCCGGAAAGTACAGATGTTCAACGAAGCGGAGATCGGGATCTTTACGCGGACCGGATTGACTCCCGTGTTCTTCGGAGACACATTGATCGGGGCGCCGGATGCCGAGTCTGATCTACATGCTGACGTTTGCGGATGTGGCGGAGCTGAATGCGAAGTGGAACGTGTTTGTGAATGATCCAGCCTGGAAGGAGCTTTCACGCCGGCCACAGTATGCGGATGCCGAGATTGTGAGCAATATTTCGAATTTGTATTTGAGTCCGTTGGGCGGTTCGCAAATCTAGTTCAAAACCCCGCCCACGCGGAGCTGGACGGGGTACCCTCGAGAGTAGTAGATGGTGCGGAGGAGAACATGGCGACTCAAACACTGGACCCGGCTCTCCAGGAACTGATCCGAGGACGTTATATTGCAACGCTCGGAACCGAAAACGCCGATGGGACTATTCATCTGACTGCGGTCTGGTATCTCTTCGAGGATGGCAGTCTGTACGTCGCGACGTCTTCCAAGAGCCGAAAAGCTCGCAATGTGGCGGCGCTGCCGAAAGCTTCCCTGATGGTGGACGTGCGAAAGCCCGGGGCAGAGCGGGGTGTAGCTGCTGCGGGAAGGGTGGTAGTAATTTCGGGTGGCCACTCGCAGGAAATAAATCGGCGGATACACGGCCGATACATGAGTGCCGCCGCGATGTCCGATCCCCGGATCGGGCCAGTGTTTGAATCATTTGACGATGTCACTTTACGACTGACTCCCGATTCATGGTTCACGTGGGACATGGCCGTGCTGGACGCCCAAGCTTTTGGCGGACGATTGGGTGGAACGCCCGGATACCTGCTGCCGTTGGATTGACGGCGGGTCCGATGTCTGTCCGGCGACATCTTGGGGTCTGGCACCTGGGATGACTTCGGCAAACAAGCAGGTCCCTCGACTTCGCTCGGGATGACAGGGCGTGGGGTCGGCATCCGAGTCAGAGCCAAAGGCGGCGGACAAGAGTGTCCGCCCCACACTTACAAGCAAAAACCCCGCCCAAGCGGAGCTTGGACGGGGCACTCGCGAGTTATTCCCAAAAAAAGTTACCAGCGGAACGGTCTGAATTGTTGCGGTACCAATTTCGAGCCAGCCAGGTCGGCGTCGGTGAAGCCGAAGACGAAGAACTGGCTGGGATTGTCTACGGGGTTTCCGTTAGCATCGGGAACAGTTTTCTCGAAGTCGTTGTCGTTGGCGACCCAGAGAGTGGGTAGTTTCGTCTGGCCGTTGAAGACATCTGGCCCCAGGGCAATGCCTTCGATCTTGGATGGCACCACGGTTGGATCCAGACTCAGCGGAGGAGCCGTCAGCACGGCAACTACATCCAGGAACGGCGTGGATGACTTGGGCACAGCGAGAGTCGTCGCCGTCAGTCCGTCGATGGCTGTGATATCAACAGCGCCGGCCAAATCAATTTTGAAAATCTGCTTGATCTTGGCTTTGCGGCCGTTGTCGCCGCGGCCTTTGCCGTCACGCTCGGCAACCAGGAATTCGTGCTGGTCGAGGGCAAGGATTTCGCTGACGCCGCTGCCCGTGGTCAGGAGATAACCGTATTCATGAGTTGTGCCGGTGCGAATGTCAATGGTGACAATGCGCAGCAGATTCTTGGCGGCGCCACCGAGAGCGGCGTCCTGGATCAGGGCGTTCTGCATGATTCCAACCAGAGTGTTCCCGTCGGGTGTGATGGCCAGACCTTCCATGCCTTTGTTGGCTACACGGCCGGTAGTATTGAGGCTGATTTCGTCGTTTCCCACTGAGCTCAGGATCGGTGAGAACAAATTGCCGGCGATTTGAAGGCGCGGAGGCGCAGGCCGGTGAGCCGGTCGAACTGGTAGAGGTAAGGGCCGTACTCGTCGGAGATGAAAACGCTGAGGCCATCATTAGAAAGGCGGATGCCTTCGGGGTCGAAGCGGCCATAGCGAGGGTTGCCGGAGTTGTTGGGATCGGGAGTGGGGTCGAAGGCATCGGAGCGTCCGGTGAAGAAGTGGAAGAAGAAGTTATTTTGTGGAGGAACACCGGAGCCAACTATTCCGTCACCTGCGCCGTAGACCAACGGAGTCAAACTGAATAGCAAGGTGGTGCGGCGAAGGGTGGGAGTGAGAGTGAAGGGCAGTGCCAAGCCCGGGCTGGGCTTCAGGTCCATGGTGATGGTATGGAATCGCGGGATATAGCTGGTGGTGCTGTCGATGTTGTCGTCATACTGATCTGCGTTGGGGCCTCGATCCGGCAGTCCGAGAAATGTATTGCCGGATGCGTAGGCAAAACCGGAGCCGAGTCCACCGAGAAGATTCGCGGGCACGCCGCTCTCCAGCGTGTTTTTTAGGCCGGACAAATCAGCGTCGGGGCCGGCCTTGGATTCAGTCAGAGAGCCGACTGCGAGCAATTGGACCTGGGCACTGATCAGGGGTGTGGCGACGAGGCCGAGGGCTATGGCGAGTAGGGCGATGGGAAGCAGGACTTTTCTCACGAGCGCAGTTCCTCCTGTTCATTTTCACCGCTGGAATAGGCCCATTCTGGCAGGCGGGAAGGGTGCGTGCGTTAATATGAGATGAATATCTGGTTAAGGATTCGTCAAATGTTTGTCTCGGATGCGATTGCGGGGAGAAATTGGGAGCTGAGTAGTTGCGACAACTGGAGCAACAGTGGTGGGGGCGCCTTGCGGGCGAGTCGCCCGCGGCCACACGGGATTGCCTACCGCAAAGTGAAGGCGAGATACATGCTGCCGGATTTCGACTTGGGATCCTGGCACCGCCGCGGTGACGACCGCATGCAAGAATCAACCCCAAAATCAACGGCAAAGGCGGCGGCCAAGAGTCAGGCACGGGGCCGAGAAGGGTTCAAAGTCAAAGTCAACTTCAAAAGCCAGATCAGAGGCCTCGGACAGGAGTGTCTGACCCACACTGCGGATAAAACTCTTCAATATGGCTTATAAGGTTTTTTAATTAGCCGCGGGATGGGGCTCGCGCTATTCTGATAGTTGCGAACCAGCCGTACGATCCCCACTGTAGGTCAGATCGATAGTCACATTTAAGGAGATCCATGTCGAACGAACTGCGTAACTTCCTGGCACTGTCGTATGACGAATTGGAACAGCTGAATCTGAAGGCAAAAGAGCAGCGTAAGAATCGCGTTGCCATGCACAAGATTCAGGAGGAGCGTCTCAAATACCTGACCGATGAAAAGCGCATCAAGGCGGTGACCGTGCTTTTCAGCGATCTCGAAGGCCGGCTGCACATGCTGGACTACGACAAGAAGTTCCTCATCAAGAGCTGGGACAACCTGACCTTTGACGGGTCGTCGATCCGCGGGTTTACGGCACAGCGGGAAAGTGATTTGAGGCTGGGCATCGATTGGGCGGCGTTTTATTGGGGGCCGGCGGACTACTTCGGGTCGGGCAAAGTGCTGGTCTTCGGCGATGTGATCGACAAGGGCGGGACACCATACGGCGCCGACATTCGCGGCATTCTCAAGCTGTATGCCGAGAAACAGTACAAGGACGAAGGCTACACCTTGAACGCGGCCAACGAAATTGAAGGCTTCCTGTTTAAAGGAGTGGACGCGGAGCGGCGCTACAACGAAACCGGCAAGTTTGAATACGTCAATACCGGCGGATATTATCACTCGCTGCCTGGCGACCTGCTGCGCACGTTCATCGATACCACCGCGGAAGTGCAGCGCGCCATGGGCTTCCAGAACGAGAAAGACCATCCCGAAGTGGCGCCGTCGCAGTTTGAAATCAACTACGGGTACGGCGAAGTTGTCGCTGCCGCCGATCAGATCCAGATCTACAAGCTGGTTTGCCGGCAGGTCGCGACCCACATGGGCCTGACCGCCAGCTTCCTTCCCAAACCTGTAGTGGGCGTGAACGGCAGCGGCATGCACACCAATGTGTCCATCAGCAAGGGTGGCGAGAACCTGTTCTGGGACCCCAAGGGTGAAGAAAAGCTGAGCAAGCTGGGCTGGGCGTTTGTGGATCGCATACTTACGCACGGCAATGACATCTGCCTTCTGCTCAATCCGAGTGTGAATGCTTACCGCCGGCTGGATCCACACTTCGAAGCGCCCAACCAGCTCAAGGCCTCGGCGGTGGATCGAGGGTCCATGATTCGTATTCCCATCGGCAACGAGAAGAGCATGCGGGTGGAAGTGCGCTCGGTGGCTCCAGATGCGAATCCTTACATGGTGATGCTGTCGATCTTCCAGACGGGCATCGACGGGGGTACGGCGAAAATCAAGAACCTCCGCCAGGCCGAGCGTTACCTCCCGGACAACATCTATGACGCGATGGCAAATTTCGACAAGGCGGAGTGGACGACGAAGCTTTTTGGCGAGGACGTGAAAGGGCGGTATCTGGATTTGAAAAAAGCCGCGGCCGACCGCTGTCCGCGTCTGCTGGGCACCTTTGTCAAGGCGCCCGAAGTGCAGTATCACCACGATGTTTACAACCAGTTCTTGTGGAATTTGTTCTAGGTGGTGTGATACTGGAGCGAGGCCACGTTCAAGAATTGGCGTGGCCTTTTTCTTGGGTCAATCCGAGTCTGGGACTCGGGTGCCGCGACCGTGTGGGGCGGACACTCTTGTCCGCCCCACACATTCCTAGAACAGCGCGGTTGGCCTTCGCTTCCAGTTCTTGCCTTTTTCTTTGGCGATGTTTTCCATGTCGTTCACGTAGGCGCCCGCCTGGGTCAGGACATGGTGCAGATCATTGCCCACGCTGATGAAAGTGAAACCCTTTTCCAGGAACTCGCCCACGCGAGCGGTGCCGAAGAGGAAGAGGCCGAGAATGAGATTGTTCTTGCGGGCGTGATCGACCAGTTTTTGCGTGGCTGCGCCCAGCTCCGGCGAGGTGTACATGTGGGGGAATTCATACTTCTCGTAGAGTCCCATCGACATGCACAGATCGTTCTGGCCCAGGAACAGAATGTCCACGCCGGGGACAGCAGCGATTTCCGCAATATTATCGATGCACGAGGCGGTTTCCACCTGCAGTGCCACGATGCCGTTGTTGTTGAAATTGCCGGCGTATCCCAGTAGTCCCGCCTTGTTCATGCTGCGCTGCGGGAAGTAAACCGAGCGTGTTCCCACCCGGGGATACTTGGTGCAGCTCACCGCCTGGCGCGCTTCTTCGGCGGTGTTGATGTAGGGGATGAGAACGCCGTCGGCGCCCATGTCGAGGGCCTGCTGAATGCCGGGGCGATCGTCGTAGCCGCCGACGCGGACCATGGACTTGGCGCCGCCGTTTGAAATTCCGGAAAGCATGGCTGAAAGTTTTTCGTAGCCCATGGGACCGTGTTGCGTGTCCACAAGCAACCAGTCGTAGCCACTGTGGGCAAGTTGCTCGGCGATGGTGGGGCTGTGCGCGTTCAAGAACAGGCCCATCTTAGGCAAGCCTTCGCGCAGTTGTTCCTTGAAGTCGGCGCCACTGAGGGCGGCTTCGGACATGGCTGATTCCTCCTGAAAGTCGAGTGAAAGTTTCCTAGTGTAACCTACCGGACGGGAAACTGGCGTGGCGTCGCTCAATCAACTATGACCCGTGGACACGCGGAGTGGCCTGTGTGGTCGCGGGCGACTCGCCCGCGTGCAGCCGGGAGGGCCGCTGAAGTGTGTTTCTTTGTGGAAGTTGAATTCTTAGGGTTTGGTTTGTTTCCGGATGATCGGACACTTTGCTGAAGGTCCACTCGCAGTCTGGTTTTCAGGTCACAAAAAGCTAGAGTCAAGCCGCGGGCGAGGGCCCCTTCGACTTCGCTCAGGGCAGGTCCGCGCCACACGTTCAGAGCGGAGGCTTTACAAACCTTTACGATCAGGCTCACAACCAATTCCTCCTTCTTTGCGTTCTCACCACTACGAAGCAAATCCTCTGAGAGAGGTCCCAGTGAAGTTGAGTTTCGCCCGTTTTGCGACTTTGAGCGTGATCGCAGCCCTGGCCTTCAGCCCGGCGATCGCGCAATCTACCGGCTCTGGGCAAGCCAGCAGGCAACCGACACCGATTACACGGACAGACCAACCCGATTCCGTCACCACCAATTCGGCAGACCAGCCGCTGACCACCGTGTCGGTCCGGGTCAAGGTGGTGAACGTGCTGGCCACGGTGCGTGACAAACACGGAAAGATTGCAAACGGCCTGACCAAAGATGACTTCACTTTGTTCGAGGATGGTCGTCCGCAAACCATCAAGTACTTCGCTCGTGAAACCGATCTCCCGCTCACGCTCGGGATGCTGGTGGATACCAGCCTGAGTCAACGGCGGGTTCTGGGCGAGGAACGCAGCGCCAGTGAAAGCTTTCTAGCGCAGATATTGCGTGAAGACCAGGACAAAGCCTTTGTCATTCACTTCGATCGCGAAGTGGAACTGCTGCAGGACCTCACTGCATCGTATGAAAAATTGCACTCCGCGCTGGAATCGTTGGCAACGCCGCAGTTTACCCGCACCAGTAATGGAGGCGGGGGCCCAGGGCCGGGCTCGGGACGCGGCTCCGGCCGGCATGGAGGTGGCACGCTTCTCTATGACGCGGTCTATCTGGCTTCTGACGAATTGATGGAGAAGCAGCCGGGCCGCAAGGCGCTGATCGTGCTCTCGGATGGCGTGGACATGGGCAGCAAGGAAAGTCTTGACGTGGCCATCGAGTCGGCCCAGCGGGCCAACACCATTGTCTATTCCATTCTGTTTAAAGATGACGAGGCTTACGGAAATGGCGGAGGTTTCGGCCGCACCGGAATCAGCATCCCTGGGATGGGAGGGCCGGGAATGGGTCGCGGCGGCATGGGAGGCCCGGGCCGGGGCGGGCGCCGGTATCCGGAAGAGCACGCCGACGGCAAGAAGGTTCTGGAGCGAATGTCGACGGAAACCGGTGGACGCCTGTTTCAGGTCTCAAAAAAGGAGCCAGTCGAACAAATCTATTCCCAGATTGAAGAAGAACTGCGCAATCAATACAACCTTGGCTATACGCCCAATCGAGACCATGCCGCTGAGTCCGGATATCACAAGATCCAGGTAGCCACGAAGAAGAAAGATCTCGTCGTGCAGGCGAGAGATGGATACTACGGCGAGAAGTAACCATCGGAGGTCGTCGTTGGTCGTTGCCCGTTGGTAGAGTCGAGTGCGTGGGCGGGTAACGGCTACAAAAGCTGCTTGTTACTGCGGTCAAGAAGCCATTAAACCGCAAAGAACGCGAATAACAGTCGACGACCAACGACCCAAGGCCAACGACCAACGACCAACGTGTTATGCTACCGCTGCCGTTAACGTACACGGCCCAAAACAAATGCCAGCACATGTTCTCGGAATTGACGTGGGCACGGGCGGAACTCGTGCCCTGATTGTGGACGAGACCGGCCGCATCCTGGCGTCCGCCACCGAGGAACACGCCCCGTTCGCTTCGCCTCAGATTGGTTGGGCGGAGCAGAACCCCGAAGACTGGTGGCGGGCCTGCGGGATCGCGGTGCGGAAAGCCCTGGCGGGCGCGGCATTGAGGCCGGATCAGATCGCCTGCGTCGGATTTTCCGGACAGATGCACGGGGCTGTGATGCTGGACGACGCGGACAAGGTCGTGCGGCCGGCGCTCATCTGGTGCGACGTGCGCACCGAAAAGCAATGCCGCGAACTGACCGACAAGATTGGCGCGCAAAAACTTATCCGGCTCGCCTGCAATCCTGCCCTGCCCAATTTCACCTTGACCAAATTCTTGTGGGTGCGCGAGAACGAGCCGCAGAGCTGGACGCGGGTCCGGTCCGTGATGCTGCCCAAGGACTATGTCCGTTTCCGGCTTACCGGCGAGCGGGCCACTGACGTGGCCGACGCCTCGGGCACACTGCTGCTGGATGTTGCGAACCGCCGTTGGTCCCAGGAGATCATGCAGGCTGCCAGCATTGAAGAGTCGCTGCTGCCGCACCTATTCGAGTCTCCCGACACTTGCGGGAAAATTTCTCCGAGCGGAGCCGCCGCCACCGGTCTGCACCCGGGTACACCCGTCGTGGCCGGCGCGGGAGATCAGGCGGCCGGCGCGGTGGGCATGGGAATTGCTGCGCCCGGTGCCGTGAGCGCAACCATCGGAACCTCCGGAGTCGTCTTTGCCGCCACCGACTGTCCATCCCTCGATGCCAGGGGAAGGCTGCACACTTTTTGTCATGCGGTCCCCGGGCGCTGGCACGTGATGGGAGTGACCCAGGCTGCCGGTCTTTCGCTGCGCTGGTTTCGTGACACTTTTGGCGCAGGCACACTTGATGCGAACGACAAACGCGATCCCTATGAGCGTCTCACAGCCGAGGCTGCTGCGGTCCCGCCCGGGTCCGACGGTTTGTTGTGGGCGCCTTACCTGATGGGAGAACGCACCCCCCATCTCGATCCCAACGCGCGCGCCGCCTTGGTTGGGCTGACCGCATCGCACACCCGCGGACACATAGTTCGCGCCATCCTCGAGGGTGTGGCTTTCAGTCTCCGCGACTCGTTCACGCTGTTCGCTGAGATGGGTGTGCCGGTAAAGAGCATTCGCCTGGGTGGTGGCGGAGCACGCTCGCCGTTGTGGCGCCAGATCCAGGCAGATGCGTATGGCCACGAAGTCGAGATTCTCGAGGCTGAGGAAGGCGCAGCCTACGGCGCGGCAATCCTCGCGGGAGTCGGAGCCGGAGTGTGGAGTTCGGTCGATGCCGCCTGTAACAAAGTTGTAAGAGTCGCTCAACGCGTGGCGCCGCGACCCGCGGTGGTTGAGCGCATGAACACAAGCTACGCCGCATATCGCCGGATGTATCCGGCGATTGCGTCAGTGTTGGGAGCTGGTTAGATTTCAAATCGCCGTGGAAGAGCGGCGCGTTAGCGCCGCGTTACCGATCGCGGTTATTTGGCTTTAGCCCCAGTGGTGCCACCGGGCCTGAAGGCCGCCGTCAAAGTGACATTGAGAACACGGCCCTGGAAGGGCCGCTCTTCCACAGAGGAATCGCTATCTCTTGCAGGTTCCCGATCTGGAGCACCTACTCCGGCAATCTCTGCTCATTACTGATGCTGAACTCGGCCTCCACGCTCGGAGCATCTGTTCCCGGTTGTCCCCCGCCGACGTATAGGCGATGAGCTCCGGCAGCGACGATTCGATCTCCGTTTGAGTTCACCCCGCTCAGGTCGCGAGGATCCAGAGTGAATTGGACATGTTTTGTCTCCCCGACTCCGAGATGCACGCGTGTCATCCCACGGAGCACATGCAGCGGAGCGCTGGAAGATTTTGGAAAGCTCAAGTACAGCGGTACGACTTCGTCACCCTCGCGCTGGCTCGCATTCTTCACATCCGCATCAACGCTGAGCGAATCGCCCGCCTTCAATGTGGTCGCAGAGAGCTTCAGATTGCTGTAGGCAAACCTCGAGTAATTCAGGCAAATTCAGGCCATAGCCGAAAGGGTAGAGCGGCTGTCCTTCAAAGTAGCGGTAGGTCCGGTTCTTCATGGAATAGTCGTCAAAGGGGGGTAACTGCTCCACGCCTTTGTAAAAAGTCACCGGCAACCGCCCTGCCGGATTGTTCCGCGCGACTGGTTGACCAGTTGCGACGCTTTCTCTTCGAGCGTCATCCGCGAAACTAGGTCATCTACACGGACATTCACCGGCTGGGCAGGATCCAGGTAGGCCGGAGGGCCGGAAGACGCGGTCTGAGCAACGGAACCGCCCAGCGTGGTGAACAGAACGACCCACAGACAGATCGCGACGATACGGCCAGGCTGGCCAAGCGTCTGATTAGACATCAATGATCGGCTCCTCGGGGGGCATGCCAGCTATCCAGATATGCGCGTTGGAGTATATCATCGTTAACGTACACGTAGCCGCCCCCCCGGTCATGGCCAGCGGTCGGGTGCCGCGACGGGCTTTTAAGATTTAGAGGCCCCAGAACAGAAATTAGGTCGAGCCGTAAGACAGGGACATGCGAATGAAGAAAGAACGACGCGGCATTCACTTGATTGCGGAACTGGCGGACGTCTCGATCGGGACGGTTGACCGCGCTTTGCACGGACGCGGCGGCATCAAGGAAGCCACCCGGCAAAGAATCCTGCAGATCGCGAGACGTATCGGGTATACGCCCAACCTGGCGGCGCGGGCCCTGTCGGTGGCCCGGACCAGCACTCGCATCGGCGTCTGCATGCCCCGCGAGATCCACTTTTTCTATGATGAACTGTGGAGCGGCGTTCTGGACGAGGCCCGGCGCGTCGCCCAGTTTGGCGTCCAGTTCGTCAATCGTCCGGTGCAGGTGCTGGGCGAAGGCGACACCGAAGCTCTTACCGAGTTGGTGCAAAGCGGGGTCAATGGAATCATTCTGACCGCCGGAAATCCGACGGGTCTCAAACCTTTGATCGATGCTGCCGAGGAACGCGGGATCCGCGTGGTGTGTGTGTCCACTGATTCTCCAGAGAGCCGGCGCTCCAGCATCGTGTGCGTGGAACCGTGGTTGAATGGATGCCTGGCGGGAGAACTGATGGGCAAGTTCGTCCGCCCGGGTTCGCATGTCGCGGTCGTGGCGGGCATGCTGGCCACGGAAGATCATCGCAAGAAGACGGACGGCTTCACGGAAGCGTTCCCGCAACACTGCGCAGGAGGAAAGATCGTCACCGTCATCGAAGGTCACGAAGACGAGGAAGAGAGTTTTCAGAAGACATTCGATCTGCTGCGACGCGAGCCCACGCTGGCCGGGCTCTATGTGAACACGGTGAACTGTCTTCCGGTGTGCCGGGCGCTGGGAGCGCATGGCCTGGCGGGAAAAGTAAAATTAATCACTACCGACCTGTTCGCGGAAATGTCTCCCTATTTCCACAAGGGAATCATCACGGCATCCATCTACCAGCAACCGCATCGCCAGGGACAGATGGCAGTGCGGCTGATGGCCGACCACCTGACCAACAAAGTGCCGTTACCTCCCACCGTCCACCTGAGTCCGGGCGTGGTGATGTCCTCCAACCTGCAACTGTTCCGCGAAATCAGGCTGGCCGGGGTCAAGCTTGAAGATGCTGCGCTACGTACTCGCGTGGCCCTCTGATCTTAGAAGAGGCTTCGGCTTGCCTGGGACGCCGAAGGGCGGATGGCGGCGAATCAACCATTTCTGGCAACTATCTTTTCGAGAGCGAAGAGGAAGTATGATGGCGAACCGTCCACGCGGCTAAGTGGCGCCTGGACACAGCGAAGAATAGAAGCGCCGCCTTTCGATCTTCGTTCGATGTGTGCCTGGCCGGTGCGCAAAGGGACCTTCATGCTTTTTTTGCCGCTTCAAGGAGGATTTGTGATCCGGAACGTAAGAAACTTTCTCCTCTTGATCCTAAACGCTGTCCTGGCGTTGCAGGTTGCCGTTCATGGCCAGGCGCCCGCCAATCCGGTCATCGACGGCGTGACTTCTCAATTGATGGCGTTGACCCGTCTTGAGGCCAACGAGTGGCGCTACCACGCCGGCGACCTGCCACACGGTGAAGATGTCGGACTCGACGACAGCAGTTGGGCCGTGGTCAAGAATCGAAGTCAGGCCCCGGCAGATGCAGTCTGGTATCGCAGGTGGATTACCGTCCCGCCTACCCTCAATGGGTACGATCTTACGGGCACGAAACTCTGGTTCCGATTTTCCGCCTCTGCTAACGGCCCGATCACTGAAATCGTGTATTTCAACGGAAGGCGCGTGGCCATGGGCGACGACCTGGAGCCGATCGTTCTGCTCGATCCGGCAAAGCCGGGAGACAAAGTTATGATCGCGGTCAAGCTTCTCCAAACCGTGGACAACAAGCAGTTCCAGGACGCTGTGGTCCGCGTGGAATTTCTCGGCACCCGGCCGAGCCCGCTCGATCTGTCACAGGAGATCGAATCCGCTTCGGCCCTGGCCCCGTCTCTGGGGGCGAAATCGCAACTCGTTCAACAGAAGGTCGAAAGGGCCGCTCAGGCCGTGGATTTCGAGGCCCTGCGCCAGGCCAGGCAGCAGGCGTTTGACGCCTCGCTCGAAAAAGCTCACAAGCTGCTGTTGGAGCTGAAACCGGACGTGCAGGCAACCTCAGTCCGTTTGTCCGGTAACGCCCACATTGACGCTGCCTGGTTGTGGCCCTGGACGGAGACCGTCGATGTCGTAAGGCGAACGTTTGGCACCGCGCTGCAGCTCATGCACGAGTATCCGCAATACACCTACACCCAATCCGCTGCCGCCTACAACCAGTGGACGGAGGAAAAGTATCCCTCTCTACATCAGCAGATTGTCGATCGCGTGAAAGAAGGGCGCTGGGAAATGGTCGGCGGCATGTGGGTGGAACCCGATCTCAACATGCCGGACGGCGAGTCACTGGTGCGCCAGTTGCTGATTGGGAAGCGTTACTTCAAGGAAAAATTCGGGGTCGATGTGCGAATCGGATGGAATCCTGATTCGTTCGGGTACAACTGGCAGTTGCCGCAGATCTACAAGAAGTCCGGAATCGACTATTTCGTCACCCAAAAAATGGCGTGGAACGACACCAACCCATTGCCGTTGAAACTTTTCTGGTGGCAGTCCCCAGACGGAAGCCGGGTGCTGACTTACTTTCCGCACGATTATGTGAACGATATTGACCCGGTCAGAATCTCGAGCGATATCGCTATCGCGCGCAGACTTAACCCAGGCGCGCCGGTGATGATGCACCTGTTTGGAATCGGCGACCACGGCGGCGGCCCCACCCGCAGCATGCTTGATAGTGGTCTCCACTGGACCAGCCCTGAACGTGTCATCCCTGAAATGAAGTTCGGTAAGGCTCAGGATTTCTTCTCCGAAGTCGAAACTAAACTCGATACCCAGCACGCTCCCACGTGGAACTACAAGGTGATGGCCAGTGGGAACGCTCGTTTGCCGGAGCCTCCCGAAGGGAGCCTGAGTCTCCCGGTGTGGAACGACGAGTTGTACTTTGAATATCATCGTGGCGTCATGACCACGCAGGCAAACCACAAACGTAATATGCGGGAAAGTGAAGAGCAGTTGCTGAATGCCGAGAAGTATTCGTCCCTTGCGTGGCTTTTCGGGATGCCCTATCCCCGCTCCTCGTTGACCGAAGCGTGGCAGAAGACTCTGTTCAACCAGTTCCACGATCTTGCGGCGGGCTCCGGTATTGGAGTGATTTATACGGACTCGCAGCGCGATTACGATGTGGTGCGCTGGACCACAGAGGAAGCGACGGCCGGCGCCCTCAAGACCATTTCGTCTGAAGTGGGAACGGGCAATGCGGCCGGCGGAGTGCCCGTAATGGTTGTCAACCCCCTGGCGTGGTCGCGAACGGATTTGGCGACCTTCGAAGTGCAGATGCCCAGCGCACCGAAGGCTGGACTCTCCGTACTTGACACCCAAGGCAGGCCCCTGCCGTTCCAGGTGCTCTCGAAAGACTCGTCCACCAACACCTATCGCCTGCTGGTGGAGGCGAAAGATGTCCCCTCCCTCGGGTATGAGGTGCTTCACGTTGCCTCCAGCGGCAAATCCGCCGCGACAGACCTGAAGGCCAGCGGGCTGACGCTCGAGAATTCCCTGCTGCGCGTAACGGTTGATCCCCACACGGGCTGCATCACGAGTCTTTACCAAAAGCGTACCAGGTTCGAATCGATTGCCGCCGGGGGCTGCGGCAATGAACTGCAGGCATTCAAGGACACTCCGAAAGATTACGACGCCTGGAACATCGACGCCGATTTCGAGAAACAAGTCACGAAGTTGGACAAGGCCGACTCGGTTGAACTCACCGAGAAAGGCCCGGTACGAGCCACGATCAGGATCGCTCGCACCTGGCAGAACTCCAGATTCGTTCAGGACATAAGCCTTTATGCTGGGTTGGAGCGCGTTGATGTGACCAACAACATTGATTGGCACGAAACCCACGTGTTGCTGAAGGCGGCATTCCCGCTGGCAGCATCAGGCCCCCAGGCGACCTACGAGATCCCCTACGGCTCGATCGAGCGTCCCACCACCCGCAACAATAGTTGGGAAGTAGCGAAATTCGAGGTCCCTGCATTCCGCTGGGCCGACTTGGGGGATGGAAATCACGGCTTCAGTTTGATCAACGAGTCGAAATACGGGTATGACGCCAAGGGCAATGTGCTGCGGCTTTCGCTCCTGCGGTCTCCGACCTGGCCCGATCCTGAAGCCGATCGCGGCCATCACCAGTTCAGCTACTCCTTGTACCCTCACGCCGGCGACTGGAAACAGGCTCTGACCGTGCGTCGTGGCTACGAATTCAACTACAAGCTGCGAGCATTACAAGTCGAGGCCCATGAGGGCACCCTGCCGGCACAGCACTCGTTCGTCGGCATCGCCGGGGACAACGTCGTGCTGACTGCTCTGAAGCAGGCAGAGGATAGTGACGCACTGCTTCTCCGTCTCTACGAGTGGGCCGGGAACAGCGCTGAGGTACAGATCAGCCTGCCCCAGGGTGCAAGCGTCGCATCGCTCACGAACCTGATGGAAAGAGCCGAGAGCACAAAACTTTCCATGGCGAACAACCAGGTCACCATTCCAGTGCACCCTTACGAAATCGTGTCCGTGCGCGTAGAGTTCGGCGGGCGGCACTCTTTGCAGAAGTGATTCTCGACCTCACGTAATTTCGGTTGCGCGGCGTGAGTTGGTGAATTCAGCCCCGCGCGGCGAGGATCTTCGCGGCATTCTCGTGATAGACCCGCTGAAGGATTGAATCCGGGAGGCCGAATCCGTTCAGGCTCCAGTGATAGTCGAACTGCTCAGTTTCGTAGAAGTGCTCATCCAGCGATTCCAGGATCCGAAATGTGACCCGGTACATCGGTTGGTCAAAACCCATGTCTGTCCCGTAGAGAAGGCGGTCCGAATGTTGGGCGTAGAACTGGGATGCAAAGCGCGGTATAGGAGCGGTCTCGGCGTACCGGGCGGAGATGTCGGCATACAAGTTCGGGTTGCGGTCGAATAGCTGACCCAACCGCGCCAAATCGTAATCCAGATTGGCGAAGTGGCAGGCGATGAACGTGGTCTGCGGATGACTCTGGACAGCGCGCTCCAGGAGGTCAATCATCCCCGAGAGCCCGACGATGTTGGGCTGATTGTCCAGGCGCCAATGATAGGCGTTCATGAGCCCGTCGTTGGTCTCGTCCATTTTCTGATACATCCAGATGGGGTCCGCCACGTGAATGCTGACCGGCATGCTCAACTCCGCACATTTCTCAAACAAGGGGTCCATGCGCGTGTCATCGGGATGTAAGCCCCGGGTCTTTGACTTGCCGGAGGCCATGCCCTGCCCTTTGTCATGCAGCTCACCTACACCGCCCGCGCCGGCTTGATGACATCTTTCTAGTTCGCGTACGGCAGTCGCACCGAATCCCGGACTGTCATAACCCGCGAAGTCGAAGCCGCACCATATTTCGAAGCGCTCCGGATACTTGGAGTACTGGCGGTAGGTGGCGTCAAACTCCGTGCCTACGGATGAAGTGAGAATAACCGTTTTTTCAACCCCTACCTCGTCCATGGTGTGGACCCACTCGGCAATCTGCTCCGGAGTTTTGGCGTAGGGATGGGAGTGCATATCGATGATCGGATATCTGGCCTTGGCAGTCTCCGTCACCGGAATTTTGTAGATAGATTTCGGCCGATAATCCTTGAGTAGTATGTGCTCGGGAGATTGCTGGTCTACCTGGTTCTTTGACCGCGGCGACATCTTCTGCACATCGCGCTGCGGACTGTGAGCGAGCACGGCCGAAGTGGGAGCAGTCGCCATTCCGGCCACGCTGACTGCTTTAAGAAATGATCTTCGATTCATAGAAGCTCCCCCATCAGTGAGTCTCCACTGGTTCCACTCGAACTTCCCCCAGAGAGCCCCGGTCCAACCCGTTCGAATCTTCCAGGTGAAGTGAGACGCGGCCGGGCTTTCCGGGCGGAGCGATCTCGGTTTCGAGCGAGACCAACTCAACTGGATCTACATCTACCACGGGCAAGCTTCCCAGGCTGGAACCATGGACGTCGTAAAAATGGGCGACCAGGCGTCCGGTGAAGAACACCCCAAAGGAACCAGAAAGCTTGAGCTTGCCACTCGCCAGACGGCTGGCCCGGAGAGGGCTTGCTAACAGACCGGCGTCGCTCACCCCGTGGAATTCTTCCCCAGCGCGGGTGGGAAACCATTCCGTGTCGAGGTTGCAACTTTCTCCAGGGCGTAGCCGGCACAGAGGAGAATTGAGTTCAGCTTCCAGGTAGTAGGGCGATGAGTCATCGTCTGATGGCATGGAAGCCATGCCATCCGCGTTCAACTTCACGGCGGGGCCATTGGTCCAAAAAATGATGGATGCTTTTCCGGGATAAGCACGGGTTTCGTCGTATTGGAATCGCTCCACCATGCCATATCGACGCGTGCCATCCACCACTGCCAGCCAGCCTGCGGTCGAGTCCAGCCAAAGTTCGGCGGCCATGTGCACGTAGCGCAAAGTAAAGAGCCCGTCGTCTCTTATCGAAGCCGCACGATTCTCCGCCGGACCGAAGCGCACGTGGTAGCGATTGAGATAGCTGCTGGATGGATTGGCCGGGGCGAATGTACGGAAATCGTGGTTGATTCCCGCCAGAGCGCCGGGTCGCGCCGGGCTCGGATCGCCGGTATCGTATTGCGAGACCGATTGCATCGACCATTCCAGGCTGTGACCGGTGATGTTCTTCATGTTGGCGCGAAACTGGATTCGCGGCGAATCGGCTTCCAGACGAATGGTCCGCACGAACTGGACCCCAGAGCGCGGATCGGATGGGCCCGTAAGTTCGATTTCACACTGTTGCCCTTCCGAAACCTTTCGAAAGGAGAACGGGCCGTCGTCGATCGCGTCCGAGCCGCCGGCCCAGTGCTGCTCATCGTCGTTCCCTTCGGGCAGGAGCCATATCTTGTCGCCGCCGTAGTTGAACCATTCGCCCTGGCTCGGCGCCAGGTATTTTCCTTCATATTTCGGATTGACGAAAAGATAGGAGTGTCCAGCGAAGACCACCTGAATCAATCGTCCGCCGTTCTGTGGCACAACCGTCAGCTGGATCCAGCGATTGGAAATCTGTTGTGCGTGCCAGCCCTTATAATCCGCGGGTTGGACACGGCAAGGGGAGTTGGCGGACGGATGTGATGTATTGCTGGCCTGGGCAAAAGCCAGGTTCATTCCCAGCCCCCCAAAAAACACGAGACGGGAAAGCATCAGACTGGCCTTCGGCCACTGCAGTTTCATAGTTGCTTCTCTCCCCAGAGCGCCTGCGCTGCAAGTGTACGACGTGGCGCCGGTTTCAACCAAGGCTGCGCCACAGGGATCAACCCATTCTTCCAACGAAAAGAAAACCAATGAAACGAAATAAATTGATGTGCGTCAAGGTGTTCTGTGATATACCAAATTCGCCTTGCAGCAAGCGCTCGCCGGGTTCAGCACGCCATTTCGAACCGGTGGTTGAAGCCAGCCACCGCTGATCACGCAGGACGAGTTTATCTGGAACAATTCACCAAGAGGAGGTGCTGGAATGGGTGCTCGAAGGCCCGATCGGCGATCGTTTATCAAACTGGCGGCGGCAACTCCACTATTGGCCCAGATTGCAGCACGAAGTCTCTACGCGCAGGCCGCCACTGCTATCGGCAAGGACCCGCGGCAGAATGTCTACGCTCGCCTGGGAGTAAAGACCGTCATCAATTGCCGGGGAACGTGGACTTATCTCAGCGGATCTCTGGAGTTCCCGGAGGTTCGTCAAGCCCAGGTGGAGGCGGCGCAACACTTCGTGAATATGTTGGATTTGCAGCGCGGCGTGGGCCGGCGGCTGGCGGAGTTGACCGGCGCCGAGTCCGGAATGATCACCTCCGGCGCGGCGGGAGCAATGGCAGCCGCAACGGCTGCGTGCATGGCCGGCACCGATGACCATCACGTCTGGCAGCTGCCCGATACCACCGGTCTGAAACATGAAGTGATCATGGTGGGCGGGAGAAGCGCCTTTGACAGCGCCATCCGGCTGACCGGAGCGAAACTGGTGCTGGTATTTTCTCCGGAAGAACTGGCCAACGCCGTGAACGAAAATACGGCCATGATCTACACCACCGATCTGGGCGAAAAGCTGCAGCGCGAACTTTCTGTTGCCAAGCAGACCAAGGTCCCGATGTTGCTGGATGATGCAGCCGGCATCCCTCCGGCTGACAACGCCAGGCTTTACGCCCGCATGAAGATTGACCTCTACGCCTTCTCCGGCGGAAAGGGCTTGTGCGGACCGCAGTGCAGCGGCTTGCTTCTGGGGCGAAAGGACCTGATTGAAGCAGCTCTGATGAACTACAGTCCGCGCGAAGGATCTGTGTGCCGTCCCATGAAGGTCGGGAAGGAAGAAATAATCGGCTGCCTGACCGCGCTTGAGACCTGGCTGAATCTGGATGAGAAGAAGATTTACAGCGAGTGGAACGGCCGAGTCGAACGAATTCAAAAGCTGGTGGACACTGTGCCGGGCGTAAAGACGGACATCCATATTCCGGACGACGGGAACCGCTTTCCAACGCTGCGCCTCTCCTGGGACCAGGCTGCCTGGGGCTTTACCACTTCCGACTGCGTGCGCAAACTGCGCGAGAACGATCCCGTCATCGAGGTGCTGGGCTCGGACAATCCGAGCCTGGTGACGGCGGTTCGCGAGGGCAATCCGAACCACAAGGAGCATAAGGAAGCTGACCACATCGAACTGGTTTCAATGACCATTCAGCCCGGGCAGGAGATCATTGTGGGACAAACACTGCGGGCGATTCTGAGTGCCGCACAAAGAGGAAAGTCAGCGTAGGACGCGGAAATGCAGGGAGGAGCCCGGTGCAAGATCGAATGCGATTGCTGCTGGTCGGGTTGTTGCTTTCTGGCGCGGTCAGAGTCCAGGCTCAGTTCAAGGCGGTCGTTCCCGCGCAGGCATCCCCCGCCGCGAACCGCTTCTACTCGCCGGGCGTGGATACAGGAGACTACGTGTACATCTCTGGACAGGGACCTCGCCGCCCGGACGGCACTTTGCCTGCGACTTTTGCGGCACAGGTGCAGCAGGCTCTCGACAATATCAAGGCGGTCGTCCAAACCGCCGGTTTGACCATGGAGCATGTGGTCTATACCCAGGTTTACCTCGAAGACATCAGCAAGTATGGAGAGATGAATCGAGTTTTCACGCAGGTCTTCGCCAAAACGCCGCCCGCACGAGCGGTGCTCGGCGTGGCCAAGCTTCCCGACTCATCGATTCAGATCACTGCCGTCGCAGTGCGGAATCTGGCTGAGCGGCAGGCGGTCTATCCGCCGGGCTACAAGTCCAGGAGAGCCAGCTTCGCCCGGTATCCTCACCCGTGACCGACTGTTCGTTTCCGGCATGGGGGGCAGCGATCCGGCCAGCGGCAAAGTTCCCGATGATCCGGCAGCGCAGGTGGACTTCGCTCTCGACCGGATGAAAGCTGTGGTGGAAGCGGCAGGGCTCGATCTCCGCCACGTGGTTTTCGTCAATCCTTACTTGACGGCGGACGTTCCCATGCGGGTCATGAACCAACGCTATGCGCAGCGCTTCGAATTCGGCAACACCCCGGCGCGCGCCACCATCGAGGTATCGAGCCTGCCGGAGGGCGTGCACATCGAGTACACGGGCGTGGCGGTGCGTGATCTCAAGCAAAGGCAAGCCGTGCGTCCCAAGAACATGCCGCCCAGCCCGACCGCGAGTCCCTGTGTTTTCGCCGGCGACACGCTGTACTGTTCGGCAAAGAGCGGCTTCATTCCGGGGCCGAACGGCGGGGTCTATGCCTCCACCACCGCCCATCAACTGCGGCAGACCATGCGCAACCTGCTCGACAACCTGGAAGAGGCCGGCATGAACGTCGACCAGGTTGTGTCCACGAATGTTTACCTGGATGATTTGTCCGATGCGCGCGGGTTCGACGAAGTATATGCCCAGTATTTCAATCACGTGCTGCCGGCCCGAACCACGATCGAGCAAATTGCGCCAACGCAGCGTGCCCCCGACAAAGAGGACCATTACCCTGATCTGGAACAGGTATCGGTCATCGCGATTCGAAGCAGTCCCGTCCACTGACGAACGAGAGCACCAAGGGTCGCGAGGAACTTAGAGCGCAGCTAGCGCTTCTTTCCTGGATCAGAATCACAATTCGCTGCCAGTCACGCACCTGGCCGGCCAGGCCGCCACCGGCCTTCTGGAAAAAACCCGGGCGCCGCATCCGCGTTGACGCAACATTTACCCTGACAACCGGAAAGTCTCGATTGCGTATTTGATTTTGGCTTTGTCGAACTGCGTCCAAGCATCTGCGACAACCGTGTAGAGGAGAGGCACCGAAATCCAGACGTGGTCGTTGTCAGTGAACTTGAACGCAAAGCCCGTCTTCACAGGCGTAAGGACAACGCCGACGTCAATTAGCGCATTGTGAGCAAGCCGATTGCGGGATGCCTCCTCGATTCTCCCAATTTGTGCGTCGGTCAGGTTTTGCTTGAACAGCGGATGATTCAGCACGCGAAAAGGCTTGCCACGTGTGATTTGTTGTTTCTTCCCGTCGATTATGACGTCTTCATTGCGAAGATACGTTCCCAATGCATTCACGATGCACAGGAGAAGCAGCACTGCGGGATAGCCTAAACAACCGCCGTCCTGCTTCTTATACTCGAGGCAGTTGTTGGAAGCAGTAAGTATTCCTCAATCGCCTCTTCGGCCAGAGACCACGGATTCACATGTTCAGACATCGATCGGACAATCGGTGATCTCGAGGGTCAGAGCGCACGCCGCCAATCAGGCGCAAAATACATCCGGGTTTGCTGTGGGCCCATCCAGGTGTCCTACGAGCCTCTTCTCCATTCCGTCGCGTGCGGGGGTGAGTTGCTGGCGGAGGTGCTCCATCTCCTGTTCGGGCAGGGGCGAGAAACTGCGCGCCACTTCGATATTATGTTCGAGCATATCCAGACGCGGCATCCCCACAACGGCGGTGCTTACCGGCAAGCTCATCGAATAGCGCAGCAAAGAGCTCATGTCGCTTTTTCCGGAGCCGCTTCCCAATAGATATTCCTGCCCCGTCACCTTCATGGCAATAATCCCGAGGTTCTTCTGTCGGGCGGCCGGCAGGGCAAGCTCTTCAAAGCGTCCGTTCCGCGAGGCATTCAGGGCCATCTGCACGCAGTCCAAATCGTGCCGCTGGATGGCTTGGGCCATCACCTCTCCGTTGGTGTGACTGGTCATGCCGATGAAGCGTGCCATCTTCTGTTCGCGCGCCTCGAGTGCGCCCTTGAGCGCCCCATCGGGAGCCTCAACCTTAGCCAGGTCGTCGGCCTGGCCCAAACTGTGAATGTGGACCAGGTCCACGTGGTCCACCCGCAGCCGCTTCAGGCTGCCTTCCAGCCGCCGCAGGAATCCGTCCCGGGTGCGGTCCGGAATTTTGGTGGCCAGCCAAACTTCCTTGCGACGCGTCGCCATCGCCTGGCCGACGCGCGACTCGCTCTCGCCGTCGCCGTAGGCATAAGCCGTGTCCAGATAGGTAATGCCCAGATCAATGGCCCGGTTCAGCGCCGCCAGCGCCTTATCTTCGTCGTGGTACATAAGGAAGCGGCTACCGCATCCGAATGCCAGGATCGAAACTTTGGCGCCAGTTCGCCCCAGAGTGCGGGAGGGAAGCGGACCGACCACAGCAGGTTGGGCGGCGGCAACATCCTTGAGGAGCGACAAACTCGCGCCCGCCGCCGTCCCCAGACCAATTCGCTCAAGAAATTTTCTCCGCGAGAGCTCGTTGCTCATGGTTGTCTCCTTGATGAATTCAAACCGCACCTGGCTTTTATGAATTTAGCTTAACCCGGTAGGAGTAGTCGACAGGAACCGCAGAGTTGCAGGGGCAGGAGATGGATCTCAGAGCCTGGGGCCGGTGTGACGTGGGTTGATCGGTGGTGTTTTCATGTTGAAAGACGGCCTCAGGTCGCGACCCAGGCCCAACTGGCAGAAAATCGGGATTCTGATATTCCTGCCGAAGTTGTTGATCTATTTGGTGGCGGCGGTTGGACCCGAACCAACGACGTAACAGTTCTGAACCAGCCATCCGGCCTAAAGACCCCACTCTGGCGCCACTAATTGCCGAGCAGTTGCAAATATTGTAAGTCGTCCGCCCGTGACCGTAAGTCAACACAAGAAAACCGGGCGGCCAGGCCGTCCGGTTTGCCTCCTCCTGCAGCGAAACTCAATTCGAGTGCGAGAGCCGCTTGGAAATCAGGGGTGGCGTGGAGTACACCGTCCTTGCTGTCGGTGCCCTTGCAGATCACAAAATCATTATCTTTGACCTGGCTAGCATCAATGTTGTTGGTCTTCTTGCTGCCGTGATACTGACTAACCCATAGTGTCGAGCTGTCGTTACTGGACGGTCATCTCGGCGTTGTCCTTATTGCGAACGGTTAACGTGGATTTATCCGGACTGCTCCTGATGACAGTCCCCTCCCAGCGCGTCTCCTTCGCGGCCTTGTCTTGGGCGGCGGCCTCCGGCACGAATACCACTGTTGACGGCGGGAAGGCAATAACAGACATGAACAACAGGGTGAGTAGCTTGTTCACCATATGACCTCCTCCTTCTCACGCGAAAGATTTGTAATGCGTGGCCCGAAACAATAGCCTTCTCCTCACGTTCCGCAAGAGCGACTCGCCAACCGCGCTTGGAATGCTTGAATCCCTCCCTTGGGAATTGGCCCGTCGCCTTCTGGGGGGTGTTGCATCCCGTGGTGGGAAATGCTCTTCGGGGAGGCGAGAGTTTATATGGGAAAGCTACTCCCTTGACTAATCTCTGAGTGACGGGCATCACTGTTCAGTGTGATTCCACACCCGGGTCGGAGCAGGTGGAGGGTTTTGTTAGAGCAGCGAACCGGGCCTTCGGCCGCGGTCACTAGCGCCAGAAACTTGTCCGCGAGTACCCGCTGTTTGCGAATCTATTTGAGGATCAGGTTCGGCAAGCTAAGGCCGAAGTACCGTCGCTTACGCACCAGACTCGGTGCCCCAAAGGCCATCACTGCCATGGCCCACCGCCTCGCCCGACTGGTCTATCGCATGCTGAAGTACGGACAACGATACGTCGACAAGGGGACCGAGTACTACCAGCAGAGATACCGCAACCAACAAATCCAGTTACTCAGAAAGAACACAACCGACTCGGATTCCAGATCACGGAGGCCCGGGCTTGAACTCATTACTCAGAGAGTTTCTGGAGAGGCTCTAAGACTTGGAGTGGATGCAGATCGCGGCTGGGCCAGGCAATAACTCCCGCTAACCCAGCTGTTAACGCCAACTATCTGTCCGGCTAATTTTGAGAGGCCGCGTGCAGGCAGCGGCGTAGTTAGCCTTCTTCTAAGGGTACCTTCCTCGGGCATGGTATTTCCTGGACGGCCAATTCGTTCAGGGCCGGCGGCAGCATGGGATGGTATAGCAATCGCGAACCATCGGTATGGAAACTTGACCAGCGTTTACGGCGACCATGCCGCCGTTTTAATTCCCCTGGGACGTTGGTTCGAAATTGAACCGTTTTGGACCGCATAAGCTGTTAGCACCTCAACCTAAATTCTCGGTTGCGCTACGAGCCGCTTGGGCACCCACCTGCCATTCCCTATTTTGGCATCATGTCTTGTGCTCCGAATCACTGACAATCGGTTTCACGGGGAGTAATTTTGGCTAGAGTTGATCGAACTATGTGCTCCTCCACGTCAATTCGCCTCTGTCGGGAACCGCAACCCGTGATCGAATCGCTTCGAAACCCCAGGTTTAAGAACAGTCCGGCAGCACTTGCGAGCAACATGATACTCACAGACAGCCCGCCCTCTTTTTTGTTCAAAGGAGCTCGCTGATGATCCGCTCGATTGAACGCGTGCTGAACCTCCGCCCGGGAGAGCTGGGGCGTGGCGCCCTGCTGTTTGCATACCTGTTCCTGATTCTCACCACCTACGTGGTCGGCAAGGTTGCGCGCGATGCCTTGTTCCTTGCCCGTTTTCAGGCAGTGCGCCTTCCCTACGCCGATATCGCTACAGCGATCATGGTCTGCTTCGTAGTCGCTGGATATGTCCGCATTGGACGGCATGCTAGCCTGCACAACCTGCTGCTAGGTAGCTCGCTATTTTTCGCTTCCAATTGCGCCTTGTTCTGGGTACTGGCCCGCTACTATCAACTAAGCTGGCTGTTCCCGGTGATCTACGTCTGGGTAGGAATTTTTGGGGTGCTGGCACCGACGCAAGGCTGGACCTTGGCCAATTACGTACTAACCACGCGCGAGGCGCGGCGTTTGTTTGGATTGGTGGGAGGCGGCGCGATTGCCGGCGGTATCTTCGCGGGTTTCTTCTCGAAGGTTGTGGCAAAGGCGTTTGGCACAGAGAGTCTGTTACTTGGCATGGCGCTGTTTCTCTTTATCTCCGCCCTGCTAGTGACCCTGATTTGGAGACAACGTCAGTCGCGTCTTGAAGACACGGCATCGGCTGAAATCTCAGGCGAGCAGCGGCCGCAGAGCCTGTTCGAAAGCATTCGGTTGGTCGTGCCCTCCCGTTATCTGCTAGCCATCGCTGCCGTCATTTGGCTCTCGTCCCTCGTGACCGCGGTCGTCGGATGGCAATTCAAGGCTATCGCCAAAGAATCCATTCCCGCGAAAGACGCGCTGGCAGTGTTCTTCGGCAACTTCAATTTCTACGGGGGGATTCTTGCTCTGATCGTGCAACTGCTGTTCACCTCGCGCGCGCTGCGCCGCTTTGGCATCGGCGTGATGCTGTTCACGGTACCGGTGGCGCTCCTGGCAAACTCGGCTTACATGCTGCTTACGGAGACACTAGTGGCCGCCGTCCTGATGAGGGGCAGCGACTGGGTGCTGCGGTACTCAATCGACAAATCGAGTGTGGAACTACTTTATCTGCCGCTTCCAAGCCGTTTGAAGTTCCAGGTGAAGTGGTTTATCGACACGGTGATCTGGCGCCTAGGTGATGGTCTTGCTGGGGTAACCATTCTGGTGTTTGCCAGCTACCTCCGGCTGACAGCACCTCAAATCAGTTGGGTCGCCATGGTGCTGATTGGTGGTTGGCTCACGGCGGCGTGGGTCGCGCGGCATCAGTATGTGGCCACGTTGAGAGATAGTATCCACGCTCACCGGGTCGAAGTGGAACGTGCGATGGCCCCAGTGTTCGATCGCTCCACTGCTGAGGTGCTAGCTGCTAGCCTTTCGGCCTCTGATCCTAGGGTCATACTCTATGCGCTCAGCCTGCTTGAACGCAGCGACAGCCAGTAACGCACCCTGCGATTCGAGATGCTCGGACATCCAGCGGCTGACGTGCGAAAAAAGGCGCTGGGCATCTTGGGGCTGCTGGCGACCGAACCGTGCTCCCACAGGTCGAAAGCTTGCTCCAGGATCCCGACCTTGACGTCCGCACGGAGGCCCTGCTCTACCTGACACACCATGCACAAATCGATCCCCTGGACCGCATCCAGCAGCTGGGAGATTTCGCGGATTTCTCCATCCGTTCCGGGATGGCGGCCTTTCTGGCACGCCCCGGGGAGACACAAAACCTGGAAGTCGCCCGCCAACTACTTGCCAGCATGGTTGCGGAGAGTGGCGCCGAGAGAAAACGTACGCGAATGGAGGCCGCGCGCCTGCTCGGCATGTTGCCCGACAGCTTCGATCCTCTGCTCTTGAAACTATTGGCCGATCCCGATTCTGAGGTTGTAAGAGAAGCAATTCGCTCCGGGGTAAGCTGCGCAACAGCCGCCTAATTCCGGAACTGCTGAACCGCGTTGCTGATCGCCGCCTGGCCGGCGATGCCGCTGAGGCTTTGGCTCAGTACGGCGACAGTATCATTGGTCCCATGGGCGATCCATAAGCGATTCGGCAGCCCCCATAGAGGCTCGCCGCGAGTTCCCGGGCGTGCTCTTGCGTATTGGCTCACAATCAGCGATGCGTGTACTGATGGAGCACTTCTACAGAGCGACACTACCCTCCGCCACGGTGTCATTTCGGCGCTGAACAAGTGTATCGATTGCACCCCGAACTTAAACTCGACACCCAGTTGTTGGAAACCGTACTGGCGGCGGAAATTCTCGGACACTACCGCTCCTACCAGATCCTGCACACTTGGGGACGACCCCACGCAGTAACGAGCGTGTTGGCATGGCCTTGGCCGACTCCACGAATCAGGAGATAGAGCGCATCTTCCGGCTTTTGAGCCTGCTCTATCCCAACCACGACTTCCACAGCGCTTACATCGGCTTGCAATCGAAGAGCATCTCTGTGCACGACAATGCGCTGGAATTTCTCGACAATGTCTTGAATCGCCGGTTGCGCGAGTTGATGGTTCCGCTGTTCGATGAGAAGGTCAGCGTGGCAGAGCGGGCCCGAATTGGTGACCGCCTAGTGCGCGCTAGGATGGAAAGCAAGGAAGAGGCAGTAGCGGTACTCGTGGGCAGTGAAGATCCGTGGCTTCGCTCCTGTGGAGCTTATGCGATTGGCAGCTTCGGCTTGAAGTCACTGGAACACGAGCTGGACAGCTGCTTAGAGCACTCCGACCCGCTGCTCAGGGAACAGCGCGACAGGCTAAGTTGCTCCTGCAAGCCTCTAAGGCCGTAACGGTCTGAACGCTATCGCTGGGTAATTGTCGCTTCCTTTCAACTCGTCCGCCGGGGTGCTGGTTTGCCTCTACCACCTTCTGAAGCACAATCCGGTGCGCACACTTGTCCCTTCTCGCGTCTGCAGGCTCTCCAGGTAGTCGTTTCGGCTGATGTAGGGCAGCGTTCCCGCCGATTCATTTCGACCAAGGTGTTCGATGGCGTCTGCCGCCATGGATCGGCCGCACCGGGTCTCTCCAGGCCATACATGCCGCATGCGCCGATCTGCTCAGAATGCGACAGTGTAAACTGCACCGAAAGGCAAAGGTTTCCGCACAAGGCCGGTTTGCCGGATTACTGGGTCGCGGTAGGGACGATCATTGCTGATCGCCCCCCGCACAGATCCGTACATGCGCTCGTTAGCGCATACGGCTCTTATCGCGGATGAATGGCGGCAAAGCGGTGCGCGGGATAATAATTACCCTGGCTGCCTTCCGCACGCCCACCCACCCGTGTGACACGCGGATCTCGCTCTGAGTCGAGCGCGTGTCAGGGGGGGCGAGCGTTCTCCTTGATCAGCAGCCTTCCCTCCCCACTCTCCGCAGACAGTTCCCCGTCTTTGTTCGAATGGTTCATAGGTACTACGCCGCTGTCCGACTCCTCGGGGATGTGCATGCGGGCCGTACGGCCTGAGCCTTCTCCCACCGTCCTGCGGCTGATTTTCGCCGCAGGCATTCCCGAGGTCTCCCGGTTCTCGTGCATGAAGTTTCTGATATGGAGTGAACTGTCAATCCCTTTATCTATTCTGCGATGTTGGTTTTGGTGTTGGGTTTCATGGTCGTTTGCCTTTCGAAGGTAGAGCGGGTAGCGATCGAGGTAGCTTTTGCGACGGTTGATCAGCCTGATATTCGCGGGTCGAAGCCGCATAATCGTGATCCGTCGGGAGCTGCCTCACACTAGGAACGCGGGTCCGGCCGCAAGGCCTGCCGCATAGAAACTTATGAGGATCCTCCTTGCCGTGTGCTGCTCGACCGCTACCCGTCCTACCTTCCATGGTTTTTGCTCTTCGTTGTTCCCTTCTTGGAATGTTTTGATTCTGGTTTATGCGACTGGTTGGCTGTTTCGTTCCACCTGAACTCCGATGGCCCAGATAAAGCCCAGCAGCTCTCGCCCGACCGCGGTTACGACTTTCTGTTTTTCCTTGCCGGCTGCCACTAAGTTGCGGTAGCGCTTATGCAGCCGGTATTGCGCCTTCCAGGCGATTTCTTTGACCTCTTCGCTCAGGCCCTGTTGGCGTTTGCGTAACGCTGCCCCGATCGTGGGCCGGTGTCGATAGGCCCACGCCGCCTCGATCGCAATGCGCCGCAAATGAGCATTGCCGGTCTTGGTAATCTGCCCGCGTTGGATTCGTTTTCCGCTGGAGTGCTCGCTGGAGACCGCACCGCTGTATCCCATCAGTTCTCGGGCCCGATCGAATCGCGCGATCTCCCCCAACTCGGCCACAATCGTGACCGCCGAGATCTGGGCGACTCCGCGCAACGCTTGCAGGGCTTGGATCACCTCCTGCATCTGCTGCGGGGCCAACTTCACAGCCTCTGCGATGGCCTGTTCCAGTCGCCGGATGCGATCGGCCATATGTTCGACCTCGTGCAGGTAATCCAGCAGCGTGTATTCCTGCGCCGGCTGCTCAAAGTGCACTTGCTCCTTAACCCAGTCCTGATACCTCTGGGTCCACACCTTGATCCCCGAGGGGACTCGTCGGCCGTGGCGTAACAGGAATTTGCTGAGCCGGTGCCGCGCCCGCAACTGATCCTGCTTGGCTGCCTCGCGAGCTCGAACCAGGTCCCGCAGCGCCTCGTGTTCCTGGTTGGGTACCCAGACCGCGGTTAGATCCCCGGCGCGATAGCTGCGCGCCAGCTTCGTTGCGTCTCGCCGATCCGTCTTCACCCCATCCCCGGCTTTGACCGGAACCAGACTGGGGGCCACGACCTCGCACTTTACCCCTAGGGCGGTCAGCTGCCAGTACACAACGTATCCCGTTGGCCCCGCTTCATAACAGGCCTGGAGTTGCTCTGCCGGCCCTAGTTTCTTCACCAATTTGCGAACCGACTCCTCTCGATTCGGAATGATCCCAACGATCGAACTTCTCCATCGGGCTCGGCAACTGCTACCGCAATCGTCTCGGCATGGACATCTAAACCTAAAAATCGTACCTTTTTCATGGAACCGGTTCCTTTCCGCTTGTGGCTCTGCGTTGTTAGTTCTCCACTCACAATGTAACCCACGCATTGCGCATCGCGACCGGTTCACTCCATTGTGACTAGGCGTGTCTGGGGTCTTCGACTACGCCGGACTGAGTAGGAACTCGCGTAATCGCTCCTGTTCATGTGGCCTTCCGCGCATTACAAAGACGTCGGCGTCCGGATTGCATCTTTTCGAAGCTCCATTGCCCACCCCGCCTATTCCCCTGTCTACGCTTCGCTGACGCCCTCGCGGGAATCAGCGCAAGACTCGGGGCCGAGCGGATCGCTACTCCTTTCTCGTAGGGTTTCTTCCACCCCTGCTTCATACCGGTTTATCCCGGCGCTTTCTGTAATGGCGATTTTTCGCCAACAACAGGGACGCAAGCGTTCTGGTCTGTGGGGGTCGAGCTATGATAGTGAGTTCTGAACGCGGATTGTGAAGTTGGGATGCAACTACGAAGGCAAGAATTGTTGCAGTCTGCGAGTTACTTGGTATGCGTCATTGTGGCTCAGCGAAGCTCGTTTGGAGTTCTGGCCTTTCCAATGATTTTCTGATCTGGTTGACACGAATTGAAGACACAATCATCAAGCATTGTTCTAGCCGGCGTGGTTTTGCTCCTTGCCCTTATGGCTCTGCTTGCGGGCGGGGCTGCGCGACGCGAATCCGTTGCCATCGATGAAGTAGCGCACATCGGGGCGGGTGTGAGCTATCTGCAGAAGCTGGACATGCGAATGAATGAGGAACACCCCCCATTGGCGAAGGTGCTGGCCGCGCTGCCGCTGGTCGTTCGCGGTGTGCACGCCGACTATTCCCAGGTATCGTGGACGTTCAGTCTTGGACTATTTAAGCAGTTTCTCGGTGAATGGGTCTTCGGCGACTGGCTGATCACCCGGTGGAATGACCCTGTCGCGACAGTCTTCTGGGCACGGCTACCCATGTTGTCTCTGACGTTGGTTCTGGGGATTGTGCTCTTTGCCTGTGGCTCCCGCCTCGGTGATCCACGCGGTGGGCTGCTCTGCCTTTGCGCTTATGCAACTATGCCTACCATGCTCGCGTTCGGGCCTCTGGTCTTAACCGATTTGCCTATGCCCTCCTGCACTTCTTTCCCACCGCACACACCACTGCAGTTACTCTCTAGCCGCCGTAGCGGGGCGCGGAGGCGGCGCCACATCCAGCTTCGACCTTCTGAAGCGGGGCGCTCTTTCATAATGCATTGACCGGATCAGACCCCGCCCGATGTGCAGTCTCCAACGCATGGGGGTGCTGGAATACAAAAAAAAAATTCTGTGCGGAAGGGCCCTGGTATGACCCCGCCGTCGCCGGGTGCCAGGGCGGACAACTCGGGACCCTTGGCGCGAAGACGATTCGCGGCAGGGGCCCTTGTGTCGTGACTTGTGTCGTAACCCTGCCATCCCTGCCCGTGTTGGGTGGGTTCGCTCGGTGTCGCTCAGAGAGAGGTCTAGGGCAGCGAAGTCAAGCCCAAGCCGCATGAACACTGCCCTTCTAAGGTGTCAACCCAACAGTGCCGTCTACCAGCTGAGATAAGGATCCCGTTGCAATTAAGCAAGTTAAACCCTCATCCTTTTAAGCCAGGGCGGCGGGCAATATTGGGATGTAGCGGAGACACTACGAGGCGGCCGCTATTGATAGCGCTTTGGTGAACTGCTAAGCTTCTGAATGAAATTTGTCCTCCTGCAATTGGGGGACTCGATGTAGATCGTTGTTTTCAGGTTTTAGCGAGGGTCGATTGTCCCGACCAATCTTGATACCTACCACCGCGGAATTTCGTCTGCTTGAGATTCTCTGGGTCCTCGAAGAAGGCACGATCGAGGATCTCTTGCGGGCCTCCGAGGATAGCCGGCTAAATTACAAGACAGTCCAAACCGTCTTGCGCATCATGGAAAATAAAGAGCTTGTCAGCCACTCGATTCGCGGTCGTGCATTTGTGTATCGACCGCGGGTGAAGCGGCACGAGGTTAGTCGTGTTTCCTTGCGGTCTTTACTG
>CAVZXU010000022.1:0-61539 GCA_963779255.1 Terriglobia bacterium | reverse complement strand
GGACAGGGGGCGTCACCTTCTCCCTTTGCATACGCTCCCACATGCGTGGTGCGTGGTTCCACATAGCGGTCACCAGTTGGCTGGGCCAGCCTGTGTTGGTGCCGCAACACCCACGTCCGGGCCGATGCCCATCTGGCTCACGCTGTGACATCGGGGGCAGCCTTTCTGCTCAAAGATCCAGGCGCCGGTTTGCGGATCGCCCATCAGGAACGTCACCAACCGTTTGCTCTGCCTCTGCCGCCACGTGAGCACCATGACCAGCAAAGTGGTCGTCGCCAACGCTGCCACCAACCAAATGACGAGTTTTCGTCTCGTGCTCAACGTTGGCCTTTCTCGTCCTCCGGTAAGGCCCCATAAACAAGTACGTAGCTTCCGACCTGGGCAGCGGCAGGCTGGGAGGACTTCCGACCCAATCGGGCCGGTGCGTCGAAACTCCCGGGCGCCTCACTTACCCTTCGTGCCTGGCCGCTGCCTCAACCGAAGGATGGAAGATTGACGAGCGGTCAAACCCTGGTTGTCGCTTCGCTGAGGAGTCGACCAAGGGGAATTTCTGTGCTTTGGATGGCCTCGGAAACTCCAATTAGTTTTTAGCTGACCTGCATGCAGAATGCTGTGATCTGCGTCACCGCTGGAGGTGACGACGGTTACAAGTTGACCGATCCATAGCGTGTATGCGGCAAGTGATGGGACTACAGTCGCCATCTCCCCGAGACCCGATAGCAAATGCTGTGTGCCGCCCCATCAGAAACAGCATGAACGGATGCTCTGCGCCGCTAGTCGATCACGCCATACAGGAGGAATTCAATTTCACATTCAAACAATCGATTGTCCGCCCATTTTCGTACAATCGAGACCGCTACTTTCGATGTCAAAGTAAATCTTTGTTGTGGTGCTGTATCTGGCTATCTTCTTGCCGTCCAATTCCATTTCTAATTCCGCGACTCGTGCCCATTTCATGTTTCGAACCGTCTTCGCGGCTTCTGCCACTTGCGTTTTCCGCAGCCTTCGCAAACCTTTCCTTGGATGTTCCCACTACATCAATAACTTTTTGCGCTATTATGGTTCTCCTTGTGCGCCGGTTAAACCGGCGAGGTGTAGTGAATGAAAGAGTCACACGAATGTGAAGTAGCGACCCACATCGGCCCTGAATGGGTCATGCCGGAGCCGCTCGCGCAGGCGGCGTCGAAGCGTTGATAAGGGAACGTGCGGGCCGGGTATTCAGCCGCGTAAGACCACCACTCCGGGACGCCGACGCTGTAAGGAGATGCGGGAGGCCCCATCCGGTGCACCGATATCGCGAGGTGTGCCAGAGTCCCGCGCGGTCACAGACCCCGTGCACGTACGGAAGCACCTCGAACGGGAACCGGGAGATCCCAGGGTCGCCCAGGACAGCAGTAGCCCTGGGACGCATCGGGAAGTCTAAGGACGCACGCCGATGACGAACGGACTTGGGAAGTCGGACAGACCTACTGTACCGAAGAAGTCCCCGAACAACGCCGGACAACCGGCCGCGGAGGGGATGGAGGGAAGAGGCCTGGCCAAAGGGAACCTGCCCCAACAAAACGCGTCCCGGACACCGAGCCGGGAAGACGCGCTCAGCGCGTTGGAGCGGGTACGTCAAGCAGCAAAGAAGGATAAGAAGTTGCGGTTCACCGCGCTTCTCCACCATATCTACAACCCGGACACGCTGCGCAGGGCCTACTTCAGCTTGAAGAAGGAAGCCTCGCCCGGTGTCGATGGAGAGACATGGCGGCACTACGGCGAGACCCTCGAGGACAACCTCCAGGATCTCTCCCATAGGCTGAAGCGAGGAGCGTATCGAGCGAAGCCGGTGCGTAGGGCGTACATCAACAAGAGCGACGGGGCGGAAAAGACCGCTCGGAGTTCCCGTGCTGGAAGACAAGATCGTTCAGCGCGCGGCGGTCGAAGTGTTGAACGCTATCTACGAAACGGATTTTCTCGGATTCTCCTATGGGTTCCGGCCCGGACGCAGCCAGCACCAAGCGCTGGACGCGCTCTATACGGGACTGCTACGAGAAAGGTGAACTGGGTGCTCGATCTGGATATTCGCAAGCTTTTTCGATGGGCTTTCCCACGAATGGCTGGTGAAATTCATTGAGCACCGGATCGCAGATCGGCGCGTTGTGCGATTGATCCAGAAATGGCTCAACGCGGGCGTGCTGGAGGATGGGAAACGGATACGGGTGGAGGAAGGGACGCCCCAGGGCGGCAGTGCATCGCCGCTGTTGGCTAACGTCTATCTTTATTACGTATTCGACCTGTGGGTCCAAGCATGGCGTGAGAAGCGGGCGCACGGCGAGGTAATCGTGGTGCGTTTCGCGGACGACATCGTGATTGGATTTCAGAGCAAGGCGGATGCCGATCAGTTTCGGGCGGAACTTACGGAGAGAATGAGGAAGTTCAATCTGGAACTGCATCCCGAGAAAACGCGACTTCTGGAGTTCGGTCCGTATGCGATCGACCAACGGCGGTGGCGTGGAGCAGGGAAACCGGAGACGTTCAACTTCCTCGGATTTACACACATCTGTGTGAAGAAGAGGAGCAATGGACGGTTCACGGTGTTGCGGCAGACGATCCGCCAACGGCTGCAGACGAAGCTGAATGAGGTGAAAGCCGAGCTTCAGCGACGAATGCACGCACCCATCCCCGAACAAGGCAAGTGGCTGCGGGCGGTTGTGGGTGGACACTTTCGCTACTACGGAGTGCCCATGAACCAACCGGCGCTGGCGATTTTTCGGTTCCGAGTCGGCTGGTATTGGCATCGCTCGCTGTCGCGGCGGAGCCAGAACGGCCTCGTCCTCTGGGATCGCATGCGGCGTCTCATCACTCGCTGGCTGCCTCTGCCTACCGTCTGTTATCCGCGCATCCCCGCGCCGCATGGGCGTCATTACCTAAGGCAAGAGCCGGATGCGGGAAAGCCGCTCGTCCGGATCCGTGGAGGGGGTTGTGAGCAATCATGATCCCTACTCCGACTGATTTGGGATTTCTCACTCTGGATTGTACCGCTGGTATGCGCCGTGCCCCCCTCTGTCGCTGCGGTTTTCCAACGGGCATGAAGGCATACCATTGGGCATGCACACCGAATGCGTCCAGAATACCTCGACTCTGATCCCTCTGGTCGGTCGATTGCCGTCGCGATTCTCCTCAGGCTTATCGCTTCCAGTTTTTTTTTCAAGCGTGCACGAGTGCACGCGAGCTCGCCTCCGTCCGCACCCCTGACTCGAAGAGCCGGACGAGGAGGAAGACGAAGAGGAACACGACGGCGGCGAGGAGGATGACGATGGGGACGAAGGCTACTCGGAGTGAGCGTGCCCTTTATCTATTTCAGTGGGTGAAACGGGTGAGAGCTCAATCTCCGCATCCGCGGCGAACGCCGGGCCGGAACCGGCGAGCGCGCCGATCGCCCCGGAAACCCCTGCTTTGAGAAAAGTGCGTCTGTTAATGCGTGCCAACCCTGTGTCTTTGCTGATTATGCGTCGTAACAAAAAGAATGGTTCACAGTTTTGAGTTGTTGCGACTTCAGCGGCTGGGGCTGCCTTCGGCACCCTGCAGATCGAGGGCCACACGTTCGCCGTTGATCAGGACTGTTCCGGCGTCGATCAACTGCTGGCCAGTACAGTCATAGCTCTCGTAACAACGCAAAGCGGGAAATGGAAAAAAGAACTCAATTGCTTGAGAGTTCGCAATTCCTGCCGCAACCTTTCCTACCAGGTGCACGGTCGTGCTGAAGCCGACACCGTCGAAGTTTGGGTCACCTTTGAAGTACTCCAGTGCAGGCCGCACCAAATGGGCCACGTGCTCGTCAAAGGCCAACGCCGCCAGTTTGTACCGGGAATCCCTTGCGGATTCGGCAAGCTCGGTGTTGATGGAGAGCTCAAGATAAATTCCCTGGCGAAACCCTACGAACTTGGGGGGGGCGTAGGATACGAAGTGTGCCTGGGCTTCGAGTTCCTTAACCAGACGATCGACCACGTCCTGGCTGGAGGTCTGCAACAAGGCCAAAGCTTGTGGAGAAGTGTCGCGTGGTGGTGGTGAGGTCTCTTTCGACCTCTCTTGAAGTCGGAGCGACGCTGCCGCCTGCTGGGATGGCTCGACGCCTTCGCTAGCGATCTCCGCCCCGACGCGACCCCTTGCGGATTGCTTGTCACCGACTGGTTCAGGTGAGGGTGTCCCCCCGGCGAGATGCGGCCCTTCGCCGCTCAACCAGATCGTGACCGGTGCAGCATTCAGAAACACTTGCCCTTCGAGCAGGGCTACCTGCTCTGCGGTGGCATTCTTAGCAGCGACTAGCTTGATGGCGGCGCGCTGTGGCAGAAACACCATCAGGTTTTCCGCACGCTCCATGGATACCCCCATGACCTTGCCCATGAATGTGATGCGAAATCTCCACCGCATAACCCTGGACCTGCCTGGTTCGATCTGAAAGCGCGGCACCGCGCCTCTCAGCATCGGCAACACCACGTTCAGAAATGTGCTCCGCGCCCGCTGATCGGCGTTGAACTTGTCCGCAGAGTAGGCGGCGTAGTAATTCCCGGTGATCGCCAGCACGGTCCGGCCGTTGTAAAGGTCGAAGCGGATGGAAGCCTGGTCGCGCGCTCTGTTGCTGCGCTTCGTCGAGATCAAGTTTGCGACTGAGATAGAACGGATACTCGAAACTGGGTTGGCGAGAATGTCTTCGCCTGCCCGCTTCAAATCGTCCATGTATTGCTGCTGCAGCGAGCGTAGTGCGGGGTCTTTGATTTCTGCCGGCGAAACTACCTGCGCGCCGGAAGCACTTGCTGCAAACAAGAACTAGGGCAAGCCACGCAACTCTATTTTTGCGCATAGACCATTCCGGAACCTTGATAGGGAGGATCGGAGATCAGGCGGATGTAGGCAGATCAGCGCCTGGATCTCCGTCTTGCTGAGAGTATAGCCGTAGGGCGGCATCAGCGCAGACTTGTTCAGCGCCGGGCCCGCCGTGGCTGATAATGGCAGTCAGGTCAGCGTCGCTCATTTTGTTCAGTGTGTCTCCTTCGGTGAACGCGTGCGGCTTGACCTGCGAGATTGTCGTAATTGGAAACACGCTCCGGCGTCGACTCGGGATTGTGGCAGCGGGCGCAGTATTTCTCGTCCAGTTGATGCCCCAGTTGCTTGCTGATATCCCAGCGCGATCTCCTCAATCTTTAGATCGACTTTCTTCTGCGACTTGGTGAGGGTGCTGGCGGTGAGCTGATACCGTCCTGCCATGTCGCCCACTATGACGTTGGTGGTGAGCTGGCCGCTGGAGTCGGTGAGGCCGCTAGCAGGATCGAAGCTGACGCCTGCCGGCCCGCTGAATTCAACCAGTGCTCCGGTGACGGCCGTTCCCTGTTCGTCGTTGACCTGGACGACCACAGGCTGACGCAGAAGCGTGCCGGTCGCGCCTATCTGCTTGCCGCCGCTCGATTCAACCAGCGCCGCGCCGAAACCCGTGGGTTTCAGAGCAGGCCGTTGCCGGCGATTTCCTGGCGCATCCGGCGTTTCCTGCAATGATGAGAAACCACGCAGAGCATCAGCAAACGCCTGGTCATTTTCTTCGCCTCCTGCTTGCCGGAGTCCTTCTGCGTCATCAGGAATGCGGTCAGGGCGCGGGCATCTTCGTCGCTCATGTTGCGGTTCGGTTCGATGGTGCCGGGCCGCAGGCCTGCGGGTCCTTCAACCAGTGGTAAATCCAAGCGGCATTCAGGCGCGAGCCAACTTGCGTAAGCGTCGGCCCGATGTAGCCCTTGTCTGTCTTGGTGTCCACGATGTGGCACGACTGGCAGGCATACTTGGAATAGAAAAGCTGTCTGCCCTGTTCCGCTTGAGCCGGCAGATATCCGCTGGCCGGCATCGAGTCGCGGTCGAACGCCGGAGTCTGATAAACGGTCATGATGTAGTCGGTCAGTTCGTTGATCTCGCTCGTCCGCCAGGTTGAACTTCGGCATGCGGCGGATCAGCGCCGGCCGCAGTGTGTTCGGGTTCTTCAAGAATCGCCTGCAGCCACGGCCGCTGCACCGAACTGCCTTCCCAGGTCAGGTCGGGAGCCATGTCGCCGCCGCGGCCGTTGATGCGATGGCAACTGAAGCAAGCCAGGTCGGCCATCAGCTGTCCCGCTTTGCCCGCGGGCTGGTAGTGTCGAAGGCGGCTTCGCCGGCACGGTCAACGCGGGCGGCAAGTTATGCGCCCGGTCCGTCAGCGAGAGCAACGCAGTCGTCAAGAGCATCCACTTGCGCGGGGCGAAAGGCTGAATTGCGGCATCTTCAGCGCGCGCACCAAAGGAACGCGGCTGCCGGATCTTGGCCGAAATGTAGTCCGGCAGCGTGTGCGCCATGCCGGGCAGGAAAATGAGTCTGCGTAATCGGCTTACTCCCGATGCGAGTCAATTCCGGGAGCGAAATTCTCCGGCTTCTTGATGCCGCTGATAGCGTGGCAGGAAGCGCAGCCGTACTCTGTCACCAGGAGTCTTGCCGTGCGCAATCTGCTCCGGCGTAGGCGGCATCGAGATGCACATTGGCCAGCAAATCGGAATCGGCTTTGTTCTGAGGAAGCCGCCAGCATGGTCAGTTGCGGATCGGTGAAGCGGTAGTGCGGCATTCGCCGTTGTCGGGTCGTAGACCCGCGGGTTGCTGCAACCATGCCCGCAGCCACTCCGGCTTCACCTTGTTGCCAACCCGGGTCAGTTCCGGACCGACATCACCGCCCACCACATTTCCGGCGGCATTTTGCACGGCATGGCAGGAGGCGCAGAAAGACTCGCCGTACAGACTGGCCCCGGCGGTCGGATTCGGGCGGGGTCTTTGCAACCGGCGCCGCGCACCGGCACCGTATCTCCGGCCAGCGGCGTGCTGTTCGCGATCAGGAAAGCCGAAATTCGCGCGCATCCGTATCGCTCAACTTGAAATTCGGCATCGTCGCCGTAACCGCGTAAGCCTGTGGATCCTTCAACCACGCGTAAATCCATTCCCGCGTGGTCTTGTCGGCAATGTGCGAAAGCGAAGGCGGATCGTCCGTCGGCTTGATCGTGCCGCCGTCGGGCAGTTTGATGGTGTGGCAATGCACGCAGCCATAGCTCGCCAGCAGATTGCGTCCCAGAGTTCAGTTGCGGCGTGCCGTCGAGGCGGCCGCGATGGCATTGTCCGCAAGAAGATTCGACGATAGCGTGCCGGCAGGATCGGCTGCTCCCAGGCCAGCGTGCTGCGGTGGGCTTCCTCCACTGTCGTCGCCGCGCCTTGTCCACGATGACACATCACGCAGCCGATACTGATCCAGCGTGTGGGGTATTACGGGATGCCGGCGGAAGGGCTGCGTGCTGACATCGGCGAGGCTGGCTTCTTTCAATCCAACGTGGCAGGTGGTGCAGCGGTCGACGACTCCGAGTTGCGGAAGCCAGATCTGCTGAATGCCGCTCGTGGAAGTGGCGCTGCAGCGTGACCGCGTCTCCGCGGCCGCGAATCAGCGGTCAGATACTGCTTCTGATAGTGACGCCATTCGCTGAAGTGGTTCTTGGCGGGTGCAATCGCCAGCGAAATCAACAACAGCAGGCTGACCACGCCAAAAGCGCGCACGGGATGGCCGAAGAACGTCTGCCACAGGCAGATCGACGCACGGGTTCTTGGATGATTGCACTTAGCTTCTCCAAGGCAACACCCAGGACCAACCCGGGCCGCGGAAGAAAGTGCCTACCGCCGTGAGCACGACCAGTTCGAACAGAAACCAGGTCATGATCCAGTAAGAAAGTGGCTTGGCAGCCAGATAACGGCGGAAAGCCGAAGGCGACTGCGGCGAACTGTGCACCGCCAGCAACATGAACCCGGCGACGATCAGGGTTGGCACCAGCGCCACGTACACATCGAAACAGCCAGCAGGAACACCGAGAGCACGAGCCACGACTGCAGTAGAAAAGTACGGACACGCCGCTTGCGGTCCTTCAGGAACAACCCTTCGGCCTCGATGTTGATGTTGAAATACGGAATCACCATCAGCGCCATCACGACCAACCCGGGACCAGCACTCCCGCAACGACCGGCGGAAAGTAGTGCAGCATTTCCTGCAGGCCGAGGAAGTACCAGGGCGCCTTGGCGGGATTGGGCGTATGCGAGGGATCGGCAATGCCCTCCAGCGGTGCGTTGAACAGCAGCGCCACACCAGCACCAGCGCAATCGTCAGCACCTCGATGGCAACGAGCGCGCGGAACAGGACTTCCGGATAGGTCTGCACCTCATCTTCGTCGGTGACCTTGACCTGCGCCGAGGTTCGCCGGGTAACGAAGACAACGCGCGTCGGCGACTTGCGGGCATTCGAGTCCATGCCGGCGATGAAATCTTTCGGATCGCCTCTTATTGCGCCCCCTTTACACCGGCTGGACCGTCCCTGGCCGCAACACGTCATCGGGCTCGCTCTGGTGCGCGTAGAGGCCGCCATCTTTGCGAATGCGCCAGAAGTGCACCGCGATAAAAAGAATCGCCACCAGCGGCAGAATCATGCAGTGCAGGACGTAAAAGCGCAGCAGCGCGTTGGCGTTCACCAGGTTGCCGCCCAGCATGAGGAAGTGCACCTTGTTGCCCATTACCGGCACAGCGGATGCGATATTCGAACCCACCGTGATCGCCCAGAACGCCAATTGATCCCAGGGCAGCAGATATCCGGTGTAGCTGAGCAGCAACGTGATCAGCAACAGGATGACGCCAATCACCCAGTTGAATTCGCGCGGCGGACGATAGGCGCCCGCGATAAAACACTTTGAACATGTGCGCGAAAACCAGAAAGACCATGGCATGCGCGGACCAGCGGTGCAGATTGCGCAGGAACAAGTCCGGAGGAAACAACAAACTGCAGATCCTTGGTGTCGGCGTAGGCCTGCGGCACCGAGGGATGGTAGTAGAGCATCAGCAGAATGCCGGTGGCCACCAGAATCAGAAATGTCCCAAGGTCAGCGTGCCCAGATACCAGGTGGCGCTGAAGCTGAGCATGCGGGTCCGCACCTTGGTTGAGAAAAGGTGCAGGAACACGTTCTGCTGAATGGCAAGCGCCCGGTGCAAGTGCTCGATCCGGTCCCGCTGCGAAACACCGAACGCCATACCCGCGTGCCGCGTAACTCGTCGAAATAGTTTCGTGATTGTTTTCGCCATGCTCACATCCTCAAGAACTCCATGGGATCGAATGTTGTGTGGAACGATCGACCATCAGATCGCCCTCGTCGCTCAGCCAAGTTCGCAGCCAGGGCAGCGGCCTGGGCGCCGGGCCCTCGATCTTCTCTCCGGATCTTCCGGGTCGCACTTGAACTTGCTGCCATGGCAAGGGCAGGCGATGATGCCCAACTCCGGCTTCCATGCGGTCAAGCAGCCCAGGTGGGTACAGACGGCGCTCAGCGCAAAAAAACCTTCCTGGGCATGAATCAGATAAATCCCCGAGTTCACGTCCAGCGTGACCGAATCCAACGGCATAACTCTCCGGCTTGCCCGCATTGACGATTGGAGAAGGCTCGTACAGAACATTGGGCGAGAGAAACTGGTAGGCAGAACGCCGCCGTACCAGCCGCGGCGATGCTCAGCGATCCCAATCCCAGCTTCACGAAGAAAGCGCGCCGGTCGAAATCTCGTTGCCTGGTTCTGCGGGCGCAGTATGTTTTTTCTTCGGACATGTCTTACCTCGAGCTTACTTCGGGCCTCCAGCCGTAACTGGCGGTTTGGGTCGGAGTGGTCCATCAAGCGCTTCAATCGAAATCAATCCCGTCGCCTCGGCGGGAGTCAGGTTGTACGACTCCATGGTGATGGTGCCGACCGGACAACGCGCAGCGCACAGTCCGCAGCGAATACAGCGGGTCTCGTCCTTCAGCATGGCCGAACCCGGTACACGACTGCCGAGTTCGTCGGCTGCCACTTCGTCCAGTTCCACGCCGAACAATTCCTGGTGCTCGCGAATCTGCTGCACGGTTTCGGGCTCGAACTGAATCCGATCCGAGCGACACCAGTTGACAGACAATTCTCCGGGCACACATCCACGCATCCACCGCACAAGAATGCACATGCTTCCATCTTCCGGGACTGCCCTCGAAAACCGTGTTCACCCAGCAATGCAGGCAGCGCTGCGCTTCCTCCATCGCGGACTCAGCGTCGTAGCCGATTTCCACTTCGGTCACGCCGGTGCGGCGTTCCAGCGGCAGCATGGGAATGGGTCCGGACGCACCAGATCCAGCAATTCCAGCGGCATGCTGTGGCGTTTGAAGACTTCGACTTCGACGATCGGTTCGGGATGCTTCCGCCCGCGCAGGAATTCGTCAATCCCCACCGCGGCGCGCTTGCCGTCGGCCACGCTGTCGATGATCAGGCGCGGGCCGAACACGCAATCGCCACCAGCAAAGATTCCACTGGCCGAGGTCATCAGCGTTTGCGGGATTCACCGCAATCAGGCCGCGGGGAGACAGTCTCCACGCCGTCTTCGGGCTTCAAGAAATCCAGCTTCGGCGCCTGGCCGATGGCCATGATGATGGTGTCGCACTCCAGTTGTGTTTCACTGCCCTCGTAGAACGCGGGATTGAAGCGCTTGTTCTGATCGAACACCCATTTCGTCTTCAGCGTCTCCAGGGCGACCACTTTGCCGTCTTTGCCGATCATGCGCTTGGGGCCGAGGCCGGGATGCATGATGATGCCTTCGGTTTCGGCTTCCTCAATCTCTTCCAGCGCCGCCGGCATTTCTTCGCGTTTTTCCAGGCAGACGAGATGCACTTCCTGCGCGCCCAGGCGCAGAGCGGAGAGCGACACGTCCACCATTTCTCGCGTGGCCACGGCAGCTCACGCTCTCCGCCGACGGCTCCAGCGTCTTCGACTCCGGCAACATGCTGGCGGACCACTTCGCGCGCCGCCGAACGCGCCACGTCCATGGCGACGTTGCCGCCGCCGATCACAATCACCTTCTTGCCGATGGTGAACTTGTAGCCGAGATTCACGTTGAGCAGGAAATCGATGCCTTTGTAAACGCCGTCCAGGTCCACGCCGGGAATGGTGAGATCGCGGCTGCGATGCGCGCCCACGGCGATCAGGACCGCGTCGAAGCCTTGATGGCGCAGGTCGGAAATCGCGAAGTCGCGTCCCGCAGCCTGATTGAGCTTGAGAGTAATGTCGCCGGTTGCGAGAATTTCCCGCACTTGCGCTTCCACCACGTCACGCGGCAAGCGGTATTCGGGGATGCCGAGGTAAAGCATTCCGCCGGCCACCGGAGCGGCCTCAAAAATTGTGACCGAGTAACCCATCAGAGCCAGGTCGTGCGCCGCCGATAGTCCGACCGGACCGCCGCCAACCACCGCCACTTTGAAGGGAGTTTGTTCTGGCCGCGGCCCGGCATTGATGTCGACGGGGATGCTTGGATTCCGGCCCGTGGCGCTCCGTCAGAAATCGCTTGAGCGCGCGGATCGCGATGGGCCGGTCGATATCTCCGCGGCGGCAGGCGGTCTCGCAGGGATGCGCGCATACCCGGCCGCAGATGCTCGCCAGGGGTTGGGATCGCGGGCAAACTTGTAGGCTTCTTCGAATCGGCCCTTCCGCAATCAGCGCGACGTATCGGCCCGCATTGGTGTGGGCCGGACAGGCCATCATGCAGGGAAAGTTGGTGTTCAACCAATCCCTGTCCACTTTCTTGTCTTTGTACCGCTTGAGCATGATGGCCGCGCGGGTGCATTCGTCGTTGCCGGTGAGTCTTCTGACGGACTGGAGAACGCGGAAGGAGCGGACTGCGCTCTCCCGCTCCCTGTCTCTTTATTTGCTCAGTGTGAAGTCCGCCTTGCTGTCGCCCGCGACCGTTCACCGGCTTGGACTGGTTCTTGGCGCCCTCGTGCCACGCCGTTACGCGTGTAGCTGCCGTCGGGCACGTTTTCGATCTTGTAGTTCCCCGATTTGTCGGTCAGAGCGAAGTAGGGAGTCGGCGATACGACGATGTAGCCGGACATCTCCGGATGCACATTGCACAGCAGCGGCACCGCGCCGGGATTGTCGAACTTGAACGGACGTTTCTCGCCCTTTGGGCCACGTGCCCAGGTTGTGCCCAAGTTTCTTGTTGCCGCCGACGGAAATCCAGAAGACGTTGTGGGCCACACTGTCGCTGTTGAGGAACTCCACCGTGGTTCCTTGCTGCACGGCCATGATGTGGGGCTGGAACATCAGCCCTTTCTGATCCATGACGGGCTGCGTGTCGGCGCGGGGAAGGTCTTGCCCGCGATCGCTTCGACGTAAACCACAGATTCACCTGCAACGCCCGAAACTTTCCCACTGATCGTGCCGGCCTGTGCGGCCATGGCCAAAACCAGTACCGCCATGACTGCGAGCGAAGAGTTGCGCTTCATGGTTTCTCCTGTTCTTGCAAAGACTGTCGTTCAGCACTTTCTAGTACACCCACTCCAGTCCTGCAACCGCAGAGTTGGTGCGGAATGGATTCGTGAGGCGTTGCGTACGTTCCGGGCACGTACACGATCTGCTGTGGCCGGATCTGGTACTCAAACGACGCCTTGATGTTGGCGTGAATCAGGAATTGCACCCCCGGCGTAAAGCGGTTCCGGGTGGAATGGAAGGGCGACACAAACGCGCCGATGTCGGAATCCGGACTTGCGCCGATGCCGTTGAGCAGGTCCGCGGTCGACTTCACCTGATCCCAGCGCATGATCGTCATCAGCCACGGATAGACCAAATAGTCCGCTTCCACGAAACCGCCGCTGAATGTAGCGGGTGACCGCCAATAAAGCCGGTTGGCAGAGGTAAAGGTAAGCCTGTCGGAATCAAGGGCAGCAAGTTTTGATCATGGCCGTAGAGATACTGGCCGAACAGATTGAAAGTGCGGTAATTGAAGCTGAAATCCCCACCGACACGGTAGAACGGCTCGCGGGCTGTGAGGACGATTTGAGTAGTGCCCGTAGGATCCTGCCCCGAGAAGCGCTGCACCGAACGGCCGTAAAAATACAGGGTTCCGATACTCAGATAAGTATGGTCCCGCGGACCCGTCGGTCCCGCTGCCTGAACTTCGTTACGGCTGGCCGGGTCACGCTCCAGGTTGAAGCGGTAAGCAAGGCGGGCATAGATATCCTTGAAGTTGGAGTCGGACATGTAATGCCACTTCGGGCGGGACGTTGTTTCCGCTGCCAGGTGTGCCGCCCGTGTTTTGGTTCACGATAGCCAGGGAGTAGTGATAGCCGCGGTAGGTGTGTCCACCGCTGAACTCCACGCCTTGCGCCGCATTCGAAAGGGCAAAAGCGTTGTTGACATTCTGTTGTTGCGGGAAAAGGGGATTCGCCGCACCAATGTTCGGCTGGTCATAAATGTCCCAGCCGCTCAGGTTCCAGCTGCGCGCCGGACTGAAGGGAAGGTCCAGTTCGAACTGCCCCACGCGCATACTCAGCGCATCGGTGGGCAGCTTGAAAAACCGCCCTATGTTCACGAACTTCAAATAGCCGTCCCCTAGGCCGCCGTCAGCACCGGAGCCACCCACACTCAAGTCATCGTCCACCCAGAAAGCGATGTCGCTGGCGAAATTCCCAGCCATAAAGATGCTGAACAAGCCGGACTGAAAGTCAGTGCGCGGAATGAAAGGAGCTGTCGGATCCCCTGGCAGTTGCGTGTTGAAGTTGTTGCGGTTCCTGCCGAGCACCTGGAAGAAGGTATTGAAGCGCAGGCCGATCGGCGGAAGTCCCGGGATGGTGCCGGGAAATATCGTGTGCGGCCATAGCTCCTTTTGCGCTGGCGCTCCCAGCATCACCGGGGGGACCTTGATGAAGGTCTCATCATCTTTGGGGAACTTGAATCCTGCATCCTTGAAGGCCTTTCCGAAATCATTCAGCTTGGGGAAGTCCACGTGACAGGTGCTGCAGGAAGTACCATACTGCCGAGAAAAAGCTGGAATCGCTTGACTGCTCGTCGACAAGAAAAGGCAATAAAACAATCCGACGACTAAGAAGCATGCGGACTTGCGCTGATCCTTGTGCATCTCATCGCTCCTTGATGAATTCTCCTCATGTAACCCGTTCTCCCAACCACGTAATAGTCAATGATTGTCCAAATTGCAGGCGTGCCCTGCAGTGGGACAGGTCACAGCCCGCCGTGAGCCGAATCACAAGAAGTCTTTGGAGGAATCTAGCTGGGGAGAAACGTGGGCAGAGGCCGTTGCGGGCAGACCCTCCTGGAAGGGCTGTTCGACGAACCTTCCAGGGCTCAACCGAGTCTGGGGCGTTTTCGTCTGTGCGCTCCCGAACTTGGTCGGCAGTAATTCCTAGTTGTCCGTATGAACCCCATGCACCCGAAGCCTCTGGTTTAGCCTGCTTGCATTTGTTTCAAGAGCTCTCGGCTTTGGATCAGTAGCTCACGTGCCCGCCTTTGCTCTGCCAAGACCTCCGCAGAATAGAGCCCATTGTTCCAGCGCGCACGACCGCGCAAGCCCTTCGGCGGTGCGCGATCCGGTACACGCCGCCTTGTATGCGGCACCTTCCATTTATCGTGGGTTCACCGCCCATACCGCGGTTGCTCTGAAGCGAGCCTCCATTGAGGAGCGCATGGTGTACAAAAGGCTGAACTCAACGGTGAACGTTGATTCAGAGAACAACCACGGAGGCTCCTCAAGGACATATGTATTACATCGGATTGGATGTTCACAAGAAGACGATCAGCTACTGCGTCAAGGATGTGAGCGGTCAGGTTCACCGGGAAGGCCAGATCGGAGCAACGCGACTGCGAACTCGACCATCTGGATGAAGACTCTTCCGCCAGCCCTGGACGGTGGCCATGGAAGCGACCATTTTCACCGGGCTGGATCTACGATCATCTGCAGCCGCACGCGACAGCAGGTCAAGGTGGCGCATCCGCTGATGCTGCGCGCCATCGCAGCGGCGAAAAAAAAGAACGATCGGATCGACGCCGAGCAAGATCGCAGACTGCCTGCGCTGTGATTTCCTGCCGGAGTGCCACATGGCCTCGACCCCGATTCGGGACCGACGGCGAACGCTGCGCTACCGCCGCCTGCTGGTGCGGCAGATGGTGCAGATGAAGAATCGACCGCCGGAGTACCGGACCCTGGTTCAACAAGCGATCTCTTGGGTTAGAAGATGATTGTGCATCAGTCAGGCAGTTGCCTTTGAAAGAGCTTCGGAGCAGTTCTAATTCTCCGTTGCCCCCAGGTGCAGAGTCAAAGTGATGGTGCCCTGTTCTGGAAGGTTACCGCCGGCAATACCACCAACGGCATGCCGTCTTTCACGGCCCTGCGGAAAACGACCGCCGGGATATCGTTACATTTCTTAGGACCTTGAGACAGCCCGACTGCGATAACCCGGCCTCCAATGGAGAAAAGCAAATAGTTCGGCGGGTTGGGTGACAGGATCCTGGACCGTGATGTGAATGGCGTCTTGATCATTCCTGGCGCCGTGCGCGACGAGAATTGACTCTCCGATTCGGACCGTTCTGCGGGCCAACTCCGAAATGTTCTCATCCACCGGGGGCGTAAGTTGCAGATCCCCCATTTTGCTGCCAACGATGCGATCACGAAGTTCTGAGACCGCTTCGGCGGGAAGGGCCTTGGTTCCGTGCATGGCAGCAACCACCGATTCCGAATTTGCGGCGTTACAGTCGGTATCGGCAAAATCAGCAGCGTGAACGGATAGCTGCAACGTCTTGTTGAAGTCGCCCTCGCCAAACCACACGCTGGCGGCCACAATGCCCCCATTAACAACTGCGTTGTTCGTTGCCGGATATTCAATTCCCCAGCGCTGGTCGATGGCCTGGAAAATTTGTTCCGGCGTGTTGCCAGAGTCCGCCATGGCAATTACCATATCCAGGCACTTTCGGTAGGGTGAATCGGGATGAATCAAACTCGCCGCTTTCCGGACGATCGTGTGCGAATCTTCCTCGGTAAATGCCAGGCTGATCATGCCGGCCACGAAAACAGCTCCCGAGCCGTCGAGCCATTTCGCCGGCGACATTCGGCATGCCCGGTGCGAGCGCCCCATAGACATCGAGATTCCAGCGGTGGCAAACACGCGGGGATAGAACTCTCCTTGCATGGTGAAGCGAGTGCCCAACAGGCCGGGCCTTTTCAATCCCAGGACTTTCGCTGTTTCGCAGGTTGCTTCCACGATACTGACCAGGGGAATGGCTGCCCGGCGCCGGATTTCGTCAAACACGATATGAGGCGTATTGGCCGCCAGCAGCCAAAATCCGCCCCCGCTCCGGCTAACTTCTGAATTTCAGCCACGAAAAGTTCGGTTACCTTGACCAGGTCATTGGCTTCCAGGAGATCAACCACCGCTTTCAGGTTGATGCTGTTGATGATGATGGGCGGATAACTGCCGTCGGGTTTTAGTGCGCGATAGGCTGCAATCAGCTGGCGGTAATATTCGATTGTGGACTCCGGCCCGATGCCTCCGATCACTCCCACCGTCTTCATGCTGCGTTCTCCTGGCCTCTTGCAATCTACATTCTAGGGCAGAGTTGATGTTTCCAACTGGCGAGAGGGAATCGCGCTCCTTGATAGCGGTATTTGATAAAGTAATCCACGTTGAATCTTTCGTCGCGCAGGATAGTCCAAAATCACATGAAAGCCATCCAGGTAAAGAAGCTGGGCGGGCCAGAAGCGCTCGAACTTGTAGACATCCCGGTTCCGCAACCCAAAGCCAACGAGGCGCTGGTGAAAGTTGCCGCCTCGGGGGTGAACTTTATTGACGTTTACCATCGCGAGGGCAGGTACCCGGTCGCCTTGCCGTTTGTTATCGGACAGGAAGGCGCGGGCCTGGTCTCGGCTGTGGGCGCGGAGGTTAAGTCGGTCAAAGCGGGAGACCGTGTCGCCTGGACGGGAATTATGGGCTCATACGCGGAATACGTCGCCGTTCCCGCCGACCGGCTGGTTAAAGTTCCGCAGGGCGTGAGCGAGCGCGAAGCCGCCGCCGTCATGCTGCAAGGTATGACTGCGCATTACCTGGCGTACACCACCTTCTCGCTGAAGCACGGGGACACGGCGCTAATACACGCGGCGGCAGGTGGAGTGGGCCTGTTGCTGGTGCAACTGGCGCACAATATCGGGGCCCGTGTGATCGGCACGGTTTCGACCGAGGAGAAGGCCAAACTGGCCGGGGAGGCGGGCGCAGACGAAATCATCTTTTACACGCAGGCTGATTTTGAAAGTGACACCAAACGCCTGACTGGTGGCAAAGGCGTGGACGTGGTCTATGACTCGGTGGGCAAGACCACTTTTGAAAAAGGCCTGAACGTCCTGCGGCCGCGCGGAATGATGGTCCTGTTTGGAGGCTCAAGCGGCGCCGCGCCGTCTTTTGACCCGATCACGCTCACCCAAAAGGGTTCGTTGTTTCTTACCCGTCCCTCGCTGAATCACTACATTTCCACTCGAGACGAACTTGAGATGCGGGCCAGCGCGCTCTTTGAGATGATCGCGGCAAAAACCCTCAGGTTGCGTATCGAACATATTTATCCCCTGCAGGACGCACAGCAAGCCCACCGCGACCTGGAGGGCCGCAAGACCACAGGGAAGCTGCTGCTGATTCCATAAATGGGCCACGAAACTGGGAGGGCTGCGCGACGCAACCAAGCTCAGGCGCTAAAGCGCAACACATTGTTGATGACTGGGTGGCACGAGTGAAATCGTGCCCTTCCACAATTTGCTTAAGCAAGCAGTCGAGCAATCCAGCGGTTTTCGAAACATCAATACATGTGAACCCTTGACTGGCGCGGCAACCTGCTGCGAGGCTCCTCCCTCTAAGAGGCAGGAGGATTCTCATGGCCACGAAAAAGAGTTCGCGGAAGAAGTCCAGTCACAGAAAGTATGGTGAGGCCGCGAGTAAGAGCGTGGAGAGCGCCGTGCGCCGGGAAAAGCGCGGTACCCTTCGCTCCGGCAAGGGAGGCAAAGGCGGCAACGTCACCAGCCGCAAACAGGCCATCGCCATCGGTCTTTCGGAGGCGCGCAAGAAGGGCGCCAAGGTCCCGATGAAGAAGGCCAGCTAGAAATGAGGCACAGGGTCACGCTGCCGGGGGTCGAACTTCGCGCAGGCGTCGCTGCAGAAACCGGCGCTCGCTGTCGTTGGTGACCAGCTCCAGGGCCCGCGCGTAGCTCTTGGCCGCTTCATCCAGAGATCCAATACGGCGCAGCAGATCGGCGCGGGCGGCATGCAGAAGGTGGTAATTTTCAAGATCGTTAGTCGTCGCCAGGGCCTCCACAAGTTCGAGCGCCGGCGCGGGTCCATCGGCCATGGCCACGGCCACGGCGCGATTCAGCGACACCACCGGAGAGGGCTGCACTCTCTCGAGCAGGTCGTAGAGCTGAACGATCTGCCTCCAGTCCGTATCTTCGGGGTGCGCCGACTCACAGTGCACCGCCGCGATCGCCGCCTGCAGCGCAAATGAGCCGACGGCCCCGCGAAAAGCCTCACGGACCAGTGGCAACGCCTCAGCAATCTGTCCATGGTCCCAGCGGCTTCGATCCTGCTCTTCGAGAATGACGAGATCTCCGGCCTCATCGAGCCGGGCCTCGCGCCGCGCGTCTTGCAGCAGCATCAGGGCGAGGAGCGCAGTCGCTTCCGCCGGAGGTTGCGGCCCCAGTAATGTTCTTAGCAGGCGCCCCAGGCGGATGGCCTCCGCGCACAGATCGGTCCGCACCAGCGGCCCGCCGCGAGTGGCGGCATAGCCTTCGTTGAAGACCAGATAGATCACGGTCAGGACGGCATCGAGTCGCGCGGCCATATCGCCGGTGTCAGGCACCACGTATGGAATGCCGGCGTCGCGAATCTTGCGCTTGGCGCGTACCAGCCGCTGCGCCATGGTCGTCTCGGGGACCAGGAAGGCGCGCGCAATTTCGTCGGTCTCGAGGCCGCACAGGGTGCGCAGCGTCAGCGCCACCTGCGCATCCGGCGCCAGCGCGGGATGGCAACAGGTGAAGATCAGACGAAGCCGATCGTCGGGAATCTGGGTAGAATCGTAATCCGGCTCTGTAAAGGTGGGACCCAACTCGTCGGTGGCGTAAGATTCGAGTTTTTCCTCGAAGCGCTTCTTACGCCGGATGCGATCGATGGCCTTATGCCGGGCGGTCTGGACGATCCAGGCCCGCGGGAATTCGGGTACTCCTGATTCTTCCCACTGGCGCACGGCCGTGGTAAAGGCTTCCTGGGCACACTCTTCGGCAAGGTCGAAGTCGCCGACCAGACTGATGAGAGTGGCCACGATCCGTCCCCAGTCGGAGCGGTACACTGCTTCGACGGCTGCGGCGGCGTCCGAAGGCATACCCGATTGTAAAGTTTTTATCGCCGGGGTGTCGATCTGGACATCCGCCATTCGATTCACCAATTGAGGAGACAGACATGAAATACATGTTATTGATCTATATGGATGAGAAAGGCTTGAGCCAGGCGGAGCGGGAACACTGTTATCAGGAATCAGCGCAGTTTGCCCAGCAATTGAACGATAAAGGGCAGTATCTTGGCGCCGGGCCCTTGCATCCGACCACAACCGCGACCAGCGTCCGCACCCGCGACGGCAAACGGCTCGTCACCGACGGCCCCTTCGCAGAAACGCGGGAGCAGCTCGGGGGCTACTTCCTGATCGACGCCAAGAACCTCGACGAGGCCATCGATATCGCGGGACGGCTTCCGTCCGGGCGCTGGGGCACGGTGGAAATCCGACCCGTCGTGGAAGTTCCCACCCTGCCGGCAATTTAATTTCGTTCCGCTTGTCGATTTGGCCGGTTCTCGTTCGACTTACTGATAGAGGGCAGGCTGGGTGGGTGAAACCGTCCCAAAGTTCTGCCGTCAAACCAAAGAATGGAGAAACCACCATGCAAGTGAATTCTTATCTTCTCTTCAACGGTCAATGCGAGAACGCGTTCACGTTTTATGCCAAGGGTTTGGGAGGCAAAATTGAAGCCATGATGCCCCTCGAGGGCACTCCTGCCGCAGACCATGTGCCGGCAGAGTGGCGCAGCAAGATCCTGCATGCCCGCCTGACTATTGGCGATCAGGTGCTCATGGGTTCTGACGCTCCTCCTGCCCGCTTTCAAAAGCCGCAAGGTTTCTCGGTGAATATCCAGGTCAAGGAGCCGGCAGAGGCGGAACGTATCTTTCACGCCCTGGGAGAGAACGCGCAGGCGACCATCATGCCCATCCAGGAGACTTTCTGGGCGGCGCGCTTCGGCATGCTGGTCGATCAGTTCGGAACCCCGTGGATGGTGAACTGCGAAAAGGCGGCCGCGGGCCTAACCCTCTGCCCTCGAGTATTATAGCCGAGATACTTAAGGAAAACGCTTATGCTCTTAGGCACGCAAACTGCACCGGTCTCGAAGACCATGCTCTGGGTTGGACGCGTCATCAGCGCGCTGATGATCGTGTTCATGCTCTTCGACGCCGGGGTAAAGATTCTGAAGCTGCCGGTCGCCATGGAGGGCACCACTCGGCTGGGGTATCCCGCGAGCGTTATTCAGCCTATTGGGATCGTCGCGCTGGCTTGTGTCCTGCTTTATGCCATCCCTCGTACCTCGATTCTTGGCGCGATCTTGCTGACCGGGCTATTTGGGCGGCGCGACCGCCACCCAGGTACGCGTCCAGGACGCGTGGTTCATCTTTCCCGCTGTTCTTGGCGTATTGATCTGGGCAGGACTCTACTTGCGGGATGAACGCCTGCGGGGCTCATCCCACTGAACAGCCAAAAGGAGAAGTGACCGTGATGGAGAGTAATATTGACCACCCGAAAGTTGTGTCGAGAACCGAGTGGCTGGCCGCCCGTAAGCAACTTCTGGCCAGGGAAAAGGAACTGACCCGTGCGCGTGACGCAGTGAGCGCGCAACGCCGCCGGCTGCCCTGGGTCAGAGTCGAGAAGGAGTATGTGTTTGATACGGAAGACGGTAAGAAAACCCTCGCCGATCTGTTTGACGGGCGCAGCCAGTTGATTGTTTACCATTTCATGTGGCGGCGGGACATGGATGACCGATGTGTGGGATGCTCATTCCTGGCCGACCACATCGATGGCCCCAACCGGCACCTCGCTCATCATGATGTGAGCCTTGTGGTCTGTTCACGTGCCTCGGTCTCCGAGCTCAAGGCCTATAAAAAACGTATGGGTTGGCGCTTTAACTGGGTATCGTCGTACGCTAGCGACTTCAACTACGACTATCACGTGTCGTTTACACCGGGCGATCTGGCTAGGGGCGAGGTCTTCTACAATTACACATTGACCCCGGCTTCGATCGAGGACCTCTCCGGCATCAGCGTTTTTCATAAAGACCAGAACGGCGACGTGTTCCACACCTATTCCAGTTATGCTCGGGGAAACGAGGAAGTCCTTGGTGCCTACATGTATCTGGACCTCACGCCCAAAGGCCGCAATGAAAACGGCCCCAATCACAACCTGTCGGACTGGGTGCGGCACCACGACAGATACGGTCAGGGCGGCTACGTCGATGCAACCGGAGCGTTCGTGCGCGAGGAAGCAAAACCGTGTTGCCATTCGACCGAGTGAAGATCGAGGGCGAAGATCCGATTGAGATCGTAGAGAAGGGAACCGGCGGGAGGAAGAGATGGTGGAGGTTGACCGTCGAACGTTCATGAAAAGTGCTGCGGCCTCCGCGGCGGTAGTCGCGCCCGCCGCCGCGATTGCTCAAGCTCCGGAAGCAGGGTCAAGGCGATCATCAAAAGGAGATGACGCAGGCAAAAGGGAGCATGCGATGAACACGGGAGGATTCTCCAAGGCGCGATTCAGCCGTTTGCACGACGTCATGGCCGGCTATGTCGAACGCGGCGAAGCGCCTGGCCTGGTTACCCTGGTGAGCCGAGGTGGCGAGGTTTACGTGGATGCGATCGGCGCCAAGTCGGTCGGCGGCGACCCGATCGGACGCGATACGATTTTTCGCATCGCTTCCCTGAGCAAGCCGGTCATGGCTGCTGCGACCATGGCGCTGGTCGAGGAATGCAAGCTGCGGCTGGATGAACCGGTCGACCGGCTGCTGCCCGAGCTGGCAAACCGCAAAGTGCTGAAGCGGCTCGCCGGTCCGCTGGACGATATCGTGCCGGCAAAGCGGCCGATCACGCTACGCGATCTCCTTACCTTTCGCCTGGGTTTCGGCCTGGTCCTGGCACCGCCCGGCGCATATCCCATAGCGGATGCGGCGAACCAGTTGCAGATCGGAATGGGGCCGCCGAATCTTGCCGCCATGCCTGCGCCGGATGAATGGATCCGCCGTCTGGGAACTCTACCCTTGATGTATCAGCCCGGCGACAGGTGGATGTATAACACCGGCTTCGATGTGTTGAGCGTGCTGCTCGCGCGCGCTTCAGGTCAGCCTCTGGAAACGTTTCTCCGCGAACGCATTTTCGAACCCCTCGGCATGAAAGACACGGCTTTCAGTGTTCCGGCTGAAAAAATGGACCGGCTCGCCACCAGTTACTGGACTAACTACAGCACCAGTGCGCGGGAGGTGTACGACAAAGCCGCTGGTGGGCAATGGAGCCGACCGCCCGCGTTCCCGTCCGGTGCCGGGGGCCTGGTCTCGACCATCGACGATTACTTTGCCTTCGGCCAGATGATGTTGAACCTGGGTAAGCACGGCAACAAGCGGATTCTCTCGAGGCCATCAGTCGAAACCATGACCACCGACCAGTTGACGCCCGAGCAGAAGGCCGTGTCCGGTCTAGTCAGCGGTTACTTCGACAACCACGGATGGGGATTCGGAGTGTCCATAATTACCAGGCGGATCGATATATCCGGGCCGGTCGGAAAGTTCGGCTGGGATGGTGGGCTGGGCACCTCTTGGTACTCCGATCCCAAAGAGGGCATGGTCGGCATCCTCATGACCCAAAGTGCCTGGAGTTCGCCGAGTCCTCCCAATGTTTGTCTCGACTTCTGGACTTCGGCGTACCAGGCGATCGAAGATTGAGTCGTGGAGGGGCGCAACTTCGACAATCCAACATCAACAATCAACGACCTCGATGAAGGTGGACAAAAGCAAACACGTCTCCGATAACCGCGTGAAGGACGGGCATCTTCAAGGAATACTTCAAGGACGGCTCGCTGTCGTGCGTCGGCGAATACAGTAGGGGTGAGAAGACGGGCGAGTGGAAGTACTACCTGGGCAACGGGCTGCTGAAGGCGGTGGGCAAATTTTACCAGGGCAAGATGATCGGGGAGTGGACGTGGTATCGCGAAAATGGAGAGGTGATACAGATCGGCGCCTTCGATGATGAGAGGAAGGTGGGCACCTGGCAGAGATATCATCCCAATGGCGCGCTGTATGACGAAGGCAAGTACGTCGCCGACAAGAAAGTTGGAGAATGGCGCACCTACGACGCCGAGGGCAAGCTGGTGAAGACGACTCGCCACAAGCCGCAATAATCGAGCATCTCCGGGCAACAATTCATGAGGAGGATGGAATGAGTAAAGTACGAGTACTGGTGGGTACACGCAAAGGCGCATTTATCCTGACGTCGGACGGCAAGCGCGACAAATGGGAAGTCTCCGGCCCGCATTTTGCGGGCTGGGAGCTGTACCACCTCAAGGGATCGCCCGCAGACCCGAATCGGATTTATGCCTCGCAGACGAGCGGATGGTTCGGCCAGATCATCCAGCGCTCCGACGATGGCGGCAAAACCTGGCATCAGCCGGGAACGCCTCCGGCCGAACCGACCACCGCGCCGGACGGCTCCCCCAAGGGCGAGAGCAACAAGTTCGCCTACGATGCGGCCGCCGCGCCGCTGACCACGCATCAGTGGTACGACGGCACGCAGCATCCCTGGGAGTTCAAGCGGGTGTGGCATCTGGAGCCGTCGCTCACCGATCCCGACACGGTTTACGCCGGCGTGGAAGACGCCGCCATCTTCCGCTCGACCGACGGCGGCCAGAACTGGAAGGAACTCCCCGGCCTCCGCGGCCACGGCACCGGCCCCAAGTGGCAGCCGGGCGCGGGCGGCATGTGTCTGCACACGCATTATTCTTGATCCCAGTAATTCGAAACGAATGTACATCGCCATCTCGGCGGCGGGCGCCTTCCGCACCGACGACGGCGGCGCGACCTGGAAGCCGATTAACCGCGGCCTGCGCTCGCAATATATTCCCGACCAGGACGCCGAGGTCGGACACTGCGTGCACCACATCGCCATGAATCCCGAAGCGCCCGGCCGTGCTCTTCATGCAGAAGCACTGGGACGTGATGCGCTCCGACGACGCCGGCGACAACTGGAAAGAAGTCAGCGGCAACCTGCCCACCGACTTCGGCTTCGTGATTGACGTGCACGCCCACGAGCCGGAGACGATTTACGTCGTCCCCATCAAGAGCGACTCGTAGCACTACGTACACGAAGGCAAGCTGCGCGTCTTCCGAAGCCACAGCGGCGGCAACGAGTGGGAAGCTCTGACCAAGGGCCTGCCACAGAAAGACTGCTACGTAAACGTGCTGCGCGACGCCATGGCCGTGGACTCGCTAGACAAGTGCGGAATTTATTTCGGCACAACCGGCGGCCAAGTGTACGCCTCGGCCGATGCGGGAGACAGCTGGAATCCGATTGTGCGGGACCTGCCGGCGGTGCTGAGTGTGGAGGTGCAGACGCTGGGTGAGAGGGCGCAGATTAGGTTGCTCCTTTGACAAGGATATACAATGAATGTAGATCATTAGATTGGAGGCTTATGCAAGTCTCGAAGTGGGGCAATAGTCTGGCGGTGCGCTGCCTCGGAGGTGGTGGAAGCCCTCGACTTAAAAGAGGGCGACCAAATCGAAATCAGGATCGCCAACACGCGGGAATTTGAAGTGCGGCGCGATCCCGCCCGGCAGCGGGCCCTCGACCGTTTACGGCGTCTGCGTCGTCCTTTGCCGGCTGGATTTGTATTCGACAGGACAGAAGCCAATGCCCGCTAAAGACTTCCTCGATACAAATGTGTTGATCTACGCGATGGGGAAAAACGATCCTCGCGCGTCCAAAGCTGAGGCGCTGCTCGGCGAGCGGCGGGATTGTCAGTATCCAATCCTTGAACGAGTTTGTTTCGGTGGCGCGTCGCAAATCAGATATGTCCTGGAAAGAGTTAAGAGAGTTTGTGGATCTCATTTGCATTTTGTGCCCCGACCCGGTTCCAATTTCGCTTGATACACACCGAGGAGCTCTGGCCATTGCAGAAAAGTACGGGTACAGCATCTACGATGCACTGATAGCTTCAACCGCTCTGGAGGCTGGCTGTAGAACGCTTTACTCCCAAGATTTGCAGGACGGACAGATAATAAATCGGCAACTAACGATTCGGAATCCATTTCGATAATGATCCGCGTCATTCTCCCATTCCATCTCCGAACCCTGGCGCACGTCGGCAGCGAGGTGACACTCGACGTCGAGGGCGCGGCTACGCTGCGCTCGGTCCTCGACGCGCTCGAGGCCCGCTATCCCATGCTGCGCGGAGCCATTCGCGACCACGACACGCAACAGTGCCGCCCCTTCCTGCGCTTCTTCGCGTGCGAAGAAGACCTCTCCCACAACTCACCCGACGCCCCCTCCCTGACGCCGTCGCGTCCGGGAAGGAGCCGTTTATTGTGATTGGGGCTATTGCGGGTGGATAAGTCCTCGTAGGCCGGACGGCCCCTCGTAGTAGCCCTTCAGCGCGGAGGCGTTTGTGAAATCGAGAAGATAATACTTGCTACAATGCCTCTGCATGAGATTCCTGCCGGTTTTGCTACTTGTTCTCACCTTTGCCACGGCACAACAGCCTCCGGTCAAGCAGCTAGCGTCATCACCCGATGTTGCGGCCCTAAAACACCAGATGCAATGGCTGCGTACGGCTGAGCTCAACTATGATGTCGCAACCGCGGCTAAGCTTCTTGCTGACGGATTTTTCCTTACCAGCACGGATAACAACCTCTACACGAAGGACCGATTCCTGAAGCTCATCGCAGACAAGAGCAACCCTCTTGAACTCTTCGAATATGGAGAAATGGAAATCCGGGTTTATGACAGTACGGCGATGGTATTCGCCCAGGTGCACGAGAAGGGGTTCCTTGACGGCAAACCGTACGAACTCAACGGCCGCCCGACTTTCACCTGGGTGAAAGAAAAGGGCGCGTGGGTCTGCGTCGCTGCACACGACTGAAACCGCGGACTGCATAAGCTCCGCCCAAAACAACAGATTATCGCGCCCCCGGCTGCTTTTCGGATGAACGTAATCCGCGTTATCCTCCCTTCCATCTCCGAACCTTGGCGCACGTCGGCAGCGAAGTGACGCTCGAGGTCGAAGGCCCGGTCACGCTGCGCTCGGTCCTCGACGCGCTCGAGGCCCGCTATCCCATGCTGCGCGGCGCCATCCGCGACCACGACACGCAACAGCGCCGCCCTAGCCCCATTCCTGCGCTTCTTATTAATTAGAATCAGGCCTGCGAAGAAGACCTCTCCCACAACTCACTTGACGCCCCCCTCCCCGACGCCGTCGCGTCCGGGAAGGAGCCGTCTATTGTGATTGGGGCGATTGCGGGAGGATAGGACTATGTCGGCTTGGCGTCTGAGCAGGAGTCACTCCCTTTTGCTATTATTATGCCGCTCTAAGGCAGGGAGAAGAAGCCTTGTGGGCCCCGACTAGGGCTTGAAAGGAGGCCTCTTGCTCGATCTTTCCGCACTTGAAAAGTTCAGGCCCATGGTTCGCGGGACAGTTCTTTGCCCCGGTCAGGACGGCTATGACGCGGCCCGCACCATTCCCAACGCAATGATTGATCGGCGACCCGCCGTTATCGCGCGCTGTGTGAGCGCCGCGGATGTCATAGCGTGTGTACGTTTCGCCCGTGAACATGATCAGGTCGTTGCCGTCCGCGGCGGAGGTCACAGCGTCGCTGGGAAGTCCGTTTGCGACGGTGGCCTCATGATTGACCTTTCCACTATGAAGGGCATACGTGTCGACCCCACCCGGCGAACTGCCCGTGCGGAAACCGGTCTGACGCTGGGTGAATTCGATCGCGAGACGCAAGCGTTCGGTTTGGCGACCACCTTAGGCGTTGTTTCAAAAACGGGCATCGCTGGTCTGACCCTCGGCGGCGGCTGGGGCCATATGCATGCCAAGCACGGCTTGGCACTGGATAATGTCGTCAGTGCGGATGTGGTCACCGCCGATGGCCGCCTGTTGACGGCAAATGCCGACGAAAACCCGGACCTGTTTTGGGGGCTGCGTGGGGGTAGTGGCAACTTCGGGATTGTCACGTCGTTGGAATACCGTTTGTACGAACGCGGTCCTGTGTTGGGCGGCGGTGTTTTCTATCCGGTTTCCAAGGCACTCGAGGTTCTGCGTTTCTTTCGCGAATTCTCCGAGACCATCCCCGACGAATTGGTAATCCAATGCGGTTCGTTTAGTCTGCCTGACAGCACGCCGGTCTTTGCAGTAGCAGCTTGCTACTGCGGAAACCCCGCGGAAGGAGAGAAGGTCTTACAACCCTTGCGGACGTTTGGTACGCCCCTTGTCGATGCTTTGAATGTTATGAGCTATCTCCAGCTGCAAAGCATGTTCGACCCGTTCTTCCCGCCCGGACGCCAGACATATGTGAAATCGAACTTTCTCCGTGCTCTGAGCGACAATGCGGTCTCGGCGATCGCGGGGTTTGCCGGAAAGGGTCCCTCTGGTTTCAGTTTTGCCCCATTCATTGAACACTGGCATGGGGCCGCAACCCGCGTGGGGACTACGGACACAGCTTTCCCCCATCGCCAACATTCCTACAACCTCATGTTCTGGTCGAACTGGGAAGAGCCATCCGAATCAGAGAAGAATATTCAATGGACGCGCGATTGCTGGCATGCTCTGCGCCCGTTTCTGGTCGAAGGCTCCTACGGCAACTACCTTTCAGACGAAGGAGATGCCTTTGCGCGCGCAGCCTACGGACCTAATTACGACCGCTTGGTTGCCTTAAAGAATAAGTATGACCCGACAAACTTTTTCCGCATGAACCACAACATCAGGCCCACGGCCTAGTGTTTGGACGAGCCAGAAAGTCGAGGGCCCAGTCACGCAGCGCGCCGTACTGGACGCGGGCATTATTGGAAAAGCGAGGCCCGCTATCCCATGCTAGATCCCAGGTCTCGCAACAGCGGCGATACCGGAGGCACCCCGCGACGAACTCACGATACCCGAAGTTGGCCCCATGATTACCTCGGTAAGGATAAGAACGAGGGCAGGCGATTGTACGATGGCTGAGCATTGAATCCCATTTTGCGGGTGATTACCAATGGTCAGTCCTGCCGCTGCAAGTCATCTTGTCGAGATTGCCGATCCACCGGTTCCGAGTCGCACCAGCCCCGTTGGGGAAATGTCGGTGGGAGAAAATTGAAAATCGGTTTGTCTCTCCTCGCCGTTGGCCTGACGCTGTGCGCAGGCGGATGGTGGCTGTTGCACAACGGATACATGTTCTATGGGATTGCAGCGAGTGGCTGTGGCCTGTTCTGTATCATCGCGGCGCTCAGCGGGACGAACCTCAAGGGCGCCTGTCCTTACTGCGGAGCGAGCATCGAAACCATCTCCAAGAAGGACTGCGAGGAGGCAAGGCCTATCCACTGTGAAAAGTGCTTCGAATATTCAGTGGCGAACGCCGGCGTTCTCCGTCCCCTCGACCCGGCTACTACATCCGAAACGCCAAAGTTCGAGAGTCCAGTTTTTCGCAATAGCCTTTGGCCGATGGGGTGCGTAGCATGCGGGGAGGTTCCAGTCCGGTTCGACGACCTCTCGAAAACAACCATCGGTGGAGTCCAGGCGTTGATGGGAAGTCTGCAAATTATGCGAGGCTCGGTCAGCGGCATTCCCTACTGCGACAAACATCGCGACAAAGTCACATTGAAGGTCGGTAGCGACAAGAAACTGCTTATGTGCTGGGCCTCGTTGCGTATGATGCGCCGTTACCTGGCGGCAAACCGGAGTCGGCAGCCTTTTTAAGCGCCCTTACGAGAGCGACCCAAGGTCTCGATCGACTTGGCCGCAGTCGGCCACCGCTCACTGAGCCCTGATGAGGTGCTCCTGAAATGATCTGCGTCGTCGTCCCTTCCATCAGTCGGTCTCGAAAATCCCAAGAGGGAATCGATCGTGGAATCCCACCTTTCAAAAAGCGAAGGGTAAGGCACCCGGTTATCATAATGGTTGAAGAAGCGGTCGAGGATCTGATAGATGCGCACCCTGGTGGTTGGAGCCGGCGCGATTGGCGGCTATTTTGGCGGCAAGCTGCTTGAGATCAATCGCGACGTAACGTTTCTTGTCCGCCCCAGGCGTGCCGCTGAGTTGGCGGCCCGCGGTCTAAAAATTCGCAGCCGCTTCGGCGATGTGACTCTGGCCAATCCCGCCACCATCCTGGCCGAGAATATCCGTGACACGTTCGATCTCGTGCTGCTCAGTTGCAAGGCCTACGATCTGGAGGGTGCGATTACTTCATTCGCGCCGGCGGTTGGACCGGACACCGTCATTCTGCCGCTGCTCAACGGAATGCGCCACCTGGAAATTATGAACGACCGCTTCGGTCGCGAGCGCGTGCTCGGAGGCCAGTGCCTGATCGCAGTCGCGCTCAACGCGGGCGAGATCGTGCACCTCAACGACACTCACGAGCTATCTTTCGGTGAACAGAATGGCGCGTTGTCGGACCGGGTAAAGGCGATCGCGACCCTCATGGAAGGAGCACGATTCAAAGCGCATGCCAGCACGGAAATCCTGCAAGAGATGTGGGAGAAGTGGGTTTTCCTGGCCTCTCTCGCCGGCAGCACCTGCCTGATGCGCGCCGCCATTGGAGATATCTGCGTCTCCCCGGGAGGTACCGACTTCATCCAGGGACTGCTCGAAGAGTGCCGCTCGATCGCAAAGGCCGCGGGCTACCCCATGCGGGAAGGGCAAATGAAACGTGCCCGTGAAATGCTGACCGCGAAGGGAGCAACTCTCACCGCCTCGATGCTCCGTGATATCGAGCGCAACGCTCCGATCGAGGCCGACCACATCATCGGCGACCTGCTCCGGCGTGAGAAAGATGGCTTATCCCAGGGCACGCCTTCGCTTCTCAGTCTTGCCTACGCCCACTTGAAGTCCTACGAAGCTCGCCGGACACGCACGCTCCCGACCTGAACCAATTGCTCTCGTGGGTGTCCTGTCCCAGCTCCGTTTGGGCGGGGATGTTTCGACGGCCCCTAAAGCTAGGAACTGAAACCGCGTCTCTCGCGTCAGCTTCATCTTCCCGCTTCACAAAAAAATCCCGCCCGAGCGGAGCTTGGACGGGGCACCCTTCAGTCCAGTTACGCGTTCGCGGGGCTGGACAGCGGCAATTCGCGAATCCGTTTTCCGGTCGCAGCGAAGATTGCATTGCAGACCGCAGGCGCGAACGGTGGCACTCCGGGCTCGCCTACGCCTGCCGGCGGCGCGTCGCTACCCACGATGTGGACTGTTGTCTTGTAGGGAGCCTCATTGATTCGGGCCACGGGATAGTCATTGAAATTTGACTGCTCGATCACGCCATTCTTTGCCGTAATCGACCCACTCCGCACGATGCTGGTGCCGAACACCGCCGCGCCTTCGAACTGGGCCCGGGTAGCCTCGGGATTCACCACGATGCCGGCGTCCACGGCGGTGTGCACGGATGGAATCTTCACTTCACCCTTATCGTCCACTTCCACTTCGACAACCGTAGCCACGTAGGTCAGAAAGCTGCGGTGCACGGCGATGCCCATCCCGGAGCCCTTACCAAGCTTTCTCTTGCCCCACCCGGCTTTTTCCGCAGCCAGTTCAACCACTCGCCGCATCCGGGCCGTATCCAGGGGATAGTCTTTGGTCGATGCGCCGTAATTGTCGTACTCGGGCGCTGAAGCCTTGACGTCCACAATCCGGGCGGGTCCGATCAGCTCGAGCAGGTATTCGACCGAGTCCCGTCCTGAAGCATTCGCGAGTTCGTTGGCGAAGGACTGCGCCGCGAAGGCGTGATAAATATTCGCCACTGACCGGAACCATCCGATGCGGACATGGTTTTCCGCCGGCCCGTTCTCGGCGCGATGATTGGGAATGTCGAAGGGCAAGTCTGTCCACCCCAGCCCCAATTCGCCCGCGTCGCCGTACGTAGTATTCAAGGCGAAGGTGGAACCAATCGGTGGATACACCGACCGTTGCAACCAGGCTGTGGGCTTTCCCTTTTCGTCCAGCGCAGCCTTGAGGTACATGGCAGCCACAGCGTGATAGTAGCCGAACCTGATGTCATCCTCGCGGCTCCACACCACTTTGACCGGCTTGCCCACGGCTTTCGACAGGATCGCAGCCTCTGCCGCGTAGTCCGGCTTCGACTTGCGTCCGAAGCCCCCTCCCAGCAAGGGCACGTGGCAAATCACGTTTTCCTTGGGGATGCCAAGTTCTTCGGCGACGGTTGACTGCACCGCCTGCGGGCTCTGCGTCGGAGCCCAGATCGTAACTTTGCCGTCGCGGAAATCGGCCAGGGCCACGGGTGGTTCCATCGTGGCGTGGGCCAGGTGCGGTATGTAGTACTCCGCTTCCATAATCTTCCCACCCTGGGCAAACACCGCATCCACATCGCCGATATTGCGCGCGACCTTCGCCGGCTTTCGGGCCGTCTCCTGTAACTCCTTCTTATATTGATCCGAGTTGTAGCCGGCATTCGCGCTGTTGTCCCAAGCCACATTCAGCTTCTTACGTCCCTGGAATGCGGCCCAGGTGTTGTCGGCGATGACCGCCACGCCGCCCAGGGGTTGAAAACGATGGGGAGGAGTAAAAGGTTTGATCGGAATAGTCTGCTTGACTCCCTTGACTTGCAGTGGCGCCTTCTCGTCATAAGACTTGACCTTGCCGCCCAGCACCGGAGGGTGTTCAACCGAGGCATAGACCATGCCTTCGAGGCGAGCGTCCATGCCATACCCGGCCTTGCCGGCGCAAATCTCAGCCAGGTCGTAGCTGGGAGCCCCTTTGCCGATATATCGCCAGGCACTCTTCGGCTTGTATTGCAGTTCTTCTTTTTTAGGAACCGGCAGTTTAGCAGCGGCCGAGGCCAATTCTCCATAGCCCGCCTTACGCTTGCTAGCCCGGTGCACGATCACATGTAAATCGGATTCACACTCCGAGACCGGCACTCCCCACTTCTGGGCTGCGGCCCGAGTCAGCATCAGGCGCGCAGTGGCTCCGGCTTCGCGCATCACCACAAATCCGTCGCGGACCGAATGCGATCCGTCGGTGTCCTGATCCCCGTATCGTGGGTCACCGGTCGCCTGCTCCAGCTTCACCCGCTTCCAATCCGCATCCAGTTCATCCGCCAAGATGAGCGGGACGGAAGTGCGGCTGGTGGTACCCATTTCCGAGCGGTGCGCCACCAGATAGACGGTTCCATCCGTGTCGATGCCCACATAGACGCTGGGGTGCAGCACGGCGTGGTCAGCGTGTGAACCTGCTGAGGTCTCGGCTGCCCACAGGAGATCCGGAATCAGGCGGACACTCAAGACCAAGGCTCCGGTGGAAACTATTCCTTGCAGAAAACCGCGCCGGCTTACGTTCAGGATATTGTCGCTCATGCGTTTTCTCCCGCAGCAGCCTTAATGGCCGCACGAATCCGCTGGTAGGTGCCGCAGCGGCAGATGTTTCCAGCCATCCCAGCTTCAATGTCCTGGTCGCTGGGCTTGGGATTTTCCTTCAGCAGGGAGATGGCTTTCATGATCTGTCCGGGCTGGCAGTAGCCGCATTGCGGCACGTTGAACTCGATCCATTTCTGCTGCACCGGATGCAAACCATTTTTGGAAATGGCTTCGATCGTAGTGATCTCCTTCCCGGACGCCTGGCTCACATCGGTCACGCACGAAAGGATCGCCTTGCCGTCCTGGTGGACGGTGCAAGCTCCGCAAAGCGCCATGCCGCAGCCATATTTGGTTCCAGTCAAGCCCAAAACATCGCGCAGATACCACAGGAGCGGCAGCTTGGGATCGCCGTCGTAGGGTCGTTCCACGCCATTGACTTTGATCTGCATCGGTTTGGCCTCCACCCTCGAACTTCCGCCACATTCTTGCAGAAGAAGTGGGTGCAAGTCTAATTCATTGGGCGAAAGTCCGCCGGAATTCCTCTGAGCTGTGAGATCAACTATGATACGGGTGCTGTCGGAGCGCCGGCTGTGGGCATTCCGCGGCGCGGGCGGGACGCCCCCGCGACAGCCGCCGGGACGGCGGCGCTACTGGCAAGGCTCCCGGTTATGAGGCCGAAGTTCCAAATATCACGATACACGGAGCGTGCAGTGAAATTCAGTCCCACTGATTTCCCGTCATACTCCAGTCCTCTCCCCTTTTTCCTGCTTCTGCTTTCGTTGGTTTTGCCGATCTCACAATCGGCCTGGTCGCAGCCAACTCCGAACAGCGCAGATATCCAGGTGCATTTCGATCAACCCCAGGGCACGCTTTCGCCCATCTGGAACTACTTCGGCTACGACGAGCCCAATTACACATACGCGGTGAATGGCAGGAAACTGCTCGGCGAGTTGTCAGCCCTCGGTCCAGAGCCGGCTTATGTCCGTGTCCACAATCTGTTGACCACGGGCGACGGCGCCGCGTCGCTGAAGTGGGGATCGACCAACGTTTACACGGAGGACGCGGCGGGTAGCCCGGTCTATAGCTGGACAATCCTCGATCAGATTTTCGACAGCTTTCAGAAGGCGGGAATCAAGCCGTTGGTCGAAATCGGTTTTATGCCGAAAGCGCTCTCAACTCATCCGGAGCCCTATCGTCATAATTTCCCCCAAGGCTCGATCTATACCGGGTGGGCCTATCCGCCCAAGGATTATCAGAAGTGGTCGGAAGTTGTCTTTCAGTTTGTCCATCATCTGCGCGAGCGCTATGGCGACTCTGAGGTGAAGACCTGGCTGTGGGAGGTGTGGAACGAGCCCGACATCGACTACTGGCAGGGAACGCCGCAGGAATATTTCAAACTGTACGACTTCAGCGTGGATGCAGTCTTGCGGGCCCTTCCGGAAGCTCGCGTCGGCGGTCCGGATAGTACGGGGCCGGCCAATCCCAAAGCGGCGGAATTTCTGCGGTCATTCCTCGACCACTGCGCCCACCAGCCCAACTACGTGAACGGGAAAATCGGGTCGCGGCTCGACTTTGTCAGCTTCCATCCCAAGGGATCACCCAAGTGGCAGGGTGATCACGTGCAGATGGGCATCGCGCGTCAGCTGGCCGCGATTGAACAGGGCTTCCAGATCGTGGCATCTTTTCCGGAGTGGCGCCGAACCCCCATCATTCTGGGAGAGTCAGACCCGGAAGGATGCGCGGCTTGTTCGGCGCGAACGAATCCTCAGAATTCCTATCGCAACGGACCCTTGTACGCCGCCTACACGGCTGAGACGCTGAACAACATCATGTTTCTAACCAGCCGGGAGCGCATTAAGTTTCTTGGTGCGGTCACCTGGGCATTTGAGTTCGAAGACCAGCCGTACTTCGAAGGCTTCCGCACGCTCGCCACCAACGGCGTGGACAAGCCGGTTCTGAATACTCTCCGCATGTTCGGCTTGCTGGGCAACGAACGCGTCACAGCCACCAGTTCAGGCGCTGTCCATTCCGAGGACGTTATCCGCGACGGCGTGCGCGGACAGCCGGACATCAACGTGATTGCCGCCCGAAAGGACCACGAAGTTGAGGTTCTGATCTGGAATTACCACGACGATGATATTGCCGCTGCTGCAACTCTGATTGACCTGGCGCTCAGTGGATTGCCCGTCGAGACCAGCCGCGGTTTGCTCGAACACTTCCGCGTCGATGGCAATCACAGCAACGCATTCTCGGTCTGGAAAGGGATGGGCTCTCCGCAATCGCCGACCGCAGCGCAATACGAACAATTGCAACGCGCCGGCCAGTTGCAGCTTCTCACTTCGCCCGCATGGATACCGATCACGCAGGGCGGAGCCCATCTGCAATTTAATCTGCCCAGGCAAGGGCTTTCGCTCGTGCGCGTTACCTGGGAGTAAGATCGGCCGCCTTTAGCCTCGCTGCTGTGACTTGATCACTGCGGAGAAGTCCTGGTCCCCGTAACCCTTGGCGATCGCGTCTTCAAAGATGGCGAGGGCTGAAGTCGCAGTCTGAAGGCTGCGTCCGAGGTGGGAGGCCTCACCGATGGCGTACCCGAGATCTTTGGCCATCAGGTGCAGCGGAAAATTCGGAGTAAAGTCATTGGCGAAGGCGCGAGCGGCAGCTCTCTGTACCAGGCCACTGCCCGGAGCTCCGCGGGTAAGGATCGCGAGGGCCTTCTCCAGGTCCAGGCCGCCGGCTCCGATCATATATTCCGCTTCAGCGAGCGATGCGGCTTGCACGCCACACATGAAGTTGTTGATGAGCTTCATCAGGGCACCACTTCCGGTCGGACCAAGATGAATGAATTCGCGTCCCAACACAGAGAGGACAGGCTGGGCCGTGGCCAGCGCCGCCTCCGATCCTCCAATCAGGAAAGACAACTCGCCGGAGGCCGCATGGGGTTTGGTTCCGGTAACGGGTGCATCCAGTAACTCACATCCGCGCTGTGCCGCTGCCGCCGCGAGTTCCTTGACCCAGCCCACGGTGAGAGTGCTGCATTCAATGAGCACGGCCCCGCGAGACACTCCGGCCAGCGCTCCATTTTCGCCGAGCCACACACCACGGGAGGCAATGTCATCGGCGACCATGCTTATGATAATGTCAGCCTTGACCGCGGCCTCACGAGGCGAAGCAGCGGCGGTGGCACCCGCGCTGGCGAAGGGCGCAGATTTGTCGCGATTTCTGTTGTAAACGCTGAGAGGAAAATTCGCGGAGAGCAGGCGTCCTGCCATCCCACTTCCCATAATTCCCAGTCCGATCACTGCCACGCGCGGTTTTGACATGACTCACCCCAGAGCTTTCACGCTGATTAATTCCGGCTTGCTTCCGGCCACCCGCACCGGATTGCGTAAGGGCCGCCCAAAGCCTGCAATCGAGACCTGCATCACGTCTCCATCCTGCAAGCTTATCCCGTCACTGAAACTCAAGCAGTCCGTCCCGAAAAAATGGACGTGGACGTCTCCCGGACGGCGATGGGCTTCGTACTTGAAATGATGGTGTTCGATGTTCGCCAGGCTGTGGCACATCTCATTCTCGCCGCTGCGGAATGTTTTCGACCATAGCAGGTTACCGGCACGCTCAATCTTTACCTCCACCGGCACCGACTCGAAGTCCGGGTCCACGACGAGTTCAGGGCCGAGCCCGCAGCTTCGGAGTTTGGACGCCGCCAGGTTGAGATAGTTCGTTTTTTCGAATACGTGGTCCGAGAATTCGTTGCCTATAGCCATTCCTACGCGGCGCGGCTGGCCATCAGCAGCAATCACGTAGATGCCCGCAATCTCCGCTTCCTCGCCGCCATCGCCGGCGTAAGCCGGAACCTGGAGCGCTTCGCCGTGCCCGCGCAGCGATGTGCCCGTGCCTTTGTAAAACCACTCCGGAGCAGTCCCGATGGATCCTGGTGCTGGACGCCCGCCTGCGATGCCCCAGCGAAACATCTTCATGCTGTCGGTCAGCTCCGCTTCGGTCGAGGCGTGCATGCTCTGGCGATTACGAGCGCTGCCCAGATGGGTCAGCCCGGTTCCTGAAACTACGCAGCGCGCGGGCTCTTCCGGATGGTCAATCGCAGGCAGAGGACGCCATTCAGATTGTCCGCGGTAGATAGAGTCATAATCGAGCCGATCACCTGTAACCCGGTGCCGCGCCAGGTCGCTGAGCTTCACGCCAGCGCTGATGGCTGAGTTGGCCAGTTCGTAGATCGAGCCGCCACCGTCCAGCAGGCGCAGGTGCGGCTCCTCGACGAGGGCCACCCGCCGTACGTCTCCGCGCTTAAGTTGAACCAGTCGTGTCATGGAGTTCATTCGATGATTTCGAACTTTTCCAGTGCTGCCTCGTTGATGCTCAGGCCCAGGCCCGGAACGCTCTCGTCCAGATCAATGAAGCCGTCTTTAGCTTTGGGCTCGCCATTGAAGATGTACCAGAACAATTCGTTGCCAACCTCCACATCGACGACCGGGAAGTACTCGGCCATGGGCGAGTTCAGGCTTGCCATCACCACGTGATAGTTGTGCATCTGGCCGGCATGAGGAATGACGGGGACGGAATATGCCTCGGCCAGTGCGGCAATCTTGCGGGCCTGCGTGAGGCCACCCACCCGATTGGTGTCGAACTGGATGTAGTCCAGAGCGTGGGCCTCGAGCAGGTCGCGAAAGCCGTAGGCCGTGAACTCGTGCTCACCGCCGGCGATTGGAATTCGCCCGTACGACTTCAGTTCGGCGTAGCCGTGCAGATCATCGGGGATGACGGGTTCTTCCAGCCATCGCAGGTTAAAGGGTTCGAGAAGTGGCAGCATCCGCTTGGCGTAGTCGAGCGTCCATCCCATGTAAGCGTCGGCCATCACGTCAATGCCATCCCCGACCGTCTCGCGCACGGTGCGGACCAGATTGAGATTGCGTTGCATGCCGGCCGCGCCGTCGTTTGGTCCCCAGCCAAATCGAAGTTTCATAGCCTTGTAGCCCTCGGCCTTGTAGCGCTTCGCTTCGTTGGCAACTTCATTCAACTCGACGCTATAAAGCCGGCTGGCATAAACCGGAATGCGCGGCTTGGTCCTGCCCCCAAGCAGCCGATAGACGGGCTGTTTCGCCGATTTGCCCAAAATATCCCACAACGCAATATCCACGGCGCTGATCGCAACCATGCCAATACCGCGACGGCCGAACGCCATGGTCTTGCGATACATGTGTTGCCAGAGAAACTCAATGTCCCACGGGTCCTTACCGATCAACAGCGGCTTGAGATAAAGGTCGATCACCTGTTTCGTCACCTGGGGCGCCAGCGCGGCATTGCCGATCCCCACCAGCCCGTCGTCGGTAAAGATTTCAATCACCAGCCAGCCATGAAAAGTGAACGTCTGCATCGAAGCTTCCGGCAGGTTCAGCAAGTCCATGGGATTGGTGCAGAAATGAGGCGGCAAGGGCACCGTCTTTCCGCGCCAGCGCATCACGCGTGTACGAATCTCTTTAATTCGCATCAAGCTCCCGCAGAACTCAGTCTTCGTTCCAGGTCCAGGGACTGGACCACAGGAACGGTAGCCAGAATGATAACGAAAGCGGCGACATGAAACGTACCCGCCAATGAGAAAACGACACCATAGCCGAAGCCGTGGTCCAGCAGATATCCGACCAACTGCCCGAACGCGATTCCCCCCATGGCGCCTCCGAAGCCCACTAAACCTGCAACCGAACCGACCACCTTGGCAGGGAAGAGATCGGTGGGAAGGACCATGACCAGGGTTGACCACGATTGCTGTCCGAAATACGCCACGCTGAATATCACCAACGCCCATGCCACCGGAAGCCGCGGCACCAGTAGGATGGACGGCATCACCGCCGCGCTCAACCCCAGCGCCAGTTTTCGAGCCAGGCCCAGCGCGAATTGGCGTCTCACTAGGTAACTCGAAAACCATCCGCCGAGAAGACAGCCAACCCCGGCTGCGGCATATGGGATCCAGGCAAACGTCCCCACTGCCTTCACATCAAATCCACGCGCATCGTAAAGATATTTCGGGAGCCAGAAAAGATAAAAGTACCAGGCTGCGTCGCTGAGAAACTTGGCGGCTACCAGGCCCCAGGACTCGCGAATTCGCAGCAAATCAATCCAGCGCAGGTTGGGCGTGGAATCCGCGGACGCCAATCGCTCGCGCGCAGGTTCGGGAGGATTCTCCGGCGGAAAATAAGATGAGATCCACCACCACGTCCACAACAAGCCGAGACCCCCGGTAACCACAAAAATCCAGCGCCAGCCCGCATAACTCAGGACCACCGCGATCACCGGAGGCGCGCTTACCGCCCCCACCGACGTGCCCGCGTTGATGATGCCCATCGCAGTCGCCCGGTCCTTCACCGGGAACCATTCCGCCACGGCGCGGGTGGCCGCGGGAAAGCCGCCGCCCTCTCCCAGGCCAAGCAGAAATCGGCTGGCCATCAGCATGGCGAAATTTGTGGCCAGAGCATGGCTCGCGTTGGCCAGCGACCAGAACGCCATGATGGCGGTGAATCCAATGCGGGTGCCCAACGTGTCCACCAGCTTTCCCCCGCCCATGTACATCATGGCGTAGGAAAGCAGGAACGCCGACTGCAGCGCGGAGAAGCGCTGGTTGGTAAGCGGAATATCTCTTGCGATCGCGCTGACGGCCACCGGAAGCGTCTGGCGGTCCAGATAGCTGATCGCGATAGCGACGCTAACCAGGATGGCGATTCGCCAGCGCAGCAATGCCGTCGTCCTCGATTCTGTTTATTTGGGGAATACTGTACTGCCTACAGATTATCGCCCCGGGCACGGCTTGACGGATTCACGCTTTCGCTTATCGCGCCGGATAGGCTTTGCTTTTCTGCGTCCGGGAATTGAAAACTTCAAAGCTTCCGTCGGGATGGGCCGTCAACTCCAAAGCGTTGGCTGCATCAGGACCGTCAGGATTCCCGATGAACTCTGCGGCGACGTTGTGGGCCGCACCACCTTCTTCGGAAAAATGCAGCTGCCAAAGGTCTTCCAGGCTGGGCGATTTCTCAATGATGTCCCAGACCGACGGACTCCCGCCCTTCTTGGCGCCGTTGTCCATGATCGCCACGCGGGGAGCAATGCCGTAAACCAACGCGGGGCTGCCGCTTTGCGCCAGGCCGTGGTGAGAAACGACATAAATGTCAACTTTGCCGATCTTATTGACCGGGCACATCAGTTGCATTTCCTTATCATGTGTAAGGTCACCCAGGTCCAGAATTCTCAGCTTGCCAAATTGGATGAACGTTCCCAGAGACCGCAGGTTCTCCGTCGTGTCTGCCGGGTACTGCTCAGCGCCCTTGCAGTTCGGATTTTCCTGCCCAGCCCCGGCCAGCGGCTTCTCGATCAGCGCTCCATCTGAGCTCACGATCGTGGCTCGCATTCCTTTGATGGGCAGGACATCGCCGGGCTTGGCAGTGATGTGTTTGTACTTTCCTGTCGCCAGCACCACCTGGTAGGCCTGCCAGTCCCGCACGGTAGGAGCGTTGCCGGTCTCGCGATTTGCTCCGTGGTCGACAAATGTCCCGATCGGAATGCGCGCCGCCAACTGTGATACTCCACCGACATGGTCCTGGTGAAAGTGGGTAATCAGAACGTAGTCGATCTTGTTGAGGCGTGTCTTACGGGCGGCAGCTACAATACGGTCCGCATCGCGGCCATCATTACCCGGCCAGCCCGTGTCGATCAGAAGCGATTGCCCCGCGGGCGTGACGAACAATGTCGCCTGCCCGCCTTCAACATCGACGAAGTAGATGCGCAGCTCTTTCCCTTTTTGTGAAGGGGGCGCAGCCCAGGACGTGGTTCCCAGGCCAACACACAGAACGCCCAGGCATGCCGCTCGCAGCAGGGAAGGCCTCCGTTTGCTCCGCCCGCAGAGCGCGGAGAGAGTGCGAGTCATCTTCCATCTCCAATGTGAGTTTCGATCTCCGACATCGACAGACGATCATCAACCCAGTTCTTCTTCTCGTCAAGAACGGGTTCAGCAACAGCCCCGGCCTACAACGCCCGCCCCGCGCTGGCGCCCGACGCCCATGCCCATTGGAAATTGAACCCGCCCAGGTGTCCGGTCACGTCCACTACTTCTCCGATGAAGAACAGGCCGGGGATTTTTCGGCTCTCCATTGTTTTCGGCGACAGTTCATCTGTGTCCACGCCGCCCACCGTTACCTCGGCCTTTCCGTAGCCCTCGGTTCCCGCCGGAAACACGGCCCAACTGTGTATCGAGCGCTCTAGTTGCTGGAGGGAAGAGTTCGTCCAGCTCTTGGGAGCATGGATTTCCAGCCACCGGTCGGCAAAACGGTTGGGAAGGAATCTGCGCAACGCCGCTCGCAGCGAGGCGATATTTCGCGGCACAGCAGATTCGAGAAGCTCCACGGTGACTGCCTGCTCCGGCGCCAGGTCGATCGAGATGGATTCCGGCTTCCTCCAGTAGGTCGAGATCTGGAGGATGGCCGGGCCGCTGAGCCCGCGATACGTCAACAGCATTTTTTCCCGGAAACTCTGGCCGTCGCACGCAGCGATGACTTCCGCGGACACGCCCGCCAGATCTGTGTAGTGTCGGCCATCCTCCGCGCCGAACAGAAGCGGCACCAAGCCAGGCCGGGTTTCTCGGACCTTCACGCGGAACTGCCGCGCCAGGTCGTAGCCAAATCCAGTGGCGCCCATCTTAGGAATTGACAGTCCACCCGTGGCCACGACGAGCGCGGAGGCTCGAAATTCTCTCTGCCCGGCCGTCGCCACGAATTCATCGGTGCGCATCACTTCCTGAAGTGCAGTCTTCGTGAACAGTTGGACTCCGCACTCGCGGCATTCCTCTTCGAGCATGTCCAGAATGTCCTGAGCGGAGCGATCGCAAAATAGCTGGCCCAGAGTTTTCTCGTGATAAGGGATGTGATGCTTCTCGACCAGGGCGATGAAATCTTCAGGGGCATAGCGCGCCAATGCTGATTTGGCGAAGTGCGGGTTGGCTGAGATAAAGTTTTCCGCCGAGCAGTGGATATTGGTGAAATTGCAGCGGCCGCCACCGGAGATGAGAATTTTCTTCCCCATCCGCTCGGCATGTTCGAGGACAGCCACCCGGCGTCCCCGCCTGCCCGCCTCGATGGCGCACATCAATCCGGCCGCGCCGCCGCCGAGAATCAGAGCGTCAAATTTGTGGATCAAAGGGTTCGCGAACCTGCTGGAACTAGATGTAGTCGAACAGCGCCATAAAGCCGAAATCCATGTGCAGTTGTTGATGACAATGAAACAGCGTGAGACCAGGGTTGTCGGCCGTGAAATCAACCTCGATGTTCTGATAGCCGCCAACCATCACAACATCTTTCATCACTCCAGAAGTCTCCTGGCCGGCCACCTGAATCAGTTCGAAGCTGTGGCGATGAAGATGGATGGGATGGATATCATCACTCGCATTGTGCATGCGAAGGCGGTAGCGCTTGCCTTTCTCCACCCGAAACATGGGTTGCATGCGCTCTTCCGAGAACGCAACATCATTGATCGTCCACAAGTTGAATCCATCCTGTGCGGCATTTTGCTTGGCAAAAGTCATGTCGAAGATCTGGTCGGGTTCCGGGACCGCTTCGGTGCCGCCAAAGTGGGCATAATTCCAGCGATACGGTTTTGGAGTCACCCACTGGGGTTTACCTTTCTCTCCCGCATATTCGACCACTATGCCCATGCCATGATGGCGGTCATCGTCCGACAGATCGCCCATGATCCAAATCCCGGGATGGTTCATCTCCACAACGGCAGAGACCCTTTCTCCCGTTCCCAGCCAAAGCCCTGGGACTTGCGTCGGCTTGGGAATTGCATTTCCATCCATGGCAACGACGGTGAAGCTGTGCCCGGGCAGCGCCAGGCTGCGGATTTCAGTCGCGCTTCCATTCAGGACATGAAACAGCACGCGCTCCCCTCGTCTCACCCGTATCGGCTCGCCATGGCCCAGCATTCGTCCGTTGATGGTGAAAGAACCGTACCCAACTTCGAAGCCATGAGCAGCGCCCTTCGCGAGAGAAGCTTTCATCGCGCGCTCTCCGGTATCTTTCAGGCTTTTTACTACAGTCGCCGGGGACAGGAAGTCCATCGCCATATCACCACCGCGGCTGTATGTGGGTTCGAACTCCTTCAAAGTCAGGAAGACTTCGCGATCGTAATCGCCCGGATGGTTTTTCGGTTCAATGTACACCGGACCAACCAGACCGCTGTACTGTCCCGCGCTCAGGTCCGCCCTGGCACGGACGTGGGTGTGATAGAAGCGAAATCCCGAAGGCCTGGGAACAAACGAAATGCGGCGACTGCCGTGGGGAGCGATGAAGGGAGTGCCTTCTTCCGCGGCGCCATCCACATCGGTAGAAACGAATTGCCCGTGCCAGTGCAACTGCTCAGGGCGGTCGGTTTGGTTGCAAATGTCGATGGTCACGCGCTGGCCCTCTTTCAGGCGCAGCAGCGGGCCCGGAAACTGGCCGTTGTAGGTGGTCGTGGAAAGGATGTGAGTCGGAGCAAGTTCAATAGGCTTAACCACGATGGTGAGGGTATAGTCCGGAGCATTTTGCCAAGCTTCCTCCATTTGCGCCATCGCCGACCGGCCAAAGAGCGCAACTGGAGGGAGCAGGGAGCTGCCCGCGATCGAACCCGCTGCCTTCAGGAATTGTCGACGCGAGAGGGAAGAACCTGCCATGGTGTTTTTTGATAAGGGCGAAAACGAATGCCCTCTCGCGAGGGCATTCGGAAGATTGCGTGCGTTCTACTTTCCCGTGTAGCTGATCCTCCAGATGCAGTCCCCCCCATCGTCGGTTACCAGTAGCGATCCATCAGGAGCGACCGTGACGGAAACCGGCCGTCCCCACACACGCTCGTTGTCAATGACGAATCCCGTCATAAAATCCTGATATTCGCCACTGGCGTGTCCGGTCTGATCCAGAGGCACGCGGATCAACTCGTAACCCACGCGAACCGCTCGGTTCCATGAGCCATGCTCGGCGCCGAATAGGTCTCCTTGATATTCCGCCGGAAATTGCTTGCCGTCGTAGAAGGTAATTCCGAGCGAAGCGTTGTGCGGGTTCAGCAACACGTCAGGAACGATGGCTTTGTCCTTAAGTTCGGGATGCTTTCCCGCATGCCGGGGATCCTGATGGCTGCCCAGGTACCACCACGGCCAGCCGTAAAAGCCGCCGTCCTGCACATGGGTGATGTAGTCGGGAACCAGATTGTCCCCCAACCCGTCGCGTTCGTTGACCGAACACCACAACTCGCCGGTCTTCGGATTCGTCGCCAGCCCCACGCAGTTGCGAATGCCGTAGGCGAAAATCCGCATCTCCGAGCCGTCCTGATTGAACTCCAGAACGTCGGCACGGTTCTTTTCTGCCGGCGTGACATCCGGGTCGTCAACATTGGACGCAGAGCCCACGGAGACGAACATTTTCTTGCCATCGGGTGAGAACTGAATATCGCGCGTCGAATGGCCTCCGCCACCGGGCAGGTCTGCAATGTGCTGCGCCGGACCGCGGGTCTGCATATCGCCCTTCTGATAGGGGAAGCGCACCACCGTATCCGTGTTGCCGACATAGACCCACTCCGGATTCGGGCCCGGAGGATAAAAGCTGATGCCGAACGGCCGGTTCAGGCCCTTGGCGAAAAATGCTATCTGTTCGGGCTTGCCGTTGCCGGTCATCCCGCGGAAGACCCTTACGTCGCCGGCTTGGGTCTCGGCCACGAAAATGTCGCCATTGGGCGCGGTGCGAATAATCCGCGGATTATCCAGCCCGGTCGCGTATTGCTCCACTTTGAATCCTGCCGGGACCTGCGGCCATGCGCCTTCCGGACGCGCCACAACCTTGGGGCTATTGCCGGCGGACGCGGTCGCGAATGGAGCAGGCAAATCTTTGAGCGTGATTTTGCGCGTCGTTCCCGGCTTCTCATAGCGGAAGTCGGTAAAGGGCAGATTGGGAAGCGGTGCGTTCAATTTCGCAGCCACCGCCGGCGGGTTCGACGGCTGGCTGCTCGCCTGTGCACTCTGCGGTTGGCCAAGCGTTTGCACGTAGCTCACGATCTGCCAGCGCTGCGTCTTGGGTAGACTTGCCCATGAAGGCATCCCATTGTTCACGTCGCCCTTGGTGATAAACCAGAAAATTTCGCCCGCGGTCACTTCTTTGATCTTCTCCACCTTCAGTGGAGGAATATTCCCCGAGCCTTCGCCATTCTCGCCGTGGCAGCGCCCGCAACGCAGATGGAACAACGCTTTAGCGTGGGGCGTCGGCTGGCCCTCGTAAGGGTTTTTCAGTGCTTTGGCCGACGCCGGAGCATGGTGGAAATTCGAGTTCTGGGCCGGGGCCCGGGAAACCAGAAAGACGGCGGTAACGGCGAATAGGGCAAGCGGTGCGTGAAAAATGCGGACGATGGCTTTCAAAACTGTTCCTCCGTAAGCGCAACTCGAGTTATAGAAGATGTCATAGCGGCCCAGGCGGCTTCAATATCCTTTTATTTTAATCACAAAGTAATTGAATTCGGGCGAGCCCTCCAGCAAGAGCTGATGTGGCACCCCGGCAGGAATACGAACCACGTCTCCCGCGGAAAGTTTCCGCCGGATGCCGCCCTGGATTGTGCCATTGCGCTTTTCATGCGGCCCTACTGTCTCTCCATTCACCAGCGTACCGCCAACCACCAGGGTTGCCGAGCCGGACTGCACGAAGAAGACGTCAACCTGAGTTCGTGCCACTCCGGCGGGCCATCAAATTCCCGGTGGACCAGCATGGCGCTGTCGTTGGGAAAGTCCGCCAGCAGCTCCACCGCAAAGTGATGCGGATCGGCAGTGGCATCCGCATGCATCTTGTTTTCGAATCTCTTTAGTGATGCCGGAGTCCACTGTTCGAACCCCGCCGGGGCTGCCTCTTGCGCGCCCGCGGCCAGCAGTAGAATCACAACCGGACAAAGCAGGCAGAGTCTCTTCATCGGATCCTCACCTTAGAAGTTGCCGGCAAAATCGACGGTATTTGGAAGCTGTTTCATAGGCCGAGTGCAAAACTTGTGACTGACTCAGGAGGTTTGTTGATGGCGGGACTAGACCCAGCAAATCTCCGGTTCACAACTCCACCCGTTAGATTTGCTAAAGTAACCGTACCAGCATTCAAACGATAGGCAGGGGCGCCAGCGCTGTCAAATTGGAATAGCCAAAAAGACGTTTCAGGAAGTCTAAAAGGAAAGCCGCATTTAATACTACCGTTTCTCTCTGACATCGGCGGGAGTCTTCGCCTGGGTGTAGCGGCCCTGATGGGAGTTTTCTTATGGATATTCACCAGCTTGAACTGTTCCTTGCCGTGATGGAGTCTCCGAGCATGACTCGCGCCGCGGAGAAGGTCTTCCTCTCTCCGGCGCGGCCAGTCTTCAGCTGCACAACCTCGCCGACGAGCTCCACACTGAACTGTTCGTGCGCAGCGGAAAGAGCCTGATCCCCACCCCGGCCGCCGTGCGCCTGGCGGAACACGCTAAAGATCTGATCAAGCGGATGGGTCAGATTAAGCAGGAATTTCAGAACGACCTGGCCACCGACATCCGGCCTTTCCATTTTGCCACAGGTGTCACTACCTTGATCTATCAACTGGGGAAACCTCCGGCAGTTGCGCAAGCAATATCCGAAAGCCGAGATCCGCGTCTCCGTGAATGTTACCGAGGAAACCATCAGGGGGCTGCACGACCGCCGCTTCGATCTGGGCCTCATTTCGCTGCCGGTTCCTGATTAAAATCTCAAAATCATTCCGCTCTTTGATGAAGAACTTCTGATTGTGCGTCCTTCGACCAGCAAAGTCCGGGGCCCTCAGACCGGATCGGTACGCGTGTCTGAGTTGGCCCGGGTCCCATTCCTGCTCTATCCCGTGGGGACCGTGCTGCGAGTGCTTATCGATCGCTTCTTCACTGACATCGGAGTGAACCCTCACGTCGTAATGGAAGCTGAGGATACCGAGGCCATCAAGCGCCTGGTGGAATCGGGTTTCGGTTACACCATACTGCCCGAGCACGCGCTCCGGCGACGTACCCGTTTTTTCCAGACCTTTGGGGTCGATGGTCATCACATAACCCGCAGTCTGGCGCTGGCGATGGTGCAAACCGATTATTCCCGAAAGCTCACCGTGTCGATTGCAGAGTCGTTGCGGATGATTTTGACCGCCGGAGTCTTAAAAGCGTGCGGAAGCTCGGGCTCGCCTCGAAATGGGAAGGGCTCGGTTCATAGAGTGCGGAAACAGTCGGCCATGCGCGGTTTGGGAAGGGCACGACCTTGGTCGTGCCACTGAGCCGTTGACAATGTGTAGCGCTTCAGCGCCTGAGATTCGCCCTTCGGGCTCCGCCGGAGTTTTCCGCAACCTCCCCACTCGTGTCGCCAAGTCGCTGAAACCTGATCGGGCTGTAGCATCTGGGGTTGGCGTTCGTGCCTGAGGCATGTCGTCCCGGACGTGAGCGTGTTAGTGCCAGTGATGTCCGAAAAGACTGGGCTACGGAATCCGAGACTCACCTTATAATTCACTCCACCAAATGTAGAAGGAGTGATTGATGGGCCATCCGCTTCTCGATTTGACCAACAAGACCGCGGTTGTGATCGGCGGGACCAGCGGCATCGGACTTGCTCTCACCAGGGCGCTGGCTCAAGCTGGCGCTGACGTCATTCCCACGGGCCGTCGCGCCGAACAGGTGAACGCTGCCGTTTCCGACGTCAAAGCGCTCGGCCGGCGGTCGCTCGCCCAAACTTGTGATGTCACCGACACAGCCAGCCTCGACCACCTTCTGCAAGCCGTAACCGCCGAATTCGGCAACGTGCAGGTCCTGATCAATTGCGCCGGCCGCACCAAGCGAACGCCGACTCTCGAAGTCCCGGACTCCGAGTGGAATGCCATCCTCGAAACCAACCTGAACGGGACTCTGCGCGCCTGTCGCGTTTTTGGCCGGCACATGATCGAGCGCGGTTATGGCCGCATTATTAATATTGCTTCGCTGTCCTCATTTGTAGCGCTCTATGAGGTTGCCGCCTACAGCGCCAGCAAGGCGGCGGTCGCTTCCTTGACGAAGTCTCTCGCCATCGAATGGGCCAAGTCCGGGGTTTGCGTGAATGCCATTGCTCCCGGTGTCTTCCGCACCGACCTGAATTCCGCCCTGCTTGACGGCACCGACCGGGGCCGTGAGTTTCTGCTGCGCACGCCGATGAAGAGGTTTGGGAAGCTGGATGAGCTTGGCGGAGCCGCCGTCTTTCTGGCATCAGAAGCTGCGAGCTTTGTCACCGGTCACGTGTTAGTTGTGGACGGAGGCTTCCTCGCCAGCGGCGTCAACCAATAGCAGACCACGTGGTTCCTCAATGGCCCAACCACCCGCCGTCAACCGCCATCACGTGCCCGTGAACATAGTCGCTGGCAGGTGAGCAGAGAAAAACCGCAGCGCCGGCAACATCATTTGGCTCTCCCCAGCGACCGGCGGGAATCCGCTCCATGATCTGCCGGCTACGTACAGGATCTTGCCGCAGTGCGGTAGTGTTGTCCGTCGCCATGTAGCCAGGCGCGATCGCGTTGACGTTAATGCCCTTCGACGCCCACTCATTGGCCAGGGCTTTGGTAAGTTGCGCCACCCCGCCCTTGGCCGCGGCATAGGCCGGAACCAGGATCCCGCCCTGAAATGAAAGCAGGGAAGCGATGTTTAGGATCTTGCCTTTCGCGCCCCGCTTCAGCATGTCCTGGCCTGCAAGTTGCGAAAGCCGGAAAACCGAAGTCAGGTTCACGCTGATGAGTTCATCCCAGTAATTCTGCGGATATTCAGCTGCTGGAGCTCTTCGTATCGTACCCGCGTTGTTGACTAGAATGTCGATAGAGCCAAATGCCTCCACCGTCTTTCCGATCAAAGCCGGATACAGGTCCGCATCCGTCATATCTCCCGCCAGGTAGCCTTACCATTTGACGAACAGTCTCACTGGTGGCTTTGCCATCGGCACTCCGCCCATGACAACCGACGTCGGCTCCAGCTTCCGCCAGCGCGATGGCGATCGCGGCACCCAGTCCCCGGCTGGAGCCGGTGACCAGAGCATTCTTGCCCTTCAACTGGAAAGTTTCCAGGATCATGTCGTTTCTCTTACTGAATATTCTGAATACTGGCGGGTTCCAGCTTGGGCACCAGCAACTGAATCGCGGCCAACGCCAGCAAATAAGCGCAGCCCGCCATCAGGAACGGGACCATGTAACTGCCCGTCCATTGCAAGGTGTAGCCCACGATCTTCGCGATCAACATCCCTCCGATCGCGCCCGCCATTCCTCCCATTCCGACCACCGAGCCCACTGCCTGGGCGGGAAAAGTGTCGGAGGTCAGGGTGAAAAGATTGGCGGAGAATCCCTGGTGCGCGGCGGCCGCAAGCCCAATCAGCAAGACCGCTCCCCACAAACTCGGCATGTTGTAAGCGAACACAATGGGGACAACACACACCGCGCAAATCAGCAATGCCGCCTTGCGCGCGAAGTTAACGCTCCGGCCGCGATGGATCAGCCACGATGACAGCCAACCCCCGGCAACGCTGCCGACGTCCGCGATTACGTAGATCACCACAATGGGCAGACCGATCTTCATCAGGGACAACCCGTGTTTGCGCTGCAGGAAATCCGGTATCCAGAACAGATAAAACCACCAGATCGGGTCGGTCATGAATTTCCCCACGACAAACGCCCACGTCTGCCGATGGGGAATCAGCCGCGCCCATTTTATTTTCGCGGGGGCCTCCTGGGGGTCGCTCCGGATAAAGTCCAATTCCGCTTTGGAGACCCGCGGGTGTTTCGCTGGCTCGCGATACAACAGCAGCCAAAAGGCAAGCCAGACGAAACCCAGCGCGCCGGTAATGATGAAGGCCCAGCGCCAGCCCCATTGAATCGTGATCCACGGCACCACCAGAGGAGTGATGATGGCGCCGACATTCGTGCCGGCGTTAAAAATTCCGGTGGCCAGCGCCCGCTCTTTCTTGGGAAACCATTCGGCAACCGTCTTGATGCTGGCTGGAAAAACTCCTGATTCCCCGAAACCCAACGCCGACCGGGCAATAACAAAGCTGGTGAAGGAGCTGCCGATGGCGTGTCCCATCGAGGCCAGGCTCCAGAACACCATGGATAGCGCGTAACCCAGCCGTGTTCCCAGCCGGTCTATTACACGACCCACCACCACCATGCCCACCGCGTAGGCCGCCTGAAAAGCAAACACCAGATTGCCGTAATCGATTTCGTTCCATCCCAGATCGTGTTGCAGGGTGGTCTTCAGGACTCCCAGGACCTGACGGTCCATGTAGTTTTTGGTGGTTCCGAAAAGCAGGAGGGCACAGATGACCCAGCGGAAATAGCCGGCCCGTGAAGAGGTCGCGGGCGCTGCCGCTTCGGAATCCGCTGCAGACGCCCGGTTCGCGGAGCTGGCGGCACGGTCCATAGTGGAGGTTGTTACTTCTTGCGGCCGGCTTCCAGTCCGGAGGACCCCTGGTCGAATCCGCGCTGCACGTTGACTACGCCAAACTGCCGGTCCTCGCCCTCGCGGTGCGCCGCCATCGCCCACAAAAAACAAATGCGATGACCAGGGACAGAAACATTCGGATGGTATCCACTGGGCATCAGCACCGCATCGCCATCGCGTACCACCGTGACCACTTCCGGATAGTCAGTACGGTTATACACAAGTTGAATGCCAAAAGCCGGATCAGGCATGTCGAAGTACACATACATCTCTTCCAGCATCTTAGCGTGCTCGTGGGGAGGCCAGCTGGTCCAGTTGCTCGGCTCCGAAATGGTAAACCAGCTACCAGCCGTCCCGCTTCCACATTTTTGGCCAGCAGCATGTGCAACTTTCGCGATGATCCTGATCCGCCGGTGGTGAATTTTAACCCAGGATCGTTTTCGACCTGGGAAAAGCGCACAACCTGAAATGGGTAGTGCTTGGAAACCTCGGCTGAAAACTCGGCAATGTCCACCTTCGAACTGGTCGCGATCTTTACCGAGGAATCGCGTGGAATCTAGATCGCATCGTACTGCCCCAGCGTTACTTCCTTAGCCTCTGTCGTCACCGTGGCGCTGCCCGAAAGCACTATCAGTCCGGTTTCGCGATCTCCCGTGGAAAATGATTCCGCCGGCTACTCCGCGTTCAGGATGATTCGGCCGTAGGCCAGGTGCTTCATGGAACTGTTTCCAGGCGTTACGGAAACATGTCGTCCGATGTGTTTGTCGGTCCCGCGAAAAATTAGCTGATCGATTCCGCCTTCCTCTTGCGTGCTCATTAGAAACTCTCTTGCAAAAATACGGCCAGTGAAGCGTGTCCACACTCGCAACGGCATACGGGTCAGATTGCGATCCGAAGTAGCTTCAGTGGCCGCACCGGCAGAGCAGCCCGGTTGCGAATCGAGCAGCTAAAATCATCGTTCTGAGTCATCAATATAAAAATTTTTTTCAAGTATAGAAAGCGCGCTATACCTGTCAAACCATAAAAATCGATGTTTGAATGCAGCCAGATTCAACGGAAGTAGGCGTTGACAGGAGGTTACAGAAAACCTCGCAACACAGCGTCGAACAGTTCCTGATAAGAGACTCGAAGCATAGACTCCGTCTCCTGTAAATGTTGGTGCCAGCATAGCAGGGAGGTTTTCTCGATGTAGGCGCGAGCGTCCACGCTCGTGCTTATCTGCGCAAACCTTGGAGCCTGTGAGTTGTTTAGTTCAGCTTAATAGTGACTTCAGTTTTTACGGGTTGACCTTGGACCAGCGGCTTCTGTAGTCTGCGACGCTGGCTTCGCAGGTGTATTCGCCGCGCTGGAACGTAAGAAATCAGGACACTATGCCTTCACCGGCAAAACATAAGGGGACCACGAACTGATGATGAATCGATACCGCAAAATGTTGGGACTGCTACTGGCCGCAGGGACGATCGTGCTGACCCTGCCGCTGCAGGCGCAGAAACAACCGAAGGAATTTAAGAAGTGGCCCGCGGGCAGTTCGCCCCAGGAGGTTGGCAAGCGGGTGGCGGAACGGCTGCTGGCGATTCCGCACTCCAACTTCGGCCGGCCGGGCCCTCCCCCTTTATTACTTATCCCGAAGTCGCGACCTGGTATGGCGCCCTGACCTTCGCCCAATTGAGCGGCGATAAGGATCTTGACGCTCGCCTGATCAAGCGCTTCGATCCTCTGTTCGGCGAAGAATCCAATCTGATTCCGGTACCGGACCATGTGGATAGGAGTGTGTTCGGCGCGGTGCCGCTGGAAATCTACATCCAGACCAAGGAGCAGAAGTATCTCGATCTGGGCAAGAACTCGGCCGACAAGCAGTGGGAGAATCCGACGCCCGACGGTCTGAGCTCCGCAAACCCGCCTCTGGATCGACGACATGTACATGATCATCGTCCTGCAGCTGCAGGCCTACCGGGCGACCGGCGACGCCAAATATCTGGATCGCGCCGCGCTCGAGATGGTCGCGTATCTGGACAAGCTGCAGCAGCCCAACGGGCTGTTCTACCACGCGCCCGAGGTCCCGTTCTTATTGGGGACGTGGCGATGGCTGGGTGGCGGCGGGCATGGCGGAAATGTTGCGGTCGCTGCCGAAGAACCATCCCCGGCGGGCGCGCATCATGGAGTCGTATCACAAGATGATGGAATCGCTGCTGCAGTATCAGGGCAAGGACGGCGTGTGGCGCCAGTTGATCGACCATCCCGAATCCTGGCCGGAAACCTCGTGCACCGGCATGTTCACTTTCGCCATGATCACGGGCGTCAAGAACGGCTGGCTGGACGCAGAAGACATACGGCAAAGCCGCTCGCAAGGGATGGCTGGGGTTGATCAGTTATCATCGAACCTAACGGCGATCTCCGTAACGTGTGCAGGGCACCGGCAAGAAAAATGACTTGCAGTACTATCTCGACCGCGAGCGACTCACCGGCGACCTGCACGGACAGGCGCCGATCCTGTGGTGCGCTTCGGCGTTCTTGCGTTAAACCGCTGCACGACGGAAACCAGGTGGGCCAGGTACGCGTCGTCGAGCGATGCCGCGTGCCTGGTTCGTCAGCCACGGACGCACCCGGTTAACTAGCAGGTGGAGAGATGAAACCAGAAGAGTTCCGGAGCCGCCTTCGGGGCGTGATCGCGTTTCCCGTCACCCCCTTCAAGTCCGATTTCTCGCTTGACCTTGCAGGGTTACGGAAGAACATTCAAAAGTTACTTTGCCATCCCATTGCGGCCATCGTGGCCGTCGGCGGTACCGGGGAGATGTATTCGCTGACGCCGCTCGAACATCAGGCAGTAGTAAGGACCGTTGTAGAGGAAGTAGGCGGCAAACTTCCAGTCATCAGTGGCATCGGCTTCAACCGTCAGATGGCGATCGAACTGGCGCAGCAATCGGCACAAGCGGGCGTCGATGGAATCCTGGCCCTGCCGCCGTATTATCCAAATGCGGACGATGAAGGCCTCGCCGACTACTATGCGGCGATTGGTGCCGCCACGCCCTTGGGCCTGTTCGTTTACAGTCGCGACTGGGTGATGCCATCCCCGGCGTGGGTCGAGCAATTGGCAGCCAGAGTCCCTACTCTGATCGCATGGAAGGACGGGCAGGGCGACACAGTCCGCTATCAGCAAATCATCGATCGCGTGGGTGACCGGCTGTACTGGATCGGCGGCGCGGGCGACGCATGCGTGCCAGCCTATTACAGGATTGGCCGTACTTACACTTCCAGTATTGCCACCGTCGCGCCCAAACTTTCGTTGCGTCTGCATGAACTCGCTTCTGCCGGGGATTCCCCCGCGCTTGCCGAGTTGATGAGCGAATACGTGAATCCGCTCTTCGCCATCCGTGCCCGCCGCAAAGGATACGAAGTCTCGGTCATGAAAGAAATGATGAATTTGATCGGCCTCGCAGCCGGCCCGGTCCGCCCTCCTCTCCCCAATGTGCGGCCTGAAGAAGTTGCAGAGATCAAGGGGAGTAGTCGAGAAGTGGAAGCCTTTCTTGTCGTGAGAAGCATGTTTTTAATCCGACGATCCACCTTGGAGAGCCGCCAGTAGCGCCGTCGCTACTCGGCTATCCCCACGGGGTCGCGGATGGTAGGAGTAGCTGATCAAGCCCTGAGAGGACGACGGAAACGCACCCCCCCGGACTTGCGGCAGCGAGGCAAAGCATTTTGTATATCGTCCAACTCCTTCGAGACTCGACGGAATCTTCATGAACTCGGCCACGGCCACCGGAATCCGCTGGAAGGTCCTGGCCTGGCTGTGCAGCCTCTCCGCTCTCACCTACATCGCCCGCATCGGCATCATTCAGGTTCAAGACCAGATCGAACTGGACTTGCATCTCACGCCGCAGCGACTGGCCTACGCCTTCTCCGCCTTCTCCCTCGCCTATGCGGTCTTCGAAATGCCAAGCGGCTGGCTGGGCGACAGGTTCGGGCCGCGCAAGGTTCTGATCCGCATTGTCCTTGTCTGGACCGTCTTCACAGCGCTGACCGGCCTTGCTTGGGGCTTGGCCAGCCTCATCATGTTCCGTTTTCTTTTCGGGGCAGGCGAAGCCGGAGCGTTCCCCAATATCAGCCGGGCATCGCGCGAGTGGTTTCCTTTCAAAGAGAGAGGTTTTACTCAGGGCATGGTCTGGATGTGTGCTCGCTGGGGCGGCGCCGCCGCGCCTCTCCTGATGATGGTTTTGGCTTACCCCTTCGCATGGCGCGGCGGGTTCGTGCTCATGAGCGTACTGGGCGCTGTCTGGCTTTGGGGGTTCCATTCGCGTTACAGGGACTCGCCCCAATCCGACCCGGCAGTGAACGCCGCAGAGCGTGCGCTCATCATGGAAGGACCAAAGGATGCCGGCAAACCCGCTCCTCTGTCCTAGGGCGACCATGCTCAGCAGCCACACTTTGTGGTGCCTCAGCGTGATGTATCTCTGCAGCAACGCCGGCTGGTCTTTCTTTGCATCCTGGATTACACCCTATCTGCGCCACGATCTCCGCCTGTCAGGCATTGCACTGGTTCTTGCTTCCGGCGCGCCCCTGTTCTTCGGCGGAGCATCCTGTCTTCTGGGCGGCTATCTCACCGACCACCAGGTGCGACTCTGGGGACCGCGCTGGGGACGCACTCTGCAAGGTGTGATTGCTTACGGACTCGGCGGCGTCTTCATGCTGGTCAGCGTCGCCCTGACGCCCAGCCATGTTGGCCTCGCATTCGCATCGCTGTGTCTCTCGTCGTTTGTCAAAGATTTCGGAATGGCGTCCAGTTGGGCCACGACCATCGATATCGGACATCGCTATTCCGGCACTGTGGCAGGCTTCATGAACATGATTGGCAACCTGGGACAGGTGTTCAGCATACCGGTCGTCGCCTGGCTGGCGGTGCTCGCAGGCAGGCCCGGGCATCCTAGTTGGAAGGTGAGTCTCTACTTCAATGCTGCGATGTTCTTCATCGCCGCGCTGTCATGGCTGTTCGTGAATCCCCGACGGGTCATCGTTTACACGCCGACACCTCAAGCCGGAGAGACAACTACTTAAGCGTGCCTACTCCCGCCTGCGCGCAGATGCCGTCGTGATCGCTGCTGTCACCGGAAACGCCGATAGCGCCTACGATTTGCCCGTCCATGATAAGAGGAATGCCGCCCTCAATGGGCACTACGCCCGGCAGGCCAAGAATGCGCAGTCCGGGGCCGCCGCCCGCGACCACATCCTGAAATGCTTTGCTCGGTCGCTTGAACCGCACTGCTGTGCGGGCTTTCTCGATCGCGACGTCCGCGCTTCCAGTCTGGGTGTTGTCCATCTTTTCGTAATACACCAGGGTGCCGCCGGTATCAACCACCGCCACCGCCATCTTCCAGTTGCCTTTCCGCGCTTCGTCCAATGCGGCAGCGGCTGCCTTCTTGGCATTTTCCAGGCTGACCGGCAGCCCGTAAGGGATGGGCGCCTGCGCCAGTGCGTTCATGGTGCACAATGCCGCCAGCACAACCGCAAGTTTAATTAATCGCAAAGACATCGATGTCCTCCTCCAGCATGCTGCGCTGCAGACTTTGGGGTGGAAGGTGCAGCCGACTAGTAGCCCTTCACCTTGATCACAAAGTATGTGAATTCCGGCGAGCCATCAAGCAAGATCTGATGCGGTACCTTGGGAGGGATGCGAACGATGTCACCCGCGGACTTTCTGCTTGACGCCACCCTGAATGGTTCCGTTGCGCTTTTCATGCGGTGCGGTGGTCTCAGCACCCACCAGCGTGCCGCCCACCACCAGCGTTGCCGAACCGGATTGCACGAAGAAAACATCAGCCTGATTTTCGTGCCATTCGGGTATGCCATCGGCCTGCCGCCGTGAAAGCATGAACTTATCCTGAGGGAAATCCCCCAGAGGGCGCACTGATATGTGGTGCGTACTGGCGTCAGCCTCTGATTTTAGCGTTTGCTCGAGATCCTTCAGAGATGCGCCCGTCCAATGCTGGAAGCCTTCCGGCACATGTTCCTCCGCGCTGACCATGATCAGAGCAATCGCAAGCAAACAGCCAAATTACTTTCATCGCATCCTCTCCTCAAAGTTGCAGAGCCGTAGCGCCGGCGTCCCGCCGGCTGTCCCGAGGGCGTCTCGCCCTCGGAGTCTTTGATCTCCCGCGAAAGCTTCTATCTCACACTTCCCGCAAACTATAAGAACCACATTTCCCCAGTGTCAATTCGTAAAAACTGCGTGTGACCTTAAGCGGAACTAAACAAAATGTAATTCTCTCTCCGCTTATACTCTCGGTGACGAGGTATGCGAGATGAAGAATGCGCGCATCACGCGTCCGCTCCGGGCCCCATCGCGACGATGAAGTAGCTGGCCGGAGTCGAGCCGGCATTCTTGATTCCATGCTCGTCATTCGAATGAACGAATCCCACCGAGCCCGGACCCAGTCGGTAGCTGGTGCCGTTCACCGTAAGCTCGACCGTGCCTTTCCGAATGAGCCACATTTCGGAATGCATGTGATGGTGTGGCACGTGCGGCGCGCCTCCGGGCGGCAGCGTAATTTCGTGCACTTCCAGCGCCTCTCCGGTAGCCAGCTTGCCCTTCAGAACTCGGCGCATTTCGGCATTGTCGAGAGTGTGCACAGGCAGTTTGTCATACGGATAATTCGTCGAGGGCAGGGAAGTGTCGGCCTCGGCGAAAGCATCGAGCACGGCTGCCGGCCGGCAAAAGTCCAGGAAGCAGAACGCACATTTCACGCCGCGTGATCATCATGAGCGCCTCTCGCAAATGATATGGTGAAATCCGCCCGGCATCATACCAGAGGTTCTTAGAGAATGTAGGCGCGAGCGCCCCGCTCGTGCAGAGGCCAGCAGTGATGAGGGGCAAGGTGAGGGAATCAAAACCATTGTTGGAGAATGCAGAATACAAGTCGCGAGAGGGCGGTATTCCTGTTAGCGATGAACAGCGGGCCATTCGATCCGGCGCGCTGCAGGTTGCCATCACCGCTTTCGTCGTCCTGTTCTGCATCGTAGGTCTCGCACTGTGGGGCCTGCCGTTTTATTACGACTTCATGGTGCAACAGTTCGGATGGACACGCGCGCAGGTGACCTCAGGAAACGCGCTGAGCAAGCTGGTGGTAGGGCCAGTCTTCGGATTTGTTGCCGGATGGATCATCGACCGCTTTGGCCCGCGCCGCGTCATGATGGCCGGCATCCTGATGGCTGGCGGAGCGCTGCTGGGACTGGGCTGGGTCTCGACACTCGGTATGTTTTATTTGTTCTATTTCTTCAACGCCCTGGGTTATGTATGTGGAGGACCACTGCCCAACCAGGTGCTATTGTCGCGCTGGTTCGACAAGTCGCGCGGTAAGGCCATGGGCTTCGCTTACCTGGGAATCGGAATCGGCGGCGCGACTGTACCCTGGATCTCGCATGCACTGGTGCAGCAGTTTGGATGGCAGGCGGCATTGCGATGGTTGGGCCTGCTGATCATAGTGATCTCGCTTCCGTTGGCATTTTTCGTGAAGGAAGCGCCGCCTCGATCAACACCAGATCGCAAAGGGCCTGGGACCGCGGACGTAATGGGCGCCTTCAAAACTCTTCCATTCTTCCTGCTCACCTTCGGCAGCATGTGCTCGATCGCGGCGGTCAGCGGCACTCAGCAAAATCTCAAGCTCTTCCTGAGCCTCGACCGGCATTTCACCCAAAGCGACGCGGCGCGAGTTCTGTCTCTGGTGCTCTCGTTTAGTATCGTAGGGCGCTTGCTCATGGGTTGGTTGGCCGATCGCTTGTCCAAGAAGTACGTAATGCTGTTGACTTACTTGCTGGTCGCGGCCGCCATTCCGTTCCTGTTCTTAGGACACACCAAAGGGTCTCTGTATGCATCAGCCGCAGTGTTCGGGGTCGGACTCGGCGGCGACTACATGATTATCCCGCTCATGACCGCGGAAATCTTCGGCATGCAGATACTGGGCAGACTTTTGGGTGTGATCCTGACCGCAGGTGGCATTGCTGAAGCGGCATCGCCCTGGCTGACAGGACGCCTGCGCGACGTTACCGGAAATTATTCGGAGAGCTGTTTCGTGCTGATGGGCATCGCGTTGCTCGGCGCTGCCGCCGTGCTGGGATTGCCTGAACAGAGAAAAACCACCGTATGAGCACGCAACCCATCCTCCGCCTTGGGACTGTAAAGACTGTCGGGGGATTTCGTCAGCATCTGCAAGCGCTCGGTTTGACCATTCCGTGTGATGACACACTGCTGAGGGAACAGAGTCTCCGCTGCGCCAGCCCCTGGTCAACGGCGACATCAAGATCGGCAATCGCATCGTCGTGCATCCCATGGAAGGTTGGGACGGCACGGCCGACGGCAATCCGAGCCGAGAATACGATCCGGCGATGGCAACGCTTCGGACCGCAGTGGCGCGAAATTGATTTGGGGCGGAGAAGCGGTCGCGGTGTCGTCACGAAGGCCGCGCCAACCCTAATCAACTCGTGGCCGGCCGCGCACACCGAGGGAGGCTTGGCCCGGCTGCGCGAGGCGTCTGATCGAGGAGCATCGCCAGGTCGCTCGGCTCCGACGACGGCCTGCTGATCGGCCTGCAGCTCACGCATTCGGGCCGCTACAGTCGTCCCGACGCTGCACGACCGGGCCGAGCCGCGCATCCTCTACCGCCATCCGATCCTGGACCGTCGGCTGGGATTGCCGCCGACTTTCCCGTGCTGACGGATGCGCGAGATCGACGCCATCATCGGGAACTTCCACCGCGCCGCACGCCTGGCCTGGAAGCTCGGCTTCGATTTCGTCGACGTCAAACACTGCCACGGCTACCTCGGGCACGAATTCCTGAGCGCGCACACGCGCGATGGGCGCTACGGCGGAAGCTTTCGAGAACCGCACGCGCTTCCTGCGCGAAATCGTCGCAGGGCATTCGCGCGACTCGCTCCGCGACTCAAAATCGCCGTGCGGCTCTCCGCGTTCGACATGCGTGCCGTTTCGGCCCGACGCCCGCGCTCGTCCAACGGAAAGCTGGGGCCCGGAATCCCGGAGCCGCTCGAACGGCTCATTCCCTATCGCTGGGGATTCGGCGTCGATCCCGCTCGATCCGACGGAAGTCGGATCTGGACCGAACCGGTCCGCTTTCTCGCGCTGCTGGAACAGATGGATATTCGGCTGGTGAATCTCACCGCGGGAAGCCCGTACTACAACCCGCACATGCAGCGGCCGGCGCCCTATCCGCCGTCGGACGGCTACCGGCCGCCCGGAGATCCGCTGGTTGACGTGGCGCGGCAGATGGAAGCGACGCGCCGCTCAAACAGCAGTTTCCCGAACCTGATTTTCGTGGGCACCGGCTATAGCTACTTGCAGGATTTCCTGCCGCACGTGGCGCAGGCCGCCGTGCGTGAGGGCTGGGTGGATTTGGTCGGCCTGGGACGGATGGTTCTGAGCTATCCCGAAATGCTCTGGGACGCGACTCGAAGGCCGCCCATTGAACGCAAGCGAATTTGCCGGACCTTCAGCGATTGCACCACCGCGCCGCGCAATGGCCTGCCCTCGGGATGCTATCCGCTGGACAGTCACTACAAAAATTCCGACCGATGACGCACTGCTATCGCCAAGAAGGAATGACGCAGCCAGGAGTCTGGAAATCCAGATCCAGAGAAAGCAGAAATGAACATCGACAGCCCTAACCGAACGGCGGCAGCTGGGCCGCAAAGTGCAGGGAATCGCCGCGGCCTTGCTGCCGTATGAGTCGGACGGACGCAGTCGCCGTCGAAGCGTTTCAGCGCCACCTGCTCGCGACGCATCGCGCCGGCCTGATGAACGCGGTCAACATGGACACCGGCTACATCAACTACCTGAACGAGCCGAAAAGCACGATGTGCTGCGATGGACCGCGGAGGCGCTGGGCAAAAACGTCGCCGTTCGTGGCCGGGCGCCTATATCGAGGGCCGCGACGGCGAAATCGTCCACTCTACCGGCAGCAGATGGACCTTATCGTTCAGTTCGGCGGCATCCCGATCCTGTTTCAGACCGCGCGGCTGCATGGCAAGCAGTCCAAAGAAAAGGCTGCGATCTACCACTGCCGCGTGCCGCGGCTATCGCCAAGTGCTGGCTTTCGAGTTGGGCGCCATGTTCGCGCCCAATGGCGAAATTTTCATGAGAGACCGCGCTGGCGCCTGATGGATATTCCGGAGATCAAAGGCATGAAGCATTCTTCCCTTGACCGGCTGATCGAACTCGAGCGGCTTGCCCTGCGCGACGCGCTTCGTCCGGACTTCCGCATCTACACGCGGAAACGATCTCGGCATCAACATGATCGAGTACGGCTCGGATTACCTGCTGGGCCTCGCGCTTTCGCCCCGGAGAAATTCGCCGAGCGTGACCGGCTCTGGGAGGCAGGAGATCCCGCATACTATGCGCTTGCCGACGCCCTGCAGTATCTGGGCAACGTGGCCTTTCGCCCGCCGTTCCAGCCTACAAACATTCGGCAGCGATGTTTCTGCATCTGACCGGGCGAATTCCAACCGGACCGGCGCATCCGAAAAATCCACGACGCCCTGCCTGGGAATCGGAGATTCTGCGCGACTGCGCTCGCAGGTTGGGTTACAGATGATTCAGGGTTTCTCCAGCACGACAGCCGTCCCACTGCCTGCCGCCCTATAGATCGCTTCGACAAGGGCTATACTTCGTCGTCCCTCGCGCCCGTCGCAGATCGGAGCCGTATCCCGCTCGATCGCCTGAAGAAAATCCTCAAACAATGTCTGATGTCCGCGATCGTCACTGACCACCGCCGATGAGGCACTCTGATTTTCGTCCGGTGCGATGCCGGCACCGACGCCAGGCGGAGGGGTACGCAGGTCCGCCGCCAGGATGCGGTCTTGTTCAAGAATAACCGTGCCCTCGGTTCCCGTAATCTCGACCCGCCGCGGATATCCGGGATAGGCGGCAGTCGTCGCCTGCAGAACTCCCAACGCACCGCTGGCAAATTCGAGTATGGCGACCGCAGTATCTTCAGCCTCAATGGCATGGAGTACCGTCGCCGTACGCCCCTGCACGCGAACCACATCTCCCAGCAGCCACAGCAGCAAGTCAACGGTGTGTACCGCCTGGTTGATTAACGCGCCCCGCCATCCAGCGCGAGCGTCCCGCGCCAGCGCGAGGCGCTGTAGTATTCCGGAGGCCGGTACCACATCACCCGCGCATCCACCAAAAGAGGTTTGCCGATCACTCCCGTGCTGACCCAGTCGCGCAGCTCACGAATTGCAGGCTTCGCGCGGTCCTGAAACATCACGCCAAGCTTCACGCCAGAGCGTTCCGCTGCTGCTATCAGCACATCTGCCCGCTCCGTGCTGATGTGATCGGCTTCTCAGTCAGCACATGAAGACCGCGCTGCGCGGCGGCAATGCCCTGAGCGGCGTGCATTCCGGACGGGCTGCCAATCGCAACCATGTCCATGGGACGATGCGCCAGGAAGGCGTCGAAGTCGTGGTAGGTTTGGCGCCGTGCTCCGGCAGAGAGTCGCAACCTTCTTCGCATTCGTTCCATAGATCGCAGCGATTTCAACTCC
>CAVZXU010000021.1:0-60785 GCA_963779255.1 Terriglobia bacterium | reverse complement strand
CACATCAGCTCAGGCGCGGTTGAGCGCGCAGATACAAAAGCCCATCGTATTTGCAAAATTTCCAAACCGATCACCCCGCATTCCATGCGCCATGCATTTGCCGTGCACCTTCTGGAGCAAGGCACCGACGTCCGCACCATTCAGCTGCTTCTTGGACATCGCAGTCTGGCCACCACAGCAAAATATCTCCGCATCGCGACTAGCAAAGTGTGCTCGACCTCGAGTCCGCTCGATTTGTTGCCGCACCCTGTCCCCCCTGGAGGTCAAGCCCACTCCGCCACCGCTCTTCTAGCCGCTGGGCCCCATGGGTCGCCGCGAGCTGGAAGTGGCGGACATCTTCCGCCGCTATGGTGAAGCCTATCGCCAACAGCATGGTGCGTCGCTCTCCACGGCACAGCGACGCGTCATGACCGCGATCGAGGTGTGCCGGACGGCGGCCCTTGGTGGTCATCTCGAGCACTGCGACAGCTGTCCTTACGAGCGTAACGCTTACGATAGCTGCCGCGACCGACATTGCCCCAAGTGCCAGTCCTTGGCGCGTGCCCAATGGGTCGAACAACGGAAAGCGGAAGTACACCCGACCCCGTATTTTCATGTCGTCTTCACCCTCCCCGAACCGATCACCGCTATTGCTTACCAGAACAAAGAGCTCGTCTACGGCATTCTGTTCCGAGCCACGGCCGAGACCTTGTCTAGCATCGCTGCCGATCCCGAACATCTCGGCGCCGAGATCGGCTTCTTCGCCGTGCTCCACAGTTGGGGACAAAATTTCCCTCTTTCATCCCCACCTGCATTGCGTCGTCCCGGGTGGCGGAATCTCACCCGACGGTAGTCGATGGGGGTTTCCTGCACCGCCCGTTTCTTCTTACCCGTACGGGTGTTGTCCTGCCGGTTCCGCCGATTGTTCTTGACTTATCTGGAGGAGGCTTTCGATGCCGGCAAACTCAAGTTCTTCTCCTCCCTCGAGGCCCTTCGAGACCCGCAGGTTTTCCGCCAGCATCTCGATCCCGTGCGCAACCCTGAAATGGGTCGTCTACGCCAAGCCGCCCTTCGCCGGACCCCAGCAAATGGTGGACTACGTCGGCCGCTACACCCACCGGGTCGCGATTTCCAATCATCGGATGTTGGAGATCGAAGACGGGCAGGTGAAGTTCCACTGGCGGGACTACCGCGACCACAGTCAGCAGAAAATCATGACGCTCTCGGCCGAGGAGTTCATTCGACGATTCCTCCTCCACGTTCTCCCCAGTGGATTCCACCGCATTCGCTATTACGGGTTCCTGGGCAATCGCTACCGCAAACAGAAGTTGGAGCAGTGCCGCCAACTCCTGGGCATGACTGCTACCCACCCAAGCTCTTCCCAATCCAAGCCAGACGAGGACTATCGTGATCGCTACGAGAAGCTCACCGGTCACTCTCTGCGGCAATGCCCGGTTTGCCATCGGGGCCGGATGATTACGGTCCAGTTATTGCCCAAAGTTCATTCTCCCCCGACCATCCCAGATCCGTTATGGTTGATCCCCGTGCGACTCCAAATCGATGGATGCTCAAGAACTCGATGCCACCGAGTCGGAGGAATTGTGCTGTCTTACCGGCATTCCCACCGCCCTGCGATCATTCAAGCACCTCCCATCTTGCCCTACTCGTGCTGGCCGAAGCCCATGAACACAGTCCACCGAGTCGTTCCCATCCACTACCTACATCTGTCTCCCAACTTGAAACTCCCGCTCGCCATACAAAACCCATAGCACACACATCCTGCCGGCGGTTTAGCCCAATGAATTTTTAGCTCACCGGCGCAGCTCTCACAATTTTTTCCTTTCACTTACGGCCTTACCCGTAGCCGCGCCGCCGAGCTAAAAATGCTCTGCACTTAAAAATGCTCTGCACTAGGCCGAGTTCCGGACTATGCCGAGTACGCTGTGCCGCAGAGGCTCTTTTCTTGAAAACCGCAGTCCCTGTGTGGCTTGTTGGACCAGTTCACTCGGGATAGTCGGGATGTCACGCCAAGAACTCACGACCCGCGAAAAGGCACCTCACCTCCTGCTTGCCAGACTTCTCTTGAATGGGCGTTGAAGGCAAGACGCCTGTGTATGGCCTCTCTCGCTGCATCAATTCGGGTCCTCTGACGGATTCGTCAGAATCGACGATTTCGCGAGCCTCAGCAATCTGCAGAACGGAGCCAGTCCGGATTATGCCGAGTCCGACGCCGCCAACAGCCTGATTAATCGATGGTCCATGGATCTAATTCACATAGTCCGGAACTCGGCCTAGTATCGGCATGGACGTGCACAAGGAAGCGATGGTAATTGCGGTTCTGAATGGCAGCGGCAAGCTGGGGATGGAGTCGATTGTCGAAACGAAAGCCAGCAGCATTCTGCAGTTTATCCACGGTCTGCGGGGCGAGTTGCATGTGACCTGGGAAGAAGGGACCTGGGCGGCTTGGCTCTACGATCTGCTGCAACCCCAGGTGGCGCGAGTGCTGGTCTGCGATCCGCGGCGCAATGCGTTATTAAAGGAAGGCAACAAGAGCGACAAGATAGATGCGCGCAAGCTGGCCGACTTGTTGCGCACGGGAATGCTGCGCCCGGTTTATCACGGAGAACATGGACTGCGGACGCTGCGCGAGTTAGGGCGCAGTTATCAGACCCTCAGCCAAGACCTGAACCGAGTGATGAAACTGATCAAAGCTCTGTATCGCGGCTGGAGCATTCCCTTGTGCAGTTACCCAAGTATATGCTCCGCGCTATCGGGAAGAGTGGCTACAGAAAATCGGCACATGCCGGCGTGCGCCGGCGCGCCGAGCTACTCTATCAACAGTTGGATGGATTGCAGGCGTTAAGACGAACCCTGCGCCCTGAGTTATTGGCGGAGGGCCGGAAACACAAAGCTGCGAAACTACTACGTCAGATTCCCTGCATCGGTCCGATCCGAGCCGCCCGCTGGATCGCGTTGATGCAGACGCCGCACCGGTTCGGGAGCAAACGGCAACTCTGGAGGCTACAGTGGGCTGGGCATTGAGACCCGCGACAGTGCGCAATATCGCTACGTGCACGGACAACTGCAACGTACCTAAAAACCGCAACAGATTCGTGGCCTCAATCAGAATCACAACCACGAAATGAAAGAGATCTTCAAGGGAGCCGCGACCCGAGCCAGCTGTGGTGTGGGTGCAGCGGATTTCTATGTGACGTTGCTGGCGAAGGGAATGAAGCCCGAGATGGCGCGTCTGACCTTCCGCCGAAAGATCGCGGCCATTGCTTTGACACTTTGGAAGAAGGAGGAACGTTTCGACGACGGAACAACTGAAGCCGCAAGCAGCTTGAGCGTTGCACAGAACTCAGGTGGTCTCCCAGGTTTCACGCCTCAGGTGGTGACCCATCGGTTCTGGCGATGCTGGGTTCGAGGGAGAGTATCGATACACTCCATCAGTGATTCCTTAAGGTAGGGGTGGCGTCAGCGCCAGCCCGTTTGTTGGCAGGAGTTTCCACTCCGGTTTCAGTTTGACGGCATTCTTGCAAATCTTTTGCGGTACTTGACTTTGTGCTGTTCTGACACTATTATTAGTGTCATATGAAATCGCCCCGCGAACCCGACCTGGAACTGCGCGGCAAACTCATCCGCAGCCTCGGCGCTCTCCGCGAAATGCTGCCCGGCTCGTTTGTCGAACGCAAGCGCGCCTGCGGCCGGCCCAACTGTCATTGCGCCGACGGCAAACGCCTGCATTCGCAATTTCAGATCTCCGTGCTGATCGACGGCAAGCCGAAAGCTCTCAACATTCCGGCGGAACTGGTTGAGAAGGTGCGCCAAAAGATCGAGATGCGCCGACGCTTTGATGCCGCCGCCGCCACCATCTGCAAGCGTCAACCTGAAGCGGTTTCTCAAAGAAAAGGAAGACCGCCAAGTTTGACCCGGCACCGGTTCGAGGCTTATCTCGACAAGGTGTTTGGCTTCTCCGATTTGGTGAGCGCTCTGCCCGAGGGACGGCAGTTTCCACAGCACCCTTGGAAAAAGGTGTTTGACGCCGTCTTCTTGGGTGCGGCTATGCAGATTCCCAGCCTGCTGCAGATCGAGGCAGAATGTCACCATGGGGCGCTGGCTAAACGCATCGGACCGATCAGCGACGACACCATCGGCTACTCGCTAGAAAGACAATCTCCCGAACCAGTGTTCGCCCTCGGTTGTGAAATTGCTCGCCGCCTGAAACGCAACGGAGTTCTACGCTCCGATTGGTCCCGAGGATTGGTGGTGGGGGCGGTCGATGGCATTGAAATCTGCAGTTCGTTTGCCCGGTGTTGCGATGCCTGTATGGAGCGGGAGGTTCAGCACAAGGTGAACGGCGAGATGCAAACCGATATTCAGTATTATCACCGCATCGTCGTAGTGGTCTTGGTCAGCACCGCTTTCCCCATCCCCTTGGGTGTCCGCTTTCAGAAGAACGGCGAAGCCGAGGTCTCCTGCGCCCTGGCTCTGCTGCAAGATCTGGTCGGGCAGTTGGGCCGCCGCTTCCTGGACGTGTTGGTGGGGGACGCTTTGTATCTGCAAGCCCCCTTCGTCAAAGAAGTGGAACGTCTGGGTCTGGTTTGGGCCTTCACCTTGAAAGAGAACCAGCCCGAGTTATTGCGCGAGGCGGAGCGTCTCACCCAGGAATCTCCCACCGGCGTTCACGTAGGAGCCGGACCGGGAGATTCGATACTGGCACTTGCCGGAGGTCGATTGGCCGGTCGCCGATCGCCTGGTGCGGGTGGTCAAAACGGTTCGCATCGAACACCAGCGTCGCGTCACGGTCAGCGAAGAAGACGCTCATCGAATCAAAGGCAAGACGGCAGATGTCGCAAGAGAGCACCAACTTCTACGCCACCAATTTCGAACTCGGCTCGATCTCGCCGCTGTTCATTCATCAGTTCAGTCGCAGCCGTTGGCGAATCGATACCGAAGTCTTTCAGACCATCACCACCGACTGTCACCTCAAACACCCCGCGGTCCACCAAACTACCGCCCTGGTGGTGCTGACCATGATTCGGTTTCTGGCCTATACTCTGTCACTGGTCTTCTACCAGCGCCAAGTCCGCAGCCATGCCCGCCGAAAATGCGAGACCTTTCATGAGTTCGCCAAGCGCTTAGCCTACTGGTTCGTCGCTCTTTCGCCCAATACCAGTTGATCGCCGCGGCGCCTGGCCTTTGGCGTGTCTAGCAATCTTTCCGGGTGTCCGCTCCTGACGCCATGCCGCCGTATTCCTTCCGACTCGAAAAATCAAGCGGTTTCTGCCATCCCGCGAGCATTCCAACTCGCGCTAGCTTCCTTGGCTGCCACAACTGGCGTCAAATCAGCGGCGTACTCGATGCGCAGATGGCGCTTTACGGAATCGCTGGGGTGGGATTTCCAATCTCCTACTGTTGCTCCGGACAGTTATTGCGAGAACGGCTTGGCAATCTAGTGCTTCCCGAGGCTTGACTCTGTTGCCCCCAGGACTTGGCCAGACCCGGGGGATCTCTTCTGTACCTTGCGGGAAAGAGGGATGAGTGATATAATAAGTGTTTGTTTTCTGAGTCAAGATGGGACCACCGGTTCGGTGGGCTTGGGACCAGTTAAGACTCGGACGGAGGTCGCCATGAAGAATGGCGTTTTCGTAACCTTGTTCTTGTCCGCAGTCCTTGCCCTCCCGGCGTTCACCCAGCAAACCAGCTCAGATTCGAGTGCACAGGCAGCAGCCGATACAGCCGTTCCCGCTTCACAGAACCGGGCCACCGGCAAACCACCACTTCAGCCGGTGACTACCGGGGACTTTTGGGACGGCGATGATCCCAATGCAGTAAATCTCGTCACCCATCCATTTGCCCGCAAGAGTTACGTACACCGGCAAACTGATCCCATCCGTGACCGCCTCAAGGAACTGGACGAGTTGAGCGCGTCCAACACCAGGATGATCAAGGACGTGGATACCCGCGCCCAGCAGGGCATTCAGCTGGTTTCCGCTAAGACCAACGAAGCCGACCAGCATGCGATGGCTGCTGACAAGGTTCAGGCGGCGCAGTCCAGCGTCAGCCAAACGAATGCCCACATTTCCAAAGTGGAGCAGATGGTGGGCAGCGTCGATCAATACAAAGGCGGCGAGCAAACTGAAATTCGTTTTCGTCCTGGCCAGAATGCCTTAAGCAAGGACGCGAAGGCTATGCTCGACCAGATGGCAGCCCCGCTGAAGGATCAGCTCAGTTACATCATCGAAGTTCGGGGCTTCGCCCCGGGTCAAGGCCATGCCGCGATTGCCAGCTCGAAGGAGATGGCGAACGCGGTCGTACGTTACTTGGTGCTCAGCCATGAGATCCCGAGCTACCGAATCTACATGGTGGGCATGGGTAACGCGCCGGTGGCTGCCGAAGATGGAACCACGGCCAAGCACGCCAGTGGTGGACGGGTCGTAATTAGCCTGCTGAAGAGCGATCTGCTCAGCTCAGCGCAACACTGATGCCATTCGAACGAGCGGGCGGGCCAATGACGACTCGCCCCTTCATCTAGGGTCTTTTACGTCACAAGCACCTATTAACGATCAGGTTCTCGATTAAGACGGAGAAACGGTGACTCCGAAACCTGCGGTTGCCGGCAACTCACGCCAGTGCGTGTGCCTAGTGGCCACCGGGGTCAGAATCTTCCTCTGCATTTTCCCATGAACTTCAAGGCTCTGTTTGGTGAAGCATTCGTAGCTCTAACCCGCAATTGGCTTCGCAGTATCCTCACCATTCTGGGCATCTCGGTCGGCATTGGAGCGTTTGTCTGCGTGGTTGCCATCGGCAACGCGGGCAGCAACAAAATAAATGACCAACTACAAAGTTTGGGCGATAATTTTGTCTGGATTGAGGCTGGCAGCCGAGCCCGGAACGGTATGCGAGCAGGGGCACGTGGCACCCGCTCTCTGGTGCTCAATGATGCCGATGCCATCCTCGAGCAAGTGCCTTTGATCAAAAGCATGTCTCCCAACGTGGATGGCCACATTCAAGTCGTTTACGGCGGTGAGAATTGGGCTACCCAATTCAGAGGGGTTTCGCCCGAATTCATACAGATTCGCAGGTGGCCGATGCGCCTCGGCACCTTCTTTACGGCGGCGGATGTCAGCGCCGCGGTCCCCGTGTGCGTGCTGGGTCAAACGGTGGTTGAGAATCTGTTCGGAACTGACGAGCCTACGGGAAAGACCATTCGGGTTCAGAATCTGCCGTGCAAGGTCATAGGTGTTTTCCGTGCTAAAGGCTTCTCTGCTACAGGTCAGGACCAGGACGATGTGGTCGTCATGCCTTATACGACGGCGCAAAAGAGAATCAGCGGCACATTTTGGCTGGATGACATTTTTTGCTCCGCCGTCTCTCGCGATGCTATGTCCGAGGCGACAGTCCAAATCACCGGCTTGCTGCGCGAGCGTCACCACTTGACCCCTGCCGAGAACGACGATTTCAATGTCCGCAGGCCGGAGGACGTGATTCAAGCGCAACTCGCCACGAGCCGAATCATGACCATTCTGATGGGCAGCGTCGCTTCCCTTTCATTGTTGGTGGGCGGAATCGGAATCATGAATATCATGTTAGTTTCGATCACACAGCGGACTCGCGAAATTGGAGTCCGCCTCGCCGTAGGAGCTACCGAATGGGATGTCCAACTACAATTTCTAACAGAGGCGGTTGCTCTCAGTATGCTGGGAGGAGTGCTAGGTGTGCTGGCAGGCGTCTTTTCGGCTGCTGTCGTCGAACATCTTTTCGAGTTTCCCACCAGGTTGACGCCAGAAGTACTCGCCATCGGGGGCCTGTTTGCCGTCAGCATCGGAATTCTCTTTGGGTATTATCCCGCCAGAAAGGCATCGCAACTGGACCCCATTCAAGCCCTTCGCTACGAATGACCAGGTCCTCATGATCGATAGCCTGAGAGCGACATAGAGCGAATTTCGTCAATCTAGTGGGCGCCAATTGTCCGTCAGGAGCTCTGGGCGGAGGACCAAGGTCAACCCCACAAAGCATCATCGCTCATACGAGGTCCCTAGGAATGCCCGTTGCCCCATGAAGTGTAGGCAAGGAATGGCGAGTTCGTAACTACCTGCGTCTCGTCTATGCCCCTCGCGCCCCCGCATATTCTGAACCCGCCCTTTCCACAAGCCTCCTCGACTAGCGGATAGCTGAAAGTGCTGGCTCTCAAGTAGAAGCCGGAGATCAGTTGGAGCAATCGCGGACAGCACCGCGACACCGGCCAAAAGGCGGATTTTCGACGTGCTGGCCACAAGCTTGTCAGCGACATGGCGGGCTCCCAGGCGTGATATGCCATTAAAGTCACCGAGTCAGCGTTGGCCCACCGTGCTGCTGGTATTTCGGCTATCGATGCGGCTGAGGCGTGGGAAGAATGGTGTCACTTGAAACGGCTTTTTGTCGCGGCCGGAAGTGAGTGCAACGGGCTGTGACTTGATCAGTTCCACACGATCGTCCCATGCGTTCATCTTCACCCGCCCACCGAGTGGTAGCGCGGCGATTTGGTCGAGGTTGTTGATATCTAGAGTCGGTGCAGAACCAATCAGCCCAGACATGCGCGTGACTGTGCCTTTGTCGGACATGCTATTGCCAAGGTGAGCCGTCAGTAGGGCGGGAAGGTGCGGAGCCCAGTTCTGCAGAGCCTTCAAAAACACTCCGCTAGTATCTAGCTTCTGGCCGTAGGGCGAATTTTTCAGTAGTTCGATCGCCTTCTTGTCGGCCTCGGCTTCTTCTGCAGCATTATGCCGGAAGCCGAGATTCGAGTACGTGGACTCATCGGTAAACAGCATGCGGTCGTTGAAGGCATACTGGCTGTATAAGTTGTGCCCCAACACGATGTGGGCCAGTTCGTGAGCAAGCATCATGGCCAGGCTGGCCTCATCCGGCAATACGTCAATCAGCCCTCGACTGATCACAATCGTATTACCTACGCTGAACGTCTCAAGCGGGGTTGTAAGCAGCACGCGTGCGCGCATCGGAGGCGACAACTCGATATTGTTCGTGACTAGTAGGTTGTTGACTACGGTCTGCAAGACCTTGTCCACATCTCCCGGCGGGGCCACCAGTCCAGCGCGTTGCAAGCGTTCCAATACGTTGTCCGCGGCCTGTTCCTGCCAGAGGCGTTCGGCCTGAACGGGCGAGGCGTCCTGGGCCGTAGGGCTTTCATCCTTCACGCTCGCATCCACCTGCACCTGCGTGAGCTCGTCCTCTCTCCCAATCTTCACGTTGTACGCCCAGAGTCGGCTTTGAGCCTTGAAGGCGATCTTGTTCTTGGCACCGGCCTTAAAGTCACCCTCTTCACTGTAGATGTAAGCGGGGACCCAGTATCCCGGAACAAGGTTCAAACGCCAACTGTCCATGTGGAAGAAGTAGCCATTCCTCGGGGCGGGCGCGTAGGTTCCGTTCAGCCGGACAATGTTGAAATCTCTATCTTCTACCCAGATGCGGCCCACAAAGCGGCCCTTACCTGCGCTCTTTTTGGGCCTTACATCGAATACGAGGCAGCGTACGTCTCCCAGGAACTCACGGTTGTCGTATCGAAAATCGTAGTGGTCGCGGTCGAAATCATCGCGATCGGCAAAGATCATCCAAGAAAATCCCAATGGTTGATACTGCACGCTGAAAACCTTGGTGAATCCGCCCAGTAGGCGTTTCTCCATACTCGGGTGCTTCATGAAGTCCTTCCGATCGATGGATTCGCTAAAATCCATTCGACCGAGAAAGTAGTGGTCATTCTTGGGGACTGGCCCGAGCTGCGCGTCTGCTGTCACGTTCTGCAGGTAAGTCTCGAAAATAGGAGTGCGATATTTCAGCATTTTCATCAGATCGCGCTCGCGTTCGACGAGGCGATTCACGACCTGATCCATATTCGTGGGCGCATCCCGCACCACGGCTGTGGTCTCAGCCTGCTGATTGGCCATACCCGAAGTCTCCGGAGGTGCTGGCGGTGTCGGCTGGGAGCTATCCGATGCGGACTTCTGCGCGGGTTGCTGTGCTATTCCGCCCCAAGAAAACAGCAGAATGCTGGCGACAATCCCATGAATACAGCGCATAGCTTTAATCTCCACGGAAATTGGAGGCAGATGCGAGATGCGCAGGAAGCTACAGACTATCAGAACGATCGCTGCGGTCTGTCAGCCATGCGAATAACAGGGGAGATGCGTACTCAGACTCAACGCGGTCCTGCGAGTTCTACCAAGGAGGCTTTCTTATGCGATCTAGTCAAGACCGAAAGACCGATCAATGCAAATCTGCGGGACAAAACGAACGTCTTACCGCACCGGACTCACGGGCTCGCTGCCCTGGAGAAGCACCCAAGTCGTCAAGCCGGCGACGGCGCCGGTACCGATCCCGATTGCCAGGGGCGAATCCAGCGCCCCGCCACCCGCACCTGGAGCCGCACCACCGCCTTTTGTACTTTTCTTCTTCTTGGTCTCGCCTGGCTGCGACTGCGTCGAGGATTCCTCTCGAGTCGTCTGCTGACCCTGTGCCAGGGTGGTCGTCCCGGCCCCATCGCTGACGGTCAGGTCACCTTTTTGAGCCTTGATTCTGACCTGCCCGTCCATGTTTGTCACATCAAACTGTGTCCAAACACCTTCCGCGGGTATCACGGTAACCTCGCCCGCGCGAGTCGCCATCCCTTTCGAAGTCGATACCGCTACGCCTCCGTGCTCCAATTTGACCGCACTCCCTTCAAATTGCACCAGGGAGTCGGCAAGGACCATTAGACTCGTGCCCAAAGCGTTGATCTTGGCAACAGAATCCGGTGCAGTTTGCACCAGATCACCGGAAAAAATGGCCGACGATCTTGGGAGACTGTAGCCATTGAGGCGGGCGGTTCCGTTGCTGTACACCATGGCGGCAACACTGGCGTCTGTGGCAAACAGCGCAGCCGGTACAACTACAACCATCATGCAGCTTAGAACCCGTTGCAGAAGGGCCGTTCGCATTCCAAGCGCTCCGGTAAACTGAGATAGTCTAATCTGATGGTAATCCCGAGTACTTTCTCAGTCAATCGCTTTTCGGCCACGGTCAGTTTCTTGGGCCGCTGCATTTTTCGATTGCCACAGTCTAAGGGACAGTACATGGTTGCGCACGGGTCCCGTGGAATACTGTCAGGTGACGCAACTGGGACTGAGTTTATCCCGATCCCAGACCTCCGATCTACAAACCAGCCGTCCCTTTACGCCGTAACCGAATTCAGCTCACACCACCGCTCCAGCACGTACAGCGACCAGATGCGGGGCCATGAAGTCCGTTGACTCAGAAAATCGTCCCAAACCTGCAGGGCGGAATTGTGATTGAGCAACGGTCCGAGTGGACCCTGGCCAATTTTCTGCAGAGTCGCTTCCACTTCAGGACGCAAATTCTCGCGCAGCCAACGTTCAAACGGAAGGGTGAAGCCCTGCTTCTTGCGATGAACGATTTCGCTCGGCAACGCTCCCTTCAGCGCCCCGACCAGCAACGGCTTCGGCACATTGCCGTCCAGCTTCCAGGCGCCGGGCAGGGCCAGCAGCTTGTCGGCAAGCTGATGATCGATGAGTGGCACTCTCAGCTCGAGTCCGTGGGCCATGCTCATCACGTCGGAATCCCGCAGCAAAGTATTCAGCATGTAGCAACGCGATTCCAGATACGAAACGCGATTGATCGGGTCGAGCGCGCGAGTATGGCGCAGGCTTTCCTGCAACGGAGCATTCGCCCGCGCCAGAGCTCCTTCATCGACGGATGCCAGCAGCGAATCACGCTGTTCGGGGGTGAAGAGGGCGCGCGCAAGAAAATAGGGATGGATGGCCCTCTCCTGGCCCCCGAGTGCAGCCAGTTTTCGGTTCTGGTCCGTATCCGAGGCCAGTGCAGCAAACATGCGCGCCAACGGGCGCCGCAGGATCGAGGGCCAATACCCCAAGAATCGGTCGAAGCGCTCCATGCGAGGAACGTCGCGAAAGCTGGAGTAGCCGGCGAACATCTCGTTCCCACCCAGACCGGAAAGCGCCACTTTGATCCCGGCGGCACGCGTCTGCCGGGCGATGAGATATGTATTGAGACCGTCGATGGTGGGCTGGTCCATGGCCTGGAGCGCATACGGGATGGCGTCGAGCACATCGCCCTGTGACACCATGATCTCCTGGTGTTCGGTCGCAAAAGCGCGGGCCACCGCGCGGGAATATTCTGCTTCGCTGTAACCCGCTTCGCGAAAAATAATGGAGAAACGTGTTGAGCCTGATCCCCGCCCGGCTCAGAATGCCGGCCAGGCTGCTGGAGTCGATGCCTCCGGAAAGAAACAAGCCCACCGGAACGTCGCTCACGGTCTGCATGCGGACGGCCTGGTCCAGTGTGGCGTAAACATCATTTTCCAGATCTTTCCGCGCCGTCTCATTGCCCACCAGATAGCTCGCGGCCGTGCCGGCCTGCCCGTGAGGCGCGAGGTCCCAGTACGTCGCATCCTTCAGACGGCCGTTTTCCCATACGGCGTAGTGACCGGCCTGCAGTGCGGATACGCCTTGAATCATGGTGATGGGATCGTAAACCGATCCAAAATTCAGGTAGTTGACCAAGCCCGCGGGATCCAGACGGCGGGGAATCAAGCCCTGTGCCCAGCAGTGTCCGCAGTTCAGAGGCGAACAGGAAATATTGGCCCGCGGAACAATAGTAGAGCGGCTTGATCCCCATGGGATCGCGTCCCAGCAGCAGCCGGGATCGCTTCGCATCCCAGATGGCAAAAGCAAACATTCCGCGCAACTCGCCGAGACACTTCTCGCCCCAGCGACCATAAGCCTTCAGCAGCACTTCGGTATCGGACTGGCTTACAAACCGCACGCCTTCGCCTTGCAGGCGCGTCCTGAGTTCGCGGAAATTGTAAATTTCGCCGTTGTAGACGATCCAGTTGCCGGTTTCAGCATCCTGCATGGGCTGATGGCCCTGCGGAGAAAGATCGAGAATCGCCAGCCTCCGGTTGCCCAAACCGATTTCGAGGCACGCAGTGTTGGCTTGAATGATGACAGTCCCCCGGTCGTCAGGCCCGCGATGCGCCAGCGAATCCGTGGCTTGCTCCAGAACGATCGGGGGAATGGAGCAGTTACTCGCCAGAATGCCGAAGATGCCGCACATGAGAACCCATCTTAACGTGAACCACAATCCGCCGCATGCAGAGTCAAACGGCGAAGGAACGTAGTATGAACTCCCCTAGATTTGGCGGAATTCTGCATGTGGTTAGCCGTTTGGGCTTTAGTTACATGTGGTTTAAGAAATGTCCTTGCCCTGAACGGTATTCCCCCGAGTGGTCCCAACCTCGCCACGTCAGCCGCAACACTTCGATAGAATGACCGTTCCATCAGTTACCCCCGTAACCGCAATCTGCTGAAATCTCTCAACCAGTCGCTGCAAATCTGAAAACCTATGCTGTCCTCAATCGGGGACGGCGTCACCAGCGTGCTAAAATTCTGAAGCGAAACCTATGTCCCAAATGACGACTTCTCCAGTAGCCACCACGAATGCTGTTTCTGAGCTGAAAACCAAGATTGAACGGCGTCAGGCGCGAGTAGCCATTATTGGACTCGGCTACGTCGGCCTGCCGCTTGCCCTGCTGTTTACAGAGCAGAAGTTGCGGGTGACGGGCTTCGATATTGATCAGCGCAAGATTACAACTCTGGCCCAGGGCAACACTTACATTGCGCGTATTCTGCCCAGCGAAATTCAGCAGGCCCGCTCCCAGGGATTCGAAGCCACCTCGGACTATGCCCGCCTGGAAGAGATGGATGCCATCATCATCTGCGTCCCCACGCCGCTGAATGAGTATCACGAGCCCGACCTCAGCTACATTACGGACACGGCAAAGGCCATTGCGCCGCACCTGCGCGCGGGTCAGTTGGTGATCCTGGAAAGCACGACCTACCCCGGCACCACCGAAGAAGTAATGGTTCCGATCCTGGAACAAGGAAACAAGCGCGGCTTGAAAGCGGCGCGGCGCGGCGCCTCGAACCCACAGGACATCTACGTGGCCTTTTCACCCGAGCGCGAGGATCCAGGCAACACCACGGTGGCGCGGCGGGATATTCCGAAAGTCGTTGGAGGCCTCGATCCGCAAGCCACGGAGATGGCGGCAGCGCTCTACGGCACCATCTTTAACCGCGTCGTGCGCGTATCCACGCCGGCGGCTGCCGAAATGACCAAGCTGTTGGAGAACATTTACCGCTGCGTGAACATCGCCCTGGTCAATGAGTTGAAGATGCTCTCACTGCGCATGGGCCTGGATATCTGGGAAGTCATCGAGGCGGCTGCCACCAAACCCTTTGGCTTTCAGCCCTTCTACCCTGGTCCCGGGCTGGGTGGACACTGCATTCCCATCGACCCTTTTTACCTTTCGTGGAAGGCCAAGGAATGGGATTTCCGCACGCGCTTCATCGAGCTCGCCGGCGAGATCAACATCGGCATGCCTTATCAGGTGCTCGAACACGTGGCCAAGGCCCTTAATCGGCATAAAAAGGCACTCAATGGCGCCAAGGTGCTGGTGCTGGGAGTGGCCTACAAGAAGGACATTGACGATTTGCGCGAGTCGCCAGCGCTGACCATTATCGAACTACTACAAGCCCAGGGAACGGCAGTCAGCTACAACGACCCATTTTTCCCCACGGTGGGAAAAGGCCGCAAATATGACCTGCAAATGACGTGCGCGCCGCTGGACAATCTTGGCCAATACGACTGCGTGCTTATCGTCACTGATCATTCGGAGTACGATTTTAAGCGCATTGTGCGCGAGTCCCAGCTCGTAGTCGACACGCGAAACGCCACCAAGGGTATCGACAGCCCCAAAATCGTACGCTGCTAGGGGGCCAAGCAGTGCTGCCGAGGACCCTGATGCAGGGCCTCGAAAATCGGTTGTAGTAGCAGCAGTGCTGATGACTGACGACTGACCTTAAGGGTCTGTTTCCCGTAACGACACCTATCCTACCCACCGGTGTGCAAAAATTTTCCGGTTTCGCCATCCGCGTTTGATACCCTGTTCCTTCGCAAAGCTAACTGGCTGTTGAATAAGCGCTTCGTTCTTTTTCCTCGTCTGGGAGTGGCTATATTCGTGCACGGAAAACGGCGGGCACCCGGGATGACGTTACTGATGACGTTACTATCGTCGTCCCAGGTGCGATAATGTTCTAAACAGAATGTTTGGAAATAAGGCAGCTATTTAGAATTGGCGTACATCAACATCATTAATTGTTAGGCCCCCCACCGGACGAGGATTATGTCTGAGATGTATCAAGATGCTCTGTTTTCTTTGCTTCCCGACCGGCGGCCGCCCTGGAAGGAGTTCGTCCTTACTATGGGCCTGCAAGGGGTGGCTGTGTTCGCGTTGGCTTGGGCCGCAGTCTTGAACCTGGCAGTGCTGGATGCCCCGGTCCACGACTATCATTTCATTCGATTGGTGGAAACCCCGCCTGTGGTAAACCACGAGCCGGCACCGGTGCGAGAAATTCCGCCCCCGCGGGTTGCGCGCATGGAAACTCCACCGGCTGAGGTGCTGCGCGTGCCCCCGCCCGAGGTACGTCCGAAGATTTCGCAGGAAGTACCGGTTGCGCCCAAAGTCGAGATCGCGGCCAGCAAGCCGGTGTCTCTTCCGCCCACCGCGCCGGTTATTCCACGGCAGCTGGTGAAGACCCACGTTTTCTCTACCGGCAGCTCGGCCCTGCCGACGATTGCAGCGGCCCCCAAGAACGTTCAGACCGGAGGATTTGGCGATCCGAACGGAGTTCCCGCGCGTGAAAGTAACGGTAAACCGGTGAATATTGCCCCGGCGGGTTCCTTTGATCTGCCCACGGGACCTGGCTACGGCAACGGTACCGGTGGCGCCAAGGGCGTTCGTGGCGTCGTGGCCAGCGCGGGATTCGGCAATGGCATCGCGACCGGTGATGGCAGCGGGAAAGTAAACACTTCCCGGGGCAACGGGGTGCAGAAGAGCGGCTTTGGCGATACTCAACCCGTCTCCGTGGCTCAACTTCGTCCCAAGCAAACCGACGATACCGCCGGCAAGATGGTTCCCGCGGAAGTCATTTTCAAACCCACTCCTACCTACACGGCAGAAGCCAGAAACCTGCGTATCGAGGGAGAGGTCGTGCTCGAGGTCGTCTTCGAGGCTTCCGGCAAGCTTCGCATCGTGCGTGTAGTGCAGGGACTGGGCCACGGCCTGGATGAGGCGGCATCTCATGCCGCCGAACAGATTCGCTTCAAGCCCGCCAAGCGGGATGGACAACCATCCGACTACACCGCCCTGGTGCACATTGTGTTTCAGCTAGCTTAGTAGGTATGAAGGTGTGGGTCGGACACTCCTGTTCGACGCCTTTGATTTCTGTTCTTGACTTTAAATCGGGCCAGCGCCGATGTGCACGCGCACGAAGTAAGGCCTTCGCGCGGACAACACCTGTCGCCCGGTCACGGTCGGATGACTCGGCGGGAAACCCTGCTTAGGCTATGGGAGTCAGCAAGAGGAGTAAGGGGGGACCCTGAAACCTGAACCCGGTTGGAGGCTGGGGGCCAACCCGGGGTTCGAGCCTACTGAATCGCGCTTCCGACCGAAGAAAACACGTTATTGGCGTTGGAACCGATCAACCGGATCGTACCGACTACGATTACCAGAATCACAGCCAGCATCACGGCGTATTCGGCGACGTCCTGTCCCTGATCGTCGTGCCAGATATTTTGTAGCCACTGTGCCATGGGCGCCCTCCTTGGACCACCTGTCGGCCTGCTGAATTTTCGTTGTCTGAGTACACGTCCAGCCTGAACTCCAGCAGGCGCTAAACTCAGAGTTTAAATCTCCTGTTAGGGTAACTGTGGCTAGGCCAGACTGCCAATAGCCCAAATGTGGAAACACATAGCACCAAAGTGCTATGTCGTTAGGCGATCGTCTTGAGCGGAAGGTCCTGGTTTACCGCGAAAAGGGCCAGTTCCAGGCGGGTGGAAACGCCCAGCTTGTCGAAGATGTTGCTGAGATGATGCTTGACCGTGTCTTCGCTGATCTTGAAGTATTCCGCGATTTCTTTGTTGGAATAGCCGGCCACCACGGCGGAGACAATTTCCAATTCTCGAGGCGTGAGGCCGAATTTCTTCTGCTTGGCCTCCTCCCCCGAGGACTGCACCAGGTTCCTGAGGTATTGCACCAGGTTGGAAACGCTTTCCCGCCCCACCCAGTACTCCCCTGACATCACGGTGTGAATGCTCTTCAGCAACAGTTGGGTGGCAGAGTCCTTCAACACCACGCCGCGTGCCCCCAGTTGCAAAGCTTCGACAATCTGCTTTTTCTCGGCGGCGGCAGTCAGAAGAATAACGCGGACCGCGTGGGCTGGACCGGTGCTCAATTCTCGCAACGCTTCCAGCCCCGGCATCCGCGGCATGGCCAGGTCCAAAAGCATGATATCGGGCTTCAAATGGCGGGCCATTTTCACGGCCTCGGTTCCGTCGCAGGCCTCTCCGATGACCTTTAGGTCCGATTCCGCCTCCAGCAGGCGGCGCAGACCGTCGCGAAAGATAGGATGGTCATCGGCGATCACAATACGTATTGGTTGGGATCTTCGATTATTGTCCATACGCCGCTTCCGGCTTTTGCGGAACGCTGATTTCTAGACGAGAACCCTGTCCCGGGTTTGATTCTATCGCGAGTTCGCCTGCAATGACACGAACCCGTTCCTTGATGACCAACGGTCCTTTGCCCAGCGCGTCCAATTCCGTCTGCGTCAGCCGCCCTTCGAAGGGGAACCCATGGCCGTCGTCTTCAATCACCAGCGTCCACTGCCCATTTCTGGCGCTCAACCGAACTAGCGCGGTACGGGCGTGGCTGTGTTTGCGGACGTTGACCAGCCCTTCCTGCACGATGCGAGTCAACTCGCGGCACACTGGCTGGGGCATGTCTGGTTCCTCCAGATCACAGGAGAAGCGAGCCGTGATCCCGGTTTCCCGCTGAAATCGCTCCACCGTGTCCCGCAAAAAAGCAATCAACTTTCTGGAATCCACATCGAGCGATTTCATCTGCTGCATCAGTTCCCTGAGCTTCAGAACTTCCTCGCGCAACAGTCCCTGAATTCGGCCCAGTTCCTCGGGCACCATCTCCGAGCGGTTCACGGACTGACGCCGCAGCACATCCACTTGCATTTCCACCGCGATGAGCGACTGCACGGCGCCGTCGTGAAGTTCGCGGGCAAAGCGGGCCCGTTCCAGGGCCCCAGCTCGGAGGCGCAAACGCCGCAGCAGATACACGTTGTACACAGCCGGTCCAATCTGGCGCACCAACTCCTGCAGGAAACGCAACTCTTCTGTAATTTCTCCCGTCGAGCCAGGCTCCAGAAAGAAAATCCGGCCCCACCATTCCTTTCCGAAGACAAAGGAAACCATCATGAGTTTGTCGAAGCGGTACTGGCGCGCGAGACGGTCGAGAAATGCCGGAGAAGCGCTGGGAAGCTTCTGCCCCGCATGGTCGAGGGCCAGCAGGGTGAAGCTTTGGTTTCCGCTACGGCCGTTGCGCCAGGCGTAGGAGGTTTCTGCGGAATAATCGAACAGGTATGTCTCCCGGTCGGACGGCAGAGGATCGAGCCAGCGAAAGAAGGAAGCCTCCCCGTTTCGGAGTAGCATTTCACCCACATAGATGCGATGGCCGGTGGCCTCCTGGGACGCAATCAAGGCCCGTTCCGCGCCGTACATGACCAGCAACTCCCCTACGATCTCGTGCAGCGTGCCGCTCAAACCGGCCTCAACTCGCACCTTTCCCAAAATGCGGGCGATGACCGCTTTTTCCGCGCGCAGCTGTTTCTGCTGCTCGGCCAGGTATCCCAGCAGCAGACCCATGACCAGGAGGTAGATGGAGAGCATGAAGAGGCGCTTAGGCTCAAAATCCGCTGCCCGCACACCCAACTGCGGAAGGTGGTAGCGGGCGAGCACGTGGTCCACCCAGTCAAAGAAACTCAACTGAAATGCCAGGCTCTCCAGCCACAAGAGCGACACCGCCGAGGCCGCCGTGGCCACTGTCTCCCACATACCCCAGCGATAAGCAGCCGCCGCCAGCACGAAAACAAAAAACAGGAAAAATGGATTCGCTACGCCGGTGGCGAAAATCGACATCAATGCCGGCCAAACGATGTCCGCCGCATGCACCAGCCTTCGGAATGAGACGGTCGACTCTTCGCGCCGCCGCAGCAACAATATGACGATTACACCCTGGGCGATGTAAAACGCCAGCAAGCCGTAAGCCCAGAAGGAGTAGCGGATTTCCTCCGGATCCATCCGGATGGCGACCAGCGCGGAAATGGCGAGGAAAACGCGAGCTGTAGCCAGCCATCGTTCGATGCGGCGTATTTCGCCGCGGTCGATGGGAGCTCTTTGCCGCCACAGAAACCGATGTCGCAGCGCTAGGAATGGCAATCGAGGACGACTCACTTAGTCGATGCCAACGATATTATTGGCTGGACGCGAAGAAGAGCAAGCACAACTTGTGGAACCGATATCGCAGCCCCATGAACACTCCTCAGTTAACTTGGCGGATTCGGGAAGGGCACGGCTTGAGCCGTGCCGCCAAAGAGGTTCAAGCGAGGCGGCTTTAGCCGCTGCGGTTCGCCGACTTTTGCGGCACGGCTTTAACTTCCCGCATTATCAGGGCCTCGGCCGCACACCCGGCCCTTTCAGCGTCCGATCAAAAAAGTCCGCCGCGGCCCCGTAGGCCCGGATCCAGTTCTTCCACATCAGGAAATCATGGATTTCGTCGGGGAAAATCAACTCCTCGAACCTGACATGTTGATCACGAAGTCGTTGCGCCAAGTCCACCGTCTGACCAAACGGAACGTTGCGGTCGTCGTCCCCGTGAATCAGCAGCACAGGAGACTTCCAGGTTGAAACGGCAGCGTCAGGGGAAGATTCAAAGGCCAGCGTTTCCGCGTCCTTCGCGTCCGGCGCTCCCGGGTGATTCTCCCAATGAGGCAGGAACACCGACCAATCGTGCACCCCATGCACATCCACTCCGGCCGCGAAAAGATCGGAGTTGCGGGCCAGCCCCAGGGCGGTAAGAAATCCTCCGTACGATCCGCCCCAGAGCCCGATCTTTTTGGAGTCCACCGTGGGCAGGCTTTGCAGATACTTCGCCCCGGCCACAACATCTTTATACTCTGCCGCTCCCCGCCAGCTGGTATTGGGCGCTTCCCGAAAAGCGCGGCCATACATGATGCCCAGCCGATAATTCACGGAAAGCACAACGTAGCCCTGGCTCGCCAGATATTGATTCATGGCGTAGGCGTTGTGGTAGTAGTACATGTAGTGGAAGCCAAGCATCATCTGCCGCACCGGGCCGCCGTGCATGAAAATCAGCGCCGGTCCAGGCTGGCTTCGTCCCGCGGGAGTAAATAGCTGGCCGTGAATCTCCAGGCCGTCCTCGCTTTTGAAAATTACCTGCCTGGGCGTGACAAACTGGCTGGACGGAAAGTCCGCGGGAAGCGCCTGCCGCGCCATCATTTCCCTGCCCTTCGCCCCCAGATGAAATGGCATCGCAGGAACCGTGGCACTCGAACCAAGACATACCACCTGACCTCCCGCACCGGCCTCGACCGGGCCCCATTCCATGGTCTCGCCCCGGGTAAGCGGCTGTGGCTTTCCTCCCTGAAGCTCAACCCGCCAGAGATGGCGCCGATCAACGTCATCCTGGTTCGAGGAGAAGATGACCGAACGCCGATCACTTGCCAGCGTGACATCTTCCACGTCGAACGAGCCGGGCGTGAGCAGCGTCGTCGCGCCGCCCGACGCGGTGATCGAATACAGGTGATTCCAGCCATCCTGTTCGGAGGCAAAAACCAGTCTGTCGTTGTCCGCGAAGTAGAAAGACTTGTCTGCGGTTTCCGAAGGGAATGAATCGTTGTCTTGGCTCCCGCTGTGCCAGATTTCCCTGGCCTCGGCGGTGCCCGAATCCGCCACCCAGATCGCCCAGGGATTCGGTCGGACTGGAATCAGCGGGACCTTGTCCTGAATGCCAGGCCGTCGGACGAAGGCAATGTGCCGCCCATCCGGCGACCAGCGCGGCATGGCATCGCGATCCGCGCTGGGAGAAAGATAGCGGACCTCTTCCCGTCCGAAATCATAAACGGCGATGAAGCTGTGATCGCCACGAGCGCTGACCAGCGCAATGTGGCGTCCATCGGGAGACCATTTCGGATTCGAATTGTCTCCACGAAGATCAGTGAGCTGATGGGCGGCAGTTGCTCCTGAAACCGGTGCAATCCACAATTGCTTGCGCGCCGCCCACACCGCAAATTGTCCGTCAGGTGAAAGCTGGACGTCTTCGCAATCCTCCTCTGCGCAGCCCATCTCGCCCAGCAATCGGGGAGCGCCGGCGTCCACATCGATGGCCCACACCTGCTGCTTGCGGGGCCAGATGCCATTCGTGGGATCGGCCACTCGCCCGTTTTCGTTGGTCTCGCTGCCGCGGGTGTACACCAGGGTACGGCCATCAGAGGTGATGCGCAAACTGGCAATCGGCAAGCCGTCATCGCCGTCGTAGTGCGTGACCTGCCGGGCCGTGAACTCGGGCGCGTCCGCCACCCAGATGCTGCGCACGCCTTTCGCATTGAATACCCAGGCGACTCTGGGGCTGTGCGCAGCCGCAACCAGGTTGGCGGGAAACGGCGAACTCATCACTTGTTCGAGCGTGAAGTTCGTAGCGGTTACAAAATTGGCCAGGAAAAAACAATGAAGGACGAGCAACACCCACGCAAAGAGTCCACTTCGTGAGGAAATTCGCACACGGAGAATCGGCATAGGACAGAAAGCCTACTCCGATGATTTGTAATCTGCCAAGCCGAATGTAGGCGCGAGCGCCCGTTCACGGTTTTTTGCGTCCTTTGCGGCGGCTCTTCGCGACCTTTGCGGTAAAGATTTTGACCTCAGCTAGATAGTCAAGAAGTGATAAACCGCAAAGGACGCAAAGCACGAACGCAAAGGACGCTAAGCGAGCCACTATAATGCCAAGTTCACCTTAAATCATGGTCTCTGTGATCGACCCTTCTGGAGGAAATGAATGCGCTCTGGCGCCCGGCTCTGCTTGCTAGCTCTTTCCTGCTTACTGCTTCTCGCCACAACTCCTGATACCGAACCACCTCTGCACGGCTATTCCGCGGCTTCGTCCCGCAGCCAGCGAGAGTGGGAAACCAAGTTCCGCGCCATCCCCGAGCCCCAGAACCAGCGCGACTACATGCAGCGGCTCTCCGCTCGCCCCCACCATGTGGGCTCGCCCTATGACAAGGACAACGCGGAATGGATGCTGGCCAAATTCAAAGAGTGGGGGCTGGAGGCAAGCATCGAGACTTTCGATGTGTTGTTTCCCACACCAAAAGTGCGAGTCGTCGAACTACTGGAGCCGACGAAATTCACCGCCAGACTGCAAGAGCCGCCGCTGGCCGTCGATCCCACCTCCAACCAGCAAGCCGAACAGCTTCCCACCTACAACGCCTATTCGGCGGACGGAGACGTCACTGCCCCACTGGTTTACGTCAACTACGGTACTCCGGATGACTACGAGGAACTGGCGCGCATGGGGGTCTCGGTCAAGGGAGCTATTGCAATCGCGCGCTACGGGAATTCCTGGCGCGGCATCAAGCCCAAGGTTGCGGCCGAACATGGCGCGGTCGGATGCCTCATCTATTCTGATCCTGCGGACGACGGTTACGCTCAAGGCGATGTTTTCCCCAACGGCGCCTGGCGGCCGCGCGACGGCGTACAACGCGGCAGCGTGATGGATATGCCGCTTTATCCCGGCGATCCACTCACTCCTGGAGTCGGCGCCACCAAGGACGCAAAGCGCCTCGATCTGAAGGATGTAAAGACCATCACCAGGATTCCTGTATTGCCGATTTCCTACGCTGACGCGCAACCGCTGCTGGCAGCGCTTAAGGGAGAAGTGGTCCCTGAAGCCTGGCGCGGTTCGCTGCCCCAGACCTACTATGCGGGACCGGGGCCGGCCAAGGTCCACCTCAAAGTGCAATCCAACTGGGACATCAAGCCGCTCTATGACGTCATCGTAAGAATCCCGGGCTCTACCAATCCCGACGAGTGGATCGTGCGCGGAAATCATCACGATGCCTGGGTCAACGGCGCTGAGGACCCGATCTCGGGCGCGGTCGCTCTCATGGAGGAAGCGCGAGGCTTCGCCACTCTGCTCAAACAGGGCTGGAAGCCCAAACGCACCATCATTTATTGCGTATGGGATGGGGAGGAACCGGCTCTGCTCGGATCGACCGAATGGGGCGAAGCTCACGCCGATGAACTTCGCCGGCATGCCGTGGCTTACATCAATAGCGATGGCAACGGCCGCGGCTATCTCTCCATGGGCGGATCCCATTCGCTGGAGAGATTCATCAACGCCGTGGCCCGGGAGATTCAGGATCCTGAAAAGAAGATTCCGGTCTGGAAGCGTGACCAGCTGAAGGCCATTGCCGACGCCAAGACTCCCGAGGACCGCAAGGAAGCGCGCGAACGTGCTGACCTGCGCATTGGCGCTTTGGGCTCGGGATCAGACTGGACCGTCTTTCTCGATCATCTGGGCATTGCGTCGCTGGATCTCGGGTATGGCGACGAGGATGGCGGCGGAATCTACCACTCCATCTACGATGACTTCTACTGGTACACCCATTTCTCCGACACCGACTTCAGCTACGGCCGCGCGCTCTCGCAGACTGCCGGGACCGCGGTCATGAGGCTGGCCGATGCCGATCTGCTACCGTACGATTTCACCGGTCTGGCCGACACCATCCATCGCTACCTCGATGAACTGCAAAAGCTCTTGCAGACTAAGCAGGATGATGCTGTCGAGCGCAACAAAGAACTCGAAGAAGGAGTTTTTACCGCGATCGCCGACCCCAAGAAGGCTTCGGTTCCGCCTCCGGTCGAGGAGGTGCCCCCGCATCTGAACTTCGCGCCACTGCAGAACGCGTCGGACGTGCTCACTCGCAGCGCGGAGCGTTACCAGAAGGCGCTGGAGAAAGTCAGCAGCAACGGCGAACTCAGGGTGAGTCCGGCTGAACTGCAAGCCCTCAACGAGAAGCTCATGCAGAGCGAGCGCAGGCTCACGTCCCCCGACGGACTGCCACGCCGTCCCTGGTTTGAGCACCTGATTTACGCTCCTGGCGCCTACACCGGATACGGCGTCAAAACCATTCCCGGCGTCCGCGAAGCCATCGAGCAAAAGAAATGGAAAGAGGCGGACGAGCAGATCGCGCGTGCCGCCAACGCGCTGCAAGATGAAGCTACGCTCATCGACTCAGCCGCGCAAGAACTGGAGTCAGGCAGTAGGTAGATCTTCGTAGCGCCGGCATCTCGCCGGCGCTATCAGGATCTACGACACCAGCTCCACGGTTCGCTTCAGCTGTCCGCAGGCGGCGAAAATATCCCGCCCCCGGGGACGGCGGACGAACGCAGGCACACCGGCCGCTCGCAAAACATTCTGGAACTGCAGCACCCGCTCCTGGGCCGGGGTCCGGAAATCAATTCCGGGTCCGGGATTCAGCGCGATCAGATTCAGTTTCGCCCGCAGGCCGCGAACCAACTCCACCACCTCGCGCGCATTCTCGGCGGAGTCGTTGACTCCGTCCAGCAACACGTATTCGAATGTCAGCCTTTCCCGGTTGCGCAGCGGGAAATGGCGGGCCGCGGCCATCAGCTTTTCCAGGTTCCACTTGCGATTGATCGGCATAAGCCGGGTACGCAAGTCGTCATTCGAGGCATTGAGCGAGATCGCGATTTTCGGACGCACTGGCTCCAATCCAAAATCGTAGATGGCAGGCACAATCCCTGCCGTTGATACCGTCATGCGCGATTCAGTAATGCCCACTCCCTCCACCAGAAGATGGACCGCCTTCATAAAATTGTCGTAGTTCAGGAAGGGCTCGCCCATCCCCATAAAAACCAGGTTGACGCGGTGTAGAGGCAGAGAAACGCCTTGATCGTTCAGCACGGCGCACACTTGTCCGACGATCTCTCCGGGTGTCAGGTTGCGTTTGATTCCCAGCAGCGCGGTGAGGCAGAACCGGCAATCCACGGCGCAGCCTACCTGACTGGACACACAAATGGTCGCACGCTCCCAGCTGCGGCCGGCCGTTTCCGTTTGGTTGCCCGCCTCGCTGCCGTCGCCCGCTTCTCCCCCGTCTCCCTCCGGCATCCAGACGGTTTCCACGCTCTGTCCGTCGGCGCACGCCACCAGGTAGCGCACGGTTCCGTCGCCGGAAACAAATTTCCTCTCAATGATGGGAAGCCCGACAGAAATTCCTTTCTCCGATAGGCTCAGTCGAAAATCCTGGGGCAGCGTCAAGATCTGCTCCGAGCTTTGTACTCTCTGACGGTAAAGAGCGTCGAAGAGCTGGCGGGCACGGTAAGGAGGCTGTCCGAACTCCTCCACCAGCGACGCCAGCTCCGGAAGATGAAGCCCCAAAAGCGATTTTTCCGTGGCTTGACCCATAACCATGATCTTGGGATCGCCTTACCTTTGCGTCTCTTGCGGCCGTCTTTGCGACCTTTGCGGTAAAGGTTCCGCCGCAACGTACCCCAGCCGTAGCCCTCGGGCAATCCGAGCAGCATTCCTATGCCGATTGTAGAGGATACATGCCCCTGGGCCCCAGCCAGGCCATTTCGCCCGCAGCGACAAAAGAGTTCTGTAACATATTGATTATAAATGATTAACCATGCATTAGCCGGAGCCCTCCAGGGTGTGCAACAATACTTACATGGTGCAGGAAGTCCGCAACATACGTCGCGAGGTCCTAGCCAACGGGCTGACCCTCATCACCGAGGAAATGGAACACATTCGCTCCGCCTCGATTGGGATCTGGATCAAGACCGGCTCCCGCGACGAGGACTTGCAGTGGAACGGTATCTCGCACTTCATCGAACACATGGTGTTCAAAGGCACCAAGAACCGCAGCGCCGAGGAAATTGCCCGCCAGGTTGACTCCATCGGCGGTAACATGGACGCCTTCACGGCCAAGGAATGCATCGGCTTTAACCTGAAGGTGTTGGACGAGCATCTGCCCGTCGCCATGGACATCCTCAGCGACCTGGTCCTGAACCCGGTCTTCGACGTCACCGACATCGGCCGCGAGCGCGGCGTGATCCTCGAAGAAATAAAGATGGACGAGGACAATCCGGATTACCTGGTCCACGAAATCTTCACCCAGAATTTCTGGAAAGATCATCCCCTCGGCAAACCCATCCTGGGGACCAAAGATACGGTCAAGAAATTCGATCGCGATCCGGTGCTGGATTTTTACAAGCAGCGTTTTGCGCCCGGCAACATGATCATTTCCGCCGCCGGTCATTTGAAGCACAAGCAATTCGTGGAACTGGTGGCCAAGCACTTCGAGCACATGAAGCCGGTGAAGAACGGCTTCCACGGTTCTCCACCCACGATTGCGACTCGCATCATCATGCGCAACAAAAAGGCGCTGGAACAGGTGCAGATCTGTGTAGGCGTGCCTTCTCATCCCATCGCCCATGAAAACCGGCATGCTTCCTACATACTGAATACCTTGCTCGGGGGCGGCATGAGCTCGCGGCTGTTCCAGAATATTCGCGAACGCCAGGGCCTGGCCTACGCCATCTACAGCGATTTATCGCCCTATCGCGATACCGGATGTCTCTCGGTCTATGCCGGGACCTCGCGCGAGTCCGCCGGCAAAGTTGTGCAGTCAGTGGTCTCCGAGTTCCGCAAACTTAAGTTGGAGGCTGTTCCCGAAGATGAACTGCGCCGCTCCAAAGATCAACTGAAGGGCAGCCTGATGCTGTCGCTGGAGTCCTCCAGCGCGCGCATGTCCAACCTGGCGCGGCAGGAGATGTACTTCGACCACTTCTATAGCCTCGACGAATTGATCGAGCGCATCGAGAATGTCACCGTCGAACAGTTGACCGAACTGGCCAATGAGTTCTTCCAGACGGAATCGATTGCCGTAACCGTCCTCGGCAATCTTAACGGGCTAAAGCTGAAGCGCGATCAGCTCGCCTGCTGATCTTTCATCCCAAGACCACTAGGGGCAGATGTCCTCATCTGCCCGGCGGAGCAAAGCTCCGCTGGTTTTTTCGTTCCCGGCGGGAAAGGTCGAGATGCGCTCGACTGGACAGATGAGGACATCTGTCGGTACGCGATTCGTGGGCGATAAAACACCTCCGCCCGGCAAAAGTTGCGCGCCATTTTCACGTGCCCGCTGAGTCTTCCGCACCCCGTCAGCATCTAAATGCGTAATGAGCAGAACACCCGGCATGGTGATGCCGAGCAAGATGGGTGGACTGCAGTGGATCGGAGGGTGATTATGGCACAGGTGATTGAGTTCTACATTCCAGCGCGGTTTAAACCAAAGGTGAAGTGGGTACCCCCAGTGGAACGGGGAAAGATTCTGGCGTTCCCCACTGACCTGAAAAAGTCGGCTTAAGGGAAATGGACAAGACGCCCGGCCGCGTTACTGCGAGCCGGGCGTCATTGTTCTTGGGCGGCAACCGCTCCCGTTGGAGCGGGCCTCGAGGCGAGTTCCTCGGGGTTAAGTCTTTCATTTCCTTAGTGATCTCACGGCGGTGATAAGCCCCGCTCTGCTCACAAATAAGGTGGTGGGCCGACCCGCTACTTTCGCTGGATTAGAGCCCATTTTCGAGGCATACTAGGCGGCAGGCCCGTCTCCCCCGCGGGCGGGAGGGCTGCGCGTCATGCCGTTGTTGGAGGAGAAGCAAGTAACTGATCTCACGACTCCGGTCGGGGATGATTCCGAACAGAAACAGCGCCGGCAGATGCTGGTGGCGTTGGCCCTGCTGCTCGCCGCATTGATTCTGGTTCTGATAAAGGACCGCGACTTCTGGTTTCCTCCCGAGCCCGTAGCGCAAGTGCAATCGGAATCGGAACCCGTGGAAGAACCTGCGTCCGACGTTAAGACCCCGTCCGAAACAGCAACCGCGACGACTACACCGACTCCGGTCCCCGCCCGGCCAAAGTCGAAGCCGCACACGCCGCAGCCCGCCGCAACTGATCCAGGTCCCGCGCCCGCCTTAGCGCCGGTTGTAATGAGTCGCGCCGTGCTTCCTCCGCTCGAAGTCGAAGTGGTGGCCGGGGACGAACACCGCACCATCCCGGCAAGCACCGGTTCGGTCCGAGTGGACCTGCAGCCCAGAGCACCTTTCTCCTCTACTCCTGCGCCTGCTTCCTCAGCGTCTTCCGCCTCCGCTTCTACGGATTCCACCGGCGTCGCCGATGCTACCGGACGGGTTCATCTCTCTCCCGGCGCGGCCCAGATTCTTTCCCGCCCGGTTGAACCGAACTATCCCCTGCTTGCCAAACAGATGAAGGTTCAAGGCGCCGTCGTACTTGAAGCTCTGATCGGACGCGACGGGAATATTCAGGATCTGCACGTGCTCAGCGGACCCACAATTCTTTCAACTGCGGCCCGGGAGGCGGTAAAGCAGTGGCGTTTCAGGCCGTACCTGCAATCCGGTCAGGCGGTCGAAACCGAGGCCCGGATCACGGTAAATTTCACCATCTCGACCCAGTAGCTACCACAGCCAGGGATTGGCGCGGATGCACACAGATAACGTATTGGAAAAAAGATTTTGATCCGTGTAAATTCGTAAAATCCGTGGCTCGTGCTGCATCGCAAACCTGGGAGCAAGCCTGATGGCTTTCGCAATCTCCAGTACGGCGTTTCCCAATGGCGGCGACATCCCCCGAAAATTCACCTGCGATGGCGCCGATGTGTCTCCCGAACTCTCCTGGACGGAGCCGCCGCCCGGCACCCAGAGCTTCGCACTCATCGCTGACGATCCCGATGCGCCCGGGGGCACCTGGACCCATTGGGTGCTGTACGACCTGCCCGCCGCCCGCTCCGGCCTGGCCGAGGGCGTGAACAAAATTGACGAACTCCCCGGCGGCGAGCGCCAAGGCCGCAACGACTTCCGCAAGATTGGCTACAACGGCCCTTGTCCGCCGCCGGGCAAACCTCATCGTTACTTTTTTAAACTTTATGCGCTCAAGGCAAAGCTCGATCTCAAACCGGGCGCGAGCCGGCAGGAAGTAGAACAAGCACTGCAGAGTCTGGTGCTGGGCCAGGCCGAGTGGATGGGGAAATACCATCGCTGAGCGGCTGCGGCTTTGGCAAACACCGCAATTTTCAACCCAAAATTTAACGGGCGTCCCGACTCTCGCGAGTCGCCGGACGCCCGGGCAGCCCTCCCCCAGAACTGCTCACTGATAAAAATAAAGCCTTGGACCGCCGCTGAAAATAGCACTTGCGTGCCAGAACCCGCCACCAACGTGCCGGGTGCCCTAATCATTCACGTCTGTTGCGAATGAGTGGGTGACGGAGCCCTCTCTTAATCGCCCAATTTTCTCGACTGGAACGGCGTTATTGACCTGGATAATCTTATGTGATATCGTGATATCACATAGGAGGTGGGCCATGGGGCAACTCGTAGTCCGGAACCTTGAAAATGCGGTAAAGACGCGTTTGCAGCGTCGCGCCCAACGCCACGGCCGCAGCATGGAGGAGGAGGTGCGAGACATTCTCCGGAGTGCGGTGAGCGCGGAAGATACTCCTAGCGGCGGACTGGGGACAGACATCTCCAGTTTATTTGTGGGAACCGGTCTGAAGTCGGATGTGCCCGAATTGCGCGGACACGCCATCGTGCCGGCAGAGTTTGAGTCATGATTGTTTTGGACACAAATGTACTCTCTGCCCTGATGCGACAAACACCCGACACGAAAGTAATTGCCTGGCTGGACAAGCAGTCTCGCACATCCGTTTGGACGACTTCGGTAACCATGCTTGAGATCCGGTTTGGCCTTCAAATCATGGCCACCGGCCAGCGAAGATCTCGGTTGTTAGAGGCGTTTGAAACTCTTCTCGAGAAAATGGGTCATCGAGTTGCTCCATTCGATGATGAAGCTGCAGCGCAAGCCGCCGACCTCATGGCCTCCCGGCAACGCAAGGGCCGGCCAGTTGAACTGCGCGACACCATGATCGCGGGTATCGTGTCGGCGCGCCACGCCACCCTGGCCACTCGCAACCTGGTTCACTTTGAAGATCTCGCGGTCCCGGTCGTCAACCCATGGCTAGCCTAAACAGTTCTCCGCAAACCCCGGGACAGACGGGACGTTCCCCATTTATTTGGCCCGATATCAGGACACCACAAAAGTGCCTCCAACGATTCCAAGTGCCGGCCTCGCCCACCCTTGGCTGGCTGCATAGCTCGCCTCGGCTGCCTGGCCGCGTCCCGCTACTCCCACCCTAGCAAAAAACGCAAGGGTGGGGCAGCCTTAGATTTAAAGACCTTCGGGTCAAGATATAAGGTGGGCCAGCCCGCCGGATGGAGTTCGTTCTAAACCACGACGGCGATCCCTCGTCTGTCGCCTTGATATCCGGCCATCGGATGCTCGCTCCCGCAGCGGTCGAGACCGTCAAAACTTGGAAGTTCGAGTTTCCTGAAAATGGCGGGTGGCCCACATCTCCTGGCTCAGTATAGGGCTGGGGGATTGATGGGTGCCCCAACTCATTCGCGTCCTTTGCGAATGAGTGGGTGACTGGCCGCCCTCATGCCGAGATCGCCTTAGTACAATCGGGGCAAAGCTTATGAGTGACTTTCGCTTCGGAGTGCGATCTCACATAGTACTCAAAGGGCTGCCAATCGCCCTTTTTATCCTGTATTTTTTTGCATGACAGACATATGGGCAACAGTCCCTCCAGGGTGTGGATATTCGCCATGGCGGCCTTGAGTTCTCGCAGCGCGAGGTCTTTTTCGTTCTCGGCTCGATCGCGGGCTGCCAGAGATGCTGCCAACCGCTTCAGGTTACGCCGCAGCTCAAGTTGCGCTTGCACCTGACGGCCCAGGGCTCGGAGCGCTTCCAACTGTTCCGGACTCAGCTCGCGAGCCACCCGGTCAAATACGCACAAGGTTCCTAGTGCGTGTCCCTCCCTCATCAAGGGTGCACCCGCGTAGAAACGAATCTTAGGTTCTGAAACCACCAAAGGATTCCCCGCAAACCTTTCGTCTTCACTGGCATCGGGCACGATGAAAACATCTGGCTGGAGGATCGCCGAGGCGCAGAAGGCAATGTCGCGTGAAGTTTCCTTAACCGAAAAGCCCACGCTTGATTTGAACCATTGCCGGTCAGCATCTACGAGGCTGATCAGCGCAATCGGGGTTTGGCAGACGCAGGAAGCTAACAAGGTGAGATCGTCGAAAGCCGCCTCCGGCTCCGTGTCGAGGATTTCGTAGCCGCGCAGCGTCGCTAGCCGTTGTTGCTCGTTTGCTGGTTTGGGAGGAATCATCGCTGGCCTCCGGGCAGGCCACGTCGCCCGGACAGCGACTCTACTGCCATTTCCATAAGAATTCAACTCGGCGCTGGGCCAACCCGGTGGTTCCAGAAGCTGCATGCGGCGCAAGACCCCCCGCCCAAGCGGAGCTTGGACGGGGCCCCCGTGAGACGTTGCGGAAAAACTATGGTTTCGGGTGGAGCCGGGCCCTGCCCTGCAATAAAGCCTTCCAAATCACTGCGGGCTTCAGCCCGCCAAACTTTTCCGCAATCTCCTCGGTCGTGCCCCGAAGTCGCTTCCGCACGCCCGAATCAAAATCGCGAAACCAGGAACAGCCCGCCCCCAACCGCGACCAGGTCTTCCAGCAGGGCAATCACCAAGTCCGGCAAGTGCGACTTGGTCACCAGACCAGCGCGCGCCCGATAACCCGCAAACGCTCCCGCCACTCCACCCGCCGCTCCGAGCATCGCGCCCGAAACAACCGACTGGCGGTTCGCGACGCAGAGCGCCGCCCCCGAGAGTGCACCCAAGACGACACGGCCGAACAGGGGTCCCGCCGAAGTCCGGTTGGGTATGAAGGGCAGCTTGTCGGCAACGAGTTCGCCCAGCGCAAGAGTGGAAAAAGAAGATGTGGCCACCGTGGACCCCATGAAGACCAGGCGCGAACCTTCCAGGTTGAACCAGCCCAGGTGCGCCGCCCAGCAAACCAGCGCCGGGCCGGTCATCGAACGCAACCCGGTAACCAGCCCAATACCAAATGCCAGGAGAAACACCAAGCTAGGGTTCACATGAAATCCTCAGGCCGTGCGTCATGCCATCAGTTCGGCAAATTCCGATCGAGTTTCTGAATCTTCCAGAAGGCGTTGGGCAGCCGCTGCTCCACCGGCGGCAGAGGAAACAGCCTCTGGTGCGGCTCGGTCTGGTACCAGAAAGCAACGCTGGTGTAATCGTCCTCCCGGGCGTTCGCATGCCCGTGCTCGATCGTGGCGCGCAGAGACTTCTGAAAATAGACCGGGTCCTGGATATGGAACCGGTACATGGTATGGCTGCCGGTCCAGTCCCGGTTCCCCTGTTGTGAATAGCCGATGGACGGATAGTTAAACTCCTTCTGAAACATCCACGCGTTGTTGAAGTAATCTTCCATTCCGGTCCCGTTAATGGTCGCGCGCGAGGTTTCTCCATCAATGAAGAACATGTCGTCGCCTTCGCCCCACCACCCCGTCGAACGTCCGAAGACGTTCAGGATTGTCCCCACGTATTGGCCCTTGCCCTTCGCCTCCATGAAAACATAGTTATTCTTTCCATCCACATTCTTTCCGCCTGATTCGGACTCAGGGACGGCCCGCGTGAGTTCATGCCGCCACTGCGCATGAAAACGGCCTTTGTTGGCAACCGCCCGCGCATCGGAGTACTCCTGGAAATCGATGTGGAAGTAAAGGTTGGGCACGTCCTGCGTTCCATCGTTGCTAAGCGTCAGTCGTGCACCCTTCGCGAATGGCATCTCGAAGTAGCAGTTCATGGCGCGATCCTGCACGGTAATGGGAAGAGACCACCACGATTGATATTTCTGGCCGCGATGCCCGTCGGGAACATCGTCGTACTCGAATCCAGTTCCGAAGAAGTCGCCGATCGGGACCTCCACGCTAGGTTCGCTTTCGCCGTCCCAGTACATTCGGATCACCAATTCACGCAAATGAAAGGGGCTGGGCGAGTTGATGGTGAACCAGATATGCCGGATGGAGCCCGCTCCCGCTATGTCCGCCAGCGTGACGGTGGATTTGGCCTTCACTTCTACCCAGTCGGCGTTGCCGCCGGAGCGGTCGGCGCTCGAGGCCCGCCGGGAAACCGCATCACTGAAGTTGGCCAGTCCATCGAGAGGGCTGCTCTGTTGCCCGGCCACAAACGCCGAGAGGCACGCAAAAACTACAACCGACCGGATCATGATGGTTCCTCCTGCATGTTGCGGTAGGAACCTTACCACAGCTCTGGAACTCCTGGACCCGATGAGAGATCCATGAACAAAACCCGCCAGACTTTTGCCTGGCGGGCCCGGTCGTTTTACATTGCGAATTTGTTTCTAAGCTGCTTTTTTCATTTGCCTCACCTTGGCCCAACGTGCCCTCTGAGCCGCGGCGATCTTCTTGCGCGCCGCGACGGAAAGCGTTCTCCGCCGCGGTTTGGTGTAGGAACGTCCGTTGTCCAGCTTGCCTAGAACCGAAAGAGCTGCGTCAACATGTCTTAGTTGGTTGAGCAGACTCGTTCGTTCCACTCTGAGTTGCGAGACTACCGACACCAGTCCCTTCAGCTTTGCCATGAATCCCCCCTCGGCAAGTGATCTTAGCAAAACATCGCGCCTAGCGGGAGGAGGGTACAGCACCAACCGGGGGGCAGGGCCGGGCAACCATGCGCGCTGGGGTTTGTCGCCGGCAGAGCTAGCGGGACTTCTTGATGTGCCGCACGCTGTGACCCTGCACCAGATGGAAGAGTTCTTCCGCCAAATTCTTGGTGTGATCGCCGGCGCGTTCAAATGCCTGCGCCATGAAGAGCAGGTTGGTCACCTCGTAGCTCCTGCGGCCCGCTCCCTTTTCCAGGTATTGACGGAACACAGAATGACAGACTTGATCCATGTCGTAGTCCATCTTGATGACCGACTCGGCCAGTCCGAGATCGCGGCTCACAAATCCCTGATGAACCCGGACCAGCATTTCCTGCAAAACCTGCGCCATCTCGACCAGAGTGCCGGATTCTTTCGAGTTTAGCGGCGCCGGCAAGCCGTGAATTCGCTGCACCACCGACCAGATCAAGTCGCCAATGCGCTCGAGATCGATCGTAAACTTCAGGCAGGCGAGGAGTTCACGGGCCTCCGCCTCGGGCACCTGGGTGACGGCGGCGGACGTTGCATCATCGACCTGCCGTTCGATCTGGTCCAGCTCTTTTTCGCACTGTCGCACCGCCAGAAAGGCGATTCGCGAACCAGTCACAATGTAATCGCGAGCATTGAAAGCAGAGTCCTTTGCGATCAGACAGGCGCGCAGAGCGGTTTCGATCGCCTGCTTGCTCGCTTCTGACTTCTCTTTACGTGGTCGCTTCATGGCTGCATCGCTGAGGGTGAGAAATTCAGGCTAGCAGAGTCTGAGCACGGAGGCCAGCCCGCCTGTATGGCACCCTCGCCCTGAACTCAACTGGGAACTGGGCCCTGAAACTGGGACCTGGTTTTATCTGACTTGTTTTCCAGTAGCTTGTTTCCAGCTGAGCCATCGGTTCAAGCAGTTTGAAATCGTCAGCGCCGACCACTACTAGATCATCCTAGACGGGAGCTTCGACCAGCGGAAGAAATACCTGAAAGCGCGTGTCCCCGGGCTTTGAAGTCACCTGAATATTGCCCTCGTGCTTCTTCACGATTCGCTGCACCGTATCCAGGCCGAGCCCGGTTCCCTCTCCGACTCCCTTGGTAGTGAAAAAGGGTTCAAAGATGTGCGCCTTGACTTCGGGCGAAATCCCAGGGCCGTTGTCGCCAATCTCGACCACGACGCAATTGTCGTCGCGGTAGGTTCGAACTCGCAACTCGCCTTTTCCGCCCATGGCATCGATCGCGTTGTCGATGATGTTGGTCCAGACCTGATTGAGCTCGCTGCCGAATGAATTCACCAGCAGCGGAACGCGTCTCGTAATCGCGCCGCACCGTCACTCCGCGTTTAAGCTTGTGGTTCAGGATGGTGAGCGTGGTTCTCCAGGCTCTTCACGATATCCACGTTTTGCACCGGCGTCTGGTCCATGTAGGTGTATTCCTTGATCGCGCCGCACCAAGTCCGAGATTCGCGAGGTGCTGCTCTCGATTTCGTTCAACAGATTCGCAATCTCGACCGAAGCCGCGATCCTCACCAGTGCGGCTCGCGCCGTTTCCGCATCCAGGGTCGCGAATAGCGACTCCAGCACTTCCGGCTTTACGTTCTCTGCGCGCCAGATCGGCCGCCAGTTGCCACAAGTCGCTCTGCCCGTGACTGCGCAATAAGGAATCAATCTGATCTTCCAGGTCGCTCATGGCCAGCGCGTCGAGGCGGATCCTGGTCGGCTGCATGAAGGAAGCTTCCAGCTTTTCGATTTCTGATTTCTGCGCAGCAGTGAGCTCACGCCTTCCCAGTTCGTGGACTCGCGTCCTTGATTCGCTTCAAGGTGTCGCGCAATTGGCTGGTGGCGCGTTTGGCGGCAGAAGCAGGATTGTTGAGTTCATGGGCCAGGCCTGCGGAAAGCTTTCCCAAACCAGCCAACCGGTCGCGCTGTTGCTCCATCCGCGTGGCTTCGCGGATCCGGTCGGACATCAGGCCCACCAGACGCTGGGTCAGTTCCGGCATTTTCTGCACGAGTTCCGGAAACATGCGCTCAGCCGGAAATCGCAGGATGCGGGTATCCGTGAGCGCGCGCCCGCTTACTACGCGAACTGCTTCATTCTGGAAAAGGCAGCACTCCGGTGACGTCGCCGGCCTCGAAGGGAATCACGAAGGTCTCGCCGCCGATTTCGCCGCGCGCCTGAAGCTGCTCCTTCGAGGACCACAAACATGGCCTCCGCGGGCGCGCCCTGCGCGCAAGTATATATCGCCCGGCTTCAGGATGATCTCCTGCGACTGGCTGATGAACCAATCGATCTGATCGTCGGGCAAGCCCGCGAAACGCCGGGACGCGAAGTAACTCTGATTTTTCGACCATTTATACCTTGCTCAAATACTGATGAATGAACTGCACCGCCACCGATCCTTCGCCCACTCCAGAAGCCACACGCTTTACCGAACCGTGGCGCACGTCGCCGACGGCAAATATGCCGGGAACATTGGTCTCCAGCAGGAAAGGATCGCGGTCAAGCGTCCAGCCCTTGGGGCGTTGCCCGTCGCGTATCAGGTCCGGACCGGTCAGAATGAATCCGCGTTCGTCGCGCTCGACCAGATCCGCCAGCCAGTCCGTTCGCGGCAACGCTCCAATAAAGATGAACATCGCGCTGGCCGGCACGCGCTCGATCTTGTTGGTGTCGGAGCACAGCACCGAAATCTCTTCCAGGTGAGTCTCGCCGTGCGCCTCGGCCACGCTGGCGTGTGCCCAAATCTGGATGTTGGGAGTCTCCTTGATCTGGTCGATCAGATATTGCGACATGGTGCTGGCCAGAGAATCCCCGCGCACCAGGATGACGACGCGTTCGGCGTACTTCGCGAAGTTCATGGCCGCCTGGCCCGCCGAATTCGCGCCGCCCACGACGTAAACAATCTCGCCCTTGCAGGACAGAGCTTCGGTCGCGCCGCCGCCATAGTAAATTCCCGCGCCCTGCAGGCGGTCGATGCCCTGGAGCCTCAAGCCGGCGCCACTGTACTCCGGTCGCGATCATCAAGGCGTGGCAGGAAATCTCGTTTCCGTCCGCCAACTTGATGATGCGATAAGATCCTTCCGTACGAGCGCCGACTGCTTCCTGCGGTGACAGAATTTCCACGCCGAAACGCTGGGCCTGCACCACCGCGCGGCGCGCCAGATCGCCACCGCTCAGCCCCGCCGGAAATCCCAGATAGTTCTCGATGCGGGAACTCATTCCGGCCTGGCCGCCGGGCGCTTCCCGCTCAATCATCACCGTATGCAGACCCTCGGACGCGCCATAAACCGCGGCCGCCAGGCCCGCCGGCCCTCCCCCCACGATCGCCAGATCATAAAAATTTGTTTGCGCGCGGGTCCGCAACCCGACCTTCTTGGCAACATCGGCAGGAAGGCTCTCCAGAAGTTTGGTCCCATCGGGAAAAAGCACAACCGGAAGGTTCAGTCGCCTCCGGCCCGAGCGCCTCCAGAAGCCGCTTGGTCTCCGGATCGTTGGCGGAAATTTCTACGTCGATCCACTGGTAGGGAACGTGATTGCGCGCCAGGAAATCCCGCAAGTCATACGACCGCGGCGACCAGCGGGTGCCCAGCACCCGGATTCCCTCGAACGCAGGACGATAGGAAGCCTGCCAGTCATCCAGCAAGTCATCCAGCTGCGGATACAGGTGCTCGGCAGGAGGGTCCCACGGCTTCAGGAAAAAATAATTGATGTTGGCCTGGTTGATGGCGCTGATGGCGGCGTTCGTGTCGGCATAGGCGGTCAGCAATGCCCGCTTCGCCTTGGGAAAAATCCGCATGCCCTGCTGCAGAAACTCCACGCCGTCCATGCGCGGCATGCGCTGGTCGGCCAGCAGCAACGCCACGCTGTCATTCCGCACCTTCAACTGCTTCAAAAGGTCCAGCGCCCCTTCCGGAGAATCGCTTCCGATCACTCGGTATTCAGCACCATACTTCGAACGCAAATCGCGCTCGATCGCCCGCAAAACATCGGAGTCGTCATCCACACTCAACAAAATTGGTTTCGCCATGATTCAATCCCAGCTTTAGTGATGGAGGTAATTCTAGACTTCTGAGACTTGGATGTTCTATAGATGCAGGAAACCTCTGCCCGGCACCACAGTTTTCGCCCCCACCAAAGACCACGTAGGAGCGGGTCCCCTGACCCGCCCTGGCCGAGCGCAGCTCGGCAATCCGGTTTCAATATTGGGTTCGCAAATTCGACGGCGCGAAATCCACAAGACGCCCCTTAACCCAAAGGCCAGCCCACTTCAAGTTGCCGTCCATGCTCGGCAATAGTACAAACCAGCACTTCCATCTGCGCGTCGCTGACTGCAGGATTCATACAGGTAAGCTTGAGACACTGCTGACCGCGAACCCGGGTTTGGCCGATGACGGCAAGCCCAAGATCAAACAGACGCTGCCGCAGCGCGCCATTCAAGCCATTCACATCGAGCCCCTGGCGCAAAGGGATATAGCGAAAAACAATGGTACTGAGACTGGCTCCATGGATCAGCTGCAATTCCGATCTGCGGCCCACCGCGTTGGCAGCGCAAAGTGCAAGCTCTATGGTGCGGTCGATCATGGCACTCAATTTCTGCCGCCCCAGCATCTGAAACGAAAGCCACAACTTGAGAGCATCGAAGCGGCGAGTGGTGAGCAACGAATTGGTCACCAGGTTGGGAATGCCTTGCTCTTCGTGCGCCTCGGGATTGAGGTAATCGGCGTGCAGTTCGATGAGTTCGAAGTGACGAGCGTCCCGCAGTAAGAAAGCGCTGGCCGGAATCGGCTGCCAGAAGAGTTTGTGAAAATCGATGCTCAGAGAGTCCGCGGAGGCAATGCCTTCCAGCTTGTCCCGGTGGCGCTGGGAAAAAAGCAGGGAGCCACCGTAGGCTGCATCGACGTGCAGCCACACGCCGGCAGACCCGGCCAAGGCAGCAATTTCCGACAACGGATCCACAGAGCCAAAGTCTGTCGTCCCCGCCGTAGCCACGATGGCAAACGGAAGCAGGTTTTTGTCCAGCATGTCGTCCAGCGCCGTCTGCAGGCTTTCCGGCCGCATCCGGAATTCGTCGTCAACCGATACCCTCACCACTGCGTCCATCCCGAGTCCAAGCTGCGCGGCAGATTTTTCGACGGAAAAGTGCGCCACCTCGGAACACAGCACACGCATCCGGGCCGCTTCCGGCGGCAAACCCCGCTTCTGTGCCGGCCACTGAAACCGTGACTTCAGGAACGCATCGCGTGCCAGGAGCATCCCCATGTAATTGGACTGCGTTCCCCCCGCTGTGAGGGTGCCGTTGGCGCCGGCTGGGAATCCTGCCTCAGCAGTGAGCCACTGGACAAACTTTTGCTCCACTGACGTGGCGATGGGAGCCTGGTCAAAAGAATCCATCGACTGGTTCAAAGCGCTGATTACTGCTTCCGCGGCGAGAGCCGCCAGCAGTGGCGGACAATGCAAGTGGGCCGCAGTATTCGGGTGGCCTACCACCACTGAGTTGGAGACGATCACTCTCAGCTTGTCGAAGACCGCCTCAGGGGCAGCGCTCGCATCTGGAAGAAATTCAGGATCGATCAAGGCAGACAGCACAGAGGGACTTTTGCCGCTATAAGAATGATCGGGCAAACACGAGCAGAGCAGTTCCGTGACCTTTGCCATCAGCTCCCGGTACAAGTCCTTGCTCGCCGGCGTGGTGATCAGAAAGTCGGATTCAAACAAGTAAGCGCCTCGACCGGACACCGCACGGGCAAAATCCCCTTACAGCGAATTGGTTCGCGCGATGTTGCCCAGCACGGCCGCACTGGGCTTGATGGTTCTCCGCTGCGTCGCCCGATCTACCGCGACGATACCGAATTTGGGCTCGAACCCGGACATCCATTCGAAATTATCGAGCAGCGACCAGGCTACATAGCCGCGCACATCCACGCCATCGTCGATGGCGCGCTTCAGGCCCGCAAGGGCGCGCTGAACATATTCCACACGGCGACGGTCATCGGTCGTGGCGATGCCGTTTTCCGTTACCAGGAGCGGCACGCCTGTTTCCTTACTTGCGTAGCGCACCACCTCCTCAACACACTCCGGGTAGAACTCCCAGCCCACCTGCGTAAGCTCAGCACCTTTGGGAGGAAGCAAGTCCTTCTTCCCGACTATCGCCCGCGAATAGGTCTGCACGCCCAGATAATCGCACTGTTTCGCGGCCTCCAGCCAGGGGCCATAAACGTCCGCGCGCTTTTCGGCAAGATGACTGTCCTCGGGCGCCGGCTGATCGGCCGTCATCGCCAGGTTGAAACCCACGGGCATGTCGCTCCTCACCGATTTCATCGCGGCTCTGCCTTTGTGGTGCGCCGCCATCACACCGTCGCGGATTTTCTTTCCATCCCCGAGAAAGAAGCTGGCGAATTCAGGGGCATTCAGTTGCTGGCGTACTTTAGTCAGACTCCCGCGCAGCCCTTCAACCAGATCCGACAGTCCGGGCAAATTGATCCAGTTCAACAGCTGGGGAACGTCAGGTTCGTTGAAGGTCGATGCATAACCCAGGAGATCACCGAGGTGCTTCGTGGCTTTCTCGCAGAAGCGGGCGTAGAGGTCGGGGGCAGAGGGATTCTGCCATCCTCCCCTATAGGCGAACCAGCGTGGGATGCTGAAGTGAGAATACGTCAGCAGCGTCGTAAGATTATGCTCGCGGCAGGTGGCCAGCATGCGCCGGTAGTGTTCCAACTCAGCGTTTGAGAAAGAACCTTCTTCCGGCTCGATGCGTGACCACTCCAGGGAAAAACGATAGGTGTTAAACCCAAGATCGGCCAACATGCTGATGTCCTGCGGATAGAGGTGGTAGTGATCGCAGGCGTCACCCGAGGGTTCCTTGAAGACGCTTCCAGGCAGGTGCTCGATCAGCCACAGGTCGCTGCTGGTGTTGTTACCTTCTACCTGATGTCCCGCGGTCGCGCAGCCCCAGAGAAACTTGTCGGGAAAAGTCTTGGCCTTGTCAGCTGGACCGGAGGCAGCGGGCGCTGGTTTCTCGCTTTTTCCAGTCTGGGCGAGGGCGTTGTTCCCAATCATACCCGCGACTGTAGCCGCAGAGGCGCCCTGCAACAGGGTGCGCCGGCTGATGGGTTTCAATATCGATTCAGCAACAGGCCGCTCCCCTTCTTTCATGTCCGCCCTCCGCTCTGGAATTTCCAGCAAGCCTGGTTGCGCCGTGTTGGCCGCAGCTCAATCGACCCCACTGGCTCGAAGAACTTTACACCCAACCGCCGTCGATCACATAACTTTGATTGGTGATTGCATCGCTGTCATCGGCCGCCAGAAAAAGCACCAGGCGGGCAACTTCGTCGGGCAAGATCATCCGTTTAAGCGCCTGGCGCCTCAGAATCTCAGCTTTGTAGGCTTCCGTAAACCACAATTGCTTCTGGCGCTCGGTAAAGATTGCGCCGGGAAGAACGCAGTTTACGCGAATGTTATCCGCCCCGAGTTCATGGGCCAGGGTGCGCGTGAGTCCAACGATGGCAGCCTTCGCCGTGATATATACCGGCAAACCGACGGATGGGATCATCCAACTGATGGAACTCATGTTGATGATGGATCCTCGACCCGCTTTTCTCATTGCCGGAATGACTGCCTGGCTGGCGAAAAACTGGTGCTTGAGATTGACCGCGATCGACTGGTCCCAATACTCCGGAGTGACGGCCTCCACGGCATGGCGCGCATCGTTGGCCGCATTGTTGACTAGCACATCTACGGTCTGGAATTTAACAACGGTCTTCTCCAGGCACGCCCGCAGGGCGTCAATGTCGCTGAGATCGCACTGTAGAAAGTACGGCTCTGGATCGCCGCCCGCGCTGATCTTCTTCGCCAACTGCACGCCGACATTATTCTGGATGTCCAGAAAGACCACGTTTGCGCCCTGGTGGGCAAACTGCTCGACGATTTTTTCGCCAATACCACTGGCCCCCCCGGTCACCAACACCACGCGTCCGCGCAGGCTGGGATAGATTGCGTATTCCACTTGGCGATCTTCTGTCATCCCCGGTTCCCTCTACCGGTCACTAATAAGTGGCGCGTCCGCCGCTTAGATCAAACACAGCCCCAGTGGTGAAAGAGTTCTCTTCCGATACCAGCCAGGCCACCATGGCCGCGATCTCATCGACCTTAAGAAAGCGTCCCCGCGGAATCTTGGACAGCATGTAGTCGATATGCTCCTGCGATATCTGTTCGAAAATTCGGGTGCGTGCCGCTGCCGGCGTAATGCAGTTGACGGCAATGTTCTGATCGGCCACTTCCTTCCCTAACGACTTGGTCAGGGCGATCACGCCAGCCTTGGCGGCACTGTAGGCGGAGGCGTTGGGATTTCCTTCCTTACCCGCAATCGACGCCACATTCACGATCCGCCCATATTTCCGCTGCAGCATGAAAGGTACGACCGCACGGCAGCATAAAAATACCCCGGTCAAATCCACGTCAACAATCTGCTTCCAGACCTCCACAGGGTATTCCCAGCACTTCAGGTTGGGACCGGAAATCCCCGCGTTGGCCACCAGAATATCGATCCTGCCAAACTTTTCCACGGTCGACGCCGTGGCGGCGCCAACGCTCGCAGCGTCGGTTACGTCTGCAGTCAAGGCGTCGATGGTTCCGAGGCCACCAAGCTCTCTCACCGCGGAAGCGAGCAATTCTCCGTCCCGGTCCCAAAGGGTGACCGAAGCACCCGAGTACAGAAAACGCCGCGCTACCGCAAGGCCTATGCCCTGTGCTCCCCCGGTGACGATCGCGTGACGATTGGTTAGATCTATGCTGTTCATTCGATGCCGTACCCCTGCCAGAACCTGACTCACAAGGTGGCTCGGGGGCACTTTTTATGCGTTGAACTGGAATATCCCCAGCAGCACGCTGGGGCCGAAATAATAGCACGCTGGCAGGTTGGCACGGTGGTAGCTGAGACTTGGCACCGCTTGAATTGCTTGGGCAGCGGAGGTCAGATTCGTGTGCTCTCGCCGTGCCGCCCGGAAAAAGAAAGGCCGGAGCATTGAGTTGCTCCGGCCCAAACCAACCGTTAGCCGTTGCTATGCTAAAAACTGAAGATGGTGTCGAACTGCCAGCGTTTGAGCCAGCGCTCCTCCGTCGGACTCTGGGCGGTTACGATTTGGCGGCCAATCAGACCCGTGACCCCGATCTGCACGTGCGGATAGGCCTGATAGTAGGCCTCCACGCGGTGCACCGTCACCTCTGGTTTCTTGTCCTTCGGCGTTACCTCTGGCGTTACCTCTGGCGCTTCTCGCTTCTTCGCGGAGACCTCCTTCGGTGGACAAGACGGCTGACGTCTGAACTGTGGCGGTAGTTCCATTTCCTCCTCCGTTGTCAGTGCCCGGTTCGGGTTAGCCCAGCCATCGATTGCCAGATAGTTCTCCCGTGTCGGCTTTGATAGTCTGTCCCAATAGATCGAAGAGCGAAATTTCATTTTGTTGCGTTTGCATGGCCTTTTTCGTACCTCCTTGGCACGGTCAAATTGCGGGACTCGATTGTTCTGTCGATTGTTGAACTAAGAAGTTTCCGGCGCGGCCTTAGCGCCACGCCGGAAACGCTGAGCTGATTTATGGCAAGTAGTAGCGGAACGAGGTCCACACCATATTGTCCACGGCCTTGGGCGAAATGCTGATCGCTGTGCCGTTGTTCCCTGACCAGCCGTTCCGGGTAAAGTAGGAGTACTGAAGCCCCCAGCGAAGCCCGCCTTTGGGTCCTTGGTAAAACCGATGCCAGAACCCTATGGTTCCCTCCATGATGAGGCGAGTGTCGCCCGCACAGGTGCCGCCGCCGGACGGAGTAAGCTGGTTGGCCGGCGGATTCTCCGTGCTACAACCCGAATTATTAGCGAATGGCGAACCATATCCACCGATCTGATTTAACTTGAATGCGGTCGTTGTTGTGGCGGGTGCAAGAGTCGTGGCTGTGGCTGGGATTGCCGGCGTCTTGGTGACCGTTATGCTGTCGTATCCCTTATATGCGGTGCGCCATGCGTACTCCCCCCCGTAGTAAGCGTAAATATCCAGTTTCGGGGTTGGGTGGAACTCCAATTCCCCAAGTGCGTGGGCCGTGCGGATCAACGCTTGGGTACCGTCGGGGCGGAGGGTTAGATCCGCTAGCTGTGCTGACCCGTAACGGCCGATGCCATCGCCCGCGGCTCCCTGGAGCGCGAACTCCACCTTCTTCGTAAACACAGGAACGCGCAAGTTAGCTCCAAGACCCCCACCCGTCCGTGTATCTTCAAACGCCCCGATTGAACTCGGTGCAGTGGAACCGTCCACCGAGCAAGGAAGCGTCGTGGGGACCGCCGGAGGAGCTGTATCCTTTGCATTCGTGCCCACCACGCCGCAGGGATAAACTCTATTGCGGAACGTGCTCAGGACACCGAACACTTCGTAGTGACCGTACCCAGGGTCGGCCGCCGCCTTGACGATGATGTCAGGCGTTTTGTTGAAGGAGTATCCGGTCGCGTCCACGAAGTTATACAGGCCGCCGCCGCTCCCCGGACCAAAGACGAAGGCATTTCCTGTCGTGGCAACTGAAGCAGTCCCCACGGTCGTTGTTGTGACCAAAGAAAATCCCCTTCCACCTATGGTTGCCTGCGGTCCTTCTACGGCAAGGCCAAGAGCGAATTTGCCACCGAAGTCTTTGACCACGCGGAAGCCGAACTGCCGCTCCCAGCTGAAGCCCACTTGATACTGCGAGTCAATGTTCTGCGGGAGTACTTCCTGGCGGTTTGTGATCCCTTTTCTGGTTTCCGTAGCCAACGACCACTGCTGACCGCCCGTCACGGTCCAGCCACTCTGAAATGCTGCTTGGGCGTAAAGAATCCGTTGGCGAAGCACGTAGCTATTGCTCTCCCGGTTGTTGGAAGTTACCCCAGTACCAAGAAAATCAGCTTCCCAGTATCCGGTCAATTTGGTGTTGCCGACTTTGCTTTCCGCAAGGAGGCTAAGCCGAGACTGACGAGCCGTGAAATTATTCTCGCCAATATGGGCCAGTGCGTTCCCCGGGTACGGAATGCTATTAAACGGGGTGTTGATGTCGGCTTCATTGGCCCGTTGGCGGGTCACCGTTTCTGCCGCTATGAAGCCACCCGGGGTGATGCTGATTCCCTTGTAGCGAATCGCCAATGGGCTCTCAGCGATGGACTTCTGTGTCTCCTGCAGCGCTAGCGCAGTGTTGGTGAGATTGTCTTTGATATCAGTGACATCGCTGTGGGTGGTGGCAACAATCTTCTGCTGCTCCGCGGTTTGTGAAAGCGCTGTATCGGCCTTCTGTTCAGCCTGACCGGCCGCAGTCTGTGCCTGGCTCGACTGCTGCTGCAGTTGTTGAATTACAGCATCGCGCGTTTGCACCTGTTCCTTAAGTTGCTGGATCTGCTGCTGCTGTGCGCCGATCGACTGTTGCAATTCTTCCAGGCGGCGGAGGATTTCAGCATTGGTCGCGCTAGGCGCCTTTTTTTTTGTACTCTTCGAGGTGGCCGCGGGTGTGCTTTGTGGCGGCGGGGCTGCAAGTGCAACCGTGGTGAGCGCTATAGACAAGGCCAAAGCCATGCCTTTCTTCATTTTTCCTCCATGGAGACATCAAGATGCACTCGCTTCAGCAGCCCCAACACGAACTGCTCCGTAACCGAGTGAGGACAGGACACGAATGCTAGTCATCAATTGTTAATAACTGATGAAAATCTGTTGAATATCGGGTGAATTGGCAGCTGAAGAGCTTTCAAAGAAGCGGAAACATATGAATGAAGAACGGCCAAACGGCCCGGAATCCAATGAAGAGGTGAACAAGCTAATTCTTTGCGCGCGTGCTCTTGGAGTCCGACTGATCATGAATACAGAGTAAGGTATGGGTCTTGACCGCGATGGTCGACGATACTGCGTCGCGTTCGACAGTCAGTTTTATCTCGGTGCCCTCTTTCGCGTGCAGCATGCTTGATACCTGCTGGGCGGTGAAGGTGTCGACGGGCTTCCCATCGACCGCTTTGAGAACGTCGCCTTGCTGCAAGCCGGCACGTGCCGCCGGTGAGTCTTTCCAGACGGACATGATCTCGAACCCGCCCTGACCGTTCTTGGCTATCTGAATGCCGATGGTAACGTAGCGATAGGGGTCACGCTGGTAGAGGGTATCCGGCCTGAGAAAAATGGTGTTGTTTTTCAGGTCGAAGGTGATTTCAAACTGCTGGAGGATATCGGACCCAAGAATTCCGCCAAATCCTCAGAGGAGAATGCGCCCGCATCGGATTGTTGCTGGGCGCGAACTGCTTGATCTGGAAGCACGTTGTTCCCGAGTTGAAGGCTGGGGAGACAAACCAAAATTGCCTGTGAGGTGGGGATTTCCGGCCCGCGCGATTCCTTCGACGATCTGTTTCGGTGTCCAAACGCGAGCTAGCTTCTCCCATGTCTTCCAGGAGAGATTCGTCGAATTTGTGCCGGTGTCGAGCACGAGTTGCGTCGGCACCGAGATCAGAATTACCGAAACGAATTGGTTCTCGGAGTGGCGAAGGGGCGTAGGTTTGCCCAAAGTCCCAAGCTTCGACAAGGGTCCGATCAGCAGCGTTTTCTTTGAATAACATAACTTAAAAGTAAGTTGTTGAAGAATATCGCTGCCGAGCACGCCGTCCACGGCAGTTCCCAATGCTTTAGAAACAGGCGCAAGAGTCAGTTCGTCTAGCTAGCTAGAAATAAGTGAACTAAATGCGGTCCGGTTTGCATCTAAAATGTAGGAGGCTCAGATGCGAACCGGACGCCCCAAGCAACCCTTGGTTGTGACTGAGGAAGAACGCGAGCGACTCGAATCGCTGGCCCATCGGGCACGCAGCCAAGCTCTGTTGGCTCGCCGCGCTCGGGTGGTATTGGCCTGTGCGGAGGGACTCGACAATAAAACAGTGCGAAGAAGTTGCGCTGCTCTTTGGGCATGGTGGGCAAGTGGCGGTCTCGTTTCCTGGAAGCTCGTCTGGAAGGGCTATACGACGAACCGCGACCCGGAGCGCCACGCAAGGTAAGCGACGATCAGGTGGAAAAGGTTGTGATTCAGACCTTGGAAAGCACGCCTCGCGGCCAGACCCACTGGAGCACGCGCGGTTTAGCCAAAGCTAGCGGACTCAGCCGAATGACGGTCAGCCGGATTTGGCATGCCTTCGGATTGCAGCCGCACCGTGCCGACACGTTCAAGCTGTCACCCGACCCGCAACTGATCGAGAAAGTGCGCGACATCGTGGGTCTGTATATGAATCCACCCGAGCATGCGCTGGTGTTGTGTGTGGACGAGAAGAGCCAAATCCAGGCGCTAGACCGTACACAGCCCCTGTTGCCCCTGCGGCCTGGGCAAGTGGAGCGCGGCACACATGACTACAAACGCCATGGGACGACTTCCCTGTTTGCCGCACTGGAATTGAAGACCAATCGCGTCATCGGCCAACTGCACCGCCGCCACCGCTCGCAGGAGTTTCGCCAGTTTCTCGATACCATCGAGGCGCAACGTGCCTGCCGAACTCGATGTCCATATCGATCGCTGGACAACTACGGCACGCACAAAACGGCGATCATCCGGAAATGGTTTGCCAAACGACCGCGCTTTCATGTCCACTTCACGCCGACCTATGGCTCCTGGATTAACTTAGTGGAGCGCTGGTTCGCTGAAATCACCAACAAGCGGATTCGCCGCGGCGCCTTCCGAAGTGTGAAAGAACTGGAAGCGGCGATCCGCGACTACATCGCGGTGCATAACGAGGACCCGAAACCCTTCGTCTGGACCAGAACGTCGGATCAGATTCTCGACAGCATTGCTCGGTACGCCCAGCGAACGACCGCTGCCCAGCCTTCCTGACTTATGTCACGAACCACTGGGACAGGAGACTAGTGGCGCATGATTGAACTCTTGCTTCCCGATCGTAAGTGTATTTACCTCCGTGATATCGACAACCAGGTCCCGAAAATTTTTCTGAATTCGCTGGGTTCCCTCGGATACCAACCCTAGGTTCGCGGCTGTGACAGGGTCGATTACCGAACGGGAGCTACCTGTGTCGAGCAAAAAATTGAAAGTCCGGTCGTCTATCTTAACTGGCACCAGCACGGCCCCGCCAGCGATTTTGATTGGAATCGAGTCCTGCGCGAGCGCAGAGATGGGGGCCACCAGCAGAAGAAGTAGCACGGCTCTTCGGAGAGAAACTGGCATGACGTGATTCGACGGCACTCGTGAAAAAAAGACTATAGCAAAGTCGCTGCTAGGAGTTGGAAGGATCTGGGTTGCCGGGCTTAGATATTAGCCTTCTCCACCGCTGAGAAGTTGCTGTGGTCAGACCATGCTATCCGACAGGCGTTGCCTAACGGACCACAACAAATTCATCAACTTTTAACACTAAAGAGGCGGCACGCCCCTTTAGACGAAAAAACATCACATACCAATGAAGTTTGCGGGATTTCCCACTGTGGCATCCGACTTCAGCCCCTCACAAGCTGAACCATTGGCGCTTGTTGTGGGTATGGACGCTTTGGTCATCATGTATAATCGCCAAAGCTTGTGGTTTCTGGGAAGGATTTGGGTGCGGCCATGATGGTAGATTTTCGCCTTCGCGAGAGTCTGAGTTCTTCAGGCCGACTTACCCTTGTCTTTCTGGCCATTTGTTGTCTCACAGTAAGTCTTGCCACCCGTTTTACTGCAGCCAGTTCGGAAACCGCCGCCGTAAGAGCTGTACAGGCTCATTCTCCTGATGCCCAGCGTCAAAACCTGCTGGGCGATGGTCTGAAGTGGACGGGTCCGGCCGTTAGTTTTGCGCTCTTTGAGCCTCCGCGATCCTTCGTTCCTGCAGTTTCAGCAGTTTTTCCCTCTACGAATCTTTCGTTGGAAAGCTGGATTTACAACCGACCTCCTCCCCATTCCTAACGCGCTTTCCCTACGCGGTTGATTACTAGCTTTTTGAACTCAACCCCGGTCGTGACGGGGGCCACTCCGATTGAGCGCAGTTTCCTCCGCCATTGGAGTCGAGTTCGAATCTGACGCAGTCAATGCTTCGGGATTGCCGGTCATGGCCTGAGTCCCATCCGGTCGCGAGAATTCGCGCACCGTGAGTTGACTGCTCTCCTGGAGGAGACCATGAAAAGAAAGTCGACACTATTGGTGTTGATGTGTGGAGTGTTGCTGACGGGTGCGTTTGCAAGCGCGAAGCAGCCGTACCAGTCGGCGACCGTAGTCAGCGTTGCGAACCACGAGACTCCATCCGTCTATGTCGGCAACCCGACAGACGCACCGCTGCAATCAGAAGTCTATTCGTATGACATTGGTATCGAGCTCAACTGCACCGTGTACACGGTGCGATACGAAACCGGCCTGGATTACCTGCCGTCTGTCTTCTCTGCAAACCAGAAGGTGGAAGTAAGTTTGGAAAAGCACGTCATGAATGTGAACCTTCCCGGCGGGCGTGAGGTGAGGTTGAGTATCGGGAGTCGCAGCCGGGTTAAGGACACGTCGTGCATGATCAACAACTGACCTGTACGGCGTGGTCCGAAAACTTGTAGGTCCGTGGTTGATTTGCCCGATCGGTAATTTGAATAAGTTGAGCTTCGAAATGGGTGAATATAAAGATGCTTAAGCGATCATTTCTGATTCCGGTTGGAATAGCGGCGATTGCGCTAATAGTGGTTCTGCGCATTGCAGGGAAGAATGCCAAGGCTGAAATGAGTGAGCAGGCCTCGCTTCGCCCCGTCGCAGTGGCACTGGCGGAGCGTAGCTCCATTTCCGACACGATTACCCTGTCGGGGGAGTTTCGCCCCTTCCAGGAAGTTGATGTGCATGCCAAGGTCGCGGGCTACATCCGGAAGATCTATGTGGATGTGGGAGACCACGTCAAGACGGGGCAGACCCTAGCCATCCTGGAGATTCCGGAGTTAGACGCTCAACTGCAGGGTGCCTCCGCAACGATCCGCCGCAGCCGGGACGACGTCCGACGCGCCAGGAGCGACTTGGATCGCGCCGAGTCGCTGCATCAGGCCACTCATTTGGATTATGCCCGCTTGAAGCAAGCGTCAAGTGCGCGCCCGGGACTCATTGCGGAACAGGAATTGGATAACGCGCAGGCCAAAGACAAGGAAGGAGAGGCACAGATTTCGGCGGATGAAGCCGCACTCTCGGAAGCCCAGAATCAGTTGGACGTAGCCATTGCCGAGAAGAAGCAGTTGAGCGCCATGAGTGACTACGCTAGAATTGTCGCCCCGTTTGACGGCGTCATCACCAGGCGCAACGTGGATACGGGCGCGCTGGTACAGGCCGGCACCAACTCGAATACCCAGGCTCTGCCGGTGGTCAGCGTAGCACAGAGCGACCTGTTCCGGCTGACCCTCCCGGTACCGGAATCCGCCGTTCCCATGATCCGATTGGGAACGACCGTCACGGTACACGTGCAAGCGCTGAACCGCGACTTCGAAGGGAAAGTTGCTCGGTTTGCCGATGCGGTTAACCAAGAGACGCGCACTATGCACACCGAGGTGGACGTGCACAATGCCAACCGCGCCATCGTTGAAGGCATGTATGCCGAAGTCAAACTTACCCTGGCGAAAAAGGACAACGCGCTAGCGGTTCCGATCCAAGCGCTCAACCGGAACGGTTCTGAGACGACTGTACTGATAGTGAACTCGGATAACCGTATCGAAGAGCGAGACGTGCGCCTGGGCATGGAGGGCGCGAACCAGGTGGAAGTGGTCTCGGGTCTCAACCCCAAGGATCGCGTGGTGATCGGTTCGCGCAGCGACTTCCGTCCCGGAGATCAGGTCAACCCTAAAGTGATTGCGGAAAGCAAAAAAGAGGACCCCTACTGATGTCACGTTTTGCGATTAAGAACCCATACTTCGTCATTGTATGTTGTTTGATCATCGGCATCGTCGGCACCTCGGTGTTGGCTCGCATGCCGGTGGACCTGTTCCCGCCCATCAACATTCCCGTGGTCGTCGTGGCCACCTTTTATTCGGGAATGCCGCCCGAACAGATTGAAACGGACATCACGGGCCGCTTCGAACGATTCTTCACCCTGGGCAGCAATATCGATCACATCGAGTCCCGTTCCTTGCCGGGCGTCAGCCTGATCAAGATCTACTTTCAGCCCGGGACCAATGCGGATGCCGACCTGAGCGAAATTTCCAATCTGGCCATGGCCGACTTGAGAAAGCTCCCACCCGGCACATTGCCACCTGTGGTTCTGAAGTTTGACGCTTCCAGTCTGCCCGTGTGCTTGATCACCCTCAAGGGAGAGGGGCTGAACGAGACTCAGCTTCGCGACCTGGGTCAATACAACGTGCGAAACCAGGTCGCGAATGTGGCTGGCGCCTCCGTGCCGCAGCCGTTCGGGGGCCGGTACCGGCAGATCATGGTCTATGTTGATCCGCTGAAACTGCAGGCGCACCAGCTCAGCGTCATGGATGTCGTGCGAACCGTGAATGACAGCAACCTGATTTTGCCGGCCGGTGATGTGAAGATTGGCCCGATTGACTACAACCTTTACACCAACAGCCAGCTGCCGACCACGACCGAGATCAACCGCTTGCCTTTGAAGACGGTAGGCAATGCGTCCGTGCTGGTACAGGACATCGGCAAGGCGATGGACGGGCACGCCATCCAAACCAACATCGTGCGGGTGGATGGCCAGCCCTCGGTCTACCTGCCGATTCTCAAGCAGGGCGGCGACACCAACACCATCTCGGTCGTGAACGGAATCAAGGATGCCGTCGCCGGTTTGACCGATGTTCCCAGACAGCTGGTGGCCAAGGTGGTGTTCGACCAATCCATTTTCGTGAAGAAAGCGATTGAGAACCTTTTGCATGAAGGCGCCATCGGGCTGATCCTCACCGGTCTGATGATATTGCTGTTTCTCGGAAGCATGCGCGCCACGGCGGCCGTGTTTCTTTCAATTCCGCTCTCGGTGCTGGCCGCCTTTCTCGCCATCAGCGCCGCCGGCGGAACCGTCAACACCATGGTGTTAGGAGGTCTTGCACTCGCATTTTCGCGCCTGATCGATAACTCGGTCGTCGTGCTCGAGAATATCTTCCGCCACATGGAAATGGGCGAAGCGCCCGAGGTGGCGGCCGAAAAGGGAGGCCAGGAAGTCGCCCTGCCGGTTCTGGCCGCGACCTTAACCACGATTGTGGTTTTCTTTCCCGTCGTATTTCTCTATGGCGTGAGCCGATTCCTGTTTATCGCGCTGGCGGTGGCGGTTGTGCTCTCCATGCTGGCCTCGTTCTTCGTCGCGATGACAGTGGTGCCGCTGTTCTGCGCCAAGCTGATCAAATCGCCTCACCTGGAGCACGAGCACGAAGTGAACTCGTCCGGCTTCGGCCGGGTGGTTACCATCTTCAACCGTCATTTTGAAAAACTGGCGGGGCGTTACGACTTCACACTCGGCAAGTCTCTGCTGCGGCCTGCCGCTACCACGGTTGGCCTGGTGGGCATTGCTCTGCTGAGCCTCGCGCTGTATCCGCTGGTCGGCGTCGCCTATTTCCCCCGCACCGATCCCGGCCAGTTCGTAATTAACCTGAAGGCCCCCTCGGGTACGAGGATTGAATTGACGGAACAAGATGTGAAGCAGGTGGAAGACAAAATCCGGGAGATTGTGCCTCCCAATGAGTTGGGCATGATTGTTTCGAACATCGGAGTCGCGCCCGGATTTTCGGCGATATATACACCGAACTCCGCCTCGCAGACCGGTTTTATTCAAGTCAGCCTGAACGAAGGCCACAAGGTGGGAAGTTACGAGTATATGAATCGAGTACGGTTGGCATTGCGCAACGATTTGCCCGAACTCAGCGCCTATTTCCAGGCCGGCGGTCTGGTGGACTCAGTCCTGAACCTGGGCTTGCCGGCGCCGATTGACGTGCAGGTGAGCGGAATGGACCTGGACAAGACTTTCCAGACTGCAAGTGGTATCGCGAACAAGGTCCGCCATCTGAAAGGCGTAAGTGATGTGTTGGTCCCACAGGATGTTGACTATCCGGCGTTGCGCCTCGATATCGATCGGGAGCGGGCGAGCCTGGTGGGACTCAGCCAAAAAGAGGTCGGCAATAACGTGATTACCGCACTCACCTCCAACGGGATGATTGCTCCCAGCTACTGGGTCGATCCCAAGAGCGGCAATGATTACCTGTTAACCGTGCAATATCCGGAAAGCCAGGTAGGTTCGCTTAACGATCTGAAGCAGATTCCGATTCGGGCCGCAGCCAGCCGTCAAACCACACAGCTTGATGCTGTAGCAAACATCGCACCTATCGAGTCTCCCACCGAAGTCGACCATTACCAGTTGCGGCGCGTGATTGATGTCTACGTGGCCCCCCGAAGCGAGGACTTGGGCGAACTGAGCAGCTCGATTCAAACAATTGTTGCTCAGACCAAGTTGCCGGAGGGAATTCATGTGGACTTGCGTGGTTCCGTGCAAGGCATGCGCTCTTCCTTTAAGAGTTTCGGGTTGGGTCTACTGCTGTCGGTAGCCTTGGTTTACTTGATACTGGTTGCACAATTTGAGTCCTTTCTCGATCCGTTCATCATACTTTTCGCTATCCCACCCGGACTCGCCGGGGTCTTGTTCATGCTGCTATTCACCGGGACTACGCTAAACATCATGTCGCTGATGGGACTGGTGATGATGGTTGGAATCGTGGTCTCAAACAGCATCCTGATCGTCGATTTTTCGCGCAGCTTGTGGCGTGAAGGGAAACCCTTGAAAGAAGCAGTGACGGTCGCCAGCCGGATCCGGTTGCGTCCCGTGATGATGACGTCTCTGGCTACAGTCATTGGCCTGATACCGATGGCGCTTAAGCTCGGTACTGGCGCCGAGGCTTATGCGCCACTGGCGCGCGCTATCATCGGCGGACTGCTCCTTTCTGTTGTGGTTACAGTCTATCTCGTTCCCGCCGCCTATCTCTGGGTACACCAGAAAGAGGAACCACAGCGGCCCCGAGCGTCAGCGTGATGAGAAACAGCTTGCTGGTCTGCTCCATTCTGTTGCTTTCTCTCTGTGGCCATGCGCAGGTATCGTTCAGCCTGGCGACGGAGAGTTTGCCTGCGGCCCCGGTGCCACAGCAAGTTCCGGGCCAGATGGCACCCGGTGTGGCTCCGAATGGGCCTCAATCTTCAAACTCCCAAGCCAATCCCGCGACACCTACGTCGCTGTCACTTAAGGAAGCCGAGGCGCTTGCGCTGAAGAACAACCCTCAGATTTCCGTGGCGCGGCTAACGGCCCTGGCATCCGAACAAGTCACGCGGGAAGTGCGTTCAAACTTGTGGCCCAGCGCGACCGCAAACCTGACCGGCGTGGATTCTCGCGAAAACAGCCGTATCACAGCGGGCGGGCTTAACAATCCCATCATTTATGAGCGCGCGGCCGCGGGTGTCGTGGTCAATCAACTGATCACGGATTTTGGGCGTACGACGAACCTTGCCGCCAGCGCCAATTATGCAGCTAGAGCTGAAAACCAGAACGCCATAGCCACGAAGGAGCAGATCCTACTCGCCGTGGATCAAGCTTTCTACAGTGCATTACAGGCACACGCGGTGTTGACTGTAGCCCAGCAAACCGTGAGTGCGCGGCAGACGGTTTCTGATCAGGTGGAAGCGTTGTTCAAGAGCAAGTTGAGGTCTCAACTGGACTTCAGTTTTGCTGGCGTCAACCTCGCGCAGGCCAAGCTCCTTTTGTTGGACGCGACCAACAATCAGGACGCGGCATTGGCTGCTCTTTCCGCTGTGCTTGGATATCCGGGGCTGCGCAATTTTCAGCTGATTGAGGACGCAACGCCAGTCACGTCGCCCCCGGGCAACGTGGACGACCTGATTTCCTCGGCGATTTCCATGCGCCCGGAAATATTGGCTCTCGACTTTGAGTACCGAGCTGCGGAAAAGTTTCAATCCGCGGAACACGACTTGTTTTATCCAACGATCCAGGCCGTCGGGGTTGTAGGGGATACTCCGGTGCGCAACCCCGTTTTGTCCAATTGGTACGGCGCGGTGGGCGTCAACGTAGGAATTCCCCTCTTCAACGGTTTTCTCTATTCCGCGAGGTCCCGTGAGGCTCGGCTAAAAACGCAGGCCATGCAAGATCGCCTTCGTGATCTGCAAAACCGGATTTCACGCGACGTGCGCACCAGCTGGCTCAACGCCAATACAGCGTATCAGCGGGTCAGCGTCACCCAGCAACTGTTGGATCAAGCCACTCTGGGGCTTGATCTCGCGCAAACACGATACAAACTGGGTCTAAGTTCCATAGTCGAGTTGAGCCAGGCGCAACTTCAGCAGACCCAGGCTCAAATCAGCAGTGCCCAGGCGGGTTACGACTACCGACTCGCCTTGGCTGTTCTGCGTTACCAAACGACTGGTATCTAGTACATCGTCCAATTAGTTATTTATAGTATTGCGAGTCGGGCGGCGCCGACGGCGCTTCCTCGGCTTGCGCGGGTGCGTGGCTTGATATTCTTTCGTCGCCTCGATAATGCGCTGAAGCTTTTCCGGCCCTTTGGTCCATACGAACGGCCGGGGATTTTCGTTGTTGCGGGCAATGTAGTCCAGCAGAAATTCCTTCAGTTGACGCTTCGAGGTATGAACACTTTGTGACAAACCCTGCTTGCCCAGGATACGGAAGAAACACTCCACCATATTCAGCCCAGGAAGCATCGGTCAGGGGTGTAATGGAAGCGCACACGGGGATGCAGTTTCAGCCAGCGCTGCGCCGCTTGGTTTTTGTGGATGTTGAGATTGTCGAGAACCATGTGCAAGTCTCGGTCGGGGAAGGCTTCGACGACATCCTTGAGGAAGCGTAGGAAGTTGACCGAGGTACGGCGTTGCTTGACGTGGGCCACCACTTGGCCGCCGGCAATTTCCAGCGCCGCCAGCAAGGTCTGGGTGCCATGGCGGACATACTCATTGGTCCAGCTGCGCGGTTTCTTTGGCGCTCAAGGGCAGCAAGGGCTGAGTACGGTCCAGCGCCTGAATCCCTGTCTTTTCGTCGACACCCAACACCAACGCATTTTCTGGCGGATTCAAATACAGACCGACAATATCCAGCAGCTTGGCTTCAAAATCGGGATCCGGGCTGAAAGTAAAGGTGCGAATCCGATGGGGCTGATAGTCCGAAGTTTTTTTTTTTTTTAAAAAAAAAAAAAAAAAAAAAAAAAAAAAAAAAAAAAAAAAAAAAAAAAAAAAAAAAAAAAAAAAAAAAAAAAAAAAAAAAAAAAAAAAAAAAAAAAAAAAAAAAAAAAAAAAAAAAAAAAAAAAAAAAAAAAAAAAAAAAAAAAAAAAAAAAAAAAAAAAAAAAAAAAAAAAAAAAAAAAAAAAAAAAAAAAAAAAAAAAAAAAAAAAAAAAAAAAAAAAAAAAAAAAAAAAAAAAAAAAAAAAAAAAAAAAAAAAAAAAAAAAAAAAAAAAAAAAAAAAAAAAAAAAAAAAAAAAAAAAAAAAAAAAAAAAAAAAAAAAAAAAAAAAAAAAAAAAAAAAAAAAAAAAAAAAAAAAAAAAAAAAAAAAAAAAAAAAAAAAAAAAAAAAAAAAAAAAAAAAAAAAAAAAAAAAAAAAAAAAAAAAAAAAAAAAAAAATGGATCATTCGCGTCCAAATTAGCTGTTTGACAACATTCCCCACATTGAAAACGTTGGGCAAAACCCAACTCTGAGCCTGGACGCGCATCTGCGCTTCGGCCTAGCCCGAAGTAAGTGCTTCCCGCGGTTTGGTCATGCTGCTGTCCGAGTTACATGGCCACTTACCTCTTGAAATCAAGCTTGCTGCTGTTGACCGTTTTGTCTGCTGTCCAAACTGCCGCCTACCACGTGATTTCTAGTTGTTGCCCATCGTCGTGCACTCCGGCAAGTGCCGGCGGGGCCTGAAAAGGATCATCCAACCATACCCACAGATCGCGATAGAAGAACAGTTGCTGCCGCAGCAACGCCGCCAGCGTCGATAACGACCAGGGAAACTGCGATTTCAACTGCAGGTACTTCAGCACCAGCATCGCGATCAACGCCGTCCACACCTGGGTCCGGACCGCATTGGCGCTGGTCCCCACAAAAGTCTTGATTTTTAATGTCTGCTTCAGCGACTTAAAAAACAATTCGATTTGCCAGCGGTCCTTGTAGATGGCCGCGATGGTCGTCGCCCCGAAGGCCAACAGGTTCGAGAGGAACACGATGGCCTCCTCTTTCTCCGCGTCCCAAATCTCTACCCGTCGGAACAACACCGGTTCCTCGCCCTCCACCGCCAGTCGCGGAAAACAGATGATCTGATCGCGCACCACCTTGCTGTTTTGCGGAATTTGCAATTCCTCCTGGACTTGGTAGACCGCCTTCTCCTTCATCCGCGTTACGAAGTACACTTCCTCCTGCGTCAGTTCCCGAAACCACTCGTAATCGTTGTAGCCACGGTCTATCGCCAGAATCGTGCCTGGCGCGAACCGCAGCGTGCGCGCCACCTTGATCTCGCTGGTCTTGCCCTCGCTCACCACGGCAAACGACGGCAGATAGCCATCGTGGTCCAGCAGCAGGTGCAGCTTGATCGCACCTTTCGTCCGCCGGAATTTTGCCCAGTCGAACATGCTCACCGACAGGTCGATGATGCTTCCATCCAGGCTCATCAGCTTGTTCTTGAAACGGAACTTCTTTCGCCCGCCTTGGCTGCGCACCAGTTCCTGGCATTGCGACAGAGTCTGCTCGAACACTGTCTGGTAAAGTTCCCACGGCCGATGCTCATTGGCGTAGGCCAAAGTGGACCTCTTGGGCGCCACCGGCACTCCCAAATGCTTCAACTGCCCTTCGCAACACGCCAGACCGCCGCAAATCTCGCGCAAGGAATGCGCCCTTCCCACCTGGCAAAACAACATTGCCATGAACTGTCCCCAACTGGTGAAACCCCGCGCATGTCGTTCGGCTTTGTGCTGCTTCACCGCCTTCTCGAATCCCCCGCGCGAAAACAACTTCAACACCTGTGAGAAAATGCTGCATACTTTCATTGGGCTGAGTCTCCTCTGGTTGAATTGGTTCTTCGTCGGAACCCAATCCAGCCTATCAGGGGACTCAGCCTCTTACCCGCGACGACACCCTCGGATTCGGCCAGTAGTTAGCCCGCTAATTTGGACAGCAGTGAGTTTGGACGGTTCGCTAAAAAGACGCTTGCGCATCAGAGAATCTGTAGCACGGCTTGAACGGCGAAAGGAAGATGCAGCAATTCGTATCGGCAAGGAGAAGAAGTGACAGGAAGAGGTCGAATTGAGAACACGCGACAGAGTGCTACTACTGGTGTCTATTCTGGTCTTCGTAGCCTGCGTGTTTACCCTCGTCTATTTTGTCTGGTTTCTCCCCAGGCAAAGAGCAATTCGGTAGAGGTTTGTAGCACGGTCGGGGTGTGTTTAGAGGCATCTGACAATGAACGGAACGAAAAATGGCTGCCTTTGAGGAAGGAATTAGCCTCCATCTATTTCGCCGATGTCCGGTATTGGAGGCAGGGAACAAAGGCCAGCCGAGAGGCCACGCGGGGAATACCAGCGCAGGCAAAGATCGCGTGCGACAAGATCCGACATGAATTTCGTGATCTGCTGAATACCGAAGGCGCTATTTGGTACGCCGGTCACTCACTTTTTCCGGCATCAACACAACGGACTTCATTCCTCAAAGGCATGACGTCGAGCGTGGCCTTATCAATACCAAGGTGGAGCGATAAACGAAAGATCTGGTGGCGTGTGGGTTAGCCATTCCGATAAGGCCAGGTCTTGGTAGACGCTGCTCTTGAACATTTCCAGAGAATTTTAGGTCCGTGTCGCCAGTCTTTTGGACGTGAATGTGGCAGCGTCTTCTGGACATAGCCGACGTCTCCCGGCCTGGAAGTCCATAGTGCCGTAGCCCGGTTCCCGCTGGCGAATACGGTCATTCTTCCTGCACCCGGCAATGCAATACTGCCATTCGTCTCTGACATTGGGTGCCAGTGCAGTTCGCGTTGCCGCAGGGATGAACGGTGACCCACCGCCGCGGCAATCCAGTTGTAGACCTATAAACTTTTGCTGGAATCGATGATTCGTACTCTCTCCACCCGTGAGTGCGCTTCGAAACCGGCTGGGCTGGTCCGGCGCGAAAAGCGAAGTCCAGGGGCGTTGCGCCAAGCGATCCGGCTGCGGCCTTCTTGGTCCGCAGCCGGCGGGCAAGGACTATTTCCTGAAAAATGAATTTCTCCCTCTTGGGCATTTTCCCCATGGCCTGCTCACTCAAACCGAAGTTTTTAGCCAGCACGTCGTGGGGAGTATGCGCCATCCAATCAGTGAGCAGCACCGTTTCGTATTCCGAAAAGTTACCGTCGTCGAACACCAAGAGAAACTCAGCACCATCGGGATTCCAGGCCTTGAATCGAATGTGGAATTCCGGTGGGAAAGTACCAGAGGTCGCCTTCCGTCACGCCGGGTCGGCGACAAAGCTTTTGCCCATCCACTTAGTCAATCGCCGTGATACGTGCGTCTCCGTATAGCATGAAGGCCCACTCCGCAGCGGTGTGCCAGTGCAACTCGCGTACGCCTCCAGCGGTCAGTCTCATGTCCACGCCGGCGATTGCTTTGGAAACGGGAAGCTCGCGAACCGTGACCTCGCGCGACCATCCACCTTCTTGCATCCGTTTGTGAGAGAGCGCAAAGGGATACTTAAACGTCTGTACGCCGCCCGCGTCGGTGGGTGGCGGCAGACATGCGAGTCGGGATTTTGAGCGTCGAGCGGCGGTGGCGGTGATCAATGCGATCTATGTGCTGCCACTCGGCCGCTGGACAAGCCCTGGCGAACGGACTGGGAGCTCGGGCAATGCTCTGGTGGGTGGTTGGTCGGTGAACAGTGTTGTGACGCTTCAAGGCGGCTTTCCGTTTACGCCGCAACTGAGCTACAACCCGTCGAATAATGGAGACACGCGTAATGCAGTCTCGCGCTGGAGATTTTCAATCTTCTGAATCGAGCCAACTTCAATACTCCGAATCAGATCGTGTTCACTCCGTCAGGCGTTTCGGGCACGGCAGGGGCGTATCACCAGCACTTCGACCACGTCGCGGCAGGTGCAATTCGGATTGAAACTGATTTGGTAGGAAAGTCTCCATCCTCAAAGGCTTCGTCGATTATTGCCCCTGCAACACGGAGGTCGAAGCCTACGCATCCAGATCTTCGAAAACATCTTCCGGTCGTTCCGAGTTCCGAAGATATGAATCAAAAAAACGAAGCAAAAAGGGTGTTTGGCTGCCTATGCCGGCAAACAACAGGACTGGAACGTCCGGCTTGATCCGTTTCATCTCCGCCCGTACTGCACTGCCTGTGGCATCTGGGAGGTCGTATTCCAGGAGAACGCCGTCTACAGGCAATGTTGTCAGCAGTTGCAGACCTTGGTCGCCAGTCGTCGCTGCCGTTACTTCGTAACCGGCCGCCTCCAACATGTATTTGAGCGCGCCCATGTATTCAGGATGGTTCTCCACGCAAAGAACTCTTATGCTGCTCATTTCGATCCGCTCCTCTGTGTTTGAAAATGCCCGAACTCCTGCGGCCCTTCTTCTCGTAGCGGTGTTTCGCGGGGCAATATCTCTCGAAGCGCCCAATCAATGCGGTCAACCGCTTCGGAGAGCACACGATTAAGTTGCTGATTTTCGGTTACGTCTGCGTGAAAGAGAGATGGGAGTCAGGGCGTTCCGGATGTGATGATTCATTTCGGCAATTACCTGCATCCTCGCGACAGTTTGCCGATGTTGCTGTCGCGCAATGTGGGCCAGCTTTGCGATGAGGCAGGTTAGGACGAAAGCCGACACACCTTCCGCCAGCAGTCTTTCCTGATGGCGCCCAAGGTCTGGCACGAGCAGATAGTGCATGAGCTCAGTAGCGAAAAATGATACGAGTCCTACTCCGAGCGCGATTCCTACAACGAATAGCCTGGAGGTTGGCTCAAACCACGTACTTCGACGACCTGCTAACACCCTAGGGCGGCTCACGTATCCGCGGCTGCTTGGCTGCGAAAACCAGTTGCTAACATCGGGTCTCCTCGGGAGACCCATTTGCTCTGCCAGCCTCCCTGAAATCACGACGGACCTGCTCTTCACGTTTTAGTGCCTTGTTGAGCTCCTGAACGATCTTCATCAACTCCTCCGGATCTCTTGCGTCGAGCGCGGCGCTG
>CAVZXU010000020.1:0-109879 GCA_963779255.1 Terriglobia bacterium | reverse complement strand
GCTTGCGCCCCAGGCCCTGACGTAGACGAAGTGAGTCGTGCCCGGCGGCAGGATTACCCAGCTATCGAGGGTTGAGCCCATGGTCTGATAGACGTTCTTGTCATCCACGTAAACTATCTATCCAGTGACGTGCAAATCACTTTCAGCCGTAGCCTCAAAGTGGACGGCAGAGTTGACCGGGTTGGTCTGGTTGGCTCTGAGGCCGGGAGACTGTACCGACACCTGGGTCACGGTGGCATGTGCCGAAATACCGGCGCAAAGGCAAAGCACCGATATCAGAAACAGCCTCTGATAGGCCACGCTCCTATGATTGCCAAGCCTCCCGATTTGCTCAATGGACGGGCATGAATGTGAGAACAACCCCTTGGTTTCATAACTCTGCTCTGCAACTGCGGTTCGAGCGCTTTGCTGCTTCATTCCGATGGGTCCTGTGAATCTTGATTTCAGTCGCCAGATTCACATTGCAGGAATGCATTTCGCTGGCTACAGATCGGCACACTTTCCGTAACCCGCAGATCTCGGAAAAACCGGCCCAATCCGGGCCCTCGATCATGAGTTCGGCGCCAGGGCCCTCTGTTGGGTTGGGGCAATCCTTCGGTCTAGACAGACGTGGGGGTGGGTCCCTTGATCGGGACTGTAGAGGTCGCGCGAAGTCGCGACGATTAAGCTGGCCGGCCGGCCTCAGGGTGGAATTTCTTGACGGCAAAAATGGTGAGTACGATAAACAACGCCAGCACCACTAATTGCGCGACCAGAAATGGCGGCTCGGATTGGGTCGGAGCCATGGCTTTCAACGATGGAACCTTCTCGAAGGACTGCACCACCAGCACGAAGACGTTGAGGTAAAGGGCAATCATGGCCGTGACCACATAGATCCAACGCCAACTGCCGCCGGTGTGGAAACTGTAACGCGCCAGGATCGCAATCGCCAGCACCACCAGCGAGGTCATGCCGACTTTATGCGATGGCAAAAGATGATCGAAGGGAAAGCCGAACCCGGTCACGCTGGTCAGCACCGTGGTGAGCAGAAAGAGCGCAGTCCAGCCGTTGAGCGGTTTCGCGGAGAGCAGCCCGAACAGGACGATTAGGCCCGATGCGATCCCCACCAGACTGATGATTACGTGCACCGCGGTAAAGGTCGAGAGCGACATACCTAGCATCATGTTGCGCGGTCCTTTCCAAACAGGGCTGAGATAGTACGCCGACGTACGGTAAATTTCCACAGGATGACGGGAGATCAGTATTGAAAGAGTCCAGGGTGGAGCAGGCCTTCAGGTCTGCATGAGGGACTAGCATCTCATTGGGCTTCAGCCGTGAGGCACCGAGCGGCTAAAAGCCGCCATCATAAACCGAACTTTCAATGCAGCGCTGAAAGCTTGCTCTGAGCGCGGTCGAATGGGCGCTGCTCCACCCGAAAGCAAACTCCCACCTGAAGCTGGTAGTCACACCCCTAACTAAGCCGAGCGGATCGAGGTCAGCCAGGTCCGCAGCAACTGCCGCACCTTGGCCCCCTCCGGCTTACGCCGCACCGCGTCGATCACGGCCAGGCGCGCCCGCACTCCGCGCCCACGAAACCCTACCCAATAGGGAACATAGATTTCGCCGGCCACGGGCACCGCGGAGATATGCAAATCGCGCACCCGGAAGAACCCGGTCCTGAACAGCAGCCGCCGCACTTTGTCCGCGACAATCCTTCCCGCTTCGGCTTCCCCCAGCAGGGGCTCGGAGCAGTTGCGCGTCTCCAGATAAAGAACTTCGCGCTCGCCCGGCAGTTGTTCGAAGTGATAGAGGTCGAGCGACCCATTCACCGCGTCCAGGCCAAACACCCGCTGATCGCGCTTGCCGCCATTCAGGATTTCGATCTGGAAGAGGCGGAACGGAATGTAGAAATCGGCCACCGAACGCAGCGGGCCGAAAGTAGTTTCGCGCAGGAAATCCAGCATGCCGGAAGAAAACTGCTCGGTCGCTTCTTCGCGGGTAACGTTGGGTCTGAGGCTGCGGATGCGCGCCATTCTGAACCTCGAGCAGGAACGGCGAGTCTTAACGGAAATGGAACCAGAGTCCGATCACGGTGGCGAGCAGCGCCAGGCTGAATATTACGTTGAGCCGGTGCTCGGCCGCAGTTTCCGCCGCAGGTTTGTGGCCCAGGATCGGGGTAACATCCATCTTCTCACCCACGGTAGCGAAGGTCAGACCCGCAAGTTTCTGGCGTTCCGGCGCCGGCGTCACCAGGCTTACTCCGACCAGCACCACACAGCAGATCACGAACATCAGGATGGAGTAGTGCAAGAAGTTCATGTCCACCAGGCCGCGCAGAAAACCGTTGTCGAAGGCGTGACCGCCGGCGGCGCGGTCCATCAACTCGAGGATGAAGCGGGCGGCGCCCATCACAAACCCGGTCAGTAGAGAAGTGATCGCGCCCTGCGCGTTCAGCCGCGGCCACAGAATTCCCAGGATGAAGCAGGCCGCAATGGGCGGGCTGATGTAGCCCTGCACACTTTGCAGGTAGATGTAGAGCTGGCTGCTGATCAGATGAATGAACGGCACCCAGGCCAAGCCGAGCACCACCATCACACCCGTCATCACGCGGCCGAAGGCCACCAACTGCCTTTCCGTCGAATCAGGCTTGATCTTCTTATAAAAGTCGAGCGTGACCAGGGTCGAAGCCGAGTTGAACACAGAACTCATCGCGCCCATCAACGCCGCCAGCAGGGCCGCAATCATCACGCCCACCAAGCCGGTCGGAAGCAGGTTGATGATGAGCGTGGGATAAGCGATGTCGCCGTTCAGCACTTCGCCGTTGGGCCCGAACTTGAACAGGTCGCGGTACAGCGCGACCGCGATCAGGCCGGGCAGCACCAGCATGAAGACCGGCAGGATCTTGAGAAAGCCGGCAAAGATGGTCGCGGCCTTGGCGTGTCCTTCATCCTTGGCCGAGAGCACGCGCTGCACGATCACCTGGTCGGTGCACCAGTACCAGATGCCGAGAATGGGCGCCCCGAAGAAAATGCCGGTCCAGGGAAAGTCAGGATCGTTCATGGGCTTGACCATGTGGAAGTAGCTGGCAGGCAGGGCGGCGCGCAGGCCCGCAAATCCCCCCACCTCGTGCATTCCAATCACGGTCAGGATGACGGCGCCGAAAATCAGGATCAGGGTCTGCACCAGGTCGGTATAGATGACTGCGGCAAGACCTCCGGCAATGGTGTAAATACCGGTCGCGATAACCAGAACGACCGCCGCCGTCAGCGGGCTCCAGCCCACCACCCGCTCCAGCACAATCGCCGCCGCATATAGATGGACCGAAATCTTGGTGAATACGTACGCCAGTATAGAGATTCCGGCCAGATACACCGCGCAGGACCGGCTGAAGCGGCGTTCCAGGAATTCCGGCATGGTGAACACGTTGGAGCGCAGGTAGAAGGGAACGAACACCCAGCCCAAGATCAGCAGAATCAGGCAAGCCAGCCATTCAAACGAGCCCACCGCCAGTCCCGAACTGGCCCCGGAGCCGGCCAGCCCGATGAAGTGCTCGGTCGAGATATTCGAAACGAACAGGGAGGCCCCGATGGCAAACCAGCCTACGTTGCGGCTGGCGAGGAAGTAGTCGGTTGAGGTGCGTTCCTTGCGGGCGAAGTAGAAGCCAATGGCAAAGATAACCACAAAGTAAATCGTGATAATTGCGATGTCTATCCCTGTCAGTGCTTTGTGGGTGAGATGCGCCGCTGTTTCGCCCATACCTCTCCTTCGCCGTTCCGAGTCCGGGCCCAAATACCGTGCGCCATGCTAGTGGATTAGGCAGATAGAGGCAACCCAGAAGTCACTGCCAGAGCAGAGGAGCAATATTTTGCCGACCACAAATAAATTAAGACTGGCTTGTCGATTTCACCCGGCCTCGTTCGACATTAGAGTAGACCCGGGATTCAGGTGGAGCCTGACTTTCAACGGTAGTCGGACACGGAGGCAGGCAAAATGCCGGAGGAGAAGCTCATTGCCGAATGGCGACCTACCACGAGGAACTGGTGAAAGCCGGAGTGCTGCTCGATGCCTCGGGGCTGCAACCAACCTCGAAGGGCTGGCGCATCAAGTACTCAGGAGGCAGGCGCACCGTGATCGACGGGCCGTTCACCGAGGCCAAGGAGCTCATCGCCGGCTACACCCTCATACAGGTAGAGTCGAAGGAAGAGGCCCTTGAGTGGACCCGGCGCTTCCCCAGCCCCATGGGCGAGGGAGAGCCAGGCGAAATTGAGGTCCGCCAGTTGTATGAGCTGGAGGACTTTGGTCCAAGCGAGGCAGTTGGCCGCTTTCGCGATATAAAGGCACGAAAGACAACCTAGGAGTGTATGGAACATTTTCGGCACCTGGGCCGTAACTTTCTGAGCCTTTGGAACGTTGTACTGATCTAAGAGGTTGGGCTTGTAAGGGGCGGACGACCGATGGTTGCCCCGGCTGGAGTTTATCGTCTATTCTGAAGAGGCTCGATAACGGTCCCAGCCGTTCCTGTCCCGCAAGCTCCCGGAGTACGCTATGACCCTGACTCGCTTTGTCACCAAGAACGCCTTCCGCAACAAGCGCCGTAGTGTACTCACCGTGCTCAGCATCGGCGGCTCGCTGCTTCTGCTCACCTTTTTGATCACCATCTGGCGTACTTTTTACGACAGCAAGCCCAGCGAACAATCGGCGCAGCGCCTGATCGTCCGTCACAAGGTGTCGCTGGTGTTCAATTTGCCCAGCTACTATAAGCAGAAGATCCAGGCCATCCCTGGCGTAAAGGAAGTGGTAAACCAGCAGTGGTTTGGCGGGCAGTACAAGGATGACAAGCCGGAGAATTTCTTCGCCCAGTTCGGTACCGATCCCCAGGAAATAATGAAGGTGTACCCGGAATTCAAAATACCCGCCGACCAGCTCGAAGCCTGGCAGCATGATCGCGCCGGCGCCATCGTGGACGTGGGTCTGGCCAAGAAATTTGGCTGGAAAGTCGGCGACCGCCTGAATATTACGGGGAAGATTTTTCCGCTGAACCTGGAGTTGACTATCCGGGGAATCTTCACCCCACCCGATCCGACGCAGTCGATCTACTTCAACAAAGACTACATTGACGAAGGCTTCCCTAGGCTCAAGGGCAACGAAGGCTTCTATGCGGTGCTGGCCGATTCACCCCAGAATGTCCCCAAGGTGGCGCAAGCCATTGACGAGACGTTCCGTAATGCCGACCGTCCGACCAAGAGCGAGAGCGAGCATGCCTTCCAGCTCGGCTTCATCGGAATGCTGGGCAACATCAAGGCCTTCATCATGAGCATCTGCCTGGCGGTGGTTTTTACCATCCTGCTGGTGTCGGCCAATACCATGGCGATGTCGATTCGCGAGCGCACCCGCGAAGTCGCGGTGTTGAAGACTCTAGGCTTCACTCGCAACAGCATCCTGGGATTGTTTGTCGGCGAGGCCGTGTCGCTGGCGGTGGTGGGAGGCCTGGTGGGCTCATTGCTGTGCTTCTTCATCGTGGGTGCGATGGCAAGCCAGGGCGGAATGTTCACCGGCATGAAGGTGACTCCGATCACGATCCTGGTCTCGCTGCTGATTGCGGCTCTGGTGGGATTCGTCAGTTCTTTCATACCTTCCTACCATGCAGCCAAGGTCAACATCGTGGACGGCTTGCGTCACATCGGCTGAGACTGAACCGGACAGCGTTGAAAGACGAGAATAAAAATGGCAATCCCTCTCAGCTATAACGTACGCAATCTGCGGCTGCGCAAGAGCCTTACCATCATGACCGCCTTGGGCATCGCGCTGACCGTGGCAACCGCGGTCTTCATCATGGCGCTGCTCGCAGGCCTGGGCCGCGCCTTTGCCACTACCGGCGATCCCCTCAACGTGCTGATGTTGCGCAAAGGTTCGGACTCAGAGTTGGCCGCCGGCGGAGTCTCGCGGGATGCTTTTCAAGTCCTGAAGGAACTGCCCGGTATCGCCAGGAACAGCAAAGGCGAGCCCCTGGTTTCGGGCGAAGACATCCTGGTGGTGGTACTGCCGCGCAAGGGTGGAACGGGAGAAACCAATGTGACCACCCGCTTCCTCACCCCGCTCGGAATCGAGATGCGGCCCCAAATCCACATCACCCAGGGCAGATGGTTTACCCCCGGACAGCGGGAAGTGGTGGTGAGCAGTTCGATCAACAAGCGGTTCGAGCATTCCAACATCGGCGACACAGTGCACATCGGCAAAGGCGATTGGCCCATCGTGGGCATTTTTGACGCCAGCGGCACAGCGCACGATTCCGAAATCTGGGGCGACGTCAATCAACTGGTCACCGATTTTGAGCGCACGGTGTACTCCTCGGTCCTGGTGCGGGCCACCGATCCGGTGGCGGCTCAGGCGCTGAAAAATCGCGCCAATGATGACCAGCGTCTGGAACTCAACGGCCTGCTCGAACCCGACTACTACGCCTCGCAGACCAAGTCGGGAGGTCCGATCAAAGTTGTGGGTTGGATTGTGGCGTTCATCATGGCGGTCGGTTCCTGCTTTGCCGCGGCCAACACCATGTATGCCGCGGTAGCGTATCGCGGACGCGAAATCGCCACTCTGCGCGTGATTGGATTTTCGCGGCCCAGCATTCTGACGTCATTCATGCTGGAGTCGCTGCTGCTGTCCTTGCTGGGCGCGACGCTGGGCATCATCCTGATGTTGCCGTTCAATGGCATGACCACGGGAACGCAAAATCAGGTGACCTTCAGCGAAGTCGTGTTCAGCCTGCAGATGACGCCGGCGGTGGTGATGAGCGCGGTCATTTTTGCCCTCATCATGGGGGTGGTGGGCGGGTTCGCTCCGGCGTGGCACGCCTCACGCCGCGATATACTTAGCGCCCTGCGGGATTAAGGTAGCGATCGGCGGGCGAGACGCCCGCCGGTCAGCCGGCGGGACGCCGGCGCTACATAAACACTATGGCGATTGACGCAAAACACGAAGACCTGCGCAGCTTGCGCATCGATCGTACGGCGCGCAGCGCCGGCGAGGGCGAGCCTCCGGCCTGGGCGCGTCGTTACATCCTGATCGGAATCACGGTGCTGGTGCTCCTGGGTCTGGTCACACTCGGTTATCGCATGTTCTCGAAGGACGCTCCCCAGGTGGAAGTGGTTCGCGCCTCAGCCCAGAGCAGCGATGTGGGTGGTGTGGTGCTCTCCGCCAGCGGTTACATTGTCGCTCACCACAAGATCAACCTGAATTCCAAAGTAACCGGCCGGGTGAAGTGGATCGGCGTCGAAAAGGGCGACAAAGTCAAAGAAGGCCAGATCCTGGTGCGCCTCGAAGACGACGAATTCCGCGCCCAGTACGAACAGGCCAGCGGCGCTGCCCAGAACGCCCGGGCTTATCTTGAAGAACTGCAAAACGGATCTCGTCCCGAGGAAATCCAGCAGGCCCAGCACAATCTCGATGAAGCCAAAGCCACGCTGGTCAACGACAAGATTGTGCTCGACCGCACCCGCAACCTGGTAGCTCAAGGTGTGCTCTCGAAACAAGCCCTCGACGACGCTACGGCGAAGTTTGAGGCCGACCAGCAGCGGGTGAATTCACTCGACAAAGGATTTCAACTGGCCAAGATTGGTCCGCGGCAAGAGGAGATCGCACGCGCCCGCGGCGCCCTCCAGCAAGCTGAGGGTCAGGCGGCATACTCCAAGTCTTTGCTCGACGCCACTCTGATCCGCGCCCCGGTTACCGGAACCATTCTCGAGCGCGCCGCCGAAAAGGGCGAGCTCGTGACCTCGGGATTTGCCAGTACTGCGGAAGGCGGGCCACAAGGCCTGGTCGTCTCCCTGGCCGATCTCAACGACCTTCAGGTGGAACTCGATATCGCGCAGGACGATTTTGCCCGGCTCGGCCCCAAGCAGAGGGCCGTGGTCACGACCGATGCCTACCCCGACCGCAAGTATGACGGCGTGATCGCCGAAATCTCGCCCCAAGCCAACCGGGCCAAGGCCACGGTCCAGGTGAAAGTGCAAATTCTGACGCCGGATGCGTACTTGCGGCCGGACATGAACTCCACGGTCAAATTCATGGCGGACGAAGCCCAGCATACGAGTTCGCAGCCGCAGGGAGTTTTTGTGCCCTCCGCCGCGGTCAAGGACCGTGACGGCAAGAAGATCGTCTACCTGGCGTTTGACGGCAAGGCCATGGCGCGGGAAGTAAAAATTCAATCACAGCGCAGCGGCGGCGTGCTGGTGCAAGGCCTCAACGGCGGCGAGGACGTGATCACCTCGGCGCCCCAGGATTTGAAAGACGGCGACAAAATCAAGATTAAAGGACAGTCATGAGCGCAGCTACCGTTCCCCACACTGCAATCCAGACCAAGGTCGTCCAGGCCCGCAACGTCAGCAAGATTTTCAAGCGTGACGCCTTCGAGGTCAAAGCGCTGGACGACGTTTCCATCGAAATCGGCGGCGGCGAATTCCTCGCCCTGATGGGCCCTTCGGGTTCGGGCAAGACGACGCTGCTGAATATGATCGCCGCCATCGACCGGCCTACCGCCGGCGAGTTGCTGGTGCTGGGCGAGAATATTTTCCGCTTCAGCGATAGCCAGTCGGCCCACTGGCGCAACGAGCATATCGGCTACGTCTTTCAGACGTTTAATCTGATCCCGGTACTCACCGCGTTCGAGAACGTCGAGCTGCCCCTGCTGCTGACCAAGCTCTCCGCGCAACAGCGCCGCGATCACGTGATGACCGCGTTGAAACTGGTCGGACTCGAAGAGCGTGTCGGCCATTTGCCCAAGCAACTCTCCGGCGGACAGGAACAGCGCGTGGCCATCGCCCGCGCCATCGTCAGCGATCCCACCCTGCTGCTGGCGGACGAACCCACCGGCGATCTGGACAGCCACTCCGCGACGGAAGTGCTAGAAATCCTGAAGCGTCTGAATGAAGATTTTCACAAAACCATCGTGATGGTGACGCACGATCCGCACGCCGCTTCGTACGCGCACGTGACCCGTCACCTGGAAAAGGGCATGCTGCTTCCAGGATAGCAACCCACGTAGGGGCAGGTGCCCCCACCCGCCCTGGCCGAGCGCAGCTCGGCAGGGTTTGGCTTTGTCCAGGTGAAAGAAATCTTGGGAGTGCACGACTTCAATCGTGCCCTCGGTGTCGGAAAGCAAACGGCTTCGGCCCCCGCGGTTTTCCGTTTCAATCGCTCAACGTTTTCGTGCTTAATGCAGGTTCGGGGTTGCCTACGCTCCGGAGCGGGCAGGAGTGCCCGCTCCACACAAACCTGCACACACTTTACAGATCGGAAATCGGAAGGCTGCCGCGGGCGTGACCAAAACCGCTGTCGCCGGGATCTGCAACCCACTGCCATGCCCGGCGCCCGTTTTCCCGCACCACGGTTCGCGCCTCACCGTATTCCACCAAGCGGTTGAGGACGGTAGTGACCGAAGCCAGCGGATCCTTGTGGCGCAGTAGCACCGGCGGAATGCGCTGTTGAATGTGTTCGCACACCTCGCGCGCGCCCAGGGGACGCGCCGATTCCATCAACACCATGCGACAGGCCTTGGTGAAACCCGGCTGGCGTCCACCGCTTTTTCGGTCCACCAGTTCCAGCAGTTCCTCGCTGAGAACCTCATCGCCGAACAGGTTGGCCAATCCGACGATGGTCTGCTTCACCGTACCGATGCGCTTCATCACATCGGCGCGCTGGCGCATGAGCTGGCGCAGCTCTTCGTGCGCCGCCTTTACAACTTCCTGAACATGAGGATCTGAACTGCCAGGAAGATTTCTGTTTCCCGTGCCGTTGCTACCGCCTCGCCCAATGTCCATGACCCACCCTCCGGAGCTCATTACCGGTGCCTCCTGCATGTCTTGCAGTGCCCCTGCCCTAGCTACACCATGCCTTGCGGTGTAATACGCGACCGCTCGCCTACTGGTTCCACGAAAATTGCTCCAGCAGATACTTGGTCAGTCCACTTCTGGCTCGGCCCGGGGTGCACATGCTGGCTTAGACGTGGTGACCGGCGAAAGGTTAAGCGCAGAGATGTAAAATCAGTGCCCAGTTTGATCCAGATTGAGCCTGAAGCGCAAAGTAGCGTCGCCGTCTCGCAGGCTGTCTGGCGGGCATGCTGCCCGCCCATCGGGCCGGCGGCACGCCGGCGCTACGCAGTACCTCGCTCGGCAACGCGCAGTCCGGTGATGCGCGCTCCCCTAATGCGGATTTCCATATTTTCCGGAGCCAGGAAGTTTCCAAAGTTGGGAGGTCGCCCAGATGTCCGAACCAATCTGCCTACCTATCCGCAACACGCGAGATGCGTCGCAAGCTCATGGATGGCCCGTCCGCGAGGGATGTAGAAGTTGGGAGTAACCAGTACCGTCTTTATGGGCGTGTCCTTTTAGCACACTATCAGTGTGGTCTTACTTCTTGACAAAACCGAGACAACTGATAGAGTTCGAGTTAATTGTCCCAATTTCTAAAGGCTCTCCAGGTGCTGACGCATGAAGAATGTTTATGAGGTTCTGAGGCAAAAAGAGCTTGAGCTTTCCCGGTTGGAAAAAGAGGTGGAGGCGTTGCGTGTAGCCGCCCCTCTCCTGTCCGAGGACAAGGAAGCCGGCAATGACAACAAGCCGACTCTGGCTACGTCGGCTGCGACCCAGCAGCCCATCCGAATCCCGCAGACGGCGGTTAATGCGACTCCGCAAGCGGCTCGCGCCGCCGGGTGGGAAGACACAGCCAAGCGCTGGCCCTAGCCGAGGAACGGGCGCGAGGCCTGTCCCAGATGGCAGGCTGCCAATGGATCCGGCCCGGAGCCTTGCTTCGGGCTATCGCTTTGTTGGAGCACATGAAGGCGCGGGCGTTCCGCCTGCGCTGACCGGGAGCGATGGAACACCCGTCGCCGCCTTGGACCCTACGGCTCAGATCGAGCCGGCCATGTCGAGTCAGACCGTATCGCGTGAAATATGAGCGCTTCGGGGCACCCTGCATCGGGCTTGAGCGGAGCCCGCCGGCGCATTCCTCGTTACCCGGTGGCCATCCCCGTGGACATCACCGTGCTGCGCGCCGGGGCCCCGGCCAGCATTCCCGGGCGTTCTCTCGATATCGGCGAAGGCGGCGTGGCTGCGATGCTGGCCGCCGAGCTGCAACCGGGTGAGTGGGTCGCGGTCGAGTTGCAATTGCCCAACGCCGGGCATGCGCTCCAGACCAAAGCCGTAGTACGACACCACAACCAGCTACGTTGCGGCTTCGAATTTCTGGGGCTGTCCGGCGATCAAAGATCGATGATTCGCAGCTGGGCGGGGACCGCCCAGCCTCTGCCGTCAACCCTTTTACCCAAGACCCCGGTTTCCGCCTCTCCTTCAACCAGGATGACGGCCCCGCTGCCGACGCCGGCGCTGGGCATGCAGGCGCGCCGGCAACCCCGCCCAACGCCCGCGCGCAATCTGGCCTTGGAACGTCTGCTGCGGCTAACCCTGGCCTTGTTACTGGTGGTTGGTGTCTGGGCAGCGTGGCAGTGGCACCGCGGGTGGCAGCAGTTGGAATCGCGCATGGCGAGAAAAGACGTGCATGCGCAACCGCCCTCCGCCCAGGTCCCCCCCGAAGTGATGGAGCGGCTGCTGGTTCGCCGGGTCGAGCCGGGCTATCCGGAAGCCGCTCGCCGGGCCAATATCCAGGGCACAGTAGTGCTCGACGCGATCATCGCAGCCGATGGCACGGTGGTGAACGTTCGTCCGGTCAGCGGCCCCGACGGCCTGGTCTCAGCTGCCATGGATGCGGCCCGGTGGTGGCGCTTCCGTCCCTATCGCGTGCGGGGAGAACCCGCCGCGGTTGAGACCACGCTGTCAGTCGAGTTCCGCCCGTAGAAGTTGCGAAGCTCGCGAGGTTGGGAAGGACACGACTTCTTGAGCACCATAGCCTTGCCAAGGTCATGGCGTTTGGAAGTTCACACCCTGGGGGACCCGGCCGTGATCTTGGGAAGGGCACGACTTCAGTCGTGCCGCACAAACGCAAATAACGCGGCGGCTTTAGCCGCCGAGGTCCGCTTCATCCAGATCGGCGACGATCTTCGACCGCCCCTGCCGCGGGATAAGAAAGTACACCGCAGCGGCTGAAGCCGGCAGCCACATCCCGCGGTTAGTTAGTGGCACGAGTGAACTCGTGCCCTTCCCGAAACCCTGTCCGGACTGTTGCGGCACGAATGAACCTTGTACCCTTCCCTACCGTCGCGGCAGGAGTGAACTCGTGCCTTTCCCAGACTCCTCTCGGTCGGAACGACTTGCCTGTTCGTGCTTTGCTTCCTCAGGCCTTCATCTGCGACACTGACTCCGATTCAGATCTATCGTTCACTCGCGCTCCCATGGGCAGAATCCACGTCCTCTCCGAAAACGTCGCCAACAAGATCGCCGCCGGCGAGGTGGTGGAGCGTCCGGCTTCGGTGGCCAAAGAGTTGCTGGAGAATTCCCTCGATGCGGGCGCCACCCGTATTCAGATTCAGGTTGAGGCCGGAGGCAAGAAGCTCATCCAGATCACCGACAACGGTTGCGGCATGGTGCGCGACGACGCCCTGCTGGCGTTCGAGCGCCACGCCACCTCGAAAATCAAAAATGCCGAAGACTTGCTGAGCGTGGCCACTCTGGGTTTCCGGGGTGAGGCCCTGCCTTCCATCGCATCCGTTTCCCGTCTGCGCCTGGAGACCCGCGCTCCCGACGAGGCCTCTGGAACAATTGTCGAAATCAATGGCGGCAAGATTTTCAAGGTGGAAGAAGCAGGGCTGCCGGCGGGGACTTCCATCGCTGTCCGCGACCTCTTTTTTAACATTCCGGCACGCAAGAAATTTCTCAAAGCAGAATCCACCGAACTTTCCCATATCGCTTCGCTCGTGACTCACTACGCGCTGGCCCATCCCGACAAACATTTCGAACTGCACTCCGCCACCAACGCCATGCTGGTGGCGCCGCCGGTTGCGGGATATAGCGAGCGCGTGTACCAGGTGTTCGGCAAAGAGGTCCTTGACCAACTGATTCCCGTCGCAGCCGTGCAACCGCTGGAACGCATCGGTCTGCCGCAACCCCCACCCTGGTGCCGGAAAGAAGGGCTGTCCCCCGAAAAAGAAGCCGGAGATGGAAGCGAAGAAGGTCTCGCCCAATCCCCGGACTTCGGGGAATTTCACGTGCACGGTTTCGTCTCCAAGCCCGAAATCCAGAAACTGAACCGCAACTCGATCTACGTTTTCGTGAATGGACGCCTGATCCGCGACCGGCTGGTCCAGCATGCCATCATCGAGGCCTACCGCAACATTCTGCCGCCGACGGTTTTCCCGGTGGTGCTGCTGTTCCTCGACCTGCCCAACGGCGAGGTGGACGTCAATGTGCACCCATCGAAGACCGAAGTCCGCTTTCGCCAGCAGAGCGTGATGCACGATTTCGTGCGCGAGTCGGTCCGCGCCGCGCTGATGAAGGCGCGCCCCGTGCCGCAGTTCGCGGTCGAGATCAGCGCCCACCCCAGTGCCAGCCCCTCGCTTGCAGGGGGACGGGCATCTTCGCCCGACGCCGCGGCCTGGCGCTCACTCTACACTCCGCCGGCGTCGCAACCCTTCAGCTTGCAGGCCCCGGTTCCGCCGCCAGTCAGCGAGCGCTTTCAGTTTGGAGAAGGCATTTCGGTCGAGGGCAACGCGGCCTTGTCCCTGGTTCGCGCCCCCGAACCGGCGCCCAGCTCGATTGGCGACGACGGTTGCGCTCCGCCCATTCCTGACGAAGCAGAGGCTCCGAGCGACCTGGCCCCTGCGCTGGCCTCACTCAAGCCGCTGGGGCAGATTCGCGACTCCTTCATCCTGGCAGTGAATCCGGAAGGCCTATGGATCGTTGACCAGCACGTGGCCCACGAGCGCGTGCTGTTCGAGAAAATCCTGAAGCAGCGCGCGGCACAGAAAGTCGAAAGCCAGCGCCTGCTGCTGCCGCTGGTGATCGAACTCACGGTGGCGCAGCAAGCAGTCTTTGCCGACATCGCCGACGAGCTGGCCAAAAATGGATTCGAAGTCGAACCCTTTGGCGCCCGCAGCATCGCGGTGAAGATCGCTCCCGCCGGGGTTGACGCTGCCGCCGTCGAGCACATGCTGCACGAACTGCTTGACCAGTTTTCCCGCGAAGAGCAGGCCCTGAATCTGGAGAAGATTCGGGGGCGTATAGCCGCTTCCATCGCGTGTCACGCCGCCATCAAGGTCAATATGCCGCTGGAGCAGAATAAGATGGAATGGCTGCTGGCGGAACTGGCCAAGACCGACTGTCCCATGACTTGCCCGCACGGCAGGCCGGTGATTCTGCGATACTCAATGAAGGACATTCAGAAAGCATTCAAGAGAATATGAGCTTCTAGCTCCTGGCTCCTGGCTGCTAGCTACCGCAAAGCCTGAGTCGCAAGGGGTCTCAAGCTTTAAGCCAGAAGCTAGTAGCTAGTAGCTGCTTTTATGACCGACAACGAACTCGATCAACTTCGGCGTGAGAAGTGGCACCTGAAAGGCACACCCCTGCGCACCCTCGACGATGCCCACCGCTTCCTCGAGTCGGTGGGATTTTGCCTGATGTATCCCATGCGGCCGCCGCCGCTGGTGCCGACTTTCATCGGCGCCTGGACGGGATCAGATAAAAATCTGCCCGCCCAGCAGCATGCCTATGCGGATCCGCGCGCCCGGGAGGCTACCGAGGTCATGGTGCGTCTGCTGCGCAATCATGACGCTTACGAAGCCAACCAGTTTGAAGAGAACAATGCCTTCCTGGTGGCGGGTTCGATTTTTCCTTATTTCTATGCCCTGGTGGGAGAACGCAATCCCAAACAGGCGCCGCAGCCCAAGCCGCGCTCAGAGTATTCGCAACTTGCCTGTGACGCCTTCGAGTTGATCCGCCGCGCCGGGCCGATCTCGAAGCAGCAGATGCGCGAAGACCTGGGAGGAAGCATTTCGTTTGTCGCGCTTGACCACGCCCTGGGCGAACTCTGGTCCAGGCTGCGCATCACACGCGTGGACTACAAGCCGGAGGAGGGCGCGTTCTGGGATGTGCTCTACCGCTGGGCGCTTGACGCAGTCCGCGAAGGCATGGGCCTGTCGGTGGGAGAAGCGTTGTCGGCGCTGCTGTCCAAATATCTGGATTGCGTCATTGCCGCCGACCAGCAGGAAGTGGAATCATTCTTCGGCAATTTTGTCCCGCGCTCCCGGGTCAAGGAAGCCATTAACGCACTCCAAGCGGCGCGGGAACTGGATTTCATCCGGGTGGGCAACCGCTCCCTGATCCGGCTGGCGCAACCCAAGGCGCCAGTGATCGCCAAGAACCGTGTGGGGAAGGGCACTCCTGACCGCCCGACGCGATTGTCCCGCGGCGGTCCTGCCGGGTAAGACCTAGCTAGCCACGGATTACACGGATCTTCACGGATCAGATTAGATAAAAGCGATCCGTGAGATTTGGGGAAATCCCGTGGCGAAGCGTGCAGGGCGAGCGGAGCTGGCCCGACTCCGAAACACCGGGCCCGTTCTCAGAAGTCTCTGTGGCAGACCAGTCTTACGAGGTGGTCTGCGACCTATTTCACAACGTCTTCTGTTTTCTCCGGGCCTTTTTTGACCCCGTGGCCGACCGCCTTCGCGCCCTTGGTGATGCCGTGCCCGGTCTTCTTGGCTACGTGAGTCGTATCCTTGGCCACATCCTTGGAAGTATCCGCGGTCTTGTCGGCCGCCTCGTCAGTCGCATGCGCGGTTTTCTTGGCCGCCGTCTTGGTGGCGTGGCCTGTGTCTTTGGCCACATCTTTGGTCGTGTCCACGGTCTTGTCGGCCGCTTTGTCAGTGGCCTGCGCGGTTTTCTTGGCCGCCTTTTTGGTAGCGTGCGCCGTGTCTTTGGCCGCGTCCTTAGTGGCGTCCGCAGTCTTGTCGGCCGCCTTGTCTACGTCAGATGCCATGCCTTGCGAGTAGGCAAATGATGCCAGTCCGGGCAGCATCACCGCAACCATCGTTGCCCATCTTGTTTTCATACTTCCTCCTGTTGAGTGAAACGGGCGACATAGTGACCTGGTTAAATTGCGCTGGGCGCGCTTTGCTTCCTTCGCGCTTTTCGGAGGACGCAAAGGGGACCCAGAACGAGAATGTTTGGCGACCCGGCATCGCTCTCACTCCAGTTCTCCCTCCAGCGCGGTCAGCGTTTCGTCATCCACCTCCCACTTTTTCAGGATGGCGAAAATCGTTTCGGAGCCAAACCCGGCGCGCATCAACTGGCGGAAGACGCGGGCTGCGTCCTTCTGACCCTTTGGCTTTTGCAGCCGCTTGCGGTGCAGGTAATCGCGGGCCTGCTTCTCTTCGTTGACTTCGTCATAGACCGAATCGACTGCCTTGTCGATCACGTCGCCGTGCACTCCCTTGGCTTTCAGGTCGGTGATCACGCGCCGGCGGCCAAACTTCTCATTGTCGCGGCGGAAGGAGGAGAACGCAGTGGCGTATTTGGCGTCGTTCAGATAATCCTGGTCCTTCAAGCGGCGAATGACCAACTCGACCAGGGTCTTGCCGTATTCGGTGTCGGCTTCGACGCGTGGCCGTAGCAGGCGTTTGAGTTCAGCCACCGAACGCATGCGGCGCCCCAGCGCGCTCACCGCATATTCGTAAAGAGCGTCTTCGGAATCGGTCTTTTGGGGGCGGGGAAACGGCATACCGGGCGGTTAACTTCAACCATGTAAATTGTTTGTAAAAAAACAAAATCGCATGCTTACTACAGCTTGAGCATGGAACTCCTGTGCTACCAACTACGTATACACCACAGATGACTGAAATTCACGGAGTGAGCAGGAGACGGGCGGTGACTTTCTTCCCGTCGGGTCGTCTATCATGAAAAGAAAATGAGGAGTCAGTCATGCTTACCATAGATGTGGAAAGAAACGGCGGAGTGGCGGTGGTGCACTGCAGCGGACGACTGGTGCGCGGCGTGGAGGTCTGCACGCTGAGGAATGCGGTGGTCTCGGAGAAAACTACGCGCATCGTGGTGCTCGACCTTTCGGAGGTTGAATTCATGGATGCGGGCGGGTTGAACGCGCTGGTGTCACTGCATCACTGGACGCGTAACCACGGTATTCAGCTCAAACTGACGCAACCGACCCGACTTGTCCGCGAGATGCTGACCCGCACCCGCTTGAATCGGGTGTTCGATATTTCGTCGTTGCATGATGCTCTGGCGATCCTGAGTGGCGCTGATTGTCATCGCGCCCGGTACGCAGCGGGATATTTGGTTCAGGCGCAAGCCCTGGCGACAAAATAAAGCCGAGAGGGACGACGCGGTTGGGGGTCGAACAGCCAGATGAACAAAGGGGGCGCGCATGAATGAAATGCGCGCCCCTGATTTTTTGCGGCAAACAACCTGGTTACTTGCCGCTGTAGCCGGTCTGCTGCATGGCGTTGCGGGAAATGTCGCTGGTGGAAGAGACACCCTGCATCCGCAGTTTGAAGTCGTCGGCGTTGGATGCGTTCTCCAAAGCGGTTTCGTAATTGATCAGTCCGGCCTGGAACAGATCCCATAGCGACTGATCGAAGGTCTGCATGCCGTACTGCGAAGTGCCGGCAGAGATGGCGTCGCGTACCGCGCGCGTTTTTTCCGGCACCAGAATACATTCGCGGATGTAGGCGGTGTTGATCATCACTTCGACTGCGGGTACGCGGCCGTCGCCGTCGCAGCGTCGCACCAGCCGTTGACTGATCACGGCGCGCAGCACCGCAGCCAGTTGCAGCCGGATCTGCTTCTGTTCCGGCGGCGGGAAGATGGCAATGATGCGGTTGATGGTTTCGACCGCGTCCAGGGTATGCAAGGTGGAGAACACCATGTGGCCGGTTTCCGCGGCATGCAGCGCCGTGCCGATGGTTTCGAGATCGCGCATTTCGCCGACCAGGATAACGTCCGGATCCTGACGCAGGGAAGCGCGCAAGGCCGCGCCGAACGACGGCGTGTCCACTTCCACTTCACGCTGGTTGACGTAACCCTTCTTGTCGCGGTGCAGAAATTCGATGGGGTCTTCGATGGTGATGATGTGTTCGGCGCGGGTGGAGTTGATGCGGTCCACCATGGCGGCCAGCGTGGTTGACTTACCGGAACCGGTGACGCCCGTGACCAGGATCAGCCCGCGCGGCATTTCGCAAACCTGTTCCACAATCTTGGGCAGATAGAGTTCGTCGAGGGCGCGAATCTTGGTGGGAATGACGCGCAGCACCAGTCCCACGTTGCCGCGCTGCTGGAAGACGTTCACACGGAAGCGGCCCAGTCCGGCCACGCCGTAGGCCATATCGATTTCCGTGGTCTCTTTGAACTTCTGCTTCTGGCGCGCCGACATCATGCTGAACGCCATGGTCAGCATGTCCTCGGCGCTGACACGCGGCTGGTCAGTCAGCGGAGTCAGATCGCCATCGATGCGCAGATGGGGATAGTTGCCCACCTTCAAATGCAAGTCGGAGGCCCGGCGCTCCATGGCGATGCGCAGCAAATCATCAATATTCATTCGACACTTCCCCCAAATGACTGCCCGTATGATGACGCGAAAAGTCACTCAGCCCAAGATGACCTAAGTAATGGCGGCGGAGGCGTAGGGGCGGGTGCCCCCACCCGCCCCGAGGAGCGAAGCTCCGCCGTGGGGCAGAGACTCCTGATTGATCAGCTGGGATGTACTTCCTGCGGGCGCGACGATCCTGACTTAACTCGCGCCTTGGCCGCCTGGGCCCCATCTTCCTCCTGCCAGCTCTGAGCCAGGCGGTTGAGTTCGTCCAGGATCTGCCCAATGTCCTTCATGCGCTTGGTGATGCCGTAGGTTACGGCGGGCGGGATGGTCGGCTCGTACTCCCGGTACACAATGCCCTTCTGTTCCAGTTGGCGCAGCCGTTCGGTCAAAACCCGGGATGAGATGCCCTCCACCTGCCGCCGCAGCACCCCGAAGCGGGTTGGGCCGTTGGTGGAGAGGATCCACAAAACATGCATCGTCCAGGGACGCGCCAGCACTTCCAGCAGGCCGTGGATGGCGCATGGCGCCGACTTTTTTGCCTGACTCCGCATACTCAGACCTTACTTGGTTACTTTAAGGTACCTACTTTACATATACAAGTAGTTATTTAAAGTAACCAATAGGCGTGCTTGCGACATCTAGAACTGCAGAAAGGAATTTGTCTATATGAAACTACTTCGGATCGATTCAAGCGCTCGCCGCACGTCAGTCACGCGAAAGTTGACCGCACAGTTCACCGAAACCTGGAAGAAAGAAAATCCCGGAGGGCTGGTCAAGGAACGCGATCTTGCGACCACCGTTCTTCCCCAGATCACGGATGAATGGGTTGCAGGTTCGTCGGTGGACCCGGCGCAGCAAACGCAAGCGCACAGGCAGGCCATCGCCCTGTCCGACACCCTGATCGCCGAGTTGGTGGAGGCGGACTCCATCGTCATCGGCGCCCCGATGTACAACTTCTCCATACCGTTTCCGCTCAAGGCGTGGATCGATCAGATCGTGCGCCGCAGCCGAACCTTCAGCTACGGACCCGACGGCCCCAAGGGGCTGCTGAAGAACAAGAAAGTCTTTGTCGTCACGTCACGGGCGGGCGCTTACGGGCCCGGCAGCCCCATGGAACGGGCTGATTTCCAGGAACCGTACCTGCGCTTCATTCTCGGCTTCATCGGCATCACGGACGTGACTTTCATTCACGCTGAAAGCCAGGGGCGCGAAGAAGGCAGCGCTTCGCTGGCGGCCGCCCTGCAGCAGATCGAGCAGAGTGCCAGGCAAGGCAGCCTGCTCTGACGGTGTGCCGCAGTTTGAAAACAACCCCGGGATGGAGTCATGCTGAGGGACTTCAGTCCCGAAGGATCTGGCGCGTAACGCGACATAGCCAAAAGTGCGCATACGCTTCACGCCAGATGCTTCGCAAGCTCAGCATCACGGCTTGCATCATAAACCTGTCGACTTGACTTAGTCCACAGACTTAGTCTAGTATAACCGAATGGAAGTCAACATCCATGAAGCCAAGACGCACTTCTCGCGTCTTCTGCAGCGGGTCGCTAACGGAGAGGAAGTGACCATCGCCCGTGCTGGAGTTCCGGTGGCGCGCCTGGTGGCTGTAGAACCCCAGAAGCCGAAGGTCCGGCCTCTCGGTATGGATCGCGGCCGCATCTGGATCGCGGATGATTTCGACGCCCCCCTGCCGGATGACCTACTGAAAGCGTTTTACGGCGGCACTCTGCCCAAGGTGATCGGACGCCCGCGCCGGAAGCGCAAATGAAATACCTGCTGGACACCATGGTCTGGCTGTGGAGTGTCGGTCCGACGGAGACAATCGGAACGGCAGGACTCGAGATTCTCGCCAGTGCTGAAGAGGAGATTTATTTCTCCGCGGCCAGTTCGTGGGAAATCGCTATCAAGACCAGATTGGGAAAGTTCCAGCTACCCGAGGTTCCCGGCCGTTATGTTCCCAAGAGAATGGTGGAGCAGGGCATCCGATCGCTTCCGATAAACCAGAGTCACAGCCTTCGAGTCTACGACTTGCCGTCGCATCACTTCGATCCTTTTGACCGAATCATCATCGCCCAAGCCATGGTCGAAGAGATGACCGTGCTCACCTCAGACCGCATCTTCGAAAAATATCCGATTGATGTGGTCTGGTGCGGAAAATGATAGCGGCGGTTGTTGGCTGAGGCACCACAAGGCCTCGGCTGGCTGGCTTTGCGTAGGGGCGGGTGCCCTTACCCGCCCAACCGGCTACGCCCTTGCCTTGATGTCGAGCAGAAGGCCTGCCAATCTACCTGAAACCTTTTGGCGAGATACGCTCGCCCGCCCGGAGGAGGGCGTCCGGGCCTACGTGGGCTGACTGGAAACGAAATCCTTACACGCCTAAAAGCTGCTTGCTGCCTACTCCCACCGGCGTAAGCCATTTGTACTTGTCGGCCTTTTCTCCCTTGACGATGGCGTAGAACTCTTTCTGGACGGCTTTGGTGATGGGGCCGACCGCGCCCTTGCCCACGCTGATCTTGTCCACCGAGCGAATGGGCGTGACCTCGGCCGCGGTGCCGGTGAAGAAGACCTCGTCCGCGATGTAGAGCAGTTCGCGCGGAATGCCCTGCTCGGTGACCGGGATGCCCAGTTCGCGGGCGATCTGCAGCACCGACTCGCGGGTGATGCCGGGCAGGACGGAATTTCCCAGCGGCGCCGTATTGCAGCATGCCGTTGCGTACGACGAAGACATTTTCGCCCGAGCCCTCGCTGACGTAGCCATTGGCGTCGAGCGCAATACCTTCGACATAGCCGTTGACGATGGCTTCCATCTTGATGAGCTGCGAGTTCATGTAGTTGGCGCCTGACTTGGCCATCGCGGGCAGAGTGTTGGGCGCAATGCGGGTCCAGGAGGAGATGCAAACGTCCGCGCCTTCCCCGGACTCCGACGCCAGATACTTTCCCCACGGATAATTGCAGATATAGACTTCGGTGGGCGAGTTGAACGGGTTGACGCCCGCCTCGCCGTAGCCGCGCAGGACGATGGGACGGATGTAGCAGGGCCACACGCCATTGTTCTTCACCACCTCGACCATGCCTGCGACCAACTCTTCGCGCGGTGAAGTCCACATCAATGCGATAAATTTTGGCCGAATCCAGCAGACGCTGCATGTGTTCCGTGGCGCGAAAAATGGCGGGACCGGTGGGCAGCGCGTAGCAACGGACGCCTTCAAATACCGAGGAGCCGTAGTGCACCACGTGCGACATCACGTGGAGCGTAGCTTTGTCCCAGGGGATGAGTTTGCCGTTGTGCCAGATTTTCTCGGTCTTCTGAATCGCCATGAATACTCCTGCAGGTTGTAAGAATTATAACCGAGGCGTAGGCCTGATCGTGTCTCGCATCACCGGGCAGTACCTTACCCAAGTAATTCTCTGTCTGGGCGCGCAGAGGTGGCGACTTCCGCACTCTCAGCGAGTCTAGGGCCTGACCGGGACCAGGGTCGCGTCGGGGGCAGCGGTCGGCACCAGACTGGCACGCGTACCACTTGTCAACTCGTCTCCACGGAAATACCGCCCCTTGGCCGCAATCATCTCCGGCATCGCGGCATAGGGCTTGCTGTAGTCGTTGGCGGCGTTCCAGAACAAGAATCCGATCCCGCCCTTGTTCTTCGCGGTCAGCACCTGGATTTCGATGTATTTCGGTGAATAGGTCTTGGTTTTCCAGCGGAAGGCCTGTAGCCAGGGCCGGATGACCACGCCGCTGCCCTTGGTGATTTTTTCGAAGCGTTCCATGGAAACGCCGATGAAGTGCTCGGGCGCGTCGCCAGGGCGCGCAATTCCGTCCATACCGAAGAAGTGTGAGGGATAGATCATGGGCGAAAGCACGTCGCAATACTTGGCCATGCGCACGATGTCCTGCCCGGTGTGAGCCAGGTCCACCGGGCGTTGCCAGGCCATGATGCCGAACACATCAAGCGATAACAGCGCGCCCGTGGGATGCAGTTCGGCGTACGCATGTTTCAGGAAGTCGGCGATCACGTCCGAACGATGCCATTCGGGATGCTCGGCCTGGAAGTAGAAGGTGGCATCTTTCTGGTCGCCCTCCGCGGGGAAGCGCACATAGTCGAACTGGATTTCGTCGGCGCCGGCCTCGGCTGCCTTCTTGGCCAGCGCGATGTCGTACTCCTGCACCTTGGGCTGCGAAGGATCAGTCCATACCAGCTTGCCGTTTTCGCGCCACGCCTGGCCGGTCTTGTGGGATTTCACCGCCAGCTCGGGATGGGTCTCAACCAAACGCTGGTCGCGGAAGATGGCGATGCGGGCGATAGCGTGCATGTTCTGGGAATGCAGGAAGTGGATAAACTTCGGCAGATCATGGAATGCGCTGCGGTGAGCACCCAGCAGCGGGTGATCGAAGGGGATGGTCACGCTTCCGTCGCTGTCCTTGATATCGAACACCACGGCGTTGCCGCCCACTTCGCGCCAGCGGCGGATGATGCGTATGCCGCGGTCGCTGGCGGCCATGATGCCGGTGAGGTACACGGTGCGCACTTCAAAATCACGCTGCACTGGAACCGACTTTTCTACGATCGGCAGGGGCAGGAGTCCGGGAATGATCACCGGCTGGCCGGCCTTCAGGAAGGTCCCTTTGAAATCGGCGTTGGCGCTCCGAATGGCCTCGCTCAGTTCGCCGGACGTCAGATAGGATGTCTGCGCAAGATAGTGTCGGGCCACCAGCGGGATGCTGTCGCCCCGCTTGGCCACATATAGTGCACTGCCCGGCGGCGCCACCGTGGTCAGGGCCGGTTCGGGGGCCTTGGGGACCAGTGGAGTCGAAGGCCGCGAGGTCCGCAACAACTTGGGATGCGTGGACTGCGCGAAAGCCGGCGAAACCACCGCCAGGACGGCCAAATTTAAGGAAAGAAACAGGATGGCAGCAAGTGATGTGGGGCCCGATTGACGCAAAGTGATCTCCGTGAAAAGCGGCGGTTTTCACGGATGCTAGCGTTGGTCAAACCAGGTAACCAGATAACGTCGGGTCAGTGCTAGCCAAGTCCAGGCACCAGCCGCGCCAAGGAACTTCCAGGTAAGTGGCAAACTATTTCCCTTTACCCTACTCCCCGGTGCGGAGTAACTTCGTGCCCTTTGGCCTGCTTCAGCATCTAAATCATACAGACAATTGGGAATGAGTGGTTCGCTCGGGATGGAGAGTCGTTTGCAGTAATCATATTGCCGAAGGTGGAGGGTGACAGAATTTGTCGCTCTCATTACGAGACGGCGGACCCGCTCTTTCAGGACGTACCAAGGGCCCACGAAAGGAAAAAGCAGGGCCAGACCCTATATGAAAACCGTCGTCAACACCATGCTAGACCCCACTCGCCGCTCCAATGATGCTCGGGAGTTTGAAAGTGCCCTTCGCCGCAGAATCGTCGGTCAGGACCAGGCCGTCGAGAAAGTGGTCGAAATCTACCAGATGTTCTTGGCGGGCCTGAATCCTCCTGGGCGTCCGGTTGGAAACCTCCTGTTCCTCGGGCCTACCGGCTCGGGCAAAACCCGGGTGGTCGAAGCCATGGCCGAAGCACTGTTCGGCGACGCCCGCGCCTGCATCAAGATTGACTGCGCTGAATTTCAGCACTCGCATGAGATTGCCAAGCTGATCGGCTCACCTCCGGGATACCTGGGCCATCGCGAAACCCATCCCCTGCTCACCCAGGAAGCGCTGAACCAGTGGCACACCGAGACCCTCAAACTTTCGATTCTGCTGTTCGACGAAATCGAAAAGGCCTCCGACTCGCTCTGGCAGTTGCTGCTGGGCATTCTCGATAAAGCCACCTTAACTCTGGGCGACAATCGCCGCGTGGATCTTTCGCAATGCATCATCATCATGACCTCGAACCTAGGGGCAGGAGAGATGAGCAGCATGGTGGACGGCGGCCTGGGTTTCGCGCAGAAAGCCACTCAGGTGGATGCGGCTTTTGATGACAAGATTAGCCGCACGGCCGTGGACGCGGCCCGGCGCAAATTCAGTCCTGAGTTCATGAACCGCATCGACAAGTCCGTGGTCTTCAGGACGCTGCGCTCCGAACACTTGCAGCAGATCCTGGAAATTGAGCTGGGCATGGTGCAGCAGCGAATTCTGATGGCATCGGCCGTGAACCAGTTCGTCTTCAGTTGCACGCCCAAGGTGAAAAGCTTCCTGCTGCACGAGGGGACTGATCCCGAAATATGGCGCGCGGCACCTCAAGCGCGCCATCGAGCGGCATATCGTCTTCCAGCTGGCCAACCTGGTCGCTACCGGACAGATCAAGCTGGGGGACTTCATCGGCATCGACTTGAGTCCCGAAGGAACACTCATGTTCGTCAAGGAAGCCGAGAACGCCATGGTGCCCATGTTGCTGGAGCGTCAAGGCGCGGCCGCTGGAGCGCTTCCCATGGCGCGCCCAGCCCGCACCGTGGCCCGGCGCGAGTTCGGAGCCACCGGAACGCTGGACGGCAAGTAGTTCTCAAGTTAATTCAACAACCTCAAGGTGCCGGGAAGCCGGCACCTTCTTTTGTGTGGGGCGGGCGCCCTCGCCCGCCGCTTTTGAAGTTGCCCCTGTTTTGGGATAATTGACCTGACAAAGCGCCTCGAATTGCTTGAATCCCTATAAGGTCAAAATCAAAGGCGTCGGACAGGAGTGTCCGACCCAAACTGGTTTCCGCGCATCCAATATCCCGAGGGAAAGGTATGAGGAGCAACTTGGCCATCGTGCGCTGCCTGGCGGTGCTGCTGGTTTTTTCTGTCTTTCAGACGCAGCCGCTCGAAGCCCGCGTCACGCCCTCGCATGGCTTCAACATGTTTTCTGCGCAGGAAGAGGTTCAGGCGGGACAACAGTCCGCGGCCCAGGTCAGCAGGCAGCTGCCGGTCCTTCCGGACTCGGACCCAGTCTCGATTTATGTGCAACGGCTGGGCGAGCAACTGGCGACACATGCTCCCGGTGAAAAGTGGCCGTACAGCTTCCACGTGGTGAACCAGAAGGAAATCAATGCCTTCGCCCTTCCCGGCGGCCCGGTCTTTGTGAACGTGGGGACCATCCAGGCCGCCGACAACGAAGCCGAACTGGCGGGGGTGATGGCGCACGAAATCTCGCACGTGGTACAGCGCCATGGCACGCGTGCCGCCAGCAAACAGATGGCGGCGCAACTGCCTCTGGCCATTCTGGGCGGGGTCATGGGTCAGGGTGCGCTCTCGCAAATGGCGCAGATGGGGCTCTCCTTTGGCGTCGGCTCCTACTTCCTGAAAAACTCGCGGAAGTCCGAGTCCGAAGCCGACCTGCTCGGCACCGACATCATGTATGACACCGGCTTCAATCCTCGCGCCATGGCGGATTTCTTTGCCAAGATCCAGGAAGAAGGTGGGGCGCGCGGCCCCCAGTTCTTCAGCGACCATCCGGATCCGGGAAACCGCGCCCAGGCGGTGGCAAATGAGGTTGCCACTCTACCGCGAAAAAGAAGCTATCGCAGCGAGAGTGCCGAGTTCCGCGATATTAAACAGCGGGTGGCAGGCATGCAGCCGCTTACCGCCCAGCAGATCGCGGCGCGCCAGACGCCGGCCATGAATGGGTCATCCGGCAGTGTGGCGCCCAGCGGCAGCCTACGCAATTTCAGCCACCGTGACTTTGTGATTTCTTATCCGGAGAACTGGCAGGTGTACGGCGACCAGAACTCTGCCGTCACCATTGCCCCGCAGAGCGGGGTGTCACAGAACGCCGTGGCCTATGGTGTCATGATCAACACCTACCAACCCGAGGATGCGAACGTGAGCCTCGATCAGGCGACGCATGATCTGCTGGCATCGTTGCGCCAGTCCAATCCTGATCTGCGAGAGATCGGGCACGATGAGAACATCCGGGTGAATGGAATGGCGGGGAAGTCAGTGGATTTGATCGGTGCCTCTCCCCTGCGGGACCAGAGCGGGCGCCCCAGCCAGGAACGGGACTGGCTGGTCGCAGTCATGCGCCCGGACGGCAGCCTCCTGTACATGGTATCGATCGCGCCCGACAAGGACTTCGGAGCGCTGCGCCCAACGTTCGAGCAGATGTTGAAGTCGTTGCAGCTGCGGTGAGGCGGGCGTCGGACCTCGGGCGTCAGACCTTGGACCTTGGACCTCGAATGTTGGCCTGGGAAGAATCCCCAATTAAATGCTCTAGGCCTGAAGGCAAAGTCAAAGGCGTCGGACAGGAGTGTCCGACCCACACACTTGGGTCTCACCTTGGCTCCTTGAATGAGTTCCTGATTCCGTTTGCGGTGCTTGGGTCTTCTGCCGGGGATCTGGGTCCCGGGAATTGGGCTGCCCGATCGCTGGCTTCGCTGATCTGTTTTTGTGTCATCAATCGAGCCAAGCTTTTCATCCTCGCCAGGCCGCGTTCATCCCCTCCCGCTGCGGCCAGCTTGTACCACTTGTAGGCCCTGACATGGTCGAGCGGCACTCCCGGCGGCGTTCCCCGGCTTCTGCCCACGATTCCGGGAGCCGATAACCTTTTCCCAGTTGGTCGCGCGATGGCCAGTGGATTTACTTCGCTTCCAAGCGCGGCAGTGAACCCTTTCAGCTGTGGAAGATCTCCGTCCACGGCGGGGCCCCGTTCAAGCTGACTCCTAATTATCTGGTTGCTTCAGCAAGCCCCAATAGGTTGGGGTTGAGATCTCTTGCTCCCCGAATCTGCTCGTACTCAGTTGATCTGCGGCTAGTTCCGAGACCAAGGAGTGTCTGAAATGCGGCCGTGGTGTACTGCTGCTGATGCTCGTCGAATACCTCCAGCGTCTGGCGCCATACCGCTTCCTGGTTATCATTGATCTCGCCCAGGTAGAGTACGGTCCGCTGTGCGGTCTTGTTCTGCCCCACGCGGCGGTTCTCCACCACGCTGAAGTAGCGATGCTGCTTGCCGTCCTTCTTCCTGATCTTAGCGCGGAGAAACATGGCCTCCGTCACCATGCCTGAACTCCGGTGCCGCCAGCAAGAGGGTAGGTCGGCACCACACGCATTTTCGCCACAAGCTATCTTGCAAGCGAAGCAGTTATGACCTTTTCAGCATGGAAGTTTTTCGGAAAGTCGCCACTATTGCGAAAGACAGGCTAGAAATGGCGGGATTTCCCCAGTCGAATCTCCCGATGGGCACTTCCTCTATTACTCCAGTTACGAGGCCGGTGGCACGTGGAGAATGCCGGTGGAAGGCGGCGAAGAAACGCAAGTGGTCGAGGAAGTCCGAGGCGGCGGTTGGGCCAATTGGGCGCTCACGCCTAACGGCATTTACTTCCTGAGGTTCGACAAGTCACCTCACGCCACCATTCAGATCCTGGATTTCGCGACCAACAAGACGATTCCCATCTGGACTCTGGAGAAAGAGCCGGGCTGGGATTAAGCCTCTCGCACGACGGCAAATCCATTGTGTACGTGCAGAACGAATTCGCGGAATCCAACCTCATGCTGGTAAAGAATTTTCGCTGAGCACACATGTGGCGCGGAGCGCCATGGGGTTGAAAGGTTGTTGCTGAAGTCCGAGGTCCGAGGTTCTACCCGCCTTGCTTCAGGTCAGTGAGCACTTGCCGCGCAATTTCTTTCAGGGTTTCAAACACTCCGGGGCCCTGGAAGGCGATCGCTTCAATCAGCGGCTCGTTTTTCCGACGAAGATGTTTTGACAGGGCGTCCACCGAGAGAACATTGGGCAGATCGCGTTTATTGAGTTGCAGGACGTAGGGAATCTTGTTGAAGTCGTAGCCGTGTTCCTTGAGGTTGGCCATCAGGTTGTCGAGGGCCTCAACGTTGGCGTCCATACGTTCTTCCTGGGAGTCGGCCACGAACACAATGCCATCCACGCCGCGCAGAATCAGTTTCCGGCTGGCATCGTAGAACACCTGGCCGGGGACCGTGTACAAGTGAATGCGGGTCTTGAAACCGCGGACGGAGCCCAGGTCCAAAGGCAGAAAATCAAAAAACAGGGTTCGTTCGGTCTCCGTGGCGAGGGAGATCATCTTGCCCTTCTGCTGCTCGGCGGTCTTCTGGTAGATGAACTGAAGATTCGTGGTCTTGCCGCCCAATCCGGCGCCATAGTAAACGATCTTGCAGTTGATCTCGCGGGCTGCGAAGTTGATGAAACTCAAGACTTCCCTCGGAACCGGTGGCAGCGTCCGCATCGACGCGAACGTCTCCCGGTTGAAATTTGGCTTGATGCTGCTGGTTTTATACCACATGGCCCGGCGTCCACGGCAGGTTACGCAGGTTACTTGTGGAACACTGTCCGGCTTTTGGAGAGCGGGCCGTCAGCGGTGGCCCATTCCCATGCCAAGGAGTCATCCTGAGGGACTTCAGTCCCGAAGGATCTCGCGTGGACCGCGCAATCGCTCGCCAGCCGCAAATGTACTCCACGCCAGATGCTTCGCAAGCTCAGCATGACGCCGGTGATGACCGCCCGGCCGTCAGCGACCCAATCCGACGGGATAGTAGCCTTCTTTTGCGGTCACCGTCAGGCCGGAACGCGCCACGTGCACGTCGATCTCGCGGTGGGTGCTGCTGGGAGTGGAATGAGTCAGGTATCCCAGGGTGTACTGATTGCGGGCATCGCCCAGGGCGCGGGCGTAGGTGGTCTCGATGGCGTCGCGGGAAAAGCCGGGAAAAATCTCGCCGCCGGTGGCGTTGGCGTATTTTGGCAGGATGTTGCTGTAGCCGATTCGCGAGCCCGAGAAAGGCACGTGCAGCTTCTGCAACGAACCGTATCCGGGAACGGCCGACCCCTCCACGGCCACGCCGTACACCTGAATTCCGTTCGATAACAGGACCTTCAGAGTATCGCTGTAGCCGGCTTTGCTGCCGTATTCGCGGCCATCGCTGACAATGAAAATGACCTTCCGCCGGGCACGATCGCGTTTGCGCAGTTCGAGGGCGGCGGCCACGATGGCATCGTTCAGAACATGGGATTCCTTAGGTGGATTGATAGTTCTGGGGGCGCCGGCGTCAATGGGGACACCGTTGACGATGGGTCCCTGCGGTCCCATCGGTCCGCTGACTACGGGAGGACCGTTATTTCTGCCGGTCACCACCTTCAGGCTGTCCAGAGCCGCCGTTAAGCGACGGCCGACCGCGCCAAAGTCGGTCACCCTGGACACACTGGTGCTGTAGGTATAGAGGGAGACTTCATCAAACTCACTGAAGGCTCCTTCGAGGGCCGAGAAGGTCTGAATGACTTTCTGCACCGCCACGTCCGGCATACCGGTATCAAAGAGCACCGCCGCCGAGAGGGCAAAGGGATCCGTAGTAAAGAAATTCAGGGTCTGCTTTTTGCCATCCTCGAAAACCGAAAAGTCTCTCGATAGCAGACCGTTGACCAGGCGTCCGGAGTCATCCTTCACCATGACCGGGACCAGGACCTGGTTGACGTTAGCCACGATTCTGTACAGTTCTTCATTCCCCGAAGGTGTTCCGCAGTGGCGCCTCCCTGGGGGACCGTCTTGACGTTGAATGGGGGTGCAGGGGCCACCCCGGGCGCGTAAATCGGTTCTTCGGTTGGACTGGAACTGGTGGGTGGCGCCTGATTCGGGGGCGGTGCCTGGTCTTGAGGGGCCTGGTTCTGCGGAGCCTGGCTCGGCGGGGCCGAACCCGGCGGTGGCGCATTGGGAAAGGGCCGCGAAGCCGACGGCGCATCCGGAATGTCCTGCTTAGGTTTCTCCTGCTGTTGGGCCGCTATCGTCCCGCAAAACAGGCTAAGCGCCGCTACGGCTGCGGCAAAGCCCTTAGACGTTCTACCAATTACTGAGCACACGGGAACCCCTCCGCCTGACGGCGACTCCTATATTTCGGATGCCGGAACCTGTAGTTTCGTGCATCTAACCTTGATGGAATAGACTAACAAAAAGCGCGGGAGAATATCTGGATGCCAAGAGTCCCCAGGTTTCAGGCATTTGCAGCCCCACTGTTGGCGTCCGCCATGCTGGCCGCCGGCCTTTTCTGTGCGCGCCCGGCCTTTGCCCAGCAGCTTCCCCACCTGGCCGGCACTCCGGACCCAGACAATCCGGCCCCGGGAAACCAGGCCGGTGAGGAAGACCAGTCTGTAAGCACGCTCAAAGTTAATGTCAATGTAGTCCAGCTCTTTTTCAACGTCAAAGACAAGAAAGGCGCGCTGATCCCCAATTTGACCAAGAACGACTTTCAGGTTGTCGAAGACGGCAAGCCTCAGACCATCAAATACTTCACCGCCGAATCTGACCTCCCCCTGACCTTGGGCATTCTGATCGATTCCAGCGGCAGCCAGCAGCAGGTCCTGGAGATGGAGAAGGAAGTTGGGGCCAATTTCCTGAATGAAATTCTGCGCCCCAAGGACCTGGCATTCGTTATCAGCTTCGACGTCGATTCCAACCTGTTGCAGGATTTCACCAACTCGCCGCGCCTGCTGCGGGCAGGCCCTCAACAGCGCGCGCATCAATGCCCCTCCGTCCAGTTGTGGCGGCCTCCCGGGACCAAGGAGGCGGACCCTTCCGTGCAGTTCCAATCCCAAGGGACTGCGCTCTACGACACTGTGTACCTGGCGTCCCATGATGAGCTGGCCAAGGAAGTGGGACGCAAGGCCATGATCCTGCTCACCGACGGAGAGGACCAGGGCAGTCAGTACAAGATCACCGATGCGATTGAGGCCGCGCAGAAGTCGGACTCTATCTGCTATGTCCTGCTGATCGCGGACCGCGGCTTCTACGGCTTCGGTGGGTACTCGGGCGATCGCGAGATGAAGAAGCTGGCGAGCGAGACCGGCGGTCGCGTGATCGAAGTGGGAAACAAAATGGAGAAGCTGAAGGAAGCCTTTGACCAGATCGCGCAGGAACTACGCAGCCAGTACAATGTCGGCTACACCCCCACCAACACAGCCTTGGACGGCACCTTCCGCAAAGTGGGAATCCAGGCCAACAAGAAGGACTACAAGATTCAGGCCCGCACCGGATATTACGCCGTAGCCAAAAAAGACTAGACTGCTGGAATCCATGAGGATTGCCACCCTGGTGTTCAGCCTGGTCATCGCATTCTCTCCTGCTGCCTTTGCGCAGACTCCCGCCGGCGTCATTTTCGATACCGACATGGGCAATGACGTCGATGACGCGCTCGCCCTGGCCATGCTGCATGCTTTCCAGAACCGCCATGAAGTCAACCTGCTGGCGGTGACCATCACCAAGGACAACAAGTGGGCTGCGCCCTACGTGGACCTGGTCAATACCTTCTACCGCCGCCCTGAGATTCCAATCGGCACCGTACGAAATGGCAAGACGCCAGAGTCGAATCCGATGATCGAGATTCCTGCCGAACGGCGGGCCCCGGACGGGAACTTCGTTTACCCCCACCGTATTTTGGACGGTGCCCAGGCGCCGGAGGCAGTCTCCCTGCTGCGGCAGACGCTGGCGAAGCAAAAGGATGGGAGCGTCGTGATGGTGCAGGTGGGCTTCAGCACAAATCTGGCCCGCTTGCTGGACACCAAGGCCGATGCGGCCAGTCCGGATGATGGAACTACTCTTGTCCGGAAAAAAGTCCACTTGCTTTCTGTCATGGCGGGGAATTTTGCCGAGGAACGGCCGGAATTCAATCTGGAGAAGGATGTGCCTTCCGCGGTAAAGCTCTTCCATGATTGGCCGACTTCGATCGTGGTGAGCGGGTTCGAAATCGGCGATGCTCTGTTGTTCCCCGCGACGCGCATCGAGCAGGATTTCGCATACGTGAAGGACCATCCCGTGGCCGAAGCCTATCGGTCCTATATGAAGATGCCTTACGACCGCCCCACCTGGGATCTGACGGCAGTGCTCTACGCGGTGCGTCCGGACGAAAAATATTTCTCGCTCTCACCGCCTGGAACGATCACTGTTCTACCTGACGGCAGTTCCCACTTCGAGCCCTCTCCTGGAGGAAATCACCGCTATCTGATTCTCAGGGATGAGCAGCGGCCGCGAACGCTGGAGGCGATGATCCTGCTCGCCAGCCAGCCACCTGCGACTTGCCTTCGGCCATAGTCCCAACTAGGGCCGCGCGCGGGACTCTTCCCCGATCTTTCACCCGAACCACGAACTTCAACCCTGACCACACCTCACTCACGGCGCAAACTTTCACATCCACCAGGCCTGCTGCCAGGCCGATTCTCATTACATCGTTTTCGCTCAGATCGGTAACTACGCCGGAGGTCTTTTTGGGCCAGCTCACCCACAGCATTCCCGCAGGCGCTAGCCGGCCTGCAAATCTGGGAAACTGTTCCTTCATGTCCGCTGGCTCTTGATAAAAATCATGGCGAAGTCGAGGTTGTCCTGGTCCTCCTTCACCAGCGAGCACTGGGACAAAGCCTCCTTCAACGCCGTCTTTACGTCGCCGGGCAGCTGGAAAAATGCGGCCCGGAATTGTGGCTTGAGGCCTAGCTGTTTGGGAAGGGGCGTGCCGGAGTATCCCGCCATGCCAACCGCCTATGGCGTGGGCGCGTAGTAACCACGCCGACTGCGAACCCGCAGGCCTTTGTGGTTTTGCGCCAGGATCTCGATGGTGTGGAAGCGTCCGTCAGTACGCAGGTCGGAGGGCTTGTAGGAAAGCGCGTACTGGCTGCGCAATTCATCCTGGATTTCGACGAAGGCGTTGGCCACGTCATCGAGTTGAAAGGGGAAGAAAGCGCGTCCGCCGGTAGCATCGGCGATGCGCTCCAGGATCTTGTCCCCGCTACGCCTGCCGCCGGTGATGTTGGTGCTGATGGTGTAGACGATCACTTCCGCGCGCTGCGCCATCTCGATGGCTTCCTCGCGGGTGACGTGGCTCATATTGTCCTCACCGTCGCTGAGCAGGATGATCGCGCGGCGCACCGGCCCGTTCTGCTGCTCCTTGAGCAGCTTGTCGCGGCAGGCAAAATACAGCGCATCGTACATGGCGGTACCGCCGCCCGGCCGCAGGCTCGCGAACTCCGCGCGAGAGCGCCTCCGTGTTGTCGGTGAAGTCCTGGGTGACTTCGGGGGTGACATCGAAACCGACGACGAACGCCTTGTCATAGCGGGGCCGCATGGTCTGGTTGAGAAACTCAATGGCCGATTCCTGCTCGAACTTGAAACGGTCGCGGACCGAGTTGCTGGCATCCACCAGCAGCCCGACCTGCAGCGGCAGATCGGTCTCATTGTGAAAGCTCGCGGATCTGGTCGGCCGGCTTGCTGTCGTCGATGCACCGAGAAATCGCCCTTGCGCCAGGTTCCTTACGTAGCGGCCATGTTTGTCGGTGACGGTGAACACGACGTTCACTTCGTTCACTGTCTTGGTAATCGTGGTAGCTACGTCATCAGCGGGGTTCGAGGCCTCGTCGGCCTTGGCCTTCGGAGCAGGTGTCCGATTTCGCCGGTTCAGGTTTGGTTGCGGGCGAATCGGCCGGAGGCGCAGTTTGCGGCTCGGCCGCCGGGGATCTGTTCGCGGCTTGCGGTCTCTGCGTTCGCCGGGGGCGGAGCAGGCGGGGGCGGCTTGGGCTGGCTGGTTCTTGCTTGACCGCCGAGGGAGCGGACGGCAGGTCGTCGGACCAGAATCCTGGGCCAGCACGACTGCCACGAACAACATGCTGCCCAGCAACAAGATGATGCCGCGGAACTTCATGACGCCTCAATTATAGCCGTAACCCCTTGAATGTGTGGGATGGACACTCATGTCCGCCGCCTTTGACTTTGACGGATGCGAGTTAGGGTCAAAGTCAAAGTCAAGAGCAGCGGACAGGAGTGTCCGCTCCACACTAACCGTCGAGTCGCTGCAACAGATCTTCCAGTTCCGCGGGCAACGGAGCTACGAGATACAACGCCTCGCCGGTCCGCGGGTGCTGAAATTGCAAAGCCGCGGCATGCAGAAAGTTTCTGGAAAGAGAGATGCGGGCGGCTTGCTTGCCGCCTATCTCGCGGGGCGCGCCATAGAGCGTGTCGCCTACCACCGGATGGCCGCAGCGACGCCAGATGCACGCGAATCTGGTGGGTCCGGCCGGTCTCGATCCTCACTTCCAGCAGCGTGAACTTGCCGTAGGGCGAATCGATCCTGCGCTCGACCTGGTAATGGGTCATGGCCTCGCGTCCGCCGGATCGCCGCGTCGTCATGCGCGTGCGCCGCACGCGGTCGCGGCTGATGCTGCTGCTGATCGTCCCGCGGTCCTGCTTCAGCCAGCCATGCACCAGCGCGATGTATGTCTTTTTCACCTCGCGCCGCGCGAACTGCGCTGGCCAGCCGGCGATGCGATTCGTCGTTCTTCGCCACCACCATCAGCCCGCTGGTGGCCCTGTCCAGGCGATGCACGATCCCGGGACGCAGTTCGCCGCCGACTGCCGACAGCTGTGCCGAAGTGATGCAGCAGCGCATTCACCAGCGTGCCGCGATTGCGCGCATCTTCGGTGGCGCCCGCTCCGGCATGCACCATCATGCCGGCCGGCTTGTTGACGACGGCCAGATCGTCGTCCTCATAAACAATGTCGAGCGGAATTTCTTCCGCCATCGCGCGCAGCGGCGGAGCTGCGGCGGATCCAAGGACGGCGATGCGCTCTCCGCCGCGCAGGCGCAACGATGCCTTCGCGCGATCGCATCATTCACCAGCACCTATTCTTGCGCGATGAGTTGTTGGACGCGGGCGCGGCTGGCTTCGGGAAGTTGCGCCACCAGAAACTGGTCCAGGCGTTGGCCGGCGTCTTCGGCGTGCGGGAATCAGAAGTGAGAGGCATGTGTGGCGCGGGCGCACTCTCGACGCCATGCTCGGAGGTCCGCCGAAAGCGGCGACGATGGTTTTGTGCTGCGAAGCCGGGCTGGCCAGACGTGCGCCGGAACCGCTCTGGCGAGACGCACTTTTCAGCCACCAGATCAATCCGCCGCCATGATCACCAGGCCGATCGAGATCAACTGCGTTCCCGTCATGATTCCGCCGAATACCTCGCCGCGTCCGGGATCGTCGCGCAGAAATTCCAGGAAATAACGGCGCCACGCCATAAAGAATGATAATAGGCCGCCAAGCACCTGTCCATCGAACTTCTTGCGCTTGAACAGCCACATCAGAATGAAGAAATTGACCAGCTCGACCGCCGCTTCGAAAAGCTGCGTCGGCTCAAGCGGTATGCCCAAGCGGAGTGCCACGAATTCGAATTTGCCAGCGGATTCGTGAACGTCACGCCCCAGAAATGATTGGTCGGCTTGCCATAGCAGCAGCCGGCCGAGAAGCATCCCACGCGCCCGATGCGTGTCCAAAAGCCAGCCCGGGAGCGAAGCATCCCAGGTGCGCGAGCGCGGGCATACGGTGCTGGCGCATGTACCACGCGGCCGCCACGGACGCGCCAATCAGCCCACCGGAAAATACGCCTCCGGCCTGCAGCGTGGACCAACTGAAAATCTCGCCGGGATGTGCGGTGTAGTTGCTCCAGTCGTTGACGATGTACAGAATCTTGGCGCCGATGATTCCGCACAGCACCACCAGAATGCCCAGGTTCCAGGCGTCGTCCGGATTGATGCCCTGCTTGCTCGGAGTTGCGGACGCTGATCCAGAGCCCGACCAGAACGCCGGTGGCGACCAGCAATCCGTAGGTGGGAAGGAAGAACTTGCCGATATGAAAAAGTTGAGGAAACACTATTGATTAGATGCGCTGCCCGAAGATTTTGTTACGAGATCTCAAGTTTAGCAGGAGCAGCTGCAGGACGAGCGTGCGAGGAGCCAGAGACTGAAGTAAGCCGACCCACTGTGCCGTGTGGCGGGCCGAGAATGAACCCGTCGGTAGACGTTGGGAGCCCGCCGAGACCCTTTAGGCATCTCCGCATGGCGGAGCATTGCACACCGGATCCTAGTTCGAGTCGAGCTCCCGTTCATTCAGCGTTGGTTCAAAAATCGGTTACCCGCCATCACCAACCTGGCAGGTCGGCTTTCAGTCGGATGCTAGGGTAAACACGCCGCATTCGCAATAGGGAAGGCGCAAAAAGTTGGCAATCCGCTTGCCAGCAACTTTCGTAAGGGGGGAGGATGACGAAGCAAAGCTCCGCATTTGATGCAAGATTAATCAGTCCTGCCTTAGCTGACAGCTGAAGGCTGATAGCCGACGGCTTTACCCCGCCCGGCGCTTCTCTTCCAGCACTTCATCCAGCGCGCTCGCCAGATGCTGGGCGCGGCGCAGGTAGTCGCCGGATCCCACGTCCTGGTTGCGCTTGAGCAGGTGGTATTCGTCGGCGATGTTCAGCGCCGCCAGCACGGCCAGGCGCGCCGTATCCACGGTTGGGTCTGCTCCGACACCGCTCGCATCTTGCCATCCACGTACTCCGCCAGTTTGAGAATGTATTCCGCGTCCGAGCCGCGCAGATTGTAGGCCTGGTCGAAAATCTCGACCCGCACAGCTGTTGTTGCTGGGATCCTTGATCGGCGGTTGTTTGCGTGGCCGTCGCCATGCTCGTTTCTCCTCAGGATCGCGAGATCGGAAGTCGCGATCAGCTGGCCGCCTGCTCCTCGGCCATGGATTCGATCTGCCCCAGCATTTTTTCCACCCGGCCGCGGATCTCTTCCCGCTCCTTGCGCAGCTGCACCATTTCGCGGCGCATCGCTCTCGATTCTCTTCTTCGCGCTCTTCCAGTTGCTCGCGCAGCCGCTGCGACATCCCGCTCCGCGGCCGCCCGCGCCTCGCGCGCCGCCTTGTACAGCTCAATGGTGCGATAAACTTTCTCTTCCAGCGCCTGAAAATCGTCAGCAGGAACCTGCGCAGATACCTCTTCCGCCATCTTTCACAGACATGATGCCACTCGCTTCTCGGGAGAAATTTCGGAACTTGAGCGCAGTATAACGCAGAATCCTGTGGAATGCAGTCAGATGCGTCGTGGTCCTAGCCGGTTTGTCGTAACGGTGCACGGATTGGCGTAGCGTCGGCGTCCCAGCGCAGTCTGTAGCCAGTTCGGCGTAAGGATTTCAGCTCTACCCTCGCTCGCAACTTCTTCAGCCGCTCCGCCGCCGCATCCAGTGTCTCATCGGCCTCTTGCAGAACGCAAAACGCACCTGCTGCGCTCCATCCCGCGGATCATTATAGAAACTCGATCCCGGCACCGCAGGCCACGCCGATCTCCTTCACCAGGTAGCCGCGCGAACTCCACGTCGTTCGCGAACCCGAACGCGCTGATGTCGGTCATCACGTAATAAGCGCCGCGCGGACGAAAACAGCGGAACCCCGCCTCGGTCAAGCGCCGGCATCAGACGGTCGCGCCGCGTCGCGGTAGCCCTCGGCCAGCTCCTGGTAATAAGTCGCCGGCAAACTCAAGCGCCGCCGCGCCAGCCTCCTGCAACGGCGCAGGCGCGCCCACGGTCAGAAAATCGTGCACCTTGCGGATCGCATTCGTGATCGCCGGCGGCGCCACCGCCCAGCCCACGCGCCATCCCGTCACGCTGTAGGTTTTCGACAAGCCGTTGATCGTGATCGTGCGCTCACGCATGCCGTCGAGCGCCGCCATCGAAATGTGCTGGGCGCCGTCGTAAAGAATGTGCTCGTAGATTTCGTCGGTGATGGCCAGGACGTTGAACTCCACGCACAGGTCGCGGATCAGTTCCAGTTCGCCTCGCGTGAACACCTTGCCCGTGGGATTATTCGGCGTATTAACGATGATGGCCTTGGTGTGATTGTGAAACGCCGCGCGCAGTTCGCGCTCGTCGAAGGTCCACTCGCCATCGGGCGTGGCGGCGGGCGCAGCTTCACAAACCGCGGCTTGGCGCCGGACAGAATCGCGTCCGGCCCATAGTTTTCGTAGAACGGCTCGAAGATCACCACCTCGTCGCCGGTATTGCACACCGCCAGCAGCGTCGCAGATCATGGCCTCGGTGGAGCCGCAGCACACCGTGATCTCGCGCTCCGGATCGACCGCGATCCCCTGCCACTCCTGCATCTGCCGCGCAATGGCGTTGCGCAGGTTCTTCGCGCCCCAGGTGATGGCGTACTGATTGACGTCGGCTGCAATCGCCTCCTGCGCCGCGCGCTTGATCTCCGCGGGAGCGGGAAAATCGGGAAAGCCCTGCGACAGGTTGACGGCGCCATGCAGCATTGCCTGCCGCGTCATCTCGCGAATGACCGACTCGGTGAAGTGTGCGACCTTGCCGCTGAGAAGAGACTTCTGCTGGATGGCGTGTTCTGCCATAGGGCGTCAGCCTACCACAGTGCCAAATGATCCCGCCTTCCTGCTCAGGGATGAGCGGTTACGCCGCGGCGAGATAGACATATCGCAGAATGAACAGCAGCGTGAGGATCCAGACCAGCAGGTTGATCTCGCGAGCTTTTCCGGCGGCGATTTTTACCACGGTGTAAGAAATCAGTCCCAGGCTGATGCCAGTGGCAATGCTGAAGGTCAGAGGCGTGGCCAGCATGGCAATAAACGCGGGCACGGCTTCGCTGAAATCTGCCCAGGCGATATGCGCGATCGATTGCGTCATCAGCGCGCCTACCAGGATGAGCGCCGGGGCGGTGGCATAGCCGGGAATAGCAGCCGCCAGGGGAGAAGAGAACATGGCCCCGAGGAAAAGCGCGGCGACCACGATATTGCTGAGTCCGGTGCGAGCCCCGGCCGCGATTCCGGCAACGCTTTCGATATAACTGGTCACCGTAGAGGTGCCCGCGACGGCTCCAAAAATAGTCCCCGTCGCATCCGCCACCAGCGCCCGCCCTACGCGGGGAATTTTTCCGTCCTTGATGAAGCCACCCTGCTCGCACACCCCTACCAGGGTGCCGACGTTGTCGAACAGGTCCACGAACAGGAAGGCGAACAGGATTTCGAGAAATCCCAGATGAATGGCGCCCCGCAGATCGAGCTGCAGAAAAGTAGATGAAGGATGCGGCAGCGAAAAGATCGCGGAAGGCCACTGCGAGATGCCGCGCAGCATGCCCAGCAGCGCGGTCCCGACAATTCCGATCAGGATGGCGCCATTGACCTTCCGCGCCATCAGGAACAGGGTCAGCACAATTCCGAAGCAGGCCGTCTGCACCTCTTTGTCGGCAAAACTTCCCAGACCGACGAACGTGGCTGCATTGGCCACCACCAGCTTCGCATTGCGCAGTCCTACGAACGCGATGAAGAACCCTATGCCGGTGGCGGTGGAATGCTTGAGGCAGTCGGGCATGCCGTTGACAATTTGCTCACGCACCCGCGTGACCGTGAGCAACAGGAAAAGAACGCCGGAAAGGAAAACCACGCCCAGCGCCGTGCGCCAGGGAACGTGCATGTTCAAACAAACGGAATAAGTAAAGTAGGCATTGAGCGACATGCCCGGCGCCAGCGCAATGGGATAGTTGGCGTAAAGCCCCATCACCAGCGTCGCCACGGCGGCGGAAAGGCAGGTGGCAAACACCACGCCCTCGACCGGCATTCCCGCCTGCGCCAGGATCTGCGGATTCACCACGACGATGTACGCCATGGTCAGGAAGGTGGTGAGGCCACCCAGCATCTCTTGCCGCACCGTGGTGTGGTTCTCGGCCAGCCTGAAATAGCGTTCGATCAATCGCTCTCCTCCAGGTTTCGAGCCGGTTCAGTAGCGGGTCTTGTCCGGCTTCTCCTGCCAGGCGTGAAACGCTGCCAGCGCTTCCCGGCGCATCATCTGGGTCATCGGAATCTTGCGTCGCGCGAGGGGCTGCGTCATTTCACCATAGATAAACGAGTCGTCGAATCCGTGTTTCGATGCATCCGCCGCGAAACTTCCGAAGTACACGCGGGCCAGACGCGCCCAGTAAATCGCCCCCAGGCACATGGGGCAAGGCTCGCACGAGGTATAAAGCTCGCAGTCCTTCAGTTCGAAGAGGCCCAGTTTCTGGCAGGCCTGACGGATGGCGAGCATTTCGGCGTGTGCGGTGGGATCATTGGTCAAGGTCACCTGGTTCACGCCCTCCGCAATAATGCCGCCGCCTTGGACGATCACAGTCCCGAAGGGTCCACCCCGTCCAGAACGAACGTTTTCGATTGAGAGTTGAATGGCGCGCGCCATGAAGAGATTGCTCATGTGATGTCTTCTGACTGAGCCGGTCGAGCCAGCCAGTATAGCGGAGTGTGTGGCGCGGGCGCCCCGCCCGCGGCTTTTGACGTTGAACTCAATTCTCCCGTCCCACTGCCCGCGACTTTGAGCTTGAATTCGAGTCTCGCGGGCGAGGGCGCCCGCGCCACACAATCCAGTTGATATAGTCAGAATGAACCGATGCCTGTGGAATCTCAGCCCGCCTCTGTTGCTCCGCGCCGCGCGGACTTTTCGCTGACCCTGCGCCTGGCCCTGCCGCTCATCATCGCCGAGGTCGGCTGGATGAGCATGGGTATCGTGGACACCATCATGGTGGGACGGCTGCCCGACAGTGCCGTCGCCATCGGAGCCACCGGCCTGGGCCAGAGCCTTTATCACAGCATCGCCATCTTTGGCGGCGGCTTGCTGCTGGGACTGGATACCTTCGTCGCGCACGCCTACGGGCGCGAGGATCTGAATGACGCCCGCCTCTCGCTGGTGAACGGACTGTTCCTCGCCTTCGCGTTGACCCCGATCCTCATGCTGGCAGTATCGTTCTGGCCGCCGCTGATGCAGCGCTTCGGAATCAGCGCGGAACTGGTGGAGCCGATGCGCCCGTTCCTGTACGCGCTCAACTGGGGCACGCCGCCACTGCTCGCCTACTTCGCGCTCCGCCGTTATCTGCAGGCGGTGAACGTCGTGATTCCCATCATGTTCGCGCTCATCTCCTCCAATCTGGTGAATCTGGTCGGCGATTGGGCGCTGATCTACGGACATCTCAGGCTTCCCGCCATGGGCATCACCGGTTCCGGCTGGGCAACCTGCGTGGCCCGCATCTACATGGCGGGCGTGCTTGCTGTCACTTTGCTCTGGGTGGAGTCAAAACGTTCCCTGCCCCGGTGGACAGGCACCGTCCGCATCGATCTGCGTCGAATTTCGGCCTTACTCAAGCTGGGGGCGCCGGCGGCAACCCAGATTTTCTGCGAAATCGGGGCCTTCTCGGCTGCCACTGCAGTGGTGGCAAAGCTGGGTCCCGTCCCGCTCGCCGGCCACGAAATCGCTTTAAACTGTGCCGCGTTCACTTTCATGGTGCCGCTCGGAATCAGCTCCGCCGCTGCGGTTCGGGTTGGACAACAGTTGGGGAGAAAGGATCCGCAAGGCGCGCGCCGTGCGGGCTGGTCCGCCATCATGCTCGGAGCGGGATTCATGACCTGCTCAGGATTGGTGTTCGTGTCCATTCCCACGTTGATTGCGCGCCTGTTCTCGCCAGACCCGATTGTGATACGCACCGGCGCCAGGCTGCTGCTGGTTGCGGCCGCATTCCAACTCTTCGACGGCTTGCAGACGGTCGCGACCGGAGCCCTGCGCGGCGCAGGAGACACGAAGACGCCCATGCTGGCCAACTTTGTAGCCTACTGGCTGATCGGGCTTCCCGTGGGCTATGTCTTATGTTTCACCTTGGGCTGGGGAGCGGTCGGAGTGTGGATCGGCTTGTGCGGCGGCCTGATGATCATCGGGTCAGCCCTCTTGCTGGCATGGCACAGGAGAAGCTGCCGCGTGACATGGCGTTCGGGCGCCATCCGGACGGTTCCCGGAAAGAGTGACCATCGCACTCTCAGAGATCGCGGTAGGGACGATCAGAGTGCAGAAACAGATGCGGACTTTCGGCAGCACCACGCGGGAGTTGGTGAAGCCCTGCGCGAATGGCTGCAGATAAGGGCTGCACCCATGTGGCGATGGAGAGCACCGGAGTGTATTGGAAACCGGTTTACGCGATTTTGGAGGGAGCGTTTCAGATCGTGGTGGCGAACACGCAACAAGTCAAAAAAGTGCCGGGGCGCAAGACCGACGTAAAGGATGCGGAATGGATTGCTGACTTGCTGTGTCACGGACTGCTGCGCTCCAGTTTCGTTCCGCCGAAATCCATTCGCGAACTGCGCGACCTAACCCGCTATCGGCGCAAGTTGGTGGAAAGCCAAGCAGCGGAGCGCAACCGCTTGCTCAAGTTGCTGGAGAGCGCCAACATCAAGTTCTCTAGTGTGGCCACGGACGTGTTTGGGGTTTCCGGTCGCCTGATGCTGAAGGCTTTAGTCGAGGGGAAGGCGAGCTTGGCGAAGGTGGCCGAACTGGCCAAAGGCAAACTGCGCAATAAGATTCCGCAATTGCAGTTGGCCCTGGAAGGAAAGCTGGAAGAGCACCATCGCTTCCTTTTGCAGTTGCAACAGGACGGACTCGATGCGGCGGCAAGGGACTTGGCGACTCTCGAACAACGCATCCAGCAGAAGTTGGAGCCCTATGCAGTCCAAGTAGCACTGCTGCAGGAAATCCCTGGCGTGGATTGGACTTTGGCTGCGGTCATCATCGCCGAACTGGGCATCGACATGAGTGTGTTCCAGAGCGTTTCGCAGCTCGCTTCCTGGGCGGGAGTTTGTCCCGAACAACGACAGCGGGCAAGCGCAAGAGCACTCGGTTTCCGATTCGTAATCGATCTGGATCTGTACTCGATGGACCGGTATCGAACGTCCCTCAGTTCCCGGTCACTCCCTCACCTAAGTTCCCTCAGAGTACTCTCGACCCGCAGGTATGCGGCGAATATGCAAGCCCTGCTCATCGGTCAAATATGCGTAGCCGGTTCGGGGCTGCCAGCGATTCTCCGGATCGAGCAAGCAACTCGTAGCGCCGCCGCCGTTTGACCCTGTCTTCGTGATGTAACATGCCCAAGTGGTAGACGTTCAGATCGGCCACGGGATACGAGCCGGCAATGCGGGATTGCAGCGGCGCCTTGGTCGCATGCAGCGGACGGGTATCGAATTCGTGGTTTTCGCGCGCTTTGAACAGCCGCGCCGGTGTCTTTGAACCCCAGATGCCGTCTACCCGGAACTCACCGGTTGAATTCCAAGTTTCTCGTAAATGCACAGCATACGCGAAGTATCGGAGCACTCGTCCTCTCCGGATCACTCGCTCTCAGCGCTTGGAACTCCCGTTCTACACGTTCGTCGGCATCAAGACTGATCAGCCATTCCGCGTCGTGCTGTAATGCAGTAGCCACCAGGGCGCGGTAATTCCCCACCTCATCCCAATACGGCCGATCGGGTGAAACCCGCAACACCTGCAACACTTCAGGACGCGCCTCAAGAAACTCCGCCGAGCCGTCTGCCGAGCCGTCATCGAGCGCCACGATGCCGTCCACCTGCGGACCGATATTGGCTACATAACCGGGGAGAAGATGGATCTGATTCCTTACTGCGAGCAGGGCAAGCAGTCGAACCCGCCGCCGCGTCGGCAGACCACGCGAACCCGATGGAACTTCGTACCGTAAAAGCCGCCGCCGGATTCTGTATGAACCAAGCATCGTCCATTGCCCCTCTACTTAAAAGCATCCCTCCTTGTAGTGACACTTCTCCAACGCTTTAGCCGCTGGGCTCTCATCCCGAGTAATCCCGCGCGCGACCTTTGCCCTTTGCCGCCAGGGATCCTCGTACCTTCGCGTATCCAGGCTTGATGACGGTATAGATCAAGTCGCAACGCTGGCGGTAGGGCAGGAACGCGCTCTTCATCGCGTTAATGGTAATTTTCTCGAAGTCATCGAGAGCCAGGCCGAAAGTCTCCGCGGCGGCCTCGAATTCCCGGGTCATGGTGGTGTCGCTCATCAGCCGGTTGTCGGTGTTCAGGGTAACGCGGAACTTTTCCTGGTAAAGAATCTTGAAGGGATGCTCTGCCAGGCTCGGGGTCGCGCCGGTATGGACGTTGCTGATCAGGCATATCTCCAGCGGAATTCGCTTGTCGAGAACGTACTGGGCAAGATCGCCCAGCTTCACCACCTTGCCATCCGCGACGGCGATGTCGTCAATCAGCCTCGTCCCGTGCCCGATGCGATGCGCCCCGCAGTACTGAATGGCTTGCCAGATTGATTCCTTGCCGTAGCCCTCACCGGCGTGAATCGTGATGTTGAAATTCTGGCGCTGTATGTAATGAAAGGCGTCCACGTGCTTCTTGGGCGGATACCCGCCTTCCTCACCCGCCAGATCGAAGCCAACCACGCCGCGCTCGCGAAAATCCACGGCCAACTCCGCCATCTCAAGCGACACGTCCATATTGCGCATGGCGCAGATGATCAATCCCGAAACCGTTCCGAAATCCTTTCGTCCACGCTCCAGACCTTTCAGCACAGCCGAGACCACTTGCTGGTGTGTCAGCCCCTTGCGGGTGTGAAAGACGGGGGCAAAGCGGGTTTCAAAATAGACCACGCCGTCGTTCCTCAAGTCTTCGGCCTGCTCATAGGCCACCCGCTCCAGCGCCTCTTCGGTCTGCATCACGGCGATGGTGTGGGCGAAGCCTTCCAGATACTTGGCCAGACTCCCCTTGTTCGCGCCCTGATGAAACCATTGACCCAACGCAGCCGCGTCGCCGGTGGGAAGACCCGCGTAGTTCGTTTCCTTGGCCAGGTCTATGACGGTTTGCGGTCGCAGCACGCCGTCCAGATGCTCGTGCAAGAGCACTTTAGGCAGGCCGGCCAGTTGACGCTTATCAGGCTTCATGATGGAACTCCACATCTCGGCACGACGGCTGCTCACTGCTCAACCCCGCCGGCCCAATAGTTGCTTCTGAACATCACCGTCTCATCCCGCGCCGGATCCTTCAATCGCACTCGAATCTGGTGCAGTCCGGGACGAGGGCTCCTGGGTTCAAAGCTCAGCAGGTAGCGGCTGTGCAGGTGATTGGCAAAGCTGTTCATCCTGGTCTCGAAACTCTTGCGGGACGCGAACAGCTCGTACTCGCCCCCGCTCATCGACGCCATCGCCAGAGACACGTTTTTTTTCATCGCCGCCAGCGTCATCAGAAGAGCGCCTTGTACGTTGGGTGGGGCACCCCAGCCAGCCTCGTCCCGGTTGCTGCCCCGTTCCGTATCCAGCACCTGTGACAGCGACGGCGAGAAAGGAAGGGCGTAAACCGCAACGTTAGCCACTCCGATCAGCTTCACCACATCGTCGAGCTTCGCAAAGCGACTGCCGTGGTCGCGGGTTTCGCTGATCAGCAGCAACAGGCGCTGGCGCCCCTCAGGTTGTTTGTTAAGCAACTTGACCGAGTAGGCTACCGCATCCAGAATTGCCGCGCCGTTGTCGCCCGCCTGCAAGTTCTCCAGATCGCGCTGGACAAGCTCAGAATTGCTGGTGAAATCGCGCGCCAGAGTAAGCTTGCTATCGAAGAAGACCAGAGCAGTTTCGGTATCTGGCTGGCCCAATACCGGCTCCAGCATGGATGCCAAACCACGCATGCGGGCAAACTCACGCCATCCTCTGCGACCACATTGGACCGCCACTATCAACGAGACCGGTCCAGCTTCCGCAGATTCATCCAGATGAGGCACCTGGTCGATGCCATCGTCCTCAATGATGAAATCTTTCGCTTGCAACCCGTACACCACATCGCCGTTGGCATCTCTCACCAGCGCAGGCACCAGCACCAGGTTGGACTGGGCGTTGAAGGTGGGCTCCTGCTGCGCCCCGGCGGGTCCGAACACCAGCAGGAAGATCACAATATGCAAGCCGGCTTTGAAGAAGTCCATGCGGCCTCAACTCATTCTTCCCCGATGTCCTCGTTCCAAACTTCGGGATTCGCACGGATGTACTCGCTCAGCAACGAAGCGCACTCTTCGGAATCAAGATCGATCACCTTCACCCCGAGTGACCGCAGCCATTCCACGCCGCCCTGAAAGTTGCGGCTCTCCCCCACCACCACCGTCCCGAAACCAAACTGCCGGACCAGCCCGCTGCAATACCAGCACGGCGCCAGGGTGGTGACCATGATGAGGTTGCGACAGCTGCGCTGACGTCCCGCGTTGCGGAAGGCATCCGTCTCTCCATGCATCGCCGGATCGCCCTGCTGCACCCGGCGATTGTGACCCGCGCCAAGAAGCTGGCCCTGTGCGTCGAAAATCGCCGCACCAATGGGAATGCCGCCCTCGGCCAGCCCCTTACGGGCCTCCGCCAGTGCGACCGTGAGCATCGCGGTGTAGTCCAGGCTCAGATTCGCGTTCTCCACGGCATCATTATTGCACCATGCCGGATACTCGTTTCCGCTTCACCTTTCGGCCCTGGGCAGGGAACGATGAATCCCGTCCTTCTGAAAATCCCGCGCCAGCTTGAGTCCAATGCCAGTCAGTTTCTGGCGCAGAGCTTGGTGGATATAGAAGGCCAGCATTCTCGCGGCGGCCGCGTAATCCAGCCCTTCCGGACGGATGTTCGAAATGCAATTGCGCTCAGCGTCGGTGCGGCCGGAGCGCGGCCCCCATGTGATGTACGCGCCCAGACTGTCCGGCGAACTCAGGCCAGGACGCTCGCCAATCAGGACGACTGACACTTTCGCCTGCAGCGCCGCGCCAATAGGGTCGCCAATCGCCACGCGCCCTTGCTCAACCATGCAGATTGGACCAACCGACCACTCATTGTTAAGCAGCGGTAAGACTGCGTCCAGCAAGGGCAGGGCGTGACGCGCCACCGCCAGGGCAGAGAGGCCGTCCGCAATCACAAACACGACATCACAGCAGACGGCGACAAGACTCGCGGCTGATTCCGGATTCAGCGCCCGCCCCATTCCGGGATGACGCAAATAGGTGGCCCGGTCCGGAGCGGTGCTTCGGAGGACACAGACGGGCAGTCCGCGTTCCCGCAGTCCTCCCAACAGAGACGGCACATCGAGGGTAGCGTGGACCGCGTCACGGGCCTGGGCGTGGGCCATTTGAAAATCGAGGACTTCGTGAGTCGCCAAGCCGGAGCCGACGCGGTCCAGCCCGACCCGCGCCGAAGTGTATTGCCGAAGACTTCTGGCCAATTCGTCAACCATGTCAGGGCACCGGACTGGCTCCCGCCGGCAATAGTTCGTTCACGGTGAGCTGTCGAAATTCGCCGCGCTCCAGCCAAGCCTCGAATTCCGGCGCGGGGCGCAAGCCCAGTGCCGAGCGCAGGTAGAGCGCATCGTGAAAAGATGTGCTCTGGTAGTTCAGCATGACGTCATCCGCTCCAGGCACGCCCATGATGTAGTTCACCCCGGCCACACCCAGCAGGGTCAGAAGCGTATCCATATCATCCTGATCGGCCTCGGCGTGGTTGGTGTAACAAACGTCGCAGCCCATGGGAAGGCCCAGCAGTTTGCCGCAGAAGTGGTCCTCGAGTCCGGCGCGGATGATCTGCTTCCCGTCGTAGAGATATTCCGGCCCGATGAATCCCACGACAGTGTTCACCAGCATGGGCCGGTAGCGACGGGCCACAGCGTAGGCGCGGGCTTCGAGCGTCTGCTGATCGACAGCCGTGGTGCGCTCCCGCGGACAGCGCGCTGCCCTGGCCGGTCTCGAAATACATGACGTTGTCGCCGACGGTTCCGCGGCGAAGCTCGCGCGCCGCCTGATACGCCTCATCCAGCAGCGCAAGATTTATCCCGAACGACTTATTGGTCGCCTCCGTGCCACGCGATGGACTGGAACACCAGGTCGACGGGCGCGCCTTGCCGCAGCGCCTCCATTTGTGTGGTGATATGTGCCAGCACGCAACTCTGCGCGGGAATGGCAAACTTCTCCCGCGCGTAGTCCACCAACCGGAGCAGCGTGCACACCGAGGCCACATGGTCGCTGGCAGGATTGATGCCGATCACCGCATCTCCCGACCCCAGAGCGAGGCCGTCCACGATGGATGCCGCAATGCCAACCGGATCATCGGTGGGATGGTTGGGCTGCAGTCGCGTCGAAAGCCGCCCACTGAGGCCGACCGTGGTGCGGAAACGCGTCACCACCCTGATTTTACGGGCCACCGCGATCAGGTCTTGCGCGCTGCATGAGTTTCGATACGGCCGCCGCCATTTCCGGAGTCAGGCCGGGAGCCAGGGCGGCCAGCACTTCGCCCGTCGCCTGGTCGTCCAGGAGCCAGTTACGAAACTCGCCCACGGTAAGCGACGCCACCGGCGCAAAGGCGGCGTGCGTCGTGGGCATCCACGATCAGCCGGCTGACCTCGTCGGTCTCATAGGGAATCACAAGCTCATCGAGAAAGTGACGGAATGGGAGGTCGGCAAGGACGAAGCGGGCGGCTACCCGCTCTTCGGCGCTGGCGGCACACACGCCGGCCAGTTGGTCTCCCGAACGGGGAGGTGACGCCTTCGCCAGCAATTCCTTCAGATCGGCAAAGCCGTAAGTGACACCGCGAATCGAGTGGGACATCCGCATGGGAGACGACGCTTGCGGTCGCGCTTCCTCAATTATGCATGGTGGGCCGCCGTCCCGAGCAGTGGCCAGATGGGCGCGTAACCTTCCTCGCACGGACGTTTCTCCGGCGTCACCCACCCAGTTTTTATGTTAGCTTTGGTTCCGCGAATTTAGAAGTTAAGGTTGCTAATCATGCCAAGGTTCCAGACCATCTTTGGACCAGCCCTGCTTTGCGTTCTCGCGCTCTTCGCCGGCGTGGCGCACGCCCAATGGGCGCCGATGAATCCGGTTACCAACGTACGGCAACAACCTGACGGTGTGCTTTTCACCATGCAGACGGGCACGCTGAAGCTCCAGGTGTGCACCGATTCGATCATTCGCGTTCGTTACTCCGCCACATCCAGGTTCTCCGATCGACCTGATTACGTGATCACCAAGACCAGCTGGCCCGAAACCAAATGGACGATGCAGTCCACCGCTGACGGCGTAACGCTTACCACGTCGCGTCTGGCGGTGACGGTCACTCGCAAGGATGGCGGCATTACCTACCGCGACCTTGGCGGCAAGCAACTGTTTCAGGAGGCGACGCGGAAGTTGACCCCGGTGAAAGTCAATGGCGAGGACACCTATCGCGCGGAATCGTTCATCAACATTTACGGCTCGCGCGAGGCGCTCTACGGGCTCGGTCAGCACCAGGCGGGCGTCTGGAACTATCGCGGCGAGTCGGTGGATATTTCTCAGGACAATACGAACATCGCGGTCCCCCTACTGCTTTCGAGCCAGGGTTACGGCGTTTACTGGAACAACGACTCGCGGAGCCGGTTCAACAACCGCTTTGCGAATTACATGTACATCACTTCCGAAGTGGCCGACAACATCGACTACTACTTCTTTTACGGACCCGATTTTGACCGGATCATCGCCGCTTACCGTGAACTCACCGGGCAGGCGCCCATGTTCGGGAAGTGGGCCTACGGCTTCTGGCAATGTAAGAACCGATACAAGTCGCAGCAAGAAATTCTGGGAGTGGCCAACAGGTACCGCGAGCTGCATATTCCCGTGGACAACATCGTGCAGGACTGGTTCTGGTGGAATCACAAGGGCGAGCACGTCTTCAACAAGAACTATCCCGACCCAAAAGGAATGATCGATCAGCTTCACGCCCAGAATTTCCACCTCATGATATCGGTGTGGCCTTTCTTCGAGCCGGGGTCCTCAGTCTATGAAGACATGGACAAGCGCGGCTGGTTCGTGGACAAGTTCAAATTCGCCAAGCCGCCTTATCACACCGATGGCATGGCGGTGTACGACGCGACCAATCCTGAAGCCCGGAAATACTACTGGCAACTGATGGACAAAGCCCTGTTCAACATCGGCGTGGACGCCTGGTGGCTGGACACGACTGAACCGGAAACCGAAGGCCAGGAAGAAAATATCCTGCTGCACCACAGAATCGCTGCCGGCAGTGGCGATCGCTACGTAAATATTTTTCCGCTCATGACCACCGGCGCGGTTTATGACGGGCAGCGCAGCGCCTCCGACAAAAAGCGCGTCTTCATTCTCTCCCGCTCGGCCTTCGCCGGCGACCAGCGCTATGGAGTCACAGCCTGGTCGGGCGACATCAACTCCGATTTCTTCAGCTTCCGCCGCCAGATTCCCGCTGGTTTGAATTTCGCGCTTTCCGGCATTCCTTACTGGACCACGGACATTGGCGGCTTCGTCTCCGGAGATCCCGACGATCCCGCCTATCGCGAGCTGTTCATCCGCTGGTTCCAGTACGGCACCTTCAATCCTATTCTGCGGGTGCATGGAACGCGCAAGACCGATCAGAACGAACTCTGGTCATACGGGCCGGACGCGCAGAAAGTCCTCGTGAGTTTCGATCGCCTGCGCTACCGCATGCTGCCCTACATTTATTCGCTGGCTTGGAAGACCACCAGCGAAAGTTACACTCTCATGCGTCCGCTGGTGATGGACTTCCGCTCCGACGTTCGCGCCCAGAACATTGGCGACCAGTTTATGTACGGTCCGGCATTTTTGGTAAACCCTGTCACCGAGCCTGACGCCACCACGCGGCGGCTCTACCTGCCGCAATCAAAGTGGTATGACTTCTGGACGGGATCGCCCATCGCAGGCGGCCGGACCATCGATGCCAATGCTCCGCTCGACCGGCTCCCGCTCTACATCCGTGCCGGATCAATTCTTCCGCTCGGCCCGGATGAAGAATGGTCCACGGAGAAGCCCGCCGATCCCCTCGAACTCAGAATCTACCGAGGGGCGAATGGAGACTTCACTCTGTATGAAGACGAGAACGACAATTACAACTACGAAAAGGGTGCCTACGCCATCATCTCTTTTCACTGGGATGACGCCAAACAGGCGCTGACCATCGGCGATCGAAAAGGGCAATTTCCCGGCATGCTGGAAAGCCACACCTTCCGTATCGTATTCGTGGGCGAGAACCACGGTGCAGGTATCGATCCAGAAGCCCGCTCCGACAAGACGGTGACCTATTCCGGAAAACAGACTGTCGTAGCCCCGTAGAGGTTTTGCGGGGTGGTTCGCGGCTCCTTTGTAATCGAGCTTTAACAAAGCAGTGCTAGACTCAAGCGCTTTATCTTGTCGCCGCCATGGAAAAGAAGAAAAAGTTCCTCTTTTGCCTCGCTGTCGGGATTAATCAGCGACATCGCCTGGCAGGTTTCAAAAGAAGGCCACGAGGTCCGCTATTACATCAAAGACCAGAAGGAAAGCGACATTGCCGACGGCTTTGTGGCCAAATCGGAGGATTGGGAGAAAGATTCCGATTGGGCCGACATCATCGTCTTCGACGACACCCTGGGACAAGGCGAGAAAGCGCAGGCGCTGCGCGCCCAGGGAAAGAAGGTCATCGGAGGAACTGCCTACACCGACCGCCTGGAAGATGACAGGTCCTTCGGACAGGAGGAGCTGAAGAAAGCTGGAGTCAACATCATTCCCTATGGCGAGTTCGAGTCGTTCGACGAGGCCGTCGAGCACGTGATCAAGAACCCAGACCGCTATGTGATCAAGCCCAGTGGCGAAGCCCAGAATGTGAAGCGCCGCCTGTTCGTGGGCGAAGAAGAAGACGGCCAGGACGTGATCCGCATGCTGGAGGCCTACAAGAAGGCTTTCTCGGATGAGATCAAGGTTTTTCAGTTGCAGCGCAGGGTGACCGGGGTGGAAGTCGCGGTGGGTGGCTTCTTCAACGGAAAACAGTTCGTCTATCCCGTCAACGTAAACTTCGAGCACAAGAAGCTTTTTCCCGGAAACCTTGGTCCGCCTACGGGAGAGATGGGCACGTCCATGTTCTGGAGCATGCCCAACCAGCTTTTCAATCAGACCCTGCTCAAAATGGAGCCGAAACTTGCCGAGGAGGGCTACGTCGGATACATCGACGTAAACTGCATCGTCAATCATTACGGCATATATCCCCTCGAGTTTACCTCGCGTTTCGGATACCCCACCATCAGCATCCAGCAGGCGGGAATGATCACGCCCATCGGGCAATTTTTCTGGGACCTGGCCAACGGCAACGACCCTAAGCTGAAAGTCAGGAGCGGCTTTCAGATCGGTGTCCGTATCGTGGTCCCGCCCTTCCCCTTTGATGACGACGAAACCTTCGAGTCGTACTCCAAGAACGGGGCCATCGTATTCCGCAAGCCCCCGGCCGACGAGATTCACATAGAAGACGTCAAACAGGTCAACGGCCAGTGGCTGGTGGCCGGAACTTCGGGAGTCATTCTGATCGTCGTAGGTCTGGGCCAGACCATGAAACAGGCCCAGGCCCAGGTCTATTCCCGCATCAAGAACGTCCTGATTCCGAACATGTATTACCGCACTGACATTGGCGATCGCTGGGATGAAGACAGCGACCGTTTACACAATTGGGGCATATTGCGGTAACATTCTCTCCCTCTGATGCCTTGTCCCCGGAATGGTCCTGCGCCCACGACGCATGATGGCCGAGCCTTCGAGCACAGATCCAATTTTTCTCTCCCCGAGGAGAACGTCCGATGAAATCTTCCTGGAAAAATACAGCTCTCATACTGGTCCCGCTGTTAAGCCTGGCCGGGACCGCTTTGGCACAAGCCAGTTACAGCCTGCTCTCGCCGGACAAACGGATCGAGGTGAGAATTCGCACTGGCGAACGCTTTCAGTATGACGTCCTTTTCAAGGGAACAGCGCTGCTGCAGAATTCCAGCTTCTCCATCGACATTGACCACAACACCCTGGGCCTGCAACCCAAGGTCAAGACAACCAAGGAGCGCAGCTACGACGGCACGCTCGAACCACCGGTGCGGCAGAAATTTGCCAAAGTACGGGAGAACTACAACGAACTGCGCCTGACCATGGAGGGCAATTACGCCGTCGTCTTCCGCGCCTATAACGAAGGCGTGGCTTATCGTCTGGAAACTTCTTTGCCACAAGCCGAAGTAAAAGTTTACGGCGAGGAATCCAGCTTCAATTTCGCGGGCGATTACCGGGTTTACTATCCTCAAGAGGAAAGCTTCTTTTCGCACAATGAACGACATTACCTGCCGGTGAATCTGAACGCCATCGCGCCCAGCGCGATTGCCAGCCTGCCCGCCGTGGTCGAAGCCGCAAATGGGGTTAAAGTGGCGGTCGCGGAATCCGATATTGAAGACTATCCCGGGCTCTGGCTGCGCGGCACCAGCAGCAACGGGCTGGCGGCCACTTTGCCGCCGTATCCGCTTCAAGAGACGCTGGAGAAGGACCGCGATTTCAAGGTCACTCAGGCCGCCGACTACATCGCCGTGACCCGCGGCACACGCACCTATCCCTGGCGCTTGTTGGGGATTGCAGAAAAAGATGGGGACCTGATCACGAATCAACTGGTCTGGCTGCTGGCCAAACCGTCGCAGATCCAGGACACCTCCTGGATCAAGCCCGGCAAAGTGGCCTGGGACTGGTGGAACGCGCTCAATATCGATGGCGTGGATTTCAAGTCCGGCGTCAATACCCAGACCTACAAGTACTTCATCGATTTCGCCGCCAAGTACGGCATTCCTTACATCATCCTCGATGAGGGTTGGTACAAACTCGGCAATGTGCTCGAAGTCGTACCCGAAGTAAATATGGAAGAGCTGTCGGCATACGCCAAACAGAAAAATGTCGGCATCATCGTATGGATGGTCTGGAAGACTTTAGACGACCAGTTCGACCCGGCCTTCGACGAGTTCCAGAAATGGGGCGTCAAGGGCCTCAAGATCGATTTCATGCAGCGCGACGACCAGAAGCTGATGAATTTTTATTTCAAGACCTCCCGGGAGGCAGCCAAGCGACATATGCTGGTTGATTTTCACGGCGGACAGAGTCAGATCACCATGACCCGCACCTGGCCCAACATGATCAGCGGCGAAGGCGTACGCGGCCTGGAGTGGAGCAAGTGGAGTGCTGAAACCGAACCCCAACACAACATCACCTTGCCTTTCACCCGCATGTTTCTGGGACCGATGGACTTCACACCCGGAGCCATGCTGAACGCAACGAAAAAGGACTTCGCTCCCATCTTTGATCGTCCCATGAGCCTGGGCACGCGCTGCCACCAGTTGGGGATGTACGTGGTGTTTGAAAGCCCGCTGCAAATGCTGTCCGACAGTCCATCGAACTATTTACGCGAGCCGGAGATAATGGAGTTCCTGGCGCCCGTTCCGTCGGTGTGGGATGACACGAAAGTGCTCGACGCACGCATCGCAGAGTATGCCTTGGTCGCTCGCAGAAGCGGCAAGGACTGGTACGTCGGCGCCATGACCAACTGGACTGGCCGCGACCTGGATGTGGACTTCTCTTTTCTGCCCGCGGGAACTTACTGGCTGGAAGCGTACCAGGACGGAGTCAACGCCGATCGCGTGGCCAGTGACTACAAGAAAACCAGGATCCAAATTACGCGCGACACCAAACTGAAAATATCCCTCGCTCCCGGCGGAGGCTGGGCAGCAAGGATTCACCAATAGCCTGCGGTCATTCTGAGGACCGCTTCGCAGGATGGAGGGAGGGGCGTCCTCGCCCGTCATTGCACACCCCCGACGGGCGGGGACGCCCGTCCTCCAGTTGGCGTGTCCCGTCTTTTCAGCCATTAACCTACGTGGGGATGTTTCGCCCGCTACAGTAACGCCCTGATTGTTCCAGAATTGTCCCGCCTGTAAGGTTGTCCAGCGAACAAGCTGTGACAAATTCCGAGGAGGACTTCCATGGGAACTATCTTGATCGTGATCCTGGTGCTGTTATTGCTCGGCGCCCTTCCGACGTGGCCTTACAGCGGCAGTTGGGGATACTACCCAAGCGGCGGATTGGGACTGGTTCTACTCATCGTAGTCATACTGGCGCTTACGGGCAGGGTCTGACGGGCAAGGCTATTTCTCGCTCTCTTTGGAGTGGCTCTCGAACAGACGCTTGGTCAAAATTACAAGCGCAAGAATCTGGGTCCATTCCGAAACTACGTTTCCGGCCACCTGTCCCCATTTCGATTCTGGGTCGGCGTGCTTATAGACGGCGACCCAGCACACACCGGTGGCCAACAGAAACAGGGTCAGGGAGTGATTCGTGATCGCTTCCCAGACGGGACCCCGCACGGTCAGGGGAGGCTTCCTGCTTTCGGCGGAGCCTCGTTCATAGAGATACTTGGTAGCGAACACGGTCACTACCACTCCCGACCAGTCGGCAATGGCGTTTCCAAAAAATGATCCCCAATGGGTTTTAGGGTTAGACCTGGAATAGAGGACGATCCAGAGGACCAACACGCCTACGCAAGCGATACTCAGAGAGTGCTGCGCCAGAAATCCTTTGCTGCGGGGCTTCGTTTTTCTGGCATCTTGCCCGGTATCGCGTTTTTCCTGCGCCACGAAGACCAGTTTAAACCTTATTCACAGTCACCATTCCCAACACGTTATTCAACGTGTCATCCTGACCGAGTCTGCTCGTCCGCGTGCGGACGGGCCAGGCGAGTCGAGGGACCCCTGCCAGTTGAAACAACTTTCGTGCGAGGGAATGTTGATTACAGACTCCGCGGCCCTGGCTCGGTGGGCGACCTCTTGCCGCGAAACCACAACCCGACATAAACAAGAAGCGCAATCAGCGCGAATACGAACACGAAGTGGACAATTGCCACGATCGCTATATCTGGAGGATGGTGCTCGACCCATTCCCACCACGTCAGCGCAGATGATCCGACGAGCGCAAGCAGGAGTTTCCGTGTCGCCCACAGGCCTGGCCAGAATCCCGCGCCCGCGGTGCCGGCGGTGTCCCACAGCATATGGTCGAAGATCCAGCGAGTGATTTTCCGATAAGTCAGGACCGGCATGGCGGAGCGTAGCACAAATGGGCAACGGCATCCATCGGGATGCCGTTGCTCCATCGCGCCAAGAATGAACGCCTGCTTTAGCGTCGGCCTCCGCCGCCGTGCGAGCCGTTGCCGTGCGGACCGCCGCCACCCGATCCACCGCGATTTCCGCCCCCGCCGCCTCCACCATGGGATGGAGCTGCCATGCGCGGCGCGCCTCCCTCACCTCCACGCGGCGTCACAATCGGCTGCCTCATTTCCAGAGGAGGCCGGGAGTAACTGCGGGGGGCTTGCTGCCCCATGACCCGTCCACCAACTGATTCCATCTGGGGACGCGACATCTCGTAACGCGCGGGGAAATCCGCACCCCGCCCGCCGTTCATACCGCCTCCGTTGTTCACGCCATAGGGAGAACCTCCGGACTGCGGCGTGAAGTGCCGCCAGTCTCCACCGTTGGTCGAAGCCTCAGGCCGCGGCGAGTTTCCCGGTCGCGGAACATTGGACATCCCTGATGGCAACGACCGTTCGGCTGGACGACTCATGCCTCCTGGCTGCTGCGCCGGAGTCGAATTGGAAAATCTCCGCCACCCGGGGCCGTCGGAAGTCGCAGGCCGCGCCGTCCCGCCATTACTTGCCGGAGAGGGCATTGTCCCCCGAGCTCCGCCCTGCGTCAGTCCCTGATTCTGACCTTGCGACCGGTTTTGCGCAGGGCCCGAGCCGAAGCGCTGGAAGGCCTGGTTGCTCGCGCCCCGTTCAGACTGCTGCATGCCAGAAGGGTTAGTACGAACTCCCGGCGTGGGCCTTGCGATCGAGCCGTGCCCGGTGCCGTTCGCGGAATTCTGGTTGGGGCCGTCGCTCCTCGAGAATGTCCGATCGGCGCCGTTGCGCTGGATCGACTGCCGCATTTGCGAGACTTCGTTATCGAACGATCGCGGCGCGGCTGCCGGCCGCGATTTCGAGAAGAAGCGGTCTTGCATCCCGCCACGCGGGATTGTGGAGGCCGCCGCCGGCCGGTTGCTTACCGACAGTGCCGCACGCGTCGGAACTACGGGAAGATTTCCCTCGATCCTGCGCCCGCTACGAAAGGCGTCGCCGTTCACCGCCACCGCAGCCGATCGTCCCGTGCCGAACTGCCCTGTCGGAACTGTCGAGATGCCCTCACGCACTCTCTGGTTCATCGTGGCCAGCCGCAAGTTGGAATAGAGGCCGCCCCGACGAAGAGGAGCGATGCCAGCAAATCCGCGGTTGTTGTAGATATTGATGTTGGTGACGTTGACTACGTTGTAGCGCGAGCGGTAACGCCCATACCAGGGATAGAACGTGTCGCACGGCCCGATCGGCAGCCAGCCCACCGAACCGAATCCGAATCCAACCCCCACCCCTCCGCCAAAACCGAAGAAGGAGACGTACGCGGGCGCCCACACCGGACGGTACCGCGGATATCCGTAAGCCGGCCCCGGCCACCACACCCACGAGCTGTTGTAAACGAACCAGCGCCCGTAGTGATAAGGCGCCCAGCCCCAGGGTTCATACGAAACCCAGGTCCAGCCCCAGCCCGGCTCCCACACCCAGCGTCCGCTGCGATAGGGCGCCCAACCCGGACCCGCCACCGGCGCCCATACCGGACCGTAATCTGGCACCGTCACCCAGCGTCCATAAGCGTCAAGGTCTTCTGAGCCTACGTAGTAGCGATTGGTATTTCTCCACGACTCCGCGTCGAGAATCTTGTGATCGCGGTCGTTGTTCCACGAATCCCAACTGTCTTTGGCGGGCGCGTCGGCCAACCTGTACTGCGTGTCATCTCCCACACCACGCACAATGGCCATCTGGCCCCCCTCCACTTGTGTACTGCCCTGGGGCGTGGAAATCTGCGCCGAGCCCTTGCGGACAATTACCGAGGTCTCGCCTTCCGAATTCACTTCGATCCGATAAACACCGTCCCTCTGATCGGGACGGATGGCGACGTTCGCGGTATCAATCTCCACCGCGGCCTCGCTGCCTTTGAAAACCGAATAGTCGATCAGTCCGCGATCGACCTGGATCTGGATCTGGGTCCGAGAGAGGCCTGCAATTCCGGCCAGCGTGTTGTCGCCCAGGCGCACGATGTTTCCGTGGTCAAGCTGCACCTCAGCCCGCGAGCTGGCGCCGGTGGAAACCTTGTCACTGCTCACTATCGGCTGGTTCAGCGCCGCCGTCGCCCAATCTCCGGAATCACCACGCTGCGTGGAAACGTCTCCGTGAATCAAACTGATGCGCGCTACGCTGGAGCGAACGTCAGACTGCTCCTCCGTAGGTTGCTCCTGTGCCATGGTCATTGCACTCAGACCTAGAATCAGCGCTCCAACCATCAATGCCAGTCGGTTTTTCATGGCCCCACCTCTCGCGAGAAAGAACTCGCGCGTGATTAACAATGCATGTGCCATGCCAAACTGGCTGCGGCGGTATCAAATAAGTATTTCTTTTTCAATAGCTTGGGTGGATTACAAATGAGGTTGATGTTGGCGGGGAGCGATCCTGGCCGGGCTCAGCCAGAAGTGGTGGTTTTCAGCCACCAGAAGCTATTCGAAGCCCGACATCGCGGGCCAGCATATCCTAGCCCCGAACCAGCACGAGAGCCCGCGCCGTGGAAGAGCGGCCCTTCCAGGGCCGCATTCTCATGCCACCTCAGGTCGGCCTTTAGGCCCAGTGGCGCCACCGGGGCTGAACCCCGACTCAAATTGCCTCGCGACGCGGCGCTGAAGCGCCGCTCTTCCCGGTGCGGTTGAGGTCCGCTTAACGAGCTGCTCCAAATGCGTCGGTGCCCTAGTCTTCGTTCTCTTTTTCCCCCTCGTCGCCAATGCCGATTTTCGAGAGCCGATAGCGCAGCGCGTTGCGCGAGAGCCCCAGCATGCGTGCGGCCTGGCTCTTGTTGCCATGAGCGCGCCGTAGAGCTTCCTGGATCATCTCGTCTTCCCACTGCTCCAGAGTCGTACCCTCGGGAAGAAAACTGGAGGAGAAATCAGCCGTCTTGCCGGCGCGCGAGTCAATATGAATGTCGCCGGCTTCCAGTAGCGGACCTGCAGACAACGCCGACGCCCGCTCCAGAATGTTCTGCAGTTCGCGAACGTTCCCCGGCCAGTGATAGTCCATCAGCATCTTTAGAGCTTCCGGCGAAATGCCGCTGAGCTTCTTGCCGGAGTCCGGAGCAAAGCGCGAGAGAAACAGGTTCACCAGCTCGGGAATATCCTCCTTGTGCTCGCGCAGAGGAGGAATATCGATGGGCACAACATTCAGCCGGTAATAGAGGTCTTCGCGAAAGGTGCCGTCCTCGAGGGCCGCCCGCAAATCCCGATTGGTGGCCGCCACCAGCCGCACGTCCACTTTGATGGTCCTGGTGCCGCCCAACCGCTCGAATTGGCGCTCCTGCAAAACTCGCAGCAGCTTCACCTGGATTGTGGGTGGTACGTCACCGATTTCATCGAGGAAGAGGGTCCCTTTATCGGCGAGTTCGAACTTTCCGGGTTTGCTGCCGCTGGCGCCGGTAAAGGCGCCCTTTTCATAACCAAACAGTTCGCTCTCCAGAAGGTTCTCCGGAATGGCGGCGCTGTTGATCTTGATGAACGGTCCGGATGCCCGGCGTGATTTCTCGTGGATGGCGCGCGCCACCAGGTCTTTGCCCACGCCGCTTTCCCCGCCCAGCAGCACGGTGGAATTGGTCGGTGCCACTCGTTCCACGGTGGCCAGGACCTCCTGCATTTTCACGCTGCGCGCCACCAGGTTGGGGTGCTGGTAACGCTGTTGCAGAGCCTCGCGCAGCGAACGGTTCTCCACCCGCAAGCGCTGCACATCGAGCTCCTTGTGCACCACCATGCGCATTTCGTCGAGAGAGAAGGGTTTGAGGACATAATCGCTCGCCCCCGCTTTCATGGCCTCGACCGCGGTTTCGACCGTCCCGAACGCGGTCATCACAATTACCGGCAGCGCCGCCTGAAAGCGTTTTACGGCCTGCAGGAAGTCCAGCCCATTCATACCCGGCAACTTGAGGTCGGTGATCACCAGATCGACGGAGGTGTTTTGCAGCAGCTTCAAACCTGTTTCCGCATCCTCGGCGGACAGCGTTTGGAAACCGTCGTCTCCCAGATTGAGTTCCAGGAGACGGCGCATCTTTGCCTCGTCCTCGACAATCAGAATGGTCGCGTTCGGGATCGTCATGAACCTCCAGCTCCCTGCCCAGCCTCTTCCTCTACCGGAAAGAAGATCACGAAACCGGCTCCCTTCTCATCTGATTTCTCCAGCCGGACAGTGCCGTGATGCTCATCCACAATTTTTGAAACGATGGAAAGCCCCAGTCCGACGCCGGTCTTCTTGGTGGTCACAAAAGGATTAAAAATCTGCTCGCGCATTTCTGCCGGGACCCCAGGGCCGGTGTCTTTCAACCGCACCTGAACCCCCTTACGCCCGTTCGAACTCGCGCCCGAAACCTCGACTCGAAAGGTTCCGCCATCCTCGCCCATGGCCTCATAGGCGTTCTGGACCAGATTCAGAAACACCTGCTCACAAAGATTCTCGTCGAGCGGTACCAGAGGCAAATCACCCTGATATTCACGCTGCACCACTATGGCCTCGCCCTTCCACTGTTCCGCCACCGACTTCAGGGCCTGGTCAAGCAGGTCCGTCACCCGCAGGAGACGGGTTTCGATACGCAGCGGCCGCGCAAAATCGAGAAAGCGGGTGACCAGGGCGCTCGCCCGGTTCACTTCGCTCGATATGTACCCTGCCAGCTCGCTGGCCAGGGGGTTCGAATTTTCCAGCTTGCGGTTGAGCGTCTCCGCCGACCCCTTGATCACTCCCAGCGGATTGCGAATTTCATGCGCCAAACCCGCCGAAAGCTGCCCCAGTGCCGCCAGCCGCTCGGAGCGTCGAGCTTCCGCCTGGGCACGCTCCAGCTGGCGATTGACCTCGGTCAACTGCTTGGCCACCTGCTGATATTGCATTGTCTTCCGACGGTTCTCGAGCGTGAAGCGGTTCACCACCATCGCCGCCAGGAAGAAAAACATGATGCGGATGGCGAGTTCGGCTGCGCCGGTGGAGGTCAGAGTATATTCCTGCAACGCGGGATAGAGATATGAGCAGTAGGCGGCCGATGCCAGCGCGGTCCATAGCAAAGTGCCCCAGGAACCAAAGTGGATGGCCGCGGTAACGACTGGAACGTAATAGATAGGATAGTAACTGCTGTTAATGCCCAGCTCTTCCGTGTGATTGATCAGCAAGGTCGCCAGCAGGATCTTGCTCAGGACCACGGCGGAGGGTCCGTAGCGCGGCCAGATTGCAATGATTCGGCCTTCGGCCAGCTGCACTACGCCAATGGCCAGCAACACGAGCTGCTTGTGGCGTTCCCACACTGGCGGTAACGCTGCCAGACCCAGCAGGAAGAGCAGCCAAAGCACGTCCATCCAGCTGATACGGCTTTGTTTTTCTTCGTTCATCGAGACGGCTATAACCTTCGGACCTCACCACAGCCTGGTCAGCAGTGTATCTCGCCTCATATCTTGACCGTCAATGGAACCTCGTTTCCAGTTAGTTAGCGCCTCGCGTTGAACGAATCCCGGCGAGTGCAAGTCGACGGCCCTCTCTTTTCCCGCAGATTTATCAGCTCATAGGGATCCTTCGACTCCGAAAGACATTTCGCGAGCGAAATGTCTTCCTCCGCTCAGGAGGACAAGATAGAGAAGAGCGGTAGCCTCTCAGCGGTTACTACCGCCCCCGGCCGCAAGAGTCGAAGAGATCCTGCGCACCCGGTACAATTGCCGAGCCCATGCCTATCCGCCTCTTCCAAACTCGAAGAGATTTCCACAGTAGCCCGAATGGGCCATTCACAGGCTCCCTCCCAGCCTTTACTCTGATGTTGAGCAGGCTTCGGGGGAGGGCTGTTCGACAAACGTCCCATGACTTAACCAAGTCTGGGACGTTTTGTATTGAGCGCCACATCACGCACCTGACGTGTCCAACCGTAACGAAGAAGCGGCATCCCGGCGCCGCCGCCGCGGGAAGGACAATGAATTGAAGGCCCTGGTAATCAAAGAGCCGGGACACGCGGAGATCAGGGCAGTGCCCGACCCCGGGGCCGATCGCAGCGGCCTGCTTTTGAAGGTCCGCATGGTGGGTTTTTGCGGAAGTGACCTCAATTCCTTCCGCGGCCGCAACCCACTGGTATCTTTCCCCCGAATTCCCGGACACGAAGTCTCGGCCACGATTGTCGAAGGCCGCAACCAGAACCCCGCACTTGCTGCCGGGGTGGATGTGACGCTGTCCCCTTACACCAGTTGCGGCCAGTGCGCCTCCTGCCGCCGCGGCCGCCCCAATGCCTGCCAATTCAATGAGACGCTCGGAGTACAGCGGGACGGCGCAGCCACGGAATACATCGTAGTGCCCGCTGAAAGGATCTATCCGGCGAAGCTTACCCTCAAGGAGTTGTGCCTGGTGGAACCGCTGACCGTCGGCTTTCACGCGGTGGCCCGCGGACGGGTGACTGCCAAAGATACGGTGGCAATCCTGGGGTGTGGCGGGGTCGGACTCGGTGCCGTGGCTGCGTCGGGTTTCCGCGGCGCAAAGACCATCGCCATCGACGTGGACGACGAAAAGCTAAACACCGCACGGGCGGCGGGCGCCACCCATTCCATCAACACGGCCAGGGAAGAGTTGCACCCGCGCCTGGCTGAACTTACCGATGGCCGCAGCCCCGACGTGATAGTCGAAGCCATCGGACTACCCGCAACCTTCCGCGCCGCGGTAGAAGAAGTGGCCTTCACCGGCAGAGTCGTGTATATCGGTTATGCCAAAGAATTGGTGGCTTACGAGACCCGGCTCTTCGTGCAGAAAGAGCTCGACATTCTCGGGTCGCGAAACGCTCTGCCGGAAGATTTTCGGGCTGTAATCCGCATGCTGGAGGAACATCGCTTTCCGGTGGACGATGCCGTCAGCTCGATCGTGACTCTTGATCAGGCCCCGCAGGCCCTGGCGGCATGGAGCGATAATCCGGCAAGGGTAAAGAAAATCATGATGCGCATGGACTGAAGTGAAGGCTTCTGTGTGATGTGTGGTCGTGTGGTTGTCTGTGTGGTCGCGGGCGACTCGCCCGCGAGAGCTGAAAGCGAAGTCAAAAGCCGCGGGCGAGTCGCCCGCGACCACACTCGGATAAGAGATCACTCTATGCAAGTATCGAATGCTGCCGTCAGCCCAGCTAAGACTGGGTCCGGGCACGGACCGCTCTTCCCCGCGGGGCACCTCCTGCCCTTCTTTCTGGTTACAGCACTGTTCTTCTTATGGGGCGTGCCCAACAACCTGAACGATGTGCTGATCCGGCAGTTCATGAAATCATTTGCCATTACCCGGTTCCAGGCGGGCCTGGTACAGTTCGCGTTTTACATGGGCTACGTCGTCCTGGCGACGCCGGCGGCGCTGCTCATGCGCAAGCTCGGCTACAAGTCTGGATTCGTGATCGGACTGCTCCTGTTCAGTCTGGGGACGTTCCTGTTCTGGCCGGCCGCTTTAGCCGGACGCTATAGTTTTTTCCTGCTCGCCCTTTTCGTCATCGCCAGCGGACTGTCGTTTCTCGAAACTGCCTCCAACCCTTTCATCGCGCAGTTGGGAGATCCGGAGAGTTCGGAGAGACGGCTCAATTTCTCGCAGGCCTTCAATCCCCTGGGTTCGATCAGCGGTGTCCTCATCGGCACGGCATTCATCTTTTCCGGCGTGGAATTGAGTTCGCAACAGGTTGATTCCCTGAAATCCCAGCATCTCTATGACGCGTACTTGCGATCGGAAACTCTGCGCGTAGTCAAACCCTATCTGGTGCTGGGAGCGATCGCGCTAATCTGGGCGGTGTTAATTTTGCGGACGAAATTTCCCGCGATTCAGAGCGAGCACGAAGCCGGCGGCGATCATGGACGCTTCCGGGACCTGCTCCGCTATCCACACTTCCTGCTGGCCGTGGTGGCACAATTCCTGTACGTCGGCGCCCAGGTAGGGACCTGGAGTTATTTCATCCAGTATGTACAGGACTACACCCACCAGCCCGAGAAAGTTGCGGGATACTTCCTCACGGGCACGCTGGGGGGCTTCGGAATCGGACGTTTTATCTCCGCTTACCTGATGCGCTTCATCGCCCCCAACAAACTACTGGGCACATACGCCTTGTTCAACATCGTGCTGGTCAGTGTGGCCGTGCTGCGGCCGGGCTGGGTCGGATTGTGGGCGGTCTTTCTCACCAGCTTCTTCATGTCGCTGATGTTTCCCACCATCTTCGCCCTGGGATTGAAGCAACTCGGGCCCAACACCAAGATTGGCGGCTCTTTGCTGGTGATGGCGATCGGCGGCGGGGCCGTGGTGCCGCCGCTCATGGGCCTGATTGCGGAAGCCCACGGCATGGCCGCAGCGTACCTGGTGCCACTCGTGGCGTATGTATTTATCGCGGCCTACGGATTTGCCGGAGCCAAGGCCGGACTTTCTGAAGAAACCGTGTGAGGGTGTGAGCATTCCGGACAGCAATACAAATACTGGTCATAAGGTAAATATTCACATGCCTCTCCAGCCGCTGAAATCCATTCGCAGATTTTTACTAAGCATCCTGGTTCTGGGAGTTTTCGCCGCTCTGCGCTGCCATGCTCAAGCCGCGGCATCACCCGCTGCTCCCACTGCGTCCGAAGACCCAGCTCTTATCGATCAGGCCTGGCAGAGGGCAAGTGCGAAGTATGACGCCCCGCGCACCGCTATTCTCAATGACGTGGACCGCGGCGCTCATCAGGGCCCGTTTCGTCCCGACTGGGAATCGCTCGAAAAATACCAGGTTCCCGAGTGGTACAAAGACGCGAAGTTCGGAATCTTCATTCACTGGGGCGTCTATTCTGTCCCGGCGTTTGGCAACGAGTGGTATCCGCGCAACATGTATAGAAAAGATTCGGAAGAGTACCAGCACCACATCGCCACCTACGGGCCGCAGGACAAGTTCGGCTACAAGGATTTCATCCCCATGTTCAAGGCCGAGCACTTCGATGCCGCCGCCTGGGCCCGCCTGTTCAAGGAATCGGGCGCGAAGTACGTGGTTCCCGTGGCGGAGCATCATGACGGTTTCGCCATGTATGACAGCGGTCTGAGCGACTGGACTGCGGCCAAGATGGGCCCGAAGCGCGACGTCATCGGCGATTTGGCTAAAGCGGTCCGGGCGGAAGGTCTGCACTTTGGAACATCCTCGCACCGCGTGGAGCACAATTTTTTCCTGGGCGTAGGCCGCACTATTCCGTCCGACATCAACGATCCGAAATACGCTGCCTTCTACGGCCCGGCGCATACCTGGCTGGAGGCCCGGAGGGTCACTCCGCTCGCCAACGATTTCACTTACGTCTCCTCCGCCTGGGCGGATGACTGGCTGGCCCGCTCGTCGGAGATTGTCGAGAAGTACCATCCTGACATCATGTACTTCGACTGGTGGATCGGTCAGCCTTCCATCCGTCCCAATCTGACCCGCTTCGCGGCGTTTTACTACAACGCCTCGCTCAAATACGGCGACCACGTTGGCGTCATCAACTACAAAGACTGGGCCATTGAAGAACATTCCGCGGTCCTCGACCTGGAGCGCGGACAGCTTGCCGACACTCGCCCCTTGTACTGGCAGACCGACACCTCGGTCAGCAACAAATCCTGGGGCTACATCAAGGACGACACGTTCAAATCGCCACAGTTTGTGGTGCAGCAGCTCATCGATATCGTCAGCAAGAACGGCAATCTGCTCCTGAACATCGGTCCGAAGCCGGACGGCACCATCCCCGACGAGGTGCAGCAGGTGTTGCGGGACGTCGGTTCGTGGCTTGCAGTGAACGGCGACGCAATTTACGGAACCCGGCCGTGGAAGATTTACGGCGAAGGACCAACCCAGGTCATGGCGGGCTCGTTCCATGACACCGACATAGCCAACTACACCGCCGAAGATTTCCGCTTTACCACGAAAGGCAATGCCCTGTACGCGATTGAACTGGGCTGGCCGGCCGGCGGAGAGACAGTCATTCATTCGCTGGGCACAGCGGTGGGCAGCCAGAAGATTGAGTCGGTAGTCCTGCTGGGCTCGGACCCAAGGATTCAATCGCGACAGGAGGCCGACGGTTTGCACCTGCAACTTCCGGCGCAAGCTCCCGGCAAGTATGCTTATGTTTTCCGCGTGCTTTTTGGAAACGCAGCCCGGTAAACTGCGGGTTCCGCTCAAATCAGGAGGCGCTCGTGCTTCGTTCCCAGGTTCGCGATGTCAGCCCGATCATTTTCCTTCTTTTGTTCTGCTTCCTGGTTCTTCCCAGCCTTCAGGCCCAACCCTCGCACTACGAACCGACGCTCGAGTCCCTCAACCAACACCCTCTCCCCCAGTGGTATGCCGATGCCAAGCTCGGAATATTCATTCACTGGGGCCTCTACTCGGTCCCGGGATGGGCTCCGCTGACCCACCCTGAGCATGACTTCGGCAATCAGGACTACATCGTCAACAATCCTTACGCTGAATGGTATTTCAACACCATGCACCTGGAGGGTTCGCCCACCCAGGCGTATCATCGCGAGCACTACGGGGCCAACTACGACTACTACAATTTCGCTTCGATCTTCGACCGCGAGATCAAGAAGTGGAATCCCGATGCCTGGGCGAAAGTATTCCGTGACGCCGGCGCCAAGTATGTGGTGCTCACGTCGAAGCATCACGATGGATTTACCCTCTGGCCCAGCTCAACTCCAAATCCTACGCTGCCCGCGGATCGCCAGCATGCCACTCGCGATATCGTCGGCGAGTTGACCACCGCCGTCCGCAGTCAGGGCCTGCGCATGGGTCTGTACTACTCCGGCGGATACGATTGGACCTTTGTGCCCGGCCCCATCCGCGAGTCGGCGGACCATCAAAAGGTAAAGCCGCAAAGCGAAGCCTACGGCAAATATGCGGACGCTCACGTGCGGGAGCTGATTGAACGCTACCATCCCGCGCTGCTATGGAACGACATCGACTATCCCAAGTCCGGACATCCTCTGGAGATCATGGCGGAGTATTACAACACCGTGCCCGATGGCGTCATCGACGACCGCTTCGGAGTCAAGCATTCTGATTTCAAATCTCCGGAATACCAGACCCTCGACCACATCAGCCCGACCAAATGGGAGGAGTGCCGCGGCCTGGGACGCTCCTTCGGCTACAACCGCGCCGAAGGCGAAGCCGAGACCATCGCTCCCGATGAACTCATCCATCTCCTGGTCGATATCGTAAGTAAGAACGGAAATCTGCTGCTCGACGTTGGCCCGGAAGCCGACGGTACTATCCCTCCTGTTCAGATGAGCCGCCTGCAGGCGCTGGGAGCGTGGCTGCAGCCGAATGGCGAGGCCATCTATGGCACACGGCCCTGGAAGCGGGCTGTGGGTGAGACCGCTGAAGGGATCCCCGTCCGCTTCACACAGAAGGACGCCGCAGTTTATGCCACCTTGCTCGGTCAGCCGAAAGCAACCAGCATCACGCTCAAAGATGTTTCCTTTAAGGCGGGCTCGCAGATTTACCTGCTGGGAAACTCCAAGCCCGTCGCATGGTCGCAACAGGGCGATGATATTCGCGTTGACCTGCCTTCCTCTCTTCCGGGGCATTATGCCTACGTGCTTAAGCTGGCAGGGCCGGTGTCCTGACCTGGGAAGGGAAAGCGAACCGCAAAATGAACCGACGATTCTGCCTCACCTTAGATCTGAAAAATGATCCGGCGCTGATTGCCGAGTACAAACGCTATCACCGGAAGATATGGCCGGAGATTACGCAAAGCATTAAAGCTTCCGGGATCGAGGACATGGAGATTTACCTCCTGGGCACGCGCATGTTCATGATCATGGAAGTAAACGAGCGCTTCTCTTTCGAAGCGAAAGGTCAGGCCGACCGGCAAAACCCGAAAGTTCAGGAGTGGGAAAATCTTATGTGGAAGTTCCAGCAGTCGCTGCCCGAGGCCAAACCGGGCGAGAAGTGGTTGCTCATGGAAAGAATATTCAAGCTGGAGAGCTGATGTGGTTGAGGGTTTTTATTGACCTGCGCCAGGATCTAAAACCTTTAACCGCAAAGGACGCAAAAGACACGACAGGCGTCGCTCCCTAGCGGTAGTTTACTGCGAGTTGAATAGGCAGGAGAATAACTGGGTAATTTCTGAGGGTGTTACAAGAGTTGGGTTGTCTTACCCACGTGGGGTACTACGATGCCATCGCTCCAGCCCCAGAGTCTTGACCAACGCTTGCTGTGCCAGAGTCTGCTGCGAGAGCACGTAGGCGGCGCGACGGCGGCCATCGTGCGTGACTCAGCCAGTCGTTCTGCCAGGAATCCCAAGTACTCTTCGACTCCCTCCCCGGTCTTGGCGGAAAGCTGAAAGACGCGCATGCCTGGGCGGACGGCCTGAATGCTGCGCCGAGTGGCTTCTGAGTCGAACTCAACCGCCTCAGCCAAGTCGCTTTTGGTGATGATCGCCACATCCGCGCTGTTGAAAATCGTCGGGTACTTGAGCGGCTTGTCTTCGCCCTCCGTTACCGACAGCAGCAGCACCCGAAGATCTTCTCCCAGATCGTAGGACGAAGGACAGACCAGGTTGCCCACGTTCTCGATGAAGAGGAAGTCCAGTTGGCCAAGGTCCCATCCCCCTTCGTCCACAGCACGCTGCACCATCGCGGCCTCCAGGTGACAGAGCGTCCCCGTAATGATCTGCTTCACCGGGGCCTGGCTGCGAGCTAGTCGCGCCGCGTCATTTTCTGTCGCGAGATCGCCAACCAGGGCGGCCACACGATAACGCGGGCGAAGCAGGGTCAGGGTCTTTTCGAGGAACGCGGTCTTGCCTGACCCGGGGCTCGAAACCAGGCTCACCACGAACACTCCCGCAGCGTGAAAACGAGTGCGCAGGGCGCGAGCTACGACATCGTTCTGCTTCAACACGTTCTTTCGAACTTCCACCAGCCGGGGTTCCGGACTCATCACTGTATCTCCAATGCCACCACTTCAAGTTCCTTGCCGTGCACGATCTCCGAAGTCGGCGTACCGCATTCCGCACAGCAAAATAGTTGAAGCGAACTGAGAGGCCTCTCCACTTTGCAATGCGGACAGAAGATCACTACCGGAACATCCTCGATAACCAGGCACGACCCTCGCAGCGGGGTATCGTCGCAGGCCATTTCGTAGGACGAGAGCAAAGCCTCCTTGACCACGCCGGAAAGCGCTCCCAGCTTGAGGTGCACCGCGTTCACTTGCACGCCGCGCTGCAGCGCCTCTTCCTGCGCCATTTCGACAATGCTCATCGCGATGGAAAGTTCATGCATGTAGTCTTCCCCGCACCACCTACGGCCCCTCGACTAGCGTCATCCTGAGGGACTTCAGTCCCAAGGAGCCTGTCCTGAGCGGTTCTCGACGGGCAAGTAGCGGACCTCAGGCGCTGAAGCGCGACGGCTTTCGATGCTTATCGGCACGGCTGAAGCCGTGCCCTTCCCAAAACCGTGCCCAGCCCTAATTTTTTCGGCAGCCGCTGAACTCGTGCCTCTTTCCATCGCCTCGCGCGCCGAACTTCGTATCCGCTTCACGCCAGATCCTTCGCAAGCTCAGGATGACGCCTGGTATGAAGTATAGGAGGCACAAACGCCGCCAGAGCCGCCTGCCCCAGGCTGATCCCTCCGTCATTCGGCGGCACGGCGTGATTCGTCCAAATGCACAAGGGCTCTGCCGCAAGCAGCGATTTGACATCCTCGAGCAACAGCTCGTTCTGGAATACTCCTCCCGACAGGACAATGGTGTCGAAAGCGTGCGCGTGGCAAAGGGCGATCGCACAATCCCTGAGGCCTGCGGCAACTCCTTGCTGGAAGGCCCGCGCAATCTCACCCGGGTCCCGACCACGTTGCCGATCTTCGATCACGCCCTGCAGCAACGGCCGGAAATCCAACTCCGTTCCGGTGAAAGGAAAGGTATACGCCTCAGTGACACCAGCTCCGCGCGCCAGCTGTTCCAACCACATTGCAGCCTGCCCTTCAAAAGAAATTTCCCGCGTAAACCCCAGCAAGGCCGCAGCCGTATCGAAAAGCCGGCCCATCGAAGTGGTGGAGAAGGTCCGCACGCCCTTCGAAACTAATTCTATGGCGTTTCCAAATCGCGCGGGAAAGTTGAAAGGCGCCGCAGTCAAGTCCGGCAAAGCATCGAGCTGCGCCAGAAATCCGGCCGCGGCCTGAACCGGGTATTGCGCTGCGGCATCCCCGCCGGGAAGCGCGGCGGTACGGAGATGAGCAACGCGCTCAAAGCCATCCCTGACGCTGCCCACAAAAATCTCGCCGCCCCAGATGCTGCCGTCGTCTCCGTAACCTGTGCCGTCGAAGCTCACTCCCAGGACGCGCTTGTCCCACTCGCCGCGTTCGGCCAGCACGGACGCCACATGCGCCCGATGATGCTGCACCGCTACCGTCCGAAGAGCCCCCAGATCCGAAGCGTGAATCGCCGAAGCATACTGGGGATGACAATCATGAGCCACCAGGACTTCATCCCGATCAACCTCGTACATCGTCACCAGATCGGAGATGGTTTCCTGAAAAGCGCGGAATGCCTCGTAGTGTTCCAGGTCCCCAATGTGCTGGCTGACAAAGGCCTGGCCGTCAACCACCAGCGTGATTGTGTTTTTCAGGTCAGCCCCCAGCGCCAGAATCGGCCGCGGGCAGGGCACCTTGGCCACGGCCCCGGGAGCATAGCCGCGAGATCGGCGCAGGATAACAGGGCCGAAAGCGCCATCGCGCACAACCGAATCGTCAACCCGGCGTGCGATGGGTCGCTGCCCAATCAAAAATGCATCCGCTATACCAGAGAGCCGCTGCAGCGCATCCTCGTCGTCGTAGGCAATGGGTTCACTGGAACGGTTGGCGCTGGTCATCACCAGAGCTTCCGGCGCGCCGGCCGCAAACAGCAAATGGTGCAAGGGAGTGTAAGGCAGCATCACTCCCAGTTCATTGTTTTGCGGGGCCACTCCGGCCAGTTCCACTTTCGCTGGCGCCAGGACAATGGGGCGAGCGGGACAAGTAAGCAGCGCTTCGCTCTCCGAGGAAAGCTCCACCAGGCTGTGGGCTCCATCGAGGTCCCGGACCATCACCGCGAATGGCCTCTCCTTGCGATATTTGCGCTCGCGCAAATCCCCCACGGCCGCGGGGTTGCGGGCATCGCAAGCCAGGTGATATCCACCCAGTCCCTTCACCGCGACTATCTTTCCTGCATTCAGAAGGTCAGCCACATGACGAATGGCGGTTTCCGTTCCAGTGATGGTCTGTGCTTGCGGCTGCAGATAATAGTTGGGGCCGCACGCGGGGCAGGCAACGGGTTGTGCATGAAATCTGCGGTTGCCTGCATCGATGAATTCTCCGGCACAATAGTCGTCCAGCGGCCAGTCTTTCATGGTGGTGTTGGGCCGGTCGTAAGGCAGAGCAAGGACAACGGTGTAACGCGGACCGCAGTTGGTGCAGTTGATGTAGGGATAACCGTAGCGCAGATTGCGAGGATCGAAGAGTTCCCTGAGGCAATCATCACACACCGGCAGGTCAGGCGAAATCCGGGCCGTCGGCCGCTCCCGGCGCTGGCTTTCCCGGATGGTAAATCCGCTCACGCCGAGAGGTGTGACTTCCTGTACATCCATCTCCGCAATGCTGGCGGCGGGGGGCGGCTGTGTCTTCATCTCGCGCACAAACGCTTGCAGCCCCTGCTCGGCGCCTTCCAGATAAATCTCGACGCCTTCCTCGCCATTCAGCACCCATCCCCCGAGGGTGTTGGCGCGGGCCAGGCGATACACGAACGGACGAAAGCCCACACCCTGCACCACCCCGCGGACCCGGATGGAACAGGCACTCGCCATGGTCACTCCACGTCCACGATGCAACTGTGTCCTTGCCAACCTACCTGGACGACTTTCCCATCTTCCACCAGCAGTGGGACGTTGCGCTGCCCGCGCGCCACTTCGCGCATGCGCCCGCGGGCCACGGGATCGGCTTCGACGTCGTACTCCACAAATTCGGAGCGCTTCCATTCCAGCCATTCGCGCATCTCACCGGTGTAGGGGCAGCGCGCGGTGCCGTAGAGTTCAAGCTTGGCCACGGTGGAGTACCTCCAGCGATTCGCGGATGACATGATAAATCGAGGCCTGCACTTCCTGGATGCGGGGAATGTAATCGCACTGCACCACCACGGGGAAGTCTGCCAGGCGTTTGCGCTTGATTTCGCCACCGTCGTATCCCAGCAGCGCCACAGTCAGCAGATTCCGTTTGCGGGCTTCTTCGAGGGCAATGATGATGTTGCGCGATCCGCCGCTGGTCGAGATCGCGATCGCGACATCTTCCGGACGGGCCTGCGCGATCAGCTGACGCAGAAAGATTGCCTCCGTCCCAATATCGTTGGCCACGGCTGTGATGTTGGCCGGCTCGAGAGCCAGCGACACGGCAGGGAGCGGCTTAAAGCCCAGCGGGGGAAGGACGCAATCAATGGCCCAGTCGTTGGCGTCTGTTGCCGAGCCGCCATTGCCGAAGATAATGAGTTTGCCGCCACGCTGCAGTCGTTGATGAATTGCCAACGCGGTGTTGCTGATTTGCTCGGCTTCTGTGCGCGCTACCTGGCCGCGCAACCTGGCGTCGTCATGCACCTTCATCAGGATGGACGTTGCGACCTCAGCCAGCAAGTCCGTGGTTCCCTGTTTTTCCGTGCCCAGGAAAGGATAGAGAAATCCCGATTCACCCACCTCATGACCCAGTTCACGATGCTCGAAGAAGACGTGCACGGTTTCCCACAGCGTGTGGTAAAGGATTTCAACCATCTCCTGGTGCATGAATGGGTCCTGCGTGGGGGCATCGAGCGCATAGGAACCTTCCATGCCCGGAAGAGCGAACGTCATCGCGTCCTTCAAGTGGGCCAACTGCAACGTGGCCCAGACTTCTGGATCGCCTTCAGGCGGCCCAAACCCCATGACGATATCTTCGGGATGTAGTATGGCCTCGAGCCAGGGACGGAAGAGAATTGACAAATCCAGAGCGGGGAGCGCGCGCTTTCCCACGATCACAGGATGAACGAATTCCACCGAGACATGTTGCGCGTCGGTGGCGTAAGGACCGCGCCCGAAGGCGAGCAGACGCCCTCCGCGCAGAAATCGTTCCGACATCTCGCGGCAAGCTTCGGCCAGGCGCGCCGCTTCGCGTGAGAAGAAGTGTTCGTAAACTTCGTTCCGCTCAAGCAACCGCTCTTCCACCTCACTTGCGAGTTCAACCGCTGTCGCCATATCGTTTTCCGGCTAACAGATGCGTGGCAGAGGATCGCCCACCAGCATATCCACGATGCGGCTGCCTCCGTAACGTGTTGTCACCAGCACCGTGCCCGCGGGCTGTTCGCGAACTTCGCCGATCACCTGGGCTTCGCTGCCGCCCGGCGCCAGGCTCAGGGCATTGATCGCAGCGTCGGCATACTCGGGCGAGACCACAGCCAAGAATTGGCCCTCATTCGCAATGTGCAGGGGATCGAGTCCCAGCAACTCACATGCGCCGCGCACCATGTCACGCACCGGAATCTGATCTTCAAAGAGGACCATGCCCAGTCCGCAATCCCGCGCCAGCTCGTTTAAGGATGTAGCCGCACCGCCCCGGGTTGGATCGCGCATCCAGCGAACCCCCGGGCCGGCGGCTCGAACCAGGGTCTCGACCAAAGACAGCACGGAGCGCGTGTCAGACCGAAGATCAGCTTCGAGGTCGAGTTCGCCGCGCGCCAGCAGAATGGTGATGCCGTGATCCCCGATCGGCCCGGAAAGCAGAATCTTGTCGCCGACACGCACCGAACTCGGATCGATGGTCACTCCATGCAGCAGGCGGCCAATGCCGGTGGTGGTGACGTACATCTGGTCAGCCTTGCCGTGCTCGACCACTTTAGTGTCGCCCCCTGCAATGCGAACTCCCGCGTCCCGCGCGGCTTTTGCCATGGCGCGCACTTCCGCCTCGAGCACCGGCGTAGGCAGCCCGGCTTCGAGCACAAAGGTGACAACCAGCGCTTCGGCCCGGGCTCCTGAAACCGCGAGATCGTTCACCGTGCCGTTCACGGCAAGTTCGCCGATGGATCCGCCCGGAAAGGTCAGCGGCTTGACTACAAAGCTGTCAGTCGTGATCGCGACTTTGCTCCCGTTGATGTCGATGTGCGCGGCGTCTCCCAAAGGCCCGGGGGCAGATCCAAAAAGCAGCGGCGCAAAAAGACCTTCGACCAGCTTGCGGCTGGCCTTGCCTCCGGCTCCGTGAGCCATCTCGATTTGGGGATCGCGAAACCGGATGGGCACCGGCCTGGCATCGAGAGCAGCCTGATCGTCTAGGCGATCGAAGTCAGGCTGGTCGCCATTGCTGCCTTCCGGTGTTCGTAGTTGTGATAAGCGGCGCATGATCCTTCCGATGACACCATGAGCGCGCCGATAGGATGCTCCGGCGTGCACTCACGGCCAAAGAGTTTACACTGGTGCGGCTTCAGCACGCCCTTCAGCACTTCTCCGCATTGCGCGGCCTTGGGGTCGGTCACGCGAATGCCCGGTACCTCAAAGCGCTGCTCCGCGTCCCATGCGGCGTACTTCTCGTTCAGGCGCAAAGCCGACTGCGAGATGAATCCCAGGCCCCGCCATTCGAAATAGGGGCGTAACTGGAAAACCTCGGCCATGGCGCGAAGAGCCGCGCGGTTGCCTTCCCAGGGCACGACTCGCTTGTACTGGTTCTCGACTTTGGCTTCGCCCGCCTTCAGTTGACGCAGCAGCATAACGATCGACTGCAACATGTCGAGCGGCTCAAAGCCCGAGACCACAATGGGTTTGTCCTGGTCTTTGGCAATCCACTCGTAGGGACGGCAGCCAATGACAGTCGAGACGTGCCCGGGGCCGATGAATGCGTCCAGACGCATATCCGGTGAATCGAGAATCGCCCGGATCGCAGGGATGATAGTTACATGATTGCAGAATACGGAGAAATTCTGGATGCCCTCAGCTTTGGCGCGCATCAGCGTGAGCGCCGTGGAGGGCGCCGTGGTCTCAAACCCGATAGCGAAAAACATGACGTGCTTCTGGGGGTTGAGCCGGGCAAGTTTCAGAGCGTCTGAAGGCGAATACACGATGCGGACGTCCATCCCGCGGGCTTTGTGCTCGAGCGGACTGCCCTGGGTTCCGGGAACGCGCATCATGTCACCGAAGGCGGCAAAGATTACGTCTGGTTGTTGCGCAATGGACAGGCCATCGTCAATGCGCCCCATGGGAAGCACGCAGACCGGACAGCCCGGCCCGTGGATCAGTTCGATATTTTCCGGAAGGATGTCTTTGAGGCCGAAGCGATAGATGGCATGAGTGTGACCGCCGCAGACTTCCATGAGGCAGTAGTGCCGGTCGCTTCCGGCCAGGCGGCGGATTTCCTCCGCGGTTCGTGAAATCAGTTCGGGCTCGCGGAACTCATCAACAAATCTCATGCCGATCCTCCCTCGCAAGCTGGACGCGGGCAGGCGTCAATTCACTTCGGCGTCATCGATTTCGGCGCCACTCACTTCGGCGTCACTCACTATCGGCGTCACTTATTTCGACGTCATCTATTTCCTCCAGGCCGTATCCCTGGACTTCCTGCATGGCTCCATCAATCTCCCCCAGCGCCCGGAGGGTGTTCATCTGGTCGAGAGCGTCGCCCTCGCTGATCTTACTCATGGCAAAACCGACATGGATGAGCACCCAGTCGCCGGGCACGGGTCTGTCGTCCTGCAGCAGACCGAGATCAATTTTGCGCCGGACGCCGACTACATCAACCAGCGCCGACTCCGCATTGTCGCCGGAGATTTCGACGATCTTTCCTGGTATGGCTAGACACATGCGACATCCTCCCGGCATGGCTGGTCCTTGGTCGTTGGTCGTTGGCGAACCCACAACCGCCGACCGCGCACCAACAGTTTCGCTCAACCGCCACCGAAATCGGTTTGGCCTTTGGTCCTCGGCCAATGACCAAAGGCCGAAGACCCACGACGGTTTTCAGGCTTTGTGCGCGTTGATGTCAAACGAGAGCTTGAGCTCGTCCTTCAGCTTTATCGTGCCCCCGGCGGCGGTCACCGGGCTGATTTGATAATGGCTCTGGCGCACGGAAAACTCTCCGGCGGCGCGCAAAGTGTCATTCTTCAGCGTCACCCGCGCCAAAACCGGCTGATCCCGCGTCACTCCGTGCAGCGAGAGTTCCCCATTCAGCGCAACCACATACAACCCCTCGCCCATCTTCTGGACTGATGATACCCGGGGACATTCGTAAACGATCTCCGGGAAGCTCTCGGCCTCCAGGACCTCGTCATGCATTTTACGCTCTATCTCCCGGCGGTCCTTATCGCTTATGTCATCGGTCACAGTCAGCGAAGAGGCCTGCATCACCAGCCGAAGAGACGCATCCTCCAGGGCACTCGAATTCCACCGGACCTCGCCCTCTAAGTCCGGGATTGCAATCTTCGGGCTATGGGCGAATGCCGAAAGCATCCCGGTGGCAAACGCCCGGACAATAAATGTACTCCTAGTGGCATCAATTAGATATCGAACCGTGGCCGTTTGCGGCGTTCCGGCTGTGGTCAATCCGATATTCCCCCTTTGGTTGCAGACCTCTCGTCTCCTTCCGCTATATGGCCCGCCGTTTTCAAGTGGCGATCCAGGTCTGGCAGAGCCAGATTGGCCAGATCACCAACCCCTAGCTGCCCCATGGTACGTCCTGCAATCGGATTGGTGAGAATCGAGGCCCGCACCGAAAACGATCAGGGCCACGCCACTGAGCATAAATACCCGGCAGCAGGCCGCGCGCCAGTTCCCGCGTCTTATTAATGGCCTCATTCACCAACTTCACGATCTTGGCCGCGTCTCCGGCTCCGGCAAGCCCTTTTCGACGAGTTTCTGTTCCTGCACCTTACTCATGAACGCAATACCGGTAAGATGCTGCCCCAGGCCATCGTGCAGATCCTGTCCGATCCGACGCTGCTCCCGTCCGCTGATCTCAAGAATGGTTTTCTCCAGGTGCTTGCGCTCCGTGATGTCGCGGATGGCGCTCGAAACCAGCACCCCTTCCTCGGTTTCCAGCGGGCTTAAGCTGATCTCTACCGGAAATTCGTGGCCATCCTTGTGCAGGCCGCAGAGCTCCGCGCCGGCTCCCATAGGCCGGACTCGCGGCTCTTCGAAGAAGAAGTCTGCCGGTGTTCCGGAGTGCTTGCGTCGCAGCCGCGGCGGCACCCGCAATTCGAGCGCTTGCCCAACAGCGCCTCCCGCTGATAGCCAAACAACTTCTCCACCTGGGCGTTGACCAGGACGATCTTGCCTTCTCGATTGACCACCACCACGGCGTCTGGCGCCGCTTCCAGCAGGCCACGGAATTTCGCCTCGGCTCGCTTGCGCTCGGTAATGTCAATGCCCGAAGCGATCACGCAACTCGCGGTTTCGTTGGCGCCCGGGAGGATCGTAGTGGACCATGCGATGATTCTCTGCCGGCCATCTCGACCAACCCATCGGCCTTCGTACTCATTGGGGCGCTCGTCGCCGCGGGTCTTCTGGAACGACGCTTTGAAATGTTCCACTTCTTCCGAAATCAGAAACACGTACCAAACACACTGTCCGGGAACTTCCTCGAAAGAATATCCCGTCATTTGCTCACGAGCCCGGTTAAAGCGGATAATCCTGCCTTCTGGGTCGGCACCACCACCAAAGCTCCCACAGTGTGGAGGATGGCGGAGACCACATTGCGCTCTTCCTGCAACGCTTCTTCCGTCCGCTTCAGGTCGGTGATATCGAATCCCACCCCGTGAATGAACCAGGGCTCGCCGTCTGCCTGCGAATCATCTTGGCTTCGCAATGAAACCAGATCACGCGGCCATCGCGCGCCACCACGCGATAGGCCGAGCGCAGAGGATTGCCGGTAAGAAACATCTCGGCTGCTTCTGTGCTCCAGCGCTGCTTGTCGTCCGGGTGGATATGGCTATACCAGCGCACCGGGTCCTCTAACCACTCCTCCTCGGAAAAACCCAGCGCGGCTTCGATCTCCAGCTCACATAGGCCTCGCCGATGTCGCGATCGAGATACGCCATGAATACGACGGCAGGAATCTGCTCGACCAGGGCGCGATATCTCGTTCCAGATTGGGGAGCTGCGGGTCTTCGCAGCCGGAGCTACGTCCTGGCTTTTCCGGCGGATACACAATGCGCCGGGCAATGCTGGGATCCTCTCAGTAAAGACTCCCGCCAACTCCTGGAGAATTTCCTCAGCCTGTACAGGATCAAGCTCCGGTTCGGTTCCAGTGCAACCGGTGGGGATGTGGGGCAGACACTCTTGTCCGCCGCCTTTGACTTGGACTCCGGCATTCCTAAACTCATTTCCACGTCATGAACTCCACAACAGCCGCGGCTCCAAATCTAAAACCAAACACCAACACCAACATCCGACCCCAACACCAACTCCAACACCAACCCCAACCCCAAAAGCGTCGGACAGGAGTGTCCGACCCACACCCACACACATGCGGATCAGCGGGGGCGCTGGCGCCATCCTGGCTCTTTGTTGAGCGACGACTGCGTAAACCGGCGCAGGGCGTGAATCGCTCGTCCACAAGTCTGGACCGCAGCCGAGGACAACAGCGAGCCCGGCGGCTGATTCATGAACGGCATGAATTTGTCAGGAAAGCCCGGCACGGTGCAGCCGATACAGATTCCACCGATATTCGGACAGCCTCCGATGCCCCCCATCCAGCCCCTCGCTTGCCGACATTGCACTGGACCACCGGGCCCCAGCATCCTAGCTTGACGATGCACAGGGGAGATCCATATTCGTCGGCAAACTCCGCCTGCTCGTAGTAGCCGCCGCGATCGCATCCTTCGTGCACCGTACTGCCAAACAGCCAGGTGGGGCGCAACGCCTCATCCAGCGGAATCATGGGCGCCCGCCCCACCGCCATGTGGAGCAGGTACAGAGCGTCTCCATGAAATTGTCCGGCTGCACCGGACACCCCGGCACGCATACGATGGGAATATCCGCCTTCGAACGCCACTGCCATCCCAGATAATCCGCAAGGCCCATGCAGCCCGTCGGATTTCCTTCCATGGCCATGGATACCGCCGTAGGTGGCGCAGGTCCCTCCCGCAATCACAGCCCAGGCCTTGGGCGCCAGACGATCGATCCATTCGCAGGTGGTGATCGGTTGCCCGGTCTTTGCGTCGGTGCCGAATGAAGCCCAATATCCTTCCTCTTTATTCGTTTCGTCCGGAATCGATCCTTCGATGACGAGAATAAAAGGTCCCAGCATGTCCTGCGCCGCCAGGTGAAAACGCCGCATGAAGTCGTCGCCATTTTCAATCGCAAGGAAGGGATTCAGGAAGTTGACTTTGGGAATCCAGGGCAGGGCGCCGGTCACGATGTCTTCGATACCGGGCTGGGTGGCCGCCGTCATGGCAATCGTGTCCCCGTCGCATCCCAAGCTCGCGGTAACCCAGAGGACATCGATTTCGGTGATCGCAGGTTGAGTTCCGCGGCGATTTTCAGCGTCCGCCATTTCGAGCTCTCCCTTCGACCACCACCCGAGACGTTATCCTGTGTTCTATTCTCGCGGCCCGCAGAATACCCCCGCAGGACGGCCCCTGGGGCTGCCCCGAAAGGTCGGCCATATCTTACCCCATCCAAATCCCAGCGATGCCGGGCATTGCCAGTACTGGCGCCTACTCCGGGCCCGGGCGGGCCACGTTTCGGTCGTACAACTCGATCGTGTGCAGGCGGATGCGCACTACTTCAGGGTGAGCACTTTTGAAGTTAAGTCCCCGGTCGGTCTGGTCTCCATTCCAGATCCGCAGGGCCTGCCAGACGCCGTTTACGTAACCGCCCTCTTCGGCGCTAAGAATCTCAAGTTGCTGATTCTGTGCCTTGCTCGCGGGATTGTCCGCCAACTGGAAGCTGACGCTGGCATCAGACCCCGTCACCAGGTACTCCAACGGACCAAGTTGGGCCACCATGGCTCGCCCGTGCCAATCGGGGTTCCCGGGCGGCATCTCGCCATCGCGCTGCGGATAACCGAAGGAGACCACAGCGTCCACGTCGCCGAAGTGCAAACGCTGCCGCTCGCTCCCCTTCTCTTCCACGGCGGTCTGCAACTTGCCGTCAAAGTTCAGCTGCGCCACCTGGCCGGCGATGGGCTCGATGAGAGCAAAGTCTTCCGACAGCCAGCCGGGTATTTTTTCATCGGAGATCGTCCAGCCGGTGTAGTCCACGCCAAAGGGCGAAAAGCCAATGGCTCCATGCCCAGGGCGAGAAAGAAATACCGCCCAAAGTTATTCTGCATTCCCGTCTCAGGGATGAAGAGGGGGTTGTCATCACGATGATAGGCGGCGATGATCTTGTGATAGAACCGCATGTCGTCGGAGTAGAAGTCGGGCGCCAGGAGATCGATGGCCGGCGCCGCCGCCTTCCATATATTGATGTTGTCCTGTTGCGGACCACCGCTGGGGTATTCCTGTCCGGGGACGGCGCGGTCGCGATCTTCCAGGGCGTGCACCGGGTACTTAATCCAGACATTGCCATACATGGGCAGGAGATATTCGGCTTTGCCGGCGCGCGCCACCTCGTTGATGTAGTGGGCCACGGAATACGCCATGAAATTCTCATCCGCATCGGGGCCAAAAACCTGGGACCAGTTGCCATTCCCGACATGCAGCGCGCCGGTCAGCGCAGACGGTACGGCGCCAGCGAACTCCTTCTGCGCCGCCGGCGAGTAGTCGCGGACGGTCCCGATCGAGCCGGATTCGTTCTCCACCTGGACCATGATGACGGTACGCTGTGCGGCATCCGCTTCGCGGAGGTGGCGCATGAGGGCAGAGAAGGCGTGTTTATCCGCTTCGAGATTGTTGGCAGAGCTAGTGGGAAAGAACGGGGAGCACCTTACCACGAGCGCTCAAAACCCGCGGATAACGTTTCGTGTCATTCTTCATCCACTCTGGAATGTAGTGCGCCTGCCCGTTTTTCCAGTGCCGAACCAGAGCACCACCAGTCGCAGATGGTGCTGGCGTGCCCCGGCAAGCAACTCATCCACGTTGGAGAAATCGAACTTGCCAGGTTCGGGCTCCATCTGCTCCCAGTAAACCGGAGCTTCGACCGTATTGACGTGCATGGCCTCCAGCGCCGGCCATACCTTGGGCAAAGAGCTAGGCCACGCACTGGAATTGTTGATCTGCGCCCCCAGAATAAGGAAGGGTTTTCCGTCCACGAGCAGAGCGAAGCGTCCATCCTTGCGCTCCAGGCGGGGCGCATCGGCCGCAACTAAAAGTGTAGGCAGGATGCACAGCCCTGCGAGGAATGCCTTGGCTGACGGGGCCAGTCTCATGTTCGCTCCAGTTGGCTCAGCGCCGGTTCGTGCCGAACTTTACTACGCCGTCCGGTTTCGTGTAAATCGCGCCGCCGTCACTCGGACATGGAGCAACGAGTCAAAGGACGGACAAATCGCGCCCCCTCAGGATTTGATCATCGGGGTGCAGTCTTGGCGTCTGAGTGAAACTGGAACGGCCCTCCATGGGGTGAGGGCGCCCAGTCACGTGATTCCTCAGCCCCGCTTCATGAAGAAACGAACCGCCAGGATAACGATCGCAACCAGCACTACGATTTCAACAATATTTGCCAGGCTCATGGCCTTTGCCTCCTAAACGGCAGGCTAGTCATGCCAGAGGTCGTCATCCGTGTCAAGCCAATAATCGGCGGGGGTCGGGCGCAGCGATCGATCTGAATGGATGTCTCTTTTTACACAGTCTGAGTGGGGTTGTTTTTGGGTGGAACAGGCCCTTGGCCCTGCAGTTAGCAGCTTTCAAATGAGTGGGGGCTTCCGCCCCTGAGGCAGGCTGGCACGAATGTCCCTACGACGACCGCGGCTTTAACTCGCCGACGATGAACCAATAAGCAAGCAATCCAGCCAGAAGAACTATTACGCCGAGCTCAAAGCCCGGAACATACGAGCCGTTCCGCTTGATCAGATAATCCCACCGCCAGGGGCGCGACAATTCCGGCGAGATTGCCGGCAAAATTTTCCGCCCCGGTCCATATTCCGACTCTTTTGACCGGGGCGCAGCATTGGAGAATTACCAGCAGATTGCCGGTGGCAAGTCCGACCAGTGAGGCCCGCGATCAGGCACCCGATCGCCATCGGGGTAATTGAGGTCCGCATAGCCGCGATGAGGAACAGGCCCATGAAGAAGGCCGCAGTGACGATTCCTTTCCGGGTCCGGGTTTCGTCCCAGCCGCGGCGGATCAGGGTGTCTGCGAGCCATCCTCCAATCGGTTCGGATACGCCGAAGGTGAAGAACGCGAGTGAAGCGTATAAGCCGGCCTGCACGATGCTGAGATGGCGGACGGTCACCAGGTAGTCGGGGAGCCATGTGACCAGCACATACCAGTAGTAGTCAAAGCAAAAAAATCCCAGGCAGATGCCCAGCAGATTGCGGTTGAGCAACGCGCTCCAGCTGGATCGCGAGGGCTGACCGGCGAGCGGTAAACCGCGGCCCGCCTCCACTGCCCGCATGCGGCGAGGAAAAAGCCAACAGCCAGGGAATGACCCAGAGCAGCCCCGCAAAACCTAGAAGCAGGAAAGTGTGGCGCCATCCGTTTCGCACTAAAAGCCAGGGAACCAGGACGCCTTCGAGCACCAATCCGGTGCGAGTCCCGAAGTCGAAAAGTCCCGAAGGCAGCCCGCGCTCTCTCCGCTTTGAACAGCACGCTGACGATCTTGGTCCCGCCGGGGAGGTAGATGGATTCTCCGATACCGAGAAGAATGCGGAACCCGATGAGGACCGCGAGACTCTCCGCCAGGCCCGTAAGCCCCTGCGCCAACGACCAGAGAGCGAAGGCCCCGGCATAGAGCCAGCGTAAATTGAAGCGGTCGGCGCACCAGCCAATGGGAATCTGCATGAGCGCGTACGACCAGAAAAAAGAAGATAACAGCAGACCCTTGGTTTCCGGAGTCAGATGGAAATCCCTGGAAATCAGCGGCAGAGCGAAGGAAATCGCGGCGCGGTCGAGATAGTTGATTAATGACGCGGTGAAAAGCAGGCCGACGATGCCCCAGCGGCGCTGGTTGGAAACGTTCGTCAGGTCCATCCGCGGTCCTTTCGCGCCCAACTCCAGAGTCACAGGTTTCCGGGCAGCATAGCTTAATCTGTGCTGTTCCGGGCATCAACACGTGACTGGGAGCAGGCAGTCGGCTGCGAAATATGCCCTGAACCAGGCGCAACCATGGACTGAGATCAAATAGTTCCGAGCCGTGTCGAACGTCAGGAATAACCCGCCGGTGGTAAACTGCGCGTATGGCTACCAAGAAGAAACCTAAGAAGAAGCAGCCGAGGAAGGCAGCGCCAAGGAAGAAGTCGGCGAAGAAGAAACTGGCCAAGAAGAAGGCGCCTGCGAAAAAAGTAGCGAAAAGTAAGGCCGTAGGCAAGCAGGCAACCGCCCGGAAAAAGGCGAGCGCAGCTAAGAAGAAAGTCCGCGGGAAAAGTCAGAGATCCTATCCGCTGGCGTTCGCACAGCGGGGACCGGGCGCGAGCTCCGGTGGACAGTCGGGAGATTTGCAGGGATTATCCAGAATCGAAGGTGTCGATTCGGAGAGTGTGAACGAGCTGATCGAAGAAGGAAACGCATTCGAGGCCGACGTGGTGCAGGGCGTGACCGACGCCGGTGACGCTGACGGGGGAGAAGTTCACACCCACGAAGTGCCGGAGGATGATGTCCCGGGCGAATATCTGGACAAAGACTAGACAGTCCCACTAGCCGATTTTCAGGGCCCTCGGAACCATGGGCAGCGAGCGCAGACGCACGCCGGTCGCGTCGAAAATCGCGTTGCCTATCGCCGGGGCCAGACCCACAATCGGGCATTCACCCGCACCTGCCGAAGGGAGGTCCTTGCGATCGAGCAGGACGGTTTCGAGCACCGGCACATCGCTGAAACGCGGGACCCGATATCTCGACAGGCGTCCGTTCAGGATGCGGCCATTTTCGAATTCAATTGCCTCAAATAGCGCACCGCCCAGCCCCATGATGTTCGAGCCCTCAATCTGATTGCGCAGGTTGTCGGGATTGATGATGGCGCCACACTCGAAGGCCGTGACCACCCGCACAACTTTCACCTTGCCGGACTTCTGGTCCACGGCAACTTCCGCACAGGTTGCGACGTTCCCCAGCTTCTCGTATCCACCGCCCATTCCAAAGCCCTGGCCGGCAGAGAATTTGGCTTGTCCCCAACCGAATTTCTTGGCGGCAGCTTCGAAGACAGCTCGGAGACGCTCGTTCTTCAGGTTCTTCAAGCGGAACGCGAGCGGATCCATTTTTACCGAATGGGCCAGCTCGTCCATGAACGATTCGCGCGCAAAATGATTGGCCGTGGCGGCCAACGCGCGATACGATCCCTGGCGCAAGGGCGAGCGGGCGGGATGAAACCGGATACTCTGGTTCGGGATTTCATAATAAGTGCGGATTCCCGCCGTCCCCGAGTTGTAGTTATGGAATTCCCACGCGGTTAACGTGCCATCCTTTTGCACTCCGCCGCTCGCCTCCATGATTCCGGCAGGACGAAAGTACGCCCAGGTGAATTCTTCTTCGCGGGTCCATGCTAGTTTGACCGGGCGCTTTGCCGCCCGCGCCAGCCGAGCAGCCTCAATCGCCGTTTCCCCGGTGTGCTTTCCACCGTAACCCGAACCCATGTCCGGCATCAGCACTCGAACCTTGTCTTCGGAAATACGGAAGGCCTCAGCGAGTTCACTGCGAACTCCGAACGGCCGCTGCGTGCCCGTCCAGACGGTTAATTCGTCGCCTACCCATTGCGCCACCGCGGCGCGAGGCTCCAGCGGTACATGGGCGATGTAGGAAACAGTGTAGGTCTGCTGCGAGCGATGATCGGCAGCCGCCAGGGCTTTCCCCACCGAACCTGAATCGAAGACTGCTTCGACTGGCTCATTTCCTTCGGCTGGGGTTTTCCTTAGATAGTCAAACAAGTCGCGGTTCGACGGTTGGGGCTCGGATTTCCATTCCGCTTTGATGGCAGCGAGTGCACGAGATGCAGTCTCGACGGTAGGTGCCGCCACGCCCACAAAGTTGCCGTCCCGGACTACGGTCACACCTGGGATCAGCTCGGCTCCTTTTGTGTCGAGCGACGCCAGAGACGCTTCGAAAGCCGCCGGACGCAAAATTTTCCCGTGCAACATGTCCGGCAGCTTCTGGTCTGACGGATAGCGATGCTTGCCCGTGACAAAGTCCCGCCCATCCACTCGGGGCAGGGATTGTCCCGCGACCGTCCACTGCGCCGCCGGGACAAGAGGACTTTCGACGGCCACGGTTTCCGAGAGTTGCTGCCCTTTGGCCAGCGTCGCATATTCGACAGAGCGCTTCGTCACCGAATCCGTAATCCTGCCGCCGGCCGCGATCAGATGCTGCCGATCCACCTTCCATTGCTCCGCCGCCAAGCCAATCAACACTTCACGAGCGGCTGCGGCGACTTTCCTGAGCTGCAGATTCATGGTCGGGGTGGTGCGGCTGCCGAACGTCCCCATGTCGAAAGGAGTAAGTTTGGTGTCACCCATGACCATTTTGATCGTGCTGGTTGAGACACGCAGTTCCTCGGCAACCGCCTGGGTCAGAGATGTCCGGATATTCTGCCCGACCTCTACTTTTCCGGTGAAGACAGTGACAGCTCCATCTTCGCCGATGTGCATCCAGGCCCCAATCTCCGCGGGGAGGGTCTCGCCGCGGGACCGGCCACCGGATTCCTGCGCGGCGGCGGCAGCGTCTTTCAAAACGCAAACCACCAGAATGCCGGCGCCGAGAAATTTGAAGAAGCCACGCCGATCCACTTCGAAGCGATATGCAGGCGGCGCGGTCAGTTCGTAACGTTCCGGTTCCAGCGCATAGGGAGACTTCACGCTTCTGCTCATCGCCCCGACTCCTTCGCCCCGCCTGACTCTCTTAGAGCTCGTGCGCCTTTCGCGATCGCCGCCACAATGCGCGGGTAAGTGCCGCAGCGGCAAACGTTGCCTTCCATGAACTCGACAATCTCAGCTTCGGATGGATTCGGCTTCGTTTTCAAAAGCGCCACCGCCGTCATGATCATCCCAGAGGTGCAATATGCGCATTGCATGGCGGCTTCGTCGAGGAATGCCTGTTGCAAGGGATGCAAATGCTCACCCTCAGCCAGACCTTCAATGGTGGTGATCTTTTTTTCGCCCACGGTGCCCACGGGAGTGATGCACGACCGGCGCCACTGGCCATCGATGAGGACAGTGCAAGCCCCGCACGCACCTTCACCGCATCCATATTTAGTACCCGTCAGATCAAGTTGGTCACGCAGGACGCTCAACAAGCTGACCTTCTCATCGGCTTCAACCGAGTGGACGCTGCCGTTCACATACAAGCGGGAAACATTGGCCATATCGGGAACCTTGCCAGAACTTTTCAGGATATCGAAGACAGAATAGACGAGCGCGAAGCGGGAATCAAAAGCGTTCTGGGAAAAGTGTCTTAACCGCGGCGTTATCGGGTGGAGCAGCGCTTTAGCGCTGCCTCAAGTCCAGGTGCGCTGGGCGGCTTTAGCCGCCGAGGTACCTTAGGGGCTGAAGCCCGTCAGGGTGAGCAGGGTCTATGCAGGCGAAGGCCTGCTCCACCCATGATTTGCTGGCTGCTGCTGGAGGCAGATGGCGAAGACAGGTTGCTTCGGGACTGAAGTCCCTCAGGATGACTCGGGTTCGGAGAAATGTATCGAACTGAACCACTGACGGCGTGCGCAGAACCTACAGCGTTCCGCCCAGGCGCGCGATGATTTCAAGAAAAGCTCGGGTAACGTGATACTGGGCTTTCCAGGGGCCGACTTTCTCGCTGTCAATTTTGCCGTCGTGGAAGATCGCGGTGTAAACCTCGCCATACTGATGATCCACGAAACGGTCCGTCACAAAGCGAGCTTCCAGATCAAACGCTTGCCAGTACCTGGCATCGCCAGTTAAGTGATAAGCATTCAGGAAAGCGACCAGAGCTTCGCACTGCTGCCACCACTCCATGTCCCTGTTATCGGCCGGGCCTGTGGCTGGGCCGTAGCGATAAACACCGCCGTGTTGCTGGTCGAAGCCATAGCGCAGCGCATGGTCCACCAGGGCCAGGCTGGCGCGTCGAATCTTTGGATCCTGGTTACGCCCCACCCTCTCTGCCGCCTTCACCAGCAGCCAGCTGGCTTCAAGGTCGAGGCCGTACTCGGATTGCTTGGAGTCTCCGTCGCGGTCAGCGACCTTCCAGTCGTCGGTGAAGTAGTACCTGCCGTAGCCAGTCTCCGCATCGACGATCTTGTCCACGAAAATGTCCAGCAACTCGTTGAGGCGCAGGCGGACCCGACTGTCGCCGGTCACGTCGTAGAGTGTGGCCAAGGCTTCGACCAAACCGAGATGCCAGTCGTAGGATTTCCTGCCAAATGAGCCGGCGGCGTTCGGCCCGTCTTCATAGTTCTTGATGAACTGCCAGTCTTCGGTGAAAGCGATGCGATAGCCGCCGTGTTCATTGTCGTGAGCGTGCTCGTCGATCACCTCGAACAGGTCCAGGGCTTCCCGAGCAACCTGCGGATCGTGGAAAGCAAGAGCGTATTCCGCCAGGCCCTCCATCACGTAGGACATGGGATTAAGCTGCTTGGTGGCGTCGAGGACGCGGCCCTCGCGGCTCACCATGAAGTAGTAGCCGCCATGTTGCTTGTCCCACATCTTGTCGCGCAGAAACTTCAAGCACTCCGCTGCCATTTTCTGATAGGCAGGATCCGGATACCGGCGGTAGGCCTCAGAAAACGACCACAGAGATCGTGATATCAAGACCACAGATTTGTCGCCGGGAGGAATGGGATGGCCTTCGCGGTCCAGTCGGCCGAGCAGTCCGCCGTGCTCTTTATCGACCGCATGGTCGATCCAGAACGGCAAGACGTTGTGCTGCAAGGTGTCGCGAAAGACCACCGGCCAGTCGCGCGCCGCCTCTCCGTTCATTTGGGCTGACAGGGCCGGACATGCGCTGAATCCGAACAGCAGCACAAGATACCAACTCGTTCTTGGGAGAAGGCGGCTCATCGCATTCGTGAGACTGCTGTTTGTAGTAAGCAAGCCGAAACAATTGAGGGCACGATCGTAACCCGTGCCCTCCAGCCGCTAAGCGTTTGGAACGCTTAGAAAGAAAACTTCAGCGCGACCTGTCCGATCCGGCCATCCCGGGCGCCGGTCACCTGGCCAAAGTTGCTCCCGTCAATGGCGCCAGAAGGATTCGTAAACTGAGCGTGATTGAAGACGTTGAAGAACTCTGCCCGGAATTCCACGAGAAAGGTTTCGGTGATCTTCGTGTTCTTGTGCAGAGCTAAATCCCAGTTATTCAGACCGGGGCCGTGAAAGAAGCGCCGATTGGCATTACCCGCCACGCCCAGCGTCTCGGCGCTAAACGCGTCGGTCGTAAAGTACTGGTGGCTGCCCGAGTCCCGCGGATTCAGGAAGTGAATGGCACCGCCGTTGTAGTTCGGCACGTCCACGCCGTTACAGCCGCAAAGCGAGGCATCGTCGCCTTCGCTGAGCGAAATCGGAAGACCGGTGGTGAAGCGGGTAATACCGGAGATATCCCAGCCGGAGAGCATCTTTCCCGCGAAGCCGTGCAAGGACTTCGGCGACGGCAGATCGTAACTGTAACTGATGACGAAATTGTGCGTCAGATCAAATGCCGAGAGCGATCTGCTTATTTGCGGGTTGAAGGGATTGACCGCATCGAAAAAGCCCGACGAATTGTCGAAGGACTTGGACCAGGTATAGGCCGCCAGAAAGCGGAACGCCCCTACCTTCTTGTCCAAACTAACTTGCAAGGCGTCGTACGCCGAGTTAGCAATGGTGGCTTCCCACGAATTGCTGCTGAAGTCGAGTGTCCCGTTGGCGAGTTCACGGCCGGAGGTAACCGAGTAGGGACGGGTGCCGTTCACCGTTTGGCCGCCAGGCAAGTCGTAGATCCCGTCCTCGCCGCCCGGGCCACAGCCCAGAGCCGGCCCCAACGCGGCGCGGACGTCCAGACAGACCGCGGCACTTCCCGGGTTCGACTCAATCGTGGACAGAAGATGATGACCACGTGTTCCAACGTAGCCAACCGACAGAACAGCGCTGTTCGAAATCTGACGTTGAATCGTCAGATTGAAATGTTCGGCGTACGGAAGCTTGTTGGTGAGCTTGTAAGTGGGTGCGCCTGAAACCGGGAGATACTGCGGCCAGATTCCCGTGGCCCCTGCGGGCGGAATCGTGAACGGGAACCGTTGTCCGGGGTCATTGTCGTTCAGGCGAGACTTGTAGGGTTCCTCCAGGTAGACCGGGACCGGGCTGACGTAGAAGAGCCCGAAAGGAGCATCGCCGACCTCGTTGAATAGAGTGACGTCTTCGATGGCAGTGTAGTAGAGCCCGCCACCCACGCGAATGCTGGTTTGTCCCGGACCGCCGAAGATCTTTGCCGCCAACCCTTCGGTGGCTCCGGGTGAATAGGCCAGGCCGAAGCGCGGCGCAAAATGGTCATACTGGGTGGGTGCCAGCGTGCGCGGCACTCCCGGATCGCCGGGAAACACAAATCCCTTGGGAGAATCCGGGTATACCTTCGATTGCACCCCCGGCGAGAAGGTTTGTATCCGGTCTTGCGTGTCATAGAACGGCTGGCTCACGTCCCATCGCAAACCATAGTTCAGGGTCAGGTCAGGTCTGACCTTATAACTGTCCTGCGCGTAAAGCCCGAAATATTTCGTCCGTGAGTCCAGCAATTGCGCACTGGTCTGATTGAAAAGGTCCGGCGCTCCCAGCAGGAAGTCCGCGAAATCGTTCCCCGTTTCTGTTCCATCGAACTGGAACCAGCCATTCGAAGTGTAGGTGTTGCGCTCGTTGATTTGAATGTAACGAACGTCGCCGCCGAACTTGAGGGTGTGCTTGCCCAAAACTTTCGAAAAATTATCGCTGACCTGATAGCTATTGTTGTATTGACCCGTAGTGCCGTCGGGCAGGCCGAAAGCGGGGCCGGTCTGGTTCAATCCGATCGGCGCCACGCCCTCAAGACTGGGATTGGTGGGAATGATTCCGAGCCCACCAGCCTCATATCCAAAGTCCGTGACCTTGCCCAGCCCGCCTACGGGTTTGTTTTTCAGTAACGCCACACGTGTGTAATTCAGATGGAACTCGTTAACCGAATTCGTACCCAGGATGGCCGTGTGACTCAGTGCGATTTGCTGTGCCCGCGAAATCGATGTGGCGGCAAAGCCTGGGACATTCTCGGTAAACGAGGGATAGGGGTTCAGGAAGTTGGCATCGTCGAAGTGGTAATAAACCGACAAGTTGCCGAAGTGCCCCGGATTGAAATCGACCTTCACTCCGAATTTGTCGTCGCGCAAGTTTGAGCTCTCGGAGGAGCTCGAAAAGAACGGCTGTCCATCTGAATCTCCGGTCGGCGTCGGAATGAATTTCAAGGTGGCGACAGCCACGGGAGACCAGGCGGACTGTGGGATCACCGGGCCCGCAGCTCCGGGAAATACACACCCTGTCGCCGGATTTGTTGAGGCACAACCGGCGAACCAGTAGGGCTCGCCAGATGCGACTGTGTACCCCAGGCGGCTGCTTAGCCTCGCAGGAAAAGAGCCGGCGCTGTTGTCCCCGCGCACCACGCTTGGATTTCCATCGGAATCGACAAACTTTTGAAAACCGGTAGTGCCGAGATCCGAGAAATCACCGCTCCGTTCAAGCAGCGAAGGCACCGTAACGAACTGCGAAACTCCGCGAATTTCGCGCGTGCCTTGGTAGTCCCCGAACACAAAGAGTTTATCCTTCACGATCGGGGCGCCGATGGTGCCGCCGAACTGGTTGCGCTTCAACGCGCCTCGCGTCTCGTCGAAGTAGTTTTTCGCATCGAGCTTGTCATTGCGAAGGAATTCGTAGCCTGAACCGTGCACCGAGTTGGTTCCGGACTTGGTCACCACATTCACGATGGCGCCCGAAAAACGCCCATACTCGGCATTGAACGAGTTGGTCAGCAGCCGGAATTCCTGGATCGAGTCGAGAGTAGGCACGATTGAAGCACCGTTATCCAGGCTCTCCTCGACGTCGCCGCCGTTGACCAGGAAGGAATTGGCGGACTCTCTCTGGCCGTTCACCGAGAGGTTGCCCGAGCTGCCATTTCCAGAAACGGGCCGGTCGCTGATCGCTGCATCGGACGAAATGGGTACGACCCCGGTCTGCAATCCGAGCAGGTCAATGTAGCTGCGGCCATTCAGCGGCAAGGCCGTCATCTTCTTGTCTTCGATAACATCTCCCAGCTGTGTTGTGGTGGTGTCCACCTGCGCCGAGAGTGTGGAGACTTCAATTTTTTCGTTGACCGCGCCGACCACCAGCTTGAAGTCGGCTCGGTACCTCTGGTTCACCAGAAGTTTAACGCCGCTTTGAACACTGGTTTGGAACCCAGGCGACTCCGCCTGGATGATGTAGTTCTCTCCCACCGGAACGCTCAAGAACTCATAGGTGCCCGAGGCGTCGGTCTGCGTGCGCCGCTCCAGTCCGGTGTCGGGATGCTTAAGAATCAAGGTCGCGTTGGGCACGGCGGCGCCGCTCGGGTCCACGACCGTGCCTTGAACCGACGCGGTCACATCAGCGTGCAGAAATTGGCCGCTTAGAATAACCACGGCAGCCAGGCAAGCAACAGCTTTGCGCGACGAGAAAAACACTAAGCACCTCCCGCAGGCGGGTTGGAGTGGGAAGTCTGTCTGTATGACGCAGACAAATTACAGGGCAGCCAGATGTATAGTCAAGATATAATTGGCTGTATTTTATCGATTTAATTGATCCAATTGGCACTCTTGAGGCAGGTCAGTGATTTCGGGCATTTCCCTAGCGCGGGCTGATCTTTCGCACAAGACTGGGGCCTTCTTAGTAACCTGCCTGCTGGCCGCTGCTATTTTTTCGCAGGCCGCCGGCATCAGCTACGCGGCGGAAACGCAACCGTCCCTATCCACCGCCTCCCCGGCACACACCTACTTCGCTTCGGCCCAGAAGGCGCTCGCAGCCGGAGATTCCGCGACCGCCGTTGAAAAGTTGCGCCAGGCCGTTCAGGTCGATCCGAAATTCGCCCAGGCCTACCTCCTGCTCGGTCTCACCGAATTCCGCCTGGGCGACATGGCAAAGGCGATCGAGCACTACCAGCGCGCGCTGGAATTGCAGCCGCGATCTTTTTCAGGTCACTACAACCTGGCCCTGGCATATCTGCGGGACCACCGGCTGGAAGACGGGCGCGCCCAGTTGGCGCAGGCCGTGAAACTGAACCCCAATCAGGCTGACGCCGCCTACGATCTCGGGATTGTGCTCCTGGAACTGAAGCAGCCAGCCGCCGCATTGCCACACTTGATCCGCGCCAGGAGCCTGAATCCGCGCCGCCCGGATGCGGCCTTCAATATTGTGCGGGCAGAACTCGAGTCTGGCCGGGTCTCCGAAGCGCGAGCCGAGGCGCAAGCTGCCACAAAACATCTCGGCTCAGATTTTCGGTGGAACGCCGCCCTCGGCCAGCTTTTCCTCAAGAATGCTCAATTCCGGGATGCCGCGACGTACTTCCGCTCCGCCAGCCTTGTCCGTCCCGACGATATCGAGATTCGACACCAGCTTGGTTTGGCTTATCTTGCATCCGGCGAGGCCAGGCAGGTATTGGATCTCATCGTGGAACCGAAAACCGCCGACGACCACTACCTGCGAGGGAGCGCATTCTATCTCGATCACCGCTTTCCCGAGGCCGACCAGGAATCCGAGGTGGCGCTCGCCATGGCGCCTGACAATCCGCAAATCCTGGTTCTGCGTACTCGCATCCTGCAACGCGCCGGGCAGCAGGACGCTGCTGTCGAACTTGCGCAGAAGGCCATTACCCTGGCCCCGCAATGGGATGAACCTTATTATCTTGCCGGCGTCAGCTTTTACTTTATCCGGCGCTACGCGGAGGCGGGACAGAACCTGGCCCGTGCGGCAGAACTCAATCCGAATTCGGCCAGAACATTATTCCTCGAGGCTGTAACCCTGGTCAGCCAGGACAAGCAAGCGGAAGCGGAACAATGTTTTCGCAAAGCGATTGCCCTCGAACCCAACAATGCCCGCTTCCGCTGCCATCTCGGGATCTTCCTGATGCGCCAGAATAAAAATGCCGAGGCGGAAGCATCCTACAGAAAGGCGATCGAACTTAAGCCGGCGTATGGGTTATCGCACTTCGAACTGGGCATGCTGCTGGTGCACTCGGAGAGGTGGAAGGAGGCGGCCGAGGAGTTCAGTCAGGCTGTGACCCACGACCCGACTTTGGGTCCAGCTTACTATCAGTTGGGGCGCGTCTATTCCCGGCTCGGCGAAGCGGAGAAATCGCAGCTCATGTTTGCCGAATTCAAGAAACTCTCGCAGCAACAGGAAAGCGACGACTCGCGGGCCGCTGACCAGGCACGAGACGAAGACACTAGAAGAGAAACTGAGTTCTGAAGCGGGACGTCGAAACTTACCCCGCGCGTGCAGTGAGCGCCCCTTCGTTAGCTTCCCTACCGTGCTGTCCATCCGCCATCAATGAGAATCGTTTCCCCCGTGATCAGCGATGCCGCGCTGGAGGCAAGAAAAACCACCGCGCCCGCGACGTCCATAGGATCGCCAATGCGGTGCAGCGCGGCGATACGCTCAACTACGTCCGACCGGGACTCGGGGTTTGCCAGATAACTCTCAGTGCCAGGAGTATGGATGAACGTGGGGGCGACCGCGTTCACAGTAATGTTGTACTTTCCCCACTCCACCGCCAGGCACTTAGTAAGGTGTGCGACGGCCGCCTTGGTCATACAGTACACCGACTCGGTCGGCAGCGCGACGAACCCCGCCTGGGAACTCATATTGATGATGCGTCCGCTCTTTTGCCGCATCATGACACGCCCGGCAGCCTGACTGGCAAAAAACGTCCCTTTCAGATTCACGGCCAGGGTCAGGTCGAAGTCCGCTTCGCTCACGTTCTCCGCCAGATTGTCGGGCGCGAGTCCGGCATTGTTGACCAGGATGTCGAGCCGTCCGAAGCGCTTGACCGTGTCATCGACAGCTCGAAATATTTCATCGAGGCGCCGCATATCCATCTGCAGGGGTAGTGCGCGACGGCCCATGGCTTCGATCTGCGCCGCCAGGTCTCCCTGCGCGTTCGCATCACGCAGGCCGAGCGCAACGTCTGCGCCGGCGTGGGCCAGGGCCCGTGAAATCGCGTTGCCCAAGCCGCGCGCTGCGCCGGTGACCAGCGCCACTTGACCCGCAAGACCAAACTCCGGAAAACCCTTCAAAGATGCCTCCAGAATTTATTTGCCTGATAATACGCCTGCACTCATTTCATGCCGTCACAATTCGCCGGTGTCCTTAACAGCGAACGTAGCAAGGTCCTGCAGAGCGCTGGTTTCCGGTGATCAGCGGCCAAGAACCGGCTGGAGGCATAGGCGGTGGAGTCAGAAGGCTCAGGAGGACGCTGTTGTGACAGATCTACGCTTGGAAGACCGTGGAATCAGGCGTGTCGGGAGTGGAGGCTCTGGCGAAGCCTGTGCGAAACCGGCTTAGGCGTGCCATGACCGGAGTCAGCTGCTTCTCAATTTCAAAGGCCAGATTGGTTTCGGATGACTCCGGTTATTCTCAGCCGGAGGCCCTCGAGAAGGCCGGACGGGAGGGGTTGCAAATTGTCCATGCCCTGGGGAATGAAGCGTTCAGCATAGCGATCATTCAGCAGGAGATAGTCGGTAAGGGCGCGTCCGGCCAAAGAATTAATCGCCGTGTTGCCAACCACGATGCGCAGCTCATTCCTTCCCCCTTTCAACAGGGATGTTACATCGATGGTGTACGGTGGATGCCACACCACTCCTGCACGCTGGCCGTTGACATACACTTCCGCCGCTTCCCGTACCGGTCCCTCCAGGTAAGCCCGCAGGTTGAAAGCCGGCAAAGGATCAGGCTCAGCTACCGGTTTCCCTTTTCCGAAATCCAGGACCAGAGAATTTGCAGTGCTTACGTTAGCCCGGCAGATCGATTGCTTTTTCGTAGGTGACCTGCCCGGAATAGTACTTGAAAGATTCCTCCTCGCTCCAGGAGTGAAGAGTGGGCATGTGCATGGTCTGATTCAGTCCGTTGAACCTAAGATTCCAATCGCTGGAGAGATCTATGGCCGACGAATGCGTATCCTCGCTCCGGGAGCGCTCAGGCCTGGTCGTTGAAGCTGCATTTGTAAAATAGATCAGACGTGATTCGTAGGGTTGCAACGAGATTTCGATTTTGTCCCGGTTCTCGACCGCTGAGACGCGGCCGGTAAATGCGTCCCACCACTCGGCATATCTGGCCGATGGGCGGAACCTTGCCGCGACCGTATGCGGCTGATTGCTGGTATTCGCAATAAAGTACAGGTCGCCTGCGCGCAGTTGACGATGAATGAACCCGATCTCTGGAGTCTTCGGAGAAAAAATGACATCGGGCTTGAGATAGCTCGCGGCAAGAGCCCCCTAGCTGGCTGCCGCTTCGATTGCTTCTATGAGAAGGTCATAAAAGTCAAGGCCGACGTGGCGGCCCTCCTTTGTTTGATCTCCGTTTTGGTTGCGTTTGGGACGTCAGGTCCACCTTCCCTCCGTCTCTTGGTTTTCTTACCTTTCTTGTTCTTTGTGGCTTTCGCCACATTTCCACAGAAAATTTGGCGTTAGGATCGCTCAGGAGCGACGACTGGCAACTCGGTCGACCCACAGCACCCCCCGTTTTGTCTGTCTTCCCGTGAAACCTTGCTAGTTTTCTTCCGTGCTGCATCGAGCTCCGGGGTGACTTGCGGGGCTGTCAAGGGCGCCCGGAAGGGGCGTTCCTCTTGACCACCCTTGACAGCCCCGCAAGTCACTTCATCATCAGAGCTCGGAACGAAGCGAAACGCAGTTCAGTGGAGCTTCGTTCCTTAGTTGAGTGGGTTCCGCTTTTTCTGCAGCGCCCTCGTCGGCAGCCAAACTCCGCCCTTGGCATTCCCAATCATCATCTTTTTCATTTCGGTCACAGAACATCAGGGATCCGCTTCGAACCAAGTGCTACGAGAAACTCTGGTCGACGCCACCCACCGTTGCCGTGCTTCTATCCGCACTCTGAATGGGCCCTTCTGGGCCCGGTGCAAGTTGGGGTTCGATCGTAAGCCCAGGTCCATCACCATCGTGACGAACCTGGGATTGTTGGGTGCTGCCATCTACCGGGCGGTCTTAGATAGACCAGCAATCGAAACGCAGTCACCCGAACAAGGCGGTGGATGTCGTCGCCTGCCAAACTTTCCAGATAACCCTTGGCTTTGGCGCCATCAATTCATGTCTGCTCCCTTGGTCTTGCCTTCTACCGCAATCGCTCCGACTCGTCCTCTCGGATTCGATGGAGTGTTTCCGGGCTGGGCTCGCCTTGGCCGTTAGGCAGCCGCCGCTGGTGTCATCGTTGCGGACATGCCCTGGCGCAGCGGCTCATATAATTCTCCACTCACCCAAAGGCAGTGCAGTAAGACGGCCAGCTTCCGGGCCACCGCTACCGCCGCTCTCTTCTTCGCATTCTTCCCGCCCCGCTCGCAGAGTCGCAGCCCATATCGTCGTAAGTCCGTGTCTGGTCCGAACGGCCCCAAGATATACTGCGCGCTTCCCACCAGCAGCTTGCGCACCATCGTGTCTCCGGTTTTGCTGATCCCTAATTGCGGCTGGCTCTCCCCGGAGTCTTCCTGCTTCGGTACTAATCCCAGATACGGTCCCACATCCCGACTCTTCACGAATCGTTCCGGATTCTCCAAGGTCAATACGTAGGCCAGCGCCGTGATCGGTCCTACCCCCTTCACCTGCCGCAATAACGCCGTATGCCCATACTTCTCGCGGCCCAACTTTTCAATCTTCTCGTCATATCTTTGAATGCAATCACTCAGTGCCGCCGCCATACGCACCAAGGGCAGCAGCGCTTCGCGGATCTCGACGGGAACCGCCTCCTCCACCTTTTGTGCGAAGCTCGGGCTGGAACACTTGGGGAGCCGTGCACCCATACTCTTTACCAGTCCTCGCGTGGCGTTGATCAGCTCGGTCCGCGCCGCCACCAACGCATCGCGGGCTCGTAACACCACCAGGTCCTGCCGCACTTCCTTACTCCGGTGCCGCATGGGGTGCAACGATTGCGGATCTACGCGTCCCAATCGCGCCAACTTGTTGGCATCGATTCGATCATTCTTGCGCTTGCGACGCTTCGATCCTTCCATTAACCGCGGGTTGGCCACCAGCACTTCGTGTCCGCAACCGCAGACGACTTCCTGCACCCAGGGAGAGTGTGTCCCCACCTCGAAAACTACTCGCGCCGCATTCAATGCCTGAAAGAATTCGGCAATGTGCTGCTGCGTCGTACGCAACTGTCCCTCCGCCAGCGTTTCCCCCTCCAGACCCAGAATGCAGTAGTGGCTCCATTGGTCCCCCAGATCCACGCCCACCGTCAGACGGTCGAGATTGGGGCGAAACTTACCTCGCCGATCCTCTTCTCCTGTGCTCCCTGCTTCCACCTTCGGATCCAGTTTTTTCCTCAGTGTCTCCACCAGTTCCGCCAGCACTTCCTTCGTATCCCGCTGCACTGGGCCCCGCGACTTCGCCCTCTTCGATGTCGGTTCACTCTTCATTGCAGAATTGTTATGCTTCTTCACGGTCGATCTCCTTTTCATGTGATTGCACGTTGAGTGCGTTGATCACCGCTAGCTTAACGCCATTCGTGATCGGGGATCGACCTTCTCATCCCATCTACCGGGTGGAGCGAACCAGTTCCCGGGCGGGTCTTGCATCCCGCTGTGGTCCAGCGCCTTTCACGGCGCACTGCTACGCCAGCTATCCGAGGTCAGTGCCGATCGGGCGAAGCTGCCACTTCGGTCCTGCCTCTCACCTTTGCGCAAACCGCCAAATGCGCGATAGGCTAGCCCACCCGTCCAGGCGTTCAATTCGACGATGAGGAGATCTCAGTGATGGGCTATCTCGACCGCAAGTGTCGCTCGGTCAACATGCGGTTTCATCTCTGCCATGCTATGGCGCTCGCGTCCCTGTTCTTTGGAGCAATGAGCGGTGGTTCGGCAAAGGCAGCAAACGAGCCTGATGGCTATCCCGTGTTGGTCAAGCTTTTTCAGCAATGGCGGGAATTCGAACATCCGGTGATGAAGAATAATGTTCCCGACTACAGCGCGAGCGCGATGGCGGCTAAGGCTGCGGCGCTGCCCGTGTGGCGCAAGCGGCTCGACGCAATTGATCCCAATTCGTGGCCCATTGAAGAGCAGAACGACTACAAGCTGGTGAAGGCCGAGATGAATGGGCTCGACTTCAACCTGAGGGTGCTCCGTCCCTGGGCGCGCGATCCCGCGTTCTATGTCAGCATATGGTCGTCTCGCAGTGATGTGCCCTCGCGCGAAGGTCCGGTTCCCTACCCCGAGATCCAGCTCTACAACTATCGTTTTCCGCTCGACGCCGAGGCGCAGAAGGATTTAACTGCGAAGATCGGCATGATTCCCGCCTTCCTGGCCGAGGCAAAGGAGAATCTCAAGGCGAGCAACGCTCGCGACCTCTGGGTGTATGGCGAGGAGGAGTTGCGCAATCAGTCCCGCACCCTGGCTGCGTTCGAGGCCGGGACACTCACCGTCCACACGCTAGCCGAGCACCAGCACGCCGACCTTAGCGGCGCCAGCCCAGAGTTGCGCGCCGCCGTGACCAGTGCCCGCACGGCGACCGACGAATTCGTCGCCTGGCTGGAGAAGCTGGCGCCCACCAAGACCGGCCCCTCAGGCGTAGGCAAAGAGAACTACACCTGGTATCAGCAGAATGTGCACTTCATTTCCTACAACTGGGACGAGGAGGTCGTCCTGCTGCGCCGCGAGCTGGAGCGCGCGCAATCATCCTTGCGTCTTGAGGAACACAACAACCGCAACCTGCCTCCGCTGGAGCCGGTCGCCGATGCCGCCGCGTTCGACAAGATGGCGCATGACCGGCTGGATAAGTTCGTCGATTTCCTGGTCAAGCAGGAGATTATCCCGGATAAGCCTTACATCAGGTCGGCGCTGGCGGAAGAGCTCGGTCACTTCGTTCCAGAGGAGCAAAGGGTGTTCTTTACCCGCGTCACTCACCGCGAGCCGATGGTGCTTTTCTCCCACGATTATCACTGGATCGACCTGTCGCGGATGCGAGATGAACCGAATCCAAGCCCGATCCGCCGCCAGGTCCTGCTCTCTAACATCTGGGACAATCGCGCGGAGGGTTTCGCCACTGCCTTCGAAGAGCTGATGATGCACGCGGGCCTGTACGACGACAATCCGCGCGCCAAAGAGCTGGTCTGGATTGCGCTGGCGAACCGCGCCGCGCGCGGCCTGGCCTCGCTCTATGTGCAGGCGAATCAATTTACCTTGGAGCAGGCCGGACACTTTCAGGCCGAGTGGACGCCGCGCGGCTGGGCCAATGCCAAGGACCCGCTCACCGTATTCGAGCAGTTGCTGTATCTCCGCCAGCCCGGCTATGGTAGCTGCTACATCACCGGCAAGATGCTCGCCGACGAACTGATCACGGAGTACGGCCACCAGCAGGATCTGGCCGGCAAGCCGTTTGTGCTACGCGATTTCATGGACCGCTTCAACAACGAGGGCATGATTCCGGTTCCCCTGATGGAGTTGGAGATGGTTCCCGGTAGCACACGGGCCTTCGGCCCGCAGCAGCCCTAACCGGCGGCCGGCGCCGAATCGACGCCCATTGGTACTGCGGATCAAGTCCATGAATTCCGATCGCAGAACCTGACCGCACACAACTCTCAATTCATTGCCCCAAAGTGGAGTCAACGTAGCGGCGAAACAACTCTTGAAGTCCGGGCTGTTCCTGCTGAGATGCTAAGTGCAGCCGCAGATACGCGGTTTCGATGCTATTGGCCTCGTCTGCAATCAGCACTCTTTGTCTCGTTAAAACGTAATGCCGCTCCCGAAAAAGTGAATGCCATCAGCAAGCCGAACAGCGCGAAAACCGCGCCCTCGATCGTACCCAAGTTGCTCCGCTCGCCTTCCGACTCTCTGGCACGGCGCCTGACACCAAGATGACGGCCAGTCTCCAGCAGGATCACCATGCCGAAGAAGGGCAATACAGCAAAAAGTAGTGGGGAAATGGGAGGTTCCATGAAATGCAGTCCCTTTGGCCATTCGCTGCCAGAGTTGCTCGCCGACATTATATTCGTATGCGGGAGCGCTAGGAGTTTGTCGAGAATAGATTCTGCCAAAGTATCAAACATAACAGCTTTTCCAGAGGGTGTTTGAGCTTAAGATGCGGTCATGGGAAAGTGCTTTCGGTCTGCGGATGTGAACCAGGCGCTGCTCCTGCCGCCCTCCCTGCATGATTGGCTGCCGGAAAAGCATTTAGCACGCTTTTTGGTGGATGTGGTCGATGCCTTGGATCTTGGGGCGATCTACGATTCCTATGAGGAAAAGGACGGGCGTGGGCAAGCCGCCTATGACCCGGGGATGATGGTGCGGGTGTTACTGTACGCCTACTGCACAGGGAGCTACAGTTCGCGCAAGATCCAAGCGAAGACCTACGAGGATGTAGGGTTTCGGTACTTGGCGGTCGACGAACATCCCGACCATAGTACGCTGGCGGAATTTCGCCAACGGCATCTGGAGGCACTGGCGGGGCTGTTTAGCCAAGCCTTGCAGTTGTGTCAGAAGGCGGGGCTGGTGAAGCTGGGCCAGGTAGCGATCGATGGCAGCAAGATCGCGGGCAATGCGAGCAAGCACAAGGCGATGAGCTATGAGCGGATGAGCGAGGCGGAAAAGAAACTGCAGGCGGAAGTGGAAGGGCTGTTGCAGCGAGCCGAAGGGGTGGATGCGGCCGAGGACGAGAAGTACGGGAAAGGGCAAGGGGACGAGGAGTTGCCGGCGGAGTTGGCGCGGCGAGAAAGCCGGCTGGCGAAGATTCGGGCGGCGAAAGCGGAGTTGGAGGCGGAAGCCCAACAGAAGGCCGAGGAGAAGAAAGCCGCCGCCGAAGCCCGGATGGGGCAGCGCCGGGAGCAAGAAGCCCGTACCGGCAAGAAGGTGAGCGGACGTAAGCCGCAGGTGCCCGATCCGGAGCAGGCGGTGCCGGAGCCGAAAGCGCAACGCAACTTCACCGACCCGGAGAGCCGGATCATGCCCGATGGGAGTCACAAAGGCAGCTTCGTGCAAGGCTATAACGCGCAGATCGCGGTCGATGGAAAAGCCCAGGTGATCGTAGCGGCCGAGGTGACGCAGCAGAGCAACGACAAGCAGCAATTGGTGCCCATGTTGGAGCAGGTGAAGAAGAATGTGGGTGCCCAGCCACAGGCGGCGAGCGCCGACAACGGCTACTGGAATGCGCAGCAAGTGGGAGACGCGCGGGTCCAAGGGATCGACTTGCACGTGGCCGCCGGAAAGCAGAAACATGGGGAACCGAGTAAGGCGGCGGATGAGGATGCGACGGAGTCCACCGCAGAAGCTTCGTTGCTGGAGCAAATGAAGCAAAAGCTGAAAACGGAAGCGGGACGGGAGCTGTACCGGATGCGCAAGGCGATCGTGGAACCGGTGTTCGGGCAGATCAAAGAATGGCGTGGGTTCCGACGGTTCCTGCTGCGCGGATTGCAGAAGGTGCGGTCGGAATGGAAACTGATATGTCTCACCCCACAATTTGCTCAAGCTGTTTCGCTCAGGGAGAGCCTTGCAGATGTCCTAGAATCAAGAGGGAAAAGCCATGTCTGGGCTGCGAAAAAGGGCCCTTGCGGGAGTAGGGAGGCAACAAATGAAGTAACGCCGGTTTCCCGCTTCCGATTTTGGTGCTGCTCAATGCACCTCCACCGCAAGGTCAAGCTTGTGCTCACGTATTCCCGACAAACTCCTAGGCCCGTGCCATTGGCGCAGTATTATCCCCATAGCTTGCGGAAGCAGGCGTTTACACCAGTTGAAGGATAGATTTTCTGTGCTATCGTCCGGCCATGAAAAGAGCTTTCGTGTTTTTGGGTGCATTGTGTGTGGGCTTGCCCTTTACTGCCTCGCAGACGGCCGTACCCAGGCCTGAAGTGCGCGAGCGGCCGATGAGCGCCGATGAGACGGCTGTTCGGCAGATTTCGGAAGACTGGATCAGGTCTTATAACGCCGGGAACGCAGCGAAGGTCGCGGCGTTATACACCGAGGACGGCTACTATCTCTGGGCACACATCTTGGCGCACGGAAGGCAGGCGATCGAGGCTTATTGGGAGGGCGGCATAGAAGCGGGCGGGCACATCGACTTCATAAAGCCACTGACGCTCTACTACACCGGAGACCTTGCCTACTGTGTGGGCACCTACCAAGCGACCAATGCTGGTGTAACGGTCGATGGGCGCATTCTAATAGTGCTGAGGAAAGTGAATGGCAGGTGGCTGATGGCCGCGCATGAGACCGTGGTACGCGACCAGCCGCTATGAGAGGCGGGACAAATTTCTGGACCTAAACCGATTAACCTGCCAACTGCCCTTGGGATGAAGGTACTCGAAAATAGCCTATTTAAACCCATGCCAGACTTCGCTCGAATATTCCGTTCGCCTAATTACAACCGCCCACAGAACATGGCGCGTTGGGCAACCGCTCAGAGACGTACGACCCGCGGTTGGCCGGGGCGAGCCCAAGTCTATTGCCTTCCAGCGGTGCCTGCTGAATCAACGATAGAAGTAAGCCCCTCACAGCAGCGCTTTTTCATCCCCAGAAACATAGCGAAGCGATTGCGATTTGCCGCCTTGGGTGAATCGGACATTTGGGAAATCGGAAACGGACAGCCGCACAGCCTCCTCGGACGCATGCTGTCGGCTAGTGACGACAATCGAACTGTTGATTACCTAAGTTATCTCAGACAGCTAATTTCAGTAGATTCAACAAACCTTAGAGTTCAGAGTGTCTCAGTGTCTCAATAATGTGTCTCATTCATCTGGTAATCGTCTCAATTTGAGCTAAGGGACAGTATGAACTGGCGCCGTTTGCAAGACAGCTATCAGGATTATTTGGTGTGCCAGAACTAAAAAAGGTGGACGAACAGGATTTCAGTTCGGCAGCCGACCGTACCGGGCATCCGCCTCAATGTAGTACCAGTGTATCGAACCACGTGCCGGCTGAGGGATCGATCGCTAGTCTCTCCTCTGCGAGCGGCGACGCAAGACCGCAGAAGACACAGAGAATAATCTGGCTCTGCGTATTAACTCGATCACTGACGCAGTAGACCGTGTATTCGCGAAGCACCAGTATTATCCGCCGCAGAGACACGAGGGCAACCCGACGCTTCAACTGACCACCCTAGAACTAAACCCTCCTTCGCTCCCTCCTGCGGCACCCGACAAAGATGCAGCATGTCCGTTCTGTAGCGCACTCACTGTTTTCGACAATTGGCGCGACATAAATCTGTGTCCAAAATGCGGAGCACAGGAAACGATGAGTGGTTGGCAAAACGGCGTGTTCCCGGATTCTGCTATTGAATGGATTCAAATACGGCCTGGCCCCGAGGTTGGATTCCCCAGCTTTTACTTGATCCCGATCGCACTGGTGAGCTGGTTTGTGTCTCTGCGTGCGGGTGTCATTACTGCCGTAGCAAGCGCATTGAGCCTTCTCAGTCTTAATCTCCCTGCATCAACCCTCCGGCGGCAGCTCACCGTCTCATACTGGAACGCAACAGGAAATTTGGGCGTCTTTCTTGTAATGGTGTGCATGGTCAGCAAAGGAAGAGAGTTGTACTTTCACGAGGAGGGACATTCACACGAGGACTTTTTGACAGGGGACTGAACCGCCGCGCCTTCACTGAAAATCTTAACCGCCGAAAGCAGGGAGCAGTCACACCGGCATTGGTCGTCCTTTGACCCGTTGTGTACATTGACCTCGATAATTTCAAATTCGTCAATGATCATGATGGCTACGAAACTGGTGATTCTTTCTCCGGTAGTGGTCCGACTATGCGAAGCCGCTCCGCGCAGAAGAACTGATTTTGCTGTTTCGACTTGGGAAACGAGTTTGCTCTGCTTTTGCCCGAGAGCGATAGAAAGAATGCTATGGTCATGTCAGTGGACGAAGTGAAAGACGCTCTTCAAAAAGGAATGGCTCTCAAATCAATGGCCCGTCACTTTCGACATCGGCGAGATCATTACATTCCGTTCCCCAGCGGATCAGCTTCATCTTCATGATTTATGAACTGGCAAACTACATGCAATCAGTAAAGGAAACGGCAAGAATCGAGTTTGTAGGCTTATCTTCAGATCGACGCGAAATAGCATCTCAGCGCGACCACACATTAATCTATTGATAAATCGACAGAATACCAAGAACTTTTGGACAAAAGTTTTCACGGAGGTTCTTAGTCACCAACCCGGAAGGATTTTAAATGCTGGGATGCGCCAGACAGCATAGAAACTGTCTAAAACGCTGAACATCTCGAAGATTACTGTCTTCAAACAGCGAAGGCAGGACGTATTCCTTCATTTTGCATCGGCACATGCGTACGCTTCGACCCCAGAGCCGTTGCGGAATGGCTCAGGAGCATGTAATAAATCATCGGCCCTAATGATGTTGGTCAACATTCGCAAGTGTTCGACGAAGAAGTTTTCCATGCAGAAGATTGAGGAGCTGTTCGACCTGACCGGTAAGACCGCGGTGGTCACCGGTGCCTCATATGGACTGGGGATTACGTTTTCGCACGCCCTGGCGCAACAGGGCGTGAACCTGGTTTTGGCGGCAAGGAGTGCGGAAAAGCTCAACGAGGTTGCCGCATCCCTCGCACAGCTTGGCCACGCAGTATTAGTGGCGCCATGCGATGTACTGAGGTATTGATTCGTTGCCGACTACACAATCAGCAAAACTGGGAACTTTGTGGTCGCCAACGGCGTACCCTGAGCATGCGTCTGTTCATTCTCCTTGCAGCTGCGTGCCTGTGCTCATGTCCTCTATTGCTCAAACCCAGGATCAGCCGATCCGATAACAAGGCGGCGGCCAAACAGGCTCCGTGGCCACTACAGCTGGAGATGCACGTGCCGTTCGAGCCTACGGCATTCCCTAGCGGGCCGCACGTCTATCTGATGTACGAGTTGCATTTGACCAACTTCATGCCAATGCCCATTTCGCTGAGTCGCATTGAGGTGCTCGATGCAGATGCGGGAAATGCCCAACCGCTTGCGACCTTTGAAGCGGGGCAACTGGAAACCATGTTGCAGCCTCTAGGCGGCAAGGCGCTATCCGACCCCAAAGACAGGCTCGTTATCGGCGATGGCCAGAGCGCCATCGTCTTTATGTCAGTTGCGTTTGACCGCGGTTCACATATTCCCGACAGACTCCTTCATCGCGTGACCACGGCTTACGCTCCAGAAGAAGGCGCGGTCATTCCCACACATCACACTGAGTTGCGTGTGCTCGGCCCGCCGGTAGAAGGAGCCGACTGGCTCGCAGAAGACGGGCCCAGCAACGATCAGGACAATCATCACCGGCGCGGAGTTGTCATCCTCGATGGGCAGCCGGTCGACTCTCGCAGATTCGCCATCGACTGGAAACAGATCAAGGATGGTGCGGCGTTTTCTGGCGACGCGCGGGACGTCCACTCCTATTACTCCTACGGGAAAGCGGTGCTTGCCGTTGCTGACGGCCGCGTTGTCACCGCCAGAGACGGACTTCCCGAGAACATCCCCGGACACGGCGACGCGTTCCATCCCGCCGTGCCAATTACATTGGAAACAGTGGCGGGCAACACAATCACGCTCGACCTGGGTGGCGGCCAGTTCGCATATTACATGCATCTGCAACCGGGAAGTTTGCGCGTGAAAGCAGGAGATCGCGTGCGGCGAGGGCAGGTGCTGGCGCGCGTCGGCGCTTCCGGAGATGCTCGCGAGCCGCATCTGCATTTCGAAGTCACCACTTCGTCGAAGCTGCTGGCTGGGGAAGGCGTGCCCTATCTCATCGACCGGTACAGCAGCAAGAGCACGACTGACGGGCCCGCGGAACTCCACACACATGAGTTGCCGCTGGATAAAAGCGTCGTCACATTCGGGGAAGACCGCTCTAAACGATGATGAAGCGCATGCTCTGACGACAGCCGGATTCTGGTCGTGTGACCAGCAATCCAGAAGCTAACTGTTGTAACCAGGCGTTTACACTCAGAACCACGGTCGTGAGTGCTATGGCAATATTCCACACCTATCGAAAAGGTGCGGCAAGAAGCTGGGCCAACTTCCGGTTGGCTAAAATTAACCGGCCAAATCTGTTTGCTCCTTGCTTTTCAGCGAAGCGCCCTCAACTCGGTAACAACCGCACAGACAACTTGTCAAGCAGGGCATTTTATAGCGATTGGAAACTCTGAGTCCCCACTCAGACCTTGACGGATCTCGCGCAAACCACCTAGGATGGAATCGTCCAGGACAATTGTTACCATGGTAAGTATTGCAGGGCTGCACCCTGCTAGCGGATCGGTCCAAGCCTATGCCTAAGATTTACGAGGAAATTAAACAGCACAAGCCGCTGCGTTGGCCCGGCCAACTGGCGGCGATCACGATCTTTCGGACCGCCGATGTCGTTCGCCATGCCGTCGAGAGATCGCTTTCCCCGTTCGGCTTGTCCAATGAACAGTACAACGTCCTCCGGATCCTTCGAGGCGCGGGAGAGAGCGGACTCCCCACCCTCGAGATCGCTGATCGCATGCTGTCGCGCAGTCCCAACATTACCCGCCTGATTGACAGGCTGATCGCCAAGAAGCTCGCCCGGCGCAGTCGGCCTAAGGAAGACCGGCGTGTCGTGATCGTCTCTGCCACTCCCCAAGGGCTGGAACTTCTCGCGCATTTGGACGGAGTGGTGGACCTGGTGTTTGACAGCTTCCCTCCGACGACGAAGGCCGAAATGGAAACGCTGCTGGATGTCCTCGACCGTGTGCGGGAGCACATGGCCGTGAAGACGGCGGCGGAGCTTTCTGCCGACAAGGCAAAGACGGTCCGCCCGTAAGAATCCCTCAAAAAAACTCTTGACAACCGGGCGCTTGTGTCCCATAGTACCGAAATAGATTCCATGGTTACTATTTCCATGGAAACTACAAAACGCACCGAGCACCTTCTTCCTCACAGGAAGTCGCCAGGCCGGGACACGAAGGAGAGCATATGAACCCTACGCTAGTTGTTGCCGCTGCAACGGACGCGAATGCAAGCGCTGCCGGATTCAAACTGAATCAAGGGAAGTACGTGCCCACAGGAACCGGTCCGGCCTATTGGGGCCCTGGAGATGAGGTTACGTTTCTAATCACCGGCGAGGAAACCGATGGGGCCGTCTTTATGGCGGAACTCTCGGTCCCGCCAGCAGGAGGCCCACCGCCGCACATTCACCATCGCGAAGACGAGTCGTTCTACATTCGGGAAGGGACACTGGCGATTCGCGTCGGCGACAGAACGGTGAATGTGTCGCCTGGGGACTTTGTTCACGTCCCTCGAGGAACCGTGCATTGCTTCAAGAACACCGGGAACACGCACGCGAAGATGTTGGTAACGTTCACGCCGGCGGGGATGGAGAAGTTCTTTGAGGAGGGGTTTTATCCGGCTGGAGATCGTTCCGTGGGTCCGGGGCCTCTCACCGAAGAGTTGCTGGCGCGGATGCTTGCTGCTGCTCCCAACTGCGGACTGGAGTTTCTCCCGCCAGAATTACAGTAGAACCAATTGCCCGTGGATGGGCGATCTACCAATCCCGTTGTCACGACGACCTGCCGCCCGATGTCTGGGCGGCTTCTCCTTTGCATCACGCCGGAAAGGCAGGGGGGCACGATAACTTCTGCAATCACGCGATAGCGCTCACGACCTGGACGGTTTCGGATTCTGGGCAGATGACGTTAGTGCTTTATCGCTGTGACCTGAAAGTTGCTGAGATGATTGTCTGCAGAAAGGATGAATTCATCAGACGTGCTGTCCCATCAGCACTACCCTACGAGGCATGGCGTGAAGGTAACGACTCGTCATGGAACCCTCCGACAACGTATCCCGCGATCCAGAGATCGGCATCGGAACCGCGAGGGGATGGTGCAGCTGCTAGCATCAAGGTGGCCAGGGGCCAGGGTTGATAGCATGGCCAGCATATGCAAATTCCCATAAGCGTCGTAACACTAGGGGAGCGGAAGATGCTATGCGCTCTTTTTGCAGTGGGTACCCTGGCTCGATAATCCTCGGTCATGGGCACATCGCACTCCCGGCGTACAGGGAAGGCCTGATCTATCGTGTCTTCTCAGCGGAACAGGGTAAGTCCGTATCGCTCCCCTATTGGGGTAGTGAAGCCGTAAGGCGGATCGATGGCGATGCGGATAGCGGAACTGAGAAAAAGCGAATGCTGCCCTGTAATCGGGCAGATAGAGGGTTAGCGTGTACCCATTTTGGGACAACATTACTTCGCCGGAAACGGAGCAGACTTCTCGGTGGTGCTCAAACTCGAGAACGTTTGCAGAACCAATCAATGAAGCAATGCAAATGATGACGGCGCAAGCTGTTGGTGCAGCTTCACACGCGCCTGGTGGATTTATCCATCGCCGTGCGAGTTGGCCGCAAACCCGTATCGAGTAGGTCTTATTTTGTAATGGAATGAGGCTGCGTCCTTTTTTAGAGGGCGTTATTGAGTGCTCGAGCCGGATGAAGGGAAACTTTCAAGTCCGGTTCTTAGGGGACTGAGCGGTCGCAAGGCCGCTCGGTTACCCGGCGAGGCGCGCCCTTACAAGAAGCGTGGGGAGAGAGACGGAGAGTTGGGGCGCGCGTTCGATAAAGCCGTCAGAAGGAAGCCGCTCGCGGGTGCGGCGGACGCGGGTTGCTATGGGAATTCAATCGATTTCTGCCTGAAAAGCCTTGCCAGACGGGGATTTTGGCCAAAAGGTTATTATTGATGCTCATCGATGTGGAACTTCTCGCAACTGTCGGCATCATCCTACCTCGGCGCCATCCGTTGTTCAAGGGGCAGTTCCGAGGCCTATGTCTATACACGCGCTAGCGTCCGCCGCGCCAGCGGCTTCGTTCTCACGGGCAATCCGGAAGTAATCCGCCGGGAATGAAAGCTGGTCTACAACCGGCTGGATGGGGATAATTGGCAAAATCAGGGGTTGCGCCGCGTGAGAATTTGCTGGTGAAGTCGATGTGGCTCAAACATTGAACCAGTTGCATTTTTTAGACCACCACGGTATTCTGACCGTGGCTGCGGACTCATCCCGCCAACCGTGTGCTTCCTCTGATGCCTGATAATCCTGCCGTCGCTTTCACCAGATCGCCTACCGTCCAAAAGCCCCCTCGTTTACGCCGACCATCAGGAGTGCAACGCAGCAAGTCATGACTTCCGCGCACTCAGTGCATCCAGAGGGGGGATTGAGAAGGACACAGTCGCCGAGTATTCCGGTGGCTTTGTTCCATTCTGAATCGCTTCTATGAGACTCTCAATCGCCTGGCCTGCAATTGGTGGAATGCAAATCGTTGCGGCGAGCAATCCCTTTCGCACCCATGCTTGACCCGTGGTGGGTAGTCCATCGCAACCAGTGAAGAGTATGCTAGACCATCTTCTGTGTTCTTCGTCCGCTGTCTCCTGAAAAGCTTTGCGCGCGCCCATCGCCATAGAGTCATCTTGTGCGCCGACGAGGTCGAGAGCCGCTCTTCGTGAGGTTGTGAGTTGCAACCAGGAGCGTACCGCTCTCCAGGCACTTTCTTCTGTCCACTTGCCCTTCAACGTCGCGACTTGGATATTTGAGGGCTTCGTCTCCAGCATTCCCAGCGTGCGGTTTTTAGCTGAAGAGCTATGCGAGGGTCCTTCAATATAGAGAACCGAGCCACCGCTTGGAAGCAACGCCGCAAATTGTCTTCCCTGAATACGGCCAAT
>CAVZXU010000019.1:0-102978 GCA_963779255.1 Terriglobia bacterium | reverse complement strand
CCCGCTGCTTCGCGGACGTCTATTCGACGATGGGACACCATCGATGCACCACACGTCGCCCTGGTCAGCCAGTCACTCGCCGGGGAAAAATGGCCGGGACAGGACCCCTTGGGCCGGAGCGTCGAATTCGGCAACATGGATGGCGATTTGCGTCCGCTCACCATCGTCGGAGTCGTAGGCGATGTGCGGGAAGACGAGCCTGGAAACGCCTCCTGGCCCAACCATTTATGTGAACTACCGCCAGCGTCCGCAGGCCACATATCATTTCACGACGGTATTGCGCAGCCAGACCGAACCGGGCGCCGTGATCTCTTCCGCCCGGCAGATTGTGCGCAGGCTAGATTCCAACCTCCCGCCGGATTTCAGCACGTTCCCCCAGGTGTTGTCTAACTCTCTTAAGGCCCGGCGCTTCAACCTGACGCTGGTGGGTATATTCGCAGCCGCAGCCTGTACTGGCCCTGGCGGGACTCTACGGGGTGATGGCCTATGCAGTCACCCTGAGGACCGGAGAGTTTGGGTTGCGAACAGCGTTGGGGGCATCTCCGGGCAACATCCTGCGCCTGGTGCTGGGGCAGGGAATCGTAACTGCGATGATCGGCGTGGCGATCGGACTGGCGGGAGCGCTGGTGCTCACTCGAACCCTGCAGTCGCTGCTGTTCGGATTGAGCGCGACTGATCCGCTGACATTTGCAGCAGTTGCATTGCTGCTGGTTCTTGTGTCGCTGCTGGCTTGCTATGTTCGGCACACCGCGCGGCCAAGGTCGATCCCATGGTGGCGCTGTGTCGGTTTACGAGTGAGGAATTATGCAAACTCTGCTTCAGAACTTGCGCTACACAACTCGCGCGCTGCGCAAGAGCCCTGGATTTACCGCGGTGGCGGTCATCACACTGGCGCTCAGGATTGGGGCGAACACGGCCATTTTCAGCGTAGTCAATGCCGTGCTGCTGCGACCTCTTCCATATAAAGATGACAGCGGGCTGGTGGTAATTCTCAACAAGGGCCGCAACCCGGTGGCCCCGGCCAACTTCATCGACTGGCGGAGCCAGAGTCAATCCTTTTCGCAGATGGGGGGCGGCAGAATACTCAGACTCCGGACCCTTCACCGGCACCGACAATCCCGAGAAGTTGTGGGGCTTCCGCGTCACTCCCGACATTTTTCCAATGCTGGGTGTCCAGCCCTTGTTGGGACGAATGTTCCTGCAAACAAGAGGCTGGCATAGAACATGAAGTGGTATTGAGTTACTCGCTCTGGCAAAGCCACTTTGCCGGCAATCCCGAGTGGTTGGACGGTCGGTGGCGCTCAGCGGCCAAACTTACACTGTGGTGAGATGCCGCGCGAGTTCAAGTTCGCACCCTTCTGGGCGACGAAAGCACAGCTTTGGGCGCCCCTGGCGCTGGGTTCGCGGCTCACCGATCGCGGCGGCGGGTCGCTCCGTGTATTTGCCCGGCTGAAACCTGGCGTCACTCTGGAGCAGGCCCAGGCAGAGATGGCGGGCATTACCGGCCGCCTGGAGCGCGAGTTTCCGGCACCAACCAGGACATGCAGGTTCTATCGCTGCGCGAGAAAGTACGTGGGAAACATCCCGTCCCGCGCTTCTCGTGTTGTTCGGAGCCGTGGGCTTTGTGCTGCTGATTGCCTGCGCCAACGTCAGCCACATGCTGCTGGCGCGCGCGGTCGCCCGGCGCGAGAGGAGATTGCGCTGCGCACCGCGCTCGGAGCGGGGCGCTGGGATGTGTTCCGCCAGCTTCTAACCGAAAGCATGGCGCTGGCTTTGGTGGGCGGTGCCGCCGGTTTGCTGCTGGCGGTATGGGGTGTTCGCGTTTTGCTGGCGATCAGTCCGGACATGCCGAGAGTGGAAACAGTCGGGGTGGAGCACACACGTGCTGCTGTTCGCACTCGCTATTTCTTTACTCACCGGGGTGTCGTTCGGGATGGCTCCGGCCTGGAGAGCGACTGTGGTCAACCTCAGTGACGCATTGAAGGAAGGCAAACGCGGGTCCAGCGAAGGACTGCACCACGACCGCCTGCGCGGTCTGCTGGTGGCCTCCGAATTTGCGCTGGCAGTAATGTTGGCTGGCTGGCGCGGGGCTGATGGTTCGCACCTTCCTTCGCATTGCAGCACGTGGATCCAGGTTTCGATCCCCACGACGTGTTGTCGCTGGTGGTTGGCGTTGCGGGTACGGAGCAGGCGGCCGTCGGCCATACCGGCAATTTCTATCAGGAAGTGCTGCAGAAAGTCAGTGCCGTACCCGGTGTTCAATCAGTCAGCGGCATCAATCATCTGCCCCTGGCGGGCGACGAATGGGGGTTCCCGTTTCACATCGAGGGCCGGCCGCCGGAGCCTCCGGGGAGGACACCGTTGTGTACCTACCTGGTGGTCTTTCCCGGCTACTTTCGGACCATGAGCATCCCGATTCTGCGCGGCCGTGACCTCACCGATGCCGACAATTTACGCGCGCCGGGAGTGGTGATCGTCAACGACTATATCGCCCGCCGCTACTGGCCCGGCGAAGATGCAATGGCAAACGAATCACGTTTGACGATCCGGCCAAGATCCCTCATGGCTCACCGTGGTGGGGGTGACAAAAAACACCGCACGTGCTAACTGGGTTAGTCCGCTCGGAAGAGGAAGTATTTCTGCCTTACCTGCAGAACCGCGCGTATCTCGACACGCCATCGCCATTTGCCTACTTGACCCTGGTGGTGCGAACGGGACTTGATCCCGCCGCTTGGCGCCAGCCATTCGAGGAGCAATTCACTCGCTCGACACCAACATTCCGCTTTCCGAAATTCAGACCATGGACCACGTGGTCGCTGAAGCCAACGGCCAGTCCCGCTTTTATCTGGCTCTGCTGGGCGCGTTTGCCACGGTGGCGCTGGTGCTGGCGGGAGTGGGCATTTAAGCCGTCATGAGCTATTCGGTCTCGCGGCGTACCCACGAGATGTCGTCCGCATGGCGCTAGGGGCGCGACGACGAGACGTGCTGAAGCTCGTGGTCTTCCAGGGAATGGTTCAGGCGCTGGCCGGAGTCGCCTTGGGACTGGTCGGAGCTTTGGCCCTAAGCCGGCTGATGGCGGGCCTGCTGTACGGTACACGGCCTACTGACCCGGCAACGTTTGCTGCGGTGGTGGTCCTACTAGGTGGATCGCGGTCGCAGCGAGCTATATCCCGGCACGTCGAGCGGCCAAGGTCGATCCCATGGTCGCTGGAGTACGAGTGAAGGAGGAGATGAACAGCATGACCGGCCTGCTCCAGGACATTCGTTACGCTCTGCGGCAACTGGGCAAGAGCCCGGGCTTCACGTCGGTCGCCGTGTTCACATTGTCGTTGGGCATCGGCGCAACTACTGCCATGTTCAGTCTGGTAGACGGCGCGCTCTTCCGCAGCTTGCGCTATCCGCACGCCGACCGGTTGGTTTCGGTTGGGGTGATGGCTCCTATCATTGACGGCGAGTTTCTCTTGCAGGCAATTATCTCGACGTGGCGACGCAGCAAACTCCATTCGCCAGCTTCACCTCTTCCACCGGAGTCACCGATTGTGATCTTACCGATACCGCCCTGTCCGGTCGACCTGCGCGGCGGTGGCATCCACCTTCCTGCCCACGTTCGATATACGACCAGCTTGGGACGGAACTTCACGCCCGAAGAGGACAGCCCGAATCGCCCAGAGTGGCTTGCTCTGGCTATGGACTCTGGCAGAGCCGCTTCTGGAGGAGATCCTGGCATTGTTGATCGCACGCTTTCACTTGATGGAAAGGCAAGCCCGAATTCTGGGGGGGTGTTGCCGCGTGACTTCGAGTTTCCGACACTTCTTGCCCATATCGGACTGGTTGTCCCGAGGCGCTGGATGAGTCCATGTGTCAGCGTAATTTGATGGGGCCGGTGGTTCGGGCGTACGGGACGCCTAAAGCCGGCGTCAACATCGAATCGGCGGCCGCACAGTTGCAGCCCCTTTTCTAAGCTTTGTAGAATCCGCGCCGCCGCCGTTTTTCGAAAAGTGCTGCGGCTTGAGGTCCGCTCCATACGCGATCTGCAAATTCATGATGTCCGGCCGCGCGGCCTGGTTGCTGCTGATCTCGGCCCTTGCAGTTCTCTCTGATCGCCTCGCCAACGTAGCCAACCTCGTGCTTGCCCATAGCATGGGGCAGGCGACAACGAACTTGCAGTGCGGTCTGCGCTTGGCGCGGGGCGCGTTCGCTTGTTTCAGCAAAGGCTCACGGAAAGCCTCCTGCTGGCGCTGGTCGGAGGCACAATCGGATGTGGGCTTGCTTACCTGATTGTTCATGGCTTTGTCGCTCTTTCGCCGGCAGGAATACCACGCTTGCCGGAAGCGACGGTAAACATCAGGGCCCTAATCTTCGCGCTTCTGTCGTCGAGCGCTGCCAGGAGTTGTGTTTGGCACTTTGCCCGCGCTGGAGAAGCCACGTCCGGAAGCTCTGGTGGCTATGACTGTAGCCGGCACACGGCGAAGCAACCTGCGAAAAGCTCTGATGGCTGCTCAAGTTTGGCTGACGCTCATTCTGGTCACAGGTGCTCTGCTGTTCCTGCGGACTCTTCGCAACCTCGAGGTCCAGCCGTTGGGGATGAATACGCAAAACATCGTCACCGCGGCGATCACGCTTGGGCAGGGAAAATATGCTCAACCGGCACAGCGCCTTGCATTCTTCGAGCAACTGGAACAGAAACTCGAGCAATTGCCCGGCGTCGCGGCGGCTGCCCTCAGTGACTCCCTCCCCCTGAGACTCCGGCGCGCACGATGCCATTGGTTGCGCTCGAAGCGGAAGGGCAGCCGCCTCTCAGCCCGGAGCAGGGCATTGGCGGAATCGTGGGTTGGAGATCTGTGACACCGAAATATCTCTCGGTACTGGGCATTCCTTTGCTGCGCGGGCGGGCCTTTGAGGAACAGGACCGCACATCAGCGTATGGCGCCATGATCCTTAACCAGGCCCTGGCTCAACGCCTCTTTCCCGGCCAGGACCCGCTGGGCAAGACCAGTCCACTTTGAGTTCCGACGAAGTGCGCGACGCTGCCACGTTCAGAATCGTAGGTGTGACTGCCAACACCCAGAATCAGGGGCTCGGCGGACACATGGGTCCCGAATATTACATAGTTCGCAGTCATAGCGCGAACGACCGCATCTTCAATTATCTGGACTCTCAGCGCATCAGCATGGTGGTACGCAGTGCAATTGATCCGCAGACGGTAGCCCAGGAAATACGAGACTCCGTGGCCACGCTTGACCCGACGTTGCCCGTGGAGTCAAGCACCCTCGGTCAAACCGTGTACCGGCTCGCCGAGCGTCCCCGATTTACGGCTGCTCTGCTGTCGCTATTTGCCGATCGGCCTGCTTCTCGCGGCGGTGGTTGTATTTTTCGGCCTGGTTTCCCTGCTGGTGAGCCAGCGCATCCGGGAGATTGCCATTCGTCTTGGCGCTGGGCGCGAACCCGACTACGGTCACCAGAGCCATGGTATTCCGGACGCAGGCTGGTCTGGGTTGCCGGTGGCGCTGTCGCCGGCACTTTCTGTTCGCTGCGCTAGCCGCTCGATGGACTGGCGCGCTGCTGTTTGGAATAAAGCCAAATGACCCAGCCACACTGACCGAGGCCGCACTCTTGCTTCTGGCTGTGGCCTTGCTTGCCAGCTACATTCCCGCGCGTCGCGCGGCCAAAGTCGATCCCATGGTGGCCTTGAGATACGAGTAAGGAGAACTATGCGAACTCTGTTGCAGGATCTTAGCTACGGCTTGCGCATGTTGCGGAAGAGTCCCGGTCTGACCGTGATCATCCTGATCATGTTGACCATTGGAATCGGTGCCACCACGGCAGTGTTTACGGTGTTCGATGCCATCCTGTTGCGCCCGCTGGGGTACGAGAGGCCCGAGGAGTTGGTGCAAATATGGGAGAAGCGCACCGAGGGTTCGTTCCAGCAGTCGGAGTTCTCCTATCCAGATTATCTGGATGTGAAACGGGAGAACAAAGTCTTTTCGCAGATCGGCGGCTATTCGCGAAACAGCGTGACCCTCTCGGGCAAAGACGGTGCTGAACAACTGCAGGTGGCCGTAGCGACCACTGGTTTCTTTGAAACTTTGGGAGTTCAGCCCATTCTAGGGCGAACGTTCGAAGCCGGTGAAGATGAGCTGCAGAAGAACTTTCCTGTCATGCTGAGCTACGGCGCCTGGCAGCGGCGATTTGGTGGCAACCCAGGCGTAGTCGGCACAGCGCTGGCGCTCGATGGTGAACCGGCCACTGTTGTGGGAGTGCTGCCAAAGAATTTTGCTTTTGCTCCCACGCAGTCGGCGGAATTGTGGATGTCGCCCCGGGTATCGGGATTTTTTCTACGGCGAAACGCTTATTGGCTGCATCCCGTGGCTCGTCTCAAGTCGGGTGTAAGCCTTCGGCAAGCGCAAACCGAGATACAGACACTTTCGCGGCGATTGGCCATGCAGTATCCGGATTCGAATGCCGGCGTGAGCACAGAGTTGGTTGACCTGCGACGGCAGATTGTCGGCCAGGTGCGGCCCGTACTTGTCCTGTTGATGGCCGCGATCGGATTCGTGCTGCTCATCACCTCCGCAAATGTAGCCGGACTCCTGCTGGCCCGGTCCCAGCCTCGCAGAAAAGAAATTTCCATTCGTTTGGCGCTGGGCGCCCGATCGAATCGCATAGCCCGGCAGCTGCTGACGGAGAGTGTATTGCTCGCGCTCATGGGAGGCAGCGCAGGAGTTCTCGCTGCCTATTGGGCGGTGCCGGCTTTAGTTGCGCTGCTTCCGCCGGACATCCTGCTGAGCACGCCGCCGCTTCAGGGACTCAAAGTACATAGCGGTGCGCTTTGGTTTGCGCTAGGAATTTCGTTGCTTACCGGGATCTTGTTCGGATTGGCTCCGCTGCTGCAGACTTTCCGCCCTGACCTGCAACACGAACTTCAGGCCGCGGGCCGCGGTTCAGTTGGTTCCACCCACCGTCTGCGCAGCGTGCTGGTGGTTTCGGAGATGGCCTTGGCGGTAGTGCTGCTGGTGGGCGCAGGTTTGATGCTCAAGAGTTTGCACCGCGTGCTGAACACCGATCCCGGCTTTAACACCCGCAATCTGCTCACCGGCGTAGTGGCGCTCCCCGACAACAAGTATCCTGACGGACCCAAACAGCTGGCCCTCCAGCAGCAACTATTGGACAGGATCAGGAGCCTTCCCGGTGTTGAACAAGCGGCGGCAGTAACGACTGTGCCCATGTCCGGCAAAGGCAATACGTCTCGTTTTGACTTGGAGGGACATCCCAAGAGCAGCGGCGGCCAGGAATACGAAGCCAATACTCCCACGGTCACGCAAAACTACTTTTCGGTGATGGGCATTCCGTTGCGCGCCGGGCGGTTCTTCAATTCGCAGGACCGTGACAAGTCGGTCCACGTGGTGATCGTCAACCAGGCCATGGCGGACATGGTTTTTCCCCACCAGGATCCGATCGGCAAGCGCATCAACTTCACCTACACGAATGAGCCGCACTACGTCCAGATCGTCGGCGTGGTGGGCAATGAAAATGTTGACAGCCTGGATGCTCCACCGACACCCATCGTGTATGACTGCTACGAACAGGATCCTTACCCATATTTTAGCCTGGCTATCCGCACCAGGAAAGAACCGGGTTCTCTAGTCGCCGCGGTCACTCGATCCATCCACGAACTCGAACCCCAGGCTCCCGTTTTCAAAATTAGCAGCATGGCGCAAATCATTTCGACGTCGCCCACCATGATGGTGCGGGCGTATCCCGCATACCTCATCGGCGGATTTTCCGCCCTGGCGCTCCTGCTTGCAGTATTGGGACTCTATGGAGTCCTGGCATACAGCGTGGCGGAGCGCTCGCGCGAGCTTGGTTTGCGCATGGCTTTGGGCGCACAGCACGGCGATTTGCTGAGGATGGTAGTCAACAGCGGTTTGAAACTGGCCCTTATCGGGATTGCGTTTGGAATCGTGGGTGGTTTGGTCACTGCGCGGCTGATCGCGAGTTTGCTATTTGGCGTGGCTCCCACGGACGCCGCAACTTTCGCGGGTGTGTGCGTCGTGCTTTTCATGGCCGCGATGATGGCCAGTTACATTCCGGCCTATCGCGCGACCAAGGTCGATCCCATGGTAGCTCTGCGCTACGAGTGAGGAATAAATAATGACTGGACTGCTGCAGGATGTTCGCTACGGACTCCGCATGTTGTGGAAGCGTCCCGGTTTCACCGCGGTTGCGGTGATTACTCTCGCCCTGGGCATCGGTGCCAATACAACGACTTTCAGCACGGTCAATGCCATGCTGCTACGGCCGTTTCCATTCCCGAAACTTGATCGCATTGTCACCGTCTGGGAAACGGCGCCCAAGCAGAGATGACAACCACCTGAGTCCGGCTCCCGCGAATTTTCGCGACTGGAGTGAACAGAGCACGCAATTCAGTCAGCTTGCCGCCGTCCGCGGATGGGACGCCAATTTGACCGGCGGCAATGTGGCCGAGCATGTCGAAGGGTCGCAGGTAACTGCAGACTTTTTTTCGTTGCTTGGCATGCCTCCACAATTGGGTCGCACTATCGGGAGCGCGGATTTCCAAAGCGGGGTTGCGCCAGTTGTTGTCATCAGCAACGGATTCTGGCAGCAGCATTTGGGCGGCGATCCTGGGCTGGTCGGAACGCAACTTCTCTTGAATGGCCAGAAATTCACTGTAATAGGAATTACCTCTGCAGATTTTGATTTTCCGACCGGATCGAAGGTCTGGACTCCACTCGACCTGAGCGGGCCCGCGAGAGAAGACCGCGACAGTCACTATTTGACAGTCTTCGGACGGCTGAAGGATGGAGTTTCCATATCTCAGGCCGAGGCGAGCCTTGAGACCATAGCTGCGAGCCTGAGCGGACAGTATCCCAGGAGCAATGCCAGACCACGGAGTGAGGGTCAGAAATACGGTGGAAGATCTTACCGTCGGTTCGCGACAGTTTATTCTGATGCTGATGGGCGCGGCGGTCTTTGTCCTACTGCTGGCCTGTGCCAATGTTGCCAACCTGCAGTTGGCCCGCGCTTCCGGGCGACAAAAAGAGATCGCTCTGCGTGCCGCGCTCGGTGCCAGCCGCTGGCAGGTTGGGCGGCAGTTACTGGTGGAGAGCGTCCTGCTCGCACTGCTGGGGAGTGGGCTGGCGATCTTCCTATCTGGTTGGTGGCTCGACATCATGCGCCGCACCATTCCTCCCTTTATTGTTGAGCACATTGCAGGGCTGAAGCACTTGCAGGTTGATTCCCGAGTGTTCGTATTTACAGTTCTCGTGGCCACGCTTACCGGAATTCTCGCAGGCCTTGCGCCGGCGTGGCATTTTTCACGTCCCAATGTGAATGAGACTCTGAAAGAAGGCGCCCGTGGCGGCAGTCCCGAGCGTGCCGGTCGCCGGCGCTTTCGCACTTTGCTGGTGATCTCAGAAATCTCCCTTTCTTTGGTTCTGCTGGTGGGCGCGGGTTTGATGGTGAAGGGATTTCGCACTCTCATCACCAATGACATGGGCTTTGATCGTAGCAACATACTCACGTTCCATGTCGTGTTGCCGGAAGCCAAGTATCGCGACAAAGACCGCATTCGCGGTTACTACGAACAAGTCCTGCGAAATATTCAGGCCCTGCCGGGTGTTGAATCGGCGGCGTGTGTGACCAGCCTGCCTTCGGGATGGGCGTGGAACTGGGTCGAATTCACGGCCGAGGGCAAACCTCCACCTCTCCTGCAGACATGTCGTCAGTCATTTCGCAAGTCGTGACTCCGGGATTCTTCTCCGGCATTGCGAGTTCCTTTTACGGCAGGGGCGGCTCTTTCCGAACAGGATGCAGCGGATGCTCCTCCGGTCGTAGTCATTAGCGAGACGATGGCCCATCAAAACTGGCCTGACCAGAACCCGTTGGGGAAACATCTCCAGATTGGGACACCCCAGAAGCTTCGCCAGCCGCTCCGAACGGTTGTAGGAGTCGTGGGTGATGTGCAACCAGTTCCCCTGGATCATGACCCTGCTCCGACGGTATACGTGCCCCTCGCGCAGCAGCCCGAATTGGTGTCGGCTTTTGTGGTGCGAACGTCAAGAGCTCCCTGACCCTTGCCGGACCGGTGAACACGCAATTGCGCGCGGTGGACGCAGAGCAACCCGCGTATGACATTCGCAGCCTGGAGCAGGTTGTCGCCGACGGGCTCAGCGGCATCGAGTCGTCTGCCAGGATGATGATGAGCTTCGCTGGATGTGCGCTCATTCTGGCGGCGGCCGGGATCTTCGCGGTGATGGCGTACTCCGTCACCCAACGCACCATGAAATCGGAGTACGCGTGGCGCTGGGAGCGCGGCGTTTCGACGTGCTCAGGCTGGTGGTTGGAGGAGCACTGAAAATGGCTGCCATTGGACTGAGTATCGGCTTGGTGCTCGCATTGCTGCTGACCCGCGCGCTTTCGAGTGCGCTCTTTGGAGTGATGCAGATCGACACTGTGACGATTCGCTTTGCTCACGTCTCTCTTGCTTTCGTAGCAGCGCTGGCTGCTTACATCCCGGCGCGATGGGCGACGGATGTCGATCCCATGGTGGCTTTGCGCTACGAGTAGGAGGAGATTGATTGGCTCCAGGAGCCAAGTTAGTCCGGCAACCGAGGATATCTCTTAAGTGAGAATGAAATGATTCAACTCAAAAATATCGAACGCAGTTACAAAACCGCAGCCGGACAAACCTGGGTCTTGCGCCGCATCAACCTGGAAATTCGCGAAGGCGAGTTCATCACCATCATGGGGCCGTCGGGAGCAGGGAAGTCTTCGCTGCTTAATGTGCTTGCCTTGCTCGATGATCAGTGGCAGGGCGAGTACTGGTTTCGCGAGCAGGCTGTCCACGACGATGAAGCGCAAGCAGCGTGCTGAACTGGCCAAGCAGAATATCGGCATGGTGTTCCAGAGCTATCACCTGCTCGACGATCTCACCGTGCAGGAGAACATCGACCTGCCGCTCTCTTATAAAGACATTCCGCGCGGCCAGCGGCAGAGCCTGGTCGCCGACACGCTGGACCGGTTTCAGATCGTCGCCAAGAAAGATCTGTTTCCCAGCCAGCTTTCCGGCGGGCAGCAGCAACTCGTCGGCGTTGCGCGCGCCGTCATCCACAAGCCGGCGCTTCTTGCTCGCCGACGAGCCAACCGGCAACCTGCATTCCTCCCAGGCCAAGGAAATCATGGAACTCTTTCGCGAACTCAATCAGCAGGGAACGACGATCGTGCAGGTCACGCACTCGGAAGCCAACGCCGCCTACGGCAGCCGCACCATTCAATTGCGCGATGGCTGGATGGTCGGCGACACGGCAACCCGGACTTGCAGCCGCGATGAGGCGGTGAAGCGATGAAGGATTTGTCTTCCCGCGCGCAACTGTTCTGCAGCGATGTCGTGGCATGGTTCCTGCGTCGCCGTGACCGCGATCGGCTTCGCGGCCAGACGAACGCACCCGTTCGCTTTGACGATGCCGCAGTCGCACAATCCGCTTGAGCGCGTATTCGGCCGACCAGTTCCCGAGCCGGCGCTCACGAATTCTCCGCGTGCTCGAGCAACTGATTCGCGACGGCAAGCTCTACCTGTCACTGAAAGATGCGATCGAGCTCGCGCTGGAAAACAATCTCGACCTGGCCATCGCCCGCTACAACCTGCCCATCGCCGACACCGACATTCTTCGCACCAAGGCCGGCGGAGTTTTTCGCGGCGTCAACACCGGCGTGGTGCAGGGAACTCCGGGCGGCGGCGTCGGCGGCTTCGGCGCAGGCGCTCCCGGCGCAGGCGCAGGCGGAACGACGGGCGGCGCAGGCGGCGCGGGAGCGGGCGCTTCCGGGCTTGGTGCAATCCACCCTGGGCGCCGGAACTGCTGTTTCCTCGTACGATCCTGCGATCAATGTGAACGGTCGGCACCGAGCATCAGACCACGCCGCTGGCGAACCTGCAACTCTACGGCGTGCCCTCGCTGCAACTGAATACCGGACAGGCGAACGTCGACTTACTCGCAGGCTTTTCCGACCGGCACCAGTTTCACCTTCGAATTCAACAACAACCGCCAGACCACGAACAGCCCATTCTTCAATCTGTCTCCGGTCCTTGAATTCGTACTACCGCTTCACATTTCAGCAGCAGCTGCTGGCGGGCTTTGGCTTCGGCCCGAACCTGCGCTATCTGCGCATCGCCAAGAACAACAAGAAGATTTCCGACATCGCCTTTAAAGACCAGGTGATCGCCACCGTCACGCAGATCGAAAATATCTATTGGGACCTGGTCAACGCCTACGAGCAGGCGCGCGTGAACGAGCAGTCGCTGGCCTTCGCCCAGCAATCGCTCGACAATGCGAAGAAGCAGCTCAGCTGGAGAGCATTCCCGCCATGGACGTGATGAGGGCCGAGGCCGAAGTCTCAAAGCGCGATCAGGACCTGACCGTCGCGCGCACCAACCTGCAACTGCAGGAATCGCTGATGAAGAATGCGCTGACCAAGAGTCTTGACGATCCCGTCTGGAAGCTATGCCGGTGGTTCCGACCGACCGCATGCAGAGCTGTGACAGCCAGGCCAAACCGAGCCGGTCCCGGACCTGATCACCGCAGGCGCTGAAGGATCGTCCTGAACTTGCCGAATCCGACATCGATCTGGTGAACCGCCAGATCAGCCGCAAAGCGGCGCGCAATGCGTTGTTGCCGACGCTCTCCCTGGTTGGTTTCTATGGTGGATCGGGCTTGGCGGGCCGCTGAATCCGATCTAACGTCTCCGGCAGCCCAATCCTTCGACGTGCCCACCGATTTTGCGGGAGCCCTGGCAGAATGCCTTCAACAATTCCTCTCCCGACTACTACGTCGGGCTGAGTCTGAACATTCCCATTCCGCAACCGCGTGGCCAAGGCCGACCAGTACCGCTCGGAACTGGAATACCGGCAGGCCGAACTGCGCATGAGCAATTGAAAAAACAGATTCGCATCGAGGTTCGCAACGCGCAATATGCGCTGGAGCAGACCGCGCGCGCGGGTTGAGGCGGCGCGCAAGGCGCGGGACCTGGCGCAGCGCACCTTCGAGATCACGAAGAAAGAGCAAGACCTCGGCTCGGGATCGAGTTTCCAGACCATGACCGCCCAGCGTGACCTCTCGCATGGCTGAACTGGATCTGGTGACCGCCATGACCACCTACGAGAAGGCCAAAGTCGAACTTGATCGCGCAACCGGCAGCGACTTTGGAACATAATGGAATTCGGATTCAGGACGCGATCACCGGCACCGTGCCAGCGCCGAGCCCCTAGCTCATGCCAACCTCGGCCAAGACGCGGGAGACTCGACTTTCCGCCGGGTTGCGCGCAGAGCGCATCGCCGTGTCCGCGCATTCTCGCGGCCGACGATCAGCAGCACATTCTCGAAGCCTCGAACTCCTGCTGCGACCCGCAGGGCTATCGAGGTTGACATGGCCCGCTCTCCCGCCTGGTGCGCGAAGCCCTCGCGAGCTCTTCCTACGACGCGGTACTGATCGATCTGAACTACACGCGCGACACCACATCCGGACAGGAAGGTCTCGACCTGCTTTCGGAGATCGTTGCGCATGGACAGCACGCTCCCGGTCATCGTCATGACCGCCTGGGGCAACGTGGAACTGGCGGTCGAGGCCATGCGGCGCGGGGCGCGGGACTTCATTCAGAAGCCGTGGGAGAACGAGCGCCTGCTCGCCATCCTGCGCACGCAGGTCGAACTTCATCGCGCGCTTGCAGCGAGCCGAACGGCTGGCGGCGGAGAACCGTCTGCTCCAGCGCGCAGGGCCGTCCCGAGTTCATTGCCACCGCGCCGTCCATGCAGCCAGTGCTGGAAGCCATCGCTCGCGTCGGTCCCTCCGACGCCAATGTCCTGATCACGGGCGAGCATGGCACCGGCAAGGAAGTCGTCGCGCAAACGCTGCATGCGCTTTCACTGCGGGCTTCCCGTCCGCTGGTCGCGGTGAATACCGGCGCGCTTGCCGAAGGCATTTTCGAGAGCGAACTCTTCGGCCATGTGAAAGGGCGCCTTCACCGACGCCCGCACCGACCGCATTGGCCGCTTTGAACTGGCCGACGGCGGCACGATTTTTCTGGACGAGATCGGCAACGTACCCATGCGCCAGCAAGCCAAGCTGCTGCGCGTGCTGGAGTCGGGAGAAATCGAGCGGGTGGGATCGTCGCGCTCGCGGCGGAGTGGATGTGCGCGTCATCTCGGCCACCAATTCCGATCTGCAGGCCGCGTGCGCCGCCGGCCAGTTCCGCGAAGACCTTCTGTTCCGCCTGAATACGGTCGAGATCCATTTGCCGCCGCTGCGCGAGCGCCGCGAGGATATTCCCGCTCTGGCCGCTGCATTTTCTTGCGCGTTACGCTTCCCGCTACCGGCGCGAGATTCGACGGATTCGATCCAGCTCCGCCTGCAGGCGCTGACGCAATATTCCTGGCCGGGCAACGTTCGCGAACTGGAGCACACGCTGGAACGCGCCGTGCTGATGTGCCGCGGCCGAGAAATTCAGCCCGCCGACCTCGGCCTGAACTGCAGCGCCCGCAGGCGCAGAACCTGGAAGAACTCAGCCTGGAAGCGGTGGAAGCGATTCTGATCCGCAAAGCGCTTGCAGCGCTTTCAGGGAAACATCAGCCAGGCGGCAGAAGCGCTTGGGCTTGAGCCGCGGCGCGCTCTATCGGCGCATGGAGAAGTATGGGCTCTAGCTCGCGACGCAGGCCGAACCCGCTAAGCGTGCACGAAAGCGACGCAGCGCCTCCTCTATGAGCGACGCATCAGTCTCGTACATCATTGCTGGTTGCCGTCCCTGGATTGCTGGTCAGCGGCATCCTGATCTGGCTGCAGTCCTGGACGATCGAATCCAAACTGGCGCTGCTTCTTCGCCGAACTTGTTGTCTGGTGGCTGCTGGCCGCTGCGCTTGCACGAGCAAACGATTCGCCCGCTGCAGACTTTGGCGAATGTGGTCGCCGCTCTGCGCGAAGAGGACTATTCCTTTCGCGCGCGGAGCGGCCCCGAAGACGCTCTGGGAGAGCTTTCGCTGGAAGTCAATGCGCTTGCCGACCTGCTCGCCGACCAGCGCATCCGTGCGATCGAGGCCACCGCTCTGCTGCGGCGCGTGGTCGAAGAAATCGACGTTCCGCTTGTTCGCATTCGATCCCGACGAAGTCTTGCGGCTGGTCAATCCGGCGGGCGAACGCCTGCTGCAGCAGGCTGCGGTCCGACTGCTCGGACGCACTGCCGACGAACTGGGACTGAACGATTGCCTCACAGCGGAGAATGCCTGGTGATCGCCATTGCACTTCAACAGCCGATGCGCGCTGGTTCTTCGGCGAAGCACATTCCGCCAGAAAGGTCGTGCCGCACACGCTGGTCGTGCTCTCCGACGTGAGCCGCGCCCTGCGCGAAGAAGAGCGCAGCCTGGCAGCGGTTGATCCGCGTGCTGGGGCATGAACTGAACAATTCGCTGGCTCCCATCAAATCCATCGCCGGAAGCTTGCATGCGCGGGCTCGCGGAAGTACGGCATGGACCCGGAAGAGCGTCAGGATTTCGAGCGCGGCCTGGAGATCATCGAGACCCGCGCCGCATCACTCAATCGCTTTCTGCAGGCTTATCGGCACTGGCGCAGATGCCGCCGCCGGCCCTGAAAAGATCGCGCTGTCGCCCATGGTGAAGCGGGTCGCTGGTTTGGAAACCCGCCTTCCAGTGAAGTCGATTCCCGGACCGGATGTCGACCTGATGGTAGATCCCGATCAAATCGAGCAGATGCTCATCAATCTGGTGCGCAATGCGGCCGAAGCTGTGCTGGAAGGCCTGCCATCCAAGGGCGCAAACGAAGCTGATTCCCCTCCGAGGAACGGTTTCCAGCCGGCCGTCAGTATTGGCTGGAGGTGCTCGACAAAGCTGTGGCCCTAGTCATAGAAGATAACGGTCCGGGCCTTTCGAATCCCAGCAACGCTTTTGTTCCGTTCTACACCACCAAACCTTTCGGAAGCGGGATCGGCCTTATCCTGTCGCGGCAAATCGCGGAAGCGCATGGGGGCTCCCTCGAACTTACCAACCGGCCCGACGAGCGAGGCTGCAGGGCGAGAGTCATTCTGCCACGGCCAGCCTTGGAGCCAGGTTGACAGCTGGGGGCAGTAACTCCACTGCCTCGTGACAATATCTACGCAACGCAGGAAGCGCGCAGCTAACTGTCACTCTCAAGGACGCCGGTTACAGCGAAACACACTGCACTCGGCGGATCCCGGCGCCGGTGGCGTATTTGCTCTATCTGTATCAAAGGAATTCGCGCTCTACATCCTTTACTGTATGGCGACTACATGCTGTACGGTATCGAACTGCATGTGAAAGTTCGCTACAATTCAAATTCCCGAAGGTCTGGTTCTTCTTTTTTCTAGGGCTTGAAATGTCTGCAATTCGGATTCTAGTCGTCGATGATCACGTGGTGATCAGGCGAGTGATTTGTTCGCTTCTTTCCAGTGATCCCACTCTGGACGTGGTTTGTCAGACGGCGGACGGTGAGCAGGCAGTACTCAAAGCCAAAGAGCTGCGGCCGGATCTGGTCCTGCTCGATATCAGCCTGCCGGGGATAAGCGGCATCGAAGCCGCGAGGCGTATTCGCAACAGCTCGCCGAATTCACACATCATCTTTCTAAGCCAGCACGATTCGCTGCAAGTGGTGGAAAGCGCGATGCGCATGGGTGGCCACGGATACGTTGCGAAGATTGATGCGGGATCGGAGCTCCTGAAGGCCATCCGCGCCGTGAGTGCCGGGAAGCAGTTCGTGAGCCAGCGGATCGTGTCCCAGGGCTGGAGAGCGGATTCGCATGGCCGCGCCGATACCCGACCGACGCGGAACTGAGGATCGGGGCCCTGCGACTCCGCCCTCGCCGCTTCAGGGCCGAGGGCAAGATGCCCTCGGGACAGCCGGCAAGATGCCGGCGCTACTTTTACTTCTCGAACAATCTGAATGTGAATCCCACGGTGAGACCGATGGGATATCTCGGTGTTCCGTGCACGCCGAACCAGGCGCCAGCCGAGGGCGTGACTCTGGAATCGAGGTAATTCTGGGTTTCGTAGAAGCGTTTGTTATTCAGGTTGTCGATTCCAAAATTAAAGTCCACGCCGTGCCGGATGCGTTTCGCGACGCTCAAGTCGAGCACATCCAAACCGCTGGCGTGGGGGACCGTCGGGTCCGAACCGTCGAGTATGTACGCGCTAGCGTGGCGGTAGCGCAAGGACCCGTTGAGGCCATGCCAATCCGTTACTGTTAGGCCCGAATTCGCAACCGAATGGGGCGCGTTGTCCAGGTAAACACGAGGTGTTCCCGGAAAGTAGGCATTGCATACCTGCGTGAACCCGCCGTTTAGAGACAGGTAGCGGGTGACTTGAATTGAAGTCTTGGCTTCCCACCCGTAGGCTCGGCTCGGTCCCTTGAATTCGAAGCTGCCATCGTCGGGAATGTAAACCTGCTCGTTGGAGCGATTGATAAGAAATACGTCGGTGCTCAGCGAAAACCTCCGGAAATTGTTGGCAGCGCCGATCTGGTAGAAATCCGTGGTGGCGAGTTTGGGCGCCTCCGGCCTCTGCACAACCCCGCGCGCGTCCTGGCTGGAGATGCCCCGGCCATAGCTGGCGTAGAGAGTGAGCGGTACACGAACCGTGGGCGTGTAGGACAGGTTTAACATGGGCTGACAACGGGATGCGCCCTGGGCACCACTGTCGGCGGGAACGATGTGGTCATTAACGTCAAATCTGAAATAGTCGATCCGTAAGCCGGCGTCGAAATGCACCCGCTGGTGAAGAAGATCCATTCCCTGCTGAACATAACCGGCGACGTTGGTGACATGGGCATGAGCGCTGGTTGTTATGGCCTGAATCTGTCGCTCAAAGGTCTGGTTCAGCCCAACCTCAATCTGGTTGTCGTGGAAGTTGCCCCCTATGGTCAGAAGTGAGGCTTGCCCGAAGAGATGGTGCGGGTGCAGATACTGTGCGTTCAGGCCTTCCTGCAACCTGGAGTGTGCTGCTGGATCTCGTCCCCTTTTATCGGATCAGTAGGTAGATAGTGTTCCAGGAAAAACGTGAAATTAGAGTACAGGTCGAACAGGGAGCGGCCCAGGAAGCCGTCAACTTTCAGAATATCTCCGTTGGCGAAATCCCGCTTGTAGTAAGTACCGAAAGTTCCAAGCTTGACTCGTCCGCCATCGAAGGGATCGAAGTAGCCAAAGCGGTTCAGTTGACCCGAGGCCACCAGGTCCAGCGGAATCTGGCCTGACGAGAAAAAGTCGTTGGTCCCGAGGTTTAGTTTGAAGCCAGCGACTCTTTTTCATTCAGGTGGCGAGTGTAGTTTCCGGTGATGATGTGGCGCTTGTAACGTCCCGGATTAATGAAAGGCCCGTCGGTGTGCGAGCCGTCGTAGGCGATGAAGGCGTCGGCCTTCTCGAGCCTCGGGCTATACATGACCAGGCCGCGGTAGGCATCGAACGAGCCACCCTGCATTCTCAGCGTGAGCACACTAGGCAGGCTCTCCTTGAGGCGAATGTGTACGACTCCGAGGCCGGAAAAGTCTCCGTACTCGGCGCTGAAGGGACCGTTAAGAATGTCCACGTCGTCAATCAGCTCGGGCGTCAGGATCTTGAGCGCACCGAGATAACCTTGACCGTGTCCTTGTGTGCCCTGGTTCTGCTGAACATCGTTGACCAGAACCTTTAGACCTCCATTCACGCCGCCGTGATCGAGATTGAATCCAAAGCGGCGAATCTCGAGCGACTTTCCGCCACCTTCGTGCTGTCCGGTGTTGATGCCGGCAGCCAGCGTGTCGAAGAGCTGGTCGTCACGGGCAAACAGTGCGTTCCTGTAAACAGCATCGTTGCGCTGGTCGATGGTCGGATTCAGCGCGGTCGCGGAGATGACCAGGTTCTCATGGACGGGCGGAATCGCGTACTTCACCTGGAGCACCAGGCCCTCTGAGGCTTCAGACGCGCTCAGATCCTTCTCTGGAGCGGCCATGTACTTGCCCGACACTTTCAACCTGACGGAGCCCTTCGGGGACGCGAAGACGGAAATTGCCGTTGCCGTCGGTTGCCGCCTGTGTCGTTCCTGAGGCCGATACAGCGGTGATCGAAGCGCCTGGGACCGCTTCGTTCTTGTCTGTCAGCACGACTCCGGAAACGGTCCGGGACGGCCCCGCTTCCGATTGCGACTGTGAGCGTGCGTTGCTGACCAGAAGCAATATGGTCAAGGCGAAAAACCACGCGCGGGGCGGAAACAGCGAGGCGACGCTGAGATGGGATCGTAGCCCGAGTCCGGCCGAGAGGGAGCTGCGAAGGGTTGGGCTGGATGGATTGGCAGCAGTCATGCCTTTCTTTGAGTGCTACGAAGATTGTATTCGTGATACACGGTCGCATGATGTTCGACCAACGGCGCAACCCGGCGGCAGCGGAGTTTCCCCGTTTCTCCATAGCGGGGTTCCCCGATAAGGACTGTTGAGGCATAGCCGTCGCCTCAGTAACACGAAGATTACATTTGTGCTACCCTAACGCTTGCCGTGCCCATTTGTCCACAAATAGTGGGTGCGCTTCGCCCTATTTCATAGATATGGATCCGTCGCCTGACGCATGCACATTCCTGACGGTTATCTGAGTCCCTCGACTTGCGCCCTGCTCTACGGCACCGCGATACCCTTCTGGTACACGGCGTTCGCTCGCGTCAAGCGACTGATGAACACGCGCCTGGTACCGCTGCTTGCGGTCGCCAGCGCGTTCTGTTTTGTCATCATGATGTTTAACGTTCCCCTCCCGGGCGGGACTACGGGGCATGCGGTGGGAGTGGGGGCTGCGACCGTCGTGCTGGGGCCCTGGGCATCCATGCTCTCGGTATCGATTGCGTTGCTGATCCAGGCAGTGTTTTTTGGCGACGGCGGAATCACCACCTTCGGCGCAAACAGTTTCAACATGGCGATTGTGGGTTCCCTGGTCGCGCATTTCACCTACCGGGCGGTGGCAGGCCGGACGGCGATCACGTCCTCGCGACGAGTTGCCGCCGCAGCGCTGGCAGGGTATGCAGCCATCAACGTGGCGGCACTTCTTACCGCATGCGAGTTGGGAATTCAGCCGCTGTTCTTCAAGGACGCGAGCGGCGCTCCTCTGTATGCCCCCTATGCACTTCACATCGCGATTCCGGCGATGATGCTGGGTCATCTGACGTTCGCTGGATTGGCGGAACTGTTCGTGGCCGGAGGAGTGGTTGCTTATTTGCAGCGTACCAATCCTGCATTGCTGGGACAGAGATCTGCTACCGGCGCTAAGGAGGATGCCTCGCCGGTCGCAGCCTCAGGTTGGAAGACGACACGCCCGCTTTGGATTCGTCTGGCTCTGCTCATGCTTCTGACTCCTCTTGGAATTCTGGCGGCGGGTACGGCCTGGGGGGAGTGGGGAGCGAAGGATTTTTCCGATCCACAAATGCGACAGCAGATCACGGCCGCCTCGGGTCAGGTCGCGCCTCCGTCCGAACAACCGCGGGGATTGGCCCGACTCTCTTCGTTGTGGAGCGCGCCCTTTCCTCAATACGCTCCTCCATTTGTGCGCCATCCTGCTTTTGGCTATGTCATGTCAGCCATGTTCGGCTGCGGTCTGATTCTTGGGCTTTTCTTGCTGATGGGCTGGATGATCGGCAAGCACGACACAGTTGACTCCGGGACCTCACCATGACCCGCGCCGGAAAAAACTCGCGCAGAGTAGTCGAGCGCAGTCTTGCGTCTTTCGTTGATGCCCTGGAGCACGCATTCTATGCCGAGGAGTTAGCCAAGAAAAACGGCTTGCTGCAAAAGCTTGACCCGCGAGTCAAGATTGTGGCGATCTTGCCCCTGATCGTGATCGCGGCCCTGGCGCGGCGGTTGTCGGTGATCGCTGTTCTTTTTGCCTTGGCGGTCGCCATTGCTTTGCTCTCAAGTGTTCCGTTGGGCACGCTGGCCAGGAGAGTCTGGTTAGGCGTGCTCACTTTCACTGGATTCATCTCGCTCCCGGCTTTGTTCCTCACACCCGGCCAGGCAATCTACAGTTTGCCCCTTCTCGGTTGGACCGTCACTGCACAGGGATTGCGCGCCGCCATCTACCTCATCATGCGGGCGGAGACGGCTGCAACTTTTTCGGTGCTGCTGGTGCTATGCACTCCCTGGAGCAACATACTCAAAGCGTTGCGCGTGCTCCGGTTGCCGGTTGTACTGGTGGTGGTCCTGGGCATGACCTATCGCTATATTTTTCTTTTGCTGCGAAATGCCCATGACATGTTCACCTCCCGCAAGAGCCGCATCGTGGGCCGTCTCGATGGCTCGGAGCAGCGACGGGTGGCCACGGCCAGTGCGGGCGTGCTGATGTCCAAAACGATTCAGCTCAGCGGCGATGTTTACCTGGCTATGCGTTCGCGTGGCTTTCAGGGCGAAGTGTATGTGCTGGACGAATTCCGGACCAACTGGTTTGACTGGGCGGTGTTGGCTCTATTCATCACGGTAGCGCTTTTGGCTTTTTGGTTTGGACGATGAGAGCGATTTCGGTACCAGGGAATTCGGGCAGAGACTGCGAGAAGGAAACGTGGTGAGCGTCCCCATCTTCGAAGTGCGCGACGTCACCTACAGCTATCGCGAAGTGACCGCGCTGGACGGACTGAGTCTCACCATCATGCCGGGCCAGAGAATCGTCCTGCTGGGAGCAAACGGTTCCGGCAAGTCAACGCTGCTCAGCATGCTTGACGGCCTTTGCTTTCCGGAAAAGGGCAGCGTTGCCTTCCAAGGCGAACCTCTGGCAGAGGACCGCCTGATCGGAGAGGTTGAATTCGCCTTCCGGCGCCGGGTGGCGCTGGTGTTTCAGAACCCCGACGTCCAGTTGTTCAATCCGACCGTCTTTGACGAAGTGGCTTTCGGACCGTTGCAGTTGCATTGGCCCCAGGAGCAAGTTCGTCTTCGCGTCACCGAGATTTTGGAGCAGATGGAGATCGGCCATTTAAAAGACCGATCGCCTCATCACCTCTCGACCGGAGAAAAGAAGCGGGTTGCGTTGGCCTCGGTGCTGATCCTTGATCCCGAGGTCCTCCTCCTGGACGAGCCCACCGCCGCGCTTGACCCCAAGAGCGAGAGCCAGATGATCGATTTTCTGGTGAGTTGCAGCGGCGGCCGCAAGACGGTGGTCACGGCCACTCACGATCTCGACCTGGTGGAGGACATCGCGGACTACTGTCACGTTTTTCAGCGCGGCCGCATTGTCGCGGCGGGCAGGCCGTCAGAGATCTTGAACGACCATGCTCTGCTGCTCAATACCAATCTCGTTCACGCCCATCGCCACGCGCATGCTCCAGGCGAGCTTCATTCCCATCCTCATCGCCACGGCCACCGACACTGAGCTTGCATGCTGGAGCGATACCTCAGGCGCAGCGAAGCTGAGTTTGTCGCCCAGAGATGGTGCCGAGCAGTCTGCCGGTGATACGTTCTTACTGTAAATTTGCGCCAGACAGAGAGGACGACAATGAAATTTGTCCTAGCTAGTTCTTACCCTGATGTTGCTTTCGCCCATGCTCTTTGCCCAGGTTGGACCGGATGACCTGGCGGTACGGCAAATTGTACAGGAGCAGGTATCGGCATGGAACAAAGGTGATGCAGAAGCTTACTCGCGCCACTTCGCGGTCGAGATGGCACCTTCACGAATATTCTGGGAATGTTTTTCACCGGGCATGATGCGTTCCGGGAGAGACCTGACCAGATCTTCAAGGGGGGTATTCCGTGGCACGACCAAGCAGGAGGATGTTGTGTCCATTAAGTTCTGGCGGCCAGATGTTGCCGTTGTGGAAACGCTGCAAACGGTAAACGGCATTCAGAAATTGTTCCCGGGCACAAGCGCCGACGCGAAAGGACGCCTGCGGACCCGATTACTGCAAGTCTTCGTGAAGAATAATGGTGAATGGAAAATCGCGGTGTATCACAATGTGGATGTGAAGCCCGGCGTCTCCGTGCCGGAGCTGCAATAAAGGCCTCAATTCCCAGGTTTCGCCGCCAAAACTAATCGCCAGCGGGCGTGGGCCGCGGAGAGAGCGGTGCCATCTGGTTCGGATCCACGTGGCTTTTGCGTGCCAGCATCAGGCGGAAGCGATCGAGATAAAGATAGACGACGGGCGTGGTGAAGAGAGTGAGCGCCTGGCTCATGATCAGTCCGCCGACAATCGTGATACCGAGCGGCCGTCTCAGTTCTGATCCCGTGCCTGTGCCCAGGGCCAGGGGCAATCCGCCCAACAGCGCAGCCATGGTGGTCATCATGATGGGGCGGAAGCGCCGAACGCAGGCTTCATAAATCGACTCTGCCGGGGTTTTGCCTGCACGTTCCGTCTCCAGCGCGAAATCAATCATCATGATGGCGTTCTTTTTCACGATGCCAATGAGCAGGATGATGCCGATCAGTCCCATCACGTTGAGCTCACTGTGAGTCAGCAACAAGGCGAGGATGGCGCCGACGCCGGCGGAAGGCAGGGTGGAAAGAATGGTGATGGGATGGATGTAACTTTCGTAGAGCATACCCAAGACCAGATATACGGTGATCAGAGCCGCCAGAATCAGCAAGGGCTCGCTGGCCAGAGAAGACTGGAAGGCCGCCGCGGTTCCCTGAAAGCTGGCATTGATGGTGGGAGGAAAGTTGATGGCGCGCTGCGCATTGTCGATCGCGTCCGTCGCGGCGCCCAGAGACACGTCAGGGGCGAGATTGAAAGACAACGTCACCGAAGGATATTGGCCCTGATGGCTGACCGCCAGAGGCGTGTTGGAAGGACCGAAGTGAGCAAAGGAGGACAGCGGGACTGCCGTCCCGTTGGCGGCACGAACGTAAATATTCTGCAGCGCGTCGGTGCTGTTGGAAAACTGCGGAGCCACTTCCATGACCACGTGGTATTGGTTCAACGCCTTGTACATGATTGACACTTGGCGCTGTCCGAAGGCGTCGTATAGAGCATTATCGACGTCTCCTGCGTCCACGCCCAGCCGTGCCGCAGTGTCCCGGTCAATGATGACAGTGGCTTCAAGCCCCTTGTCCTGCTGGTCGGTATTGACGTCACGCAGCTCGGGCAGCGAGCGCAACTTCTGCAGCAGAACGGGGGACCAGTAATTCAGTTCATTCAGGTTTTCGCCCTGCAGAGTGTACTGAAACTGTGCCTGGCTCTGGCGTCCGCCGATGGTGAGATCCTGCGCCGACTGCATGAAGAGAGTGGCACCCGGCACCACGGCCAGCTTGCGCCGCAGCCGACCAATCACCTGGTCGGCGCTTATCTTGCGCTCGGACAGCGGCGTCAGCGTGACGAACATGCGGCCGCTGTTCGCCGAAGTGTTGCCGCCGGCGAACCCCACCACGGTCTCGACTGCGGGGTCTTGCATCACGATGGACACAAACTGTTTCATCTTTGCCTGCATGGCGGCGAATGAAATATCCTGTGCCGCCTGCACCGATCCCATCACACGTCCTGTGTCCTGCTGCGGAAAGAATCCCTTAGGAACGACAATGTAGAGATAAACGCTGAGCGCCGCCGTTCCGATCGTGATCAGCAGGGTCAGGGGCTGGTGGCGAAGAACCAGTTTCAGCGCGCGGCTATACAGCCTGAGAGTGGTGTCAAAGATCTTCTCGCTGAAGCGATAGATTCGGCCGTGCTTCTCTTTGTCCGCCGAACGGAGAAATTTCGCGCACATCATCGGAGTCAGAGTGAGAGAGAGCAGCAGCGAAACCGCGATGGCCACGCTCAGCGTGACGGCAAACTCCCGGAACAGACGGCCGACGATGCCTCCCATCAGCAGAATCGGAATGAAGACCGCCACCAGCGACGTGCTCATGGAGAGCACGGTAAAGCCGATCTCGCGGGCGCCCTGGAACGCGGCTGCCACCGGAGCCATGCCATCCTCCATGTGGCGAGTGATGTTTTCCAAGACCACGATGGCGTCGTCCACCACGAAGCCGGTTGAGATGGCGAGCGCCATCAGCGAAAGATTGTCCAGGCTGTAGTTCAGCAGGTACATCATTCCGAACGTTCCCACCAGCGACAACGGGACCGCAACGCTGGGGATGATCGTGGACCGGAAGGTGCGCAGAAACGCGAAGACCACCAGAATGACCAGGATGACGGAAATAATCAACGTGAACTCGATGTCATGCACCGATGCCCGCACCGTTGTGGTGCGATCCATGACAACGCGTACGTCAATCGCCGGCGAGATGGAAGATCTCAGCAGGGGCAAGGCGGCGCGCACGCGGTCCACGGTGGCGATGATGTTCGCGCCGGGCTGCCGGAAGATGATGATCAGGACCGCGGGCTTCCCGCTGGATAGGCCCATATTGCGGATGTCTTCCACGGAATCTGCCACGCTGCCCACATCGCCCAGTCGCACGGGCGCGCCCTTGCTATAGGAAACGATCAAGCGGCGATACTGGTCAGCGGTAAAGATCTGATCGTTGGCATCCAGGGTCCAGGCGTTGATCGGACCGTCGATTGCGCCTTTAGGCCGGTTGGCGTTGGCGTTGCCCAGGGCGGTGCGGACTGTGTCCAAGCCGATGCCCAACTTGTTCAGCAAAGTGGGATTCAACTCGGCACGAACCGCAGGCTTGGCGCCGCCGCCTGCGAACACCTGTCCGACTCCTTCCACCTGCGCCAGTTTCTGGGACAGGATCGAATCGGCGGCGTCGTACATGCGCGGCAAAGTGATGATGTCGGAGGTGAGAGCCAGAATGAGGATGGGCGCGTCCGCCGGATTCACTTTCCGGTAGGTAGGATTACCCGGCAAGTTGGCGGGAAGCTGGCTGCGGGCCGCGTTGATGGCGGCTTGCACATCGCGCGCCGCGGCATCGATATTGCGATTGAGGTCGAACTGCAAGGTGATATTGGTCGACCCCAGCTGGCTGGTCGAAGTCATCTGGTTGACGCCTGCGATGCGGCCGAACTGGCGCTCCAGCGGGGTTGCCACCGCCGAAGCCATGGTCTCTGGACTCGCGCCCGGCAGTCCGGCCCCGACCGAGATGACCGGGAACTCCACCTGCGGCAGAGGAGCGACCGGCAGATAATTGAAGGCCAGCGCGCCCGCCATGAGCAGCGCTGCCGCCAGCAACGAGGTGCCAATCGGACGCTTGATGAATGGCGCGGAAATATTCATGCTCTAATCCAAAGACGACTAGTCCGCCGATGCCCCACTCGGCTCCTCAATAGTGTTGCCGATGTTCAAGTGGGAGAAACGCTGCGCCAGCCGGTCGAACCACAGATACACGACCGGCGTGGTGTAAAGCGTGAGCAACTGGCTCACCAGCAGGCCGCCGACGATGGTGATACCTAGCGGATGGCGCAACTCCGATCCGGTGCCGCTCCCCAGTGCCAGCGGAAAGCCGCCCAGCAATGCCGCCATGGTAGTCATCATGATGGGACGGAAACGCAGCAGGCAAGCCTGGAAGATCGCCTCTTCCGGCGGTTTGTGCTCCACCCGTTCCGCTTCCAGTGCGAAGTCGATCATCATGATGGCATTCTTCTTCACGATGCCGATCAGAAGGATGATGCCGATCAGCGCTACCACTCCCAGATCGTTGCCGGTCAACAGCAGCGCGAGAATCGCGCCCACGCCCGCCGAAGGCAGTGTGGAAAGGATGGTCACAGGATGGATGTAGCTTTCATAGAGCACGCCCAGCACGATGTACACGGTGACGATGGCGGCCAGAATCAGCCAGGGCTCGGAGGAAAGTGAATTTCGAAATGCCGCGGCCGTTCCCTGGAAGCTGGTGTGAATGCTGGGCGGAAGATGAATGTCCTGTTCCGCCTGCTGTATCGCTTGCGTCGCCTCTCCCAGAGAAACTCCCGGCGCCAGGTTGAACGACAGCGTGACCACCGGGAACTGCCCCTGATGATTCACTGCCAGAGCCGCGTTGGAAGTCTGAAAGTGGCTGAAGGAGGCAAGCGGGACCTGCATCCCGGAGTTGGAGTGCACGTAAATATTCTTCAGCGAATCGGGATTCTGTGAAAACTGCGGATCCACTTCCAGCACCACGTGGTACTGGTTCAACTGGGTAAAAATGGTGGAGACCTGGCGCTGCCCGAAGGCGTCGTACAGAGTATCGTCGATGGCCTGGGGCAATATGCCCAACCGCGACGCGGTATCGCGATCAATGACCAGCTCGGCTTTGAGGCCGCCATTCTGCTGATCGGTGGCGACGTCGCGCATAGAAGGCAGCTTACGCAGCTCGTCCACCAGTCGAGTGGCCCAGACCGACAGCTCTTGCGCGTCGGCATCTTCCATCGAGTATTGGTATTGGGTCCGGCTGACCCGGTCTTCGACCGTCAAGTCCTGCACCGGCTGCATGTACAAGGTGATGCCGTTGACCCGGGCCAGCTCCGGCTGCAGCCTGCGGATAATTTCGGTGGCGGTCGATTTGCGCTGGTCATGCGGCTTCAGGTTGATCTGGATGCGTCCGCTGTTGGGGGTAGAGTTGGTGCCGTCGATTCCGATAAAGGACGAAAGGCTTTGCACGTCGGGATCTTTCAGAATGACCTGGGCCAGCGCCTGCTGGCTCTTGGCCAGCGCGGGGAAAGAAACATTCTGCGGTCCTTCCGAAATGCCAAGAATCACGCCCGTATCCTGCACCGGGAAAAAACCTTTGGGCACCACCACGTACAGAAACAGCGTCAGGACCAAAGTGCCGGCGGTGACCAGCAGGGTGATGGTCTGGTGTTGCAGCACAAATTTCAAAGTGCGGCCGTAAAATTCGATGACCCGGTTGTAGAAATTTTCCGTGGACTTGTAAAAACGGCTTTGATGTTTGGGATCGTGCCGCTTCAGGAGTTTGGCGCACATCATCGGCGTTAGTGTCAGCGATACCACGGCCGAAACCAGAATGGTGACCGCCAGGGTCACGGCAAATTCGCGGAACAATCGTCCCACGATGTCGCCCATGAACAACAAGGGGATGAGCACCGCAATCAGCGATACCGTCAGCGACACGATGGTGAAACCGATCTGGCCCGCTCCCTTCAGAGCGGCTTCCAGCGGCGATTCGCCCTCCTCCAGGAAGCGTTCGATGTTTTCAATCATCACGATGGCGTCATCGACCACGAATCCAGTGGAGATGGTCAACGCCATCAGAGTCAGGTTGTTCAGGCTGTACCCAAGCAGGTACATGACCCCGAACGTTCCCACCAGCGAGAGCGGGACGGCAACGCTGGGAATGACGGTCGCCGAGAGGTTCCGCAGGAACAGGAAGATCACCATCACTACCAGCCCGACGGTGAGCATCAGTTCAAACTGAACGTCTTTTACCGACGCTCGAATGGTTTCGGTACGGTCGGTGAGCACCTGCACTTTGATCGCGGCGGGTAGCGACGATTGCAGTTGTTTAAGGAGCAGTTTCACCCGGTCGGCGACGCTGATAATGTTGCTGCCGGGCTGGCGTTGAATGTTTACGATCACCGCCGGAGCCGTGTTCATCCAGGCGGCCTGCTTAACATTTTCGGCGCTATCGATGGCGGTGGCGATATCGGAAAGCCGGACCGGTGCTCCGTTCTTGTAAGCCACCACGACGTTGTTGTACTGCGCGCTCGAACTCAACTGGTCATTGGCGCCGATGGTGAAGGACTGGCGTGGGCCGTCCAGCACGCCCTTGGCCTGGTTGACATTGGCCGCGGCGAGCGCGGTGCGGATATCTTCCAGGCTCAGTCCGTAGGAAGCCAGCGCCGTGGGATTGGCCTGGATCCGCACTGCCGGTTTCTGTCCGCCGCTGATCGAAACCAGACCGACGCCCGGAAGCTGGGAAATTTTCTGGGCCAGCGCCGTGTCGGCAAGGTCCTCCACTTTCGAAAGCGGCAGGGTGTCCGAAGTCAGCGCCAGCGTGAGAATGGGGGAATCGGCTGGATTCACCTTGCTATAGATTGGCGGATTAGGCAGGTCGCGCGGAAGATAGGTGGCGCCGGCGTTGATTGCGGCCTGGACCTGCTGTTCCTCGACGTCGATATTCTCGTTGAGATTGAATTGCAGTGTAATGATCGAACTGCCCAGGGAACTGGTGGAAGTCATCTGGCTCAGTCCCGGGACTTGGCCAAACTGGCGCTCCAGAGGCGCCGTCACCGATGATGCCATCACGTCGGGGTCCGCGCCGGGATAGAACGTCACAACCTGGATGGTGGGATAGTCAACTTCGGGAAGAGCAGAAACAGGAAGCTGAGTGTAGGCAACCACGCCGACTAGCAGAAGCCCGATCATCAACAGAGTTGTCGCGACCGGGCGAAGAATAAATAGCCGCGACGGGTTCATGGCGCTCCCGTAGGAGGAGACTGTGCAGGCTGGTACTGCGTGGCAGGGGACCGTGCGTTCCGGTTTTCGCCCCCGCCCCCAGTGTGCGGATCCACTTTGCTTCCGGCTTGCAGCTTATCCTGCCCGTCCACCACCACTACATCTCCAGGGGCGACTCCGCTGGCGATCGATGCCACGTTGTTCTGAGTGAACGAAACCGTGACCGGGCTCACCGCAACCGTTTTATCGGGTTTGACCGTAAATACATAGCTTCCCTGGGGGCCGTTCTGCACCGCGACGGAAGGAATCGTGATGCTGCCCTTGTGCGTCTCCAGCAGCAGCCGAACATTGACGAACTGGTTGGGCCACAGGGCGTCGTCCGGATTGTCGAACATCGCTTTCAAACGTCCGGTCCCGGTGGTCTGGTCAATCTGATTGTCGATAGTCAGCAACTTACCGGTGGCTAGCCTGGTTTGATCGTCCCGGCTGTAAGCTTCGACCGGAAGCGTGCTCTTGTGCATGTGTTGGGACACATTGAGCAGACTGTCTTCCGGCAGCGTGAACACGACGGCAATGGGCTGCAGCTGGGTGATCACCAATAACGGGGTTGTATCGGCGGCATGCACCATGTTGCCCACATCCACCAGCCTCAGTCCGATGCGGCCGCTGATCGGAGCCGTGATGTGCGAGTACACGAGGTTCAACTTCGCATTGTCGATCGCTGCCTGGTCGGAGCGGACCGCTCCCTCCAACTGGTCTGCGGTGGCCCTCTGCGTATCCACCTGCTGTCGGGACATCGCCCCCGAATCATCCAGCAAGCTCTTGAAGCGTTCGTAATTCAGGCGCGCGTCCTTCAGTTGGGCCTGGTCGCGGAACAAAGCTGCCTGGGCCTGATCGAGGGCGACCTGGTATGGACGGGGATCGATAACCGCCAGCAGATCTCCCTTATTCACGTGCTGGCCTTCCGTGAAATTGATCTGGGCCAGTTGTCCGTCCACCCGGCTCTTCACGCTGACCGTGTTGGAAGCGGTCACGCTACCCAGGCCTTTCAGGAACACGGGCACGTCGCGACGCTCGGCGGTAGCAACGGCGACAGGCACCGCCATCTGAGTCGATGCTCGCGCCGTATTAGGCTTGGAGCCCGAGCTGCATCCGACCACGGAGACGCCTAACGCCGCTAAGGTGAGGGTCGCAGCAAGCATTCGTCGAGACGATTTGGCGGTTCGCCGGGTCCGGCCCGCTTCCGGCCCGCGCCAGTGGTTCTCGATCGGTATTTTCACTCTGTCGGTCCCCCGAACGCCGCTCCCATTCTCGCAGCGGCGCAACAAACAGTAAGCATTTGACTCCAAAAATTATATCCCGGTTGCGGCTTATCTTCCGCTTTTACAATACTTTACATTTTGCAAATCAATTCCATCTCAGACCGTTAAAGCACAGTGGGAACTGCTGCGATTCGCGCTGGCTCTGCGGGTCTGATGAGGCGGCCCAGAAGCGCCCTACGCCGGGCCTAGATTGCAGAAAGCGTTTGATTTACCAGGGTTAAGGCTGGCGGAGGAGGATGACGTCGCAAACACTTTATAACTCTACCGATTAGCGTCAATACGGGAAACACTGTACGCGCCTGGCGCTCAGGGAGGATGTTAACGCGGATCCGAGGTCTGGGGGCCGCAGAGGCACGATGAGAGCTCGGTCGTGAATCACTGAACCACCATTCATTGGCGCAGAGATTTCAGGTAAGAGATCACCTGCCAAAGCTGCTGATCCGGCAGCCTCGCCCATGAAGGCATGCCTTTTTTCATGTTTCCGTTTACCAGCAGCCAGTGCAGATCGCCTTCACTGGCCTGGTGCTGCACTCGTTCGCTCTTCAACGGCGGACGTTTCTTCGTTCCTTCGGCGTCTTCACCATGACAGTGCGAACAACGATCCACGAAAATCCTGCGCCCGGCGGCGATGGCGTCACCCTGGCCGCGATAGGGGCTGACCTTCTCGTGATCGCGTGCGGGTACGTTCTTCATCCAGCTGCCGTCGGCGGCGCCGAACATAACTGCGGCCGGGGCCAGAACCAGCAGGAGCGTGAGAGACAATCGGCGGATCATGGGGCACCCCGATGAAATCGGCTGAAGAGTTGGTCGATCTCGTACGAAACTCCAAAGCGGTACAGGCGCGGAAGGCTGTAGTCGTTCAACCCAAACTGGGGAGAGAACGAGAGCGTCATTCCGTTAGGAGCTTCCCAGTTGATCAAGGGACCCAGATAGTGCGACGTCAGGTGTGTGCCAAAGCTGTAGCGGTCGCCCAACCCGCCATACATTTCAGCTCCGGCTTGAAATTTCTCGCCGCAAAACGTGCAGTTGTGAGCGCTCGCCGCCAGGCTCAACGGACGGTTTGCAGCTACGGCGTATCCAAATTCCCAGGGCTCGTTGGAGAGGTTCTTGACCGCGATGATGTTTTCGCTGATGTTCCATCCCCGGTAATTGCTGCCCAGAATCAGCCTGAGCTCCAGTTCTCTTTCTTTCTCCTGCCGGGCCTCTGCATTGGACTCGAGAAAATCACTTCTGCCGTCATGGCCAACCACTTCCCGCAGTGCCCTGTCCGCGCTCGTATTTTCAAATTCGATGTAGATCACGGGATTGATCCAGTGTTCACGCAACAAAGGGCGAAAACGGTTTTCCCAACGGTAGCCGGTGAAGATGGTGCTGTCGTGCTGCGTCATCTGGCCGTCGAGATAGAACTCTGACGTCCACCAGGCGGTGGCGCCATACTCGAACTCTATATTGCTGCCAATGAACCGGTTTCCGGATGGCGGCTTTCCCACCACGTTGAAGAACTCGATTTCGAGATTCCCCGGCTCTTCCATTTCATGAGAATAGGTGACGAAGTAGGGCCGTTCCTGCGCCCGGGAAGCGCTAATGAAAACCGCGACAAACAGACTGAGAACCACGGCTGGTCTCATAGAGGGATTAGGGAGATCCTTAGTTGCAAACCAGTTGCAACTAAGAACCTTAACGACTCTAGCGGACTGCCCTCGATAGGTCAATCATCGGCCAGATTTTCTGTTGCATCCCGGTTGCAACTAGATGCAACGGCGAAGAGTCTCGAAGCGGAGTATGAGTGCACAGAAAGGCATGCGGAAGCGGGGAGCGGTTGCCGTCGCAAAGGAGGTTACAGCACGGCAACAGGAGCTTAGTCCTTGGGTTGATCCGTGGTGCGGCACTGTGCGCAGTAACCACCGACTTCAAGCCGGGTGACCACGATATGGAAGCGGCAGTCTCTCTGAATTTGCCCCTTCAATCGATCAAAGAGATCACTTTCGAATTCCGTAATCTTGCCGCAGCGCAGACATGCCATGTGGATGTGGTCCCGCTGCGGGCGGCGTTCGTAGAAATGCTTCTCGCCCTGCATATGCATGAGGTCGAGTTCGTCAATCAGTCCGTGACGCTTGAGCAATCCAAGGGTGCGGTAAACCGTGACCCGGTCAATCTGCGGGTCCAGCCGACGGGCGCGCCGCAGCAACTGGCTGGCATCAAGGTGCTGTTTGGCGGTTTCCACCACGCTGAGAATGGTGCGGCGCTGGCGGGTCATGCGCAGCCCACGTGACATCAGTTCAGCCTGGAGACGTCCGGGAATTTCGGTTTCGGGTAATGGCATGGGACGATCCTTATTGCAACTTGTGTGCAACATTATAACCTGCCACCCCCTGATCTTCCCAGAACAACTCCAATCTTAGTGCGCGCAAGGGCGGGACAGCCCCGTGAAGGCGGACCGCGGCGCTTTCCAGTCCAGAATTTGAGTCTGTTATTTTTTGCCCGGCATCAGCGCGTCAAGCATTTTCTCAAGGAGCCGTCTGCGTGGTGGGTTACAGTTCATTGCCGCTCGGTATTTGTCGATCCAATCCGGTTCTGCGTTGGGTGCCTGACTGGTTTGCTCCGGAGCGGGAATTTCCAGTTGCGGGGAGCATCCAGTGACCGCTTGCAGTCTGCGTTGGTCCCCGTAGGCCAGCGTCACGAAACGGAAAGGCTGCTGCGTCCATGAGACAGGAGTCAACATTTCTGCCGCCCCCAGCACCGGTCCATTTTGGGTTAGGAACATTACTTTGATGCGAGTGCCCCGAATCACAGGTTTCGGCAAGCAGAGAAGACCGCCGGTGGAAGAGAAAACCTCCAGCCTGCCGGTCACGCAGTCCCCGCTCGGAAAGCGAAGTACCGCGGGAGTGTGTTCGGTCGTCCTGACGCGTGGGGCTCGGGAGGCCAGAGATGAAGACGGGGTGGGCATGCTAAACGGGAAGTATGGTGCTTGCTCTTCGCCAGGGAGAGATTACGAAAGGGAATGGATGGGCAAAGTTACCCCAGTTTCTAGCCTATTGGCGTACTAATAATGCCACCCGCGGGAAGCGGAACTGCCCGGCGGCATCGTCAATCACATTGACCTGGCAGGTGTAGAAACCGGGTTTGAGCTGGGTAAGCGGCACGTCAAGCTGGAAAACCGCAGCCTTGCGGTCGGGCGCATTCAGTTGCTCGCTCTCGACCAGCGGAGTCTCATACGCCTTGGTGTTGCCGCGGAAGAAAGCGACATTGGTCAGCAGGCGGATGGCCGGACTACTGCGATCATTGGCGGGCGCGTTGGCATTTGGGGCCGCGTGCGCCGGGTCATAGACCTCGTAATAGAAGTACAAGTGCTGGCCGGCGGCGAATACATGAGTGACGCTGGGAATTACCTCTGAGCCGTCGCGCACCAGCGGGTTGTCGCTCTTGTGCTTGCCGGCTGGCTGCAACTGGTTCGCCAGCACAATCGAACTCATTTTTACCGGGACCGATTTCAGGTCAGGTACGGTGAGGTCGGTTTCGAATGAGCCCAGGCGTCCGCTCTGGTTCTCGCGCACCACAAACTTAAGATGATAGGTGCCGGGTGGCAGGACGAACCCGCTGTTGTATTGCACGTTCTTGCGTTGTACCAACTCGGATGTGTTCAGCGCCAGCTTGACCGTGTCCCGTATCTGACCCACCGGACGCTTCTCGGGATCGGTCACGATGCCCAGAACATCTAGCGTGGCGCGGTCCTGGTCGTTGTTGTGGGTGAAAGGAATCTGGGAACCGGGCACGACCACTGACACGGGCACATAAAATATGCGGTCAGCGATGCGGAAGTAGGCGGCGGACAAATATACCGGCAGATCGGTGGTGGGGAGATCTGAGGCCAGCTCTTCGTCCAGCTGGCGTTCGCGATCGTCGCGGGTGGAATGCTGGAAGTCGGCGGGAGCGTAGTAGCCGCGGCGGAAGTCGATCTTGACGCCAGGCCGGTTGACCCTGACGGTGATGCGCCGGAAGCGCCCGTCCCGCGCCGAATTCGTGCTGTGATACCCGAGCAGGTAATACAGCGAAGTGTCCTGTTGCACGCCGGTAAACACCTTGCCAAAATCGTTGGAGTCCAGAAATGCGCGCCCGCCGGTGTCGCCAGCCAAGGTGACCAGCGTTTCCTGGGTGGTGGCATTGGAATCGAACTGGCCGGCCACGGACTTGCCGGAGTACGGCGAGGTCCCGCGCAAGCTGGCATTCTGGGCTTCACCGCCCGGCACCAGGGCCTGCAGGCCGCGAATATCCATGGTGTAAATGGCCATATTGGCCCGCACCGCGGCGTTGGTCGCGGAACGCAGCTGCGACTGGTTTTCGATGCCGGTCCGGTCCATGCCGCTGGAGAAATAGATCAGAGACTTCTTCTCGTTGATCGTCCCCAGCTTGTCTGCGATCGAGCGCAGGGCTTGCAGCCGACGATCGGTGTTAAAAATGTTGTACTCAGTATCGTCCACCGTGAACGATCCGCCGGTCTCGGACGTGCCTTCGGCTGTGCCTGTGCTGCCTTCCTCGAAGCCCGCGGCGGCGCCGGCATTGAACGCCTGCAGCGCTTTCTTCAGCAGCGCCCGATCGGAAGTGAAATCCTGATTCACGCTGAGTGTGCTGCCCAGCGAGACCACGGCCACCAGGTCGGCGGCCACCATCTGCTTGTCCACATAGTTCTGGGCCGCGGTCGTCGCCCGGTCAACTTCATCCGGTTGCATGGAGCCGAGATCGAAAAACAGGATGATAAGCCGCCGGTCTTTCAGCGGGCGGGTGGAGAACGTGGCAGTCGGGTCTGCGGTCTGCGGTTGAGCCGGGCGAAGCAGGGGCGCCTCAGTCGCGGCAGTCGAAAGCACGGCATCGGTATTTTCCACATCGAAAGAAACCACCTGCTGCGGTTTGTTATCTTCGAGAAGGGTAAAGTCTTCGCGCTTCAGGTCGCGCACCGGATTGCCGTTCTTGTCGCGCACGGTCACATTCACCAACACCAGTTCAGTCTTGGAGCGGAAGGTGTACTCGCTGGACGGTTCCTGCGAAGTAACGCCGGTGCACAGCATCAAGATCACAAGTGCAGAGGCAACAATGAAGCGACGGGGGTCCCCGCCCGTCCGCCGCGCGCAATTGGTGGCAGGGTGCATCAGAACCTGAACCTCGCAGTCAGTTGCAAGGAACGCATCGCGCCCACCGAAATCACCCGGCCATAGGTAGGCGAATTTACGACGGTATCGATCCCGACATATTGGGGAGTATTGAAAACATTCGAGAACTGCGCTCGAAACTCCAGGAGGCGTGTTTCGCTGAGGGGAAGAATCTTGGTGAATGCCATATCGAACAGCCGGCTGCCCGGCCCTTCGATACTGTTGCGGCGCGCATCGCCAAACGCGCCTGCCGGAGCCACGAACGCAGCCCTGTTGAACCACTCCGCGATCGACGGATTTGGCAGGCTGACGGACTGCCCCGGCACCACATCAGCTCGCACCGTGCCGTTGGTGCCGCGGTTCACATCCAACGGGTCGCCGAGGATGCGGGGAGTGAAGGGCAGCCCCGAAGCGATGGTCCAGTCGCCGCTCCAATTCCAGTCTCCTAAGACGGCCCGTAACGGGCTGTTGCCCGTGAGCCAACGTCGGTCGTGGCCGAAGGGAAGTTCCCACAGATAGTCAGCGGTGAAACTGTGCCGCTGATCAAAGCTGGACAAGCCCCGTTCGGCAGCAAGGTCGAAAGCATTCTGCGCCACATTGGTGGTGCCGGAAACTGCAGTGCGTCCAGCGCCCTGCGCGACCAGGGGCTCGCCGCCTCCGATGGTGGAGGCATTATCGAGCGACTTCGAGAAAGTGTAGCGGCCGCCAATCGAAAAGCCCGCCTGCAGCCGTTTGCGTACGCGGACTGACAATGCGTTAGCGGTCGAATCTCCCACCGAGTCTTCCCAGTAAAACGGCTGCACGCCGGGAAAGAGCACGCCGGTCTCGGCGCGGTTAGGGGCTTCCAGGATGTCGAGCCGTGTGCCTTTGGTTCCGGTGTAGTCAAGGTTCATGATCAGCGTGGGCCGAATCTGCTGTTGAATGTCGATATTCCAGATCTGCACATAGCCCAGGCGGTAATTGGGGTCCACGCCAAAATTGTTGGCAATGGAACCGGGAGGGACGGGTGGAAATCCATCCTGCAGAGTGAGTTGGGTAGTCGCCGATTGCGTGTTCGTTGCCGTGGTTGAAAACGGGGGCTGGAACGCCATGTTCTGCACGATGCTTTGATAGGCGCTGGTGTTGTAGTTGATGCCATATCCCGCGCGCAACACTGTATTGCGCAGCGGTTTCCAGGCCAGGCCGAGGCGCGGAGCGAAATTATTGCGGTCGGGACGCACCAGGGTCACCGGAAGTTGGCCGTTGTATGGTCCGGTCTGACCCACTTGCACGGGAACCGGCGGCGACGTGAAGCCCACCGGCAAATCCAGGTTCACAATGCGATCGTTCAGTTCGGAGAATGGAGAGATGTATTCGTAGCGCACTCCGAGATTTAATGTCACGTTGCCACGCAGGCGCCATTCATCCTGTACGAACAGGTCCCAGGAATTGCCCCGAAAATGATAGCTATTGTTGCCAAACTGCACCGAAGTCAACTGCGGCAGCCCCAGCAGGAAGTCGGAAAAGTCGTAACCCGAGTTCACACCGGTAAAGGTGAAAGTCCCGCGGGCATTGCTGTTGGCTTGGGTGTTCACCTGAATACGGCGGAAATCCCCGCCCCAGCGCCAGGTGTGCTTTCCGCGCCGGTAGATCAGGCTGTCGGAAAAGGTCCAGGTTTGGTTGCGCAGCAATTGCGGGTTGGTATCGTTCAGGCTGCCCAAGTGGGTGAACGAGAGGTTGGGCAGGCCCCAGTCAAAGGGGTTGGTCGAGACGCCCGCTATGCCGAGATCTCCCGTGATGTCCTGGTTGAAGGCGTAGAGGTTTTGCGTGCTGATGCGGGAGCGATTGAAGTCGAGGCGTGCATTGTTGATCACTTTGCCAAAGGTCCGGACGTACCCGATGGGCACGTCGAAGCTGCGGGTGCTGGTATGGCCGCCCACGCTGGGAAAAGGATTGGTCAGGTTCGCGCTCGCGGCGTGGTAGTGAAAGCCGAAATTCAAATTATTTCGCGGACCGCGCTGTCCCCGGCCGCGGCCGTTGCTGGCGCCGCCCAGGGCCTGGTTCAGACGGATATTCAAGTCGTCGCCATCGTTGAGCGTCGATGTCACAAAATGAAAATTTGGCGCGTCAGGAGCCGCGTTGTTTACGTTGGGCAACGGGATGTACTGCAAGAGCCCTTGCGCGGCAGGATTGATGGCCAGCCCGGCGTTTTGCAAGTTGTTGCCCGGGATGGGCTGCCCGTTGTTGGGATTGATCAGCTGAACACCCGCCACTCCGAAAAAGTCGCCGCCGCGCTCGGCCACGGTGGGCACAAAGGAAAAAGCGTCATAGGGCGAATCGCCGCGTGAGCCGTTGTAGTTCACAAAGAAAAAAGTCTTGCTTCCGCCCTTGTAGATTCCGGGGATGTTCAGCGGCCCGCCCAGCGAGGCGCCGAAGCGCTGCCGCATGTAGCTGGCTTTGTCCACCGAACTGTTGCTGAGAGCATAAGGCGCGGCATCCAGGGCAGAATCGCCGACTGAGTAATAGACCGAACCGTGCGGTCGATTGATGTCAAATCTGCCTCTGCCCCCGCCCAGAACCATGGGGCCGCCGCGTCCTCCTCCGCCGCCGAAGCCGCCGAAGCCGCCGAACCCGCCCCCAGGACCGCCTCGACCCGGAGGACCACCGCCGGGTGGGCCGCCACCGCCCGGGCCACCACCCAATCCGCCCTCTTCGCGGCCTTCGCGCATCCTCTGCTCCAGTTCGTCGGTGCTCATGCCGAACATGCCCACGCTTGAGTTGCTACCGGAAAACGAAACCGATTCCGTAGCAGCGTCCGCAGCCACGCCCGGGATCGGCATTCCGGAGGGCACGATCTGGTCCGCGCCATTGCCGTTGCCGGCTTCAGCGCTGGCCAGTCCTTGCAAGACCGAAAGGCTCTGAAATCCTCGACCGGCTCTGGCCGTTGCCGGTCGCTGCGGGGTGCGTTCAGCTTGTTGCGTCCGCGAGAGCAACGTCAATTCAAGGTCGGCGCGACTGCTTGCCTCACCCAGGACAATTTCCCGCGTACTCGGCGCGAATGCAGGCATCTCAACTCGCAGCTCATACTTCCCCGGGGCGGCAACCTGAAGTGTGTAGGTGCCATTCGTATCCGTGGAAGTTGTAGTCTTCGCTTCCGTGGAAGAGTTAGTTGCGCTTACGGTTGCGCCTGGGATTGGCGTCTTACCCGATTTCACCACGCCTGTAATCGAGAAACTGGGGGGCGCGGACACGTCCTGCCCCAGCGCGCTGACGGCGACCAGAAGGAGAAGCACGACGCGCCGCATGGCGATCAACCACGTCCTGGAAGCGAAAGACGTCTGGGGGTCGCACCTAGACTCGGCGCATCTCATGCGCGGATATTCCTATGAATTTCCAGAACCATTAGTATATTCAACACTGCGCAGCCCACCCATCGGGTAAAAACTCGGTCAACAACCGTAAAGTTTCGTAAACTGCCGATTTTTTAAGGAGATCAATGGTGAAATAAGACGCTAGTAATTAGCCGCGGTCTACACATTGCAAGGTTACCGCCGGGCGCAGACAAGCAGAGACGGACTTATCCTCTAAGCGGGTTGGACTCAGGTCAGGCGGGCAAATCTGCGATTCGATTCGGGAAAATCCACTCCAGTGAGAAGCCATGCCCCAAACCCGCAAGCAAGCGCCACGAAAATCGAAGAAGCGTGGAGCACAGGCCACGGCGATGGCGGGCTGTTTTTCACGGTGGTGATGAGAGCACCCAATACCAGGGTGGTCACTGCGACCCATTGGTACAGGCGCAAGCCCGCGAATATTGGTGTTTGCGGTTCTCCGCGGCAAGCCTCTTCCACAAGTCTTCCCGCGCCAGACAGTATCAGATAAACTCCGCCCACCATGGCGCTGGGAGCGTGCAGCAGATAGATCCGCGTTACGACCAGAGCCACGACGATATTCCACAGCAAGGAATACAGCGGCGTGGCGTGGACGGGAATGCCGCGAAGGGAAGGCACCCGCCAAACCCTCGACCGAGGATGAGTGTAGCGGATGCCTATATTGTGTGCGGCGGGCCGCCCGTGGCAACAGCCCTGCACCAGGCAACGCAGCCGTCCGATGCCTTGGATCCAGGGCGCAGCCACAACCAGCGCCGCCAGGACCGGCCAGATGGCGGTCCGCGTCAGCCAGGCGGCGACGCCTCCGCAGGTCCAGGTACCGATCAGCCCGCCATAAAAACCGAGTGGCCGCAACAGAGCCGGAGAGCCTTCGATGGCCTGTGCCCATAACGCGGCTCCGACGCAGCCTCCCCAAAAAATCGCAATTGAGATCGCACTCTTGCCCGGGCCCAGCAGAGTGTCGATGATCCAAATTCCGATGAAGACTCCGGCGCCCGCGTAAGCTCCGTGATTGATCACACGTGACGGTCCAAGCCGCCATTCTTTCCAGGAGTTGGCAACGGTCTCCGAAAAGTTGTGCAGGAAAGACCAAACTCGATCCATCCGAATGACCGCGGCGGCCACCAGAAAACCGGCAATCACATCAACCAGGGCGTGCATTCCCGTGGTCACACAACTGGCCGACACCAGCACTGCCCAGGATCGCCACAGTCGTTTTTGCCACGGAGTGTGGGCCAGGGCCTCGGCAGCGATAAACGCCCAGACCACGTGGTAGGAAGGAAAGGCAGCGGCGGCACTGTCGTGCCCGCGATCCAAATTCAGCCACTCTCCCAGAAGTCCGCTGGCGGCAAACGGACGAGGCGGGGCAATCAGCGGCACCGCCAGGTAGAAGGGAAACACGATCATCATCGCGATCAGGGCCCGACCAGAGAACAGGCGAAGGTCGTGCCGCGTGCGAACGATAAGTGGTATTAGCAACACCATCACGTAAACACTGTCATAGAGAATCTGGGTCCACGGCAATACAGGTAGGCGGGACTCAAATGGGAAATATGCGATCTTCGCATCGGGGCGGGACTCCGAGGACCACGAAAGCTTCGTAAATCAGGAACCATGGCAACAACACGGTCAGATAGCAGCGAATGCGCTCCATCCTGGATGGCACAGATTGGTCATCGGCGGGCAAGAGGCGTTGTCCAGCGCACGCGTTGCCGAAGCGTGTCTGCAAATCCGGCAGTTCATATCCCAATACCAGCGCAGCACTAGCCAGGATCACGGTAGCGGACACAAGCCACAGGCCACTGGAAGAGGAGTGGACCCGACCATCCAGGATCGTGAGCAAACTCCCGTAACGCAGGGACAGCTTGTTCCAGCGCAGGTCGGCCACGTACACGACCGTTGCATCGCCGCTCTCAGCGACGCAGTCCAGATACCACTTCGTGAGCAGAAACGAAGGTTCTTTACTCAAGCTTCTGGATTCTACCCTCAGCCATCGCGGACGCGACCGCAAAGAGTGGCAGGGCGCTTCGGACGAATGCGGTCGTCAGGGATACTCCAAACTTCCCCGCCCTGTCTCTCCCAAAGAACGGGAGAGACGAGGACCGGGCACCCTCCTTACTTCCACGCAGAATTCAATTTCCAAATGGTTAGTGAGACGACTCTCGCACCACTCCCCTCGGCATAAACTTCTATGCCATCGCTGCCCGGCGGAGGATAAATACGGTCGGAAAGGACGCGTTCGCCGTCATTCACAAACACCTCGACACTCGACCGGTCCACGAATACGTGCAGCTTGATGCTCGCGCTGTGCTCTACTTTGACTGAGAAACGCCCGGGAAAGTCCTTGCTGAACGAAACCTCACCCGAATGCGTTCGGTCAACGTAAACCTCGCGATGGACAGCGTCGAAACCCACGAGGGTCTCGGCATCCTTGCTCTTGCGCAGGCGAAAACCAATTTCGTCTGCGTGCCCAAGTTGTAATTCTGCTTCGAGCTCGTATACCTCACCTCTTGTAGCAGTGTCACGCAGCTTCTGGTTCGCCTCGGCCACGCTGGAATTCTCGATGCGCAGTTTATCGTGCCGCAGGCTTTGCAGTTCCCGCACCGGCCCCTGCGCCAACCGCAGTCCATCGGCATAGCGGCGCAGCATCAGCGTTCGCGGGACGGATTGCCCTCCGTGCCACAGCACGGTCGGTTCGGCGTTCGCATACTGCCAGTTGCTGAACCATCCAATCCACACACGCTCCCCGTCGCTGGGCGGCAGGTCATTCCAGGTGTTGGTGGCGTAGAAGTCCTTGCCCCAATCGGCCCAAAGCGCGGGAGTGTCTGGAGCTTCGCTGGTAAATTTCGTGCCATCGAACTTGCCGATCAGGTAGCGCACTCCCGTGCCGCCGGCTGGCGCCCCCGGATTGCGATTGATGATCAGCACCCACTTCTTTTCGGCAGTGCCCTCGACGGCAAGTTCTATCAGGTCGGGACACTCCCACTGTCCGGCGGTGTCTCCAGCGGAGCCGAACGTTGAACGTTTCGTCCAATGCTTGAGATCGGGCGAGTCTAGAACCACCAGCGTTCTTTCATCGGCCAGCACCGCAACCATCACCCACTTGTGTTGCGGCTCGTACCAGAAGACATTCGGATCGCGGAAGTCGGGGGCATCCAGGTCAGCCACGGGATTGCCGGAGTAGTTCGTCCAGGTCCGGCCGCGGTCGTTGCTGAACGCGATGTGCTGTTTCTGCCGATCCGTATATGCCGCGGTGTAAATCGCGACCAGGCATGAACGGTCTTGAGGATCGGGATTGTTGCACAGGCCGCTGCTGTTGTTCCAGTCCACCACCGCGCTTCCGGAGTAAACCATGTACTGGCCGGGGACTTCATGCAGCGCGACCGGCAGATTCTGCCAGTGCACCAGATCAGTGCTGACGGCGTGTCCCCAGCTCATGTGTCCCCACACATTGCCTTCGGGGTTGTACTGGTAAAACAGGTGATACTCGCCTTTGTAAAAGACCGTCCCGTTGGGGTCGTTCATGAAATTCTGGGGCGGCGTGAAGTGGTACTGCGGCCGCCAGGGCTGATCGTACCCGGGTTCCTGTGCATGCGAGTACGGCAACAGCAGGAAAGAAGACCACTAGGCCCAAGGACAGCCACGGCATGATCTTATTCATGGTCGTTGCGGGAAATCGGCTCAAGGTTTGTGCTGGCGCTGCTTTTCGGATTCTTCGATGGCCTTGCGGAATTGCTCGACCGCCGGGACCTGCGGCGCATTCAGCGAGTCCTTCGCGATATAGCGCCAGACCGGCGACGTATCCAGCGGATACTCCATTCGCCCCCGATACACTTCAAAGGTGTCGTCAGACGACCAAACCTGTGTGCCAAGCTGCGGTCCCCTGTTCCCCATTTCGCCAGGAAGAGGCTCAGACAGGTCGGGGGGACGACCCTGTTGCTGGCCGATGCGAGCGTCCGCAATGCCGGGCTGGAAGATGACCGGCCGGTTGTCGGCGGGCGAATGGGCAATGGTGGGGCCGCTCTTGTTTCCCTTCCGAACTGCAATGACCAAATCCGCGGTGTGCGCATCCAACGCGAGGTCAAATCTGCCCCACTTCATGATCGCTCTCTCCACTTCATCCTGGGCATTTCGATTGGCCAACGGAGCGGTCAGAGCCTCCCCCGCACCAGGATGAATCACCACCAGGACGGTTTGCGCCCTCAGCACATCTTCGGGGAGCAGCTGCTTTTTCTTGTCTTTGGCGTTGCCCTGGAGAACTGACAGAAGAACTAGGAAGAGAAAAACACCCGAGACACGACGGGACATGGTCGCCTCCGGACGGCGTGGCTGCGCGGTTCTGATTATACGACGGACGACTTGCGTGTAGCGCCGGCATCCTGCCGGCTGTCGTGGAGGCGTCTCGCCTCCACTTCTCGTCGAGCGGGCTTTTCGCCCGCTCTAATGCCGGCGGGACGCCGGCGCTACTCGCGGCAGATTATAATGACGCGCACGGATGTCTCTTGCCTCGGGAACCAAACTCGGACCTTATGAAATCGAATCGCCGCTGGGCGCCGGCGGCATGGGAGAGGTGTATCGTGCCCGCGATACGCGCCTCGATCGCATCGTCGCGGTCAAGATACTGCCGTCGCATCTTTCCTCGAATCTCGAGGCCAAGCAACGCTTCGAACGCGAAGCGCGCACCATTTCCTCCTTAAATCATCCCCACATCTGTGTGCTGCACGACGTGGGCAGCCAGGATGGGACCGACTACCTGGTGATGGAGTATGTGCAGGGCGAGAGTCTGGATTCGCGCCTGCAGAAAGGTCCGCTGCCCGTGAAGCAGGCGCTGGAGTGCGGCGAACAGATTTGCGACGCACTGGAGAAGGCGCACCGCGCCGGCATCGTGCATCGCGATCTCAAGCCCGGAAACATCATGCTGACCGCATCGGGTGCCAAGTTGCTGGACTTCGGCCTGGCTAAGCCCGCATCGGGAATGCTCAGCGCCCAGACCCTGACCCGTGCGAGCCTGACGCCCTCTACTCCCACCATGAGTGTTTCGGCGCTCAGTGGCCCGCCGGCGACGCTCACCCAGCAAGGCTCGATCGTAGGCACGTTCCAGTTCATGGCGCCAGAAGTGCTGCAAGGACAAGAGGCGGATGCGCGCAGCGATATCTTCAGCTTCGGTTGCGTGCTCTACGAGATGCTCGCGGGCAGGCGCGCCTTTGAGGGGAAGAGCCAGATCTCGGTTGCGTCGGCCATCCTGGAGAAAGAGCCGGAACCAATCACGAAAATGATGCCCGCGGCGCCCCCTGCGCTGGACCACGTTGTCCAGGAGTGTCTGGCGAAGAATCCGGAAGCGCGCTGGCAGAATGCCGGCGACATTGCCCGTGAGTTGTGCTGGATCGCGAGCAGCGGTTCCGGCGTCGGCAGCGCGCCGCCGGTCCGCGTTCGCCGCGGCTGGCGCGAGCATCTGCTGTGGGCGGGGGTGACAGCGGCGCTGCTGGCGGCGTTGCTGTGGTCGAACCTGCGGGAGCGCGAGCCGGCACGCACGATGCGGTCGTTCTTGCCTCCGCCCGCAGAGACGGGTTTTGACTTTACCGGCGACTTCTCCGGCCCACCAGCGATCAGGGCCGACGGAACAGCGATCGCGTTCTGCGCCCGCAACCAGAAAGAAGGAAACTCGCTCTGGGTGCAATCGCTCGGCGAACTGGCAGCCAAGAAACTTGAGGGTACCGAGGGTGCGTCTTTTCCCTTCTGGTCCCCCGATGCCGTCCTGGTCGGCGGATGGCCAAAAGGTGGTTTTGTGCGACAGGAAGGCGTGACGGCGATAACCGGAACTTCACTCTGCGCCCGGCTGGCTAACGGTGGTGGTCAAGAAGAAGTGCTGATGGATCGCGATTCTTCCGCGGCCCCCGCAACGTTGCTATTCCCGCAGTGGTCGCCTGACGGCCGCTACCTTTTGCACCTGGAGCAGAGCGGCCCGACCGGCGCGAGCGTGTGGGCCCTCCCTTTGACGGGAGACAAGAAGCCGTTCGCCGTCGTGCAGCCGCCCTCTCCTCAGGCAAGAATCATTCACTACCGCCTCTCCCCCGACCGTCGGTGGCTGGCCTACACTTCGACCGAGTCAGGACACGAGGAAGTTTACGTAACTCATTTCCCCAGCGGCCAGGGCAAGTGGCAGGTTTCGCAAAATGAAGGCACATTCCCCGTCTGGCGGGGAGACATCAAGGAGATATTCTTCGCCGGAGCGGATGGCTCAATCCACGCAGCCAACGTCAACGCGAAGTCGGGAGAGTTTGAACTGGACCCAGCTCGCACGCTATTCCAGATCAGTTATCTCGGTCCGTTAGGAAATCCCTACGATGTCTCCCCGGACGGCCAGCGCCTCATCTTCAATACCTACCCGGAAAGCATTCCAACTCCGCTTGTTCTAGTCACAAACTGGACGGCCGACGCCAAGAAATAGCTCGTAGTCACAGGGGAGCCAAGAACGCGGACTCTACGCGGTTTTGGGAAGGGCACGACCTTGGTCGTGCCCCCAAGCCATTGCCGCGTGAGCCACCTCAATGCGCAAACGAGAAGTTCAGCCCGGTCGTGAGCAGAATATCGTTCTGCTTGGCGCCCGCGGGGGGGTTGGTCACATAGATATCTCCGAACGCGTTCTGCCATCCCAGCCACTTGCTGATCTTGGTCACCGTGCCGAAGTTGAAGGTCGCGCGATACTCGCCGGTGTCATTCAAGTTGGGGAAGAAGTATAGCTTTTGAGTCAGCAAGGTATTCATTCCCAGCTTGTGACTCAGTTCCTCGCCCACCGATGCGGCGGCAAAGCTGCGACTGGGCAGCAGAGAGTATTTTTCACGGGTGTAGTTGATGCCCCCCAGCAGGTCCAGCGTAGTGCGATCATTCTGAATTACGTGCCAGCCCAGGCCGCCGCCAAACGCCGAGCGAAGATCCAGGGTCTGCAGAGCGTCGGTCTGAAAATCGGCGCCCACGTAGGCGAACAGCCGGGGAGTGAAATCGTGGTCGTAGCGGATTCCGCCCTGTACCGAGTTGGCGGTGGTAGCGGGGGTTGCGCCCGGCGCGTCGTTGGTGACGTACACGCTATTGGTGTAAAGGCCGAGGTGATCGTGCAGGGTCTTGCGGTCAGCGGTAAAGGCCAGGGCCAGGTTTTTGGTCTGGCTGTTGCCGCGGGTGAGCGCGAATCCCACATTCGCTCCGCCTTTCCATCCTTCCAGTAGACCGGGATGCAGCGACTTTTCATACGCCGCCTGCTCCGTTTCACCGAACAGCTTGGTGACCGACGCCTTGGGCTCGGTGACCGTGCCCGCGCTGGCCGTGGCCACGGCCAGGTTGCCATCCGAAGTGGTCACCGTCCCGACCACGGTCTTCCCGTCGCTCAGGCTCACATGCAGGGCCTGCGTGGAGGTGATCTCCTGCACTGCCGGCCACTGCACCGTGACTTCGCCGGCAAACTCAGTCTTGATGACCAAAGTCTTGTCGTCAGACTTCTCAATGGTTCCAGTTAAACGATCGCCGTTCTTCAACACGATCTGATCGGCGAAGAGCGATGCGGGACATAAAAAAATCAAAATTAGCGCCAGCACTTGTAGTTTCGACACGTCTATCCTCCGAAATGAAGCTGCAGAATCATGGATTAATTCATGGCTTGTGGTAAGGCTGCCAATTGCTGAAGAAGAAGAGGATCAACAGCGGGAGTCACCAACTGCGTCAGTCGCTCTTTCTTACTTGCAGTCCCGTTTGTGGGTTGCGAAGACCAGCGGGATTATACGGGACGCAAGCGACAAGAGCAAAAGCTTGGCGCCAGATAGGGGAGAATACTACGCGATCCTGCAGCATTGCCCGAGGCGAAGGTGGTCCCGAAAAAGTCAGCTAGGCCGGTTTGGAAGGATCCTCAGGAGTCGTGCTCTTGACGTCCGTATTCGCGGTCGTTCCGGGCCCCGCGGAGTGCTCCTTCATCCCATCTTTCAGGGCGCGAATGCCTTCTCCAATGCCCTTGCCCAGTTCGGGAAGTTTCTTGGGGCCAAACACCAATAACGCGATCGCGAAGATCACCAGCAGATGCATCGGTTGGAACAGGCCTTCGAACATAAAATCCTCCGCCGCCTCCGGCTGGCAGCAAATCCAACACTATCGAAAGCAGCAACTTACGTCAACTTGCCCGCAGTCCAGGCGGGACAGGCCAAAGGCCAGTTACCTTCGTGACCGTCGCCGGACGCGAACCCGGGCAACACCTCTATCGCACCTTCTAAAGCTCATGCGGGATTCGAGAGCGTGCTCGAATCAACCGGATTTGATGTGCCAGAACGGAGCTGAATCGGATCAAAACACACCCTTTATTGTTTCGTTCGGTCCAGGCTCCAGATCTCTGATGCACTATAGGGCAATGGCCTGTATGAACCATCGTGCATCGGTGAACCCGCCAGTCAGACCTAGAATGGCATTGCATTAGCGCGCAAAATGGATTTTTGCCGGGAGCAATCTGATGAACTCCGCAACATCGGCACAGCCTGCCGACACCAGTTCGATTCCGTCGGCGATTCTTTCCAGTGAAAGCGGCTTCCACCGCGCCACGTCTGCGGTGGAGAATCTCCCGGCTGCACTTGGGCCCAGGCGTGTCGGATATGGCCTGCCCTGCGTGAAGTGCAAGACCTACTACGCCGCCGATCTGACGATGTGCCCGGTATGTAAGACCGAAGAGAGAGTTTCGCCGATCGTGGCCGCGGCTGGAAATACCAGCCCAAGCCTTCCGGAAAGCGCTCTACCCGTGCCCGATGAAGCTGCGCTGGAAGAGGAACGCGAACGCTTTTTGCGGGAGTTCAAGTCGAAGGTTTACGCTGCCCACGTCCAAATTGATCCATCGGAGATTGCTCCGGTTGGGAGTATGGGTTGCAGCGTGGAAGAAAACCATGAGGGTGGGTTTGAGCCGGCTGCGGTATGCCAGCACTGCTATGTTCGTTTGCAGGAGCGGGTGGACTTGATGGAGGCAGCCCTGCACATGGATCTGGTAGAAGCCACCAGGGTCGTTTACGAGGCGGTTTGGGCGGACCCTTCTGACCCCGGCAAGACTTACCAAAATGCGGCGCGCGCCATTCTGGCGGAACTGCGCAAGCGTGCCGGCATCTCAGTCGTTCTGGGATCGCTTCAACCTTTGACGCACTAAGGCCTCGCCTTATTCAGCCTTCACGCTGACCCACCTCCGGCCGGCGTACAGCCGGTAGGCGCCTCCTTCTTCGGCAATTTTCAGCGGCACGGGATGCGCGAGTTCTTCGTCCAGCTTAACGGCCACGCTGAACAGGTCATTGGCCCCAACGTCCATCACCAGAAACTTTCCCTCCCGAGAAAAGCCAAAGCCATACTCGCCCGGCGGCAGAAGCGTTCCTTCGATGTTGAGTTTTACTTCCGTAATCAGAAATCCCTGGAACTTCGCCTGTACGTCGGACGCGTAGCCCGACGTATCCACTAGCCCGGCCAAAACCAGTTTGCCCTCCGGCACCCTGAATCCCGCCGAATTGCGCAGCTGTACCGAAGCCGATTGCCCGCGAAAGAAATAGCTCGCGGGAAGCACTTTTCTGACGTCATCGGCGCTGAGCACCCCGGGCTTCGCCTGCTGGGCCGAAAGCACTACGCACGAGCAGATCACAACCACCAAAGCCATACGTCGCTTCATGAAATATTCCTCCTACGGAAATGAAAACTGGGAACTGAGAACCAAAAACTGACAACCGTTCTAGTACTTCCACCTTTGGAAGGCGGGGAAGTTAAAACGATGGCACCTCGCCCACCCTGTTTCTTCGAAAAGCCGAGAGACGAAGGTACCCACTCTCCCACCCTGTCTCTCCAAAAAGCGGAGAGACGAGGGTGGGGCACCGGCGGTGATTACTTTGCAGCCTCAAACCGCATCGAGCCGAAAGCAGACGGCACGTGGAAATTGGGCTGCGGCGTACCTGTGGCCTGCCAGGCCATGTAGGCTCGCGGTTCCTGCTTGCCCTCAACCCGATAAAAGTTCGCCCGCCAAACCGCTTTTGGATCAAAATTCGAAGTCAGGGCCTTGATCGGAATAGCCAGCTCCGCTGCCCAACGCAGGCCCTTCTCGTCCAGAAACGCAGATTTCTTCAAGCCGCTTTTCAGGTCTGCAAGTCCGCCGGGAAAAATGTCCAGATCGATCCACATCCCGTTGGGACTCACTTCGAACTCCCGGTAGTAGTGAGCTCGCGACGGATCAGGCTGTAGAAACGCTTCTGCTACGTCGCGGTCCCACAGGTGGTCGCGGCGTCCGTTGCTGTCGGAATCTTCAAAAACATAAAGTTCACGATAGCGGCATTCAAATCTCAAATAAAGGGTTTGTGGGGACCACAACACCCGGACTGCGGTCTCTCGCTGCTCCTCAGGATTGTTCCCCTGCCAGTCGGAACAAAAAACGATCGGTTGGGCTCTCTGCCACTCAGCGGCGGGATGTTCAGCGTCGAGACTGATGTCGCCGGCAACGAAAGAGGCGACAATCTCGGAAGTGGTAGTAGCGCACCTCGGCAGTGGCGCAGTCTGGCTCATCATAGCCATAGAGGAAAGCAGGATAGCAATCGTAAGAATCAGTATATGTCTCAATGGGAGCATAAGCATCATCAGGGAAACCGCTTTGACCGCAAGATCCGGATAGTCCACGCCATCGCCGGGGGTTAGGCTTGGGTCATTATGACAGCCAATGCGATACTCAACCTGACCGGAGTTCTTGACATGGTACGCGGCATCGAAAATCGTCGCTCCGAAAAACTTCCCACGGAAAACCAGTGGCAGGCCGTTCTGGCCCGTGACGCCAATCAGGACGGCAACTTCGTCTTCGCCGTCTCCTCAACCGGCGTGTATTGCCGCCCGTCCTGTCCCTCGCGGCGTCCCCGCAGGGAGAACGTTACTTTCTTTCCCAAGCCGGATGAAGCCGAGAAAGCCGGCTATCGTGCCTGCCTGCGCTGCCGCCCGAAAGCGATTGGCGGCAACAAGCAGGCGGAAATGGTCAAAGCCGTATGCCGCTACATCGAGCGCCACCTGGATGAACCGGTCACGCTGAGCCGTCTGGGAGCGGAATTCCGCCAAAGCCCGTTCCATCTTCAGCGCTCGTTCAAGGCCGTGCTCGGCATTTCGCCCCGAGCATATGCCGACTCCTGCCGCGTGAACCAGCTCAAACGCAATCTGCAGGCCGGCCACTCCGTCACCCGGGCGATGTACGACGCTGGCTATAGCTCGAGCAGTCGCTTATACGAACGCACCGCGTCGCAGCTGGGTATGACTCCCGACAAATATCGTCGCGGCGCCATCGCAGCGCCTATCCGTTATACCTGTGCCGATTCCCCCCTGGGGCGCATGCTGATAGCCGCCACCGAAAAGGGCATCTGCACCATCCAGTTCGCGGACTCGGACGACGAACTCGAGCACGGCCTCAGGCACGAGTTTCCCTTCGCGGTCCGGCGGCGCGATGATGCCGCCATGCAAACCTGGAAAGACAATCTGCTCCGCCAGATGCATGGTCACAAGCTGCGTACCTCTCTCCCGCTCGACATTCAGGCAACCGCCTTCCAGCGCCGGGTGTGGACACAGTTGCAATCCATTCCCTTCGGCGCAACCCGCTCTTACGGCCAGGTCGCGAAGGCCATTGGACAGCCAACCGCGACTCGCGCCGTGGCCCGCGCCTGCGCCACCAACCCGGTCGCCGTGGCCATTCCCTGTCACCGCGTGGTCCGGAAGGGCGGAGACATGGGAGGCTATCGCTGGGGAGTAGAACGCAAAGAAGCCCTGCTGCATTTGGAGCGCGCCGAAGCGGCCGCCAGGTGAGGGTGCCTCGTCCTCGTCTCTCCCGTTCTTTGGGAGAGACAGGGCGGGGAAGTTCGGAGAATTACTTCTCCACAGAAGAGGCTTCAGTTGCTCACACCTCCCCACCCTGTCTCTCCAAAAAACGGAGAGACGAGGGTGGGCCACCCGCGGTGATTACTTCTGCATATAAACCTTCCGGGCCGACACCAGCATCTCCAGCACCGCACTCTTCTCCGCCTCCGTATTCCAATCCTGGTTCGCCTTCGCTGCGTCGATCATGCGATCGATCCAGGCGATGAAATAAGCCGCGTCTTCGGCACCCTTCAGGGGCGACCTGGCAACAGTCACATAAATTGGGCTGGTGGTCGCGTAGGGATACATGTCCAACACGGGATGCTCGGCTTTTTCGCTCCAGGCCCGCAGCAGACACCATCCGCCGCGCGAAACCGGAACTGTGTCTTCCACGTCAGCCGTTTCGCGGTCGCCGTTCAGCTTCAAATCGCGCACCACCTCGCCATTGCAGATCACCTGGAGATGATCGACCGGTACAAAAGACCGCAGCCAGGCCGTGAACTTCAGTTTATTCTCGCCGGCCGGCAGAGAGATTTCGTCACCAGATTGCTTTCCACTCAGCGAGAATCCCAGCAACGGTCCGTTCGTGGCGAAAGTGCGGCCGTGCTTGATCGAATCCAGCCAGGCGCCGATGTTGAGCGGGCCCGCGGGAACTTTGGCGTAAACCCGATTCAAGCCAACCGGTCCGCGCAGGGACGCAAAGTTGGCCATGGCATCGGTACCCGCCGCAGTCGGCAGACGAAATCCGCAGTTGAGCAGCCGGTACCAGACGTTCGCAGTCGATTTGTGCTCCGCGAATCCGACCACCTCGATGTAATCCACCTTGCCCAATGCCAGGTCCACCGGCAGTTCATGGTTCAGCGCTGCATCTTGGGCTGGGTCAGGCACGGCATCATAGGGATGGACGTATCCCACCAGGGCGTGCTGTTCATGCGCCATATCCGCCACCATCGCATTGGCTGGAAATAAGCTGGCCGCCGCGGTGTTGGGATACGCGGCGTAACCGGGCAGCAGAAAATTCCGCGTGAGATTCAGCAGGCCCAGGTGCCCCCAATAGCTGGTGTGAAATTCCTGGCCATGCAGCAGAAGATTGGTCGCGGTCGAGGCCGGATCTGGCTCGGGGCTGAAATATGCGATGTCCGGAATGCGCTGCTCCTTGTTGACCACCAGGTCTTCGACAATTTGCAGGTTCTCCGCTGCCGCCTGCGTCACCAGATGCCTGGGCGTGTTGCGGTACGCGCCGCCGTAGTTCATGTGCACGTGAACATCTCCGCTGGCCCACTGCGCGCCTGCTTCTTTGGGAAGGTCAAGCGGCTGCAGTTGAATCGTCATATCGGATTTGTGCCCGGCGGTGATGGTCACGGATTGTCGCTCGCAACGGTATTCGAAGCCCTTCATGACCTCGACTTGCGCCAGTCCGACAGGCAATGTCATTTCCGCGTTGCCTGAAGTGTGAAAGTAGTGCGCCTCAAACGGCCGCTCGGAGCGCACGAAATTGTCGTCGGCATTCATCCAAGCGTCATCGGGAGCGTAAGCCCGTCCATCTTCACCCACGACGAAGACCCGCGCCGGTGCGGGATGTCCAGCCGAGTCCAGGACCGCAATGCTCAACTGGCCCACAGGCTTCAGGTAGTGCTTCTCTTTCGCGACCAGCGGGTTCTGCGCGCCGCCGGGAATTGCCTGCGTCCACAAAGACGTGTTGCCGCCTCGATTGGAAATGAAAGCGATCCGCTTTCCATCGGGCGACCAGCGCGGCGCAACGTTATCGAAATCGCCGTAAGAGAGCGGGAATGCGATCGCCGCCTTCCGAAGGCATGACCCAGAGCTGGTGCCACTGTTGCCCCAGATAAGATGCATATACGATTCGTTTGCCGTCGGGCGAAAAATCCGGGCGCGCCTTCCAGGCGGTTTCTTCGTAGTGAATCTCGCGTGCTTCCGCACCGGTCTCCGCCTTCATCCGCCAGAAGCCGCCGGTGCCGTAGATGTGCCCGCGATTGGAGACGAAGAGAAGTTCTTTTCCGTCCGGCGACCAGGCTGGGCTGATCTCATGGTCGAATTGGCTATAGTAGTAACGGGGAGATTGCTGCGATTCTCTCCGGTCAGACGCTGGACGTCTTTCAATTCGCCGTCGCTGAATCGCCCCAAGAAGATGTGAAAGTGTCCGTTAAACGACGTAGAAACGAACGCGATTCGCTTGCCATCGGGCGAAAATCGGGGCTCAACGTTGACGGCGCCGCCCGTCGTGAGTTGCCGCGTGGCTTTCGTATCCAGATTCAGGGACCAGAGTTCTACCGCATCCCTGGCATAGGTGGCGTACACGACCCAGCGCCCGTCGGATGAGCAATCGGGCTGATAGTCATAGCCGGAGCCGCTGGTCAGTTGTTCGGCCACGCTGGAGTCGAGCTTCTGCTGCCACAGCGATCCCGCCATGGAGTAAACCACGCTGCGGAATCCGGTGCCCACGCTACCGCGCTCGGCCCTGTCGTGAGCTGAGGCAGATACATCTCGCGGAAGTAATAGGGATGCGGCACATCGATCTGCTTGAGCACGGGCTCGCGCTGGGCTCGAACTGGAAGGGGCGCGGCGGCCAGAAACGCGACGGCCAGCAGAAGCAGCAGGTTAATCCGGTTTCGCTGGGGCAAGGACTCCTCCGAGTCTCCGCATGATCGTACGCTCTACCGTGGAACCATCGGCAAAACAATGCGTGAAGGTCGACGGCGGTCGGTATAGATCGAGATGTTCGCTTTCTGCATTCTGGCAAATGAATTTTCCAGCTCGCCGGTGTGCAGATTGCGCGAGAAATTCGGAAAGAAGGTCGCCGAAACCTGTACCCGGATGCGATGGTCCTTGCGAAAGACGTTGCTGGTGATCAGATTGTCGAGACGCAGCTCATAGACCCGGTTCGGCGTAAGCAGTTGCCGCCCTTTTTTCAGGTCGCGATAACTGACGCGCAGTACGTCCAGGCCGGGGCTCATCAGATTGAAAGCCGTACCGTCGGGAGCTACATCGAGCAAGCGCACCCACAAATCGGTGTCGCGGCAGTAGCACGCCAGATAAATCTGCGCGTGGATCGGCCCGGTGACTTCAGTGTCACGCTCGAGCGGGGCCGAGTCGAAAGTCAAAACATCGCGCCGCTCGGCCAAATCCCGGTAATCATGCGCGCCCGAACTACTGTACGAGTTGACCACCGGTTTCTCCGGATCGGACAGAAAGGACACGAACGCCTTCTTCTCCCTTGGCGCTTCGGCGGACAGGCTTCCATGACTCTCCCCAGATTTCGGGCTGACCAGATAGTACGACGCTGCTTTCGAAGCCGGCGGCCAGGCGTCGGCCTCGCGCCATTGATCGTCTCCCATCACAAAGTAGCGGACAGGTTTTTCCTTCTCTACTCCATTCGCCCTGCCTCGCAGATAGTGATCCATCCAGCGCAGGACAACTTCGTCCCAGTCGATCCCAGACACTGGCCCAAACTCGCGTTCCCCGGATTTTGACTTCGCGGTGGAGGCCACGCCGTGTACCCAGGGACCGATCAGCAGATGGGTTTGAGGATCGCCGGTGTCGGCCCGGGCCTTCAGTAGGCCGGCAAAATTGGTTGTGGCGCCTTCGGGGCCGTAGTTGTCGTCATACCACCCGGAAAAATTGAGCACAGCGGCGTGCACGCGGCCGTACTTGTTCCGCAGATCGCACCACTCCCACCAGGGATCGTCGTAGGGATGCGTGAGCCAGTCATAATAGTAAGGAGCGATACCGCGCAGCTCCTCCAGTTGGTCGAGTGGCACCCTGTTCAGCATCTTTGGACTCGCCTGGCCCCACGCGGCAATCGCTTCGTCAGGGGTCTGCGGGCCCGGAAGATTCTTCTTGGTCCGAACATCTGGCGCGATGTTGTCCCAAATCCACTCGATCCACGACATGTCCCACAGACCGCCGGCATAGAAGAAATTCTGTGCCGAGGAAAAAGTCATGGCCGGGACCATGGCCTTGAGGTGCGGCGGGTTCTCCACTGCGGCTAACCACTGTACCGCCCCGGGATAGGAAAGTCCGAAAGTTCCAACCGCGCCATTTGACCAGGGCTGTCGCGCTGCCCACTCGATGGTGTCGTAGCCGTCGCGGCCTTCGTTCTCATAGGGACGGAACTCGCCATCGGAAGCGTAGCGTCCTCGAACATCCTGCACCACGACCGCGTATCCGTGTTCGACGGCGTGTCGAAAAGTGGTGTATTCCCCCAGGGCCGGTTCTTTGCCGTAGGGTGTGCGATAAACGAGGACAGGGAACGCGCCTCCGCCACTCGGCCGAATCAAGTCGGCGCGCAAGGTTACGCCATCGCGCATAGGCACCGCGACGTTCTTCTCGACCACAAAATTCCCGCCTGAACGAGAGACTTGCTGGGCTGAGGAGAGAAGACTTACTCCGCAAAGCAGCGGCAGAAGGAATTTCAATTTCATGAGACGGCGTAGCCTAGCAGTTTCGCGGCGTTCAATACAAGAATCATGGGAGCGCTTTGCCCGGTGGCTGCTTGCGTACCATGAGCCAGTTCAGCAGTGCCACCACGGCGGTGGCCAGCAGGATCAAAGATCCGCTGAGGTTTACCCCGGTAATCAATACCGCGCAAATCCCGGCGCCCAACACGGCAAACAAAGTTCCCGCAGGAAGGCGAAACATCGCAGCTCCCGGCTGTTTGCGGCGGAACACGGGCAAGGCTGCACAAACCAGGCCGTAATAGAGGAGGCGCGCCACTGCGGACAGCGTGGCGTTCCAGGTGAAGCTACCCAACAGCGCCAGCAGCCAACTCAACAGTGCAAACGCAAGAATAGAAACATAGGGAGTACGGAAGCGGGAATGGACCGCCGCGAACATGGACGGGAAGTCTCCGTTCTCAGCCAGCGCGAAGGTGATGCGCGGCACGCCCAGCATATTGGCGCTGAGATAGCCCACCACTGAAACCAGCGCGCCCACAGAAACAAAAGCGGCGCCATCATTGCCGAAAACGAGCCGCGCCACGTCCGCCAGAGGACGTTCGCTGTGCGCCGGGTCAGGCAGAATGCCCACCACCACCCACTGAATGGCGGAATACAACAGCGTGCAGGTGATCAACGCCGTGAACAGGGCAAAGGCGGCATCACGCCGGGGATTTCTTGCCTCGCTCAAAGGCGTGAGCGCAGTTTCAAAGCCGCCGTAGGCGAAGACCAGAAGCAGGCAGGCTTTCAGCCAGGCGCCGACTCCGACACCACCCGGCAATAACGGCGCTGCCTTGTGGCCTGCAAGCAAATAGAACGAGCCCGCAATCGCCACCAGAAACAGCGGCACCAGTTTTGCTACCGTGAACACATTGCTGACCTGCGTGCTCGCGCGAACTCCGCGATAGTTGATCAGGGTCAAGACCCCGTAGAGAAACGTCAGGATGAGAAATCGGGGAAGAGGTTCCTTGGCGTGGGGCCAAAACTCGCCACAATAAATGACGAACAGGTTGGAAGTGGCTGCCGGTGCAGCCAGGCGCACCAGCCAGAGCATCCAGCCCATTTCAATTCCTACGAACCGACCAAAGGCGGCCCGAGCGTAGAGATAGGGCCCGCCGGCCTGGGTAAACTGCGAGGCCACTTCCGCAAAGCAGGCCATGATGACACCGGCCGCGGCCCCCGCCAATAACACCGCCCAGGGGCTGACCCGGCCGATGAGTCGAGCTACGTCAGCAGGCAATCCAAAAATCCCACTGCCGATGATTGAGTTGACAACCAGCGCTGCCAGGCTCCATCGCCCAATGGCCCGCACTAGGCCGTATTGTTCGTTCCCGGGCAAGACGTGTTTGTACCATAGCTGTCAGCTATCAGCTTTCAGCCAGGAAAAATGTAGGCGCGAGCGTCCCGCTCGTGCGTCGCCTGTTCCAGGGATGGAAGACAAAATTGATTGGATCTGCTGCAGACTGAAGACCGACGACTGAAGACGGCTACGCCGCGTCGTTCTCGATCTTGATACGCAGTGACTTCAGGAATTTAAGGTCCTGGTCGCTGATTTTGAACTCGGGATTGGTGGTCAGGGTGGTTACCAGGGAGGTCTTGTCATCGGACTTCTCGCCCGGCTTGCTCACGCCGATGGTCGCTTCCAGGACCAGAAAAATGTCATATCCGCTGTCCTTGATCTTGGAAACGACTTCAGCAATCTGCTCGCTGTCCGCCAGCGATTCGTTGATTGCCTCGCCCAGTTCTTTCATCAGCTGCTTTAATTGCTGGTCCACTTGGCCCCCTGAAGTAGAACGGCAGTACTCAGTTACTTGGATGCCGGATCGGGTTACCCCGGCTTCGTGACGCCACCGTCATGCCCCGTCATTGTAACCCCGAACACTGTTAAAATCGACGCTGATGGTGAATGTCTCGACAGTCCGCAAATTGAGCATCGCGGCCCGGATTGCCGCCCAGCATGCCGGACGCACCCGCACCGTAAGTGCGGTGCTGAAAGGCGCCCGCACCACGGCGGTCCATTTCGGCCGCGTGCTGCGTCAGCTCTTCCTAGAGGTCACAGGCTTTGTTTTCCTGGCTTTAGCATTCATCGGCGCGGGCGCCTTCTTTCGTGAGTACGCCCATTACCAGGCCGGCCAGACTACCTTGGGACGCGTACTAGTCGCAATTATTTTCACTCTGACCTTCACCTGGTTCGGCGCCAGCTCATTCTGGAGAGTATGGAAGAAGGGCTAGGAGCAAGGGCTGTCGCAGAGTTCGACTTAGACTCCAGGGCTGATGTGATCCGCGGAAATAGCCGCGCAGCGGCGCCAGAACGCAGCCCAGGGCGCAAGCCCTGGGTAGAGTGTCGGGAAACGGAAGAGCCCCAGCAGGGCGAAAGAAACGTCCGGGCCCACTAAATCGGGTTTCGCAGGATTGGAGGATCGCTATTTCCGACAAACTTAATCCCGCCAATGCCGCCCCCGCGGATCCCGAGACTTCCTCCCACATCCCCATCCGCGCGCTGTATACGCCCGCCGATCTGAAAGGTCACAACCAGGAAAGCGAAGTCGGATACCCCGGCGACTATCCCTTTACTCGAGGCGTGCAGGCCACCATGTATCGGGGCCGGCTCTGGACCATGCGCCAGTACGCCGGAATGGGCGACGCCGAGGAATCGAACAAACGCTACAAGTACCTGCTGGCCAACGGTACTACCGGGCTCTCGGTAGCGTTCGACCTGCCCACTCAGATCGGCCTGGACTCCGATCACCCCCTGGCCGTCGGCGAAGTCGGAAAGGTCGGCGTGGCCATTGACTCGATCGAGGACATGCAGCGCCTGTTCGATGGCATTGATCTGACCAAAATTTCCACCTCGATGACCATCAACGCGACGGCGTCAATTCTGCTGGCGCTCTATGTCGCCGTCGCCCGCCGCCAGGGCACCGATATCCGCCTGTTGTCCGGTACCGTACAAAACGACGTGCTCAAGGAATACATCGCCCGGGGCACATACATCTTTCCCCCGGCGCAGGCCATGCGCATCATCACCGACCTGTTTGCCTGGACCAACCAGAATGTGCCCGAGTGGAACACGATTTCCATCTCCGGCTATCACATGCGCGAAGCCGGATCGACCGCGGTCCAGGAAGTTGCATTCACCCTCGCCAACGGCATTGCCTACGTGCAGGGTGCCATCGACGCCGGCCTCGATGTCGATAAGTTTGCTCCGCGGATTTCATTCTTTTTCAACGCCCACAACAACTTTCTGGAAGAGGTTGCCAAGTTCCGCGCCGCCCGCCGCATGTGGGCTGGAATCATGCGGGACCATTTCCGTGCGAAGAGCCCGCGCTCATGGATGCTGCGCTTCCATACCCAGACCGCGGGTTCCACCCTGACCGCGCAGCAGCCGGAAAACAATATCGCGCGCACCGCCTTGCAGGCGTTGGCCGCGGTGCTCGGCGGCACTCAATCACTGCACACTAATTCGTATGATGAGGCACTTGCCCTGCCCACCCAGCAGGCCGCCCGCATTGCGCTCCGCACCCAGCAAATTGTGGCTTACGAGTCCGGAGTCCCGCAAACCGTTGATCCGCTGGCCGGCTCGTACTACATCGAGGCCCTGACCAATGAAATTGAAACCCGCGCGTCCGACTATCTGGGAAAGATTGAAGCTCTCGGCGGCATGATCAAGGCCCTCGAACGCGGCTACGTGCAGCAGGAAATCCAGAATGCGGCTTACGAGTACCAACAGCAGGTCGATCGCGAGGAAGCGGTGGTGGTCGGAGTAAATCGCTTTGCCCTGGAGGAAGAAAAACCCATCCCCATCCAACGTATCGACGAATCGCTGGAACGCAACCAGGTCGAACGATTGCGGGCTTTGCGTGCGCGCCGTGACCAAGTCACCTGGCGAGCCGCTCTCGAACAAATCGAAGCCGCCGCCCGCTCCGGAGAAAATCTCATGCCGCGAATCCTGGCCGCAGTCGAGGCCAACGCCACCGTCGGCGAAATCTCCGATACCATGAGAAAAGTTTTCGGAGAGTACAAAGAATCCGTGGTTATCTAGCCCCACTCTGAACACATCAGTGTTCATCCGTCACAGACATCTGTCACAAGCTCTGATAAGCAAATGAGAAAGCGGGAAGCATGCGGTCCCGTCCGTGTCGCAAGATGCCTGTTTCTGACTGGGAAGACAGGGGCGGGAGGGCACGGCTTCAGCCGTGCCGCCAGAATGCCCTCGTGATCGCACATCTTTCGGGTCAAGTGTATATTTCGTGACTGCCAGTACATGGGGGCATTGTTCGCTGTTTCAAACCGAACGCATGGCGGGTCTGTTTATTGACACCATCTCTCACTATCGGCGAGAGCAAAAATTCCTGTTGCATGAGTTCGTAGTAATGCCAACGCATTTTCACCTGCTCCTCACTCCATCAGAAATCACATTGGAACGAGCCATGCAATTCATCAAAGGAGGATTCTCCTATAGGGTCAAGAAGGAGTTGGCTCTGAACATGGAAATATGGGAACGCGGATACGTGGATCATCGCATTCGAGATGCAACTGATTACGCCAGACACGTTAGATATATTCGACAATATTCGACACAACCCTGTCGAAGCCAAATTTGTGAGTTGTGCCGAAGACTATCTTTACTCCTCGGCGCACGGAGGATTTGAACTCGATCCCTGTCCGCGAGAACTGGGGCGAGTGTACGCGGTCGCACGCTGAGTGACCGCAGGGGCTAAAGCCCCGGTCCCAGAAGGCTCTACGGCACGACTGAAGTCGTGCCCCCCGAACAGGAGCATGCCGCATGGCCGGTTGTCCGGGCGAGCGCCCGGCCGCGTCCCGAGAACCGAGGCCTGGCCTCTAATCGGAGACTTTGTAGCCGCACGCCTGGCGGCAAGGCGGGCAATAGTAGAGACCATCGCTGCACAAGCGGATGTCAACTTGCCCCTGGCAAGAACAGCAGTATTTCTCGCAATCGCACTTGTCCTCAGTCAAGTCGCACTGCATGCAGTGATACCTGTTCTTGGTGGTTGTGGCCATGGGCGAACTCTAGCGCGGGCCCGGGGAAGGTGGAAAGTTCCGTTGGTAACTAACTGTTCCAGGCTGCCAATCCAACCCTTTGCCCGGTGGGCGGGCGACATAGAAGGGGATGTCAAGCCGCCTGAGCCTCGCAGCGCTCCTCCCAATAGTCCTCAAAACGGCCATTGAAATGAGAGCAGCGCAGCGCCAAGATTGCGTTGGCTCCCCGGACAGTCCAGAACATTCCCGATTGTTTGAGACGAGAGCCGATCACGGTCTTGCATCCCGCTTCGATCACACCCGAGCCAACAAACAAGTGTTGCCGGCGAAACTTGGGATAACGCATCCGCGCTGCATTTCTCTCGAAGTAATCGGCCTCGGTGCGAATCTTCTCGGCCATTAGGGGATTGCCAGCGGGAATGGCCCGCAGCGCGCTCACCAGTTTTTCGATTTTCCCCTTGTCCAGCAGGTGCTTCTGGTGGACCTTCATCCAAGCTTTCTGTTGGGCTTCCTGGTGGGGATACAGCTGGCGCGCCACCTCCCACAGATGCTGGCGAGCATGGTAGAGGTCGACAATCTGAATCGCGTCCGGGAAGTGTTCGGCGACCAGAGTCCAGATCCATACGGCTCCATCACCGATGACCACCTTCTTCTTGGCGCGGCTCCAACCTCGTTTTAGCGCTTCCAGATAGATGCGCTTGCCAAACTGTTCTGCCGTTTCGATGGCCCCGGTGTAGGTGGTGGAATCCGGATCGCGGATGGCGAAGCCTTTCTCGTCCCAGGTAGTTTGCGTGAACACACATCCCAACTTGACCTCCCGTGTATGAGCGGGTTGGCCCTCGGTCTTGCCTTGCCGGCCCACCGTCTCTTTCTTCACGACGGGAACTCCGGTCCCGTCCATTTGCACATACAGGATGGGAATCGGCTGGCCGACCAGGACGGGTAGATCCAACTGCATGGCTTTCTGGATCTCTGCTTGCTCGCGCTGGGCGATATCGCCTCCGATGGCCTCGGCGATACGCTCCACGGATTTAGTGGTCACCTCCAAACCGGCCAGGAGCTGCATCTGCTCGCGACCGTGATCGAACGGAGCCTCTTGGCCCACCAGAGCATGCATGCGGCGCACTCCGGGAGAAAACTCCGTATTTTCGATGTCCAGTTCGACATCCACCGGAAACTGACCGACGTGACATTGGGAGCATAAGTAGTAGGGGCGGGCAATGCGCACCCGACCTACGATGGTTAAGATGGGTTTGGAGCGGATTTCCTGGTATTGGGCGTGATGGCCACATCGGCACGGCAGCTGACGCTGATCCCCCGCTGGGGTGTCGAATTGCAGCAGTTCGCTTAAGGCGGTGGCGCCCGCTTGGTGGAGAGCAGTTCGCAAGGCCGACTCTACCGCTTCCAGATCGGTCCGGCGGTCCTTACGGCGTTGTGCAAAGACATGGCCGAGCAGTTGATTTACTTCCCGCGCCACCTCTTGATGGATCGCAGCAGCCGTTTTTTTTCCTGCTCGCTCCAGCCACCCCGATGCTGCTCAACCGGGCGGAGTCGACAGATCTTGTCGTTGAGGGCGACCAGGTCCTGGCTGAGCTTCTGGAAACGGTGAAACTCGGCGACTTCTTGCTGTGCCTTGCGCAGCGCGGTGGGATTGGGAAAGGTTTCTGTCACCGTCTTGCCGGACACGCGGCGAGTGAGGCGAAATTGCGGGTCATGTCCCGGGTCGTTGTGTTTGGCGCAGTGGCAGGAGGGCTTGCCGCAGCGTCGGGTCACGGCGGTAATGGAGCCAGGTCGCAGATCACCCAAGCGGAGGAACTCCTCCAGGAGCTCGGATCTTTGGGTCTCCAAGGTGGCGAGATCGTCAGACATAAGGGGTCTCCTTTCTGTAGCGCATCTTGTCTGTACGTATATGTACGTTCATAATCATGCCACAAAAAAAGAAAACCCGCTAGATGCCCCTTCCATGTCGCCCGCCCTTGCCCGGTCAGTCAGTTGAAGCCACCGCCGAGCGCGTGTTAGGGTAATCAGTCTCACCATTTCAGCGGCCCGGCCACTGCTTTTGATCGAGGTTTCATTGCCCGCAGTTGAGGCGACCACGCCAGCCATCCGCAAGACCGCGCTCAATTCTGTCCATCGTCAGATGGGCGCCAAGATGGTCGAATTTAACGGCTGGGAGATGCCCGTCGAATACCCGTCCGCGGGCGGCATAATGGCCGAGCACAACGCGGTACGGACCGGCGTGGGCATTTTCGACGTCAGCCACATGGGCGACATCCGGTTAGCGGGGCCGCAGGCTCTGGCCGCTGTCCAGCACATTTCGATGAACGACGCCTCGCGGCTCGCCATCGGCCAGGCGCAGTATTCGGCGCTGCTCTATCCGCAGGGGACTTTCGTGGATGACGTGGTCGTCCACCGCCTGGGCGAAAATGAGTACTTGCTGGTGATTAACGCCGGCACCCGCGAAAAGGATTTCAACTGGGTGCGTGACCATACCCGGCAGTTCGATTGCGCGGTCGAAAATCTCTCCGATGACTTTACCCAAATTGCGATTCAGGGCCCCAAGGCGGTCAACCTGTTGCAGAAGCTTACCGACGCGGACCTCTCGGCGGTGAAGTTCTATTGGGTGACGCGGGGAACCGTCTGCGGACTGAAAAATACTCTGATTGCTCGCACTGGCTACACTGGCGAAGATGGATTCGAGATCTACGTCCCCAGCGATGAACCAACCAGCGCCCGGGTGTGGAACGACATCCTGCAGGCCGGCAAAGAATTCGGAGTGGTTCCCTGCGGGCTCGGTGCCCGCAATACGCTGCGCCTCGAAGCCAGGCTGCCGCTCTATGGCCATGAAATTTCCGATACGATCAAGGTATGGGAGGCGGGCCTCGATCGTTTCTGCAAGATGGACAAGCCAGACTTCATCGGCCGGGCGTCGCTCGAGAAAGCAAAAGCTGAAGGAACAAAGCGGGAGTTGGTGGGACTGGAGATGTTAGACCGTGGTATTGCCCGCGACGGTTACAAAGTCCTCGATCTGACCGGCCGCGAGATCGGCTACGTCACCAGCGGGTCCCCCGCGCCCTTTCTGAAGAAAAATATTGCGCTCGCGTATGTGCCCACAGAGTTCGTTACCCCGGGCACCGAATTGAAAGTCGAAATCCGCGGGCAGGGCGTGAAGGCACAGGTGGTGTCAACCCCGTTTTACCGGAGGCCCAAGAAGGCTTAACCATAGAGGACACAGAGAAACACAGAGGAAGCCGAAAAACGAAAAGTTAGATGCTAGCAGCCAGAAGCTAGCAGCTTACAACCAGGAGCATAAGCTGCCATGCCTTTTCCGACCGACTACAAGTACACCAAAGAGCACGAGTGGATCAAAGTGGACGACAAGAACGCCACCGTAGGCATCACCAGTTACGCGCAGGAGTCGCTGGGCGATATTGTTTTCGTCGATCTGCCCAAGGTGGGCGCCGAAATCACCGCCGGCAAGACCTTTGGCTCCGTGGAATCGGTGAAGGCTGTTTCAGACCTTTACGCGCCGGTGTCTGGTAAGGTTACCGAAGTGAACGGGGAACTGGCGACGGCGCCGGAAAAGATCAACAAAGATGCGCATAGCGCCTGGATGATCAAGATCACGCTGAAAGATCCGACTGAGCTCAACTCTCTGCTCTCTGCGGCCGACTATGAGAAGTTCGTCGCCGAAGAGGGTGGACACTGATCCATCAAACGATGATCCATCGCAACGATGACCCATCGCACCGGCTCAACAATCGAAGTGGCCTCGAAGTACATCTAAAGAAGGTCTATGCGCTATCTGCCTAAATCTCCAGCCGACCGGAAAGCCATGCTCCAGGCCATCGGCGCGCGTTCGATCGACGACTTATTCTCTCCTATCCCAGCCGAATACCGCCTGGAACGGGACCTCAAAGTGCCGCGCCAGATGGCTGAGTCTGAGATCGTGGACTGGTTTCGCGAGCGCTCCCGCGAAAACGGAGACACGTACGCCACGTTCCTCGGCGCCGGCGCCTACTACCACTACCGGCCGGTGATCATCGATTCTTTGGTCTCACGCGGCGAATTTCTGACCGCCTACACTCCCTATCAGGCCGAGATTTCGCAGGGCACGTTGCAGGCGATCTTTGAATTTCAGACCATGATTTGTGCACTCACCGGCATGGAAGTCGCCAACGCTTCCATGTACGATGGTTCGACTGCCGCCGCCGAGGCCGTGATGATGGCGGTGCGTCTTACCGGGCGGCGCTCGGTGGTCATTGCGCGCAGCGTGCATCCAGAGTATCGCGAGGTGCTGACCACATATGCGCATCACCAGAACCTGCCGCTCTCCACTTCCTCATTCAAAGAAGGTGGTAGGCTGAACCTGGAAGAGCTGGAAAAATCCATCACTGCGGATACAGCCTGCGTCCTGATTCAATCGCCAAACTTCTTCGGAACCATTGAAGACGCTGCCACCATCGCCGAGATCGCGCACAAGAAGGGCGCGATGCTGGTGGTGTCGATCGCCGAAGCAGTTTCCCTGGGCATTGTCGAACCTCCGCGCCAGGCGGACGTAATCGCGATGGAAGCGCAATCTTTCGGCGTGCCCCTGGGCTTCGGTGGTCCCTATTGTGGCGTTATTGCCACGCGCGAGCAGTTTGTTCGCCAGATGCCCGGGCGCCTGGCCGGCCAGACCACGGACCGCAACGGCAAACGCGGCTTTGTTCTGACTTTGGCCACCCGCGAGCAACACATACGCCGCGAAAAAGCGACGTCGAATATCTGCACCAACCAGGCGTTGGTCGCGCTGATGGTCAATATCTTCATGACTATCTACGGCAAAATCGGGTTGAAGGAACTGGCCAAACAAAATCTGGCCAAGACGGCTTATGCCGCCGCTCAATTCAGCAAGCACGCCAAGGTGCTTCTCTCCGGGCCCCCGCGTTTCAACGAATTCGTAGTACGCACCAGCGAAGATCCTTACGCCATCAACAGCCGCCTCCTGGGGCACAAGATTGTGGGCGGGCTCCCGCTGAAAAAGTTTTATCCCGAGCTCGGCAATGCGGCGCTGTGGTGTTGCACCGAACTGACCACGCGAAGCGCGATCGATACCGCGGTCGGACTGGTCGCCGAAAGCGAACGGTCGGTGCGATCTGCAAAAGAAGAAGTGGATGTGCAGAAGGTGGCACGGTGAAGCATATGACTCGCAAGGCCACCCGGCACGTCAGTCAGAATGAGGGCTTGATTTTCGAGAAGTCTTCGTCAGGAAAAGCAGCGTGGAAGCTGCCTCCCCTGGATGTGCCGGAGGTTGACGCTTCCGCACTTCTTGGGCCGTCCGAAAGAAAAGACTTGGGCAACATGCCCGAAGTGAGCGAAATCGAAATCATCCGGCACTTCACCAGGCTTTCCACCTGGAACTACGCCATCGATCTGGGCATGTATCCGCTGGGTTCATGCACCATGAAGTACAACCCGCGGGTGAATGAGCTGGTGGTGCGCCTCGACGGCCTGGCCAACGGACATCCGTATCAGCCCGAGCGGATTTCGCAGGGCGCCCTTCGCATCATCAAGACTCTGAGCGAGTGCCTCATTGAAATTACCGGCATGGATGCCATCACTCTGCAGCCCGCCGCAGGGGCGCACGGCGAGCTCACGGGGCTGCTGATGGTTCGCGCCTATCACGAGTCGAAAGGCGATCCGCGCAAGAAGATCCTGATCCCTGATTCCGCGCACGGCACCAATCCGGCGACGGCAGCCATGGTAGGCTACTCGGTAGAGAATTTGAAATCCAATGCCCAGGGCATGGTGGATGTGTCCGCGCTGGCGGCGCAGATGAACCAGGACGTCGCCGCGCTCATGCTCACCAATCCCAACACGCTGGGAGTGTTCGAGCAGGAAATCCACAAGATTGCAGAGATCATGCACGCCAAGGGCGGCTTGCTCTACATGGACGGCGCTAACATGAACGCCCTGGTGGGAAAAGTCCGACCCGGCGATTTCGGCGTCGACGTGATGCATCTGAACCTGCACAAGACCTTTTCCACTCCTCACGGTGGCGGGGGGCCTGGCTCCGGTCCCGTGGCCGTGAAAAGCAAGCTCGAACCATTTCTACCCACGCCCGTCCCGGCGACCAAGCCAGACGGTACCCTGGGTTTCGAATATGACCGGCCGCAATCAGTAGGCCGGGTGCGCGCGTTTTACGGTAATTTCGGAATGTTCGTTCGCGCTCTCGCCTACATTCTGGCCAACGGTCCCGACGGCTTGCGCCAGACCACAGAAGACGCCGTGCTCAACGCCAACTACATTCGCAAGGGCCTTGAAGGCGTGTACGATTTGCCCTACTCCACGCCCAGCATGCACGAAGTTGTTTTCAGCGATAAGCTGCAAGCCAAAAAAGGCGTAAAGACGATGGACCTCGCCAAACGCCTGATCGACTACGGTTTCCATCCCTATACGACGGCGTTTCCGCTGATCGTTCCCGGCGCGTTGATGATCGAACCCACGGAGAGCGAACCCAAGGAAGAGTTGGACCTGTTCGTCGAAGCCATGAAGTCGATTGCCGGGGAAGTTGAGGAAGACCCGCAAACCGTGCTGGACGCGCCGCACTCCACGCGCGTCTCCCGCCTGGACGAAACCGCTGCCGCCCGCAAGCCCGTGCTCAGGTGGAAACCAGGGACTTAACCACTGAGGACATGGAAGACACAGAGGGTGGTTCTCCTTGCACCATGCGGCGAATCCCGTCCCGCAGGTGCACCACGTTGAAGTTGATCAGCAAGCCAACATGTTTCCCACTCAGCTTTAGAAAAGTAATCAGCTGTGCCAGATGGACCGGAGTAATGGCGTCCACTGCCTTGATTTCTACGACCACGGTAGTCTCCACCAGAATGTCCACTCTGAACCCAAGATCGATCCTCTCACCGTCGTAGTTCACCGGCAGGGGAAGCTGCGCGGCAGTTCGAAAGCCACGCTTTCTCAGTTCATGCACCAGGCAAGCCTCGTGCACGCTTTCCAGGAATCCGGGCCCCAAAGCGGTATGAACCTTCATTGCAGAATCAACCACCGCGCCGCTAATTTCATTGAAGTGCATAACTCCGTGTCCTCTGTGTCCTCCGTGGTTCTACCAAAAGCTCGGAGGTGGTCTGTTACGTTCGTCACATGATTAAAGAGGTGCGTCACAAAGAACGCCTCTGCGTCCTCCGTGTCCTCTGTGGTTAAATCCTTGCAGCCGTGCCTGAGAAGCCTCCAGGTCTTTTCTCGTCGCCCGAAAAGCGAAACGTCATTCTGTGTCTCCTGCTGGTGGTAGCGACACTGGCGCTGTACAACCCGGTCAACCGCCACCCCTTCGTTAACTACGACGACGACCGCTACGTCACCGAGAACCCTCACGTCCATAACGGCCTGACTCTGGACACCATCACCTGGGCCTTGACCGCCACCGAGCAAGCGAACTGGCATCCGCTCACATGGTTATCGCACGCCCTCGATTATCAACTGTTCCACCAGAACCCTGCTGGACACCACTTCACCAGCCTGCTGATTCACGCCGCGAACGCCGTCCTCGTGTTCTTATTCTTCATGTACGTCACGGGCCGCCTTGGGCCGAGCTTGTTTGTGGCCGCGTTATTCGCGCTTCATCCCACCAATGTCGAATCGGTCGCATGGGTGGCGGAGCGCAAAAATGTCCTCAGCACTTTCTTCTTTTTCTCGGCGCTCATCGCTCACGGCTGGTATGCGCGGAAGCCCGGCTGGCGCCGATATCTGGCGGTCACCGGCTTGTTTGTCTTGGGGCTGATGTCGAAACCGATGGTGATCACTCTCCCGTTTGTGCTTTTGCTGCTGGACTACTGGCTGCTGGGCAGGATTCAAGGGGGCCCGGTCAACGCGCTGGCACAAGCGCCGATGTCGAAGCTTATCGTCGAGAAACTACCCCTGCTCGCGCTTTCCGCCGCCAGCGCGGTAATCACGATGCAGAGCCAGCAGGCGGGCGGAGCCATGCGTTCCACCGCGCAGTTCTCGCTCGGCGTGCGTCTGGAAAACGCAGTTGTGGCGTACGCCATGTATTTGTGGAAGATGGTTTGGCCGTCCCATCTGGCTCCAATCTATCCCCATCCCGGAGATTCTCTGGCCGCGTGGCAGGTGGGGACATCAGCCCTGGTGCTGCTGGCGGTGACTGGCGTGGCGCTGAAGTTCCGGGCTAGGCGATATCTGCTGACGGGCTGGTTGTGGTTTCTGGGGACCTTGGTTCCGGTGATCGGACTGGTGCAAGTCGGTGACCAGGCTATGGCCGACCGCTATGCCTACATTCCGCTCATCGGAATTTTTGTGATGATTGCCTGGGGAGTCGCTGACCTGGCCGATTCGAGACAAATCGGGTTTAGCGCACGCGTGATTCCAGCGGCGTGTGTTTTGCTCGCGCTTGCTTTCGCCACCAACCGGCAGCTGGGCTACTGGTCGAGCAACTACGATCTCTGGACGCACGCGCTCGCCGTGACCGACAGAAATTTCATTGCCCAGGACAACCTGGGCGGCGCGCTCCTTTGGCTGGGCAAACCTGATGAAGCCTATTCACATTTCCAGGCCGCGGCGCAGATCAATCCGCTCGATCCCATGAGCCGGTCCAACCTGGGTGCCTACCTGCAGGAACATGGAAAGCTGGCCGAAGCCATCGAGCAGCACAACCGCGTCATCAGTCTAACTTCGGATGCGGGCTTGCTCGCCTCCACTTACGCCAACCTCGGCGCCGCCTATCGCCAGCTCGGGGAAGACGAAAAGGCTCGCGCGAGCTATGCCCAGGCCCTGCTGCTGAATCCGGACCAGTACAACGCGTACCTGGGTCTGGGTGAGTTGCTGGAAAAGCAAAACCAGCTGGATGACGCTATCAACAGTTATTCAAAATCGGTCGAGTTGCGTCCTACAGATACGGGATTTCTGCTGTTGGGTCATGCTCTCGAGAACGCGGGCCGTCGCGCAGAAGCGTTGGCCGCCTACCAGGCTGCTTTGAAACTCTCACCCGATTTGCCGGAAGCCCAGCGTGCGGTGGATGCGCTTTCCGAAAAAGCGCGCTGACTTCCACCGCCTCCCGGTCCAACTCCATCGCCTCTATTTTTTCTCGCTGATGTCCACCGAAGCGCGCGTTTTCTCCCAGTCCAGATGCATGGCGCAGGTCGAGCCGGTCTGATCGTAGCCGATGGTGAAATTCTCCACCGGCGAAGGCAGTTGCGACACTCGCATGTCCACGCGAGCAAAATCCTCTCCCTCGCCCGGATAAGGAATACCCCACTCCCCGGTCTTCTTGCTGATGATCAGGACCCACTTGTCGGCGTTGGGGAGGGTAAAAATCGTATAGCTCCCCGCTGGAACATCCTTGCCCCCGATGTTCAGGTTGGTGTCTGTGACCAGAGTAGTGGCATCATTGGCGCCGGTTCGCCATACCTCACCGTAAGGCACCAGTCCGCCGAATATCTTGCGGCCTTTCATACGCGGGCTGGAGTAGTCAGTCTTGATGGTCTTACCGTCGCTGAACTTGCACTGGGCCTGCGCCGCCGGGCTGGGACGCTTGCTCGGGTCCTGGGCACAGGCGAACAGAGCGAACACGGGCAACAATAAGACGACGATTGCGATGCGAATTTTCATGGATCTCTCCTTGAGTAATTAGCTTCTAGCTTCTGGTTTCTAGCAAGAATCACGAGCCAGAAGCCAGCAGCTAGATTCTGCGTCTCCTAAGGGCTTTGACGTAACTCCGAAAACCTGGACAGCAAGACGCCCGCAATTATGCTCCACCCCACCCACCCGATACAATCGAGCCATGCCGGTATTCGATGAAAAGCGGGAAGAACTGGAACACTACGAAACCATGATGGGCGTTCCGCGGGGGCGACTGGCGGTGACCATGGACATGATCACCGACGCTATGGCGCTGGTCGGCCAGCACGGCGTGTATTGTCAGAGCCAGCGCTGGCCGGGCAAGCCGGTCCTCGACATCCAACTCGTGATGAAGGGACTTACGGACGCCAAGGAACTGATTCAGAGCGTGATGGCAGAATTGAAAACGCAGGCTTAAGCACAGCGTAAGTCGTGGATTTTTTTGCCGTTTGCCTCTGTGCTGCCCGTGTCCTCCGTGGTTAATCCGGTCTACGCCAGCGTGTACTTGCCTCGCTCAATCACTTTCTGCGCGATCTGCTGCCGCAGCGCAATGGTGTTGAACGGCTCGTGCTTCACCAGGCGGCGCAGGATCGCCAGTTGCGTTCGCAGCATGTCACCCTCAGCGACCGTCGCGACTATCTTCTTGGCCGCCGCTTCGATCTTGTCCATGGCTTGCGAGAGGTATACCCGCGTCATGGCGATGGCAACCGCCGCTGCCGCTTCGCCCTTCTGTTGAAGCATCTTTTGCGCCCGCAGCACGGCTGACTCCATGGCGTACGTCTCGATCACCATGTCGGCGATAGCCCCCATCACTTCCTGCTGGTCCTGTATCGCCTGCATGTATTTCTGGGTTGCAGCCCCGGCCGCAAACAGGCCCAGCTTCTTGGCCTGCGCTACCAGTTTGCGCTCTTCCGCCAACGCACCTTCCAGTTCTTCTCCGACGCTGGGGCCGGCGAGCACCTCATCCATCAGTTTCTTGATCGCCGGCATGAGCGGCAACTGTCCTGACATGGCACGTTTGAGCAGAAAGCCGGTAATGATCAGCCGGTTGATTTCATTGGTGCCTTCGAAGATGCGGTTGATACGCGCATCGCGGTACGCGCGCTCGGCGGGGTACTCTTCGACAAAACCGTAGCCGCCGTAGATCTGCACGGTCTCGTCCACCACGTAATCGATCATCTCCGAGCCCCAGACTTTGAGGATCGAGCATTCCACCGCGTACTCCTCGATCGCCTTGCGCGTTTCTTTGGCGGCATCGGCGCTGGCCTTATCCACTTCGTTGAGCGCCACATCCATCATGCCGACGGTGCGATAGACCAGCGCCTCGCCGACGTAAATCAACGTTGCCATGTTTGCCAGCTTCTCGCGCACCAGACCGAAGTCAGCAATCACTTTGCTGAATGCCTTCCGCTGCTTGGCATAGGCGATGGCGTTTTCCAGCGACACCCGCGCTCCGCCAACGCACATGGCACCCAGCTTGAAGCGTCCCACGTTGAGGATATTAAAAGCGATGACGTGGCCCTTCCCGATTTCGCCCAGCAGATTTTCAACCGGGACCTTGCAGTCGTTAAGAATCAGGGGACAGGTGGAAGAGCCGCGGATCCCCATCTTGTGCTCTTCCGCGCCGATCGAGAATCCCGGAAAAGTTCTTTCCACCAGAAAGGCACTGAACTTTTCGCCGTCCACCTTGGCGAACACCGTGAACAGGTCGGCAAAGCCCGCGTTGGTGATCCACATCTTTTCGCCATTGAGGATGTAGTGCTTGCCGTCGGGCGAGAGCTGGGCGCGAGCGCGGCAGTGCAGCGCGTCGGAACCGGAAGACGCCTCCGACAACGCATATGCCCCGACGATCTCCCCGGCGGCCAGTCGGGGCAGATATTTCTTCTTCTGTTCTTCCGTGCCGAAGTAAACGATCGGCAGGGTGCCGATGCCGGAATGCGCGCCCCAAGTGGTGGCGAAGCCGGCATACTTGGCGACGTTATCGGCGATCACGGCGGCGGTGACTTTGTCCATTTCCAGGCCGCCGTAAGCCTCAGGAATTTCGACGCCGCTGAGTCCCAGGTCTCCGGCCTTTTTCAGCAAGTCGCGAGTGATGGAAAAATCCTTGTGTTCCATCTTCTCGGCATTAGGCAGGATCTCGTTGATTGCGAACTCTTCCGCGGTCTGCCCGATGAGTTGATGCTGCTCTGTAAAGTCTTCAGGAGTAAAGACTTCGTCAACTTTGGGCTCTTCGAGCAGGAAGCTGCCGCCGGATGTTCTGGTGCTGGGGATTGCGTAAGTCGTAGCCATGGTCCACCTCCCATAAAGCCAATTCCACCCCGGAGCCTCACAGACGCCGGGCGGGGAATTCGCTTGGACTATTGTACTTTATGTCAGGTGGCGGAGCGGCCAGTTTGCAGCCGCAAAAGCGGAACTGAAGTCACGGCGACAACCTGACCAGTTCATATCACCGAATTTCTTCTCAGCGACTCCGCGTCTCCGTGGTTAATTGAGGTTTTCGAAGATCCCCGCAGCCCCCATTCCCCCGCCGACGCACATGCTCACCATCCCGTAGCGTGCATTGCGCCGCTTCATTTCGCGGATGATGGTGGCGGTCAGCTTGGCCCCGGTGCATCCCAACGGGTGTCCCAACGCAATTGCTCCCCCATTTGGATTCACCCGATCCGGATCGAGCCCGGCTTGGGTGATCACAGCCAGCGATTGCGCCGCGAAAGCCTCGTTCAATTCGATCACCTCGATGTCAGAGAGTTTAAGCCCCGCAATCTTCAGGGCTTTCGGGATCGCAAACACCGGCCCCAGTCCCATTTCTTCGGGTTTGTATCCCGCCGTAGCAAAAGAAAGGTAACGGACCAGAGGCTTGATTCCCAGCGCCGCAGCCCGTTCTGCCGACATGACAACCGCAGCGGCTGCTCCGTCTGAGGTTTGGGAGGAGTTGCCGGCTGTCACCGTTCCCTTGGCGTGAAAGACCGGCTTGAGGGCGAGAAGAGCCTCAAGCGAAGTATCAGCCCGCGGCCCCTCGTCCACCTTGAAGACAATTTCCTGCCGCTTCGGTTTCGACCCGTTCGGTGTAGTGAAGCTCACATTCACCGGTACAGTTTCGTCGGCAAACTTCCCCTCCTGGATCGCAGCCAGCGCCTTCTGATGACTGCGGAGCGAAAATTCGTCCGCCGCCTGCCGGGTGATGCCGAAACGCTGTGCCAATCGTTCGGCGGTCAACCCCATGGTGAGGTACGCGTCAGGATAGTGGTCAACCAGCCACGGGTTCGGCGAAATCTTGTGCCCGCCCATGGGAATCATGGACATCGATTCCGTTCCGCCGGCCACAATGATCTCCGCGCCGCCGCTCATGATGCGTTCGGCTGCCATGGCAATCGCCTGCAGCCCGGACGAACAGAAGCGATTGATGGTGATGGCGGAAACCTCGACCGGCAATCCAGCCCGCAGCGCGGCGATGCGGGCAACGTTCATCCCTTGCTCGGCCTCAGGCATAGCGCAGCCCAGGATCACGTCTTCGATTTCTTTGGCATCTACCTGCGGCACGCGTTCCAGCGCGCCTTTAATGGCGATAGCGGCCAGTTCATCAGGACGGGTAGCGCGCAGTGTGCCTTTAAACGCGCGTCCCACAGGAGTACGAACGGAGGAGACAACGACGACTTCTCTCATAACAGTTTCCAGAGGCTGATGAGAACAAGTGTAGCACTCACGCATCTGGGCGGGCGAGCGAAGCTCGCCGGAGCGGACTGCGTCCGCCAGGCAGGTGAGGACATCCTTCGGCTTCGCTCAGGACAGGCTCTGCCCCTACGTAGTAATGCATCAATTCCGCAGCGTCTTCCCCGTCTTCAGCGTGTACTGAATCCGCTCCTGCGTCTTCCTCTCCCCGCACAGCGACTTAAACGCCTCGCGCTCCAGGTCCAGAATGTACTGCTCGGATACCGGCGTCCCCGAAGTCACATTTCCGCCGCACAGCACTTCTGCCACTTTGGTGGCGATTTTCACTTCGTGGTCGGAAATGTACTCGCCCTGCCGCATGATGTGCACTCCCAGCCTCAATGCCGCCAGGACGCTTTCTCCGGGCGCTGGAATATCGGTACGGGGTTGCGGGGGTTCGTATCCGGCGCGAACCAGCTCCATTGCGCGCGCCTTGGCATCGGCCAGCACGCGCTCCCGGTTCATGGTGATGTTGTCGGACTCATGCAGGAAACCGAGTCCGCGCGCTTCGTGGGCGGAGGTCGCGACCTTGCCTGTGGCGATGGTTTCGAAGGCCTTCTTCATAGCCTCGATGAGCTCGATGGACTCGCCGCGCCCTGGACGAATCACCGCCGCACTGTCCACTGCGCGCAATAGCATCTCTTTGCAGCCGCCTCCTCCCGGCAAGAGGCCGACGCCGACTTCCACCAGTCCGGCGTAGAGTTCGGCATGGGGCTGGCGGGCTACGGCGTGCAGTGAGATTTCAGTCCCGCCGCCTAAGCACAGCCCGAAAGGCGCTACCACCACCGGTTTAGGCGAGAACTTGATGGCCTGGGTCATGCCCTGGAACTGGCGGATGGCGAGATCGACCTCGTCCCACTCTTCTTCCTGGACAGACATAAGCAGCAGCATGACGTTGGCGCCGACCGAGAAGTTGTCGGCGTCGTTGGTGATGACGAAGCCGTCGAATCCATCGCCGGGGCCGCCCGGCTTCATGGTTTGAGTGATAAGGCTGACAATGTCGCCGCCCAGCGAGTTCATCTTGGAATGAAACTCGATGCAGGCGACTCCATCGCCAAGATCGATCAGCGACGCCCCGGAGTTTTCCTTGACCACACCGTTGGATTTCTTTGCCACCCCAACTGACCACACGCCTTCAGGAACTTTTACAGGTTCGTACTTCGCCGTCCTCAAATCGAAGTAGGACCGGCCCGAAGCGGCCTTGGGATCGTCCTGGTACCAGGATTTCTTCCCCGCTGCGAGCAACTGTTCGACGTTTGCCGCGACCGGACGGACTTCCTTTTTCATGCGGGCCACAGTGGCCTCAAGGCCGGCGGCATCCCAAAGTTCGAAGGGGCCCAGCTTCCAGTTGAAGCCCATGCGCATGGCGCGGTCGATCTCCACGATGGAATCGGAGATTTCGGGAACCCGATTGGCAGAGTAGTTCCACAGATCGGAAAGAACCGACCACAAAAATGCGCCCGCTTTGTCCCCTTTCTGCGGGCTGCCCTCAAGGCCAAGCAACGTGCGCAGGCGCGCCCCCGGGTCCTCGATGTTTTTCGCCATGTCGAGAGCAGGGAACTTGGGTTTCTGACGGGGACGGTATTCAAGGGTCTTCCAGTCGAGCGCGAGCCGTTCGTCTTCTTTGCCGGTATCGGCGGGCGAGGATGCCCGCCTTCCACCCTTCTTGTAAAAACCGCCCTTGGTTTTGTCCCCCAGCCACTTGCGTTCCAGCATTTGCTTGTAGAAATCAGGCAGCTTGCTAGTGTGGGGCGGGCACTCCTGCCCGCCTGCTTGTTCCATGTTCCCGACCACATGACCCAGAATGTCGAGCCCGACCAGATCAATCGTGCGGAAAGTTGCGGACTTCGGCCAGCCGACAGCATCCCCGGTCAACGCATCCACATCCTCGATGCTCAGGTCCATTTCCTGCATCAGCCGCATCACGTTGAGCACAGAAAACGTGCCGATACGGTTGGCGATGAAGTTGGGCGTGTCCTTGGCGAACACCACACCTTTGCCGAGATCTACGTCGCTGAAGTGGGCGACGGCCTCGAGGGCAGCGCGGTCCGTTTCCGGTGTGGGGATAATCTCCAGTAGCCGCATGTAGCGCGGCGGATTGAAAAAATGGGTACCGAACCAACACTTGCGGAAATCGTCGGAAAAGCCTTCGCCGATCTTTGCCACCGGCAGGCCGCTGGTGTTTGTGGTGATGATCGTCCCCGGCTTACGGATGGATTCCACCTTCTTCAAGAGCGCTCGCTTGAGGTCGAGATTTTCGACGACGGCTTCGATGATCCAGTCCACCTCGCTCAAGCTCTTGAGGTCATCTTCAAAGTTCCCGATGGTGACCAGGCGCGCCAATCCGGGTTCGTAGAAAGCCGCGGGCTTGGATTTCTTCGCCGCCTCCAGACCGGCGGCGGCGATTTTGTTCCGGGCTGGACCGTCGGCATCAGGAGGAACGATGTCGAGCAGATAACTGGGGACGCCGGCATTGGCGAAGTGTGCGGCGATGCGTGCGCCCATGGTTCCGGCGCCGAGAACTGCAACTTTGTGGATGCGCTTCATGAAAAACCTCGCAGGAGCAAAACCGACGACAATATCAATTCTATCCCGATACGTGGATGGCGCGCTTGATCGATAGCGCCGAAGAGCCCTTTGCGATGGAGCACGGGCGTCGTCGCAGGTGCAACCGGGGCTTTGCAAGGCACAGAGTGAAGTCAGAGTCTCTACGGCAAGTTATCGATCGCCCACTCGTCTTTGCCTGCGCGAACCACAATAATCTGCGATCTTTGCGGATGACCTGACTTTTGATCGGAATGCGACACGAACAGGGTAACGGGAAAGGCGTAGCGCCCGCCTTTCAGCTTTCTTCCTCGCGCGATTTCGTAAGCCGCATCGTTTCCGGAAGAGAAGAACCTGTCCGTGCGCTCCTGCGAGCTGTTCTGCTTCGCAGCATCGGTCAGCATCAGCAGCCCAGTTTCGTGGTCCTGGTTCTGCCAGGCCTGCAGAAAGCGATTGGCCGCCGCCAGGGCGGAACTGTAGCCGCGATCAGGGACGGCAAGGGACGACGAATGCTTGTTCCTGGCGGCGGTCGGCATGGACAACCACGGCGCCACCGAAAGAATAATGAGGGGGAAGGCAAGATGCATTCCCGACAGCCGGCGAGACGCCGGCCCTGCAAGTTCACTGTTCACACTTAAATTATGCGGGAAGGCAGAAGTTACTCCAAGACACCACCGAGGTTCTCTCTTGCAGCGTGCGATCTGGAAGAACGATGGAGGACGGACGTCCCCGCCCGTCCCGCGCGGGCGAGAGCGCCCGCGCCACACTAGACTTATGAAATCAATTTGGCCAGGGCAAAGGCCGCGGCTGCCGCCACGCTGCCGATCGCCATGGTCTGCAATGCACTGCGCGCTGGGCCAGTTCCCGTATAACGACCCTTCATATAGCCGAAGATGCCGAGCGCGGCCAGGGTCACCACCGCCGAGTAGGCAAGCCCGTGCACGGCGCTGGAGAGAAGGATGTAGGGCGAGAGTGGAATCAGGCCGCCCGCAACATAAGAGGCGGCGATGGTGGCAGCGCTGGTTACCGCCCGGCGCGGGTCGGGCTCTTCCAGGCCCAGTTCGAAGCGCATCATGAAATCCACCCAGGCGTCGGGACGGCGGCTGAGCGCTTCGACGACCGGCGTACTTTCCGCTTGAGTCATGCCGTAGGACTGGAAGACGCGTCCCACCTCGGCCATCTCTTCTTCAGGAATTTCCTTGATCTCGCGATATTCGCGCGCCCGTTCCTGCTCGTAGTGTTCGGCGTCGCCGCGGGCGGCCAGGTATCCGCCCAGGCCCATGGCGATGGAGCCGGCCGCGATCTCAGCCAGCCCGCCTACCACGATGAGCCGGGTGTTTTGTACCGCGCCTGAAAGTCCGGCGGCCAGAGCGAAGGGCACGGTAAGACCATCGGCCATGCCGATGACTACGTCGCGCACCAGGTTGGTGGCCATGAAGTGAGTCTCGACATGTTCATGCGGCATGATCAGACCTCCGGATGAGATTGCAGATATTTTTGGGCCCGCCGGACCACATCCCGTTCGCCTCGATACGCCAGCTTGCTCGGTGCTTCCTCCAGCGGAATCCAGAGCGCACGCTTCACCTCCACCCTCATCTCACGCGAGACATCATCAATTTGGCCGGAATGATAACGCAGCAGGAAGAACGAAACGATCTTGAACACCCGTTGCCCGTCTCCCCAGGAGCGCACATAAACGTACTTGATGTCTCCCAGCTTGGTGATCGGCGTGGCGATCAGTCCGGTCTCCTCGCGCACCTCGCGCAGGGCCGCCTCTTCGGATTTCTCGCCCGGATCCACCAGCCCCTTGGGCAGGGCCAATACCACTTTTTGTGAACTTTTCCGTGCCGGGCGCGACGAAGAGGCTTCGCTCTGGGGCTCAATGACGGCCATTTGCCAGCTCTCGCCGGCCCTTTGCACCACCACCCCTCCGGCGGAGATTTCCCGAACCATGGCCCCCAAGTTAACAGGATTGTTGGAGTTAGTCACCGGGACCACGGCGGGCGCGAAGCCTTCCACAAGTAACACCCAGGTCAGAACCGACGTGCCTGGAACTATTATCCGGGAACTGGCATCTTAGCTGCTAACAAGTAGTGGTGGTGACCGCGTAAGACCGGGGCGGGTGAAATGAGGTTCCGGTGAAGCATCTGGGCAAGATCATTCGTTCGGTGCAGGCCTTCGGGCGTGGCCTGTCAGGCCTGTCCGGGCCGGAGCCATCGCAGCCGTCCGACTCCATTGGACTGGCTCTCGGCGGCGGCTTCGCTCGCGGCATCGCCCACATCGGTGTGCTCAAAGTCCTCGAAGAAGAAAACATTCCTGTGAGTCTGGTAGCCGGCACCAGTGTCGGAGCGCTCATCGGCGCAGCCTACTGCAGCGGCGTTACTATCTCTGAGCTGGAGCAGATGTCCGCCCGGGTGCGCTTCAAGGACTTTGCCCGTTGGACTCTGTCGCGTTACGGATTTGCCAGCAATGAACGCATGATCAAGTTTCTAAGCAGCATTCTGAAGGTCAAGACATTCGAAGAATTGCAGATTCCCCTGGCCGTGACTGCTACGGATTTTTCTACCGGCGCGGCAGTCGTGTTCCACTCCGGACCTCTGGTTGACCCGGTGCGCGCCAGTTGCGCCTACCCGGGAATGTTTCTCCCGGTAAAGATCCGCGGGCGCCTGTTAGTCGATGGCATGCTGGCCCACGCCGTGCCCACGGTTCCGCTGCGACACATGGGCGCGCAGCGAGTGCTGGCGGTGCATCTCAGGGGAACCTGGACCAACGGCGATACCGGTCCTCGACATCTGTTCGATGTGATCGGCCAGTGCTTCGCCATTGCCCAGGAGATGAACTGCGGAGTCTGGAAGGCGGCCGCCGACCTGGTCATCGATCCTGACGTCAACGGCTATAAATACGATGACTTCGAGCGCTCAGCCGGATTAATTCGTGCGGGAGAGACTGCAACCCGCGCCGCGTTGCCGGAAATCCGCAAGTGGCTACAGCAATCCGCACCTGACCGAAAACTGCAAGCCGCCCGCATGAACCAGCCTGCCCCAGAGCTAGCAAAGTAGCCCGTTCATTTTGGCAGGCAGATGGCCTGTCGATGAATCCGACAAGTCAAATCTGCCTCGTGCCCTGGGGCAAGAGTTTGCCCCGGTTCGTCGCGCGAATCCATTGTCAATCCCAAAGTCGCACGCTAGCATGAGCAGCATGCAGGAACACCGGTTCCGGCAAAGACTCGAACAGGAATTCCGGATGCGCCGGGAGAAAAATCCACGGTACTCGTTGCGCTCGTTTGCCCGTTTCCTGGGTGCCGACCACTCCGTGATCTCGCAGATCCTCCGTGCCATCCGGCGGACCCCGCCATCCCAGATTCGGAAGTGGGGACGAAAGCTAAAGATGTCCCCGGAAGAAGCGGCGGCCTACATCGCGGACTGAGCATCTGCCCGACGACGCGGAGGCCAGCAGGCTGGAGCAACTGCGCCATTGGACTGCGGAGGGTTTGAGCCTGGCCACCAGACCTGTCCACTGGCAGATTCTGCGCCTGTCGCGTATGCTCGGTTTCCACGCCGATTGCCGCTGGCTTGCTAAGAAAATAAATGTGAGCGTGGACGAGGTCAATCTCGCACTGGCACGTCTGTTGCGCCTGCGGTTGTTGCAAGTAAGTGCATCGGGAAGATGGAAAGACCTGACCGGGGCGCGCAATGAGCGTGAATTCCGAAAGTTGGCCATGGTGCGAATCCGGGAAAAGGCCGCTGAAGCTACAGAAGATTCTAGAGAATGAGGAGAAATAAAATAAATGGGAAACCCAGTAACGCAGTTTCAGATCCTGTCGAAAACACCGGGAGCTACCGCCAGCTTTTATTCGGCGCTGTTTGGATGGAAGGTAAACGACGACAACGCCATGGGGTATTGCCGGATTGAAACCGGATCGAAAGATGGCATCCAGGGCGGCATCTGGCCGGCTCCGCCCCAGTCGCCGAATTTCGTGCAGTTGTTCGTTGCCGTGGAAGATGTGAAAGCATGCGTCAAAACAAGCGGAAGAGATGGGCGCGAAGGCAATAACCTCTCCAACGGTGCTGCCTGAGGGGGACGAGATGGCCGTGATGCAGGACCCGCAAGACCTGACTTTCGCGGTGTGGAAACAACGAAGATAAGCTGAGAGTCGAAACCGTTAAATTGATTTACTTCATCACTCCCACGCGAGGCAATCCCGATATTGTCGCGGGTGGTGTTCTTCACCATGTACATCATCTCGTCGGCCTGGCGGATGATTTCGTGCGGCGTCTTGGCGTCGTGCGGATAAGTCGCCACGCCCATCGAGGCGCGGACGTTCAGGTTCAATCCTTCTTCCTGGCAGAACATACTGGTGCGCAGGCTGTCACGCAGGCGTTTCGCCACGATCAGCGCGGCATCTTTTCCGGTCTGCGGCAAGCAGCACCACAAATTCGTCCCCACCGTAGCGGAAGGCGTAATCGATCAATCGCAGCTGCGCTTTGATCAGGTATCCGATCTCCACCAGCAGCTTGCTTCCCACCAGGTGTCCGTGCGTGTCGTTGACCTGCTTGAAATGGTCGAGATCGATGAAGACCACGCTGAACTCGTAGCCGAAGCGCGCCGAGCGGTACACCTCGGTCTCCAGCGTCTTGTAGAGATGGCGGGCGTTGTACAGGCCGGTGCAATCGTCGGTGATGGTGAGTTCCTGAATCTTTTCGACCGCGCGCGCATTTTCGATGGCAATGGCGGCGTAGTCGCAAATGCGCCTGCAGGAAAAACATCTCCTGGTCGCTGAAACTCTCCATCCTTACGTTGACCAGTTGAATGACGCCCAGCACCCGATGCTTGGAACGCAGGGGCACGCAGATGATGGAGCGCGTCTCCCACTGCGTCATCTCGTCAATGCGTTTGGCGAAGCGCGGATCGGTGTACACGTCAGGCACGATCGACGCGCTCGCCATGTTTCGCCACCCAGCCGGCGATGCCCTCGCCCACTTTCAGCCGCACATTTTTCAGGGCCTCGGAGGCCTCGCCCACCGCGATGGCGAAGTAGAGTTCGTCCTGCTCCTCGTCCACCATCAGCAACGACCAGGTGTCGGGGCGGAAGTATTCCGCCATCTTTTCCATGATCGTCTGCAGGATGGAGTCGAGGTCGAGAGACGAGGTCAGGGCCTTGGCCACATCATGAAAGATGCCCAGTTCCTGCACTTTGCGGTCGGCGGCGGCCTTGGTCATGAACTGCGGTCCTCGATGTGGGCAGAAAGTGTTGAAATTATATGCGGCTCCGGAAAGCGGCGGCAATCAACCTTAGTAACCAGAACCCCTGAAGCCAAGCCGGGGTCGGGGGTAAAGTGCCGGCGCAGATGCATCGCCTAACCGCGTGGTTTAACAATGCGGTTCTCTCTCACTCCAAATTCATGGGCCCGGAGGGCCTTGATTAACATATATTTATCTTCAGATTACTCTTACATGTTGGATGCGGCCAGGGCTAGCTGAGGCGGCGGGAAGACGGCCAGGTTGGAATCCTTTGGGACACGACTGAAGCGGGAGCGGGAACAGCGCAAGATCACGCTGGACGACATCGCTGTGTCCACCAAGATCGCTACCCGCTTCCTGGTCGCCATCGAGGAGGACCGCTTCGATCAGCTTCCCGGCGGGATCTTCAACAAAGGGTTTGTCCGCGCCTACGCCCGCCACCTGGGCATGGACGAAAACCAGGCCATCGCCGATTTTGTGGCGGCTACCGAACCCAGCCTGCCTGAACCGCAGCCGCAGGACACCCCGGTACTCGCGGCCCTGGCGGAACGAGTGCCGGACACCAAGAAGAAACGTCGAGGCGATGACGGCTTCCCTTGGGGCATTTTCGCGATAGTGCTCTTGATCCTGGCCTGCGGATTCGCAGTTTGGGGCTTTCATTCGCGCGAGAAGACCGCCAACCCCAGCGTGGTTCTGCACCCTGACAAGATTGACGCTCCCGCCTCCGACGCTCAAAAGGCGGCGGCGCCGGGCAGCCGCCAGGGCGTGACGCCCACGGCGGCTCCGGCACAGCCGGCAGTGCATGCAGGGCTCTTTCAGGTGCTTATCAAAGCGCGCGAGGACTCCTGGGTCGCGATCACTGCTGACGGAAAGCAGATCGTGCAAGACACGCTCGTCGCTTCGGCGGAACAGGCAATCGAAGCCCGCAACCAGATCGTGATCAAGACGGGAAACGTCGGCGCCCTGGATATCTCCTTCAATGGAAAGACGCTAGCGTCGCAAGGCGGATTCAACCAGGTGAAGACCCTCATTTTCGACCCCAACGGCCTGCGACCCTAAGCTAAGACCGCCAAAGATACACGGCAGCGTGCCGGTTTCGGCGGTTCCGAACCCTGAAATACCATTCCACCTTCCCAGATTACCGCCCAGACTCCGGAGCTCGCCAGTGGCTGGTCTTAAGTCGTTCCCGGCCCCAAAGTCATTGCGTCCGGGCCTCCTACTCTGATACTTTATTGGAGTCCGCAAGGTGCTGATTTATAGTCGGTTGCGTTCTGACCCCCACCAGGTCGTAAAGTCCAGATCGCTCGCTAAAATCGCTTAAGGAGAAGCTGCTTGTCATCTCGTAACCGCTATCTTTTTACGTCCGAATCCGTCACCGAAGGCCATCCCGATAAGATCGCCGACCAGATTTCTGACGCTATCCTCGACGCCTGTCTGACCGAAGACCCCTCCAGCCGCGTGGCCTGCGAAACCCTGACCGCCACCGGCCTGGTAGTCATCGCGGGCGAAATCACCACCAAGGCGTACGTGGATTTCCAGTCGCTGGTTCGAGGCACGATTTCCTCCATCGGATACAACAACGCGCTCTACGGCTTTGATTCCAATACTTGCGCAGTCATCTCCAGCATCAACAAACAGTCCGGCGACATCGCCATGGGCGTGGACACCGGCGGCGCCGGCGACCAGGGAATGATGTTCGGGTATGCCTGCAACGAAAACCCGGAACTGATGCCCACCCCGATTTCGCTGGCCCATAAGTTGACCATGCGTCTTTCTGAAGTCCGCAAGCATGGCCGGCTGCCTTACTTGCGTCCCGATGGAAAATCGCAGGTCACGGTCGAGTATGACAAGAACCACAATCCGATCCGGGTGGATGCGGTCGTGGTGTCCACGCAACACTCGGAAACCGTGGGTAACGAGGAACTGCGCAGCGACGTTCTGAAACACGTCATTCAAGCCACCATTCCCGCCCAGTTGCTCGACGAAGACACCAAGTACCACATCAATCCCACCGGACGTTTTGTGATTGGTGGCCCCATGGGCGACACCGGCCTCACTGGACGCAAGATTATCGTGGATACCTACGGTGGCATGGGGCGACACGGCGGCGGTGCTTTCAGCGGCAAGGACCCAACCAAGGTTGATCGTTCCGCCGCCTACATGGCGCGGCACATTGCTAAAAACATTGTTGCTGCCGGCTTGGCGGATCGTTGTGAGTTGCAACTGGCCTATGCCATCGGCGTGGCCGAGCCGGTCAGCATACTTGTGGATACTTTCGGCACCTGCAAGGTCGATCCCGACACGATTCCCGATCTGGTGCGCGCCAATTTCCAACTCACCCCGAAAGGCATTATCGATTCACTGAAGCTGCGCCGCCCGATCTACTGTAAGACTGCGGCTTACGGGCACTTTGGCCGGAGCGATCCCGACTTCACCTGGGAAGCCACCGACAAGGCGGCCAAGCTGGCCAGTGATGCTGGCCTGCGCGAGCCCGCAGTACAGGCTCACAAGTAATTCCTGTAACCACAAGGGGCACGAAGGCAACTCGAGATTCTTGATTTCCTTCGTGTTACTTTGTGTCCCTGGTGGTTGAACAGGTTGGTTTAATCAAGTTCATAAGACACGCGCCACAGGAGAAGTATGTCCACCACACCGACCCAACTGAATTGTGATGTGAAGAGTCTGGATTTTGCTGATCTGGGCAAGAAGCGGATTGACTGGGCCAACCAATCCATGAAGGTCCTGCAGATTATCCGCAAGGAATTCATCAAGAACCAGCCCTTGAAGGGAATCCGCGTTTCGGCCTGCCTGCACGTGACCGCCGAAACCGCGAACCTGGCCATTTGCCTCAGGGACGGTGGCGCCGATGTCGTGCTCTGCGCCTCCAATCCTCTGTCCACGCAGGATGACGTGGCCGCCAGCCTGGTCCGGGACCACAACATTCCGGTGTTCGCCATCAAGGGCGAGGACAACGACACCTACTACAGCCACATCCTGGCTGCCATCGACCACAAGCCCCAGATCACCATGGACGACGGCGCCGACCTCGTCACCCTGCTGCACACCAAGCGTCAGGACGCGCTGGAAGGCGTGATCGGCGGCACCGAGGAAACCACGACCGGCGTGATTCGCCTGCGCGCCATGGCCAAAGAGGGCGTGCTGCGTTTCCCCATCATCGCGGTCAACGACGCCGACACCAAACACCTGTTCGACAACCGCTATGGCACCGGCCAGTCCACAATCGACGGCATCATTCGCGCCACCAACTTCCTGCTGGCGGGATCGAAGTTCGTGGTTGCCGGCTACGGCTGGTGTGGACGAGGCCTGGCCAGCCGCGCGCGTGGCGCCGGAGCCGAGGTAATTGTCACCGAAGTTGACCCGACGAAAGCGCTCGAAGCACACATGGACGGCTTCCGCGTAATGTCCATGAACGAAGCCGCCAAATTGGGCGATGTGTTCTGCACCGTCACCGGCAACAAAAGCGTGCTGACGAAAGAACACTTCGATGTCATGAAAGACGGCGCCATCATTTCCAACTCCGGCCACTTCAACGTGGAGATCGACATCGTGGCCCTGGAAAAGATGTCGTCGTCCAAACGCACCACCCGCAGCTCGGTCGAAGAGTACTCGCTGCGAGACGGACGCAAGATCAATCTGCTGGGCGAAGGCCGCCTCATCAACCTGGCCGCCGCCGAAGGCCATCCACCCTCGGTGATGGACATGAGTTTCGCGGATCAAGCCCTCTCGGCCGAGTACATGGTGAAGAATTACAAGACGCTGGAGAAGCGGGTCTACAAAGTTCCCGACGATCTGGACAAGCGCGTCGCCAAACTGAAGCTGGAGTCAGTCGGCATTAAGATCGACAAGCTCACGCCGGAGCAGGAAGAGTATTTGGCGGGGTGGAGTGAAGGAACGTAGTTCCCAGTTCTCAGTTCCAGTTCCCAGAGGGGCGGCGCCAGCTGCCCCTTTCTTATTCTGAGAAGTGAGATCTGAGAACTGACATCTGATAGCAAAAGCCGCTGGAGTCCGACAAAGTCTCGGCATCAAGCCCGCTCTGTGGCACTGTGTTAAATTTGAATTTCCCATGAAACCCATCGCCGACTGGGCTCTCGACGTCGCCAATCACCTGGGCGCATCCTACGCCGACGTCCGCCTGGCCGACGATCGTCACCGCGGGCTCTCCACCAAGAACGGCAAGGTTGGCAGCGCCTCAGTGGCAGAATCCCTCGGGTTCGGGGTGCGTGTCATCGCCGACGGCGCCTGGGGTTTTGCCGCCTCGGACGATCTGACCCGCGCCGCCGTTGAAGCTACGGCCGCGCGCGCGGTCGAAATCGCCAAAGCGTCTTCGCGAGTAAAGCTGCATGACATTCAGTTGGCCCCGGAAAAGGCGATGACTGCCGAATGGACTTCGCCCTTCCAGATAGATCCCTTTGCCACGTCCGTCGAGCAGAACATCGAACTACTGCTGAAGATCGATTCCGAATTACGTTCCGTGCCCGGCGTCACCCTGGCGGAGACCAACCTCAACTTCCGGCGTGAGGAGCAATGGTTCTTCTCGTCCGAGGGCGCTGACATCCATCAGACGAAGTACACCACGGGGACCGGCTATGTGGCTCACGCCTTTGCGGGAAGCGAAATTCAGAAGCGGTCGTATCCCAATTCTTATGGCGGACAGTGGCAGAACAAAGGTTACGAACTGGTGGAAGAGTTGAAGCTGGTGGAAAACGCGCGCCGGGTGGGCGAAGAAGCGGTCGCGCTACTGACCGCGGACAAATGTCCCGAGGGCGTGTTCAACATTATCCTCGACAGCTCGCAACTGGGACTGCAGATTCACGAGTCGGTCGGGCATCCCATCGAACTCGACCGGGTATTGGGCATGGAAGCGAATTTCGCCGGCACATCGTTTCTTACGCTCGACAAACTGCGCACCCTGCGTTACGGCAGCGAAGTGGTGAATATCGTTGCGGACGCACGCCAGGAGCACGGTCCCGGGCTGGGCACGTTTGCTTTCGATGATGAAGGCGTCCCCGCGCAATGCACGCCCATTATCACCAACGGCCTGTTCACCGGATATCTCAGTTCGCGCGAAACCGCCCACGCCATCGGCGCCAACCGCTCGGGTGGAACTTTGCGCGCCGAGGGCTGGAACCGCCTCCCCATTATCCGTATGACTAATATCAGCATTCTCCCGGGCGAGAAGCCGTTAACCAGGGAGCAACTCATCGCGTCCACCGATGACGGCATTTACATGGAAACCAATCGCTCCTGGTCGATCGATGACAAACGCTACAACTTCCAGTTCGGCTGCGAAGCAGGATGGCAAATCAAAAACGGCAAGCGCACCCGCATGCTGAAGAACCCGTCGTACTCAGGCATCACCACCGAATTCTGGAACTCGATGGACGCCATCTGCTCCCGCGACGAATGGGTTTTGTGGGGCACGCCGCACTGCGGCAAAGGCCAGCCCCAACAGGTGATGGGCACAGGGCACGGAGCGGCGCCGGCAAGATTTGCAGGCGTCAAAGTGGGAAGCGCATACAAGGGAACGTGAAGTGAAAGGGTGCCCCGTCCTCGTCTCTCCGATTTGTGGAGAGACAGGGCGGGGTATTTGCCGAATGCTGAATAAAGACCAAGCCGCAGAAATCTTCGAAAAGTTAAGAAAGCACTCGACCGCCGATGAAGTCGAAGCCCTGATCTATGGTGGCAAGTCCGCCCTCACCCGCTTCGCCAACAACACCATCCATCAGAATGTCGCGGAGGAAAGTTACTCCGTCTCGGTGCGGACGACGTTCGACGGGCGCACCGCCCGGGCCACTACCAACAAGTTCGACAGTGACAGTCTGCAGCGGGTGGTGCAGGCGTCCGAGAGTCTGGCTAAGGTTCAGCATCCTGATTCGGACTTGCTGCCTATGCCGGGCGCGAGCGAGTCGCCCGCGTCCGCACGAGCCCGGCCCAGCCGGCATTTTGCTCAGACTGCGGGGCTCACTCCTCAGCTGCGCGCTGACGCGGTCGAGAAAATTGTCCGGGTGGCAACCCGTCATGAGTTCACCACGGCCGGCATCTTCTCCTCTTCGGAGGGAGTGGAGGGAATTTTCAACTCGCGCGGGTTGAACGACTGGCATGCGCACACCTCCTCCGAGATTTCTGTCACCATGCTGGCGGGCGATTCTTCGGGATGGCAGAAGGCGAACTCTCCTGACGTAACTCAGCTCGATCCCACCGCCCTTGCGGAAGTCTCGGCGCGCAAAGCGCTGGAGTCTGCCCGTCCACGCGAAATTCCTGCCGGCAAGTACACCGTCATCCTGGAGCCGGCGGCGGTGCTCGATCTGGCCGGCTTCATGTTCTGGGACTTCGGCGGCCTCTCGATCCTCGACCAACGCTCGTTCTTGAACAACCGTGTCGGTACTCAGATCTTCGGCGCGAACATCAACATCTGGGACGATGTCGCACATCCGCTGCAGTCGGGCACGCCCTTCGATGGCGAGGGTATACCGCGGCAGCGGGTTCATCTCGTGGAGAATGGCATCGTCAAACGCCTGGTGTACGCCCGCGCTACGGCCAAAAAGATGGCCCAGTCAGAATACAACGACAAGGTCGGTCCTGTGGCGCCGACGGGACACGGCTTCTCTCTCCCCAACGAAATGGGAGAGGCTCCGATGAACATTGTTTTCAGCACGCCCCAGGATCCGAAGACGGTTGATCAAATGATTGCTTCAACCGAGCGCGGGATCCTGGTCACACGACTCTGGTACATCCGCGAAGTCGATCCCTACGAAAAAATTCTCACCGGCATGACCCGCGACGGCACGTTTTACGTGGAAGGTGGCAAGGTGCAGTACGGAATTCTGAACTTCCGCTTCAATGAAAGCCTGATTCATATGCTTTCGAATGTCGAGGCGATGGGAACCCCGGTTCGTGCCAGCGGCGAAGAATCCTTCGACATGGTGGCGCCGCCAATGAAAGTGCGGGACTTCAACTTCACGGAAGTGACGAAGTTCTAGGAGTAGCAATTGGCAATTGGCTGGACAGCATAGTTTTGCCAGATGCGACTTTCAAGGCCGATGGTCGTTCGTCATTGGTCGTTGGCCAAAATCAACATCCCACACCCGCGGGCCAATGACCAAGGACCGAGGGTCAACGACCCTCCGCAGTTACCCTAATTCCATGATCCGCAAGGCTTTACGCCTACTAGTTCCATGACTTCCGTAACTTTTATCTGCTGGTTCCGCGGTGTAATCTGCCTCACGTAATGTCGAACAATGGGCGATTTGCGGAAGACGCGAATACCAGTGCAGGCGCGGAGCTTCGCAAGCAAAACTCGGTGGCCGCTGAAGCCGTGAATCGCGAACCCGCAGCCACCAAACCCGTCCGCGCACGTTATCCGGATATGCAAAGCGCGGTGCGATTTCCTATCAAGCTGCCGATTTCGGTGAAATCGAAATCCGGCGCCAACGCAGCCGAAACCGAGAACATTTCCGCCAACGGCGTGCTCTTCCATGTGGATTCGGAAATGCCCGTCGGTTCGATGGTGGACTTCACGATCTCGCTGCCCGCGGATGTGGTGGGAGCGGAGGCCGATGTACAGCTCGACTGCCGCGGCCGCGTGGTCCGAAATTTTGAAGAGGATGGCCGCCGCGGCGTCGGCGTAGTCATCGACGAATACCATTTTGAGCGCCGCTGAAGCAGGGAACTGAAGCGCAAGGAAACCGAATGGCAAGCACTTCCGCCAGCATGGAGATGAACGTTGAGCAGCCGCAGGAAGTTGACGGCCAGTTCATTCGCGTGATCGTGGCTGACACGCAAGCCATCTTCCGTGCCGGGCTGCGCAAGATCTTTGCTCTGGAAGACGACATCCGGGTGGTGGGACAATCCGAAACCCTTGCCCAAACCCTTTCCGCTGCCAAGAAATTTACCGCCGACATCCTGATCTTCGAAGCCGCCCTGACGCCGAATCCCGTGGATGCAATTTCGGACTTGATGCGGCAAACCCCGGGTCTCCGCCTGGTGATCGTGACCCAGGAACCCAATCAAGAACTTACCCTTGAACTGCTGCGCCGGGGCGTACACGGAATCGTTTCCCGCGAGGTCGAGCCCGAACTTCTGGTCGATTGCTTGCGCAAAGTTTCGGAAGGCCACCCCTGGCTCGATAGCCGCGGCACTCAGTGGGTGCTCGAAGCCTATCGTACCCAGGGCTCGCGCCCCACGTCCCCCCGGCCCAAAGTACAGCTGACTCCGAAAGAATCGCTCATCGTCTCCTGCGTGACTCAGGGGATGAAGAACAAGGAAATCGCGCTGCGCGTCGGCACCACCGAACAGGTAGTCAAGAATTACCTGCGCAAGGTGTACGACAAGCTGGGCGTGGCAGACCGCCTGGAACTGGCGTTGTTCTGCCTGCACAATCGCGTCCTGGATTCAAACCTGAAAACGCCGGCCGCGCCCGTTCCGTCATCGGGAAATGGCAGCTCCCCGGATCTGGCCCCTGCGACCGCGGAAGCCCTGACCAAACCTTCCTGACCTCGCGCCTACGCAGACTTGCGGTAGAATCAAAGCGCAACCAATTTCCCCGCCTCAAAACACTGCAAGGAGAGATGGCCGAGTGGCTGAAGGCGCACGCTTGGAAAGTGCCCGTTCACTTGGTTACCAAGAATCACAATCTGACCTAATGGGCTTCACCGTCGAGGGGTTGGCGGTGTTTCCGTGCCGATGGTGAACTGTAGTGACAGCAGATACTCCGTGGTGTTAGTGACGACCTGCGGCACAATTTGCGTCACAAATCCAGCTTGAGCGGCTTGAGCCCTTCACCAAGTACCTGGAGACCTCGGCCTTCCGCAGCAGTTTCGGCCCCTCACTGTTTTCCCACTGTTCCCAGTGACAATCCAGATTAAGATTGCAATTGGCGGAGGTGAGCGTTGGCGGGACGCACAGCGAACCTCAAACCGTGGAAACCGGGGCAGAGCGGCAATCCACGTGGCAGGCCAAGAAAGCAACTGATAGATGAAGCCTTGGAGGATCTGCTCGCAAGCAATGACTCTGCAGCGGCGCGAGATGTGGCCGCCGCGCTCCTAAAGCGGGCACGCAAGGGCGACATAAGAGCCATACAGTTGATTGCCGAACGCACGCAGGGCAAGCCAAGGCGAGCTATAGAAATCAGCGGACCAGACGGTGGCGCGCTCGAAATAGATCGCATGACGGTTGAGCAACTCGACCAGCGGATCAATGAGTTGTTAGCACAGTGCAATAACGAAAGAAAATGACTGATTCGGATAAACGAGAGCTCATCAGACTGCTCGAATATCGAGCCCTCTCGGATTTCGAGAGAAGAAAGCGTCGACTGCAAAGCATTCCTTTGGATGTGCTCCCCGAGGCTTTGAATAGGGCACGAGATGGTTTGCCTCTAACCACTGAACAATACATCGTGTCACACCTTGGTTTTCTACCGGGAGAGATAGAAGAAGTGCAGCGGCGGAAAGCTAAGGACTGTTCGGCACAGTCACTAGCCTGTGTTGGCCCTGCGTTGGCGCACGGAACCACTCGCGAGTAGATCAGGGATGCCATTAGGGGCTGCTACTTCTCGGCTGGCAGCCTATCAAGCATCGCTTGGTTATCTCTCCGGGCGCCTTGCGAACGACGCCAGCGTTCAAACTCCCAATCAAGAAACCAGTGAGCAGCCTTGATGCAGATGTACCCACTAGCGCAAGCCAGAACAATAGCTTCCAGCACAATAGAGAGAATATAACATGGACTCGATAAGTGTCTGATATGAAGCGACAGATCTTACTCACGCTAGCCTTTTTGTTGGCGTCTCTTGCCCTTTTCGGTCAAGTCAACACAGCTCCGCTTCCATTACCCGATACTTTAACCAATAAAACGCTGATTTCTCCAGCCCTGACGACGCCCACAATAACCTCGGCAACCACCTCGGGGACAAACACGCACAATGGCACAGATCTGTTTACCAACCTGAACGGGACAACCTATTTTGCCAGCAAGTTTACCGGGGCTGATGCTTCCTGCAAAATTCAGTCTGCGATTCAGGCCGTTCCCGCTAACGGCTATGGGGTGATCAACGCGATTGATTTGACCGATGTTGGTGGAACCGGAGCATGCGCTATTGACCCTGGAGCCAAATCCATCACTGTCCTTCTGGGTGCAACTACATATCATGTCAGCCAGATTATCCTGCGAACCAACTTCCACCTCATTGGCATGGGCGACGGAACTGGACTGGGAGGAACAAATAAGCTGCCTACACTCATTCAGGCTATGGGCGACGATGCCACGCCGCCGATTGCTCTTACCACAGCAGCGGAAGGGCAGGAGCATGTTGTCCTGAGCGGATTTCGCTTGGTGGGAACAGCCGGAAACACAACCCAGAATGGCATCTTTATCAATGCTTCGGGACTGAATGGCGGACTCTGGTACTCGGATTTTCAGGATATTGAAGTGGCGAATTTCGGCGGAATCGGGCTTGATCTGGAAGCGCCGGTTGGGGGCGGGATCAATCAATTTAGCACCTTCGCGCGCGTGCGTGTCTTTCGGGTCGCTGGCGGAGGTTATGGGATGCAAATCAAGGGTTGGAACAGCTCGCTGAAATTCGAAAATTGCCAATTTGATGGCAGCCCGCAAGTTTCAGGCGGGGATGGGACTACAACCAACATCAATATTGATGATTTCACTGGAGGAATTTTCCCGCCCTACAACATCAAATTTGACCTTTTGACGACGCAATGGGCAGCCATTGGGATGAGGATTGATGCGGGTGACTCTATTTCGATTGACCAGGGCCACTTTGAAGGTGATTTTAATGCTTATACTATCGGCCCCGGAGATACGTTCGGCCCGCTCATTATCACCATGCACGATGGTTTCTATGGAAACGGCACCGGGATCCACGGAGGGAATGGATCAATCGTCAACATCGTAGCCTCTACGCCTAACGCCTCAGTGGAATTCATTGACAACCACATTTTCGCGGCGGCGGATACCAACTTCAAAGGAAACACCGGGTCAATTTATCAATGCGGTAATACGGTCGGGCCAGAAGGCAGCTACGCCTGGATTCCATGCTCCAACAAGAGTGTCGGCACCATCGCACTGGCTACAGGCTCCATCGGGGCGCACGCTTGCACCGCGGCACAGACTGCAAGCGTGCCAGGAGTAGCTCCGTCCAGCGTTCTCTACTGGAGTTTTGCCACATCTCCCGTAGGCGTGACGGGCTATGGTGACGGGACGACGCCCTTTCTGGTGGTGACCGTTTTCCCTACAGCCAACACGGTGAATGCGGTGGTTTGCAACACCTCGGCAGGGGCAATTACGCCAGGAGCAATTTCCATTCGAGTCGCCGCACAGAACACCGCTCCTTGATTCCATGAAAAAAACTTCTTCTATGCGTCCTGCTTTTTGTGGGGATACTGTGCGCCCAGACTTCTACGTTTATCCCTGGCGGCGGGGTCAACGCGCAGATTCACACCTATACCGCCGCGGGCCGGAGATGTGGGGAAGATTATTACCATGAACTGCGTGGGCTGCACTTTGAGCCTGCCCAATCCCGTTCCCTTTGCGAATTGGACCTGGCGAGGCTTGGGAGCCAATGCCTCGAAACCGCTGTGGCGGTAGCGCAGCGCCCAAGCGAGCAGCGTATCGACGGAAACCGCCGTCCGTTTCGAATGGGGGATGTCGTAGGTACGGGCGGCGATCTCCTGGGCGCGACGCGTGAGTTCGCCACGGGGAAGACGTTCGATTACCAGGGGCGCGATCAGCCCGTAGCGAAAAAGGGACAGTTTTTCGGCTTTGTTATCCATGCGGAAAACCTCCATGCCCCGGACGATAATCAGGAGCGGCGATCTTCCGCCATGCAAATGCTATGTGGGAAACCTCAGGGAGCGGGGCCCGCGGCGGCCAGCGTGGTTCGCCGCCCGGTCGGAATGAGACCCGCAGGCCAACCCAGCAGATGGACGCGAAGCTGCGAAAACAGGAAACGATGCGCCGCGATCCATCCGATAGATCCGAGCATCCGCAGGGCTCTGGAAACGAAATCCGCCGCCGGATCCCGAGGGTGCCCCGGCGCCGCCAGCGGCACTAGAGCCAGGCTCAGGGCGGGCGCCTGTCTTTGAAAACGACGGATCCAGAACTGCCCGCGCTGGTATAGCATCGCGGTTTGCGCAGCCGCCCGCGCGGCGGCCACAAGCGTGAGACCGTTGAGCAATCGGGCAGCGAGGAACAATGCGATCACGGAAATGCTGAATCTTAGCCAGGGCAGGACGAAGTCGGGTAGCAAAGAGACCGTGCGCTTACAGGAGCGGCACAGATAACGGCGAACACGAATGACTCCGTCGAAAGTGGCATCCACCAGTGTGCGGCGGTAGAACCCATGACCGGTCAGAGGTCGTTTGGCTTCGCACTGCGGGCAATGATCCGGACGGTAGCGATCTGGATCGGCGATCTCGTCGAAGTAAGACTGGATGGAGCCGGCGAATGGATGTAGGATTTGCATGGAAGCCTTTCTGGGAGTGTCAAGACTCTCTGGATTGGTCTCGCGGAGGGCTCGGTGATTCCTTGAGAGAAAACCGCCGAGCCTTCCACCGCTCGACATCCTACATCGAATTCAACGAACCACAGGCACAGGGATACTGCGAATCGAAATGTAACCCGGTGTAATCCGCTCCGCGGTTCACACTGCAATCCGGTCCGCTCTCGCGATCACCGCCCTACTTCCCGGAATCAACCTGAGGAATATTACTTTCGAAGAGGAAAACAAACCAAACAAACGCGGCTCGTTACAACAATCAAACCGACAGGATGGTGGTGGACGCGCGTTAGTGACTCGCGCCGTTTGGGGTACGTCGAGGGCTTCAATGCCGGAGTTTTTGCTGGCATGACACAAGAGCACTGCGAAAAGGATCGGAATCTTGCTGCTATTAGCGACTGCATTCTCTATCGCTGGAGAATGAATACTTTGATCGACGTGGACACGAGCGGCGTGCTTGTCGCCTTGTCCAAACTGTACGACGAGCCAAGAAACCTTCCGATTCGCTGGGATCACGCCGTAATCATCGCGGAAGCCATGGTCAGCGGGGTGCCCATAAGCGAGAAGGAATTGGAAAAGGTGCGACAAGACGACGCGAAGCGTTACGCCAAGTAAAGCAACACTCGAAGCAGGAGAGTGGTAATATTCTCGCGCTTAAGATGTCCGATACATGAAGCCCTACCAACCTTGTCCGCAAGGTCGAGTTCAAACTATTACAAGTAAATGGTGCCTACGCACGACGTAACTACGAGATCACAATGGCGCAAGTGCTTTATAATCAGTAAGCCCCGCAAGCCCTGATCCCTGCCTCCTCCCAAGCTGTGGATCGGGGTCGCTGGTGTAATGGCCTGATTTCGACAGTTGTGCGGAGCATAGTCGGCGTGATTGCAAAAGAGCCGCCCAGACCATCGGGCGGCTCGGTTTTTGTTCAGAACCTCTGAAGCTATGGGCTATGTGATGTTGGCTTGTGCGCTGCCGGGGCATGGGGCAGAGCTTCGCCGATCAGTTGCCCTGAGCTGAAAGCCCCTTGTTCACCATGACCTTAACTTCGACACGACGGTTCTCCGACCGTCCTTGAGTGGTTTCGTTGGAAGACACGGGATTCGAAATGCCCATTGCTCCCGGGGAAACGATGTGGCGAGGCGGGACATTGCAATTCTGCATCAGGTAGTCCACCACAGCGTAAGCTCGATCTTTGCTCAAGGTCTGGTTTGCGGCGGCGTTCCCCGTAGAGTCGGCGTATCCCTTCACTTCGATAATGTAACCAGTCAGTTTGATCGCACTCGCCGCGAGCGTGCCTAGTTGCGCTTTGTCCTTATCGCTAATCGTGGACTTACCGGACGCAAAATAAACGACCGCCTGGTCCTTCACATCGTAGTCCGCCAGTTCTGAGAAACGGCGGTTTACTTCCTTCTCGTTGTTGGCGAACTGGTCCTTGTTCGCAGCGATATTCGCCTGGTTGGCAGAAATCGCTTCTTTGTTCTCAGCAATGTTTTGCTTGTTGGCTTCGACCTTTTCCTCTGTGGGCGTCAATCCGGCCTGAATCATGCTGGCCGTTTCAAGGTCGTCTTTGCTGAACGAAATGGTCTTCGCCTCGAGTTTCCCATCGGCGCCTGGAACGGCCTTTACGCTCACCTTCAGGCCAGGGATGAGACTCGTCCAAGACATTTGCTGTTTACGAAGGCCGAGCCCCTTCGGTGACTCGACTTTGGTTGCATCCGTCAGGGTCACAACCTGGGTACCCTCAGCCGTGCTGAGCGTGAGGTTGTCTGCGGTGCGTCCCGTGATTAATCCCCTTAGCTTTGTCTCGTCGCCTCCGAAGGCGAGCGCCACGCAAGTGCAGAAGACGAGGACAAGGATGGACGGACTTCTTTTTCTCATAAGGTTGCAGCTCCTTGGCGGGTCTTGTCCTTGTAACCACACCCATCCCGGCTCCGCGCAAGTTCTCAATGATACGGTGATGTGAGATGGTCTGGCCTTAGACCCCAGCTAAGGCTAGACTGGTCCTAGAGACAGCACAACTGGAAAAACAAACAGGTGAAACGGAGGACTTCGTTTTACCCGACGAGGGCCTTTTCGCTTGCTGCGGCGTGTTCCAAAAACACTCCGCCTCAGGCATTCCAATGTTGGAGTTGATTCAAGAGAAACATCGGCCTAATGAATGCCCTCAGGAACTCTTGCAGAAAAGCCGGCATGTGGAACGCTATCGTAGTAGCTGCTGAGATCCGCATCCACAATCTGCCCATGACCCGTGTTGATCAGCGTGTGGACGTGCTTGACTGCGTCCAGCGCGCTGCGGTCCGGCCGATAGGCATACTGCTCCGGCTGCAGGTCGGCCTCGAAGATAGGTTCGAGGACCAGCATGGCCGCCGTTTGCACAACCCGATTCCCGATCAAGCCTTGCCTTTCCATAGCGACCAAATCCTTATTGAGTTGCTTTGTCGTAATCATTTCATCCATTTCTTGAGCGCATAGCTACCTAAAAGACTTTTCCTGCCCTAGAATTTGATCCTGATGTATCATGCGATCTGCAAATCCTTTAGTTTCAACACCTGATTCTCGCTTCTCTTTGTCTTGATCGGCAAACTTCCAGCCTGACATTCATGAAACCTCGCATCTGTCTCTTGCGATCTGACACAGAGATAATACTATCGCTTTAGCCGCCTAGCTCGACGGGGCAACAAGCCGGGGACCCTGCCCGGTTGGCGGCTATTCCACTTCAGGGATTCGCTGAGGGAGCGATGCTACCTCGAAAAACCCCACGACTCGCCTACTGCGAGTACGTCATACCAGACCCCAAGGGCAGCACCGCTGTTTGGATGGCTCGGCTCGACCTAATGCGGGCTGTGAAACGTATCTATCCGACCATGCTGGAGCGGCTGTCTGCCGACGTGTTCCCCGCATACGCAGAGCTCGCGCAATCCGGCTTCGACTTTGACCGCATACTGTGGAGCAATAGGCTTTCACCTCACACCGTGATCCCCGAAAACGGCGAGCCGCAGATCCAGGTGGAGAAAAAAACCGGCAAAGCTACGCTCGCTCACTACAACACCCGACTGAAATCCGCGCTCTCGCAATGGGCGAACAAGTTTCACGCTGGAACCAACTGGTTCTTGGACGAGACGCTGCGCACGTTGCGACGATGGTACGTCGCTCCAGATTGGCGGGACTCGCTGAAGTGGAACCCCATCGGCGGGGTCACCAGCACGCTCGCAATGGGCGAACGATTTCGATTCGATTGCGAGGGCTGGGAAATGCAACTTCTCACCTGGGCGGCCTACAGCAAATCAGTACGCGAGCGATTTGAGCAACAGCTCGCAGAATACGAAGCGGCGAGTCGCACGCTTGCGGAATCGAGGGGTTTGGTCCGTGCCCCGCGGAAGTACAGCCCCTCAAATTTCGACTGGTTTGTGCTCTACCAGTTTGAAGGTCTGTCTTCTACCGAGATTGCGGACCGCTGCTCCCAGGAAAACGAGCCCGACATTGATCCTAGCTCGGTGCTTAAGGGTGTTAAGACCGCTGCCAAACTGGTCGGGTGGGATCGTCTAAGGGCACCCCACGCTAAGCGCAACCGGAAAATTAGGTAGGCTCCCAATCTTCCTTTGCTCCACTCTCACCCTGCGCTACAACAGACTCCGACGCGCCCCAAATATCGTTCTGGCGCGATAAGGAGACACAGACTTGCAGGACAACAACTCACAAACTCCCATCGGGTCCCAGTGGTGCGACATCCGGGCGGCGGCTGCTCACCTTGGAGTATCTGTAGCATTCCTCCGAAAAGCCGTTCGCTTGAGGAATGTGCCCTTTGCCCGAGCCGGGACGAAAGCACTCCGTTTCAGGCGTTCCGACCTGGATCACTGGCTTGAGGCTAATGGCTGCGGTGGAGAAATCACTTACCGCAAACACGAAGGCCGCTGAGTGCGTGAACACTTAGCGACCTTGAATCCCAACCGGGGCGGTAAGGCCACGGCGCGATTGTCACGCCCACTATACCGCCTCGCAACCTAACGCTGCAAACAGCGTAAGAATAGCGAGGAGCGTTTGCGGAAGAAGCCTGTAGTTCCCCTAATTTCTCTCGATCAAGTCCAACCTGAGCAAGTGCAGTGGCTTTGGCCTGGGCGCATCCCTCTGGGCAAGGTCACAATTCTGCAAGGTGATCTGGGACTTGGAAAGAGCACCATGGCCCTCGATATAGCCAGTCGAATTAGCAGAAACCTTCCCATGCCCGATGGTGCAGTTTCGGCTTTGAACGAAGCTGCCGCAGAGGAAGATTCGCCATGAAGCCATGGTTTCGTGGACACACCGGTGCCAGGCAGACCAGGGTTAGAGTTACCGTTAGACGACGAAGAACAGCACAAGCTCTTGGAAGTCGCCAGCTGCAACCCCGATTGGGAGCCCGTATACCTCGCGGCAGTACTGGCCGCGAACACATCTCTCCGCCCAGTTGAGGTAAAGCACCTGCAATGGAAGAACGTAGACTTGATCGACGGTGTGATTCAGGTCACGCGCAGCAAGAACCAAAGTAGCCATCGGGTGATACCGCTCAACCAATCGGCAAAAAGAGCTCTAGCTACGATGAGGTCCCGGGCTGAGATCATGGGCTTTGTTCATCCAGAGCATTACGTTTGGTATGCAAGGCAGTGGGGACATCTTGACCCAACCAGCCCCGTGAAGAAATGGGATACCGCATGGCGTAATCTGCGAGCCAAAGCCGGACAGCCCAGGTTGCGGTTCCACGACCTGCGCCATACAATCATCACTGAGCTGGCTGAGGCAGGTGTTCCCGATTACGTAATGGAGTCCATCAGCGGGCACCTGTCTCGGCGGATGCTGGAGCATTACTCGCACGTGCGACTCGAGGCTAAAAGGGGAGCTCTCGACGCCCTGGACGCTCGCCGTGCGGCAAAATTCCAAGAAATCTCCAGTAAAGCAAGGGCTCAGTGAAGTGCTACGTCACAATGCACGTCACGCGACGCGTTTTGGCGCAGGCGACAATCCACTAAGTTGTTGATTCTTATGTCTCGGAGAGATGGCCGAGTGGCTGAAGGCGCACGCTTGGAAAGCGTGTTTACTCGAAAGGGTAACGTGGGTTCGAATCCCACTCTCTCCGCCATACCTTTACCCGCATAAACACTGACGATGGCACGTTCGGGCCATGTATTCGTGTTAATCGGTGTGTTAGCTTGTCGGACATGCCAACCGTCCGCTCTCTCTCAGTAGTCAGTGTTTACGTCCGGCATCGAGCGACTTGCAGCCATGCAAGCCGAGGGGAGTTCTACCGGGGCTGTCAATGTACGAAGTGGTTGCGGTACTCCCGGCAGGGTCGCCAGCACCGCAGACCAGCCGGAACGCGGACTTGGGGCATCGCGGAAGAGAAGGCGGCAGACCTCCAACGGCAGCTAGACGCGGGTGGGGCCGGGGTTATCCCGATCATCATAAAAGCGGAACAACCGACCATCAGTGAGTGCATCGAGACGTTCATCTCCGCGAAGCAGAGCGAGGGCATCTCCCCACGAAGGATCAAAAAACTGCGGCATCAACTGACTGCGTTCGAGAAGTTCACGACATCCCGGTCGAAGCTATTTCCATCGCTCCTGACCGCAGCAGACATGATCGAATTTCGATCAAGTTGGGATGCGATGTGGAGTTCGACGACGACCCGGCAGAAGGCCCAGCAGAATATTCGCGGCTTTCTCCGCACATGCTGCCGCGAGAACTTGAACGATCTGCTCTCCGCGTTGAAAGCAATTCGATTGTCGAAGGAAGACAAAAAGCGGCTGGAACCAAAGCCGTTTACCGAGAAGGAACTCAAGACTCTCTTCGCCCAGATTCCGAAAACGTTCCACCCAGTGAAAGCTGCCCAAGCTACGCTCCTCATCAAACTGATGGTTGCTACAGGACTCGCGATCCGTGACGCGTTGCAACTCGAACGTAAAAACATTCGAGACGGCTGGCTCAAGATCGACCGCCAAAAGACCGGGCGACCTGTTCTTCAACAACTCGATCCCGATCTGATCCGAGACCTCGACGGCGACGCTGAGTACATCTTCTGGGACGAAAAGACTCTCGTGACATCGCTAGTGACCGCGTGGCAGGATGACCTCCGCGTCTTGATGCAGGAAGCGAAACTCTGGATACCGGGGAACGTCTCCCATCGCTTTCGAGATACAGCCGTGGATTTTTGGCTGGGACAAGGATGCAGCCTGACTGAAATCGCTGCGATGCTAGGTGACACCGTCGCAGTGTGTGAACGGCATTACGCGAACCTCGCGTCGGCCCGGATGAAAGAGAGGTTGGCGAAGATGCCGAAGCGTTCGTGGGGCGTGACCAATGTCTGAGCTATTGACGGTGGCGGAAGTCGCTCAAATTCTCGGGGTGGGTGAAGATACAGTCACCCGTCGATTCGCCAAGGTCAAGGGCGTCATCGACCTCGGTTCGCCCGAGACGCCGAAACGTCGTCGGTATCGCGTGCTGCGAATCCCGAAGTCCGTTGTCGAGAAGTTCCTGCTGACACGCGGCGGACCTGTTGAAATCACAACTCCGGCGAGACCACCGAAGCGAAAGGCTCGTGGTGCCAGTGATCCACCCGACGAAGATGAAATCGTCCGGCAACTCGCAGGGATGACGAAGCAGCATGGTGCCGCAGCCCAATTGGGGCCCGGCCTTGTGTATGTTACTCCCGATGACGCTGAGTTCTTCGGCGCCATATTCCTGTACTGGCTTCTGGTCCAAAGGGATAAGTGGCTGGAGGAATCCTTGATTGATTTCTTCCACTCCGAAGGGGCGGATTATTCGAAATGGCTCAGCTGGGATAACGGCGAAGCATCAGCTACAATCGGGGAAATAGAACGTAAGAGGTTTCTCCGGGCACGGCAAGATTACCACATTGCACTTAAACAAGGCTCTCCATGGTTTCCACTCCATTCCCAATAAAGAATAGCTGCCCCATTTGAGGTTCAAGATTCGCGTATTGAGCCGCGAGCAGCAGGAGCTACTCCTCAGCTACTACCTCCCGGGCAAGCCTCAGATCGTGCTCTCTAAACTCCCAAACCACCCAGACGGTGTGTTCCTTCCGCATCCGGACGGCGTCAAACTGGCGGGGCCCTACCGGATGATGGGTGGGGAGCCGAGCATAGATGCCAGCCTTTTCAGAACCCCCTTTTGAGTATTTACAACGCTTTACAAGCCGCCGAGGACTGCCTTAGTACCTTTAAATACGTGGAAAACGGAAATACGACAGGTGTGAACCACAGGTGATTTTTTAGCGGCAAGATCGCTAAGTTCCCGCCCCGACCAGTGCGGGATTGCTTCCGTTTGTCCCCAACTAAGTCGAGTGCACAGGCCGTCAAAATTTAAGAGGCTACATCAGCAGAGTGGCCACGCTAGTGACCACGAGTGCTGCAGCCCATACCACGTCGAGATTGAGCCAGGCCTTGCGAAGAATCGCGAGTCCGAATTTGCTATATACCACCCATGCGATGAGCCCTGTCACCGCAAGATAGGCAATCGTATGGCACGATCTCGGTAAACGTCCAACAACGAAGCTGAGCGTCGTCAATAATTCAGTCTATGTGGGAAATTCGACAAAGCGGTTGTTTCGGATCTCCGCCGATGATGGCCACCTTCAAAGCACGCTGTCAGTCCCAGCTTCCCCAGCGGGTCGCTTTTTAGTGGGCGCCGATGCTCTTTACATTTTTTTGGAGGACAGTGATAGCCAAGGCGGGTACCTAATCAGCACGGATTTGAATTTGTCCCAGGTTAGATGGACTCGTAAGGCAGATCGGGCTTGGTCATCGGAGTGGCCTCGGATTTGGAATTGACTTCTGCTCGCAGGTAATTGCCGCAGCGGGCTGGATGCCTTTTGCATCTCCGATGGCGCCCCTCAATGGTCGGACAGGCTGAAAGGGTGTCTCCGCAGCATTGGCACGGACGCTGATGGCGAACAAATTTATGTGGGAGCGCAGGAGGGTACGGTATATGCCTATTCGCCGCCCTTGGCGCCATCACGCAATAGAAAACATTAGCCTCCAGGTTGATGGGCGGAAGCAGCCCGAGTCCTGTTTGGTGATCTGCGCTGGGTTCGATTTCTTGACGATGTCCAGAAACTCTCGCGTCACCTTCTCGTAGGACGAAATGGTGTCCGGATCCAGTGCTGTTCCGTCCTTCTTGAATGTGGTTTTTTTGTCGTGGATAAATGCCGTTCGAAGCTCCTCTAAGGACTTCGGCGCGACGGGATGGTTTGGGTGGGGTCGCTTCCTCGCGGAGCAGAGAGGACTCCTTCGAGCGTCCGTCGGCGAAGGCGAAGGTGTAGGTGCGAGTTGTTAGGCTCTCCCAAACGCGCTTCCCGTTTAGCTCGTAGCGCAAGTAGAACGGCCCGATAGAACCCTTCGTTGCTTTCTTGGGTGTGCGATTTCCTGTGGTTGGGCGGACGTAGACAGAAACTTTTGGCATTGGCTTCCTTCTCCTGAGGAGCCAATACTTGGATCTTTAGGAAATCAGCGATTCGGTAGCCGCGCTGCGGTAGCTCTGTTTCCGGTCAAAACGGTATCACTGGTATCAGTGAGAGATGATCGAGATCGCAAGACTGGTCGGCATGAGCCGTACCCTCCCTCTGTTGAGGATCTTGAGTGGGTACGCAGGGCACCGGCTGGCACACTTGTGACACACCGACGCTGGCAAAATCGACCGCAAAGTCGGACCAACACCAGACCGACAGTCAGGCGCATTCTCAATTCACAACCGTGATGCGCCTCCCCCAACTTTGGCACATTTCCCTTGCAAATCGTCAGAAATTGGGACCGCACTTCTGCCGGCCGAAGGTGAGTTGGAAGGGTTAGTGATTGAGTCGTTGGGTGACAATACTGTCAGATAGACCCCCTGGGTAGG
>CAVZXU010000018.1:0-65972 GCA_963779255.1 Terriglobia bacterium | reverse complement strand
CTCACTGCTCATCCGTGGTGAGCGGGAAGAGGTCGCGGGCCATGCCGTCTTTGGACTCGTCATTGGTGAGGTCTTCTCGAAAGTCGTGAATTAGTTCTCCGTCGGCGCTATCGGCCTCGGGCACAGGCTCGCCGCTGAAGGCCTCGTACTGGCCCTTGTGCCAGAACCGGCCGGTGACTTGCTGGAGGGTTCTTTCGGTATGGTCGGGTTCGGGACGACCTGGTAGTCGGCGGTCTCCTCGCGGAGGACTTTGCCATTGGTCTTCCTGGCGATGATCTGGATGTGTTGCTGGTAGATGTACTGGCTGCGCAGCTTTTCGCTGCTGTCCTGATTGGTGGCTACGCGGGCCATGATGGTTTCCGCGGTGATGGAATCGTCGGCCGTGGCTGGCTGAATGAAGACAGCGAGGAGGAGAATCGAGAGCAGGCGGAGCTTCGCCATAGAAATGCCTGGGTGTATGTACGGATGTCTCAGGCCTGCGGTTCAGTATAGTTTGGCAGGATCGGCGGAGCTTCGCTCCGCTGGGCGGGTGAGGGCACCCGCCCCTACGTGGGCGGCGTTAGCTTCCCAGCTGGACTTGCAGGACTTCTCCGGGCAGGCGGATCATTCTTCCCCTGGCTGAGGCTTCGCTGGGTTCGATGTGGACCCGGGTGCGGGGTCTTTCGAACGGAGCGTCGTCTGCCTGCATTCTTTCCATACGGATGCCCAGAGTGCGTTCCAACTGGTGCAGCTCGGAGCGCTGTTCGCGGGCGAAGAGTGTGGAGGCTAGGCCCAGTTCGCCGGCGCGTCCGGTGCGGCCAACGCGGTGGATGAAGTTTTCCGCCACCTCGGGAAGATCGTAGTTGATGACGTGAGCGATGTCCTGCACGTGAATGCCGCGGGAGGCCAGGTCGGTGGCGACCAGGATGCGGTAGCGTCCCTGCTGAAACCCAGTCAGGGCCGCGGTGCGCTGCGACTGCGAGCGGTCACCGTGGATCATGGCGGCGGCAAAGCCTTCGCGATTCAGGTTCCTGGCCAGGCGCTCGGTGCCGCGCTTGGTGCGGGCGAAGACCAGACAGCGACCGGTTTCCTTTGACAGCAGGCGGTGGAGCATCTCCTGTTTGCGGTCGCTATCAACTTCGAAAGCCTGGACCCGCACATTTTCCGACGGTTTCAGGATGGAGCCGAAAGCCAGACGCACCGGGTTTCTGGTGTAGTCGCTGATCAGATGCGCGACCGACGCTTCCAGGGTGGCGGAAAAACACAGGGTCTGGCGATCTTTGGGCAGCACTCTCGCGATCCGGCGAAGCGCGGGAAGAAAACCCATGTCCAGCATGCGATCGGCTTCATCGAGGACCAGGACTTGAAGGCTCTGGAAACTGATCAAGCGGCGATCCAGGAAGTCTTCCAGGCGGCCTGGAGTGGCGACTACAATTCGCGCTCCCCTCCGTAACGCGGTCAGCTGGTTTCCTTCCGCCAACCCACCTACGACCAGGGCCGCGGGCGACAATTTTGTGCCGCGCAAGGCGTTGTACTGGTCCACCACCTGCATGGCCAGCTCGCGAGTCGGGACCAGGACCAGGGCGGCGATTCCAGATTTTCCGTAATCCAGTTGTCCCGGCTGGAGAAGGCGCTCGATGATCGGGATCAGAAAGGCCAGGGTTTTGCCGGTTCCGGTCTGAGCCGTGGCGAGCACGTCTTTGCCGTCAAGTGCCTGCGGAATGGCCGCGGCTTGCACCGGAGTCGGGATGGAAAAGTTGAGGGACGACAATCTCTCCTGGGTATAAGGGGAGATAGGTAATTCTGAAAAACTCTGCATTGATGTTTATTCTCTTTTTCTGTTGGCGGAAGCTATCGCGGCGCGCACACGAGCTTCCGGGCGGGCAGCAACTTGCATTGGCCAGTTTTAATTACGCCGAAGACTTACGGAGGGAAATTAGGCGGGGATTCAGGTACAAACCAGAGCAACCGCACCACAACCGTGGTATTAGACGCAACGTCAGTATAGCACGGGTGCCAGGCGGCCAGAGTGACGTTAGTGATGCGGGAGGAAATGTGTGGAGAAGGAAGGTGTGGAGAAGGAAGGTGTGGAGAAGGAAGGTGTGGTTCCGACCCACACAATGTTCCCACACATGTTAAGGTTTGGCGCTGTGGCCCAGGGCTACCAGGAAGATGGCGCTCTTGCCTTCGGTATGAGGGGAGAAGAAGGCGGTCACTTCGTCGTCGAAAAACGTCAGGCCCGTGGCGCCCAGGTGTTGCGCATAGGCTGCGAGATAGAGTTTGCCCCCGATGATGCCGGCCTCAAGTTGTACGGCGCGATAGCCGCGATTGCCAAAGCGCTGAAGGATAGGGCTCAGGTCAGCAAGGAAGAAGACGTCGGCCGCGGCGTCGGCGGGCAGGGCTTGCTGCAATCCCAGGTATCCGGCCTGGTCGCGGAAATCCCCTGGCTTCAGACATTCAATCGCTCCGCGGCCGCGGTGGAACACGTAGGCCCCGGGCTCCAGACCTTCCACGGCGTGAACCATCAAATACAGGTGGTTGAGCTGCGATCCCTGGGGATCGAGGAAATCGGCGGGGACGCCGCGAGTGGCCCGATCCAGCATGGTGGAGAGTTGCGCCAGGGTGATCGGCGTGCGGGCAAACCTGCGGCTGGAACCGCGTCGCAGGATCACCTGTTCGATGGGGTCGCGAGGCATCTCTGCGTCAGATAAGGGCTGAAGCTGGACGACGGGCCCTGCGGGTGGCGGGAAGTAAGTCAGCGGAGTGCTGCCGCGCCAGGCCGCAACTTCCTCGGAGGAGCGCAGCGAAGAGGCGGCGTGCATCTCGCGCATGAGGGGATAGTCAATCTCGTGACGGGAAAGCGGAACGGTTTCGAGTCCAAGAGGGACGATGTTTGCGGGCGGCTGTCCCGGAAGGGCGGAAGCGTAACCGAGGGGCACGAGCGAGAAAGCTACCTCGCGTTGCGGATCGACATCGAGCAAGCGATTCACTGTGTCGTCAACGAAGCCACACACTACTTTTGCCGGCAAGCCCAGGGCGGTGCCGACGGCCAACAGGTTGGCGAGCAGGGTGCCGTTGTCCCATCCGAAATGGCGGTAGGTACGGTCCTGATACTTCCATGCATTGCGCCAGTAGGTGGCGGTGCAGACGATGGTCAGCGGGGCGTGAGCTACGTAAGGCTCGTTGGCGGTGGCGTCGATCACCACGCTGCGATAGTCTCCGGCGCGCAACCGCCGCAGGCCGAACTCAGCGGCGGCGAAGTGATAGACGCCTGCTTCGAGGTTGGCGAGATCTCCGCAGACCAGATAAAGCTCGACCTCATACAGCGCTCCGGTGCAAGCCGCGGCGCGAAAGTAGATTTCGCCGCCCGGATATTTGCGGTGTCGGGTGATTCCGGCGGAAAGGTAGAGAAGTTGGGCGATGGCTTCCAGATCTGGTGCCGCTGCGGTTTGCGGAGGGACGATTTCCGAGATGGCGGAAAGGGCAGCCACTCCGGTCTGCCGGACCTCGGCTGGCAACGGCGAAGGCTGAAGCGTCGGATAAATCTTGAAGGGGATGGGCTGGTTGTTGAAGTCAAGAAAATGCTGGTTGTTGCGGACGCTGGCGTAGGAATGCTTGGTGGCGTTGTGATACTTCCGGGCGACTTCTGCATCTCGGTTGTCGGGCATTAGGAGTGTGGCTAGCATACTCCTCGTGGGCGGGACGCCGGCGCTACGGTGTTTTTGGTAGCGCCGGCGTCCCGCCGGCTGTCGGGTGGGCGTCTCGCCCACCCAGCAAGCCCCATCTTCTGCCATAACAAGGGTTGGTGATATGCTTACCGTGATATGGGCATACCGAGCCTGCTGCGCAAGATCCTCATGGTGGACCTGCTTCGGGGATTGAAGGTCACGTTCCTTTATCAGGACCCGAAAGAGATTTATACCGAGCAGTATCCGCTGCAACGGCCGCAGGTGGCTGAACGCTATCGCGGAGCGCCGCGGCTGAACGTGAATCCCGATACGGACGAGACCATGTGCATCGCCTGCGACTTGTGCGCGCTGGCGTGTCCGGAAAATCTGATTGTGGTCTCGAGCGAACGCAACGAGAAAACCCGCCGCAAAGAGCTCACCAACTTTACCTACGATCTGAGCCGCTGCATGTTTTGCGGGCTATGCGAGGACGCCTGTCCTACCGACGCGCTCGAGCTGACCCAGGATTTCGAACTGGCCAGCTACACCCGCGAAGGCGCCATCTGGAATCGCGAGATGCTGGAGAAGGGGCCGCAACCGACGCAGTACAAAAGGTAGTCGTCAGTCGTCGGTCTTCAGTCGTCAGACAAACGAGCTCTCAGCTGTCAGCTCTCAGCTTTCAGAAACCATATGCGTACGGCGGAGTGTTGGCAGTTTTGCCTTGCTGACGACCGACGACCGAAGACTGACGACTAGCTCTCCGGCTGCTGTTGCGTCATGCAGTGCATAGCGCCGAAGCCCCAGATTAAATCGCCTGAGTAGATGCCTACGATCTCGCGGTCGGGGAAGAGGTCGGCGATGATGTCGAGGGCGACGCGGTCGTTGGGATCGTTGAAGACCGGGACCAGCACGATTCCGTTGGCGATGTAAAAGTTTGCGTAGCTGGCGGGGAGGCGGCGCTTCTCGAAAACTACGGGGCCGGGCATGGGGAGTTCAACGATGGCGAGGGGCTTGCCCTCCTCATTGGTGGCGGTGCGCAGGCGGCGGATGTTTTCCCGCAGGGGCTCGTAGTTGGGATCGTCAGGGTCGGACTCGATAGCGGTGACGACTGTGTCGGGAGAGACGAAGCGGGTGATGTCGTCAACGTGACCGTGGGTGTCGTCGCCGGCGATGCCTGAATCCAGCCAGATCACGTTTCTTATTCCCAGGAAGTCTGAAAACAACTTTTCGTAGTCCGTGCGGGACATGGCTGGATTGCGTTGTTGCGTCTTGCTGAGCAGGCATTCTTCGGTGGTCAGAAGGGTGCCGCGTCCGTTCACATCGATGGAGCCGCCTTCGAGTACGACTCGCGATTTTCCGTGCAGCGGGCGGATTTCCTCGGCGAGGGCAGTCTTGGCCATGCGGCTGCCGATCTTTTCGTCGTGCTGGTAGTTCGAATATTTTGCCCAGGCGTTGAAACGCCACTTGATGGCGGCTAGGTTTGCGCCGAGTCCAGGCTGCGCGGGCGAGTCGCCCGCGTCCACAACAGTCTGGGCAACAAACGTGCAGCCGGAGTCGCGGGTCCACACGCGGTTTGTTGGCCAGCGGTGAAAACGAACAACTTTATTAAGAGCGTTTGCCTTGCTTAAGACCTTGCGTGCGTGCTTTTCCGAAGCCGCGCTGTTGACGATCAGGTCGATGCGTTCGTGTTGGCCCAGGTGGCGGATGATTTCGGCGTACACCCAGGGAATGGGCTCGAATTTGCCGGGCCAGTCGCCGCGGTAGTGGGGCCAGGCGAGCCAGGTCGAGGTGTGGGGCTCCCACTCGGCGGGCATGCGATAGCGGGGATTCGATGGGGAGGGCTTCATCGGCAGAGAGTTGAATTCATGGCTCGAACTGCACACAAGGGCAAAGGCCTGGCGAGCCTTGCTCGCCCTGGACGGGTCGGAGACCCGTCCCTACACGGTACTTCCTGTTCAATCGCTTAGCCTGTTTGTAAGTTGGCCGTAGCTGTCGATGCGGCGGTCGCGCAAGAACGGCCAGTTGCGGCGGACGTCCTCTATCATGCGCAGGTCAACTTCTCCGACCAGGACTTCTTCTTTGTCGTGCGAAGCCTCGGCGATCACGCGGCCGAAGGGATCGCAGAGAAACGAGGCGCCCCAGAATTCCAGGCCATCTCCGGCGACGGCATTGCCCCTGATGTCCCCGGTTTCATGTCCTACACGATTTACCACCGCCACGTACACGCCATTGGCGATGGCGTGGGCGCGCTGGATAGTGCGCCAGGCGTCGTGCTGGGACTGCCCGAACTCCGCTTTCTCGGACGGATGCCATCCAATCGCGGTGGGGTAGAACAGGATCTGGGCACCCTGCAGCGCGGTCAGGCGGGCGCCTTCCGGGTACCACTGGTCCCAGCAGACCAGCGTGCCCACGCGGCCGACGGTTGTATCGAAAGCGCGATAGCCCAGGTCGCCAGGAGTGAAGTAGTACTTTTCGTAGTAAAGCGGGTCGTCGGGGATATGCATCTTGCGATAGAGGCCGCGCAAGGACCCGTCCGCGTCAAAAAGGACGGCCGTGTTGTGATAGACCCCGGGCGCGCGCTTCTCGAACAGCGAAGCAATGAGCACAATCCTAAGCTGTTTCGCCAGCGCGGCCAGGCGGTTGGTGACCGGGCTGGGAATGGGCTGGGCCAGGTCGAACAGGTTAGGATCCTGACGCTGGCAGAAATACTGGGTCTGGAAAAGTTCGGGCAGGCAGACGATGTGCGCGCCGCGCGCCGATGCCTGGTGGACCTTGCCGATGGCGTGCTGCAAATTCTTGTCGGGGTCGGACGTGGTGGACATTTGTATCAGTCCGACATTGAATTTCTGCGGCGGCAAAACCGTGGCCTCCTGAAAAGAGAAATAGAATAACAGTTCCGAGTTTTCAGTTCTCGGATTTCAGTTCCCGGTTGTCAGTGGCATTAGTTTGTGGGGTTCTAGTAGAGTAGTGCAGCACAACTTGGGGGTAACTGTGAAACCAAACAACCATGACGGCGCCGGAATGGAGCGCCACTTACACGATCCGATTGAAGACCGGTTGATTCCACTGGAACCGCTCGACCTGAGCCGGGTGCACTCGATTGATGACCTGGTGCGGGCGATGTCCAAGACCGCGTTCACCGGGCGGCAAGTGGGTGAAGCTGCCGACGTGCTGGAAGCCATGGCCCGCGACAAGGACTGCTTTGTGGTGATGACCCTGGCGGGGGCGATGACTGTTGCCAAGCAAGGGCTGGTGATCACGGAACTGATCGATCGCGGCATTGTGAATGCGATCGTCTCGACCGGAGCCCTGATGGCGCATGGACTGGTCGAGGCCACCGGACGGGCCCACTTTCGCTACAACCCCGAAGTCTCTGACGAGGACCTCTACGAGCAGGGCTATAACCGGGTTTACGACACGCTGGAGCCGGAAAAGAACCTGGACGACGTGGAAAAGGTGATGTTTGAAGTGCTGGAGCAATGGGACCCCAGCGAAATGCTTTGTTCGTACAAGCTCAATCACGCCATTGGCCAATACCTGGCGGAAAGTGCCAAAGGACAGCGCGGGATATTGAAATCGGCGTTCGAGAAGGGTGTACCGGTTTTCGTACCCGCCTTCACCGATTCGGAACTGGGGTTGGATGTCGCGCTCTCTAATCGCATGCGGGAGGCGGCGGGCAGGCACAAACTGCGCTTCGATCCGTTCGAGGACCTGGAGCATTTCGCGTCCACTCTGTTGCGGCAGAAACGGTTGGGGATTTTTACCATCGGCGGAGGCGTACCGCGCAATTGGTCGCAGCAGTTTGGGCCGTTCATCGAATTGCGCCACCGGCGCATGGGGGAAAATGTTCCCCTGAAGCGCTATCACTACGGGCTGCGAATATGTCCCGAGCCCGTCTTTTGGGGCGGGTTGTCGGGGAGTCCCTATAGCGAAGCGATTTCATGGGGAAAGTTTGTGCCGCCGGCCGAGGGCGGAAAATTTGGCGAGGTGTTTTTGGATGCGACGGTAGGACTGCCGTTGATTGTGGCTGCGGTGCTGGAGCGGTTGGGAAAGAACGGGCAGAATCACAAGGTGAAGAAGGAAAAGACGCTGGCGCGGAAGTAGAGGTACAAGCGCGCGGGCGAGACGCCCCCGCGACAGCCGGCGAGCCCGGTCCTGAGCGAAGTCGAAGGAACGCCGGCGCTACCAAAGACAACGGCCCATTCGTTTCTCACGATGGGCCGTTTTGTTGTTTAGTCGAAGATCAGGACAGCGGAGGCGATGACCGTAGTCCACAGGCCGCGCTTGTCGCCGACCGCGGACTGAGTGACGTTGGCGGTGCGGACGATTTTGTTGGAGATGCGATAGATCTCTTTTTTCTCGTCCCAGGAACGGTCAGGGTCAAACTCCACGTTCAGCGTGGTGGCCAACATTTCAGCGGCCAGCTCTTCGGCATAGTCGCCAGCCGAGTCTTCGGTCTCGCCGAAGGAGTGGTGCTCGCTGAGGTAGCCGTAAGTATTGCGATCCGCCGGAATGGCAACGCCGATGCTGGAGGCCAACAGGCGGTGCGGTTCGTGGGTGGAGTTCTCGGCCACGACCGCAAAGACCACTTCGCCCGGGCTCAGGTACTTCAGTCCCTGGGAGCGCGGCACCAGCTTGCATTGCGGCGGAAAAATCGAGGAGACTCGAACCAGATTCTGGGCGGCGATACCGGCGTCCCGCAACGCCAGCTCAAACGACGTAAGACGTTCGCGATGTTTTCCGACCCCCTTGGTGAAGAAAATCTTTTTGGGGACCATGTCTTTAGACAATTCGAGTTTCCTCCGGGAGCACTTTGGGTAAATTCGCTAAAACATAACATAGGGCGTTGGGCGGACAATATGAAAATCCAGGTAATTTGGGAAAAAAACGTCCCCCACGTGTCGAATTGAATACTTCCAGCAGCGGCACGCCTTACTTGGCTGCGGCGACGGAAAGTACGGTGATGGTATCGCCATTGGCCTCGCCGGTGACTTTGGCCTGCTTGTCGGCTAGCTTGTCGAGTTGATCGAGGGCAGCCTTGTCGCTGGTGTCGAGCGCGTACACCTTCTCGCCTGTAACCAGCGCGTACTTTGAACCTTTGCGTATGCACGCACGGGTGCATTCGGCAGCATCACCGCCCATCATGTGGTTGGCGCCGCACATGGCGTCGCTGACCCTGCCGGTGAAGGCCTGGGGCTTATTGGCTGCGAGAGCGGAAGACAGGGACAGAGTTGCGCCCAGCAACGTGGTTGCCAGGGCGATGGCGAATCTCGAGGGGACGGTACTCATTTCGAATTTTTCTCCTTGGGTTGGGTTTTGCAGCGTGTCCTTCTTTTAGATGCCGGGAAGGGACGACGCTCTCTTTCTCTACGCACGATAATAACGAAAGGTTGGCGCTCAGGCGTGCTTTCGGGCAGGATCAGAACCCTCTTAAACCGCAAAGTCTGCAAAGGACGCAAAGGAGACCTGTACCGGGCACTACCGTCTGGGATCGAAGCGCAACGAGACGTCGACTGTCTTGTCCTGGTCCTCGGGGGTTTCGTGGACCGTGATTTTCCATTGGTCGGCCGGATATTGGCCGCTGATGGAGTCCAGGAACAGCCGGGGATAACCGGAATCGTAGGTCTCGCCCGCTAAGAGCCTCCATGCCGCCACTATGCGCTCAGTGGCTTTACTGTCTAGGCCGCGAACTTCGAGGTCCCCCATCTTGTAGATGCTGCCTTCCTGAAACTGGAAGACGTAACTCACCGTAGAATCGCCATCGTGTATTTCAGGAACCGGGCGGATCTGGATCCCCATGTAGCCGCGCGTCCCGTACAGCTTTTTTAGAGCTTCTACGTCGTTGTCGGCCTGTACGGCGTTGGCCGGTTGACCGGGCTGCAGGTGGATAAGCTCACGCAGCTTCTCGACCGGAAACACATCCTTGTAGCCGGAAAGCTGGACCCCGCTGAGTTTGTACTGGCTGCCGGGAGTGATGGGAAAGGTGACGTCCACCAACGTTTCCTCGGGTGTCTCCTCGGCCACCTTGGGCTGGGGCGCGGCGACGCTAGCTTTGAGGTAGCCGCGCGCAAGAAATACGGGAAGAAAAGTTTTCTCCGTCTGCGTCATGAGCCGGCTGCGCAAGTAATCCTGACCTGAGAGCTGCCGAGCGGCGGCTTCGAGCGCAGGCAGCTCAGCCGGGCTGGCGCCGCTGAAACCGATCTTGCGGACGCGGATGGGCTGGCCGGTAATGCTGAACTCAAAGGCTTCCATCGGCCCGTCCTCCGGCCCGGCGCGAAGATAATCGACGCGACCGTGCAGCTTGAGTTCGATGGCGAGTGCCTGCAAGGCCTCGGAAACCTCGTCGGCGAGGTCGCCGGTGACCGGGAGTTGGCCCTGGAACAGAGGTACGCGGGTGCGCAGCTTCTCGAACAAATCCTGATCGGAAAGCCACACGAAATTCTCAAAGCGGACGGGCACGAAGGGATTGCTGTCGGTGACTTGCAAGGCAAGTTTCATGCCCTCGGGACCGAACTGGAAAGTGTAGGCGACGTCGCTGAAAGCGCCGATTTCGCCCAGGCGCCGGGTCACGCTTTTGAAATCATCTTCGCTGACGGTCTGGCCAAGTTGCAGGCCGGTGGCGGCGATGATCTGGTCCGGCGAGTAGCGATTGGAGCCGGTGACCTTGACAGAGATGAGTTTTGACGGCGAGGCGGGTTGGGAAGGCTTGCGGGTCTGGGCCGAGAGCAGGGAAGCGCAGGCCAGTAGAAGGGCTGGAAGGGCTCGTGTCACTGCCGGGATTCTAACCCAAGATCCATCGGAGAACACGTAGGGGCGGGTGCCCTCACCCGCCCGGCGGAGCGCAGCTCCGCGGCTTCGCGTAACTTCAAATCAGGCGAGCGTTGCTCGCCCGCCCGGACGAGGGCGTCCGGGCCTACGTGGTTCGAGGTGCGGTGAGCGCTCGAGGACGCTCCTAGCGCTTTGCGGCGGCGATGGAGTCCACGTTCTTGATTTTTACCGTGGTATCGATGAAGGCGAGGGCGGCCCGGCTGAGGGCTTTGTCTTTGCGGAATACAAGAGCCAGGTCACGGCGAATCGGGGCCTCCGCCATCGGGATGGCGACCAGCACCTTGGCCTGTACATCTTCCTGAACGTTGGAACGGGCGATGAAGCCCACGCCGACGTCGGCGGCTACGAAGCGTTTGAGCAATTCGCTGGAATCGAGTTCCATGGCGTACTGCGGCTTCAGTTTGTTTTCGTGGAAGAGATCTTCCAGAGCGTCGCGGGTGTGTCCGGCCTTGGGCATCACCAGTGGGAATTTCGCGACTTCACCGATGGGAGCAGATTTCAATTTCGCCAGCGGGTGCTGGGGAGGCGCGATGACCACCAGTTCGTCGCGATGAATAAGGACGACCGTCAGGCGCGGGTCGGTGACCGGCATGGACATGAAGCCGAAGTCCACCGAATTATCGATGACCGAGTCCAGGATCTTGCCATAATCGGCGCGTGTGATGTTGACCGCCACGTCCGGGTATTGCCTCTTGAACTCAGCGAAGACTTCGGGAAGGATGTGCAGGCAGGTGCCTTCATTGGCGCCCACGATGATCTCTCCCCGGGGTACGCGTTCAGTTTCGGCGATCGCGATCAGGACCGCCTTGCGGGCTTCGAGAATCTCCTCAGCATATTTCTGGAACAGCTTGCCGGAGGCGGTGATGGAAACCTTTCCGCCGGAGCGGTCGAGCAGCTTGGCGCCGACTTCTTCCTCCAGGGCGCGGATCTGCGACGAGATGGCCGGCTGTGTGCGGAAACGCTTCTCGGCAGCACGCGAGAAGGAGCTGTGGCGCGCGACCTGCAGAAACGTTTCTAGCTGTTCAAAGTCCATGAAAGCCCTCAGCCCTCAGCCCTCGGCCTTCAGCTTTCAATCCCCGGAACCCAGGCGTTCTGGAGCAAGGGTCATCGTCCGAGGTACTGAATGCTGAGTGCTGACTGCTGAGTGCTTTAACGCCGCGCCGCGTAATTGCCTGAAAACTCAGCCTGTGGGGCATAAAGCTTGGTTATCCCGGCCATAAAAACAATATATTTCCCCGCAGAGGCTGCGGCCCGTTACAGTTACGTCCGGCATTACACAATGCGAGATTGTAGCAGGCGGGTTAACTTCCCTTAAAATGCGATACTTAGCGAGCGGCACCGCCGCATCAAGTCGTGCGCTTGCGCTCAGGAACCAATCTGAAAGGAACTGTTCATGGCTGACCCGAAAACCGTTCTGGAGTTTGTGAAAAAGAACGGGGTCAAGATGTTCGATCTGCGTTTTACCGATTTGCCCGGGCTGCAGCACCACGTTTCCTACCCCATTGACCAGTTGAGCGAGGCCTCGTTTGACGAAGGCTTTGGTATGGACGGTTCGTCGATCCGGGGCTGGGCGGCGATTCACGAAAGCGACATGTTGCTGATGCCGGACCCGAACTCTTTCATCCTCGATCCTTTCACTGAAATAGCGACACTGGTAATGGTGTGCGACGTGGTGGACCCGGTGACCAAGCAGCGCTACGACCGCGACCCACGCTACATTGCGAAGAAAGCGGAAATGTATCTGGGTTCAACCGGCTTGGCGGACACCGCCTATTTCGGGGCCGAGGCCGAGTTCTTCATCTTCGACAACGTGCGCTTTGACCAGCGCGAGCAACACGGCTTCTACTTCATCGATGCGGAAGAAGGGCGATGGAATTCGGGACGGGAGGAGAACAACCAGGGATACCGCCCGCGCTATAAGGAAGGCTATTTTCCGGTGCCCCCCACGGACCACTATCAGGATCTGCGCAGCGAGATGGTGATGACCATGCAGAACTGCGATTTGGAGGTGGAGTGCCACCATCACGAAGTCGCGACCGGAGGACAGACCGAAATCGACCTGAAATTCGATTCGCTGGTGCGCTCGGCCGACCACATGATGCTCTACAAGTACATCGTGAAGAATGTGGCCAACCAGTATGGCAAGACGGTGACGTTCATGCCCAAGCCGATCTACGGAGACAATGGCAGCGGCATGCACACGCATCAGTCGCTGTGGAAGGGCGGCAAGCCGCTGTTTGCCGGCGACGGCTATGCAGGCATATCGCAGATGGCCCTGTGGTATATCGGAGGACTGATCAAGCACGGACCGGCGCTGGCGGCGATCATCGCGCCCACCACCAACTCATACAAGCGGCTGGTGCCGGGATTCGAAGCGCCCGTGAATCTGGCCTACTCGCGGCGAAACCGCTCGGCGGCATGCCGCATCCCGATGTATTCCGCTTCACCGAAGGCCAAACGGGTAGAGTTCCGTCCGCCGGACCCGAGCTGCAATCCCTACATGGCGTTTGCCGCCATGATGATGGCGGGCTTGGACGGAATCGAAAACAAGATGGATCCGGGCCAGCCGCTGGACAAAGACATATATGACCTGGGGCCGGAGGAGTTGGCCAAGGTTCCGTCCATGCCGGGTTCCCTCGAAGATGCGCTGGACGCTCTGGAGCGCGACCACGCATTTTTGCTCAAGGGCGACGTATTTACCGAGGAACTGCTGAGCACGTACGTGGAGTACAAGCGAACCAAGGAAGTGGATGCGGTGAGATTGCGGCCGCACCCCTATGAGTTTGCCCTGTACTACGACATTTAGCGATGTGTGGAGTCTAGTAGTGTGTGGCTTTAGTGTTGTGTGGGTCGGACACTCTTGTCCGACGCCTTTGGCTTTGACGTTGGTTTAAGAGAAGTCAAAGTCAACAGCGTCGGACAGGAGTGTCCGACCCACGCAGAGCAACCTCCCCAGCCTGAATTGGTTGCATAATTCGCTGGCCGAGGGCGGGACGCCCTCGGGACAGCCGGCGGGGACGCCAGCGCTACGAAACCCAGCTACCAAAAGCAAAGGCCCGGCTCGGTGCCGGGCCTTTTTATCCAATAGAGGGTTTTAAACCGGGCTGCTGACCGCAGTTCGATCGGAGCGCGCGGCGAATCTTTCCATGTCCAGGTCGCGGACCGGCTTCACTTCCTTGACCTCGGGCAGGCCGAGGATGATGGCTCCCAAGGTTGAGTTCGACTTCTCCAGCACCATGAGGAGATATTTCTGGGCTACCGCACGATCGGAAGGATGAATGAGCTTCCACCAGCGTCGAATGGACTCCTGCACCTCGACGGTGTTTTTGTCCCCTTCGACCATGGCGTCAACCAGCTTGTAGACCTTGCTCTTGACTGCTTGGTAGGAGATAGAGACCTCCTGTGGCATTGTCCACCCCCCGGTGCTGTGACTGATAGCAATACGCGGGCCAAACGTATCCTCAAGTTATATTGGGACTTAGTCCAACGATTGATTCTAGTTGTTGGAGGAATGGAAAAATTTGATATGAATTTCCGTAGAACAAGCTTGACGCAGAGCCATGGAATTCGGTTGCCGGCGGTCGAATGGGGCGCCTACTTCTGGCTCAACTGCGTTTCGACCGCGGAGACCACTTCTGTCGAATCCGGAGTTACCGCCGATTCGAAGCGTTGCACCACGTTGCCGTTGCGGTCAACCAGAAACTTCGTGAAGTTCCACTTGATGTCGCCGGCGATCGACGGGCCGGTCTGTTTGGTGAGGTACTGGTAGAGCGGAGTCTGGTCATCACCCTTAACCGACACTTTGCTATACATGGGAAATGTCACGTTGTACTTTCGGGAACAAAAAGTCTTGATTTCTTCGTTCGTTCCGGGCTCCTGACCGCCGAAATTGTTGGCCGGGAAGCCGACAATCACGAAGCCCTGGTCCTTGTACTTCTCATACAAAGACTCCAGCGCGCTGTATTGCGGTGTGAAGCCGCAGCGGCTGGCGACGTTGACTACCAGAACTACCTTGCCTTTAAAATCCGCCAGCGGCATGGGCTTGCCATCGATTGAAGGCAGGGTGAAGTCGTAGATGTTAGCAGCGAGGGCGGATCCAGCCATAAGAATCACCACTCCGAGGACAAGAGATGCGTGGACACTTCGGTTGCACACGGCCTTCATGACCGTCTCCTTGGCGCTGCTGAACGTCCAGTCTTGATTGGGACGAGAATACCGGAGGGGACTGCGAAGCGCAACGGGTTACAATGTGGCGCCCCGGTGGGCGGCTGATTCCCTGTCACTGCAGCAAAATTTCTTGCGGAGGCCTCATGAAGCAGGCGCTGCTGTGGATGTTTCTATGTCTGACGCTGTCAGGCATACTTTCTGCACAAGTGGAGCCGGCGCAACCGGCTGTCAAACATGACAGCTCGGAGCGGATGTTCCTGCCCCGCGACACCTTCTGGGGATATGGACAGTTTGACCTGGCGCTTCCGCACAACGAAATTGATCCGAACATCTGCCGGGCGGACGCCGGAATTTCGGGAGGAGTGGACGATCCGTGCAACGCCTTCGCGCGCTACATGATCTCTGGATATGTGGAAGCGCATCCGTTTGGCAGAGGGCAGTTCCGCAGGTTCTTCCTGTTTGGAGAGCCACGCTTCCTGTTCGGCAAGAACCTTCCGCAGACGCTCTACACCTGGTCGATGGCTGCGATCGGACTGGAGAATTCGTGGGGTGGGGGACTGTACCTGGGCAAGGGTTTCGAAGTGCGGGTGACACAGCATTTTCTGTTTACCCGGTTTGGGGCGCGGGACCGGAACCTGGGTGGGGCGGACCTTGGGCCCAACGGGCCCTGGGGCCGCTACAACACCATCGGGGTGCGGAAATATTTCGGGACGAGGCGGTATTGAGGGTATGCTGAAAATCCGAGCCGAGTGTCTTGCCTCCATCGAAACTGACAAATGAACTGACCGGAGTTGGCGCTCCGGGCGAGAACAGCCGGGCTCTGCCCGGCCGGGCGGGTGAGGGCACCCGCCCCTACGCGCGCATTGGTGAACCCATTCTGTTTCGCAATTCTGACGCCGCCCAACTAAGCCTGGAGCGCATTTGCGCACGGCTCTCGCCGGGGCTGGCTTCTACCTTGCGCGGGTTGCTGGCGGAGGCTCCTGATCCGGATGGCGCGCTGCTTCTGTTTGAGCGGTTATGCGAGTCGGCCGAAACTGTGCGCCTGCTGGAGCAGCACAATTTTCTTGCCCACTACGCCATTGTGGTTTTCGGTCACAGCCGGTTTCTGGGCGAGAGGCTGGTCCAGAATGCCGACCTGCTGCCGTCTTTTCTGCGGGAGAGAAATCTTGATCGCAGCTTTTCCCAGGAAGAATTTCACGAGAGCCTGGCGCGCTTCCGGACGCGTTCGCTGGACAACGATGTTGCGCTGACCCTGGCGCGCTTCAAGCGGCGCGAGTATGTCCGCATCATGCTGCGCGATGTTCTGAAGATCGCGCCCCTGGCTGAGACTACGGCGGAAATCTCGGCCCTGGCCGATGTGCTGATCGAAGAGGCCCTGCGCGAGGCAGACAGTAAACTGCAACGGCGCTACGGAACGCCGCAACACCTCGATACCCTGGGCAGGCGGGTGGACACGCCGTTTGCCATCCTCGCCCTGGGCAAACTGGGAGGCAACGAGCTGAACTACAGCTCGGACGTGGACCTGATGTACATCTACGGCGATGGCGAGGAGCCGCCCCGGACGCCGGTTTCCAATCGCGAATACTTTATCCGCCTGGCCCAGCATACGACCGACATCTTGTCGCGGATCACAGGGGACGGGCCGGTATTCCGCATCGACCTGCGCCTGCGGCCGCAGGGTGGGGAAGGCGAGTTAGCTATCCGGTTGTCGCAGGCGCTGACTTATTACGCCGAAACCGCGCACGACTGGGAGCGTCAGGCCCTGATCAAAGTTCGGCAGTCGGCCGGAGACACCGGCCTGGCCCGCGACTTTATTCGGGCGGTACAGCCATACGTTTATACCGAGCAAGTGAATTTTGCCGCCATCAAGACCGCGCTGGTGGCGCGCGAGAAGATGCGGAAGCGGCGCCAGTTGGGAAAGACTCTGGGGCAGCCAGAACAGAATATTGATGTGAAAGTCGATCGCGGGGGCATCCGCGATATTGAATTTCTGGTGCAGTGCCTGCAGCGCGTGTACGGCGGCGCCGAACCCTGGCTGCGATCGGGCGGGACCCTGTTCTCGTTGCACAAATTGCATGACAAGGGCCACATCAGCGGCAAGGAATTTCATGATCTGACCAGCGCCTATGAATTCCTGCGCCACCTGGAGCACCGGCTGCAACTGCGCGAGGGACAGCAGATCCACCGTTTACCGGCGTCTGAGGCCGATCGCCGCGTGCTGCAGCGCGCCATGGAAGGTTATGCGCCGGGGGAGCACAGGTCGGGCGACTTGACGTCAGTGGTGCAGCGACGGATGGCGACGGTGGCCGAAATTTATCAGCGCATCATCTATCAGCAGCAGACTCGCGGCCGGCAGCAATTGCCCGGCGCCGAATTCAAATTGCTGAGCGCGCTCGAACCGACGACGGCGGACCCGTCCAGCCAGCAGATTCTTGAACGGCTGGCGATCGACTCCCCGTCCCTGTATGAAACTGTGGGTCGCAGTGACCTGAACCCGCAGGCACGTAAGAACCTTTACCGGTTTCTGGGGTCGGCGTTCGGCAGTTCGCAACGTTATGCGACCGTGCTGCAACATCAGGAGGGAGTGCGTCGCGCCCTGGTCCTGTTTGAAACCAGCGACTATCTGACGGAGATACTGATTCGCCATCCCGAGGAAATTGTCACGCTGGCGGAGTTGGAGGAAGTCCCAGGACAAGCCGGCGGAAGGTATTTGTTCGAAAAGTCTCTGGGGCTGACCGAAACCGCCCGCGATCCCGTGTTTGCTTATCTCGCCGATTCACCGGCCCCCTACGCGGAGAAGCTGGCCATGCTGCGACAGCACTTCAGACACCGGGCGTTCGTGGTCGGGGCGCGGGACGTTATCGAGTTGCGCGATGTGTACGAATCCTTCGAAGCCACCACGGCGGCTGCGGAAGACGTGATGGCGACGGCGGTTCGCCTGGCCGATACTGAGGGGTTGGCCGTCATGGCGGTGGGCAGGCTGGGAAGCGGAGAATTTGATCTGCTGTCGGATGCCGATGTCTTGTTTGTGTGCGGGGAAGGCGGCGACCGCATTGCCCTGAACAAGTCTGCGGAACAAATGATGCACGCGCTCGCGGCCTACACCCGGGACGGAACGGTGTTTCCGGTGGACGCGCGCTTGCGGCCGCGGGGCGGCGAAGGCGAACTGCTTTCCACTCCGGCACAGTTGGCGGCGTATTTCGAGCACGAGGCGCAGGCCTGGGAAGCTCTGATGTACACCAAGCTGCGCTTTCTGGCGGGATCTCAAACCCAGGGCGAACGCGCCACCGCGACGCTGAAGATACTATTCGAGAGATTTGCGGCCGATGCCGAGTTCGCGCAGGCGGTACGAGAAATGAGGGCGAAACTGGAAAGTGCAGAAGGGCCCGACAAGAGCTTCAAGTATTCTCCGGGTGCGATCTACGACATTGACTTCATTACCAGCTTTCTGCTGGTGAAGCGCGGCGTGGCAGACAAGCAGGGAAGCTTGCGTGACCGGCTGTGGCGCTGTGTGGATTCAGGCGTGCTGGATAAGTCCGATGCGGGGGTGCTCGACCATGCCGCGGAATTGGTGCGCACGGTGGAACACGTGGCGCGGCTAGTCGTCGGGCGAGCGGGCAAGTGGCTGCCTGCAACCGAGCACGGCCGCAGGGTCACCGAGAGGCTGACGGGGCAAATTCTGGAGCGCGAATTTCCCGACGGACTGGAGAGCGAGCTGGATCGGACCTTTGCCAAAGTGCGGGCGATTTACCGGCGCGTGTTTGAGGAGTAAGCGGAGTGCAGGTTTACGTAGCGCCGGCATCTTGCCGGCTGTCCCGAGGGCGTCTCGCCCTCGGCGTGTTCACCAATCTCTCCCCCCGAGTCTCCGATGCCACAAACAAGCGCGGGCGAGTAGCCCGCGATCACCCGTGGCTATCAACTCCGGCGCAGAGTGTAGGCGGGGACGGGGGCGGGGCGGCGGCTGCGTTGGATCAGCCAGATGATCAGCGCGATGATGCCGCCGAGGAATAGGAAGGGCAGCAGGAAGATCAGTAGAATCCAGGCACCTCCTCCTCCGATGGTCGTGACATCACCGGCCACACTGGCCTGCGGGTCGCGATGCAGGGTCCCGCCAATTGCCGTCAGATCGCCGGCCACCTGGGCGCCACTCTCGACGCGGACGTTGCCGCCGATTGCGGTGAGGTCCCCCGCGATCGAGGCCCCTGACTCCGCAAATATGCTTCCGGCGATGGCGGTGACGTCGCCAGATGACTGGCCTCGGATGTAAATGGAGCAGTGGATGCAGGTCACGTCGCCGACTCTTTCGCCCGACTGAATGCGAATGTCGTGATTGAACTGGAAGCGGTCAGAATTGGATTCCGCCGCCAGATTGAGCGATGCCACCAGGAAGAGCGCAACCACGCAGAATGCTCGGAGGGGAATGAACTGGGTCATGAGGTCACCTACGGACCAGAAAGCTTAAGCCCAGTATATGCTCGCCCCGTTGGTTTTTAGTAGTCTGCCACTCCCCGGTCGCGAGGCATCAGCCGTTGTGGAATGATCGCTCGGAATTATGACCGGCCAACGACCAAGGACCAAGCGACCAAGGACCAACGACCAAGGACCAAAGACCAAAGACCAAAGACCAAAGACCAAAGACCAAAGACCAAAGACCAAAGACCAAAGACCAAAGACCAAAGACCAAAGACCAACCCTAGTGCTTGGATTTCAGCGAGTAGTTTCTTACCACTCCGAAGCCGGTGACACCGATGTGAACGATCGAGATCCAGCGTTCGATCTTGTGATGGTTGGCGCGGTGCATCCAGTAGGAGAGACCGACGGAGGTGAGCGTTCCTGCCGCTTCCAGGCTGGCAAATGCGGCGGAGTTATTGACGATATCGTCGGGGATGAGGACTTCTTCGCGGCCGCGCGCCTGAAAGTTGCGGGTGGAAGCATAGTCGAGGCCGCGGAAGACGGCGACGCCGGAGAACAGGAGGATGTTGGTCCGGTCCCAGAAGGCATGGGGAGGAGTGTGAGAGGGGGCGTCGGGAACTCGGGTGGGCGCGGGGGCGGGGCTTTGGTTTTGCGGTTGGGGTTGCTGCGCTTCGGCAGATGCGGCGGCCAGGAAGTAGATTGCGAAAAGGATTGCCCGGAACGAATTCTGGCCACGGAAGAAATCACGGGACATTCGGGCATTGTAGCGGTAATTCCTTGCCGACCTTTGCTCGGCTGGGCAGGTGGGACACCTGCCCCTACGTAACCAGCGGTGTCCGCGTGGTTCGTGGACTGTCGCGATCCGGCGGCTAACCTCTATAATTGCTGGTTTCGACTATCAATCGTTGACCATCAAGCGCGGAGGGTTTAATGGCGGCTTCCTATAACGGTGTGCCGGTGCCGGCGAATGGCGCCCGGATTACCTACAGCAACGGGACTTACCAGGTCCCCGATAATCCGATTGTGCCTTTCATCGAAGGCGACGGCACGGGGCGCGACATATGGAAGGCGTCAGTGCGGGTGTTCGATGCGGCGGTGGAGAAGGCCTACAAGGGCAAGAGGCGCATCGCCTGGTATGAAGTGTTTGCCGGCGAGAAGGCGATGTCGAAGTTTAGTACCTGGCTGCCCGAGGACAGCGTCGCTGCCATCCGTGAGTTCCGCGTGGCCATCAAGGGGCCGCTGACTACGCCCGTGGGGGGTGGCATCCGGTCGTTGAACGTGGCCCTGCGGCAGATTCTCGATCTGTATTGCTGCGTGCGCCCGGTGAAGTATTACAAGGGCGTGCCCTCGCCGGTGAAGCATCCCGAACGCATGGATGTGGTCATCTACCGCGAAAATACGGAAGACGTTTACGCCGGCATCGAGTGGGAGCAGGGCACACCGGAGGCGGCGCGCCTGATCGAGTTCCTCAACCAGGACATGTTGAAGGGCGGCAAGAAGCAGGTGCGTCTCGATTCGGGTGTGGGTATCAAGCCTATTTCGATCACTGGGACCAAGCGACTGGTTCGCATGGCGATCAAGTTCGCGTTGCAGAGCGGACGAAAAAGTGTGACTCTGGTGCACAAGGGAAATATCCAGAAGTTTACCGAGGGAGCATTCCGCAAATGGGGTTATGAACTGGCGACGGAAGAATTCCGTGACAAAGTCGTGACCGAGCGCGAGAGCTGGATTCTCGACAACAAAGATAAGGACCCGAACCTTTCGATCGAGCAGAATGCCGCTCTGATCGAGCCCGGAATGGAGTTTGCTACCGAAGACTTCCGGCAGTCGGTTTACAAGGAAGTGAAGAAGGTCCTGGATTCGATTTACGCCACGCATGGCAAAGGCGCGTGGAAAAAGAAACTCATGATCAACGACCGCATTGCCGATTCTATCTTCCAGCAGGTCGTGACCCGGGCAGACGAGTATTCCGTGTTGGCTACTCCCAATCTGAACGGCGATTACATTTCTGATGCGTGCGCGGCACAGGTAGGCGGGCTGGGTATCGCGCCCGGCGCCAATATCGGCGACGGCTTCGCCTGTTTCGAGGCCACCCACGGGACCGCGCCCAAGTATGCAGACAAGGATGTGATCAATCCGGGGTCGGTGATTCTTTCCGGAGTGATGATGCTGCGCTTCCTGGGCTGGAATGAAGCGGCCGACCTGTTGGAACAAGGACTGGAGCGCACTATCGAGCAGAAAAAAGTTACCTACGACTTTGAGCGGCTCATGGAAGGCGCCACCAAGGTCAAGACCAGCGAGTTCGCGAATTACATCATTGAGAACATGGGCGCGGGTGTGCTGGCTGCAATCTGAAATACCTGCCACGGATCTCATCGATGAACACGGATAAACCAGGAAAGTTGAATCCGTGTAAATCTGTGAAATCCGTGGCTCGAAAGGGAATTCATGCGAAAGAAAGTGACAATTGTTGGTTCTGGCAATGTAGGCGCTACGGCGGCCCACTGGATCGCCGCCAAGGAACTTGCGGATGTGGTTTTGATCGACATCATCGAAGGTGTGCCGCAGGGCAAGGGGCTGGACTTGCTCGAAGCCATGCCGATCGAGAAGCGTGATTCGTACGTGCTGGGCACGCAGGATTACGCCGATACTGCGAACTCCGACGTTGTGGTGGTCACCGCCGGCATCCCGCGCAAGCCGGGGATGAGCCGCGACGATCTGCTCAACACCAACCACAAGATCATGAAAGATGTTGTGGGCAAGGTGGTGCAGTACTCACCCAACTGCATTCTGATTATCGTCTCGAATCCCCTGGATGCCATGGCGCAGGCGGCTTACAAGATGAGCGGGTTTCCGCGGGAGCGGGTGATCGGGATGGCAGGCGTACTGGACTCGGCGCGCTTCCGGACGTTTATCGCGCAGGAATTGAAAGTCAGCGTGGAGAACGTTACTGCGTTTGTGCTGGGCGGGCACGGCGACACCATGGTCCCGTTGCCGCGATATTCCACCGTGGCCGGCATTCCGATTACCGAACTGATGGATGCGGCGACGGTGGAGCGGTTGGTGCAGCGCACCCGTGACGGCGGGGCGGAAATTGTGAAGTATCTGAAGACGGGGTCGGCTTACTACGCTCCGTCGGCGGCCACCACTGAGATGGTGGAAGCCATACTCAAAGACAAGAAAAAGATTCTGCCTTGCGCTGCTTACCTCGAAGGCGAATATGGGATCAACGGACTCTACGTCGGTGTGCCTTGCAAGCTGGGCGCGAAGGGTCTGGAGCAGATCATTGAGATCAAGCTCACTCCCGAAGAGAAAGCCGCGCTGGATAAGAGCGCCGCTGCGGTGAAGGAGTTGGTGGCAGTGATTGGGGTTTAAGCTGTCACTTGTCCTGGCCGATCTTGCGAACGATTCGCGGGAGATCTAGTTGTGAAGCGAAGTGAAGGATGCGCAAAATCATCCTGGTAGCAATGATCGTTTTCGGCCTCGCAGTAGTTTTTCTCACATTCGCGAAACACTCTCAGCATCAATTGCAGGTCAAGACATACTTCGGCGACGCTCGCGGCCTGAGAGTGGGAGCGCTCGTCCGAGTGGCCGGAGTTGACCTAGGCCGTGTGGCAGACGTGCATGTTCGCCCGGAATTGAAGGAACGTGCAGCCGAGGTTGTCCTCCTCATTCAAACCCCCTACGAGTTAACAATTCCCGCCGATTCAGTTGTCTCGTTGAGGCGCGACGGCTTGTTGGGCGAGATGTACGTCGAAGTCGACATCCGCCACGCTACCGGACCCCCTATTGGAAATCAAGGCGTTTTGAGAGCCTGGGAAGAAGAAGAACCGCCCACAAAGTAAAGGTTACTCTAGACCTGGACGCGCGACCAGAACAGGCGCGAATCTCTGTGCATTATTAATGCCAGATTGACCATGGTCGTTGACCATGGTATAAGTAGGTCGACGGGGTTTAGATGAAAGAAGTGGCCATATCCGAGTTCAAAGCTAAGTGCCTCGGCATGCTGGAGCAGGTGCGCAAGACGCGAAAACCGATCCGGATCACGCGCTTTGGCCAGCCCGTGGCGGAAATAGTGCCTCCCACTCCTAAAAAGAGTCCCAAAAACTGGTTGGGTTGTATGGAGGGGACAATCCGGATTGTCGGCGACATCGTTGGTCCGATAAGCAGTGAAGACGATTGGGAAGCATCGCCCTAATGAATTTGCTGCTGGATACCCACATATGGATTTGGAGTGTCGGCGAGCGCAGGCGCCTTACATCTCGTGTGGTAAGGGAACTGACGAACACGGAAAATCAACTCTGGCTTTCTCCGATCAGCGTCTGGGAGGTGCAGTTTCTATACCGCAAAAGGAGAATTGAGCTGGAGGGAATGGATGTTGAGACCTGGACCAGAAGAGCACTCGAAATCCGGCCGCTGAATGAAGCGACCCTGACAATCGACGTGGCATTGGAGATTCCCAAGCTAAATCTCACGCACGGCGATCCCGGAGATCATTTTCTGGTAGCCACTGCCAAGGTATTCGGATTGACCCTGGTAACCTCCGACGAACGCATCATCGATTCTGCCGATGTTCCCATCTTAGCGAATCGGTGATTGCGAACTGCAATTACACCCTCTCAATCACCACTGACTTCACCACCGCATCCTTCAGCGGCTTGTCCTGGCGGTTGCGCGGGGTGGCGACGATTTTTTCTGCCACCTGGTAGCCCTCGACTACTTCTCCAAAAATTGTGTGTTTACCGGTGAGCCATCCCGTGGGCGCAACGGTGATGAAGAACTGCGAGCCGTTGGTGTTGGGACCGGAGTTGGCCATGGCCAGCTTGCCGGGCTTGTCGAACTTGTGTGGCGAGCCCTTGGTTTCGTCTTCGAACTGGTAGCCGGGTCCGCCGAATCCAGTGCCCGCAGGGTCTCCGCCCTGGATCATGAAGTCAGGGATCACGCGGTGGAAGATGGTGCCGTCGTAGAGCCGGTCTTTACTCTTCTTGCGGCTGACCGGGTGGGTCCACTCCCGCTTGCCTTCAACGAGTTCGGTGAAGTTGGCGACGGTTTTGGGCGCTTCCTTCTCGAAGAGACGGCAGACGATAGTGCCTTCACTGGTATCGATGACGGCGTAGGTACCGGGTTGACGGGGCATGGGGTCCTTTCAATTCAGAACTGCGAGGGCAAGATGCCCTCGCGACAGCCGGCGAGACGCCGGCGCTACTTTGGAGCGGTTGCGGGTGCGGCCGGTTTCTTGACTGCAGGCTTGGCTGCGACAGGTTTCGCCGCTGGAGCAGCGCCGCCCTTTGTGATGACTATGTGAATGATCTTGACCGGTCGGTAGGGACGGTCGTTGGCATCGCGACCCATGCGCGCAATCTGCTTCACCAGCGCGACGCTGGGTTCGTCGCATTGACCGAAGAGGGTGTACCCACCGTTCAGGCTGGGGTAGGGGACCTCGGTGATGAAGAACTGGGAGCCATTGGTGCCGGGACCGGCGTTGGCGTAAGCCAGGCGTCCGGGGCGGTCGAACTTCAGGGTCGGTGAGGTCTCGTTCTTAAATACGAAGCCAACGTCTCCGCTGCCGCTGCCGGCCGGATCGCCACCCTGAATCATGAAGTCGGGAATCACGCGATGGAAGATGGTGCCGTCATAGAGCGGGACGCCGTGTTTCTTGGCGTGGGAGATGGGATTCGTCCAATCCTTGGTGCCCTGGGCCAAGCCGATGAAGTTGGCGACTCCGATCGGGGCTACGTCGGGGAACAGGGTGCAAGTCAGCTTGCCCGCGGTGGTCTCAATGATGGCGGTGGGCCGGGCCGGTGCGGCGGCCGCAGGGTTCGCGGCAGCAGCGACGGCTGGCTTCTTCGCGGGCGCGGCCTTGGGCGCGGGCGTGGTCTGTGACCATCCTGCCGAACACGCTGCCGCAATCAGCAAACAAATTGAGAAACACTTTCTCATGGACGCTCCTGAGCGCCGGGCCTTGCCCGGCCGGACGGGTGAGGGCACCCGTCCCTACGTGGTTTGTGGTGACTGCGAAATACGATTCTATCCTAGAGTTCCCCAAATGCTATTTACTGGTCGAGGTCTGAGCGGCCTCGGCCTGCATCTCGCGGCTGACTCGTTCTACATTGCCGAAGACGCGCAGCAGATTTCCTCCGAGAATCTTGTGGATGTCTTTTTTACTGTAACCCCGATCTAGCAGGGCCTGGGTGATCTTGGGCAGGTCGGCGGCGGAGTCGATGCCCTCGGGCATGGCGCCGCTTACGCCGTCGAAGTCTGAACCCAGGCCGACGTGATCGACTCCGGCGACTTTAGCCATGTGGTCGATGTGATCGATCAAGCTCTTGAGCGGCGGGCGGGGAATTTTGGCGGCCCATTCGCGCTCGATCTGGTCCTTGTCCAGAAAGGTGACAGGTTTGCGTCCCGCTTTTAACTCCGCAACCCGCGCGTCCACAGCGGCCTCGGCGTCTTTCTTCTGGGCCTCAACGGCCTTGCGGTAATTGTCGTCGATGAAGGCGGAATAGAAGTTGGTCTGTACTACGCCACCGTTTTTCGCCACGGCACGCAGCATGTCATCGGTCATGTTGCGGGGATGGTTGGTCAAAGCGCGGGCGGAAGAGTGGGACGCGATCACCGGTGCCCGGCTGGCAGCGATGGCGTCAAAGAATGTCTTGTCGGCGACGTGGGAGATGTCGACCATCATGCCCATGCGGTTCATCTCGAGAACCACTTGTTTGCCAAAATCGGTAAGGCCGTTGTGATGCTGGATCTTGGGATCGTCGATGTCGCCGGAGGAGTCGGCCCACTCATTGCTGTTCGACCAGCTCAGGGTCATGTAGCGTACGCCCAGGCGGTAGTAGTCGCGCAGCAGGTGGATGTCGTTTTCGATGGAGTGGCCGCCTTCGATTCCCATCAGCGCGGCCAGCTTTTTCTGTTTATGGGCGCGTTCAATGTCGGCTACCGAGAAGGCCATCATCATGCGGTCGGGATGGCGGGCCGCCTGCTGGTAAACCGAATCGATCATGTCGAACGTGGACTTGGCGAAATGTCCGCTGGTGGTTTCGGGATCGGCCCAGATGGAAAAAAATTCCGCGCCCAGATTGCCGGCGCGGGCTTTGTCGAGACTGATGTGACCGATGTCCTTGGGGTCGGAATTGCCGATATCGAAGTTCCCGTAGAGAAAGCGCTGCGGGGTGTCGGCATGGGTATCCACGACGATGGCGGAGTGGTGAATGGCGCGGGCCCGGGGAGTAACAGTTTGTGCTGCCAGGGATGCAGACAGCAGCAGGAGCAGGGAAGACCTGAAAATTCTCATGGTTTTTGAGGACGCGCGAGCCAAGGATTTTATACGGTCGAGAGGTTGGGCGTAAGAGCTTTTATGCCGCAACTTTTTCCGCGACACCAAAAGGCACGCGATTGGCCGTCGTCACTCCGCTTTTTCCGACACCCAGCGCGAAACCGCCGTCACCACTTTCCGGGGCGAGATCCGCAGCGATTCGACCACCAGCCAGTTGCGGAATCCTGGAATCACCATGGTTTTGCCTTTGAGCAATCCTTGATAGCCCGCGCGCGCGACCGTCTTCGCATCCATGGGGCGAAGCTTCTTGAACAAGCGTGACTGGTCATTGCCGGCTCGGCCAGCGAATGAGGTCTCGGTTGCTCCCGGACAAAGGCAGGTCACAGTAATACCTTTGCCAGCCAATTCATTAGCCAGCGCCTCGGAAAAGGAAATCACATACGCCTTGGTGGCGTAGTACACCGCCATCAGGGGACCCGGCTGAAAGCCCGCGGTGGACGCTACATTCATGATCTTGCCCGAGCCCCGCTCCAGCATGGGCCCGAGAAAAAGCCTGGTGAGACAGGTGAGCGCCGAGACGTTGAGCTGGATCTGGCCGACACTCTCTTCCAACGCGACCTCGGCGAATTCTCCGAACCTGCCGTAGCCGGCGTTGTTAACCAGAATGTGGACCTCAACCCCTTCGCGCCGCAACTCCTCGAACAGCGACTGGGGAGCAGCCGGAGCACTCAGATCGAGCGCGACCGTCCAGACCGTGTTACCAAACTGGCGCTGCAGTTCATCCCCAAATTGTTCCAGCCGGGATCCATTGCGGGCCACCAGAACCAGGTTGTGATGGTCTTTGGCGAAGAGCTTGGCCAGTTCGTATCCGATGCCGCCGGAGGCGCCGGTGATCAACGCGGTAGGTGCGCTCTGATTCACAACATCCCCCAATGGCTTGTCATCCTGAACAGCGTTCAGGCCATGAAGCACCCATGGTGTAGGTGCCGAAAAGGCAGGGATGGATTCAGAAAAAAGGGCGTGCCGCAAGCGCCACGCCTTTTGACTCTCGGTTAGGTACTACGCACCCACTAACGCCGCCTCGACCCCGTAAATCGAATACCACGGGGTCGCGGCCTTCAACCGGTCGTTCACGTTGTTGATGTTCTTTACCCCTTCAGACTCCAGCCATTCGCGGAAGGCGGCGGCACCCTGCTTGGCATAAACCGGGATGCCTTCCTTCCACGTGGCACGGCCGCACAACACGCCGTTGAACTTGACGCCGGACTCCGCCGCCAGTTCCAACGCTTCGGTGAACTCGGCGTTGCTCACGCCCGCTGAAAGATAGATGAACGGCTTGGTGGCGGTCGTCGCCGCCTCCAGGAAAAGCCCCATAGCCTCCATCTTGCTGTAGGCTTTCTGCCCGCCAAACGCCTTAGTGCCATCCACATATTTCATGTTGATCGGCACTTCGACTTTCAGCACATCCACGCCATAACGGTCCTTGCTGAACTCCCTCATGCTGTCGGTCAACAATCTTGGGCTTCTTCTTGGCGTAGTCCAGACCCTTTTCGTCCGCGCCTTCTTCGTAACCGACGAATTCCAGGAAGAACGGAATATCGTTGGCGCGGCATTCGTCGCCGATACGTTCCACCCAGGCGTGCTTCTTGTCGTTGACGTCTTTGGGATCGAACGGCGTGTAGTAGAGCAGGATCTTCACGCAGTCCGCGCCCGCTTCCTTCAGGCGGCGCGCCGACCAGTGATCGAGCAGGTCGCCCAGACGCCCGGGACCGGTCTTGTCATATCCCGTCTTCTCATAAGCCAGCAGCAACCCCGCATTCTTCGCCCGCCGCTTGGAAGCCGGCAGCCCCCACTCCGGATCCAGCAATATGGCGCTGGCGTGCGGCGTGAGCACCTCGGTCACCAGCGACTTGAATTCCTCCATCATGGCGTCGGTCACATCGCCGCCCTTTTCCTTGGCCAGCGATTTCTGCAACGAGCCGCGCTGGTCCATGGCAGCCGCCGCGATAACACCGCGATCATTGGAAACGTTCTTGAGCCCGGCCAGTTTTCCGGGCGTAAGTTTCATAAATTCCTCCGACGAGTGCGTGCAATCGCCCCAATTGTAAATCAATCATGGAGGCGGCAACCGGCTCTGGACGAAGAAATTTGATAAACCTAATTTCGCCACGGTCCTCCCCCGGGCTCATCCTAGCCCAGGCAACGCCGAAGAGAATGAGAACTGAGAACTGAGAACTGACACCTGACACCTGACACCTGACACCTGACACCTGACACCTGACACCTGACACCTGACACCTGTTCCCCCCACCGCCCTGCCCTCGCCAGATTTGGTCGATGTCGCAGCCCCGGCGCACTGCGACGTGATACGCCGGCAATCGCATGGGACAAGTTCAGCATCACGCCTCGCCGGGCGACAGACCTGTTGGTTTGCCGTCCGCATCTCCGCCGAGGTCTAATGACCCATGCGCTTGCACATTGATTGGGTCCTCCTGCCCATTCTCGCGGTGACGATGGCCGCATTGCTCTTCGTCCTTCGCCGCACTCGTGTGGGTGCTTTTTTGCGGGAGCGCATTGCCGATCGTCCGCAGCGCCGGCTGTTGATCGCGTCCGTCAGCTTCTTTCTGACCTTTGCCACGGTGCGTCGCATGGTGTTTTGCATCGTGCACCACATTCCGCCCTTCCACTACATCATCATGGAAGGCCGCCACATCCATCACCTGGTTTTCGGGATATTGATCCTATTATTGGTGGGCTACGGCTGGCTGTGTGAGGTGGGCAATGGCAGCGATTCCTCATCCATCCTCGCCAGTAGTCTGATGTCGCTGTTGTATGGACTGGGCGCGGCCCTAACCCTCGATGAATTCGCCTTGTGGCTCAACTTGAGGATGTCTATTTCGTCCGCGAGAGACGTTCCAGCTTCGACGCCATAATCCTGTTCGGCTCCCTGCTCGCCATCAGCACCTGGGGTGCGCCTCTGTTCTCAGCTTCGGCCAAGGGCAAGAGTGGGGATGGCCGGAATCCAATGGATTGAAACAGGCTCTACCACCCAGCCAAGCTTTTTCTTCGGACCAGTCTTGAATAGAACTTCGGATTGTTTATTTGCAATTTGTTTACATCCCGCAAACCTCCGAGTTCGTCTCAGCCGTTAAGATAAAACGTATGAATGAAGTATCGACTTGTCCCTGGAGAGTCGGGGTATGGTGACTGCCACCGCTTCCCCTGCGGTGACCACCGTCCGCACGAAGGCTTCTCTTCTCTCCGCGCAAGTTCCACGGTTGGTTTCCGTGGATGTCTTGCGTGGACTCGTCATGGTCATCATGGCGCTCGATCACACCCGGGATTTCATGTCCTCTGTGCAGTTTGCTCCTGAGGACTTGGCGCACACCTATGGTGCGCTATTCTTTACCCGGGTTATCACTCATTACTGCGCACCCGTATTCTGTTTCCTCGCCGGAACCGGCGCATTCCTCGCCACCAGCCGTGGAAAGTCAATCCAGCAGGTTTCCCGGTTCTTCCTCACTCGTGGTTTATGGCTTGTGCTTCTTGAGTTCACAGTGGTTGACTTCGCGTGGGGTTTTGTCCCATGGGTGCACGCGGGAGTGATCTGGATTTTAGGTTGGAGCATGGTGGCAATGGCTCTGATCGTAAGGCTCCCGCTGCGCTGGATCGCAGCGCTGGGCCTGGGCATGATCGCTACCCACAATCTGCTCGATCAGCATTAATCCAGCTTCGTGGGGAAAGTTCTACTGGCTGTGGATGATGCTTCACACCCCGGGCCGCATTCCCCTCACCGCTCATTTTTCGTTCTATGTGGGGTACGTCCTGATTCCGTGGGTCGGGGTCATGGCCACGGGTTTTGCTTTTGGAAGCCTGCTGCTCCAGCCTGGTCGCCGAAAATGGATGGTCACGCTTGGGATCTCCGCGACGGCGCTGTTCTTCGTGCTCCGTGGGTTCAATCTCTACGGAAACGGTATTGCCGGGCTCCCGTTCGGATACCCGCGTTCCGCCGGTCCCTGGAGTGTTCAGCCGACGCTTTCGTTGACCCTGGTCTCATTCTTCAACACGCTCAAGTACCCGCCTTCGCTCGACTACCTGCTGATGACGCTCGGGCCGTCCCTGATCGTGCTTGGATTGCTGGATGGGGCCAAGGCGGAGCGCGGGCTGGGCCGTATTTTGCTGGTCTTCGGCCGGGTGCCGCTGTTTTAATATGTCCTGCATCTCTATCTACTTCATGCAATGGCTATCCTGGTCGCGTTAGCTTTTCACCAGCCTCTCTGCACGGTTCCATCATCGCAGGCACATCGCCGAAACCGCTCGGGTATGGTCATGGTCTGCCTTTCGTTTACGCCATGTGGATTTTGGCCGTGGCGATTCTTTATCTGCCTTGTCGGTGGTTTATGGATCTCCGGCGTCGGCATCGGGACTGGGCTTGGCTAAGCTATCTGTGACGGGCGTGTGAGATTGCGCTCATCCCAAAAGCTCACACACGATGGGCTCGATTCGCTGCTGTTGTGCTGTCCCCATGCCGGTGCCCCCGACCGGGGGAGGAGACGGCTTTTGGGAGGTCAACTTTTTGCAGGGTCGAGCTGACAACATCGAAGGTTCTAACCTGGGGAGTTCCCGCCAATATCTTTTTCAGGATCTCCAATACCTCGGGATAACCCATTGAATTGTAAACTTGTGCACTTTCCTCCTGATCCCAGAAGCTGACCGAAACGATTTCTCTGCCGCCCGGGACAGCTAACGTGATCGCATCCAGGAACCCTTTTTGCTTTCGGAGCCAGGGAAGGATTTCGTTGTCCATGACCCGGGTAAATTCGGCTAACGTGCCCGGTCTCAATTTGACGGCGACGTGGCGAGCAAACATATAAACCTCCTCGGGTCACGGGGGCGAAAAGGAGGAATTCTCCCCGCCCGACCGGGATGGTAATTTCCATGTCGAGAGAGAGCTCCAACGAAAAGCGAATTATAGCGAATAGGGCACCTGCACGTTATTGTCATGATATCGCCGCTACACTTGGCGCCCGCTGGAACCCGCAGGGGACCGGTGCGATGGAACTAAGACCCGCCTGAGGTCACTCCCGCAGACGCGACTCTCTGCTAAACTACGCGGCCATGAAAACATTCCTCATTCGAACCCTTTTCTTAGTAGTGTTCCTGGCGACTCTGGCCGCCGCCCAGGATGTCATTGCCCTCTACCCCGCCACGCCGCCGGGCTCGACGCAGGAGAACTATCCGGAGAAAGAGTACTTCTCGAAAATCTGGAACACTGAAGTCGTCACCAACGTGACCAAGCCAAGCCTGACAGTTTTCAAGCCTTCTCCAGAGTTGAGAAACGGCACCGCTCTGGTGATCTGCCCGGGCGGCGGTTTTATGGCCCTCTCCATCAACAGCGAGGGCACCGATGTCGCCAAGTACATGGCCGCGAGAGGCGTGACGGCCTTTGTGTTGAAGTACCGCCTCGCACACACCGGCGAGGACGCCACACAGGAATTTACCGCGCTGTTTGCCGACAAGCAGAAATTTCAGGAGACGGTAGGGAAGGTCGTTCCCCTGGCCGTCGCCGATGGGTTAGCGGCAGTCACCTACGTGCGGCAGCACGCCTCGGAATGGGGAGTTTCCCCCGACCGTGTTGGCATTATCGGATTCTCCGCTGGTGGAGGGTCACAGCCGGAGTTGCCTTTCATTACTTGCCTGAAGGCCGGCCCGCCTTCATAGCCCCGATCTATGCGGGCGGGGAAATATCTAAAGATGCTCCCGTTCCAGTGGACGCACCGCCTATGTTTGTTGCGGCTGCGACCGATGATCAGCTCGGACTCGCGCCGGAAAGCGTTGCCTTGTACGAGAGGTGGGCGGACGCTCATAAATCGGCAGAACTGCACCTGTACGCGAAGGGTGGCCACGGCTTCGGAATGCGCAAGCAGAACCTCCCTACGGATCATTGGATTGACAGGTTCGCCGATTGGCTGGAGTTACAAGGATGGTTGAAGAAGTGACTACCGCGACTTGATGCGATTCGTGGAGTTCGAGTCCTTCCATTCCCCAAAAAGCGGAGAAGTGACGTGGACAGTTTAGACCTTAGAGTATTCAACGTGGGTCAGGGCTTGTCTGTTGCATGCCCTGCGGCCCCTGTTTCATCGGCGCGGGAGCCAGCCCCATCATCGCGCGGACCTGCTGCCATTGCTCAATCATACGGGGCTCATGCGAGAGTTCGGAGGCGCGGCGGAGGGACTGCTCGGCTCGCGGTAGATTGTTGAGTTTCACAAGACATTCCCCCATACCCGCCCAGGCATACCAATCTTGGGGGAACTGCTGTATCGCTTGTTCAAATATAGGCATAGCTTGATCGCACCGGTCTTCTTCATCGAGGCCAAGCGCAATCTGCACCTTCGCCCTGGTCAGATTTCGCGCCACCGGGACATTGTTAGGTGCGTTTTGGTGAGCGACGGTGAAGACGGTCATGTCATCCCTCCATGTGCCCTCCTGCTTCACGGTTAACACGCCGAACACCACCGCCACTAAAGCCGCCGCAGAGAGGAAAGCAATGCGCCCCTTCCTCGCCAGATGCCATCCGGTGGCGAGAAGAAGCATCAGTCCGCACAAAGAGAGGTAGGTGTAACGGCCATGCAGGAAATCGCCGGGATTGAGTGCGTTCAGGTTTAACGTCAACAGGATCGGGAGTACCAGGAGTAAGGTACCCAGCAGCAGTGCGCGCTCGACTCCGGTCGCCTCCCGATCGGGGAGATTGTGCCGGGCCCATCTCCAAGCCAAAACGCATGCCCCAACGAGGGCGGCCGCCGCGCAGCACACCGCCAATCCCGGCAAAACGACACCGCGCAGCGAGAACGTGTCGGCCAGGGTGGGATCCGCGAACCCGCGCGAGCGGACAGGCCAAAGCAGCACCTTCACATAGAACCAAAGAGTTGCGGGACAGGACTGGAGGACTGTGCTCCAAGGCAAATGCTGAGTCAGGGGGCTGATCTGGCCTCCCAGAGCGGTGAGGCGCAAGAGGAGGTAAACCAGGGTCGCGGCCAGGAATGGAAGAGTCTCGCGCAACGCAGAAACCACCCGAACCCGTACGCCGTGTCTGGCCGGAGCAACTTCCCTGGTCCGGTTGTCGATCGGCGTAATCAGGGTCACGGCGAAGACGATGGCAGGCAAGACTATCGCCGTTTCCTTGGCCATCAATGCAGCCAGGCAGGCAACCGCAGAGGCGTAGAGCCAAACCGCAGAAGGACGCGCTTTGGATTGGCCTTGGACCTGCATACGGGACTTTCGGTGCGGCCTTGTAGTGTGCGTCTGGCCGTTTGGGGACTCGCGCTGGGTGTACCGGAGGTAGAGGAGCACGGCGCCGAGGATGGCGACGGACATCAGCGGATCGGGTACGCTCACCCATGCTACCGATTCTGTCTGGGCGGGATGCAGGGCAAAGAGGGTGCCGGCAAGCAATGCGGCAACCCGATCCCGCAACAGTTTCCACGCCAGGAGTCCGAGCAAAACCGCCACCGACACGTGTTTCACGACGCTGAGCAGGTGCCATCCCCAGGGAGACTCGCCACTGAGGATGAAATTCAACCTCATCCACAACGCGAACAGAGGCCGGTAGAAACTCGAGGGGCCCCCGGTGAACTGTGCCCATACGTAAGTGGTGAAGTATTCCCACACATGGCCGGGTGACTGGACCCGCGGATCGCCAACATAACGGTGATCGTCGAGAATAAATTTGAAATTTAATGTGGGGCTGTAAACGGCAACGACAGTTGCCACCAAAGCGACCGCGACGATGCCAACGGACAGGGGCGAGAGCATGGCCGCCGCTCCGGCCGGAGTCACTGAGGTGGAAACCTTCTGCTGCCGATTCAGGGTTGGGGGTTTCATGCTATGGAGGACATTGTAGTAGCGGGCCGGGAAACCGAACAGCGGGGCGCCTGAGACTCCAACGGACGCGCATCGCTCGTGATTCCGAGTTGGTGATTTTCTCAGTTTACGAATCCAGGCGATTACACTCACAACCAGGAGCCAGCACTCCTCTCGCTCCCTTACCGCCGACGTGCTCTCTCTCGCATTTTTGCGCTCTTGTGGTGTGCGAATCGGCAACCACAATAGATAGTAAGGGCAGTTTCAGAGCGCTCTGTCTCCTATCCCCGGCGTTCATTGACTGCCGTTGCATTCCCACCTAACATTGGCCGGACTCTATGATTAGTTGGAAATGATCAGTCAGAACATGATCGGCCAGACCATCTCCCACTACCGCGTCATCGAAAAGCTGGGTGGTGGTGGGATGGGGGTGGTGTACAAGGCCGAGGACACCTCGCTCGGGCGTTTTGTCGCGCTCAAGTTCCTTCCTGACGATGTCGCCCAGGACCCGCAAGCGCTGGAACGCTTCCGCCGTGAGGCCCGCGCCGCCTCCGCGCTGAACCATCCCAACATCTGCACTATTTACGAAATTGGCGAGCATGAGGGCAAGCGCTTTATTGCGATGGAGTTCCTGGACGGTCTGACTCTGAAGCACATGGTAGCCGGCCGGCCGTTGGAGAACGACACGCTGCTCTCGCTGGCCATTGAGATTGCCGACGCCCTCGACGCCGCGCACTCCGAAGGCATCGTCCACCGCGACATCAAGCCGGCAAACATCTTCGTGACCAAACGTGGGCACGCCAAAATACTGGATTTTGGCCTGGCCAAGGTTGCGCCCAGCGCTGGTTCGTCCAGCCAGGTGGCGTTGGCCAATACCATGACGGGCACGATTGACGAACAGCACCTGACCAGTCCGGGCACGATGGTGGGAACGGTGGCTTACATGTCACCGGAACAGGCGAAAGGCAAGGAACTCGATGCCCGCAGCGACCTGTTCTCCTTCGGCGCCGTTCTGTACGAGATGGCCACCGGTACCTTGCCCTTTCGAGGCGACACTCCGGCTCTGATCTTCAAAGCCATCCTGGATTCAGGGCCGACGCCCGCCGTTCGCCTGAATCCCGACGTCCCGGCCAAGCTGGAAGACATCATCGACAAGGCATTGGAAAAGGATCGCTCCCTGCGCTATCAGCATGCCTCAGAGATGGCGAGCGATCTGAAGCGTTTGAAGCGTGACACTGACACCGGGCGGATAGTATTGCCCGCCGCCACTAGTGGCGAAGTAGCAAGGGCCGCGGCGGGAGCCTCGAGTTCCGGACGGCACGACGCTACCCAGCACGTTTCAGCGGCGGCTGGCTCCAGCCAGGATCGGTCTTACCGGAAGATCAGCGGAAAAATCGTGGCGCTGGTTGCCGCGATTGCGGTCGCGATCGGCGCTGTAGTTTTTTGGCAACTCCAGCATCGCACTTCGCCAAAGGTCAGTTCCGCCAACCCCACCACAGTCGCCGTTCTTCCTTTTCAGAACATGAGTGCCGACAAGGAAGTCGATTTCCTGCGCCTGGCCTTGCCCGACGAAATCGCTACCGCGCTGAGTTACGTGCACTCTTTGTCCATCCGTCCTTTCGCCACCACCAGCAAGTACAACACTTCTAGCCTGGACCTCGAACAGGCGGGGCGCGAGATGCGGGTGGCGAATATTGTCACGGGTCACTATCTGAAGGAAGGCGACCAGCTGCAGATCACTCTGGAGGCAGTCGATGTCGCGAACAACCGCTCAGTGTGGCGCGACACGCTCAGCGTAGGGGCTGTGGACATGATTGCCATGCGGGGACAGATCGCGGCGAGGGTCCGTCAGGGGCTGGTTCCGGCACTAGGCGCCAGCGACAATGCAGCCGATGCCAGGACGCATCCCAAAAACGAAGAAGCCTACGATCTGTACTTGCGCAGCGTCTCGCTGCCCCATGATGCCGCTCCCAATAAGGAAGCCATTGCCATGCTGGAGCGCTCGGTTGGTCTCGACTCCACTTATGCGCCCGCGTGGCGCGCCCTGGGAGAACGCTACTACTATGACTCCCACTACTCCAATGGCGGCGAGGCTATGTTCCAGCGTTCCACTGCCGCCCACGAGCGCGCCCTGGCCCTCGATCCCGACTACAGTGACGCGGCCGGCATGCTGACCACCAACCGGGTTGAAAGAGGTGAACTGGGCAAGGCCTATCAGGACGCGAAAGCCCTGGTGGCGCGCCATCCCGAGAATGCGATGGCCCACTTTGCCCTGAGTTATGTCCTGCGCTACGGTGGAATGCTGCAGGAGGCCGCGCAGGAGTGCGACACGGCTGTGTCACTTGATCCCGGGAACTATCAATTCCGATCCTGCTCTTTCGTGTTTGATCTAATGGGAAACTCCGAACGGGCGATGGACTTTCTGCGGCTGGACCTGGGGGCGGGTTGGGTTGCGACAAACTTGCCTCTCCATTACGAACGCGCGGGAAAACGGCCAGAAGCGCGAGCCAGCGCGGAGAAAATATCGGCCGACGATCCCGCCAGGGGAGCCATCGTTGCCTGCCTCTCTCCATCGTCACCAGCCCAGCTGGACAAAGAGGTCCGTGCCGCTACCCCGGGCTTCTTCGCTGATCCCGACCCCGAGAACCGGTACTGGGACGCCGCTCTCATGGCTGCCTGCGCCAAGCCGGACATCGCCATGCGCCTGCTCAAGAGCGCCATCGCGGGACGCTACTGCGCCTACACCGCCCTTCAGAAAGATCCCCTGCTGGCGACCCTGCGGAGCACCCCTGAGTTCACTCAGTTGCTCTCGGCCGCAAAAGAGTGTGAGGACAACTTTCTCGCGGAAAGAGCCCAACCTTCGCGCTGACGGAAATCACATCCTGGGGAGGTCCCATGAAATCCTGGCTCCTGGCCGCTGCGGCCGTGCTGGTTTTCGCTGCGACGCCAATTCACTCACACGAGCAGTCTTATCAGCCCTTGTGGTTTCATCTCGAGTGCTCGGGCAGCGATTGTCCCCTGCTGCGAGGAGTTCGGCAGACGGCGGGAATGCGCGGCGGATTTGTCCGGCTCAAGCCTGGCCAATCGGTGGGCGAGCATTCAACACAAGAGCAAGAAGAAGCACTGGTGGTTCTGCAAGGACAAGGAAAGGCCGAGGTCGAGGGGAGGGAAGCGGCGCCAATCTCTTCCCGCATGCTGGTCTACATTCCTCCCCGGTCGCGGCACAACGTTACTAACACCGGGACTGAAATGCTGGAATACGTGTACGTGGTCGCGCCGATTGCTTCCGGAAAATGATCAGGCTTAACAGTAATTGAGGGTGCCCCACCCTCGCGCATCGCGCAGGGTGGGCCGCGCTGCGCTCAATCGATCGGTGGACCAATTTAAGCAGTAACGGAGAGCATTTGGATCTGCGTGAAATCCTGTCCTGACTCAAGATTTCAGGGCACAGTCTACTGGCGCAGGGTCAGCGTTCCCAGCACCGCCTGCTGCTTGGCGATCAGCGCCTGCACGCCCTGGCTGGCCAGTCCAATCATCTTTCCCAGTTGTTCCTCATCGAACACCTGGTGTTCTGCCGTGGCCTGTACTTCGACCAGCTTGCGGCCCGCGGTCATCACGAAGTTCATGTCCACGTCGGCGCGGGAATCTTCTTCGTAGCAGAGGTCGAGCAGGATCTCGCCATCCACAATTCCCACGCTGACCGCCGCCAGGTAGTCGCGGAAGGGAACCGACGTCAGCGTGCCCGCCTGCACCAGCTTTTCCAGCGCCAGACCGAGCGCGACGAAAGCCCCGGTGACGGACGCAGTGCGGGTCCCGCCGTCCGCCTGGATCACGTCGCAATCAATCCAGATGGTGCGCTCGCCCATGCGTTCGAGATCTGTGACCGCGCGCAGGGCGCGCCCGATCAGCCGCTGGATTTCGTGAGTGCGTCCGCTGGGACGCCCCTTGTTGACCTCGCGCGGCGTCCGCGTCAGAGTGGCCCGAGGCAGCATGCTGTACTCGCTCGAAATCCAGCCTTTGCCCCGGTTGCGCATGAATTGCGGCACCATTTCTTCGACCGAGGCAGTGCAGATCACTCGCGTGTTGCCGAGCTCAATCAGGACCGATCCCTCGGCCGTGCTGATGAAGTTGGGGATAATATTGACCGGACGCATCTGGTCCGGCGAGCGATTGTCGGAACGATAGAACATTCAAGGATTCTAGCAGCCGGAGGAGCAGCCGTTGGCACTTGGCCGTTGGCACTTGGCATCCAGCACCACGTCCCCGGCTCTGACTTTTTGGTGCGGGTCAATTTGAACAATTCTCTGCCCGGCGTCATCCTGAAGGGCTTGAGCCCTGAAGGATCTCGCGCGCATCGCCTCCACTGCTCGCCCCCGCCCAAACTAACCCGCCCAACTTTCTTCCGGGCCAGGGTTGCCGAATTCGGCGATGACCCGCCTTGGCCAAGTGCCAACTGCGAATTGCCAAGTGCTTCACTTCTGCAACTCGCCCACCATCTGTGCCACCGCCGAAACATCATAAAGACACGACAGGTCCGCATGGCCCGCCAGTGTCTCGCGTTCTTTCCCGCCCACCAGAATCTTTACCCGATTAATTCCCGGGATGCCCGTGGCCAAAGTTTGCACCAGTGAAGCCACCGTGAGTTCTTCCACCAGAACGCCCGAGCGATGACCATCAGCAAAGGCGTCATTGATGTCAATCACCGCCAGTCCAGGATCGACCAGGTACACGTCGCGTACCTCGGCTCCCGCGCCCAGCGGGTGGGAAGAAGATTTATCCATATATAGGCCGAGCAACGCCCGCAGCAACTCCTGGGCTCGTTCCTGGCGTCCCGCCGGCAGCGGAATGCTGGCCGATTGTGCCCGCAGCACACCGGGATCGTCGTAGGCCACGTAGAGGGTGACCTGCTCGGTGGGTCCTTGCACCGGCGCCGCCACCGGGTGTGCGTACTCGGCGGGGGTTTCGGTCTGCGTGGCCCGGCCTCGCATCCGCCACGCATAGAAGCTCATTCCCAGCGCCACCGCCAGCATGGCGGCGACTCCGATAATCAGGTGACGCGGGATCATCGCGCGCCTCCCAGTTGATTGCGCACGGCTTCGACTCCCGCCGTGACCGATTCCGCCACCAGTTGCTGGTAGGCCGGAGAACTCAGTTCCTCAAGCTTGCCCGACGCGGGTGCGATTTCGATGGCCACCGCGGCGGCTGCAATGTTGTTCAAAGGGCGCAGAGGTGCGAGCAGGGAACGGACCGCGATCTGTCTTTTCGCCAGCTCCGTCGCCAGGCTCGATTGGGCGGTCTGGCTGGCGGCGCGAAACCCGGACTGTGCCGTGTTCCAGTCGAGGAACGGTCCCTGGTTCTCGCCCCCGAGAGGAAGCGATGCGGTGTAAAGCCGGACCCCGGTGCCCTGGGACGCCGCGTGCAGGCAAATGTAGATGGCCGGATGCGCCCCGTTGGTCATGTTCGCGCGCTGGTCCAGGCTCATGGTTGTGTCTTCCTCGCGCAGCACCAGCGTCGAAAAGCCGTGCGCCTGAAGCTGCTGCCGCAGGCGTAACCCAAAAGCCAGCGTGACATCTTTTTCCGCTAACTGGTCGTTAAGCGCGGCTCCGCGCTCGTCCCCACCGTGGCTCGCATCCAGGACCACGAAATAGTGCACTGGACTCGAAACGGCCGCGGGCGGCGCCGCTCCCGGCGGCACCTGTGGAGCCGGACCGCCGGGAGCGACGGCAGGGGGCGGGGCCAGGGCCTGTGGGTTCGGCGCGGACTGCGGCGCCGGCGTAATCGTGATGGTGCGGCCGTTGTTACTGAAGCTGGCGAACAGCGGAACCGGCCCGTTCACCGCAATCTCCGCCGCCCCGTTGCTCTCCTGAAACGTAGCCGAAGGGATAGACGGGCTGTCAAAGGTCAAAGTCTGCGATCCGGGAGGGGCCAGCGGCTCCCGGGTAAACACCATGCGCAGTTTACCCGGCTCGGTTGCGATCGTGGGATTCACCGGCGCAGTGAAATTCATGACCAGGGTGGGAGGATTCGTCCGGTTTACCTGGGCGGTAAAGTGGACCGCCACATTGCCGATAAACAAGCGCCGCGAAGTTTCGTGAAAATTTACAGAGGTTCCCAGAAAGCGCTGCATGAGTCCCGGAAGAGAACTCACGGGCACGAGGCCGTGCCCGTTTTCCAGCCAGAAGTTGGCCGGAAGATCGAAACTTTTCCCCCGCACCCGCGCCCGGGTTTTTCCGGGAGTGAATTCGCTATCCACTCGGTTGTAAGTCAGTCTCCAGACCCCGCCATCCGTCCGGGCGCTGACCGAGCCCAGGGGCTCCAGGATTTCGAGCAGGCCAACATATTCCGCGCCGTTCTGCTCTCTCACCGTCAGTGAGTAGTTGGCCGTGCCGGAATAAACCGACAAGCGTTTCTCATCAGAGAAGCCGGAAACCGCCGCGTCGAAAACCAGCAAAGCCAACAAAACAGCCATGCCAACCATCACAGCCGGAGAGGCTTGGTCCCGAGGTCGACTACTCCAGCGCATAGATGGTCAGACCGGTAAGCAGCTTGGGATAAAAATCAGTGGACTTCTGGGGCAGGACTTCACCGGCAAGAGCAATGTCGCGCACCTGCGCCATGCGGACGGGATTCATAAGGAAGGCAACATTGGGCGTTCCACTTCTCACCCGGGCCATGGCCTCGCCGATGTCGCGTATGTAGCGCACGTTTTTCTGCTCCCGGATGGCTTCTTCCGAAATCCCTAGCACACCTTCGAGCAAACACTTGTGCAACTGCACCACGTCGAGTGCCTGCTGCCGCAGCGACCATCCCGCGAAAATTTCGCTGGCCACCGGCTTTGGCCGGTCGAGGAGAAAGACCCGGTCCGAGGTGACTGCGAGCAGGGCCGTGCCCATCCGTCCGGCTTCGCGCAGGATGACCGCGGCGCGGGCGGCGTCCACTGACGCATCCACCTCCTCCACGCTGAAGTAGGTGCTGGCCCCGGTGCGGAAGGCAGTCGAAGAAAATGACGTCAAACCGTGCACCACGCGGTGGGTGGGCAGAATGACCATGCCGGGACTGTCCATGTTGACCAGAGTCATCATGACTAGTTCGTAAGGCGCCGCCGGATCGAAAGCAGAGCTTAAATTTTGCTCGCTTGGATTCTGAAGCGAAGCGCGCTCCCTTGGGACCGTCCCTGACGGCCGAGCGGCAGCCCGGCGTTCATTGCGATAATTCAGCGCGGTTTCGTAGCGGTGATGGCCGTCGGCGATCACCAGTTTTTTGTCCCGCATCTTGCCCCGCACCAGATTTACCAGGCCGGGGTCGGAGATTTTCCAGACCCGGTGGGACACTCCATATTCATCAAGAGTTTCGAGATCGGGCTTGCCGCCGGGCGCCAGCAGGCTTTCGATTTCGGCCGGCAGGATCGCTGTACAGCATGAAAAGCTGGCCAAAGTGGGCCCGGGTGGCCCGTAATAGTTCCAGGCGGTCGGCCTTGGGCTTGGCCAGAGTCTGCTCATGGCGGAATACGACGCTGGCGGAATAGTCCTCAATCCGGCCCAGAGCGATGAATGCCGCGCCGCTCCAGTTCAGCCGTTCCGCCAGGGACGGTAAAGCGCTGGACGTAGAGGTAGAGCGAGGGTTGCGCGTCCTGCAAGAAGATGCCCTGCCGCCTCCAGTCCCGAAAAAATTGTGCCGCACGGGTGTACCGGTTTTCTCCGGAGTGGTCGCTGGCGTGCTCCTTCCCCAGGATAATACGCACCAGGTTCTGTGGGCTGGCAGCGTAGTAGCCATCCTGCATCTCAGGGGTAATCTTGTCGTAGGGCTGGGTGACGACTTGTGGAATCGAGACCCGGGTCGGGTCATAACGAAGCGCGCGAAAAGGCTCAATGTGGGCCATGGCTAAAGAAAGTTGAGTCTGAAATTGTACAAGAGCTTTCTTCCGCCCGTGCGAAGGCGATGTTCGCGACGCGGGGAATGCGAAAAAACGGGCCCGCTCCGAACCATGACCAGGCAAACCTTTGCGGCGTCCTCGCCATCGCAAGGTCTGCGAAAACGTGACAGAAGCATGACAACTAGTTTTGAACCTATGATAATATCGCGGTTAATGAGGTAATTATGGCCCGCCTTCATGGGCGCGGGTCATCCCGCCCATCGACCCAAGCTCGCACGTCTCGCTTGGCCCTACCCTGGACCCTGAGATGGCTTATGCTGTCCAAAGAGCAGGCCCGTGCCGTTTCTGTTTTTCTATTCCTGACCCTGATTGTCATTTCGGCTTCCCACCTCGCCCGGGCGCAGAGCCCGGTGGACGATGTTCACGTAAACCCGAGAGTTCAGCCTCCTCCAGCCGCCGAGAAGCAGATCATGGATCCTTCCCTGAGGACGCACACCAAGCCCCTCAAGGTAGATGTGGATCTGGTACTGGTCCCGGTCACTATTACCGACCCCATGAATCGCCTCGTGACCGGGCTGGACAAGGAGAATTTCACCCTCTTTGAAGGCAAAGATCGGCAGGATATCCGGCATTTTTCCAGTGAAGATGCTCCCGTCAGCCTGGGCGTGATCTTCGACATGAGCGGCAGCATGAGCAGCAAGATTGAGCGGGCCCGCGAGGCCGTGATCGAGTTTTTCAAAGCCGCCAACCCGCAGGATGAATTCTTCATGATCACCTTCGCCGACAAGCCGGAGGAGATTTCCGATTTCACCCAATCTATTGAAGATATCCAGGGCAAGCTGGTGTACACCGTTCCCAAGGGCCGTACCGCGCTGCTCGACGCCATCTACCTCGGCGTCAGCAAGATGAGGCAAGCCAAGTATCCCAAGAAGTCCCTGCTGATCATCTCCGATGGCGGCGACAACCATAGCCGCTACACCGAGGGCGAGATCAAGTCCGTGGTGAAGGAAGCGGATCTGTTGATCTATGCCATTGGCATTTATGACCGCTACATGTCCACTCCCGAGGAGCAGTTGGGCCCCGCCCTGCTGAGCGATCTCACCGAACTCACCGGGGGGCGGGCCTTTACCATAGATAATCCGAATGATTTGGCGGACGTGGCAACAAAAATAGGGATCGAGCTACGCAACCAATATGTGCTCGGATACCGTCCAAACAACCCGGGGCATGACGGCAAATGGCGTAAGATAAAAGTGAAGCTGCTTCCGCCGAAAGGGCTGCCACCGCTGCGGGTGTATGCCAAAACGGGTTACTATGCGCCTACGGAATAGTCGTGTACGGTTCCGGCTTATCCCATTATTTTTGTTCAGCTTGACAGTCTGGGCCCAGAACACGACTCCGCCTCAGGCTCCGCCTCGCAGTTCTCAACCGGCTGCCAGTGCAGCCCTCGTCTCAGACCCCGCGCGCCAGGCTCCGGCAAGCCCAGGGACCAGGAACCTGACACCGAAGCCCGGTGGCTTCGTCTTCCATAGCGAGGTGCAGGAGGTCGTGCTGCACGCCACGGTCATCGATGACAAGCAGCGCATCATCACTGACCTCGACCGGAACGCTTTCACCGTGTTCGAAGACGGCAAGCCCCAGGCCATCAAGTCCTTCCGCCACGAGGACATCCCCATCTCCCTGGGCATTGTGATTGATAACTCAGGGTCGATGCGGGAAAAGCGGGCCAAGGTGGTCAAGGCCGCAATCAATCTGGTGCGCGCCAGCAATCCCAACGATGAAGTTTTTGTTGTCAACTTCAGCGATGAGTATTTTCTCGATCAGCCCTTCACCAACAAGATCAACCTGCTGCAAACCGCCCTGGAAAAATACGAGACTCGCGGCGGAACCGCTCTTTACGATGCGGTCGTGGCCTCGGCCGAAGAGTTGAAAAAACACGGCAGGCTGCAGAAGAAGATCCTGTTCGTCGTGACCGACGGCGAGGACGATGCCAGCCGCGAATCCCTGGAACAGGCGGTGCGAAGATTGCAGGAAGAGAATGGACCCACGGTGTACGCCATTGGCCTACTGGGCGAAGAGCGGCAACGCCGCGCCAAGCGCGCCCTGCTAACCATTGCTGAGCGTACCGGAGGCATCGCATTCTTTCCCCGCACCCTGGATGAAGTGGACGCCATCAGCAGCACGGTTGCCCGTGACATCCGCAATCAGTACACCATCGGCTACAAACCCACGACCCCCAGGACCGTCAGTGGATATCGCACCATCCGGGTTGACGCCCGCGCCCCGGGACATGGCAAGCTCACCGTGCAGAACCCGCAGCGGCTACTATGCCGGCCAGGAACAAGCCGGCGGTGGCGCAAACTGAGAACCGGGAACTGGAAACCGGAACTGCTTTCTATCCATGCCACAGATCCTCCAGGTGAAGAAGGTTTTATTGTGGCAGAACCTGTCTCGAAGCCGTTGGCTACTCCATTGACGCTCCGCTTCGGGTTCCGTACCCTGTAGAGTGCAGACAAGAATCATCGAAGGCAAGCGCCTGCGCGTCACTGACGACATTTCCCAGCTGGTTGGGGACACTCCCATCCTGCAATTCAAGAAGACTGGTTCCAGCCGATGCGGCGGGCGTCTTTGCCAAGCTGGAGTACCTTAATCCCGGCGGCAGTGTGAAGGATCGGGCCGCCAGCGGAATTATTCTGCGCGCCGAAGCCGACGGGCAGCTCCGGCCCGGAGGCACAATTGTCGAAGCTACCGCCGGGAATACCGGTATCGGCCTGGCGCTGATCGGGGTCCAGCGCGGTTACAAAGTCGCCCTGTTCGTGCCCGAGCGCTTCTCCGAAGAAAAGGTCACGATCATGCGTGCCCTCGGTGCTCAAGTGATGCGCACTCCCGATGCGGAGGGTATGCTGGGAGCCATCCGGCGCGCCAATGAATTTGCGGCGTCCACCCCAGGCGCTTTCATGGCCGGCCAGTTCGAGAATCCCGCCAATCCCGACTATCACTACGAAACCACCGCCCCGGAAATTTTCGAGCAGATGGAAGGTCGTATCGATGCGCTGGTCATCGGCGCAGGTACGGCGGGCACATTTACCGGCGTGGCGCGCTTCATGAAGGAGCGCCTGCCTCGGGTGCTGGCGTATGCGGTCGAGACCCAGGGCTCGATTCTGGGTGGCGGCAAGCCCGGCCCGCATAAGGTGGAAGGCATTGGGGCGAGCTTTATCCCAGGAAATTTTGACCGCTCAGTGTGTGACCAGGTGCTGATGGTCACCGACGCCGACGCTTTCGCCATGGTGAAAGCGCTGGCGGCGCGGGAGGGCGTTCTGTCCGGTTCGAGCGGCGGGGCCAATGTCGCGGCGGCGGTGCGGGTGGCAGGCTGGCTGGGGCAGGAAAAACGGGTGGTAACCATGATTCCGGATTCAGCCGAGCGCTATCTGTCGAAGAAAATCTTTGAAGGTGGAATTTGAAAAGCAGCTATCAGCTTTCAGACTCTGAGAACCGGGAACTTAAAACTGAAAACTGACAAAATCAATCTGATAAATCGAAACTCATGAATTCACATCCGATGAATTCAAACTCATAAAATCAGCCTGATGAAACAAAACTGATCGCTGAGAGCTGAAAGCTCCTCATGAAAAACAAACGCCCGGGTTTTGCCACAATCGCCATCCACGCCGGACAAGAGCCCGATGCTGAAACTGGCGCTGTCGTAGTTCCCATCTACCCCACATCCACCTACGTGCAGCAGGAACTGGGCAAGAACAAGGGATACGAGTACGCTCGCGTTTCCAACCCCACCCGCACCCGCCTGGAAGAGAACCTGACGGCCCTGGAAGGAGGACGCGCCGCGCGCGTTTTCGCCAGTGGGATGGCGGCGATCAACGCCCTTTGCACCATGTATAAGTCCGGCGATCACGTCGTCTGCGGCAACGATCTCTACGGCGGCGTGCCCCGCCTCTTCAACCAGGTCCTGGCCAACTTCGGGCTGCAATTTACCTACGTTGACACCTCAGACGCGAAGAATGTCGAACGGGCGATTCGCAAGAATACACGCATGGTGTATATCGAAACGCCCACCAATCCGCTCATGTCGCTCAGCGACATCGCAGCCATCAGCCAGGTATGCCGCCACAAGAAAACCGAGCTGGTCGTGGACAACACTTTCATGTCGCCCTACTTCCAGCAGCCCATTGCCCTGGGCGCGGACATGGTAGTTCACTCCACCACAAAATTTCTGAATGGACACAGTGACGGCCTGGGTGGCGTTGTCGTTTGCACCACCGAAGAGCAGGCCGACAAACTTGCCTTCGTGCAAAAGGCTGCCGGAGCGATTCTCTCTCCGTTCGAGTGCTGGCTCGTCCTACGAGGAGTAAAAACCCTGGCCGTGCGCATGCAGCAGCACGACCGCAGTGGCAGATTAGTCGCCCAGTTTCTGGCCCGCCACAAGAAGGTGAAAAGAGTCTTCTACCCTGGCCTCGAAGAACATCCGCAACACGACCTGGCGCAGCGACAAATGACCGGCTTCGGCTCCATGATCACCTTCGAAACCGGGTCCCTCTCCAACGCAAAAAAGATGCTGAGGAAAGTACGCGTGTGCTCGCTGGCGGAATCCCTGGGCGGGGTCGAGACCCTGATCTCGCATCCCGCCACCATGACCCACGCCGCGCTGGGAGAAAAGGGGAGAAGGGAAATCGGAATTACCGAGGGCCTGGTGCGCATCTCGGTAGGCATTGAGAATGTCGAAGACATCGTGGACGATCTCGACCAGGCCCTGGCCGCGATTTGAGGACGGCCCTAGCTAGGATATCCGTGGTCCCGTTTCCAGGCCAAACCCGCGAATGGAATTCTTCCGAATACCATCGCCTTTCCGAGCCGCAGGTCACCTGGGGCAAGAAGGTACTGGCCCGCTTGCAGTTGCGCGGGGACGAGTTGCTGTTGGACGCGGGCTGCGGCACCGGGCGTTTGACCGCCGAGTTGCTGCAGGCCGTGCCCAACGGTTGCGTGGTCGCTCTCGACATTTCGCAAAATATGTTGCGATCCGCACGCGACTATCTGCAACCTGAATTCGGTGAACGAGCGCCGGTGGTAGCCGCCGACCTGGCACGCCTTCCGTTTGAAAACGCCTTTGACGGCATCGTCAGTACTGCCGCCTTCCATTGGGTGCTGGACCACGACCGGCTCTTCCGTGGTCTGCATCGAGCACTCCGCCCTGGAGGCTGGTTGCAGGCGCAGTGCGGGGGTGGCCCAAACGTCGCTCGCCTGCGCGAACGGATGGCTACGCTGGCTGCCTCTCCCAGGTTCGCGCCGTTTCTGGCAAGCTTCCCATCACCCTGGCTTTTTCAGGACGCCCAAGGCGCTGGGAACGCGCTGCGGCGCGCCGGATTCGTCCAGGTTGAGACCAGTCTTGAAGCTGCGCCCGCAGTCATGAAAGATCGCCAGCACTACATGGAATTCGTGAGAACGGTCATAGTGCGCGCTCACCTTGACCGTTTGCCCGACCTAGAGCTGCGAGATCAATATGTTTCGGAACTGGCTGATCAGTCTGCTGCCGATGATCCGTCGTTTCTTCTCGATTATTGGCGGCTCAATCTCACCGCCAAGAAGCCAACGTAATGTAGGCGCGAGCGTCCCGCTCATGCGTCCTTCATCGTAATGATGCTAAGTAATGAAATGGCCCCGCACGAGCAGGATGCTCACGCCTACATTGCAGCTACTTCACCGACTCCCCGATCCAGTTCAAATAGGCGGCGCTGCCGCTCTCGATTGGAACGGCGATGCACTCCGGCACATCATAAGAGTGCTGTTCACTGATGGCATCGCGCACCCGTTCGAACGCGGCGCGCGTGGTCTTGACCATCAGCAGCCATTCCTCAGCTTCCTCAATCTCGCCTTCCCATCGGTAAATTGATCCCACCTGAGGGACGATATTTACGCAGGCAGCCAGCAAGCCTTCCACCAGGGCGCGGCCGATCTTGCGCGCCTCATCTTTCGAACTTGCGGTGGTGAGGACGAGAATCTTGTCTGTCATATAGAATCAGCCTTCAGTTTATGGCTGACAGGGTAGCACCTGGTCGAAATCGGGAGATTAATATGGCCACAGAAATTCATTTTGGAACCTCAGGCTGGCGGGCCGTCATGGCCGACGAGTTTACCTTCGCCAACGTGCGCCGCGCCATGACCGGAATCGCCCGTTACGTAGTTTCGCAAAAAGCTTCCGGCGCGCGAGTCATTGTGGGCCGCGATCCGCGTTTCCTGGGCGAAACCTTCTGCTCCATGGCAGATGAAATTCTCACCGCCCATGGCATTACACCTCTGTTGATTGCTGAACCGGCTCCCACTCCGGCCATCTCTTATGCCGTGATTCGGGAAAAGGCGGACGGCGCCATCAACTTCACCGCCTCCCACAATCCGCCGGAATACAACGGCATCAAGTTCTCCACCCCGGACGGAGCGCCCGCGCTGCCCGAAGTCACGAAACGAATCGAGGCCGAAATAGCTGCCAGCGATGCGGACAACGGGAAGCCGAGGCCCCCAGGGAAAACCGTGACCGCCCAGGCACTCGAACCTCGCAGCGCGTACCTGGCACGGCTGCGCGAGATCATAGATTTCAAAGCCATCCAAAAGGCCAACCTGCGTGTTGTCTTCGACCCTTTCTGGGGTGCGGCACGAGGATATTCCGACTCGCTGCTGCGTGAGGCCGGTGTGGAGGTATCCACCGTTCATGATTGCCGCGACGTGCTCTTTGGCGGCCACGCCCCGGAGCCCGACGACCACCTGCTCGAAGGATGCCGCGAACAGATGCGAGCTACCAAGGCCCACCTCGGCATCGCCACCGACGGCGACGCGGACCGCTTCGGCATCGTGGACGCCGATGGCACCTTCTTCACTCCCAACTACATTGTCGCCCTGCTCTTTGACTACCTGGTGGACAGCCGGGGCTGGAAAAATGGCGTAGCCAAGTCGGTCGCCACCACCAACCTGATCAACGCCGTCGCCAAACACCACGGCATCGAGCTGCATGAGACCCCGGTAGGCTTCAAATACATCGGTGAACTCATCAAGCAGGACAAGATCGCCATTGGCGGCGAGGAGAGCGCGGGACTTTCCATCCGCCACCACGTCCCCGAAAAAGATGGTGTACTGGCCGGTCTTCTATGTTGCGAGATGGTAGCGCAACGCGGCAAGTCGCTCGGTCAACAGTTGCAGGAGCTATTTGCCGAAGTTGGTTCCTTTTACAGTTTGCGTGAGAACTTCCACTTGACGCCGGAGGTGAAGGAGAAGTTCACTGGAAAGTTGCAGCGAGAGCCCCGCGATCTCATGGGCCGGAAGATCACCGAGGTCGTACGAACGGATGGCCTGAAACTGCTGTTCGCGGATGGTTCCTGGGTTTGCTACCGATTATCGGGCACAGAACCGGTGGTCCGGGTTTATTCTGAAGCACGCAGCAAGGAAGACCTGGAGAAATTGAGCGCAGCCGCCAAACAATGGATCTTCGAATAGAGCGGACGAAAACCCGGGTCATGCCGCGGGCCCAGCGTGGACTATGCGCGCTGGTTGACCGCGCTCCCCAGGCCGAGGCCTTCAGCCAGCGCATTAAGCAGAAACTGCGCCCAGCTTCCACGTGGCTGTACGCTTCCCGGCGTCGCCTGGCCACCGTGGGCGTCGCTGCGGTCACGGTTTGGCTGTTTCTCCACGTCATGTTCGGAGCCAACGGGATGGTGGTTTACCGGCAAAAGCGTGCTGACTACCAAACCCTGCGCCACGAAATCGACGAATTGCAGAAGGAAAACAACCACTACACCGGGCAGATCAAGGCCCTCCAGACCGACCCCAAGACGATCGAGAAAGAGGCGCGCGAACAGCTGCACTATGCCCGTCCGGGCGAGGTAGTTTACGTAGCTCCCGCCCCTCCGCCAGTCCAGATTCCCGCAACCAACGCCGCCCAGAAGTAGAGGCGTCGGACCTCGGACCTCGGACCTTAATTCCACGAACCACGCAGGCTCAACTGTGCGTAGACCTGCAATACGAGGACGCTCCGAACGGACACTACCGAATCAGGACACTACCGAATCTGGACACTACCGAATCTGGACACTACCGAATCTGGACTTGGTGACCCCAGAGGCCGCCCCGGTGGTATACTCTCCCAAATTCCAGTTGGAAAAATTAAGGAGTAACCAACTGCTACCTCGCCACGTCAATCCAAGTAGCACAGGAACGCTCGCAGCGGGGCGTTGCTGCAATCCGCGGCTACGGGCCGCCAAAAACTTGAGGAATTCAGCCATGAAGAAACTGCTCGTAATCTGTATCGCCCTCTCCGTTTTGTTTCTGCTGGTGGCCGTAGTATCGGCTGATGACATGGGTAAGGCCGAGACCGTAAAGGGCTGGGTCAGCGATTCCAAGTGTGGGGCCAAGGGCGCCAACGCCGGCGCTGCTGCCTGCACCAAGAAATGCATCGAAGGCGGCGCCTCCGCGGTCGTCGTCACCGATGGCGATAATAAGGTCCTGACCGTTGAGAACCAGGACGCGCTCAAGGGACATGAAGGCCATCACGTGGCCGTCACCGGACATGTCAAAGGCGATTCCATCCACGTGGAAAGCGTAAAGATGTTGTGAAGTAAAGTAGCGTCGCCGTCCCGGCGGGCGTCCCGCCCCCCGCCGGGGTGAGGGCAAGATGCCCTCACGACAGCCGGCAGGATGCCGGCGCTACCAGAATCTTTTGGGGCGGCTGTCGTGGGGTGTCCCGCCCGCACAACATGAGTGCGTCATGAGGGCTTGGCGGGCTTGTCGGTAAGATTTCCCTCCGCATCGAACTTCTCCAAACGAAGGTGATAGATTTATTCATCACTTCCGCATACTCGGAGAGTTCTCATGGCGCCCCCACTTTCCAACGAAATAAGAGCTTTGCTCGATGGCCCGAACTTTGCCCACCTCGCCACCCTGATGCCTGACGGTTCACCGCAAAGCGTCCCGGTCTGGGTAGGCCGGGAGTTTGACCGCGTCCTGATCTGCACCGGAGAAGGCTCGCTCAAAGCGAAGAACACTCGGCGTGATCCGCGAGTCGCGATTTCCATCGTCGATTTCCACGATCCCTATCAGGAGGCCCAGCTCCGGGGTCGCGTGGTCGAGCGCCGTCCTGACCCCGATCTCAAACAGATGGACGCTATCTCGCACAAATACACGGGCAAGCCATTCCCCTTCCGCAGCCCTGAAGGAAGAGTCGCGCTTGTGATCGAGATTGAAAAGGCGCGATACACCAAGCTGCCCTTTGAACATACTCCGCCGAAGTAGTATCGAGTGAGACCACCGACCTCAGCCAGAGCACTTGTCTGAGGCGGAACGCGAGTAGGCGGTCGCCGCCGTATGGTCTGGAGCTCGAGGCCAAGACGGCGGCGATGAGACTCTCCGCCGGAAACTTCTGCTAAGCTGTGGCGGGCCGGTGTCTGACCTGAGGAGAGAATTGTGCAATTTGTTGCCGGAGTGGATCTTGGCGGAACCGCCATCAACTACACTTTGCTGAACCAGCAGGAGAAGTTTCTCATCGAGGGTCTGTTCGAGCATCCCGCTTTGGCCAGGCAGGGGCCCGACATCTGTCTCCAGCAGATCGCAGACGGTCTGACACTGGCCGCTAAAAAAGTCGGCGCTTCCGCGGATGATGTGGTCGCAGTCGGCCTCGACACTCCCGGCCCTGCCAGCGCCTCGGGCCAGCTCAGCGCACGAGGCTCCACAAACTTTGTCCACCCCAGGTGGGCTGGCTTTGACATTCGCGAGGGCTTGGCGCACAAGCTGGGTAAACCGGTGTCGTATCTGAACGACGCCAACGCCGCAGCGCTGTGGGGACACTACGCCATCTTCGGCTCCAACAGTCGCGAAACCTCTATTTCAAGCATTATCGGTACAGGCAATGGCGGTGGCGTCATTCTCGATGGCAATGTGGTGAAGGGCAAGAACGGATTCGGCGGGGAACTGGGTCACGTGCTGATTCCTTATCAGAGCATCGCCGGAGCCAGCGGCATCAAACCGGAATGCAACTGCGGACGCACCGGCGACCTGGAGTCGCTGTGCTCGCTCACCGCCATCGAAAAAAATATCCTGCCGTATTTTCTGCCCCGCTATCCCGGTCACGAGCTGGCGAAAGTGGATCTTCACCAGGCGTCCAAACAGGTCCGCGGTCTGGCGGAGAAGGGCGACCCACTGTCCAAGGAGGTTTTCCGCGTGCAAGCACACGCGCTGGGTCTTTTCTTCGACGAAATGGTAAATACGTTCGACCCCGATGCGTTCATCGTGGGCGGAGGCGCACTGGAAACCGGCAAGCAGTTTCAAGATTGGTTTATCGAACAGATCCGTACCGCCATGCCGACCCAGCGCGAGGAGCAGGCCGGCATTCCTATCTACGTGATGCCGAATGGCGACACCGCCGGAGCCCGAGGCGCCGCCATCGAAGCACTGAAACTTGCCCGCGAGGGCGGCCTGGCGTAACGAATGCCTTCCGCCGATCTGGCAGGTGATTTTCGGTTCCAAGGGCTGTAAGCGCTCCAGGGCTGGGACAGACTGCCGTTTGTACGCCTTAACTGGCCATTCTAGCGCCCGCCAACTCCAGGCACTTAGGGCAGCGGCACAAGTATGCCGTATCGTCCGGATACGCTGTATGACCGCACTTGCCGCAGATGTACCTGCCATCCACGTGCGCGACCATGGCGAAAAACTCGAGGTCTGACACACAATAGGGGCAGCGAACGGTGTCTGGCATTTTCTGAACCTCCCAGGGGTCAGGGTTAGAGGCCCGCCCTCAAATGTCGATCTTGCAGCCGCTTTGCGCTTCTGACTCTTTCACTCCCCTTCTGTTGGCCCGGGTTTATGCAACCTTAGGCTTTTTCGGTTCCGCGCCGCCGTGAGCGGCTTCTGGGTCGTAACGTTTGAGCAACTGCTCGATACGCTGGATCGTGCGTTGCAGCTGGCGGATCAACTCTTCATCGGAAACGGTGAGCAAATCGGCAAGGAGCCGGCGGATCTGCGCCCTGATCTCAGCATATTTCTCGCTCCGAGTCTGCATTTCAATCAGATATTTCCGATAAATCACATACCCGATGGCCACACTGACTCCCATAAACAGAGCGCGAAAACCCTGCAGCAGCCAATGAGGGGCGTTTTGTAGATGCGTCACCAGGAAATCCACATCCAGGCTGACGAACCAGGCGCATCCACCCCACAGCGCGGCTGCGGCTAAAATCTTTTGCTTTCCTTCCACCGGTGTTCCCCTTCTCTATTGCAAGGAGCAATTTAGCCCTGATTCGACTGTGGATAAGCTGTGAATTCCTTAGATCTTCTGTTCAAAAAGAAAAACCCGCCGGAACGCTTCGGCTAAAGCGAGCCTGAGGGAGCGGATAAGATCTTCAAATTCTCGCCGCACCGGTATCTGGATCGGCGCCCGTGGAAGAGCGGCGCTACAAGCGCCGCGTCGCGGAGAGGAGACGTTGGGCTTCAGGCCCGGTGGTGCCACTGGGCCTAAGGGCACGACGACGTGGAGCCTCGAGAACGCGGCCCCGTAAGGGCTGCTCTTCCACGTAAGTGTCGGCGGGTCGATTGATGGTCGGATCCCTCCACAACTGGGCACGACCCCTGCGCTAAGTATGACCTGCAGGCAATAGCGTCCATCAATGCCTGTTGTCGTATTGAATGCCGGCTTCGACCTCCGCGATGGCCTGGTTGACAAGATTCACAGCCGTCGCCCGGTGGCCGCCCTTGTCGCGCGAAGCCGATTGCAGGTTCCTCAGGGCTTCGCGCAGGTTCTGGAGGGCCGCAGTCATCTCGGGTTGGGGTTCACGCCCGCCGCCTTCCCAGTTGCCATTCCAGCCGCCGTTGCCCCAGTCCCCGCGACCCCAGCTGCGGAACAGTGAGCCGTCAATCGTGCTGCCTTCGCGATATAAACATGCGCTCCTGCCCATTCGGCCCACGGGCATAGATGCGAAGCGTCTTGTCCTGCCCTGGGTCGGGATCCACGCCAAAGCTGCTGTTGCCCATGCGCAGGCTGCGGTCCTGGCGGGCCAGTTCCTTTAAACGGTTGGTAACGTCCACGTGCCGGCGGGCAGTACCGTACTGCGCGCTCAGGATGACGTACTGGCCGGCGTCGCTGGACGTGAGTTGCGCCCCTAGCCTTCCTGGCAGAAAGGCCACTGCCACTAACACAGCGATGACGAGACGGACCTTAAACATGAGAACCTCCTTATGATTCGGCGCAGACTGCGCGAGCGCATTCTCTGGAGACTTCGCGGGATTGTCAAGGAGGCGTATCGAGCCATGCTAAATGTAACCCGGGGAGGGGCCGTCGAGACACATAGGATGTAACCCGACTCAATGAAGATTTTGAGGAGGGTAGATTGGGACACAAAGCGAAGTGGGAGTATTTCCGTGCTGTCTACGAGGGTTACCGCAAAGCAGGGCGGGGAAGCGAAGCAAGTGATGCTGAACGAATTTTGCTTAAACACCGGGTACCACCGGAAATATGCGATTCGCCTTCTGAATGGACCTCGACCGGGAAAGCAAGCGGAGCGGCGGCCAGGCGGACGAAGGCCGCAGTATGGCCGGCAAACACTCTCCCTTCTGGCGGCGATTTGGGAAGCGGCGGGATATCCCTGGTCGGTGCGGCTGAAGGCCTTGCTGCCCAGCTGGATGCCCTGGATTGGCAAGCATTATGGACTGAGCCGAGAGCTGGAAAAACAACGGCTGGGCATCAGTGCGCGGCAAATCGATCGACGGTTAAAGGCGAAGAAGAGAGAGCGGAAACGGAGCCTTTACGGACGGACCAAGCCGGGCTCACCGCTCAAGCACCACATTGCAGTGAAGACGGACAGTTGGGACGTGACTGCACCCGGGTTCAGCGAGATCGACCTGGTGGCGCATTCGGGGAATTCTGGGGAAGGAGAGTTTGCGCATTCCCTGAACTTGACCGACATTCACACGGGCTGGACGGAGTCGCGTGCCCTGCTGGGGAAGAGTCAAGTGGCGGTGCAAGAAGCTCGGGATGAAATCGCAGGCGTGCTGCCCTTCCGTCTACTGGGGCTGGATTCGGACAACGGATCGGAGTTTATCAACTGGCATGTGAAGGGTGGGTGTGAGGCGAAGAAGATTCAGCTCACGCGCGGGCGGCCGTACAAGAAAGATGACAACGCGCAGGTGGAGCAGAAGAACTGGACGCATGTGCGCAAGCTTCTGGGGTGGGAACGCTACGATTCTGAAGCTGGGGTGGAGGCCATCAACGATCTCTAGCTAGCGGCAGGAGTTGCGCTTGTGGCTGAACCTGTATCTGCCCTCGGTGAAGTTAGTGAAGAAAGTTCGTGCTCTGGAGGTGAGAACGGGCGGCGGCGACCGCCGCGCTTTGAGAAGGGGCAAAAATTAAAAGGGCCGTGACATTGGTTACGCTCTAGCCACCGACTCTCGCGAGAGAGCCGACACCGTGGATGCGTGCACCATCACAGCCCCTGATGCGATCACCGCTTTCGCGGTTCCAAACCCCAACTGATCCTCGCAGAACAGTCGGATTTTTCGGGTCTGACTACCCAGCAGGTTGCCCTGCCAGGCCGATCACTCAATCTATTTCGGACCGGCTAATTTTATTTGAGCCGATCGTTTTCGATCGTCGACAGAGCCAACCCTAGGCTTCCATTGAGGAGTTGTCAACGCCCGTAATTGGTGCAATGAACAGGCCGAGCAGCACCGGTTTCACCTCGTGCGGTTTTCCGGGCGCGGGTGCGATCAGGGATTTCTAGAATAATGGGTATTAACCGCAGGGCCGACCCCCTAGGACCCCAATCTGCCTGCTGGGAGCCTCTGCGGAAGCGCAGCAGAGCGGCGGGATACTAGACCCTTTTGTTGCCTGCGTCGCTCGGAAGTAGATGCGCTGCTGCGCATCTACTCCTTCCCTCGCTTTCCTCGGCATAGAGTTCAAGAAAAGATAACGCGCGAAAGGGGTCAATTACCCAAATATGGTGCAACGGCTTGGCGAAGACAGATCACTAACATGTCACGTGGAGGATGGCATTGGTATCCTTCAGGTCTTGCTCCAAAACCTTGATGGCCTCCGCGGTTGGCAGAACCAACAACTTTATCTTTAAGACGCTCGGCCTCGCGCCGCACTTCTTGCATCACCGGTAATTTGCCGTATGCACCACTGCCGACGACCAGTTGGTGGCATTTCCAGGGTATGTTTTCCTCAACGGAAAGCGGCGTGTGCCCAAACTCCTCGCGGAATTGCTTTGACGCTTTTTTCTTGCGCCTGTTGATCTCCCCGCGGTCGATCACGACATCACGTTCATACGTGCTGCCCATCGATCCGGATGGAGCCGAAAGAGAAATTATCAAACTGCATCGCGCCTCCTTGGATGTGGTCAGGCGCTTTTCTTGGAGGTGATGGCGGAAAATGTGGACCAGCGCTGCTCGATGTTCGTGCTGTCGCAGTGCGGGCACTGCACCTCGCCTTCTTCGTAATCCACGAGAGACAGGATCTGGTCGAAGAATTTCTTGCAGTCACGGCAGAAGAATTCGTAGTGAGGCATAGCAGACCTCCCCAGTGCTGAAAAGGGTGATAGCAGAATTCTAATCCCCGGGCTTGGGAGGTACAACCGAGCTCCTCCCCAAACATAACTGCGTGCGGGCGTGACATGAGAATGCCAGCCAGCGACTCCCAATTTCGGTACAGCTCGGCGGTCACGACTTGTGCTGCTCGTGCGACCGGCGGAACGAGGTCCAGCGGCCAGCTGCTGGGGATAACAGATGGCATGAGAAGGTCGATCCCCGATCAGGGATGGCGTTAAGGTAGCGGTGATCAACGCACTCAACGTGCAATCACATGAAAAGGAGATCGACCTTGAAGAAGCGTAGCAAGTCTTCGCAGCGGAGTGAACCAACCTTGAAGCGGACGAAAGCGCGAGGTCCAGTGCAGCGAGATGCGAAAGAAGTACTCGCGGAAGTCCTGGGGAAGTTGACGGGAAAACTGGATGCGCCGGCGGTGTCGACGAGCGCAAAAGAAAATCGCAAGGGAAAAACAGTTGGCCCCAATCGAGATCGTCTGACGGTGGGAGTGGATCTGGGAGACCGCTGGAGTCAGTACTGCATTCTTGGTTTGGAGGGAGAAACGCTGGCCGAAGGACAGTTGCGGACAAGGCAGGAAGATGTAAGGGAGTTCTTCCAGGCATTGACAGTGGCGCGGGTAGTGATCGAAGTAGGAACTCACTCGGCATGGGCGCCGGACGTGATCACCGAGTGGGGACACGAGGTGCTGGTGGCCAACCCGCGGTTGATGAAGGGTCGAAGCGTCGCAAGCGGAAGAGCGATCGTATCGATGCCCATAAGTTGGCGCGCTTGGGGCGGGTGGATCCGCAGTCGTTGTACCCGATTCGGCATCGCAGTCGGGAGGTGCGCCAGGATCTGGTGGTGTTGCGAGCCCGGGACGCCGTGGTATCGGTGCGGACGGAGTTGATCAACAGCACGCGAGGACTGGTGAAAAGTATGGGCCCACGACTGCCGCGGTGTTCGAGTCCGAGCTTTGCACAAAGGTAAAGGATGCGATTCCGGTCGAGGTACGGGAAGCGCTGCAGCCGTTGGTGCAGCTGGTAGAGACGGTGAATGAGTGCATCGAGAGGTATGACCAGAAGATTGAAGAGCTGGGCCGGAAAAAGTATGGGCCCACGACACTGTTGCGACAAGTGAAAGGGACCGTGGAGATCGCCTACGAGGGGAAGGTGGAGCCGACGACGGTGGGGGTTCCGCAAGGATCACCGATCTCGCCGCTCTACAGCAATATCTACCTCAACCTGCTGGATCAAGTATGGCATCGGCGAGGCTACCCGGAGAAACTGGGGGCCACGCTACATCGCTATGCGGACGATGGAATTTTGGTTTGTCGCAAGGATGCAACGCAAGCCCTTCAGGCGTTTGAGGGAATAGCGTTGCGAATGGGACTGACGATCAATCGCGAGAAAACCCGGATTACGAAGCTGACCGAAGGGTTTGACTTCATCGGGTTTGAATTCGTGAAACGGCGCTCACCCAACAGCGGCAAACTGAGCATCTACATCCATCCCAGCAAATCCTCCCAGCGCAATATCCGACGACGGATCAAAAGCTTCACCAAGCGGCGGGCGCCGATCCGGCCCGCGGAGTTTGTACAACAGGTGAATCAGACCGTGCGGGGATGGGTAAATTACTATCGCCACACCAATGCTAGCGACGCTTTCCGGCGCTTGCAGCGATTCATCAACACTCGCTTTCGCCGGTATCTGAACTATCGCAGCAAAGGCCGAGGCTTTGGGTGGAAGAAATACCCCAAATGCGGCTCTGTACGCCCGGGGAATGCTCTACATCGGGAGCGGAGTGAGAGTACTGCGCATGCTGTGGGACGAAGACTGTCGGACCGCCGGACTCGGGAAAACTGAACGTCCGGTGGGATGGGAAGGGAATGGTGAACTGGCCAGGATGTCGCTAGTGAGGCACTGCAGAAGAGGAAACCCGCAGAAACAGAGAGGCGCCATCTAAAGTCACTGAACCATTCCTTTACCCTAGACATCATCCTAGGACTCCAGCACCAGACAGAAGCCGATCGTTTCCTGGAGAACTTTCGGGAGCGGCTGGGAAAGTTTGGGCTGGAGTTCCATGCCGACAAGACGCGCCGGATCGAGTTCGGGCGGTTTGCCGAACAGAACCGGGAGCGAAGAGGGGAAGGCAAGCCGGAAACGTTCGACTTTCTAGGCTTCACGCACATCAGCGGGAAGAACGGATTAGGGCGATTCATGGTGCGGCGCACCACCATCCGCAAGCGCATGCGAGCCAAGCTGCGACAGGTTAAGCAGCAACTGCGTGAGCGCATGCACGATCCCGTGCCCCAAACCGGACAATGGCTCCAGTCGGTCGTGCAAGGCTACTTCAACTACTACGCGCTACCGGGCAACCTCGCGAGTCTGGGGGTGTTTCGGGATCGGGTGCTGGCGCTCTGGTGGCGAACTATTCGTCGCCGGAGCCAGAAACGCCGGATCTCATGGACGCGCCTTCTCGTTTTGGCTCAGCGATGGTTTCCTCAACCGCGAGCGCTCCATCCCTTTCCTGATGCTCGCTTCGCCGCCAGTCATCCGAGATAAGAACCGGATGCGCTAATAAGCGCCCGTCCGGGTCCGGGCGGGGGTTGTGTCAGGAAGACGCGAAAGCGTCATGCTGTACGAAAGATGAAGGTAGGTCCTTTCGGAGCCGCCTTGTAGGAGGAGGCTTCAAACTGCCCTAAGCTGCTTCGGTCTCAAAGGCCGCGGTGGTGAACGTTAGGGTTAAAAGGCGTGACAATTCGATCACGTCATGTGGGGATAAGAGAGATGAGTGCAAACGATCCGCTGAAGAAGCGTCGAAAGGACTTAGGTGACACCAAAACCAGGGTTTCCCCCGTGTCCTGGGAGCAGCATGGCAGGGACCTACTTACTGGCCATGCGGGGTCCGGCGTACAGGCGGCATGACTCTTATCCGGGCTTTCGTACGGAACTTGAGAACCGGGTTGGTGATGGCAAGGGAAAAGGCACAAGTGGAGGACCCACGAGGCTGAAAGTACCGATGCACCGATCAGGGGCGCACTGCTTCGTAAGAGCGATGAAACGGGGTAATGCCCGTGGAGCAAAGGGAGCAGGTCACCCACGTCAGGTGGAGTCAACGGGTACCCGGAGGAACTCCTTGTCTTGATGGAAGGCGGCAGCCTTCTTTGGGTGGCACGAGCCGGATGAATCGAGAGATTCACGTCCGGATCTGTGGGGGGCTCGGGGTGAAATTCCCCGGGCCTACCCGGCGCAACCAGTGATGGCTGTCCCTACCGTGATCGCCAACTGCCGCCTTGAGGCTCGCGAACGTGCCTGCGAAATCGTGCGACCCGAGCACTTTGCCTTCATCCCCAGTCCTTCTAGCGATTATGGCTCCGTCCAGTAGTGCGTGCTTCTTCAAATCAATTGCGGCGCCAGATTTCGTATCCGCCTGTCACTTTTGCCAGTTTCCCACTCGGCGCGGGGCGGAATGATGTTGATTGCCGCATGCGAGGTGACTGGTGTTGCTCACGGGAATGACCATCACATTCCTCCGCGAGTTCGGGGTTGGTCTGTGGCTCACCTGTCCGCTTTGGCTGAGTCTGGCTTTAGGCATTACGGTGTTGGGACAGATCGCCGGAAAGAAGGAGCGGTGGACTGTGTTTGACAGCTTCTACTGGTCGTTTGTCACCGCAACCACCGTGGGTTACGGCGATCTGCGTCCGGTGAACCGGACATCGCGCATAATCGCCATCCTCATCGCCATTATGGGTCTGACGTTCACCGGCATCCTCATCGCATTGGCCGTGCATGCGGCTACCTTCGCGCTGGCCGCCCATGACGCCGCTCCTAGGGCCCCGTGATGCGGCGGCTCCGTCGCCGGCCCGTCCCGCCCGGGCCGCGACCGGGAGTCGCAATCGGCTTACAACGTTTCGATCAGGAGGAAACCATGGCTTCTGTTTCAGAAATCATCCACGACAAAACGTACGTGAGCCGCGTCCTTGACGCCTCCATCAACATCGGCCTGACCGCGCTGCTGGTGATCTCCTGCCTGCTCATCCTGAAGCCGTTCGTTCCGTTGCTCGTCTGGGGCATGATCATCGCCATCGCGTCCTACCCGCGCTTCGAGAAATTGAAGAATTTGCTAGGAGGCCGGGGAGGCTGGACCGCCGTTATCTGGACCCTGCTGCTGCTGCTGATTCTGATTTTTCCGATCTTCCTGTTCGCACGCGGTGTTGTCGAGAGCGGTCAGAACCTGATCGCCCGCATCCACGACGGAACCCTCTCGGTCCCGCCTCCGCCGGCAGGCATTGAAACCTGGCCGCTGATCGGCGCTCCGCTCAGCCGTATGTGGACCGCGGCTTCCACGGACCTGACGCAATTACTCATCAGGTTCGCTCCGGAGATCAAAGCCGCCATCCCTGAAATACTCTCCGCCTCCGCCGGAGTTGGCCTTACGGTGATGCAATTCTTCCTCGCCATCTTGGTCTCGGGAGCCCTGCTGGCGAACGCTGTGCCAGTCGCCAAACTCACCCGCGCCCTATGCATCCGGATCTTCGGCGAAAAAGGCCCCGAGTATCAGCAGTTAGTCGGATCCACCATCCGCAGCGTCACCTTCGGCATCCTGGGCGTAGCCCTCATCCAATCCGCCTTCGCGGCCGTCGGCTTCCTGTTGGTGGGCATGCCCGGAGCCGGCGCCTGGTCCGTGATCTTCCTGATCGGCGCCTTGCTTCAGGTAGGAGCGATGGTCCTGATCCCCGCCGTGATTTATATCTTTGCCACCACGAGCACCACGAAGGCTGTCATCTTCCTCGTGTGGTGCATGTTTGTCGCTGTGATGGACAACGTTCTCAAGCCGATCCTGCTGGGACGGGGAGCGGTCGTACCCATCGCGGTGGTCTTTCTTGGCGCCGTCGGCGGGTTCGTCGCGCTGGGCTTCATCGGCCTGTTCGTGGGCGCTATCGTCTTATCGGTTGGCTACAAGCTGTTCCTGGCCTGGATCGAGAGCAGGGCCGAACAACCCTTGCCGGCGCAAAGCACTTCGACGTAGCTGGCTTTCATACCCAGAGATACAGTGACCAGTGCCGCCACGAGTTCTGCCGGACGTTCAGCTCCGCCTTGATTGTTGTAACCAGATATCTGAGTAAGTCTGTCAATAGTTGTTTATCTCCCTGCGCGCACGTGTTCACAAGGTATCCACAAAGATTTCACAGGATTGTCCCAGCAGCGATCGCAGCAAGCGGTGAGTTTCGTTTGGCGAGCGCCACCAGATATCTGCTCTCGTCATAAGCCACCGATCTTTCCAGCAACGAAAAACGATGCGAATCCATTTGAAGGCCAACGCTCGCACCGCCGCGTGGTGCCCCTTGCCTCGCTCCCGCTGCTGCTGATAGTAGCTTCGCGCCCACTGCGAGTGAGCAATGGAATGCCCCGCCCACTCGTGAAAGCTCTGCCGCAAGAAACTTCGGACAGGCCCAGCGAAAATGTACCCACTTCTTTTTCCCACTCCGTCTCCGTCACCGGCGCGATCCCACTGTAGGCTTGCACTTCCGCGGCATTGGCATAACGCTCTCGCTGCGAGCCAAACGCCGCCAACAAGCGTGGCGCCAGCGCCGCCCCCGCTCCCGGGAGCGACTCAAAGATGAAAAAATCCGGATGCGCTGCCGCCGCCTCCTCGATCTTGCGGTCCAGATCCGCAATCCCCCGGACCAGACTTCGGATCACTTGCGCGCTCACTTTCACCACCGCGCTCTTGGCCTCGATCACCGCCCGATCCCGAATCGCCGGCATCGCCTGCCGGATTCCGACCAGGCGGCGCTCGATCAGTTCTGGATAGTGACAGCGCTGCTTGCGGAAGAACGTACGCAGTCGCGCCGGCGGAACCCTTTGCAGTTCCTCCAGCGTCGGCCAGCTGCTCCAGCAACGCGCACACCAGCTCCGTGTCCAACCGGTCAAACCATCCAGCATCTGCGGAAAATAGATCTTCAAGTGGTTGGTCAACCGATTACTTTGCGCCGTCTTTTCATCCACCAGCTTGCGCCGCTCCTCCACCAGATTTTGTACCCGGCGAGTGGCTTCACTGTCGGGCGACAAACGGCGCAGTTTGTCACGATGTTGCAACAACAGATCCAGCAACAGGTCGGCATCCCGGGGATCATCCTTGGCGCCCGACGGATACAGCGCTTGCGCATGCTGGCGGCCATCGGCGAAAGCGCCGGGAACAGATGCAGGGCCTCATACTTGCTTAGCATGAACACCAGAGCTCCCCTCGATTGCTCCACCGCCACTGCGATGGGACGATTGAGCGAATCGTTGGCACAGCTGGCCGACCCAGGCCTCCACCGCTTCCGGCGTGTGCTCCAGCTCTCCGCTTTCGCGCCGCTGCGAGCCGGCCGCTTGCAAGCACCACACATGCTTCTGATCCGCCCAATCGATGCCTACGAATGCAGCGAACTGCGGCTTCTGCTTCAACTGATCTGCTACTTTTGACATGGCGACTTACTTACCTCCTTGACCTCGAATCGTGCAGGCCGGCTTTGCTCCCGCGAAACCCTTATAGTCGAGTCTTGTTATTCCCAGACGTCATCTGAGTATTCGTTTTGGGAAGCAAAGCGCATCCCGCTGCTCGAGACTCTGATAAAACATCTTGTGTTTGGGGGCATCACTCGCAGCAGCGGGACGCCTGCTGGCCGCCATTCTACGAGCCAACAGAAAACTTCATCCGCAGTTCATTCACAGAGATTTTCACAGCTGCGCGGCGCGGCGACTGCTGTGGAAATCTCTCTCTCAAAATCTGCCGTTCTGGGTCACTATAAGGGGGCATAGGATTGACCCGGAGACTCGGTGCTGGACTACAGCACACAGAGTGCCTGAATGAGTGAATGGATACTCTCCCTCGAACCCGAGCATCGCAAGAACCGATGGGCCACCACCGAGGCATGAAAAACCTTGGGAGATCACCGAGGTTCTATTCGATGCTCAAGCTGCTTGCGTCTTCAGTAGTTCGACGTCGAAACGTTCCTCCTTCTTCCAAAGTGTTGACGTAATGGCCGCGATCTTGCGCGCCAGTGTCAGACGCGCCATCTCCGGCTTCATGCCCTTGGCCAACAAACCCGCGTAGAAATCGTGGAACGGTCCTCTGCCACAGCTGGCCCTGGTGGCCGCACTCTTGAAGATCTCTTTCATCTCATGGTTGTGATTTCGATTCAGACCACGAATCTGCTGGGGTTTCTTGGCGCGTTGCAGTTGTCCGCTCACAAAGCGGAATTGCGCACTGTCATGGGTCTCAATGCCCAGGCCACTGTAGGTCCAGAGTTGCCGTTTGCTGCGGAACCGGTGCGGGGTTTGCATCAGCGCGATCAAGCGGGCGGCTCGAATCGGACCGATGCAGGGAATCTGGCGCAGCAGTTTCGCGGCTTTATGTTTCCGGCTCTCGGCCAAAAACTCGGGTCGGACGTTGCGCCGCAAGGCCTGCAATCCGTCCAGCTGTTGATAGAGCAGCTCCGCCCGGCGGCGGACGCCGGCTTGCGCAATCTTGCTTAACCGTTCCTCTCGACAGCGCGCAGCATAAACCTGGGTGCCGGCACAAGGAATGCCCCAACCGCGATACAGCGCCTTCAGTCGATTCATCACTCGCGTCGACTCGCGTCAAATCTTTGCTGATGGTCTGATAACTGCGCCCCAACTCGCGTAGCGTCCGTAGTCCGTTTTCCCCGTGGTAGACCGGTCGCAGCATCCCGGTGCGTAACAAGTCAGCCAGCTTCCGCGCATCCACCTTGTCGCTCTTGCTGCCCTCCTTTAAAAAGGCATTGCGCCGCGGATTGCAGACCACAATGTGCTGCACCTGCGGCTGCAGCAGATCGTACAGCCAGGCGGCCCAGGTGCCTTCTTCCCAGGTCACATGCAGCTCGCCCCGTAGACCGTGGAGGAACTGCAGAATGCTGCTGGCTTTGGTTTCGATGACGGACTCCATCACCAGCTTCCCGCCCTCATTCAGGACGGCGATCACAATCGCTTCCTTGTGCACGTCCATTCCGATATATTTGACGTCGTAACTCATTTGAGTTGCCTCCTTGGGGGGAGAGTATTCGTGCTAACGCTTATCTTTCCCCTCAAGGTAAAAATGCCAATTTCCGCCGATTTTCCTATGTCCTTCTGCAGTCCTTTCGCACCCGATTCACCATTGCAGTTATTTCAAGCGCCGCCGTAGCGGAGCGAAGCCCCTGCACAGCGCAGCGGAGCGGAGGCGGCGCCCATCACAGCCGCGACCTTCTGAAGCGGGGGCGCTTTTTCATAATGCATTGACCCCCCAGAGGGGTGGCTGGGGGGTAGTTGGTGTGATGGCAATTTTTCGCCAACTGAACGGTTGCCTGCTCTCACAGCCTGTGTAGTCCTCCGACACATCCGTCCCGGAGTCCTGCGCCTTTTACCAGTTACCCGCCTGGGGCTGGTGGTCTAACTTCCTATTGGAGGCCTGTGCTCGATTCCCTGCGCGGTTTTGTGCGTTAAACGCTCGGCGTAGTGACAGCATTTCAACCAACCCCGTGGATCATAGAACATGGTCAATCCTCGATCAGCATCGGCTGCCGTCTGCGCCTCCAATCTCTTAGTCGGCCTTGAGCAACCTGCCAGGCGCTCCATCCTTGCCGCAGCTCAGATCCGGCGGATATCCGCCAAACAAAACATTGTCACCGTAGGCGATCGGGCTACTCATTTGTTCCTTCTTCAAAGCGGCCGGGTACGCTTTTACCACCTCACCAAACAGGGCAGGTTGGTTTTGCTGGGATGGTTGGTGCCTGGAAACGTCATTGGGTTGGTTGCCATGCTGGAGAATCCGTTTCCCTATATGGCAACCGCAGAAGCAACCTCCGACTGTGAACTCTTGGCGTGGGAGCGCTCCGTCATACGCAAGCTCGTATCCCGCCATCCCCGGCTCAAAGAAAATGGTTTGCGCATCGCCCTTGGCTACTTGCGAAACTACGTCAAACGCCATATTGGATTGGTTACCAAAACTGCGGAGGAGAGGCTGGCAGAGACCTTACTCAGGCTCGGTGATCAGTCCGGCAAGGTTCGTCCCGATGGAATCGAAATCCGCGCTACCAACGATCAACTCGGAGCGTTAGCGGACATCAGCCCGTTTACCGCCAGCCGCGTGCTTAGTAATTGGGTGCGCGCAGGAGCTGTCTCCAAAAGGCGCGGTCGTGTCCTTCTCCATGCTCCCGAAGCGCTCATGACTGATTAGCAGAAGGTGGTGTATTGGCCTTTCCTGCTCTCATGGGAACTATTTCTTTCTTACTTGCGCTGGCGCAAAGACAAAACTATGTTTCATCCATATTCTGCAGTCCAGCCTTCCCCCAGGCCCTAGC
>CAVZXU010000017.1:0-84850 GCA_963779255.1 Terriglobia bacterium | reverse complement strand
AACCATCCTTACAACTTCCGCACGTTCATGGAGAAACACTTCTATGGCGGGATCAGGCCCGAGCTGCAAGTGCCGGGAGTCCAGAAGTTCTGGCTGTTACCCTCGACCGCAGAGCGCGTCCGAGAGGCAATCGACGCCGCGCCGATTGACATTACAGTCGGGGGCTGGGGACAGGACGGTCACATCGCTTACAACCAGGCTCGCCGCCATCCTTACTGCTTAATCACTCTGGATGAGCTGGCGAACTCGACTATTCGCATCCAGGAGAATAACGTAGATACCATTCTTGCTCTGGCACAGCGAACCTTCGGCAGCGCGTACCAGTTTGTGCCGCCCATGTCGATCACGCTGGGCGTTCGGGAGTGTATGTCTGCCACAAAAGTTCGGGTGTACAGCGATACTGGAGCATGGAAACAGACTGCATTGCGAGTCGCGTTATTTTCCGAGCCGAATCCCGAATACCCGATGACCCTACTGCAGCGCCACCCCGATGCGGTCATCACCGCTACCGAGGAGACAGCACGCCATCCCATCAGCGAAAACCCCGGATGGGAACTCTTGTAGGCAAATCCATGCGCGTCCTACGCATCGATCAGAGCTCGGTTTACCGCGAACTCATCGGAGTTGGAGGGATCGGGACGGGCATTTTCTTCGAGCTTGAAGGGAACGCTACGCTTGGTCGCAATGAAAGCCGGCCTGGCCGTCTGCTCGGCGTGCGCGACTACTGCAAACTGCACATTGTGATCCACTACGTCGCGAATCTGCTCGGGGCGCGGGTTTCAGGCTCTCCGTTCCACGTACTCCCCCTCGGCAGAGTGGGGGAGGATACTCCGGGGCGGCAGGTCGTAAAGGAAATGACTGAAGCGGGTATCGACACGCGCTTGGTCCACGCCACGCAGGAGCACCCAACTCTATTCAGTGTCTGCTTCCAATATCCAGACGGTGCCGGCGGCAACATCACCACTAGCAACTCCGCTGCGTCGGCATTGAGCAAGAGTGATGCCGACGGGATAGCGGATCTGCTGAAATCTGGAGGAAAACAGGTCATCGCTCTTGCGGTTCCCGAAATCCCGCTCGAAGTGCGCCGGTACTTCCTGCAATTGGCCACGCGGACAGGAGCCCTTCGGGTTGCCTCCTTCGTGCCTGCGGAAATTGGACCCGCGAGACAAACAGGAGTTTTGGAAATGCTCGACCTCGTGTCACTCAACGGAGCCGAAGCAGGAGAACTTATCGGCTCCTCATTTCTTTTCAAGGACCGCGATGCCTTCATCGTCAAGTGCCAGGATTTTCTGCGGCGGTCGTGCCCGAATCTGCGAATGGTGGTAAGTCTCGGCAAAGATGGCGCATACGGAGTGACGACGGACTTATGGAATTACTGCCCGGCACCGAAAGTCGAGGTTGCCTCTACCGCCGGGGCGGGTGACGCGCTGCTTGGTGGAATAATCGCCGCACTTGCGGCGGGGATTCCCTTTCTGCAAGCAGAATCCTCAGAGTGGACGTCACCGCGACCGATTGGGACGGCCCTTGAACTGGGTGTCTTGCTGGCCAGCTACAAGTGCCTGTCCCCGCATACCATTCATCCCTCCGCCTGCATCGAGACCCTCATCGGCTATGGACGCGATCACGGTCGTCCTTTTTCTCCGCAGTTGCAGGAACTCCTGACAAGCCCAGCACCGGCATAGTTGGCGCGTTGCGAACGAACGGGCTGTGCGGACTCAGACTCGATGGCGGGCGGGAGCAACAGCATTCACAGCAGACTCCAAACATTCGCAGGTATCCAGACCGCAACTTCGTCACAATGCGGCGGGCGTTTCTTCTTGACATCGGGCATCGTCAGGTAGTATCTACTTGCCGTCAGATGAAACGTTACACCTAAGCTGTTCCCGACAGATATCCCGCTTTCCAAGAACTGAGAGGACACAGCAGTTATGTTGCGGAGTCGGCCACATTCCCTCCGTCCAAGCCTCGCCCTCCGATCGGCCGCACTCCCTGTCCTCACCCTCACGCTTCTCTTATCGATTCTGAGCTGCAGCCACTCAAAGACGCCGCCGCTCACCCCTCAGCAAGAGTCAGCAATCGTGGTTCGCACGACCCCAGCCGCTCTCCTCGTGGAAACGTCAGCTGCGCACTTTCGACTGCTGCCATCCGGCTACCTTCAGGCCAGCCTTGTGCGCGGCGGACAAGAATGGACACTGGACGATCCGGCGGCAAACACCAGCGCTGATTATGCTGTCATCGCTGCCAGGGAGACTGGCGGCTTCGCGTTGGACCTCGATCATGCCAAGGTCTCCGCTGCTTCGGGGCAGCTAGGCATCCAAGGCAAGCGAATTGTAGTTTCGGGCAAAAGCTCCTCATCGCCAACGCTCGAGAAACAGCTTGTCATGGAATTTTACGATGACTTTCCCAACTTCGCGCTCACCACGGTTTCCTACAAGAATGTTGGATCAGCAGAAATCCTGCTGGACAGAGTCGTCATGCAGCAGCATATCCTGAATGCTTCCCTTCAGGACCGCACGGTGCCGCCTTACGCGATGTGGTCTTTCCATGGTTCGAGCGAGGCTTGGGGCAAGGATGACGTGATGCAGATTGGCCCAAAGTTCACGCGAGCCAACCCCATGCAGACCATGATGCACAACGATGACAATCAAACTGGAGGCGGCATTCCCGTTGTCGCATTCTGGACGAGATCGGTTGGAGAGGCCATCGGACACGCGGAAACCGTACCTCTGCAGCTAAGCCTTCCGGTACACGCGCTGCCGAGCGGACAAGTCAATGCCAGCATCACCCTCGATGCGAAATCAAGGTTGCAGCCGGGCCAGGTCTACACGACTCCACTAACGTTCGTCGCCGTCTTCCACGGCGACTTCTACGAACCGCTGAGCCTGTACTCGAAGATGCTGCAGGTCCGGGGCCTGAGTCTCGCCCATCCGACCGACGCCGACTACCAGGCGAACTGGTGTGGCTGGGGATATGAAATGGATTTCACGCCCAAGCAGATGCTGGGCACGATTCCGAAGCTGCAACAACTCGGCCTACGCTGGGCGACGCTGGATGCCGGCTGGTTCAAGTCCCGGGGGGATTGGGAGCCTCGGACCGATACCTTCCCCGATGAATCTCTTCAGAAAGTCGTGAAGGCATATCACGATGCGGGAATCCACCTCACGCTTTGGTGGATACCGCTCGTGGTCGAAGACGGACACGGCAGGGATATCCTCAACCATCGTCCGTACCAACTGTCGAACGTCGTCAAGCAGCATCCGGACTGGCTGATCCTGGATGTGAAAGGAAATCCGGCGCGCGCCACCGCAGATCTCGGAGCTCTTTGTCCCGCTGTCCCCGAAGTGAAGGAGTATTACAAGCAACTGACGGAACGCTTCATTCGCGACTGGGATTTCGACGGTCACAAACTCGATTTTTCCTACACGGTTCCCGCCTGCTACAACCCCAAGCACCATCACAAATCGCCAAACGAATCCATGGAGGCAGTCGGCGATATTTACAAGATCATTCTGGAGACAACCCGCGCACTCAAGCCGGACAGTGTTACCCAAGCGTGTCCTTGTGGGACGCCGCCCAGCCTGGCTTGGCTTCCTTACATCGACCAGGCAGTCACCGCCGATCCCGTAGGTTCCAGGCAAGTCCGTTTGCGCACCAAAATGTACAAGGCGTTGCTGGGCCCGCAGGCCGCCATTTACGGTGACCACGTCGAACTCACGGAAGTGCAGCTCAGCAACACTTTGCACGAGGTGGATAAAGGAAGAGACTTTGCCTCTGAAGTTGGCGTCGGGGCCGTGCTGGGAACAAAGTTCACGTGGCCCGACTACGGCCCGAGGTTTAAAACTGTCGAGCTCACACCTGAAAAAGAAGGCCACTGGAAAAAGTGGATAGACATCTACCAGGCGAAGATGCTCTCGAGCGGGGAGTTTCTCAATCTCTACACCTACGGTTACGATTCGCCCGAGGCCTACGCCATTAAGAAGGATGGTCGCATGTACTACGCCTTCTATGTCCCCGAAAAGTCGAAACCGTGGAATGGGGAGATAGAACTCCGTGGGCTGGCGCCAGGAAAGTATCAAGTCACCGACTATGAGATGGGCAAACAACTGGCATTGGTAGATGCCCAGTCGCCTACCCTCCATGTCGAGTTTTCTCAACATTTGTTGCTCGAGGTAAGCGGCGCGGCGGAACAGAATCGCCCCTAGTTCCTCGCTACCGTCATTTTGCCTGGATGCGCAATATGAAATTCGATTCTCGTCATCTGTCCAGCACGCTTCGGTCTGCCGCGATTGCTATCGTGCTGGCGACAGCGGCGCCGGCCATCTGGGCCCAGAAGGATATGGGCAATATTGTAGGGAGCGTAAAAGACAGTACCGGCGCTGTGGTCGCCGAGGCAAAGGTCGCTGTCACCGATATCGATCATGGGACCGTATTCAACTCCACGACCAATTCCAGCGGGGAGTATATCGCCGGTCCGTTGAGGATTGGCCGTTATACCGTGACAGTGGAGAAGACTGGTTTCAAGAAAGCAGTCGCCGGTCCGGTCACTTTGAACGTGCAAGACCGTGTCGCTGTCGACATGACTTTGCAAGTGGGCGCTATCAACGAGACAATAACGGTCTCCACCACAACCGCACAACTCGAGACCGAAACCTCAGAACTCGGACAAGTCGTGAATGGCCGCACCGCCACCACTCTCCCACTAAATGGCCGCAATTTTGCGCAACTTGCGCAGCTCGCCGTCGGGGTCGCGCCCAGCGAGCCAGGCTCGCGAACCGAGACCAGTTTTGGATTCAGCTCCAACGGTGCGCGCGCCTTACAAAACAATTTCCTGCTCGACGGCATCGACAACAACGCCAACCTGGGCGACGTGCTGAATGGGAGCGCCTACGTCATCCAACCTTCGGTCGATGCAATTGGCGAGTTCAAGGTGGAGACCAACTCTTACAGCGCCGAGTTCGGCCGGGGAAATGGCGCCATCATGAATGCTGTCATCAAGTCCGGAACCAATGCATTCCACGGAGACCTGTACGAGTTCATCCGAAACGATAAGCTGGACGGCCGAAACGCGTTTGATTTCCTGGGCCGGCAGCCGTATCAGCAAAATCAATTCGGAGCCACGCTGGGCGGCCCGATTATCAAAGACCGCACTTTCTTCTTTGTCGATTACGAGGGGCTCCGCATTCGACAGGCGCTGCCGCAGTTGCTCCTCATTCCAACCCCGAACCAGCTGGGGGGTGATTTCTCCAGTTTCCTCGATCTGGGCACGCCGATTCCAGGTGCTCTCGATTGCAGCGGGAATCCTACTTATCAGGGAGAGATCTTCAATCCACGTCTTACACAAAGTCCCGGACCCGGCATATTCTGCGGAGTTCCCATTGCCGTAGACAGCAGTGGCGTGCCCACGAACATTTTCCCAAGCTCTGGCCCGAGCACGATCAATTCCGTGGCTGCCGGACTGGCAGCCTTATTTCCCGCTCCGAATGTAGACATCAACGGGAATAACTATCTTGTCGATCCCAAGAAGAGCCTGCAACAAGACAATTTCGACGTCCGCGTCGACCACGCTTTTTCCGAAAAGGATAACTTCTTCGCTCGTTTCAGTTACGAAAACCAACCCATCTTCACCCCGGGTCCCTTCACTAGTTTTCTTGATGGCGGCGGGTTCACCGCGGGCAATCAGGATAATGCCTATCGCAGCGCCGCCATCAGCGAACTGCACACGTTTTCGCCGAAACTTCAGAATGAGTTCCGCCTGGGATACAACCGGATTAATTCGCACCGCGTCGAGCCGAATGCAAATACCGATGTATCGGGACAACTGGGGCTGCTGGGTGTTCCCTTTCAACCCGGTATCGGCGGCCTACCCTCGATTTGTTTCGCGAACTATTCGTGCGTTGGCAGTTCCGATTTTCTTCCCTCCATAGAAAAGCAGAACAGCTTTGTGCTGAACGAAAACGTGATCTGGATCCATGGTCGCCATTCATTCAAGTTCGGCACCGAGCTACGCAAGGAGCAGTTCACCATCTTTCAGGACTCCGCCCCGCGCGGCGACATGAGTTTCGCTCCCGACTTCACAGGCAATCCTGCGCTTCCGACCAATCTCGATGGCTCGCCCACTGGAGGGGACGACATCGCGTCGTTCCTGTTGGGTGTTCCGGATGGCGCCAGTATTGTCAACCTGCATGGCGTCGACTATCACCGAAACACGTTCGCCTTCTTCGGACAGGACGATATCCGGGTCAATGACCGGCTCACACTGAATCTGGGGCTTCGTTACGAAGTCTTCATGCCTGTCACCGAAGGCAAGAACCAGCTCGGGACGTTCGATTTCCGAACCAACACTCTGATCGTACCGAAGGGGACAACCGCGCAGCTCAACCCGGCCATTGCTTCGTACTTGCCCCTGCAGGCGACCGCTTCGAACGGATTGATCAGCTCCGATTACAAAGACTTCGCACCGCGCCTGGGCCTGGCTTTCAAGCTCACCAACAACCTGGTGGTGCGCGGCGGCTACGGAATCTTTTACGGCGGCGTCGAGAACGGGCCGTTCTCGTTTCCCAGCCCTGGGTTCAATCCCCCATTCTTCATCACCCAGTCATTCAGTTCTCCCTGCGGCAATCCCGTTCCGGCCAACGCAAACGCTGCCGACCCTGGGAACTGCGCAATCGGGGTAAAGCTGACGCTCAACCAGCCGCCGGATACCAGCCTAATGATCAACAACTTCTGGACTCAGGGTTATCCTGCCAATTCGCTGGTGGACCCGAACAATCCGCTGTTGTACTCGATCGATCCTCATCTGAAGACGCCCATGATGCAGCAGTGGCATCTGGGCATGCAGTATCAGTTACCCGGCGACACCGTGGTCGAGCTTTCTTATGCTGGCTCTCACGGCCAGCGGCTCTATGGTTTCTACAATGGCAATCAGGCTACTCCAAGCACTGATCCCAATGCCCCGCTGGCGGACCGCCGACCCTTCCCTTCTGTGGACGGAACGATTGATTCTTTCCGCTCCGATACTTTTTCTAACTACAACTCCTTGCAAGCACGAGTCGAGAAGCGGGCGTCACATGGGCTGCAGTTTGGAGCGTCCTACACGTACAGTCATTCGCTCGATGATGCTTCCAGCGCCAGCTTGGGATCGCTAAACAACGGTGACTTCCGCGACCAGCGGTTCCCGAAAATGGAGTATGGGAACTCCGACTTCGACGTTCGTCACCATCTGGTCGTCAGTTACGTCTGGGACTTGCCATTTGGAAAAGGCAAGGCCTTCGCCGGAAATGCTTCTGGATTCTTGAACCAGGTGATCGGCAACTGGCAAGTAGCTGGAATCGTGTCGGCTTCCACCGGGAACTGGTTTACCGTCACCGATCCTTTTGTGAACAGCTCAAATACGGATGGTGGTGGCACGGTGGGATTTAACTCCTCCCGACCCAATGTCGTCGGGAATCCCAATGGCAAACCCTGCATGCCAGGAACGTTCTTCAATACCTGCGCATTCGCCAGCGATCTCGTTCAGGGTACGTATGGAAATGAAGGACGAAACATCACGCATGGTCCCGGTTATCAGACTTGGGATCTGTCGATGCTGAAGGCGTTTCCCGCAGGCGAGCAAATGCGAGTCGAGTTCCGCGCCGACTTCTTCAATCTGTGGAACCACGTAAACCCGCTCTGGGGGCCGATCGGAGCGGCAGGCCAGGTAGAGCCGGTTGCCATTGAAATCGGAACGCCGCAGTTCGGACAACTGCAGGCTGCTCGTGATCCTCGATTCATTCAGTTTGCGATGAAGTTCTATTTCTAGCAGCATGCGCTTCACGGCGCACCAGGGGCGAGTTCGAACTCGCCCCTACGCCTTTCAAACACTGACAGCATGCCAGAAACTCAGACCGTCTCCGCCGCGAGCGCGCCCCGCCTCCGCCGGGCTCTGGGCCTTTGGGACTTGATCCTCTACGGGATGATTGTCATCCAGCCCACGGCTCCCATGCCGGTTTACGGGATCATGAGCCAGCGCGCGCACGGCCACGCGGTCACCACCGTTCTGATCGCGATGGTGGCCATGTTGTTCACGGCTATCAGCTATGGGCGCATGGCGCGGGCCTACCCCAGCGCCGGCTCGGCATTTACTTACGTCGGATCCGAAATTCATCCCGCGCTGGGATACGTCACCGGCTGGGGCATGGCGATGGATTACATGCTCAATCCGATCGTATGCACAATCCTGTGCAGCAAGTTCGCGCTGAACTTTTTCCCCGAGATTCCCTATCCAGTGCTCGTGGTTCTGTTTATTGCATTGTTCACCAGCCTGAACCTCTTTGGAATTCGAACCTCGGCCCACATCAATGACACGCTCGCAGCTGCCATGGGAATTGTGATCCTGATATTTCTAGCTGCGGCTGCTCGTTACGTCTTCAGCACGCCCCATGATGGTATCGCTTTCTTCACTCGCCCTTTCTACGATCCGCAGACGTTCTCCGCTCCGGCCGTGCTGGGAGGAACTTCGCTGGCCGTATTGACCTATATCGGATTTGACGGAATCTCGACTCTCTCTGAGGAAGCAGAAAACCCCAAGCGCAACATCCTCCTGGCCACGGTGCTCGTCTGCCTGATTACGGGCGTCCTGGCATCGGTCGAGGTTTATGCAGCACAACTCGTATGGCCCGGCTCGCAGCCCTTTCCTGATGTGGACACCGCCTATGTCTCCGTAGCCGGACGAGCCGCAGGCCACTGGCTGTTCAGCCTCATCAACGTAACCCTTCTCGTGGCGACAGTCGGGTCGGGCATGGGATCGCAGCTGGGCGCCGCTCGGCTGCTGTATGGGATGGGCCGGGGCAACGCGATTCCAAAATCATTTTTCGGTGCGATCGAACGGAAGCGCCGCATTCCGCGCAACAATGTTCTGTTCGTCGGCGCTTTCGCTCTGATCGGTACAACATTCCTCACCTTTGAGCGCGCTGCTGAGTTACTGAATTTCGGCGCCCTGCTTGCGTTCATGGGAGTCAATGCCGCCTCGTTCACAAGGTATTTCTTGCGCGAACGTAAGCGAGACTTGAGCAACTTCCTGGTGCCGATACTTGGATTCACCGTTTGCCTGCTTTTGTGGTTGAACCTGAGCCGTCCCGCCAAGATCGCCGGCGTGGCGTGGATGACCCTCGGAATCGCCTACGGGGCATACCGGACCCGTGGCTTCAAAGCGGAGCTGGTCTCCTTCGACATTCCCGACGAAACCAGCTGAGCGTAACAGGCGACGAAGACGAATTAGTCGCGTGAGGCGAGAAAGCCCTCGCCGGACAAGCAAGATTCGCTGTCATTTAGGCAGGAGGAAACCGTGGCCATCATGTTGCGTCTTGTTCAGCAATATCTCCCTTCCCACAAACAGCAATTCCATGCCCTGGAGAAGCAATTCACTGAATTGGAGCATCGAGGAAAGATTCCGCGAGGTGAGCGCCTCGCCCCGATCTCCGGTCGTGAACCTGCTAATACCATCGTCTGGCAGTGTCGATTTGAATCCCTGGCGGCCGCAGAGAAAGCTCTCAAAGAAATCGAGAACAATCCCGAGCATGCGGAACTGGCGGGTAAGCAACATCCTTTGTTTCAGCAGAGCTGGATTGAATTTTACGAAGTGCTGGAATACTGAATTGCCCCGGGCGAGAGTCGTGCCGGAGCTTGGCTATATCAGTAGGGAAAGCCAGCGGGTTGCAAGCCAACAACCCCCTTAGCAAGCAACGGAGCGCTTATGGATTGTGCATCCTAGAACTCGGCGAGGGCAGCCGCGAAAGGGAGTCAACCATGAGAGGTTTTGTTAGGCGCTCTAAGGCAATCTCGGACTAACGGTAGAAGGTCGACGAGGCGATTCGACTTGGCGCGAAGAACCATGATTGCGATGCTACGGTGCTTGAGATTCTGTTCGTACTCGACGCCTTTGTCCATCGTCAAGAAGATCGTGTATTCCTGATGCTCAGCAATTGAAAGCAGCTCGCCGTTCTTCTTGCCTGCGAGCCCCGCTTCTGGAACCGTCAGACATTCATGGTCGGCTAAGCTGTTCTTGAGTTTCCTTGGAATGCACTCGTCAAGCAGAATCTTCATCCCAGTTGACCGACCAGCAGCGACTTCGCTCGCTCCAAGGAAGCGATTGCTGCCTCACTAGCTATATCCACGCTGGGCTTCTGCATCCTGCAGATGTGTTGCCTCTGGGAAGTCCTTCCTTTTCAATCTCGTTATTGAACACAAACGCGTTAGCCAAGGTGTACGAAAATGTGGCTCCGCATGCATGGAGTTCCCCGAATTTTCTCCAAGCGAAAGCCAGGCGAAAGCAACGTCCAGCGTGCTCAAATATACAGTACTCCGACGCTAAGCAGGCTGCACAACATCGAATCCGGCGAACACTATTAATGCTGTCCTCTTTGGGGTAGAATAATTGAATGGAAACCACAGAATATACTCCGGCGCAGGCTTCGGCGGTTGCGAATCTCCCGCTTCCTGCCGTTCATAAGCTTATCGAACGTCGCCTCATTCGACCGCGACGGCTCCGCACTGGCCGCTCGATACAACGAATGCTGAGCCGCGAGCAGGTCCTATATCTGCGCCTCGAAGCAGAGGGCGTGCGGCTGTTGCCGATAGCCGCTCGTCGCGCGATCGCTAAGAAGATTGAGTCGTCTCCCGAAATTGACACCGTAATTCTTGCGGAGGGTCCAGCCCTAATAATTCAGGTGAAGTCGGTGCGACTGGAACTCGACCAGGAGCTGAGGAGACTTCAACGTGCAGAGAACATGATTGTTTCCGATCCTGAGATCATGCGCGGTACCCCCGTGTATCGAGGGACGCGCATTCCAGTGGAACTGATTGCCGACATGTTAATCCAGGGAGCTAAGCCAGAAGAGATCCTGGAGGGCTACCCAGCTCTGGATAGAGAGAGAGTCGAGCTCGCTCCGCTTTATGTCCAAGCCTTTCCGCGCCACGGCCGTCCGGCTTCCCGCCCCTGGGCAAAACGAAAACCGGTTCTTGTAACCCGGCATGGCCGTGCCCTCGCGGGGTGACAGTGAAGCTTTTGATCGATGAATGCCTGCACACATCTCTGGTTGACCTAGCGCATGCTGCAGGTCACGCGGCCGATCATGTCAACTATCTCGGTCTCGGCGGTTTGAAAGACTGGCAACTCATGGGCACCATCCGCCAGCAGGACTATACGTTTGTAACAAACAATCGCTCAGACTTCCTCGCTCTCCATGGCCGAGAACCATTGCATGCCGGAGTGATCATCATTGTTCCCAGCGTCACGCCTGTTTGTCAGCGGGAACTCTTCAGCGCGGCGCTCAAACATATCGGCGCACGGGATCTCACCAATACTGTGGTTGAGGTCAAATATCAAGAAACTCGGATCGTATGTTCTGAGTACGCCTTACCAGAAGCGGGCCAATGACATGAGGAAGGAAGCGGGCGGCGAATGCCAACGCTTCATTGGGGTCACTTGATCGCGCAAACGATGGCTGGATCGATTCCGGACTCGACGCAGCGTGCAGCACAGCTGTGCACCCGGCCCAAGATCCCAGCCCAAGATAAGCGTGTCTCCCACGACCTATAAAGTACTTACGCAGCCACCTGAGTCCTGTTAAGTCGTTGTAAATACTCATTAAGCATGCGTAAATAAATAAAGGTATCAACCATCCTTATCCTTCGACGATGTCGGGGCTAATGAGGTCTGATGACGGAGTTCCATTCGCCATGAAACCTATCAGGTTGAAGATTGATGCCCTTCATTTGTTCTTTGGTGACTTTGCGGCCGGTTGGATATTTGCAGCGCTCCAATCGGCATGTCACTTTCAGCCCTTTCGCAGTCGTCGTCTTAGCAATGAGATGGACGACGGTTTCGTAATCTCGCAATGGTTCGCCACGCCAATTCGACGAGAGGAAGGAAAAAAGGCGGTGCTCGATCTTGTTCCACTTGCTGGTCCCCGGGGGGAAATGACAGACCGAGATGGGCAGGCCAGTTTTATCCGCGAAGGTCTGCAACTCCAGTTTCCACAGGCGCAACCGCCAGCCATTGCTCCCCCCGCCGTGGGCTGTAATCAGGATCTTAGTTGCCGCCGGATAGAGCTTTGCCTTCCTGGCGCCACCATCCCCGGATGGACGCCACCGCAAACGCTCCGGTGTCGTGATCGGTCCCGACATTGACAAACCCCCTGTTGCGCCCGATGTCGTAGATGCCATAGGGATAGGCCCGCGGCACGTCGGGCGTGGGAAAATCGTGCCCGCGAACCTGCCTCGGCCGTTTTGCTGGAAGCCATTGCTGGCCGGCGTTAGCGTAGTTGCCGATGAGTTCTTTCTTCTTGGTATCCACCGAGATCACGGGGCTGCCCTGCGCCAGGCATCTTTTCACCGCGGCATTGATATACCGAAATTGCGCGTCGCGGTCGGGATGATCTCGCCCCTCCTCCGTCTTCCGGTTGCTCTGGAGACTGTAATTCAGACCGTGCAGAAGCTGAGCGACCTTCGCATGGCTGACCGGATGTTTGTGCCGATCCAACTCTTTCGCAATCGCCCGCGTGCTCTTACAAATCCATCGCAGCGCCGATTCCGGGTCGCCCCGTGTTTGATGATCGATCATCTCTTCCAAGGTATCCACGAGCCGCGGGTCCGACACCGTAATGAGTTTGCGTCCGGCTCCGGGGCGGCGGATGCGGCCTTCCACCAACGCGGCACCCTCTTCGATATCACGGATGCCTTTGGAAATCGCCTTGCGCGACAGTCCGCACGCACGGCGGACCAAACTCACTCCCCCATAGCCCAACGTCTTCGCTTCGCTAGCCGCCATGAGGCGCCGCGTCCGTTCGTCCAACAAAGGCCACACAGAATGGAACTTAGCAGTCAGCTCGGCAAGACTGTCCATGCTCAGACAGCATAACAACCATCAGCCCAGGATGCTACCTTTATTTATTTACGGTGCCTAACGCCAGTCTGAAAAGGCTGCGCTCTACCACTTCAGGATGGAGCATCACCCGCCGCCGCCCTGACTCGTCATACCACACGCGTAGTACACACGGCTCCTCATCAGACTCCAACGGTCTATGCTGCGGGCCCCATCGCTACAGAGATCACAGAGCACCCCGCGATTTGAGTTCAACCACTCGGACGTTGAAGGCGTAGGCAATTGCCATCATTTCAGTAATTTCTCGCAGATCATGAACTACGTACAGTGGGGTACGGAGACTTTGAGAGTTCCCGATATTTAGGAGTTGTTTTCGGAAGAATTCTTTGTGCGCCCAGCTTAGGTTGCCCGTACGACTCGGACTTGCGAATCGCGGAACAGAGGTTCGTATGCAGGCCAAGAAGCTATCTGTCAGTGAATCAAATTTCTCTTTCAGTTCCTTCCAGCAGCCTTCCCCGGAGGCCTCTTTCGAGAGACACTTTTCTGTATCTGAATTGGCCGAACTTTGGGCCTTGAGTGAGCAGACGATTCGCCGAATATTTAACGGTGAGCCTGGTGTGATTGAATGGGGTCACAACGAGAGTCGGTTCAAGCGTGGTTACAAAACCCTGAGAATTCCGGAAAGCGTAGTGCAACGCGTTCATGGGCGTTTGCGAAGCACCGGCTAAACAAACACAAAAATCGCGTTTGAAATTAATTCCGCCACCGTCAGGTGATCGGCCTCAACGTCCGGCTGCCTTGCGTACCTTTTTCCCCTGATCGATCGGCACAATCTTGTTTCCCCAAGCCCGCTGAACACTGAGCTCCAACTGTTCCTGCCGGGCGCGAACCCACGGCGCATAGTGCTTCTCAGTCACCCTGATACTCTTGTGTCCGAGCAGCATCGAGACCTGCTCGAGCGGCACGCCTGCTAGAAGCATTTCCACTGCGAACGTGTCGCGAAACATTTGTGGATGGCATCTTTTCAAGCTGCCATTTGCCTTTTTGATCCCGGCCAATTCGAATAGGCGGCGATAGCTCCTCTGCCAATCGGCGACTGCAGTCTTCGGCAAGCCGTTACCGCTCCAGAAGAAGTACAGAGGATTTGGCCTCGCTCCTGGAGGCAGCGCGCGGAGAGCCTCGGCTATATCCGGCGGCAGCGGCACGTAAACGGGGTGCCCAGTCTTGGCTTGGTATAGGAGGAGTTTGTTGTCGTCGCTCAGACGGCTTCTTTCAAGCGTCAGTGCGTCTCTGATCCGCAACCCACTCCACCGCATGAGTAAGGTCAAGACTCGAATTCGAGTTCCGTTACTGTTCCCGGTCTCACCACGGTTCTCCCGGTAAAGATAGGTGGAGTCTATGATCCGCCCGAACTCGTGGGCGGGGAAGTAGTCTGTTGGCGTCTGATCGACTTTGATCGTTCCAATGCCGAGCATCGGGTTGTCCGCGATCCACTTGCTCCTGTGGCAGAAGTAGAAGAAGCCTGTGAGTCGGCTTTGCTTCTTGCTCTTGGCGAGAGCCTGGTCATTCCAGGTGGATCGAAAATCACGGAGCGCAACCGTGTCGAGATCCTGGAGCCGGGTAAACCGGCGGTTCGCTGCCCAGGCGAGAAACTGCTTGCGAAAGATGATGTTGAGTTTGTAGAGAGTCGCCTCACGGAGCCCGCGGTCCTTTCCGTCCTGGAGATAGGACTCGACAGCCTCTTGGATCGTGATTCCGCTCCCCTGGGGCGTCTTCGGCGCCGGGTTATCGGCCTCTTCCAGGCGGTGACACTCGGCCTGAGCTCGCTCCCGCTCTTTGTTTTCAGACTTCGGCGGATGTAGGCGCCCGCTACGGTGCCTTCCACCCACATTGGGCATTTGCAGCGCTTCCAGTAGCGATCCGAGGCTTTGGGGCAAGCGGGGGATGCCGACGGTAGGGAGTGAGCATGGTTCGAATGATCGTACAGTTATCGTACGGTTTCAAGAGCCAAGCTGTAAATACCATAGAATACGATGGTTACAGTGGTGGAGGCGGCGGGAGTCGAACCCGCGTCCGAAAATGTTACTGGTCAAGAGACTACATGCTTATTCACGTTCATGCCCCAGGCATTACCCTGGGACGTTCGCGACCCCCGCTCAGAACGGACAAGAAACGGCTGCCGCTAGCCTGAGATCTTAGCCTCCCTGCCCAGACGTAGCAGAGAAGAGCAGCCCTCTGTGTGACGCTCGCTCACAGCCCAAGGGCGAAGCTGTGGAGAGCGGCTGCCTAATTAATTAGGCTGCGTATGCCATTTGTTGATTGGCAATTATCATTTTGCACGCGATTACGGGTGTGTGCACCCCGGCATGCCTCTTGGCCGCAAGCATCTCCGTCGAAGCCGTGACGCCCCCACTGGTGGGAATGGCCTTCAAAGAACAGACGATCGGGCTCAGGGAGCCCATTCCAACATCATCCAATCTAGGGGTCACCGGACTGGAAGTCAAACATATGATTAGATGTAGCTAAGGTTACAAAAGGTGCTCGACCGGGGTGTGTCCGCGGGCGTCGTTTCGGGGTGGGAAGGGAGCCGGCGGCGCATCATAATAATCACATGAAACTGACCACCTTTTTGCAGACTGTTCTTATCGCGTCATTCATGGTTGGAGGAGTGTTTTCATGTACATCGGCGCTTGCCCAGCCCAAAGCCGAAGCCGCCGAACAGCAGCTTTTCCAGGCCATTAACCGGGAGCGGACAGCCCACGGACTGCCACCGCTCAAGTGGGACGATGCCCTGGCCAATGCCGCCCGCCAGCATGCGGAAGTGATGGCAGCGCAGCGATCAATTTCGCACGGTTTTCCTGGCGAACCCAGCCTGCCCAGCCGGGCCACGCGGGCGGGGGCCCGCTTCAGTTGGTTATCGGAGAATGTCGCAGCAGGACCGGACGCCGGGAATATCAGCCAGCAGTGGTTGCAGTCTCCCAATCACCGCGCCAATCTGCTCGATGCCGACATGGACACCATTGGCGCCGGAGCCGCCGAGCGTAACGGCGTCGTGTTCGCAGTGGCGGATTTTTCCAAAGCCAAGCGCTAATCCAGGTTGAGACGGGGAGTTGCCGCTCTGTCCCGAGCTTAAAACTAGGAGGCACCCCTCGCCCTCCGCGAGCTTCAGGGACAGGGCGCGCCGGCGGCCCGCCACTGCTTGACCTTTGCGGCAAACTCGTCGTGGGGCATGGGGACGGGAGCTCGTCCCTCTCCGGCGTTCCAGGCCCACTCCACCAGCTTGTCTTCAGTAAGGTGCTCAACTAGTTGGTCGAGGTTCCGGTTCCTGTTCTGCTTTGGATCCTTGATGGACTGGCAAATCTGCGCGTCGGTCAGGCCTTGCCAGATCATTGGAGTGCTAGCCGGGGGCAAGCTCCAGTTGGGCGCACCCGGCGGCAGACTTGCACCTGCAAGGTTGTGGTCCTGATGACAGGTGCTGCATTTTTCCGCCGTCACGCCGTGGCCCCCGGCGCCGCGACGTACGTTCATCGTATGTGGATGCCGGTCATCGCCCTGCCTGGGGAAGTCTCCCTGGGAGTGGCAGTTCATACATCGAGGGTGCCGCAGCACTGGAACCAATGCCATGAAAAGTTTCCCATCGTCCTTCGCCGGCGACGCGGGAACATTCCTCGCATTCGCGGGTGGTGCAGCTGCCAAGAGGTGCGACAGGCACAGCGCGCAGCCGAGGGCTAGAATGGCGATGAGGGTAATTGCGGACCGGGGCATTCTGGAGCGTTTCATACGGCCTCCGTCAGCCGGATGGGCAGACGCCGGACCCGCTTTCCGGTTACGGCGAACAGGGCGTTTGCGATGGCCGGAGCGGCACACGGGACGCCGGGTTCTCCGATGCCGCCTGCCTTCTCGTTGTTCTCGACGATGTAGGTTTCAATTTCCGGGCACTCGTTCATACGCATCACCGGGAAGGTGTTGAAATTCGTTTGTTGCAGACGTCCGTTCTCAAATGTGAGTTCCTGAAACAGTGCCGCGGATGCGCCGAAGATGGCTCCGCCCTCGGCTTGCGAAGCGATGATTCCCGGATTCACGTATTGGCCGCAGTCAATGGCGCACACCATGCGGTGCACCTTGACCTTTCCCTCGCTGACGGTCACATCGGCGACGTGTGCGGAGTAACTGCCAAAAGCAAAATGCACCGCGATTCCCCGGCCGACGCCCTGCGGCAGGGGCTGGCCCCACCCCGCTTTCTGGGCCGCCAGGTCGAGCACGCCCAGATAACGCGGCTGTTTGACCAGCAACTCCCGCCGGAACTGGTACGGGTCTTTTTGCGCGAGCGCCGCCAGTTCATCGATGAAGCACTCCGCCGCAAATGCAGTGTGCGAGTGGCCGACGGAACGTAACCACTGCACCGGAACGTTGACATCAACCTGGTGAGACTCAATCGCCAGGTTCGGGATCGCGTAGGGAAGATCGTCGAGGCCCTCGACGGATGATGGATCGTATGGTTTTCCCTGCATAATCATGGCTTCAAAGGGTGTCCCCGCCATGATCGACTGGCCCACCGAGCGCGATCTCCAACTCACCGCGTTGCCGCTGGCATCGATGCCGCCTTCAATGGCATGCAGAAACGCCGGGCGGTACCAGCCGCCCTGCATATCATCCTCGCGTGTCCAAACCACCTTCACCTTGGCCGGAGCTCCGATGGCTTTGGCCACTGCGACCGCCTCGACTACAAAATCTGATTGCGGGTTGGCGCGCCGGCCGAAGCCTCCGCCCAGGAAGGTGGTGTGCAGCTGTACTTTCTCATTCGGCAGACCTGCGGTCTTGGCCGCGTTGGCCCGGTCAATGGTTTGAAACTGTGAGCCCGTCCAGACCTCGCAGGAATCCGACCGCAGGTCCACTACACAGTTCAGGGGCTCCATCATGAGGTGTGACAGGTACGGAGCCTCGTACACGGCCTGGATTGCTTTCGCCGCACTGGCCAGGGCAGCCGGAGCGTCTCCTTCTTTTCGGACGCTTACCCCCGGAGATTTCGCCCGCTCGCGAAATTGCTGCATCAGTTGGTTACTGCTGAAAGTGTGCATGGCGCCTTCGTCCCACTCCACGCGGAGAGCGTCGCGCGCCACCTTGGCTTGCCAGAAAGTATCGGCCACCACGGCGACTCCTGACGGAACTGGTGCGATCTTACGGACGCCTGGCAGGGAGCGCGCCTTGGAATCGTCAAAGCTCTTCACTCTCGCCCCGAAAATTGGGGGACGGGCGATGACCGCGGTCAACATTCCCGGCAGCTTTACGTCGAGTCCGAAGACTGCCTGGCCATTCAGTTTGACGGGAGTGTCGAGCCGCTTGATGGGTTTGCCGATCAGCTTGAAGTTCTTCGGGTCTTTCAGTTGCACTTTCGCGGGCGGGGGTAGCTTCGCCGCATCGGCAACCAGTTGGCCGTAGGTCAATTTGCCGCCGCCATTATCGAAAACAGTACCTGACTCAGTGCGACAGTAGATGGATTCAATGCTCCAGCGCTGCGCCGCGGCGGCAATCAGCATGGCTCGGGCGGCGGCACCGGCTTGCCGAAATTGTTCCAGGCCCGACCACACGCTGGAGCTACCTCCGGTAATCTGCATGCCGAAGGCGGGATGGTTGTATTTGGGATCGACCGGCGCCGGCTCAAAGCCCACTTTCGACCAGTCGGCATCGAGCTCCTCGGCGAGCAGCATGGGCAACGAGGTGAAAACGCCCTGTCCCATCTCGGAGTGGTTTACGATGACCGTGATGTGCCCATCGGTTCCAATGCGCACAAATGCGTTGGGCATGAACTCGTTCGCCGATTGCTGAGCGGATGCCTGGCTGCTGGTTCCGGGAAAGTAAAAGCCAATGAGCAGGCCGCCACTGGCGGCGACCGAGAATTTCAGAAAGTCGCGGCGTGGCATCCTGGTCCGAACTTGGTCGAGCTTGAGCGGTTGACTGTTCATCGCACACCTGCCTTCGCCACCATGCCGGCAGCCCGGTGGATGGCTCTTCGAATACGCGGATAGGTTCCGCAGCGGCAGATGTTGCCGGTCATGGCCTGATCGATGTCCTCATCGGTGGGCTGTGGCTTCTGGCGCAGCAGCACAGCGGCACTCATCAGCTGTCCCGACTGGCAATAGCCGCATTGCGGAACGTCCTCTTCCAGCCATGCACGTTGCAAGGGATGACTGAGATCGGACGAGAGTCCCTCGATTGTGGTGACCGACTTGCCGGCCGCTCGCGACACCGGAGCCACACACGAGCGCACCGCCTCGCCGTTGATGTGCACGGTGCAGGCACCGCACTGGGCCATGCCACATCCATATTTTGTTCCGGTCAGTCCCAGGTGATCGCGAATCACCCAGAGGAGCGGAGTGGAAGGATCGACGTCGAGATTGACCTGCTTGCCGTTCACCGAGAAGGCAGTCATATTTTATCTTCCTTGTTGTTTCTATCGTTGACACGTGGGCCTGGAATGCGCCTGCCGAAAAACCACTTCGCGCAGATTCAAACAGCAGTTTAATCCTGACTCACGGTTTGGGGATTGTTGATATCCAATATTTTCGAATGGAGAAGGCGGCAGGCGTTGGTCGGCAAACGAGTCCGCATTTCCTTTTGCGCTCTTTGCGACTTTTAACCGCAAAGTTCGCAAAAGGGTTCGCAAAGAACGCTAAGAAGGGCGCCTGCCATCCGGGGATGATGCTATTTTGCCGATGCTGGCTATCAATAAGCCTGCGCCAGGTGGCTATAAGTCCATTGTCTGCGGTTGGTCAGGGCTGTCTTTGTGCCGCCGGGCGACCTGATCTTTGGAAGCCTGCGCGAACTCTATTGCCTAGCCCGAATGGCTCCCCTTATACTTCGCCATGGGTTTGGCGGAAATCAGCCGCTTCGACCACCCGGTTCTGCACGATTATCTCGTTGATGACGCCTATGACGAGACGTTTGAGAGTCCGGGCAAGCCTCGTGCGCACTACGCTCCCCTATTAGAGACATTCTCTTCGCTGCCGGCCGATGAGATCCGGCGCCGCAAACACTCCGCTGACCTCGCCTTCCTCAACCAGGGCATCACCTTCACGGTTTACGGCCGGGAGGAAGGGACCGAGAAAATTTTTCCTTATGATCTGCTGCCCCGGCTGATTACCAGCGCGGAGTGGGGCCGCATCGAACGCGGGTTGACCCAGCGCATCACTGCGCTCAATCTCTTCCTGCGGGACATCTACCACGAAGGCCGCATTCTTTCAGACGGCACCGTGCCGCGCGAAATCGTTTATAGCTGCAGGCACTTCCGCCGCCAGATGCGCGGACTGCAGGTTCCGCGCAATGTATATGTCGCCGTGGTCGGGTCGGACCTGATCCGGATGCCCAGCGGCGAGTTCGTGGTTCTGGAAGACAACCTCCGCGTGCCCAGCGGAGTCTCCTACATGCTGACCAACCGCCGGGTGATGAAACGGATCTTCCCCAACCTGTTTCGCCGCCAGGGCGTTCGCCCGATTGAGCACTATACCCAGGCCCTACTAAGCACGCTGCGATCGCTTTCACCCGAAGGACGGCCGGAGCCGACCATCGTGCTGCTCAGTCCGGGTGTGTTCAACTCGGCCTATTTTGAACACGCCTATCTCGCCCGCCAGATGGGAATTGAGCTGGTCGAGGGGCGCGACATGGTGACCCACGACAACGTGGTTTACATGCGGACCACCACCGGCTTGCGGCGTGTGGATGTGATCTATCGTCGGGTCGATGACGACTTTATCGATCCGCTCGCCTTTCGTTCGGATTCGGTGCTGGGCGTCTCGGGTTTGTTCAATGCCTATCGCGCGGGGAACGTAACCCTGGCCAACGCCTTCGGCACGGGCGTCGCCGACGACAAGGCGCTCTATGCTTACGTGCCCAAGATCATCAAGTACTATCTCGACGAAGATCCGGTGCTGGATAACGTGGAAACATATTTACTCAACGACCCGGTACAACGCGACCATGTTTTGCAGAATCTCGACAAGTTGGTGGTCAAGGCTGTGGGGGAGTCGGGTGGCTACGGCATGCTGATCGGGCCGCACAGCACCAGCGCGCAGCGGCAGGATTTTCGGGATCGCATCATCGCCGATCCGCGAAATTACATCGCGCAGCCCACCATCACATTCTCGCGAGCGCCCTGTTTTATCGACGACACATTGCAGCCCCGGCACGTGGACTTGCGTCCCTATGTGCTTTTTGGAGACAAGGTGACCATCGTTCCCGGCGGCCTTACGCGGGTGGCCCTGCGCCGCGGATCGCTGGTGGTGAATTCGTCACAGGGTGGCGGCAGCAAGGATACCTGGGTGTTGAACCAATAGCATGCTCTCTCGCGTGGCTGACAACCTGTATTGGATGAGCCGCTACCTGGAGCGCGCCGAGCACACTGCCCGTCTTCTCGACGTAAATCTGAACCTGATGCTGGATGAATCTGCCTCGAGCGCAGACCGCCGCTGGCGGCGGGTTTTGGCGGCGCTCGGAAACCCGCCTAACCTGGCGTGGAGCGGCGACGCCTACCAGGTGGCGCAGATCCTTACTTTCGACCCGGGAAATCGTTCTTCAATCACAGCCTGCGTGGCGGGTGCCCGCGAAAACGCGCGCCAGGTGCGTGAAGAGATCAGTTCGGACCAGTGGCAGAGGCTGAACCGTCTGTTCCATCAGGTGACCCGGCATAAACCGAACGAGACTGATGATGTACTGCCGTCCGATTTCCTCCTGGCGGTAATTGAAGGCGTGCACCTGATTCAGGGCGTGACTGATTCCACCATGACTCACGGCGAGGGCTGGCATTTTATCCAGGTGGGACGCTACATGGAGCGCGCCTGCGCCACGGTCGCTTTGCTGGGCCTGTATCATCGCGAGTTCTGGGGGCGTCCTGATCAAACCCCCGAGGCGGCCGAGTATCTGGAGTGGATTGGACTGCTGCGATCGTGTACCGCGTTTGAAGCGTACTGCAAGGTTTACACCGCGGACATCAGTCCGGACCGGATCATTGAGTTCCTGCTGCTGAACCCGGAGTTTCCGCACTCGGTGCGCTACTCCATCGACGGTCTGCAACGCGCTCTCGAAGCCATTCACGGCGAGGGCGGAAAGCGGCGGGGAGCGCAGTTGACCAGACTGGCGGGGCGGTTGCAGGCCTCACTCGGCTTCGGCCAGATTTCCGAGATCCTCTCGCAGGATGTGGGCGCATATTTGCAGGACATTTTGCGGCAGTGCCGGGACATCCATGAGACCATCTACGAGCTCTACGTGAACTACGCGATCCAGACCGCTTTGGCGGGATAGGGGACCGAGCTTTCATGTTCTATTCCATTCAGCATCTGACGAAATTTCACTACGCCTCCCCGGTAAGCGAGAGTGTGATGGAAGCGCGGATGCACCCCCGCAGTGAGGGTAACCAGCGCTGTCTTACCTTTCACCTGGCGGTCAGCCCGCGCTGTCGCGTGTTTGCCTACCGCGATCACGTGGGCAACAACATCCACCATTTTGACATTCCGGGACAGCATTCCTACCTGGTTATCGTGGCCGAGTCATTGCTCGATATGCAACCATCGCTCGAGATTCCGAACTCGTTGCCCACCGAGGCATGGGCCGAAGCCGATGCCATGGTGAAAATGGGAGACTACTGGGAAATGCTTCTTCCCAGCGAGTTTGCCCAGCCCACCCCGGCCTTGATCGATCTCGCCCGCCAGATGGAGGTTCGCCGGCGGGACGATCCACTCAGCCTGTTGCGCGAGCTGAATCAGAAGCTCTACGACTGGTTCGAATATGTGCCCAAGAGCACGAAAGTGGACTCGCCGATTGATCACGCCATCGAAACCCGTCAAGGGGTGTGTCAGGACTTTGCCCACATCATGATTGCGCTGGTGCGCAGGGTGAAAATTCCTTGCCGCTACGTCAGCGGATATCTCTATCGCAGCGCGCAGAGTCACGACCGCTCGGTGGTGGATGCGACCCATGCCTGGGTGGAAGCGTTTCTACCGCCGCTGGGCTGGGTCGGGTTCGATCCCACGAACTGTCTGCTGGCGGGCGAGCGCCACATACGCACCGCCATCGGCCGTGACTATGCTGATGTTCCACCGACCCGGGGAATCTTCCGTGGACAAACTCCCAGCGAGTTGTCGGTGGCGGTGCGAGTGACCGCTTCGGTCGAGCCGCCTGAGCTCGAACATGGACTTCCGGTCCCGGAAGAGTGGTCGCTTTTGGTCGAGAAGGCGCAGGAACCTCCGCCTGTTCCCGCCAAGAACATGCAACAGGAGCAACAGCAACAACAGTAAGGCCCCTGGCCGGAAGCTTCGTTCCACTGGAGCACGGGCGGGACGCTCGCGCCTACATTTAACAGCCTTTTTGCATCCTGCTGTGGTTTCTGACATCTCAACTACGGCACACGGTAGAATCCAGAGCGTTGACCAACCTATGACTTCCTTCGTCCAACCACCTAAGAGGAAGAGTTGTCGGGAGAGCTGCCGGTGAAGGCACAGTGTCTGCCATTCCGCCAGATTCCGCATACCACGCGCCTTTTCGCCGACTTCCTTTCCTGGTCTCCCGCCATCCAACCCTTTTATTCGCGCTCCCCACAGTTTTCACAATGGTTCAAAGACGAAACAGCGGCGATAAGTTATGACCCTGCGCGGCGGGCACGGGTGGCGGACATCCTGGAACAGCAGAACCGGGCCTGGGACGCATCCCCCAAGACTCTGGGAAATATTGACCGCCTGCGCCGTGGCGCGTGTGCGCTTGTCACCGGACAACAGGTGGGCCTGTTCGGCGGTCCGTTGTTCTCCGTTTTTAAGGCGCTCAGTACGGTCAAATTAGCTGGCGAAGCCACTCATGCCGGCGTTGACTGCGTTCCAATATTCTGGCTGGCGACTTCGGACCATGATCTCGAGGAGATCAGTCACGTTTCGCTTCTGGGGCGGGATGGTTCGCTGCAGAAATTCTCAGCGACCACTCGGGGACTGCCCGACGCTCCCGTGGGAACGGTGACCTTCGGTCCTGAGATCGAGCCTGTCGTTGAAGCGGCTGCCGCTCTGCTGGGCGATTCGGACGTCACGGAATTCCTGCGCGAGGCCTACCGGCCGGGGGAGAACTACGGCAGCGCTTTCGCCCGCCTGTTTTCGCGGCTCTTTGCAGAGTGGGGCGTGGTCCTGCTCGACGCTTCGGACCCGGAATTCCGTCGCATCGCGACGCCCATTTACAGCGCGGCCATCGAGCGCGCCGCCGAACTGGACGACGTTTTGCTGGCGCGCGGAAGGGAACTGGAAGCAGCCGGCTATCACCAGCAGGTCAAAGTGACGCCATCGTCCACGCTGCTGTTTACCATCCGTGACGGGGCACGGGTGCCGGTACACCGCCGCTCGAACGGCAGCGGAGCCGATTTTCTAGTCAACGACGAGACCCTTTCGCACTCCGAGATGCTGCGCCGCATTACAGCTGAACCAGAGCAGTTCAGCGCCAATGTATTGTTGCGGCCGGTGGTGCAGGACTACCTGTTGCCCACTCTGGCTTACGTGGGCGGGGCGGCCGAGATCGCCTACTTCGGCCAGGGAGCAGTGGTTTACCAGGCCCTATTGGGGCGGGCTACGCCGATTCTTCCCCGTTTTTCCGGCACAATCGTGGAAGCGAAACCTCAAGTCTTACTTGAGCGTTATCGCTTGTCGCTCCCTGATGTGTTTCACGGTCCTGACGTGCTGCGGGAAACTCTGGCCAAGCACACGCTGCCGGCTGATTTGCAGACGGCCTTTGATCGAGCGGAGTCCTCACTGCAACAGTCTCTCGGCGCGATCCAACAATCGCTGGAGCGCCTGGACAAGACGTTGGTGGAGGCCGCTGCCAACGCAGGATCGAAGATGCAGCACCAGCTCGAGCAATTGCGTTCGCGGGCGGCGCGGGCCGAGTTGCGCCAGAGCGAGATTTTAGGTCGTCACGCCGAACTGCTGAGTAACGCACTCTATCCCGACAAGGTCCTGCAGGAGCGTGAGATCGGTGGCGTGTATTTCGTGGCGCGCCATGGAACTGAACTCTTGCGGAACCTCCATGACACCCTCCAAACGCACTGCCTGGATCATCAAATAATCTCCCTGTCATCCTGAGCGGAGTTGAAGGACTCCTACCGAGACGTGTGTGGGTCGGACACTCCTGTCCGACGCCTTTGACTTTGGTTTGCTCTGTTATCCGACCCCGAAACCAAAATCAAAAGCGTCGAACAGGAGTGTCCGACCCACACTGCACACCAGAAAACGATCTCACGGCTGCAACACCAACTTGTCGGTGGCTTCTTTCTCTACCGCTTCGCGCGAGTACAGCAGTGGGAAATACTTTCCTTCGCTCCAGAGCGGTAATAAGTCGGAATAGTGCGGGCTCGCCGGCTGTCCACTCTGGCCGGGCACGTTCACCGCAACCGAGCGGTCCCAATCGCTGAGGTCGAGGATTTCCCGATAGCTGGCGCCTGAGACCTGGTTGAAGGAACTATCGTAATATCCTGTGGCGTTGACCGTGTACTCATCGCCCGGACGCGGCACTGGGTCCGGATCGGTGAGAGCAGCGGCGCCGGGCGTTTGATCGAGAGGATGACGAAAGCGGGCGTGGTGCAATTGTCCCCACGACCACTTTGTCGAGTCCAGTCCCTGGAGCTTCTGCATTTCCTTCCAGGCTTCTTCCAGGGAATCTCGGAGCATGACGTTTCGGGTCACAAGCAACGTATCCATTCCCAGATGGTTGATGCCCTCGAGATATCCAATTAATTGATGCGGAGACCAATCCTCAATCATCGTCCTTGCCGCGGGCGGTATCGCGAGGTCCATCGTTTCCCGGGTGACGATCTGTAGCCAGACTTCGTACAGCGCGGCAGCGGCCGAGTCGCGCTCGACTTCGCAGTTCCAATGCAAGAGGAGTTCTGTGGCGGGGCTGGGTTTTTGTTGCGCCGTGGCCGTGCGCAGCAGGTCGAGCAATTGCAGTGCGGGAAGGGAGAGCACATCGGTTTGCAGTCGCTGCATGCTTTCCACATCCAATTTCCCTCCTGCTTGCGCCCCCTGCAACACCTGATTGACGCGCTGGAAGCGGTAAGGCGGGGCCCAACTATAGCCGACCTTGTAGGGATAGCCTTCGGGAATCATCTTGTGATTCGCGGTGGCCACGAAGCCCTGGCGGGGATTGTATTGGTGCGGCAGTTTGGAGTTAGGCACAAAGCCGGACCATTCATAGCCGCCCCTGCCCGGCACGGGCAGCAGCCCGGTCCAGGTTTTCCGCAGCGGGGCGAGGCCGGTGGAGTGCTCTCCGATGTTGCCGGCGCGGTCGGCATATACGATGTTCTCGGACGGAACCTTCCAGCGCGGCATGGCCGCCTCGAAATCCTGCCAGTTCTGTGCCCGGTCAACCGCCAGCGAGCCCAGATACCCGGCAGTTCCAGGTTCCGCGCCTACCCAGCGCAGGGCCAGAGCCCGCTTTCCGTCCTCCCAAAGCACCGGACCGTGACGGGTGAATTTCAAGTCCACCTGCACACTCAGACCGCCGCGAATTCCGAAAGTCTCCTTTCGTATTCGCAGCGCCTCCCAACCTCGGGCGGTTTTGTACTGGGAGGGGTCGGCGGGATTAAGCTCTTCCAGGTAGAGGTCCTGCTGGTCCAGGCCAAAAATGGTGAAGCCCCAGGCGATGTCCTGGTTGTGTCCGAGCGCGATCCCAGGGAGGCCGGGCTCGCCTGCCCCGATCACGTCCCAACCCGGCGCTACCAGGTGGACCATATAACGAAGCGAGGGTTGGGCGATAACGCGGTGCGGATCATTGGCCAGCAGCGGATTGCCGGTGCGGGTCAGCTTGCCGGAGACGGTCCAGTTGTTACTGCCTTCGCCGGGATGCCGGGGAAATTCGATGCGGGTGTCGCTGCCTACCAGATCTCGCAGCAGATCGGGCGAGAGGCCTGCCAAGTTTGTATCCGGCGCAGGATCTAATTTCACTGGCGGATCGAAATCGAACAGCAGTGAAGCCGCATCGGCTCTTACGGCGCTTACCACCTGGGCATGTTCCAGTTCGTCGAACGCGTTTCCCGTCATCGAAAACGCAGCCATGCGGTTCAGGCAATCGGCGGGCTTCCAGGGTTCGGGACTAAAGCCCGCCAACTGAAACTCGAGAGGCAGACCAGGACTCCCCGGCGCCATGCCGCTCTCGATGTAAGCGTTGATTCCGGCCGTGAAGGATTCGAGAATCTGCTGAGTGTCCGGCGAGTAGCTTTTGTACTCGGCCTGCATGTCCCCGTGATAGCTCAGCAGGCGGGCATTGATATCGCGCTGTAGGGCCGAGGGACCCAGGACCTCGGCCAGGCGTCCCTGGCCCGACCGCTTCCACAATTCCATCTGAAAGAGGCGATCTTGAGCGGCCACGAAGCCTTGAGCGAAAAAGAGGTCATGCTGATTCTGGGCGTAAATGTGGGCGACGCCCCAGCGGTCGCGCAGTACAGTTACCGGTTTTTCAAGACCCGCTATCTTGAGCGTGCCGCGAACCACGGACAGGGCGGCTTGCGCCCGCGCTCGAAGACTATCCTCATTGACGTCGTGGACGCCCTTCGTTGCGGCTTGGACGTCCACAGTGATCGTCGTGCTCAGAAGCAGCAGGGAGAGAACACCGATGCACCTCTTCATACCGGCGACATTTTATCCCAGCATGAAGCGGGAAATGGCGGCCGTGCCGCCAGGTTCTTTCCTGGATTTGGCGCTACTGGCAGAACCTTACTCGTGACGGCTGACTTCGTGGACAGAAAAGCGTAATATCTTTCCTTTTAGCGAGCCATTAAATTTCCGTCTTCTGGCGTCCAAACACCGCACCCATGCAAGTATCCCTGACCTCGCTGTTGGCCTCCCTCCCCATGTCCCTGAAGGGGCTGGGCTCCGCGTTCCAATTCCAGCTTCTGTTACTGGTTGTGTTCGAGGAGTTCGGTAAACGGGGTGATGTCTATAACATTTTGTGGGCGCTGGTCTTCGGCTTCGCCACCCTTAATATTCTCGGGTTGGTGGCCCGGCGTTTTGAGCCCAATCGCAACCGGCTGAATTTCGGCGAAACCATCGCCATCCTGGTGGTCATCGTCTCCGTTGTACTTCTGGGCTGGGAGATGCTCAGTCTTTTCAAGATCTTCCCCATCAAGCTGCAGCGTCACGACTAGCCGTTTTTGCGGTATGATTCGGTCATGCCGAAGAACGCCCCCCCGTTCGAGGTTACCTGCCCTTGCTGCAATGCTGTCCTCAAGGTGGACGCTGAAATCAAGGGAGTTATTGCGCACACCGCCGCGGTCAAGCCCAAGATGTTCGCCGACATCGAAGAAGCTGCCCGGGCCATGAAGGTACAGGACACCCGCCGCGATTCTATCTTCCGGCAGTCGGTGGAAGCACAGAAGCATGCCTCTGACCTGCTGGAGAAGAAGTTCCAGGAAGCGGTCAAGAAGGCCAAGGAATCTCCCGACACAGGAAAGCCGATCCGGGATTTCGATTTGGACTAGTTTTTCCGCGAAAAAAATTTCATCATCCGTTAAATCGATTCCGGCTTAGAATGCGCCATGGCCCTTCCCCTCCTCCTCGGCCATCGCGGTGCTGGTGCGTCCGCCGGAATCGCTGAGAATACCTTTGCGTCGTTCGACCTTGCTCTCCAGCATGGCTGCGATGGTTTTGAGTTTGATGTTCGTCAGGCGGCTTGTGGGACCGCCCTGGTTTGCCACGACCCCAAAGTCGATGGGATCGCGGTGGCGCGGGCCCAGGCCAGGCGGTTACCTCAACTGCCGCGGCTCGATGAGGTGATACATCGTTATGGCCGACGCTGTTTTCTCGACATCGAGCTCAAGGTAGAAGACCTGGAATCAAAGGTGCTGGCCGCGTTGAGCGATTGTCCGCCGGCCCAGGATTATGTGGTTTCCTCTTTTATTCCCGACGTGGTCATGGACCTGGAAGCGCGCAGTTCATCCGTTTGCATTGGACTCATCTGCGAGACCGGGGCCCAACTTGCCCGTTGGCGTGAGCTCCCAGTTGACTGCGTGATTCCGCACCAGTCTCTTGTGAACCGCTTGCTGGTGCAAGACATTCAGCGTGCCGGATGCAGAATATTCGTTTGGACAGTGAATGACCAGGAAGCCATGCGGCGTCTGGCTGACTGGGGAGTGGATGGGATCATCTCCGATGAAACCGAACTGCTGGTGTGCACGTTGAAGTGAACATTGTCATCGGGAACGTACGCTCTCGTGCGCCCAGGGAAACGCGACGAAATAGGGAAGCCCGAGTTCGGAGTGTGCTGCGAGAGACGAGGAACTTTGGGGAAGGGCACGACTTCAGTCGTGCCGCTAAGTCGCTGGAACTTGGTCGCGCTTTAGCGCCTGAGGTCGCTGCTCGTACGGGTGCGGCATTCTCCACCTGGGTATTCGACCAACTCGCCTGGACACGCTCCTGTCGCGCCCATAGGGGTCCTTCGACCTCGTAACTGCTTCGCGAAGCAAAGCAGTTACTCCGCTCAGGATGACAGGACGGCGGAGAGGTCACTAGTCGGCGGCAGATTCCAACACCGAACCCACGCGCGACGGCTTTCGTAGGAAGGCAGAGCGCTCGCTTTCGAAAGCCTCAAGCTGGGCCGCGGACCGGGTTTCATTCCACCCCATGACGGCGCCGATGCGGGCGGCGGCCTCGCGGCTGCAGGTTGGCGACCAGCACGCGCCCAACGCCACCGGCACGCGCCGCAGCAGCACATCGCCTAATGTGACCGCGCACTCGCCGGCAAAGGCATCGACCGCCTCGGCAACAATGTGCTCCGTGTGTGAGCAAAGCGGCGCCCGTAGTTCCGCGCTGCGCAGCGCCATACGGGAGATGTCCAGGGCTCGCTTGCCATGCCATTCGACGATGCCGCGGGCCGTGTCTTCGCTAATTCCCCCCATGTTGCCAATCTCAATCACCCAGCGGTCGAGTAACAGTTCGGCGTTTTCCGCCGAGGCGATGGCGAGCGTCTTCGAAGATTTTCGCGACACTCCAATCTTTGACGCACATTGACGCGCCAATTCCGCGGCTGTGGTCAACTTGCCGCCAATCACGGAAATCATGTGCTCGGCGCCATCCGGAGCGTGATCATGCAAGTAGTGTTTTCGGGTCACGGCCGAAGCGTTTTCCTTAGGCGCGAAGGGCAGAGGCCGGACGCCGGCGAAGGTGTAACGAATATCGGCAGCCGACAACCTGGCGCCCGGAAACAAGTGAAGCAGGGAGCGCATCAGGTAGTCAATTTCCTCTTGCGAGGGTTGGACCTTGCCCGGATCACCCTGGTCTGAAACCTCGGTGGTACCCACCAGCACCTGTTCATTCCACGGAATGACAAATATCGGACGTTTGTCTACCGCCTCGGTGTACACCGCTGCGTCGGGAGTGCCGGCGAAGCGAGGCAGGACAATATGCGATCCGCGGACACCGGCGACCATGGGGTGCGGCGTCTGGATGCGGGAACGCTGGCAAATCCGGTCCGCCCAGGGGCCAGTGGCATTGATGATCCAGGTGGCTTCGACGCGTTCTTCCTTCCCGCTCAGTTGATCTCTCAACAGGACGCCGGCCACGCGTCGATGCCGTACATCCACAGCCAGCACTTGCGTATGATTGCGCGCCACCGCGCCAGATTCGGTCGCCTCCACCAGCCACTCCGCGACCAGGCGCTCGGGGAATTCGCACTGTGCATCTTCATAACTGAACACGGACCAGCGCCGTCCGGAGTCGAGCAGGCGCTCCAGCTTTTGCTTGTCCTCGCGGCTCGATCCGCGCCTGCAGCCTGCCGCCGCCTAGGCGGCGATACAACCACAAACCAGTGCGTATGGCGAGAGCGCTGCGACCGCTGTTCTGATCGAGCGCCAGCAGGAAATGTATGGGATGCACCAGGTGCGGACGCTCGCGCAGCAAGCGCCGGCGTTCGACGAGAGACTCACGCACCAGTCCGATCTCACCGTGTTCCAGGTAGCGCAGGCCTCCGTGGATGATGCGGGTGGCCCGGCTGGTGGTGCCGGCGGCGAAGTCGTGCTGTTCGACCAACAGCGTACGACGGCCGGCCCGGGCGCATTTTCGCGCGATGGCGACGCCGTTGATTCCGCCGCCGATCACGATCACCTGGAAGCGTTCGCCTTCCAGCGGACGCCGGATTGGGGGAGCGTAGCTCATGTCAGAGGCTGGCTGGAACCCAGCGACGGCACTCTCTTAGGATACCCTGCCTCGGTTTGACGATCTGTGAAAGATAACGTCGGTTAGCAGGGTAACCTTGCGGCCAGGAGCTCCAAAACCTGAGCTGAAGATTAATAAATAAGATATAACCTATTGAATACCAGATAGTTATGATAGCGATGATCTTGCTAGCGCCGGCGTCTCGCCGGCTGTCCGGCGGGCATCCTGCCCGCCGCTGAGGTATAGCTGCCAGAATTGCAATGCCAGCCAGCCGCTGTGCTCCGGACAAGAACCGCCACGAAAGCGGCGTTCGTTGCCCAACGCACGCTCGTCATTTACATTGTTTGGGCCTCATGCCCACAACTGGAGAACGCTTCGAACGCGCGGTTTCAATCATGGCCCGGCTGCGGGGTCCGGGCGGCTGTCCTTGGGACCTGGAACAGACCTTCGATTCGATCAAGCCTTACACGCTTGAGGAAACCTATGAAGTGCTGGAAGCCATCGACAATCGGGACTGGGATGAACTGCCGGGTGAACTCGGCGATCTGCTGCTGCAGGTTCTCTTCTATGCCCAAATGGCGAAGGACCAAGGCACCTTCTCGATTGATGAAGTGTTGGATCGCTTGTCTGACAAGCTGGTCAACCGGCACCCGCATGTTTTTGGCGACGTGAAAGCTGAGACTTCCTCGGAAGTGCTGCGGAACTGGCAGGCGCTCAAGGCGGAGGAAAAGAAGAAAACAGCGGCGGGAGTGGATTCGGAGGGGTCCCGCTCCGTCTTGGCGGGCGTGTCCACGGCAATGCCGGCGTTGATGGAAGCTTACAAGCTCAGTTCGCGCGCCGCGCAAGTGGGCTTCGACTGGCCGAACATCGATGGCTTGTTTGAAAAACTGGAGGAAGAAACCGCCGAACTGCAGCAGGGTCTGGAAGAATTTCCGGCGCCGGGCCCGCGCCCGCACGGCCGCGGTGTTGCGGGGGCGAGTCGAGCGCAAGTCCCCGAGGCTCTTCGGCAGCATCTCGAAGAAGAAGTGGGAGACCTCTTCTTTGTGCTGGTGAATATTGCTCGCTATCTCTCGCTCGACCCCGAGTCGGCGCTGCGCAAGACGAACCGGAAATTCAAACAAAGATTTCAGTGGATCGAAGACCAGTTGCGCGCGTCGGGACGCGGTCCGCAGCAGGCATCGATGGCCGAACTGGAGTCCTTGTGGCAGCAGGCCAAACTCCAGTTGCGGGAGAACGAGCGTGAGGCAGGATGACCGAGAGTAAGATGGTGCTCCGCAAGTGCCATAACCTGGATGAAATGTCGCTCTGCGTTACCCTGCAAAAAGAAGTGTGGAATTTCGCCGACACCGACCTCATACCCCTGCGCGTGTTTGTGGTAGCCGAGAAGATCGGTGGACAGGTTATCGGCGCATTCGACGATGGACAGCTAGTGGCCTTCGCCTTGTCCCTGCCGGGTTCGCGAGGCGGACACTCTTATCTTCATTCGCAGATGCTGGCGGTGCGCAGCGAATATCGCAACGCCGGCCTGGGACGACAAGTCAAGCTCTTCCAGCGGGAAGACGCTCTCGCCCGGGGATTTGAATTGATCGAGTGGACATTTGATCCCCTGGAAATCAAGAACGCCTACTTAAACATCGAGCGCCTGGGCGCCATCGCGCGGCGCTATAGCGTCAACCAGTATGGAATCACGTCTTCGCCCTTGCAGGGCGGCTTGCCTTCCGACCGGCTGGTGGCGGAATGGTGGCTGAAGTCGAAGCGGGTGGAGAACCGGTTGCGTCACGCACAGAAGCCCACGTTTGAGACCCTGAAAACAATCTCAGTTCCGGCCGAAATCTACGAATGGAAGGCGTCGCCGGCCACCCGGGAGCGTGCCCGTGAAGTGCAGGATTGCAACCGGAAAGACTTCCTGCAGGCGTTTTCCGATGGCCTGGCGGTTTTGGGCTACGAACGCGATCACCAGGGAGCGGGTAAATTCCTGCTGGGGCGGTGGGAGGAACGTTGGGTTTATCCAGATTGAATTCCGATGAAGATTGAAACCATTACACTGCGCGAAATTCAGATGCCGCTGGTCCATTTTTTTGAGACCAGTTTTGGCCGTGTGTATAGCCGCCGCATCCTGTTGCTCACGGCCCGTTGCGAGGGGATTGACGGGTGGGCGGAATGTGTCGCCGGCGAAGATCCTTTCTACAGTTCGGAATGGATCGAGACCGCATGGTCCACGCTCAAGCACTACCTGGCCCCGGCGGTAATGGGGCGACCGCTGGCCGCGGCCCACGAAGTTGCCGGGCTGATGGCCAAGGTACGCGGACATCAGATGGCCAAAGCCGCAATTGAAAATGCTGCCTGGGATGCCGAAGCCAGGCAGAAAGGGCAGCCTCTGTGGAAACTGCTCGGGGGCACGACTCGCGAGATCCAGTGCGGCGTCTCGATTGGTATCCAGGATTCCGTCGAACAACTGCTGGCGAAGATTGAGACTGAGCTGGCCGCAGGCTACCGCCGCATCAAGGTGAAGGTAAAACCAGGCTGGGACCTGATTGTGCTGGAGCGGATCCGCTCGCACTGGCCAGACATTGTGTTGAGCTGCGACGCCAACTCCGCCTACACCCTTGATGAAGTTGACCACTTGCGCAAGTTTGATCGCTTCCAACTGTTGATGATCGAACAGCCCTTGTGGAATGACGACATCTACTACCACGCCCGGCTGCAGCGCCAGCTGCGCACCGCGATTTGCCTGGACGAGTCCATACGCCATGCGCGCGACGCGGCGGCCGCCATCGAAACCGGCGCCTGCCGCATCGTGAATATTAAAGTCGGCCGGGTGGGCGGATTCAGCGAGGCCAGAAAAGTACACGACGTCTGTCAGGCCAACAACGTTCCGGTATGGTGCGGCGGCATGCTGGAATCGGGCGTGGGACGGGCCCACAATGTCGCGCTCTCCACGCTGCCAAATTTCCGCCTGCCCGGTGACGTGTCGGCCTCGAAGCGCTACTGGAAGGAAGACATCATCGAACCTGAAGTCGAAGTCAGCGCGCAAGGAACAATTACGGTCAGTGACGTCCCCGGCACGGGTTACCACATTCGCGAAGACCTGATCGAGAAGCTGGCAGTGAGAAAGGAGACGATCGATTCATAACGAGTGTGGGGCGGACACTCCTGTCCGCCGCCTTTGGTTTTGCTTTTGATTGTGCGTTTTCTTTTAGTTTTGGTTTTGCTTTTGACTTGGATCCTCTTTTGTGTGACTCAGGTCGCTGTCTGGCTGCGTTAATAACAACACCGAAAGTCCTGGTCAAAGGCGGCGGACAAGAGTGTTCGCCCCACACAGACAGCGGCTATTTGCTGTCGCTGGGCGGTTGATTTTGCGCGATTGACGCCTGCTGTTTCTTCAGCAACTGGATGCCTTCGGCGAAAGTAAGATTCGCGGGTACGGGACGGAAATCGCTATAGGTCTCGGTTGACTTGATGTTGATGCTCTTGAACAGAAGGATTTTTCCAGTGAAGGAGAGGTCCATGCGCGCGATGGCCCAACTGTCCTCGCTGATGTTGGTCTGATCAACCTGGAAGTGGCCGCCGCGATCAAGATGGCCGAGAATTCCCCATCCGAAGCCTACTTCTTTAAAAAGCGTGCCATCGATTCTGGCGATGTGGTGTTTTTGGGCATCGATCAGGACCACTCCCTGCATGCCGACCAGGACCTGCTCCACGTGCGTCGGGGGGGCGTAGCTCGGATTGGGACGGAACTTGAGCCGCAAAAGCTGTTCGCCAGGACTTCCAACGCCCGGCCTGCCCGTTTCCGTCCCATCGTATTCATACAGAAAAGCGTCGGGCATTGCCTTCAGGATACGGTTGACCCGCTCGGTATTCTCTATTTCCTGCTTTCGCTTGCGCTCCAACTCGTCGGGCTGGCTCAGGAAGCGTTCGATTCTGCCATATTCCGCGCGACGCTGATCTTGATCTAACGGCTGGTCGTTATTGGCCACCACCATGCCCACCATGGCATCTCGGGTTTGCACCATGAGTCTGGTCTGCGAGCCGCTCGGGGTTTGCTTGCGCTGCTGGAACATGTACTTCGCACTTTGATTGTCGCTCTTGCTTTCATTCTCGACCACGAGCCTGACCAGTTCCCTCGGCTGAATGGCAGGTGGCCCTTCCTCTGCGTACATCGCCCCAGAGGCGATCACAAGCCCAGGCAGTAACCAGAGCAAGACTGTTCGGAACGGGATCGGATTCATAGCAGCACGCCCCAAAGAGTTAGCCTCAACTAGATTAGACGAAAAACCAGCCAGTGATGTTGTCTAAAATAGCCTCAAGCAGAACTTGAGTGGCAATGCTCGAACCGCGAAAGGCAACGGGTTTGATCGCTAATTCGAGATTGGGCAGGTTGCTCAGGTGATCGCCGTGGGATATAGTTCGGTGAAGCAGGAATGGCGTTCGCAAAGGGTTACGGGGTTTCCTTTCTGGCTTTTCTGGCCCTGGCAAGTCATAAGTGACTTGGGATTCCCGTGCACGTCCGGTGTGGTAAATGGCCCAAGGAGGCTGCAATCATGGAAACGCCGAAGACGGCAGAGTTTGCGCATATCGGGAAGTCGGTCATCATCAAAGGGGAACTCTCAGGCAGTGAGGACCTTTACGTGGACGGCCAGGTGGAGGGAAGCATCGAGCTTGCGGGCAATCGCTTGATTATCGGCCCCCACGGGCAGGTACGCGCCAACGTGAACGCCAAAGGCGTGATTGTGCAGGGCAAGCTGGACGGAAATATCCGCGCCTCGGAGCGTGCCGAGCTTACCAAGTCAGCCATTGCGGTCGGCGATATCATCACTCAGCGGGTTGCTATCGAAGAAGGCGCGTACTTCAAAGGCAAAGTCGATATCCAGAAGGATATGGCGAAGACGGATGGGGCCAAAACGGTGGCGGCCGCCAGCTCGTCCGCGGCAGCCAGCTCCGCGTCCGCAGCCGGCGGTTCCACAGTGGCCGCGAAAACGAATCCGAGCGACGGCAAGTAATTCCTGCCCCAGTTCTCCTCGGCTCACGAGGCAGTGAGTGAATGAGCCGGACGCCAGACGGTTGCCGACGGCGTGAGTTGCGCACAGCTTCATGAAATTTTTTGGTTCGACAAACAGCACCGCTCAGGATTCGGCGGCGGCCCAGGGAGCGAAGCTCACACGCCGCTCCAGCAGTCTCGCCCAACTGATCAACACGCTGGAATCAGAAGAAACGCTCTGCATACTCGACCTGGGGTCCACCTCACCAGCCAACATCCGTTACTGCACCGAGCGCGGGCACAAGATTTACAGTGACGACCTGCTCATTTCCTCCACTGACCCGTCACTCGTCATTAAGGATGAGGCGGGCAAGCCGGTGCTGGACAGCAAACGCTTCCTGGATGAAAACCTGGTTTATCCCGGCGCGCAGTTCGATATTGTGCTGTGCTGGAATCTCGCCGATTATCTCGACGAAAGCCTTGTGAAGCCCGTGATCGGGCGCCTCTGGTCGCTGCTCAAACCCGGAGGCATGCTGCTGGCATTTTTCCACACCCAGGAAGCGGGCCCGGATGCGCCTTGCTACCGCTACCACATTGTGGGCGGCGACACCCTGGAGATGCAACACATCGCTCGCGGCGACGGAAAGAAGGGTGGCCCCGCCGGCAAGTTCCGCCTGCAGCGTGTGTTCAATAACCGCAACATAGAAAATCTCTTCCGCGATTTCGCTTCCATCAAATTTTTCCTTGCTCGAGACAACGTTCGCGAAGTCCTGGTCGTACGCTAACCACAAACCACGCGGCGACACTGCCGCCCTGCCTCGTCCTTTGTAGCGCCGGCATCCTGCCGGCTGACCTGAGGGCGTCTCGCCCTGAGCGGTGGAGGCGGGTACGGCGCCTCTGCCTTTCGTCGCGAATCATCAGCGGGTCTTGCGCACCAGGTAGTCGGTAATCGCAGGAGTGCGTTCCAGAATAAACAGCAGTGGTTTTCGGACCGAGCCGGGCAGGACAAGCATGCGGCGGAGCGTCGACGAGGCGCGAAACACCGGCAACAGCGATTGGTCGTAGGCTCGGCCGTAGCGACGAGCCACCTCGGGCAGGGCAGCTTCGCCGGCAAAAAAAGGCCCGAGGCAATGCGCCGCCAACGCACCGCTGCGCAGGGCGAGCGAAATCCCGTCACCCACGAAAGGATCGACGAAGCCCGCAGCATCTCCCGCCATCAGGATGCCATCCCGCTCGGGCTGTGGTGGGCGGAAGATCAAGGGCGAGGTACTTACGGGATCGCTGAGCAGGCTCCAGTTCCTGCTGCGCTCGCGTAGCGCCGGGTGCCGCGCGAACACTTCCGGCAGAGTGCTGGCCACATCGGCGCGAACCATGGCTGAAGTGTTCACTCGTCCGGCACTTTCCCCAGTAACCGCCACCGGCTGGACCCCGCAGTACCCGCCCTCGAAAAAATACAAATCCACTGACGGCTCTGACGGCGGCTCGGCGAAGTGAGCTTTGACTCCCAGCCATTTCTTCCGCGCGAACCCCGTTTTCCGCCGGCGGACGATTCAGGTTCGACCAGCGTCCGGAAGCGTTCACCAGGGCCCGGGTTTCAAACTCTCCGTCAGTGGTCGTGATACGGAACGGGCCGGAGCCAGCGATGCTCTGGACTGTGACTTGCTGCCGCGCCTCCACACCGGCGCTCCGGGCGGACTGCCAGAGCGCCAGATCCAGTTCGAAGCGGGCAATGCTGGCGGCGGGAGGATCCACGCTCGCCTGGAGCGTGCGGCCATCGAGAAACACGCGGGCTCGCGGAATTCTGAGCGCATCTTGTATCAGCGCGGCGTGTTGAAGATCGAGAAGATCTCTTAACAAGCCGAGCGATTCCGCGGAGACAAACTCGCCGCAGACTTTGTGGCGGGGAAATCGTCCACGCTCAAGCAAGAGGACACTGGCGCCCTGTCGGGCCGCGGAGATCGCGGCGGAGGCGCCTGCCGGGCCTGCTCCAATGATGATGAGATCGTAATTCATCCAGTTGCCAGTTCTCAGTTTTCGGTTCTCAGTGCTTCCACGCTATCACTCCCATGCGAAACAAGTAGTGACGGTGAATCTCCACTTTTGCGGTCCTGGTCTGCGCCAGTAAGGTTTGCATCTCTTGCACCGTGTACGCCTGACGGACAGAGGCTGGGGCATCATGACGCGTCAGCCGGCTGCGGTAGAGGGGCATCCCCGCGTACACGAGCGAGATGTGCAGCGGGTGCCGCACCAGATCATTGATCAGCACCGCAACCCGGCACACCCGCAGCGCTTCGTTGACAAACTGAACGAGTTCCTGCGGAGACAGATGATGGGCGAAGAGATTGCTGCTCAGCAGATCGAAAGATGCGTCGCGGAAGGGAAGAGCGAGGGCATCGGCGGCCACTGCCCGGTCTCCATTGTTCAAATAGAAGTTCAGATGCGATGCGGCGCGATCGAGCGAAGTGATTTGCAGGCTTAACCCACGATGGCGCAACCGCTCGTGGACGGTCTCCGGGACATATCCGGTGCCGGCAGCTACCTCCAGCAGGGACAGCGATGATGAATTGATTTCCCGCGCCACGCGCCAGACCATGTCTTCAGTCGTAGCGACGCCTCCGAACCAGCGATTGATTCGCCGCAGGTCACCGAGCGAGGCCACGACTTCGGCGGGGGTGCCGCAGTCGGTATCAAGCAGCTCAGGGATGACTACGCGCTTCATATAAACAGCAGTCGCCGAAGATCTGCGATTCTCTGACAACTGACAACTGATGACTGGCGACTGGTCCTGAACTTCCCCACTTCCTCACAAAGAAAAAGGTAGTCGGCCGTCAGCAAGGGTCTGCGCCGCTTCGCTGACGACTCTTTCTAGACTTCAGCCAGTTCCTCTTCCAGCAACTGCTTGTTGTAGAGGTCGCTGTAGTAGCCGTTGCGGGCCAGCAGTTCGTCGTGGGTACCTAGTTCAACGATGCGGCCGGCGTGCAAGACTGCGATCTTGTCGGCATTGCGTACGGTGGAAACGCGATGGGAGATGAAGATCGTAGTCCGGTCCTGCATGACCTCGCGGAGGTGGTTGAGGATCTTGTCTTCGGTGTGGGTGTCCACACTGGAAAGGGCGTCGTCAAGAATCAGGATGCGAGGATTGCGGATGATGGCGCGGGCGATCGCCGTCCGCTGTTTCTGTCCGCCGGACAGAGTGATTCCGCGTTCACCCACCAGGGTACGGTAGCGCTCGGGAAATTCTTCGATATCCTGGGCAATGTTGGCCGCCTCGGCCGCTGAGCGTACCTCTTCCTCGGTGGCATCGGCCTTGCCAAAAGCGATATTTTCGCGGATGGTTTCGCTGAACAGGAACGTCTCCTGGGGCACGAAGCCGATCTGTCGGCGCAGCGACCCCAGAGGAAATTCACGGACCGGCTTGCCGTCGATCAGTACGCTTCCGGGGGCAGCATCGTAAATGCGCGGGATAAGGCTCACCAGCGTGGTCTTGCCCGAGCCGGTGGGGCCAACGATCGCGAGGCTGCTACCCTCCGGGATCCGCAGATCGATGTCGTGCAGCACGGGCACTCCGTTGTAGGAGAAGTTCAATCTCCGCAATTCAATCTCGCCCCGGATTTGATGTGGAACGCTACCGGCTGCCGCTTTTACTGCAGGGCTATCTTCGATCTCAGGTTGTTCAACCAGGATTTCGTTGATCCGGCCCATGGACGCGGTCCCGCGCTGGAAGATATTGATCACCCATCCCAGCGCGATCACGGGCCACGTCAGCTGCACCATGTAGGTGTTAAAGGCCACGAAGCCGCCGACTGTCATCTCTCCTTGAAGCACTTCCCGCCCGCCCAGCCACAGCACGAGCACGATGGCCATGCCCAGCATGGTCTCGAGAGTAGGCCAAAGCATTCCCATCAGGCGCACCAGCTTCAGGCTGCGATGAATGTATTCGCGGTTGGAGGTTTCGAAGGCCGCGATTTCCGGCTCCTCCTGTACGTAAGCGCGGATCACGCGCGCGCCGGAGAAATTTTCCTGCGCCCGAGCTGAGATCTCGGAAAACATCGCCTGGATTTTTTCGAAGCGCTCGTGAATCTGTTTTCCAAAGTACTGCACGGTAATACTCACCACCGGCAACGGCAGAAAAGCATAGAGGGTCAGCTTGGGACTGATCGAAAGCATGAATGCCAGAGCGCCGGCCGTGAACACGATGGTGTTCGCCGAATACATAATGGCTGGCCCCAGGAGCATGCGGACGGCGTTCAGATCGTTGGTGGCGCGGGCCATGATGTCGCCGGTGCGGGTGCGTTGATAGTAGGAGTAGGAAAGACTTTCCAGGTGGCGAAACAGATCGTTGCGCAGGTCAAACTCAATCTCGCGCGAAATGCCGATCACAATCCAACGGGTCAGGTATTGGAAGATACCCTTTATCGCCGCCACCCCCATCAGCTCGAGGGAATACATCAGTAGCTTTTCGCGGGTCACTCCAGCGCGCAGACCATCGACGGCGTGGCGGAGGACCAGAGGAAACAGAATCCAAACGCCGTTATTTACAAAAACGCAGATGGTCCCGACAACATAGCTGCCGCGATACTTCTTCAGGTAAGGAAACAGTGGACGCAGGCTCTTGGGCAGCATGTGCTCTAGTAGATGCAATTCTACCAGCCCAAGCTTCAGTGTGTGGGGGTATGGGACGGACACTCCTGTCCGTCGCCTTTGACTTGGCCTTTGATCTGGTCTTTTGACCTTGGCTTGGCCTTTGCCCATGACTCGCAAACCGCTAGGCCGAATCGCCCTGGAAAGCCAGGACGTACGCCACCAGAAGCAGGACAATCCAGCCCAGAAGAAAGATCCAACTCGAAGTCATGAGGTACACGTAAACTGCGTTCATGGCGATTGTCCTTTAGGAGGAGCCGACCGCAGGCAGCATCCGGCAAGACAAATGCGCCTGGCCGGTCAGGTTTTTGTAGTTCTCCACAATTTCCTTCACGGCGTTCAGCCTGCCTAGAGTGGTGAGCTGAGTATCGGTGAGCGCCAGTTCGATCTCCGTCATCCAGGAATCGACGGCAGTCTGCACTCCGTGCGCCATTTCTTCGGCGACGGCCAGGACCAGGTCATGGTTGAGGGCTGTAGTTGCCACCGGCTTGCCTTCCTTTCTAGAGAAGTTATCGCCGGTCGCCAGGGTTATGATCCGGATTAAGATGAATGGCTGGCGACCGGCGACAGTTTTACTGGCTCGGCGTCGCTTCCGGGGACTTTCCCTGCATGCGATTCAGGAGCCGTTGCTCGTGCTCATTCATGAGAGCGGCCAGTTTTGTTTTCTGTTCCGGAGTGAGGACTTGCACCATTTCCGAGCCGGTGCGGGCGTACTGCACGATAAGTTCCGTCATGGCCTGGCTCTGCTGCGACGCCAGGTCGCGGACTTTCGCTTCGTCGAAGCCCCCGCTCATGACCTGTTCCCGTAACTGCGCGTGGCCTTGGGCCATCTGCAGCATCAGCGGCTGGATCATCGGCTTTTCCTTGGCCATGATGGCCTTAACCTGCGCCTGCTGCGCGTCGGTCAGGTCGAGTTTGTGGACGTAGTAACCCAGCATAGGCCCGCCGAACATGCCATCGCCGCGCATGTGGCCCCGCCTCATGGTTTGCGACACCGCGATGGCTGCGAGCACCGTTAGAACTAGAACTACGGCCAGATTCTTGAAGTATTTTGCTTTCATCTGTACTCCCCTTCCGGGTTCGTCGCGCTGCGCCGAGGAAAGGCTTGTCCTGAGTGCAGTCGAAGGATGCCCTCCCGACCGCCGGCGAGACGCCGGCGCTACAAGTATTAGAAGCTTCCTCTGCCCAGGCTGCGGTAAAAAGTCAGTCAAGCGGAGTAAAGATTTGTAAAGCGTAAACCCTGCCGATTGACAATTCTTTACCGCTAGACGTCTTTACCTTCATCCGGAAAATGCTGTTGTAGAAGTACAATGAATACTGTGGATCGGATACTGGTTATCGATGATGACGTCGAGCTCTGCAGCCTGGTGAGCGAGTACCTGGCGCCGGAAGGCTTCCAGGTCGAGTCTGCCGCCGATGGAACTCGCGGGCTGGAGATGGCGCTGAGTGGGAATTTCCTGCTGGTGGTGCTCGACGTCATGCTGCCCGGCCTGAATGGCTTCGAAGTGCTGCGGCGGTTGCGCGACAAATCAAGAATCCCAGTCCTGCTGCTTACTGCGCGTGGCGAAGACGTGGACCGCATTGTGGGCCTGGAGATCGGCGCCGATGATTATCTTCCCAAGCCCTTCAATCCGCGAGAACTGGTGGCGCGCATTCGGGCCATTCTGCGACGGACACGGGCCACGGAAAGATTGGGGAGCGGGCAGCCGTCGGAAATCCTGCGCGTGGGTGAGGTGGAACTTGATCCGGCCACGCGCACCGTCCTGCAGAAAGGCAAGCCGGTGGAGTTGACTTCGGTCGAGTTCAATCTGCTGCACGTTCTGCTGCGCGAGGCGGGGCGTGTGGTCCCTCGCGAACGGCTGGTGGACATCGTGCTCAGCCGCAAGTTCTCTCCTTTTGACCGCAGCATTGACATGCATGTCAGCAAGATTCGCAAAAAGCTGGGCGAGTCCGACTCCGGACTGGACCACATCAAGACGGTGCGAGGCGTAGGTTATATCTTCACCCGGCCGCAGGAATCCGCTGCCGACAAGGTCAGGAGCGGAGGGCCATGAAAAGTCTTTTTCTGAAGATTTTTCTTTCCTACTGGGTAGCGCAGGCTCTGTTCGTGGCGCTCGCCATACTGATCACCGTCGTGGTGCGCGAGCGCGGAGAGTCGGCCGCCTGGGACGCGCAACAATCCACTGTCCTCGACAAAGCAGTGCAGGCGTATGAAGAGGGCGGGCCTACTGAAGCGCGGCGCTACTTTGAGGAGGTACGCGACTCATTTCATGTCCGGGCCTACCTGCTGGACGAAAAAGGCCAGGATGTCTCAGGACGCGAGCTGCCGCGCTGGGCGGAGTCTTTGGGAAAAGGGGTCGAACCGCCGCGTCGCGACTTTTGGCAGCACCTAACCCCCAGTCCATTCCGGCGCCAGGTGCAGGCTGCGGCCAGTGGACACCGCTACACCCTGGTAGCATTCCTGCCTCCGGGCGGGCCGTTTGGGCCAGGCGGCGTCCCCGGCCTGAGCATTCTTATCGGAATTATTTCGTCGGGTCTGGTTTGTTATCTGCTGGCGCGATATCTGACCGCGCCCGTGGTCCGGCTGCGGGCCGCTACCCAGCGTTTGGCAGCCGGGGATCTGAGCGCCAGGGCAGGCGGGCTCGCGGCCCGGCGCCGGGACGAAATGGCGCAGTTAGTCCGCGACTTCGACACCATGGCGGAACGTCTGGAAGCGGCGGTCCACGCCCAGGCCCGCTTGCTGAACGATATTTCCCACGAACTGCGATCTCCGCTTGCTCGTCTTAACGTTGCCTCCGCTCTGGCCCATCAGCGCGCCGGTGCGGAAGCGCACAGCGCGCTGGAGCGCATTGACCTCGAAGCCGAGCGTCTGAACGAGCTGATCGGAGGACTGCTCACTATCGCCCGCCTTGAAAGCGGGAACGATTCCCGCCAGAAGTCGCCGATTCTCTTAGGGGAAATCATCGAAGGCATAGCCGCGGATGCAAATTTCGAAGCCCAGGGCCGCCAGTGCGGAGTGGCGAGCGTAATCAAGGAAGACTGCCTGGTCATGGCCGCGCCAAACTTGCTGCACAGTGCTATCGAAAATGTGGTGCGCAACGCTGCTCGCTACACCCGTGAAGGCAGCAGCGCGCAAATCACGCTGGAGCGTGGCCAGGGCAGCGCTGGACCCGAGGCGGTCATCCGCATCGTGGACTCGGGGCCTGGCGTACCCGAGGAAGCGCTGGACAAACTCTTTCGGCCGTTCTATCGCATTGACGATGCTCGTGGGCGTAAGACCGGTGGAGTGGGATTAGGGCTGGCCATCACCGAACGGGCGGTGCGTCTGCACGGTGGAACTGTTAAAGCCAGCAATCGGCCCGAGGGCGGTCTGCAGGTCGAAATTCGGCTGCCTTTGGCCGCGGATGCCAGCCGCGAGCCAGATCGCCTTGTCGAACAAAGAGAGCCAGTGGAGGCCAGTTCGGGTCGATCAAATTGAGAATCATATTGAGAAGCCCTGGCCGCTAATCGGCGGGCAACTTTCTTCCTCCATCGTGGTTCCAACCAGCCAGCGCGGTTTGCTCTTCCGGGTTATTCCTGATACACAAATGAGGGTACTTTTGGACCTCAATCTTCTGGCGTGAGCAGTGTGTGGGCGTCGGAAAGCTTGAGAGGACAGGGAGAAGGAAATTAATGGGGACGAGGTTCCGGTTCCTGGTAGGGGTAGTGGTTCCAGTTTTGCTGCTCAGTTTGAGCGCTTGCACGACCAGCAGTTCATCAACTCCCTCGGGCTCGGGAGCTTTGTTCGTTGCGACCCAGGGAGACTCGTCGGTCTCAGCCTATACCGTCGACCTGGCGGCGGGGACAATTAGCGCGAACGGCAACAGCGTAGCCACCGGCAGCGTGCCTTCGGCCATGGTCCTGGCGCCCTCCGGAAGCGCGTTGTTCATTGCCAACAAGGGCACGAATGATATTTCATCCTATAGCGTGAAGTCGGATGGTACGCTCACGGCCAGCGCGACCACCCCAACCGGTGGAATGACGCCGCTGAGCATGGCCATGGACTCTGCCGGACACTTCCTCTTTGTGGCTAATCAAGGACTGCAAATCGATCCGGCTTCCGGCACGATATCCGTATTCGCGGTCCAGGACGCGACCTTGACCGCGGTCGTGGGCTCACCTTTTGTCGTCGCCGCGCCCGGAGCGTCGAGTGGCACCGGTCCCACCGGAGTAGCGGTCACGCCCGACGGAAAGTTCCTCTACGTTTCCAATCAGTTCGACGGCACAGTCACATCATTCTCAGTTGATGCCTCCGGCGTGCTGACGCGCGGACTGGTAGTGCCAGTGGGTACCGCTCCTTCGGCCCTCGCCATAACTCCGAACGGCGGCTTTCTCTATGTCGCCAATTCAAGCACGGTGTCAGGCTTCGCTATATGCAATCAGGTCGTGACCAGTTGCAACGATCCGACCGCTCCGGACGGCGTTCTCACGGCCCTCACCGGCTCGCCCTTCTCGTCAGGACTGGGACCGGTGTTCATCGTCGCAGCGCCCTCCGGGAAGTTTCTTTTTGTCGTTGACCGGCTGTCCAACCAGGTTTCCCAATATAAGATCGCCACGGGAACCGGGGTCCTGACCGCCAATACGCAAGCCACCATTTCGACCGGAGCCAACCCGGTTTGGGCCGCGCTCCGGGTAAGCACGACAACTGACGCCACCACCGGCGGCACCCCGAATTTTTTGTATGTGGCTGAGTTGGGTGCGTCCTCGATCTCGATTTACACGTTCGATTCCACGGTGGGCACGCTGGGCCGCGTAGGCCCGCCCATTACCATCACCGGGGGGCAGCCCTCAGCGGTGGCGGCGGAGTAGAGCGCGTTTCGGGTCTAGAGTCGTCAGTCATACATCAACGTGTCATCCCGACCGGAGCGCAGCAAGCGCAGTGGAAAGACCTGCTTTCCGGCGGCGAGGTAATATCTTTAACGCTGAGGGCCCAGGCCACGAACAGTCCGAGATGAATCTCCTGCCGCGCACATCTTTTTCTCGCCCCGCATGGTAAATCGGAAGCCCGCGGCGGAGACCTAGTTGACCTGCTTCTGTTCTGATCACCCCCGAAAAGCAGGTGCCTCCACTGCGCTTGCTGCGCTGCGCTCCGGTCGGGATGACAAGTTGATTTATTTCCCCTTCTTACTTTGACTGAAAAAGCAGCGGTGCGAAATTAGTCAAGTTGTCGCGCCACAGCATCCACACGTGCATGCCCGGGGTTTGGATCGCGGTGGGTTGCAGTCCTTTCTCCTTCAACCAGGCGATAAATTTCTGATTGCCGTCGAACAGGCCGTCCTCGGTTCCGCACGCGATCCAGAGCACTCGCAGCTTGGCATTGATGTCTCGCGCTGCCTGCGCCGTGATTCCCGGGAAAGATGATTCGAAACCATGCTGGCCTCCCAGGGGAGCAGAACTGAAGCCTCCCACATAAGCAAAGTCGTCGAGATGATTGAGCCCGACCAGCAGACTCTCCGCGCCCCCCATGGACAGACCGGCCACCGCGTGCTCCTCACGTTTATCGGAGAGCGGATATTGCTTTTTCACCAACGGCATGACCTCCTGAAAAAGCGTATCTGCGAAGCGGGAGTAGTTGCGGTGAATCAGTTCGGCATCTTTCCATGTGCTCCAGCCCCGGGCAATCACTTCCATGGTTCCGTACCCCAGCGGCATGACCACAATCATCGGCTTGGCCTTCGCCTGCGCGATCAGGTTATCCAGGATCACATTGGCCTTGCCCATGCCGGTCCAGGCGCTGGGATCGTCGCTGTAGCCATGAAGCAAGTAGAGCACGGGATATTTCTGCTTGCTGCTGGGATCGAAACCGGGCGGAGTGTAAACGTAATACTCACTGTTGATGCCGACAATGCTCGAGTTGTAGTAGTGGTGATGCACCACCCCGTGCGGCACGTTTGCCGGCTCCCAGGACTTGGGCGGCTGGCCGAGAACCAGAAAAATATTCTGATTGCTGAAGAAGCTGGTCTTGATCGAAACATTGTGCGGATCAAGGACTTCGGTGCCATCGGCGTTGAAGGTGTAGCTGTAGTACTGGGGAGCGAGTTTGGGCACAGTGACGCTCCAAGCGCCATCGGGTCCCTTGGTCATGGGGAACGGGTCTTTGGCACCTTCCAGATGCAGTTCCACCTTCGCGGCATTCGGCATGGCGAGCCGAAAGACTGCGGTCCCGTCCGGCTGCAATTCCGGGTAGGAGGGAGGCGCCGCTTCCAGTGGAACCGGAGCAGCAGATTGTGTCGGCTTTGCGGCCGGCTGTGCGCTGGCTGCACCAGGCCACAGGCCCCAGCAGAGCACGACTACGAAGACAACATGTGAGAAGGCAGCTCGGTGAAGGAGTCGTGACATGAAGCGCGTTCCCCTAGCGCGTAGAGTTGGTTGCGCTCCACAGTGTACACGTAGATTCCGGTCTAGCCTCAACAGTAGCGCCGGCGTCCCGCCGGCAGTCCGGAGGGCATCTTGCCCTCCGCCTGGCGAGACGCCGGCGCTACACTGACCGCCAATTTACGTCGGCACTTTGAGAATCAGATAGCCGCCCGCCAAGCCGAACAGGAAAGCGGGTGCCCAGGCAGCCAGAAACGGCGGCAGCTGGCTGACATTTCCCATCGACTCCGACAAGCGCGACACCATGATGTACAACAATCCGATGCCGACGGCCGTCGCGACACCCGCGACCGCGCCTCGTTTGCCCGCGGCCAGCGCGAAGGGAATCGCCAGCACGGCCATGATGAGCGAATTGAAGGGGAAAGCAAATTTTTCCTGCAGCTGGACTCTTAACCGCACCACGTCGAAGCCGCTCTGTTGCAGGTCGCGAATGTAGCGCCGTAGGTCTTCGGAGTTCATCTCGGACGACTGCCGTACTTCCTTCTTGAAGTACGCCGGCGGCTCGCTGACCGCGGCAAACGTGGCCACATCGAACGTCCGGTAATCGACAATGGCGGACTTGTGTACGCTGCGTTCCCAACCCTGAGTGCAAACCCAGCGCTGCAGACGTTCTTCCCAGTGCGCCTGGTCGGCGTAAACCCGGTCGGTCAACTGGAAAGTTGCCGGATCGAACTGAAACACCGAAAGGTTGCCGAATTGGTCGCGATCGGAATCAAAAAACTGGTAGTAGTAAATCGTGGAGTGCTGTCCGAAAATCCATTTGCGATCCGGGTTGAGATAGGTCTGCGCTGGCTTGCCCTTGATCAAGTTGCGCAGCGCGTCCTGCCGCTTGTTGGCGTGGGGAAGATAGAACTGGTCGAAGAAGAACAGCCCGGCGGCCAGCATGGTTGACACCACCAGGATGGGCACGATCACGCGGTAGATGCTGATGCCGGTGGCCTTGATCGCGGTAATTTCGTTCGACCGCTGCATAAGGCCCAGCGTGATCAGTACGGCCAGCAGAATACTCAAGTGCAGAACGTTGTAGAGGAAAAAGGGAGCGACGTTGAGCAGGTATTCGCCCACCACCAGCGGCGAAATCCGGTTGCGCAGAATGTCTCCCAGCAACTCAAAAAGAGTGAACACCTGCAGCAGCATGAGGAACGACGCCAGGATCATGGTCAGATAGACCAGAAAATCCCGCAGTACATAGTCGTCCAGGATCATGGGGAAGCTGGCGCTGAACACGCGGCGCCGGTTGACCGCGCGTTGAAAGGCGTCCTCAGGCCGGTTGAAACGGAGCAGGTTCCTTCCCCAATGGACCAGTCTGGTCCTCAGGGGGTTCCAGCGGGCCCGAAAATGTCCGATCTCCAAAGGCCGGCGTTCCGCCCGCCACAAGAGAAAGGCGCCACCCAGGAAGAAGGCAATGTTGGCCAGCCATGCTCCCAGGGCGGGCGGCACCTTGCCCTGGCGGGCCAGCGAGACTCCGATCAGCGTGACCGAGTAGTAAGCGAACACCAGCAGAATGGTGAGGACGAACCCCGCCGACTTGCCGCCCTTTTTTGCCGAGAGTCCCAAAGGGATTCCTACCAGGGCCAGCACCAGGCACGAGGTGGGCAGCGCGAAGCGGCGGTGGAACTCAATGAGGTACCAGGGAGCCACATACTTTTTCACCTTGCGGGCCTGGTCGCGCAGGTCCCATGTGCCCATCTGTGCCGCCGGCACCAGTTCCTGATCACGGCTGTCGGTCTGCGGCACCGGAATCGGAACATCGGTCTGGTCGAAAGTCGAGATCTGGTAATGATCGGCGGAGCCGGGATCGGTTTCGTGCGTGGACCCATTGGTCAAATGCAGGTGCAACATCTGCGGCCCTTCACTGACCAGGATGCCTTGCCGAGCCAGCGTTATGCGCGGCGAGGCCGGGTTGCTGATGTCCGCGATGAAAACGCCCTTCCAGATGGCGGCGCCTTGCGCGGTCTTCACGTCCTGCACGTAAAGCACGAGCTTGGGAAAGCCCTCGTAGAAAACTCGCGGCTGGACTTCGAAAGATGCTTGCGAGGTCTTGAGCCGGTCCTCAAGCCGGCCCAGGGCGGCTTGCGACGCGGGCGCGAGATACACGGCATTGAACATCGCCAGGGCCCACGCGGTCAGGGCAAAAATCGACACCACTCGCAGGAACGTCCACACCCCTATGCCGCTGGCACGCATGGCGGTGATCTCGCTGTCGGCAGCAAGGCGGCTGAGTCCGATCAGAATTCCCACCAGCACGCCCATGGGAATGGTGTAAGTAAAAGCAACCGGCAGGGTGTAGAGGAAGATTTCCAGCACGCTGGGCAAAGGCGCGCTGTTGCGCACCACCAGGTCGAGAATGTGTCCCAGGTCCCGAGTGAACAGCACAAACGTGAACACCGCGACGCCGATGGCGGCGTGCGAGATCACTTCACGCAGGATATAGCGTGTCAGAATGCGCATGCGACTAGCCGAGCATAACATGCCCAGAATGTGTGGGTGTGTGGGTGTGGGTGTGTGGCACGACACTCTTGTCCGTCGCTTTTGACTTTGGATCTTGACTTAGATTTTGACTTGGACGAAAACCCACATGACCTGCCACCCTCAACCCAAATCCAAATCAAAAGCGTCGGACAGGAGTGTCCGACCCCCACCTGCAGCTATTCGGGTTTAAGGAAGAGGGCAGAGAGCGGAGGCAGGGTCAAGCTGAGCGAGAACCGACGGCCGTGGGTGGGTTGAGCATCCGCCTGGACGCCACCCAGGTTCCCCATGCCGCTTCCGCCGTATTCCTGGGCGTCGCTATTGAGAAGCTCCCGCCAGAATCCGCCGCAGGGCACACCGACCCGGTAGCCGTAGCGTGGCACCGGAGTGAAGTTGCAGACGATCAGGATTTCATCAGCCGGCGACCGGCTGTTGCGCAACAGGGAAATAATACTGGCGGCAGTGTCGTTGCAGTCCACCCATTCGAACCCGGCGGGGTCGGTATCGAGCTGGTGCAGCGCCGGCTGCTCGCGATAAACCTGGTTCAACTGCGCCACCCAACTCTGCACACCCTTGTGCACGGGATACTGCAGGACGTGCCATTCCAGGCTGGTATCATGCGCCCACTCCCGCACCTGGCCGAATTCGCAACCCATGAACAGCATCTTCTTGCCCGGCTGAGCGTACATGTAACCGAACAACAGGCGCAGGTTGGCGAACTTTTGCCACTCGTCACCCGGCATTTTACCGATGAGCGAGCCTTTGCCGTGAACCACTTCATCATGCGACAGCGGCAAAACGAAATTCTCGGTGAAGCCGTACAGCATGCGAAAGGTCAACTGGTTGTGATGGTAGCGGCGATGAATCGGGTCCTGGGAGAAATAGGCCAGGGTGTCATGCATCCAGCCCATGTCCCACTTCAGGCCAAAGCCCAGCCCGCCGACGTAGGTGGGCCGCGACACCATCGGCCAGGCCGTGGATTCTTCCGCGATGGTCTGGATGCCCGGGTACTCCTTGTAAGCCTCGGTGTTGAACTGGCGCAGAAAATCGATGGCTTCCAGATTTTCGCGTCCGCCGAATTTGTTGGGAATCCACTCACCGGCCTGGCGTGAATAGTCGAGGTAGAGCATGGATGCGACCGCATCCACGCGCAGCCCGTCGATGTGATACTTGTCCAGCCAGAACAGACCGCTGGCCATCAGAAAGCTGCGGATCTCATTGCGGCCGTAGTTGAAGATGAAGGTCTTCCAGTCGGGATGAAAACCCTTGCGCGTGTCGGCGTGCTCGAAAAGATGTGTGCCGTCGAAATAGGCCAGCCCGTGCGCGTCGGTAGGGAAGTGCGACGGCACCCAATCCAGAATCACCCCAATGCCGTGCTGGTGCAGATAGTCCACCAGGTACATGAAGTCCTGGGGCGTGCCATAGCGCGAAGTGGGCGCGTAATATCCTGTGGTCTGATATCCCCAAGAACCGTAAAAAGGATGCTCCATGATGGGCATCAATTCCACGTGGGTAAAATTCATTCGTTTGACATATTCCGCCAGGCGCGGCGCCGTCTCGCGGTAAGTCAGCGGCCGGTCACCTTCTTCCGGGACCCGCATCCAGGAACCAAGATGAACTTCATAAACCGAAATCGGGGCCTGCAGTGAATCCCTCTTCGCGCGCGTTTCCATCCACTGCTTGTCGGCCCACTGGTATTCAAGGTCCCATACCACCGACGCGGTACGCGGCGGCTTTTCATGAAGAATGCCAAAAGGATCGGCTCTCTCGCCCACATGTCCCTGATTGTGGGAAACGATATGGTACTTGTACAGTGCGCCTTTGCCGACTCCAGTCACAAAGCCTTCCCAGATGCCGGAACTTGCGCGCGCCCGAAGGGGATGCGATTGAGTGTTCCACCCATTGAAGTCGCCGACCACGGAAACCGAGCTGGCATTGGGGGCCCAAACTCCGAAGTAGGTGCCTGGCTTTCCCGCAACCGTGGTAATGTGTGCGCCCAGCTTGTCGTAAATCCGGTAGTGCGTGCCTTCGTTAAAGAGATGGAGGTCTTGCTCGGTCAGCAGGCTGGCATCGCTGCGCGGGGGCGAAGCTAACGTGGGTGTGGTTTCCTTGCTCATCCCTAAAGTAATCCGTCTTAGTGTACCGGAGTTCGGGCGATATCGCCCACGCAGCGGTAACCCTGCTAGACTTCAACTGGTCGGATACTGGACTTCAATGGTTATAGATGGCTTCGTGGAAGGGCACGACTTCAGTCGTGCCGTCAGAGCACGTAAACACCCGGGCTTTAGCCCCTGAGGTTTGCTCCGTGAGTTCCCGAAACTTCGATTTGGAAATCTTACGCTCATGCCCGTTCTGCGCGTCGTAGTTCTGTGGCACCAGCATCAGCCGTTTTACAAGGACCTGGTCAGCGGCCAGTACCGGCTGCCCTGGGTTCGGCTGCATGCGCTTAAGGACTACTACGGCATGGTCAAGCTGCTGGATGAGTTTCCCAACGTTCACCAGACTTTTAACCTCGTCCCATCGTTGATCACACAGATACAGGACTACGTGACCGGAGCGGCTCGAGATCCATTTCTGGAAGTGGCCGCCAAACCGGCAAGAGATCTCACTCAAGACGAGCGTCGTTTCGGGTTGCAGTATCTCTTCCAGGCCAATCCGGTAAATCTGATTGGACGTTATCCGCGATACCGGGAGCTGTGGGATCACTTTCGCAGTGCGGGCGGCACGCCCGAAGCGACGGAAAAATATTTCTCGTCGCAGGACTTCACCGACCTGCAGGTGCTTTCGCAAATCGCCTGGTTCGATGAATACTTCCTGGACGATCCGGACATCGCCGGGCTCATTCAAAAGGGCCGCGGTTACTCGCTTGACGACCAGCGCTTCGTGATAGCTCGTGAGCGTGAACTGCTCGCCAGGGTCTTGCCCGCGCATGCCGAAGCGGCACGGCACAGACGGATTGAGATTTCGACATCAGCGTTCTATCACCCGATTCTGCCGCTGGTCTGTGATACCAACATGGGCGCGGTTTCAACCCCGGGCCTGCCCCTGCCCCAGAATCGTTTTCGCCATCCTGAGGACGCGCGGGAACAACTGCAGCGGGGACTGAATCTGCATCAGCAAGTTTTCGGGGTTCGTCCGCAGGGCGTTTGGCCGTCCGAAGGCTGTGTTTCGGAAGAGGCCCTGAACATCGCGCAGAGTCTGGGTGTGAAGTGGATGGCCTCCGACGAAGAGGTGCTGGGTCGAAGCCTGGGCGTTTCTTTCGGCCGCGACGCCCATGGTCATCTGCCGGGTGAGCTGGCGGAGAAGCTCTACACCATCCATCGTTTCGATAATGAGCAGACCGAGATGAAGCTGATTTTCCGCGATCACACCATCTCGGATTTGATTGGGTTTGTGTACTCCGGCATACCGCCCCAGGAGGCCGCCCGCCACCTCATGAACAACATTAACCAAGCGGCTGAACCGGTTCTTAATGCGGGACAAGATGCGGTGGTGCCGATCATTTTAGATGGCGAAAACGCCTGGGAATACTATCCTCAATCTGGCCGGGAATTCCTGCGCCGGTTCTATGACGCGCTGCAACGTGAGGCGGGAGTGGAGGCAACGACGGTTTCCGAGGCCATTCAGCGGCAGCAGCAGTTTCCCCGGCTCAAGTCGCTGGTTCCTGGCTCCTGGATTCACGCCAATTTCAATGTCTGGATCGGCGCTCCGGAAGACAATCGGGCCTGGGACTATCTCTACAATGCCCGCAACTTCTATGCCCAGGCCGCGCCCGAGGCCAGCGAGGCGCAACGGCAGCTCGCCTTTGAAGAGATACTGATCGCGGAAGGCAGCGACTGGAACTGGTGGTACGGCCCGGAGCATCATTCCGCCAACGACCACGAATTCGACGAACTCTACCGTAAACACCTCTCGAACATTTACCAGCTGCTGGGCAGCCGGCCGCCGGATTATCTGTCGCAACCCATCATGGGCGGCGGGGAGCGGCCGGCGGTGGTGCCGCAGACGGCCTACATTCATCCCCGGATCACGGGCGACATGGTGCGCTATTTCGAGTGGATGGGAGCCGCCGTGTACACCGCCGACCGGCGTGCGGGCGCAATGCACGGTAAACAGTTTCTGCTCGACGCGGTACACGCGGGAATCGACGTTACCTACATTTACGGGCGCCTCGACTTTACCGAGAACAAAGCTCCCACGGCAGATTTCGAACTGGTGGTCAACCTAGAGTCCTGGGCGAATGAGGGCCAGCGGCCGCGCCGCTCCTTGCGTCTCGACGTCGAAGTGGCGGGAAGTAGGATCCGGAGTTGGAAGCTCAGCGTTCCCGACACCGACCGGCCGCTCGCGGCCTCTGACCAGGCGAGTGATCAGGTCACTGTCGCTCTGTTCCGAAACTTCGAATTCAAGATTCCCCTGGATTGGTTGCTGGCTACTCCTGTGACCTCGACGACCGAGAGTGGAAACGGCAAACCCTCCGTTCCGGTCGCGACCATGCTGCGCGTGCGCTTCAGCCTGTGGCAAAACGGCCTGCCCGCTGACGCGCTGCCGGTAGAAGGTTGGATGGAACTACCGCTCCTGAGCGAAGAAGATTTGATCGCGCAACAGTGATGTGGTGTGGGTCGGACACTCTTGTCCGAGGCCGTTGAAGTTGCTTTTGGTTTGGGGAACCTGCGATCTGGGGATCGGCCATGGGGCCGACCAGCTTTGCGACAACCGAGTCCAAGTCAGCGGCGTGGGACAAGAGTGTCCGACCCACACCTACTCCAGTGCTTCCGGCTCCAAGCCGATATGTTTCTCGCCGGCGGCTTTCTTTTCCACGTACTTTTTCACCCAGGTTTCCCAACTGCTTCCGCCATTCTTTCCGCGCGAGCTTTCGTTGCGGACTTTGCGGCCCTTCTTTGCGCCCTTTGCGGTAAAAGGTTTGACCTTCGCAATCATTCAAGAATCTTGAACCGCAAAGTTCGCAAAGAAAGCCGCAAAGGACGCAAAGAATTCAGAATCAAAACACCACCCGACCCCGCCTCATGGCCGTGCGCAACGCCAACTACTGACCGCCGGTTTCCGGCGTCATCGCCAGCGGACGACTCAGTTCCATCATCAACTCTGTGCCCGAGGGCAGCACCGCAGACCGTTTCTTTCCCAGCCAGTGTGCGACCGTGAGGGTAGCGCCCACCCCCCCGCCGATCAGCAGACCTTTGCCTCCGGCGGCCAGCCCGCCGATCAGCATTCCGCCGCCGGTGCCGAAGCCGATCTCGGTCAGGTCCTTGGCATCGTGGCCGTCCCCCTTGAACTGGCCTTCGGTATTTACGTCGGTTCCATTGCGCAGATTGGTGTCCACCATGGTTGCGTTCAGCATGTAGCGTTCACCGTTGGGCAGGACTACCGCTTCGGGGAAAATTCCGATGGTCGGTTTGCCCGCGATGCGGCGCGGTTCGTTGACCTTGGTGACCCGTCCCTGCACCGTAGCACCCACGGGGATCACCGTCTTTCCGTCGAGCATTACCGCATCCACCACGCGCCCGGAGAAGGCATCGCCTTCCTTGCTCGAAAAAGTGGACAACGTGTTTTCCAGTTTAACTTTGAATGCCGTGCCCGCGGGTAGAGCCATATTGGTCTGCGCCCCAGCCGCGACCGCCAGCCACATCACACCGAGCAGTGCCAGTATCTTCTTCATTCCGCCTCCTGAGTTTCCACCACAAATTTGCCGGCCCATAGCGCGTGCTTCAACCCGACACCGATAATTTATTCACTGCCTCCATAACCTCATGGAAAGGCGCGCGATCCGTTTGACTGTCTCCACGATAGATGTACTCAACCTTCCGGTCGCGATCGATCACCAGCGACGCCGGGTGCGCGATGTTGATCGCATCCACGCCCAGCCGGTGATAAAGCCCGTAAGCTTTGGTCACCGAGCGGTCCTCATCCAGCAGAAAGGGATACGACACCGGATGCGATTGCAGAAACTTGGCCGGCTTCCACATTCCCGTACCCATCTCCGCCGCGATGTACACCAACTGCGCTCGCGCCTGGGCGATCTTTGTTTTCATCGGCTCTAACTGAGCCATGCGTTTCACGCAATTCGGTCACCAGGTGCCACGCAGGAACTCCACGATCAGCGCTCCCCGCGACAGAAAACCGGAAAGGGAGAGAATCCCATCACGGTTCGCGGCCGAAAGCAGAAATTCCGGTGCACGTGATCCGATGGCCAGAGTTTCCGTGCGATCCAACATCCTGCTTCGACTGTAGAGCAGAAGTGGCGCACGACAGCCTGTGAAAAACTCGAGGAACCAGCATAGACACGGGCGCTGTGGCTTTTGTCTGGGTGTGTGTGGTCGCGGGCGACTCGCCCGCGAAAGTCTCGATCAGGAAAGGGTGCAAGTGCATCGAACCACGGGACGTTCTCAGGCGTCTCACGGGCTGCAGTCCTTCTCGCGGGCGAGGGCGCCCGCGCCGCCCCGGAAAAACCGATATAATTCCGGTTCTCACGTACAAAGAAAGAACGAGGCATACCAGCACTCATGGACGTCATCACGCAAATTCAGGAAATTCAGGCGCGAGAAATTCTCGATTCTCGCGGTAACCCCACCGTCGAAGCAGAAGTTACCCTGGCGGACGGGACCCGGGGGCGCGCAGCTGTCCCCAGCGGAGCATCCACCGGCGAGCATGAGGCCGTCGAGTTACGCGACGGCGACAGCCAGCGCTACCAGGGCAAGGGGGTGCTGAAGGCGGTGGAGAACGTGAACAGCGAAATTGCCGACGCTTTGGCCAACCTGGACGCCGCCGACCAGCGCGCCATCGATCAAAAAATGATCGAACTCGATGGCACCGAGAACAAGGGCCGGCTGGGCGCCAATGCCATCCTGGCGGTTTCGATGGCGGCAGCGCGAGCTTCGGCGACCGCATTTAGTCTGCCGCTCTACCGTTATCTCGGCGGGGCCGGCGCCAATATCCTGCCCACCCCGATGATGAACATCCTCAACGGCGGCGCCCATGCCGACAACAATGTGGACTTCCAGGAATTCATGGTGATGCCGGTGGGGGCGGAATCATTTTCGGACGCGCTGCGCTGGGGCGTCGAGGTCTTCCACACCCTGAAAGGCGTCCTCAAGAAGCGTGGCTACAATACCGCAGTCGGCGACGAAGGCGGCTTCGCCCCGTCCCTGAAATCGAATGTCGAGGCCATCGAAGTCGTTCTCGAAGCCATCACCCAGGCGGGATACAAACCTGGAGAACAGATCGCCATCGCGCTCGATCCCGCGGCCAGCGAGTTCTATCAGGACGGCAAGTACGTCTTCAAGAAATCCGACAAGTCGGCCAAGACTTCCGACGACATGGTGCGCTTCTGGGCGAAATGGGCGAACGATTATCCCATCGTCTCGCTGGAAGACGGATTATCTGAAGAAGACTGGGACGGCTGGCAGAACCTCACCAAAGAGCTGGGCGGGAAGATTCAACTCGTGGGCGACGATCTGTTTGTGACCAATGTCACGTTCCTGCAGGAGGGAATCGACAAGCGTGTGGCCAACTCGATTCTGATCAAAGTCAACCAGATTGGCACGGTCAGCGAAACTCTGGATGCCATCGACCTGGCGCGGCGCAACGGTTACACGTCGATCATCTCCCACCGCTCGGGCGAGACCGAAGACACTTTCATCGCCGACCTGGCCGTAGCGACGGGAGTCGGCCAGATCAAGACAGGCTCAGCCTCGCGCACCGATCGCATCGCAAAATACAACCAGCTGCTGAGGATCGAAGAGGAACTGGGAGGCTCCGCCAGGTTCCTGGGCCTGAAGGCCTTGAAGGTTGGAAGATAGTAGGTTGTGTGTGGGTCGGACACTCTTGTCCGACGCCTTTGACTTGGATTTGATCTCCTGGAGACAAGTAAGAGGCCGCTGGAATCCCAGAGCAAGATCCACAAACCAAAACCAACTTCGAAGGCGTCGGACAAGAGTGTCCGACCCACACAATTAAAAGCCCATCGTATCGTCCGCCGAGGGTCCGTAGGTCGCCGGCAGCGGCTTATCGTTGAGACGCAGGTAGACGCCGAGTTGGGCGCGGTGATGCACCAGGTGGTTCAGAAACATTTGTCGATAAGCTAGAAAACGTGATCCGTTGAAGATCGGCTTGCCTTGAAAGCTCAGCTTCCAGTTCTGGGTCCACGCCTCATCCGGCGTGTTCTTGAGCGCGGCGCGGATCTTGGCCACGCCCTCATCGAAGACCCGCACCAGTTGGGCCGCGGACTCAAAGGCTAAGCGCTTAGAGCTGCTCTTGGAGAAATCAAGTTCGGGGGTGGTCAGCACAGTGTGGCCAAATGCAGCCAGCTCGGCCACGTGTGGACCGAGTCTGTTCAGCGGCATTGATTTGGGATGAGGCCGGAAGTTGTCCTTGCCCCCAGGGATGCGCTCTAACATGGTGCGAGTTGTTTTCATTTCAGCATCAAATTCTGGCAGCAGAAGCTCGCTTATGGGCATATATTTCTCCGTTTCTGTCGAAAAAGTTGGCAGCGATCGGTAGCCTGGAGTCAATGAATGGGTACTGTCCAGAACGACTATATTATGCGGCCGCGGATTTGAAAACCTTCCGCACTCGCCTATAATTTCTGTTCTTCCAATTTCTCTTGTTCCTCTGCGCCTCGGTAATCAGTTTCGGGCGAGCCAGATACAAAGCCAGGAGCTTAATGAACCGTCCCAAACCACTTGTGCTGATTATTCTCGACGGCTGGGGCTACCGCGCCGAGAGCAAAGCCAACGCCATCGCACTGGCCCGCAAGCCCAACTACGATCGACTGCTGCGCGAATACCCCAACACGCTGATTCAGACCAGCGGCCATTACGTCGGCCTGCCCGACGGGCAGATGGGCAACAGCGAAGTCGGCCATCTCAACATCGGCGCCGGACGCATCGTGCACATGGACAGCACCCGCATTGAGCTGATGATTCAGAACGGCGAGTTCTTTTCGCATCCGGTATTGCTCGCAGCCATGAAGAATGCGCGCTCGGGCGGCCGGCGACTGCATCTGTTCGGGTTGCTCTCCGATGGAGGGGTGCACTCTTATCAGACTCATCTTTACGCGCTTGTTGAAGATGGCCAAGCAAAATGGAGTTGATCGCGTCTTCGTCCATGCCTTCATGGATGGCCGCGACACCTTGCCCACTAACGGCGCGGGATACCTGGAACAACTGCAGCAGAAGATGCGCGAGTACAACACCGGCAAGATCGCTTCCGTGAACGGACGCTATTACGCCATGGATCGCGACCGCCGCTGGGAGCGCATACTCAAGGCGTTCAATGCCATGGTTTTCGGCGATGGTGAAGGCGGTAAATATGTGGACCCGGTGCAGGGCGTGAAAGATTCCTACAACAAGGGAGTGACCGACGAATTCATCGTGCCTTTCGTTTGCGTGGACAATCGTGGGGAACCGCTGGCCACCATCCGCGACGAAGATTCCTGCATCTGCTTTAACTTCCGCGCCGATCGGGTTCGCCAGATCACCAGGGCCCTGACCCGCAACAGTGGGCTGAACCCACAGGGCGGAAGCGATCTGCCCGGCGCTGCCGATCTCGATGCGGCCATCCCTCGCGATCGCGTGCCCAGGAACCTGCACTACGTGTGCATGACCCAGTACGACAAGAAGTTTTCGCTTCCGGTGCGTGGTTCCACCGGAATCGCTGGACAATATTCTCGCCAACGTGATGGGTCAGGCGAGTCTCCGTAACCTGCGCGTAGCGGAAACTGAGAAGTACGCCCACGTGACCTATTTCTTCAATGGCGGAATCGAGCAGCCGTTCCCAGGAGAAGACCGGGTACTGGTGCCGTCGCCCAAAGTTGCTACCTATGATCTGAAGCCGGAGATGAGTGCATCCGGCATCGCTAACGCAGTGATCAAAGCTGTGGAGGACGGGACTTTCGATGTCATCATCGTCAATTTCGCCAATGCCGACATGGTCGGGCATTCCGGAAAGATCGAGCCTACGATCAAAGCCGTCGAAACCGTGGACGCCTGCCTTGGCCGAATCGAACCTGTGGTCCGTGCCAAGGGTGGAGCTCTTCTTATCACAGCCGATCACGGCAATGCCGAGATGATGATCGACCCCGCGACCGGAGGGCCGCACACTGCTCACACCACCAATCCCGTTCCGTTCATTGTGGTGGCGGAGAACGGAAAGAAATTCTCGTTGAAGGCGGGCGGCTCACTGCGCGATATTTCGCCCACGGTCCTGGGTATGCTGGGCATCCCGCAACCGAAGGAGATGACGGGACAAGATCTGCGAGTGTCGCTGACGAAAATCTAGCCGCTGAGGGCACAGCCTGCCTCTGTGTCCTCCGTGTCCTCCGTGGTTAAGTTTTTGATCTTATGAAGCTGCTCACCCTGGTACATCATTCCTTCGAACTCTGGAACACTCCGTCCTGGTTCTCCGCGCGTCTGCATCAGGATTTCCCCACCGTGGAAGCAGTTCAGAGATCCAGCTACGAAGGAATTGAACCATACCTCAGAGATGCGGAAGTAATCATCAGCTGGTCGCTGCGCCCGGAGCAATTCAAAGCTGCGCCTAAGTTGCGCTGGATTCATTCTCCAGCGGCGGCGGTTCACCAACTCATGTTTCCCGAGCTGATCAACAGCGACGTCGTGCTCACCAATGCCCGTGAAGTCCACGGCCCCGTGGTGGCTGAGCACGTCATGGCGATGGTCTTCGCGCTGGCCAAGTGCCTGCCTCAAGCTGTGCGCTTTCAGCAAAAGCACATCTGGGGGCAAGAGCCCATGTGGCGCGGACGCCCTCGCCCGCGAGAATTGGCCGGAGCCACTCTGGGCCTGGTGGGCCTGGGCAGTATCGCGCGGGCCGTCGCAAAGCATGCCTCGAACCTTAGCCTGCGCGTGATCGCGGTACGCGAGAATCCCGAGAAGGGAAGTCCCGAGGGCGTGCAACAAGTCTTCGCTTCTTCCCAAGTAGATCAACTGCTGGCGCAATCCGACTACGTTGTCCTGGCCGTTCCGGTCACGCCCCTTACAAAACGAATGATGAACCCGGCACGCCTGGCCAATATGAAACCCGACGCCTGCCTGATCAACGTGGGCCGCGGTCCCCTCGTTGATGAAGATGCGTTAGCTCACGCCCTGCGTGAGAAAATAATCGGAGGCGCGGCGCTCGACGTCTTTGAAGCCGAGCCACTGCCCGCAGACTCGCCCCTGTGGGACCTGGAAAATCTTCTGATTACGCCCCACACCGCTGGTCTCACCGAAAAACTCTGGGAGCGCCACTATCAGTGCATCTCTGAAAACCTGCGGCGCTATCTGCAGGGTCAACCTCTGCATTGGGTAGTAGATAAAAAGCAAGGCTATTAAAAGTAGCGCCGGCAGTCCCGAGGGCGCCCCTTCCTGGTCGTTCCGCACTTTGGAACGACAGGGCGGGGACTGAAGCTCCCCGCGACAGCCGCAGAGACGGCGGCGCTACTCTGCTCTCTGGCTGGCGTGAGGCATGGGTTTGTCCGTACAAAAAGCGCCACGGATTCGCACGGATCAACACGGATTCGCCAAAAATGTCTATTCCGGTTTATCCGTGTGATCCGTGTAGATCCGTGGCCAGGATTCTAAGCGGCGGCGGAAATTCTCCGGATCAGATCTTCCTGCTCATTCTTGCTCTCGGCCCCGATGGTGAAGGCGTCGAGCACTCCCAGCGAAAGGGCATACTTCAAAGCTTCGTCCTGACGGTTGCGCAAGTCGCCCTGGCCCAGGATCTTCATTCCGACAATTCCTTTTCCGGCGGCCTTCATCTCTCGCAGCACGCCTACGACCGTGTCGGGATCGGCGTCCATGTGGGAGCCGATAGGGTTGATGCGCACGAGATCGACCTCGACCCAGGGCGACTTGGCGGCCGCGCGCAAGGCTTCGATGCTGTGGCAGGAGCAGCCATGGGCCCGGATAATTCCTTTTTCCTTTGCTTCGGAAAAGACGTCCATGACCCCACGGTAGCGCTCGGTCCAATCGCCTTCCGTGAGGCAGTGCATCAGGCATATATCGATGTAGTCGGTACCCAGTTCTTTGCGGAAGCGGTCGAGATCGGCGCGGGCTTCGACCGGATCGCGCGCCCAGGTTTTGGTGAGAATCGTGACCTTGTCGCGGGAGAGGTGCTTGAGCGCCTCCGCCACGTGAGGATGGCTGCCGTAGGCGTCGGCAGCGTCAAAGAAGCGCAGGCCGTTGTCATGGCCGTTGAGCAGCAGATCGGACAGGCCCTTCACGCCCAGAGCCGTTTGGTGAGAGTGATGTCCGCTGCCGACTGTGCCGGTCCCCATCGCGAGACGACTGGTGGTGATTCCGGTTTTGCCCAGCACCACTGTGTCTGCCGCGGTGAACTTGCGCGGCAACGCTGGCAGCGCACTCATGGCCCGGGCCAGGCCTCGCGACCCAATCCACGCCGCTCCCACTCCGGCGGTTGCCCCGATGATGAAGTCTCTGCGTTTCATGGTGCCTCCTCGAAATGAAGGTCCTCGTCCTTGCTTGTTTAGACGAGTTGTCGGTTAATCTGGATATCAACGGCAATCGCTATGGCCGACATCGATCCCGATGTCAAGAGCGGACACTAGTCCACCCTACCCCTGAGCCCGTCCGAATTCAAGCCATTGTCTGGGAAGGACACAACTGTCTGGGAAGAGCACGAGTGTCTGGGAAGGGCACGACTTCAGTCGTGCCCACCGAGATCGCTGACTGCCGTGGCTTCAGCCACTGGGGTTCGCTGGTCGAGCTCGAAAGACCGCACGACATCATGCCCTCTGGATGCCCAGGTTTCAGATCGAAGAAGAGCGGGTTGAGTGTAGCGCCGGCGTCCCGCCGGCTGTCGTGGGGGCGTCTCGCCCGCTCGCCCGAGGACAAGACGCCCTCACACAAATCCTGTCAACGAACTGCGGCGAGAGCGAACTCGTGCCTCTTCGAGTTCGCAGCGTCAAACTGACTGCCCTCTCGTACCTGCATTTCTACAGTGTTCCCTGTAGCAGTTGCGACGCGCCAACATACAACTCCAAATTGGTGCCATGGATCAAAAGCGAAGTCATTAGGCCAAGGTTGCTTTCAATCACCAATGAGGTGACACATGCTTTGGACGATTTTTGTGATTCTGTTGGTCTTGTGGTTGCTGGGACTTGTAAGTTCGTACACGCTGGGCGGATTTATCCACATTCTCATGGTGGGGGCCGTGGTCGTACTCCTGATCCAGCTTTTCACGGGTCGCAGACCAGCGCTCTGAGCGGCGAACATTCGCTGCAGTTTAAGGGGCGTCCGCAACTTTATCGAATTTCATCTGCAAGGAGGATCCATTGAAACGATCTCTTATCGCTTTGATATTCAGTTTGGTCGCGTTGCTGGGCACCATGGCTTCGGCCACCGCCAAGGAGGATTCTGTTGAGCGCCTGCAGAATGCCGGGAATGTACTCAAGGAAATAATGGCGGCACCGGACAACGGCATACCTGAAGAAGTACTGGACGATGCGAAATGCATCGTGGCGGTCCCGCACTTGATCAAGGCAGGCTTCATTGTCGGCGGTAAACACCGCCGCGGCGTCGCCAGTTGCCGCACCGCAACCGGCTGGAGCGCCCCCGCATTCGTCTCCGTGGGCGGAGGCAGCTGGGGACTTCAGATCGGAGCCGAAGGCGTGGACCTGGTGATGGACGATAAAGGTTTGCAGCACCTGCTTTCCAGCAAGTTTCAACTCAGTGGCGAAGGCTCGGCTGCCGCCGGACCGGTAGGACGTCATGCCTCCGCCGGCACCGACTGGAAAATGAATTCCGAGCTGTTCACTTACTCACGCTCCAGGGGCGCCTTTGCTGGCCTGACTCTGGAGGGTGCCGTGATCGAGCAAGACTCCGATTCGACCACCGCCATCTATGGCAAGGACGTAGGTTTTCGCAAGGTCCTTACTGGCGATGTGAAGGCGCCGGCTGAGGCCGAGCCCTTCATGTCCGCACTTTCGATGGCGGGCCATCAGGCCGCCACCCACGAAGCCAGGGAAAACATGCAAGAGAAAAAATAAGCTGGCGCGCATTCGCCGCTTCGTCCACAAGCCCCGCCCACAGCGGGGCTTTTTCTTGGGTTCTTCCGCACGCCGGCGATGATGTACGTTCGCCCGATTGCTGTGTTTGAATGGTGTTATGGACCTGATTGAACATTTCGTTCGTCTCTTCGCCTACGATGGCTGGGCCAATCAGGAAGTGCTGGCCGGCTTGCGCTCAGCGGGAACTCCTTTGCCTCGGGCCCTAAAATTGATGGCGCACATTTTCGCCGCGGAACGGCTCTGGCTGGAACGACTGGAACAAAAGCCGCAGACCCTTCCGGTTTGGCCTGAGTTCACAGCCGAAGATTGCTCACGGCAAGCGGCAGAGTTATCCACCCTCTGGAAGACTTACCTGGCCGGCAGCAGCGAAGCCGAACTGGCCCGGCCCGTCACCTATCAGAACAGCAAGGGTGAAAGCTGGAGCAGCCGCAAGGATGACATCCTGACGCACGTCATCACGCATTCCATCCATCATCGCGGGCAGGTGGCGGCAGTGGTGCGGGCCGCCGGATTTACTCCGGCTTACACCGACTTTATCCATAGCATCCGCCAGGGATTCGTAGAATAGCCCTATGCCAGACTCGATCGCCAGTCACACCAAAATCACTCCACTCTTCGCGCTGCAGTTTTGCGCGGTGCTGATCATCATCGGAGTTGTCTTGCTGCGTCCGGGAGTATGGAATACGGCTCGCCTGGCGGGGCTATGCGTCGCTGTGCCGGCGGCGGTGTTGCTCTTTACCGCCCGCTGGCAGCTGGGACAATCGTTCTCGGTGACTCCCCAGGCGAAAGAACTTGTCACCCATGGTTTGTATGCAAAGATAAGGAACCCGATTTATGTGTTCAGCGGGTTGCTGGTGTTAGGCATCTTGATTTCCTTGCAGTATCGTTACGCCCTGCTCCTGCTGCTGGTTCTGATACCCATCCAGATTGTCCGCGCCAGGCAGGAAGCCAAGGTTCTCGAGGCCAGATTCGGCGATCAGTATCGGAAGTACCGGGAGGGAACCTGGTTCTGACCGGGTGCATCATAATTCAGCACACTGCCGGAAAGAAATGTGGAGTAACTATGCGGAAACTTTTTTTGGCGCCGGTCATACTCACCTGGATCTTGGCCTCGCGGGCACAATCCCCTGCGGCGCCCGCGAATCCACAGGCTCCGGCTGCTGCCGTGCCGGCCGATACGCTGCCGGCTGGGACCGTTCTCTCCGTCGAGTTGTCGAAGTCGCTGGACGCCAGGAAGTCCAAGGCCAATGACAAAATAGAGGCGAGGACTGCGACCGATCTCTTGGTGCACGGTCAGATCGTGGTCCCCCGAAACACCAAAATCGTCGGCCACGTGACCGAGGCCAAGGCCCACAGCAAGGCTTCTCCAGGTTCGCTCGTAGGAATTACTTTTGATCGCATGCTCCTGAAAGGCGGACGCGAAGTGCCGCTGCAGGCGACCGTACAGGCGCTCGCCCGCCCTTTGCAGCTTAATAACCTGAACGATACTCCGGGCGACATGGCCTCGGGCATGCCGGGTCAGAGGCCTGCCTCAGCTGGAGATTCTTCCGCCCCCCCCATCCCGCCTAGATATCCAACCGCGAGCATCCCTGAACCGCCAGGGCTCAATGTGCCGAACACTTCCACTGTCAGCCCGCTCGGTCCCACCAGCCGCGGCGTAGTCGGGATAAAAGGGCTCTCTCTGGAGATGTCAGGCCCGGTGTCGGTCCTGACCTCGGGTACCGGAAACGTTCATCTGGACAGCGACACGCAGTTGATTCTGCGAGTGCAGTGAGAATGCCAGTGCAGTGAGAACAAAACTCCGTAAGTGTCATCCTGAGCGGAGTAGCTGTTTCGCGAAGCGAAACAGGTGCGCAGTCGAAGAGCCTGCCCCGAGCGAAGTCGAGGGGAACCCCTATAACCGGCTTGCGCCTGTCAGTGCGGTCACGAAGCCAGCGCGTACCGGCTGTCGGCCTGTCCGAGCAACGCCATCATCTCGTCCAGGGAAGCGATGTCGAACTCCGACATTGAATTGATATGTTCCAACTTCTCCCGCACCGCCCGTGAGGGATTGAACAGCTTGAAGCGAATGTTGTGGCCCCGGCACCAGCGCTGCAGATAAACCAGCACGCCGACACTGCCGCCCCCAATGGCGTGCATTTCCGTAAGGTCCAGCACAACCACGTGGGCCTCCGCCTGGGACGTAACCGCGTCACGCAATTTGAAGGCCTCGTCACTGCGGACAAATCTGCCTTCGCATTCCACCACTGCCATGTCACCGACCTTATCAACATGTATGTTGGACATGATTCCCTCCGTATGTGATCTGCCCATGGTAAGAGCACGAAGGCTGCCAAGACCGCAGGCCTGTGTTTTCTGAGGGATAGGTCTATGGCAAATGGAAGGCGAGAAAGTTCGATTGGTCAGCGGGAATTTCTGAGCTAAGGAGAATGCTGTAGGCAATAGTGGAGAGGGCAAGTGTGCTCCAACTCGAAATAGCAGCTATCACTGCACTGTGACTTGGGTGGAGCAGCGCTTCAGCGCCGCATTACAAATGCCTTCCCATCCCTAAAATCCGCGATTGCCTCAGCGGCTAAAGCCGCCTTAAGGACAGCGGGACCGGTTGAGATCGAATCGCAGTGGACGGCACGAAAGAGGGAGCAAATCGGGATCTTTCTGACAGCGAACATACGTCCCGCAAAACAAAATCCCCGCCCAAGCAGAGCTTGGACGGGGCACCCTCGAAAGTAGAGGTTTCACGTGCTAGCCTGCGCCACCCGCCAGCCCGTGATGCGGTCTTCTCCGTAGTTGTGGAAGTGGAAAGTCAGAAGAAGCCCGCCTGCGTTGCCGACTGGATCGTGCGCTACTATCGGTCCACGTAGGGCAGGCTCTCACCTGCCGGCCATCCCTGTTCATAACGGGCCGAAGATCGCCCTGTTACACAAACATGGTAAAGTATCCCCGCAATCGGGCCCCCAAGAAACTAGGTGAGTGTTCTCTAAGTAACTATACATGTGACCTCGAGGATGTTTTAATGAGGCATGCCCTTTCAGAGGAGGCGTCGGCTCCTGGTCTTCAGCGAGGACGAGCAGCGCATGTTGGAACGCCTTCGCAAATCGCGAACCGAGCAGAAGAGGCGTACGGTACGCGCGGCGATCTTGCTGGACTCGGTCGCCGGTCGGAGTGATCAAGCCATTGCGCGGGCCCATGGGGTGAACCGTAACACGGTGATACTCTGCATCCAGAAATGCCTCCGCTTTGGCGTGCAGGCGGCCTTGGGAGAATTGCCGCGTTCGGGCAAACCGCGTCGGGTTTCGGATGCGGCGATTGCTTGGGTTCAGAACTCAGCCTGTCAGAAGCCTAAGGAGTTGGGCTATGCCCAAGAGTTATGGACGTACGGTCTGCTGACCGCACACCTGCGCCGGGAGGCAAGGTCGGCGGGGTACCCGGAACTGGAGCAGGTGAGCCGCTCCAAGCTGCATAAGATCTTGATGCAGGGAGAACTTCGACCGCATAAGGTTCGATACTATGTGGAGCGGCGGGACCCGGAGTTCGAGTCCAAGATGGCGGCGGTACTGCATGTTTATAAGGAAGTAGAGATTCTCCACGAAGGACTGCTGCGCGGCGAGATTTGCGAGCCGGGGATGGTCACGGTGTCCTACGACGAGAAACCCGGCATTCAGGCGCTGGCCCAGAAAACCCCCGACCGGCCGGCAATACCTGGGCAGCATGCCAGCCCGACCCGGGACTACGAATACCAACGGCTGGGGACCGTTTCGTTACTGGCGGGGCTGGATCTGCACCGTGGCACGGTCACCGAGATCGTCAGCGAGACGCATAAGAGCAAGGACTTCATTGAGCTGCTGAAAAAGCTGGATGCTGCCTATCCGACCGCCACGACGTTGCGACTGATTCTCGACAATCACTCCGCCCATATCTCCAAGGAAACGCAACGCTACCTGGCGAGTCGGCCGCAACGCTTTCAGTTCGTCTTCGTTCCCAAGCACGGCTCCTGGCTCAATCTGGTGGAGAATATGTTCAGCAAGATGGCGCGCAGCATGCTCCGGGAGATCCGGGTGCAGAGCAAACAGGAACTCATCCAGCGAATCCACCTGTACTTCCAAGAAGTGAATGCCGCTCCTGTGGTATTCCGATTGAAGTATAAGATGGATGAAGTCTCTATTGATTAATTAATTAGAGAACGATGATCTAGGAGGGTGCCATGACCATCCGTGTTGATCCCCGGGAACACTACCGCCACTGTTCCGACGACGAACTACAACGCCTGGCCGAGGGATACGATCAGCTCATGCCGGAGGCCCAGCAGGCGCTGCTCAGCGAAATGCAGGCACGTGGCATGGGCAAAGGCGTGGAGACGGCGCACGCCGTTGAGACGCAGGTTGCGGAAGCCGAGGCGCTCGCGACCCGCTTGCCTGACTATTTCGTGATCGCTGCAGCACCCAAACCGTTGGAGGGATGGTTCCAGGTAATCACCCCGCGCCAGAACCTGCGTTTTCCAGACTCCTGTCCGGGTTGGGGCAAGCCCGCCCAGACCACCTGCGGTATTGGCACCGGCTACCTGTCGAAAGCGACCATGTCTACCCGGATGACCACGACGACTCTCGTCTACAAAGTTCCGCATTGTCGCAGCTGTGCCGGGGAAATTAAGGGCTCTGCCATCTGGTTTCATCCTGGCATACCTTGCGGCCATGGCGATTGTAGGCGTACTTGTGGGCGTGTGGCTGGACTGGCGGGCCGGAGGGGCATCCGCAATTCTTCTGATGTTGCTCAGTTTGAACAAGCTGAAGAAGCTCAGACTGAATTCGCCCGGCGGGATCTTCATGCTCGACTTCGACGACGCTTCTACCTCCTTTGCCGTCAAAGACCGCGTCTATGCCGACCGGTTTTGCCGGCTCAACCAACAGCTCGACAGTAAGGACGGCGTTCCCGCCGCCTGACTCCGAGACATTCCCGTGCGGCTCAGTGGGGAGACGGCCGCCCCGTCCTACTGCGGCCCCGGCTAGTGCCACCAACAAAACAAGAGCCCGGCGCGCAAGCGCGGGGCTTGGTTCAAGCCACAAGCTAATAGCTGGAAGCTGCCTTTTTGGTACATTCCTTCCATACCGCTGGGTGCCCCACCCTTCGCGCTGTTCGAAGGGTGGGGTATTTGCAGGTCGAAGAAACTAAAAGCCCCGCCTTCTGGCGGGGCTTTTCTAGAATCGGCCTTACTGGACGCTGTCCGTCACCTTCAGGATAGCGCGGCGCGGACCTTTGTCAAGCACATAGATGGCGCCGAGCAACCGCGGAGGGCAAGGGACTCGAACCCTAATGGCTGACAAGCCACTCGGCTGTTTGACGGACAGCGTCCAGTACCCACTGGCAATACCCTCCAAACGTTGTCCGTGCAAAAAATTGTAGGCTTCCAACCGGATCTGGAACGAGTCTCCTCACCGAGAAATTAGGAGCTGTTCCCAAATTGGGCAGAACTGATCAGGCTACAAGCAAAAGCCCCGCTCTTGCGAGCGGGGCCTAGGTTCAAGCCAGAAGCTAATAGCTAGACAGCTGCTTTTAGTACATGCCTTCCATCCGCCGCCGCCGTGTCCGCCGCCGGCATCGGAGCGCCCTTCTTCTCTTCCGGGATCTCCGCCACCAGGGCTTCGGTGGTCAGCATCAGCGACGCGATCGAGCCGGCGTTCTGCAGTGCGGTGCGCACGACCTTGGTCGGATCGAGCACGCCGGCCTTGACCAGGTCTTCGTACTCGCCGGTCAGGGCGTTGTAGCCGAAGTTGTTGTCCTTGGAGTCGTTGACTTTGCCCAGGACGATCGCGCCTTCTTCGCCGGCGTTCTCGGCGATCTGGCGCAGCGGCTCCTCCAGGGCGCGCTTCACGATGTTGACGCCGATCTGCTCGTCGCCTTCGAGCTTCAGCTTGTCGAGAGCAGCCGACGCAGCGCGCCAGGGCCACGCCGCCGCCGGGGACAATGCCTTCCTCGACTGCCGCGCGGGTTGCGTGCATGGCATCCTCGACGCGAGCCTTCTTCTCTTTCATTTCGGTCTCGGTCGCGGCGCCCACCTTGATCACCGCCACGCCACCGACCAGCTTCGCCAGCCGCTCCTGCAGCTTCTCGCGGTCGTAGTCGCTGGTGGTCTTGTCGATCTGGCCGCGGATTTCCTTCACCCGGCCTTCGATCTCGGTGTGCTTGCCTTTGCCCTCGACGATGGTGGTGTTGTCCTTGTCGATGGTGATCTTCTTGGCCTGGCCGAGGTCGGCAATCTGGACGTTCTCCAGCTTGATGCCCAGGTCTTCGGTGATGGCCTTGCCGCCGGTGAGGGTGGCGATGTCCTGCAGCATGGCCTTGCGGCGATCGCCGAAGCCCGGCGCCTTGACGGCCGCGACTTGCAGCGTGCCGCGCAGCTTGTTGACGACCAGGGTCGCCAGGGCTTCGCCTTCGACGTCCTCAGCGATGATCAGCAGCGGCTTGCCGCTCTTCGCGATCTGCTCCAGCAGCGGGCAGCAGGTCCTTCATCGAGCTGATTTTCTTTTCGTTGATCAGGATGTAGGCGTTCTCGAGCGCAACTTCCATGCGCTCGGGATCGGTGACGAAGTAAGGAGAGAGGTAGCCGCGGTCGAACTGCATGCCTTCGACCACTTCGAGCTGCGTCTCCAGCGTCTTGGACTCTTCCACGGTGATGACGCCATCCTTGCCGACTTTCTTCATGGCCTCGGCAATGATGTTGCCGATGGTCTCGTCGTTGTTGGCGGAGATGGTGCCGACTTGGGCGATCATGTCGCCGGTGACGGGCTTGGAGAACTTGTCGAGTTCGCCTTTGATGCGGTTGCCTTCCTTGTCGAGGCTGCCGCAGATGGCGGTGACGGCCTTCTCGATGCCGCGCTTCATGGCCATCGGGTTGGCGCCGGCGGCGACGGTCTTTACGCCTTCGCGGTAGATCGCCTGGGCCAGAACGGTGGCGGTGGTGGTGCCGTCGCCGGCGACGTCGGAGGTCTTGGAAGCGACTTCGCGCACCATCTGCGCGCCCATGTTCTCGAGCGCGTCCTTCAGTTCGATTTCCTTGGCTACGGTGACGCCGTCCTTGGTGATGGTCGGCGAACCGAATTTCTTTTCAATGACCACGTTGCGGCCCTTGGGGCCGAGAGTGACCTTTACGGCGTCGGCCAGTAAGTTGACGCCGCGGAGAATCGCCTGCCGCGACTCCTCGCCATGTACGATCTGCTTTGCCATATCTGTAATCTCCTATCGCTTTAGTGTGCAGGCTTGGCCTGCGAAAAGTTTGAAAGCCCAGTTTCTAGTCTTGAGTTCCCGGTTCTCAGTTAGCGGCGTGAGCCGGCCTGTTCCTTCTTGGCGGCGCCGGTGAGGATGCCGAGGACTTCCTCTTCGCGCATGATGATGAAGTCTTCACCGTCCAGCTTGATTTCGGTGCCGGAGTACTTGCCGAACAGGATGCGGTCGCCCTCTTTCACGGCCAGGGGGAACACCTTGCCTTCTTCGTTGATCTTGCCTTTGCCGACGGAGATGACTTCGCCCTCCTGCGGTTTGTCTTTGGCGGAGTCGGGGATGATGATGCCGCCACGGGTGGTTTCAGCTTCTTCCACCCGCCGGACCAGAATGCGGTCATGCAGGGGAGTGAATTTTGCCATACTTGCTGACTCCTTTCGTTCGTGTTGAGTTAAGATCTTGGGTTTAATAGCCAAGGAACGCGCCAACTCCTTTGTTAGCACTCATTGTTCGCGAGTGCTAATTGTAGGAATGGGGTAGGCCCTTGTCAACTGGATCGTGGTTAAGACTCTGTAACATATTGACAAACCACAGCTTATGCAAGATCTCAAACTTGGAGCGGAAGCGTGGCCAAGTACTTCTAGAAGCCAGCCGTCACATTCTTTGTTCAAGGTGACAAGCAGGCTCGAGGCTGCTTAGAATTGACATCGGCTATGAGAAAACTCGCAATCGGCCTCGCAACCGCAGTTCTTCTGGCCGCGCCAGCCTTGGCGCAGGACGACATGGCGCTGCTGAGCTTCGTGGTGATCCGGGATTACAACGGCAAGCCCATTCGCAATGCCAGCGTGGTCATGCATCCTATGGAAAAGAACGGGAAACAGTCCAATGGTGGACTCCAGCTTAAGACCGACGCGGAGGGCAAGGCCAACTTTGATGGCGTGCCTTACGGCAAGCTACGGATCCAGGTGCTGGCGCAGGGCTTTCAGACCTTCGGCGACGACTATGCCATCGACAAGCCGAGGATGGAGATCACGGTCAAGATGAAGCGTCCTCAGGGGCAGTACTCGATTTACGAAGAGCATCCCGAAGACAAGAAAGACGAGCCGCAGGCACAGAAGCCGGCGGAGAAAGACTCTAAGGACAAGCCGCGGTAGGGCATTGCAGATTTCAGATTTCGGATTTTAGATTTATAATCCGGCTTTCTCCGGGATTTGCATTCTGCAATCTACAATCTCAAACTTCTTCCTATGGACTATTATGGACTATCTTCTTAAGACCGAGCCTACCGCATACTTGTTTGCCGACCTGCAGCAAGACAAAAACACGGTCTGGGACGGCGTGTCAAACCCCGTGGCCTTGAAGCACCTGCGGGAGATGAAGCCGGGCGACGGGCTGGTGATTTACGAAACCGGCGAGCGTAAGAGTGCAGTGGGGACGGCGTCGGTGGTTTCGGTGGACGCCTCCGATCCGAAGAACCCTCAAGTGAAGATCAAGGTCGGGAAGGCGCTGGGCAAGCCGGTGACACTGGCTGAAGTTAAGGCCCAGAAGCTTTTTGCAGATTCTCCGCTGGTACGGCAGGGAAGGTTGAGTGTTGTCCCGTTGACCTCGGCTCAGTTCAAGTTTCTGACCGGCGAGTGATGGAAAGGCCCCACCCTGTCTCTCCAAAAACGGAGAGACGAGCATGGGGCACCCGCTCAATTCGCTGGATCGTAGACTGCGGTTCCGAAGCCGGCCTTGCGGGCGGATTCCTGCGCGTCATCCAACTGCTTCTTTTCGCCGTCCAACTGCTTTTGCAAGCGTTGTGCTTCCTGTTGCTTTTTCAGCTGGTACTGGTTGTATTGGACGCCGTTGGTATAGCGGTTGGCCTCCACAAAATGAACCGAGTTGTTGAGCTTGTCCACCTGGCTCTGTATCGCTGCAATCCTTGCTTTCCTCGCCTGAATCTCGGTCTTCCATTGTTCGGCGGTTTTCTTTCCTGAGGTGGAAGCGACCGGCGCGGAAGACTCTGGTGCTCCCTCGGCATTATCCGAGGAGTCTACGGAAGCGTCCGGCGACTCCGGGATCTCGTCGTTGGTAACGACCTTGTGGGTGGCGTTGGGGTCCTTTGTCTGCTGCTTCTGGCGTTGCTGACGGGCCACGTCGCCCAGCGACTGTGCCTGGCTGACGCAGGCCAGCAGCAAGAAGACGAGGGGGAAGCAAACCCCGATCTTGAAATTTCTCATGTGAATTCTCGCACTGCTGGATTTGGAGAACGGGCTGCCTCTAATGCTACTTGCAGAAATTTGGAAAGGGGACGTTACGGAGGGCTCAAGCCGATGGTGTCGTGGCCACAGTAGCGCCGGCGTCCTGCCGGCTGTCTGGCGGGCGTCTCGCCCGCCCATCGGGCCGGCCGGAGGCCGGCGCTACCAAAGTCAGCTGGCCAGTTTGCGCAGGAATTCGCGCTCGTCCATGTGGTATTTGAAGGCCTTGTGGCCGTCAATGAAGATGACGGGGACCTCGTCGGTGAAGCGGCGGCGCAGTTCGTCGTCGCTTTCCACGTCGATTTCCCGCCAGGTAAAACCGCCGCGCCGCTGCAATTTGGTCAGGGTTTCCTTGACTATTTCGCAAAGATGACAGCCCTTGCGAGAATAGACGACGACTTGGCGCGGCTCCGCCATGGGCGGAGTTTAGCAGGTTTGATGATGAGGGAAAAGCATTTAGGATTCGGCTTTTAGCAATTGGCACTTAGCACTTGGAGATTCATGGCGGATAGCCTGATGGAAGTCGGCGCAATTGCTGATTGCTAATTGCCAATTGCTAACCGCAATGGCTGCCTACCGGCTGCACGAGCGAGGGCGCTCGCGCCTACATTTAACTTCTCAATTACAATCGCCAACATGGATCGCGGCAAATCACTTTCTGGGAAGACCGTTCTGATTACGGGCGGGGCGCGGCGCTTAGGGCGCGCTATGGCTTTGAAACTCGCAGAGGCCGGAGCTGATGTGGCCATCACGTTTCGTAACTCTGCACGCGAGGCGCAGCATACTGTGATCGACGTGGGGAGCTTTGGGGGCCGCGCCGTGGCGCTGCGTTGTGACATCACCGATGAGAAGAGCGTCAGGTCGACGATCAAGGAAACAGTGAAGGAGCTGGGGGGATCGATATTTTGGTCAATAACGCCGCCAACTATGAGACTGCGGAATTCGACAAACTGACGCTCCAACAATGGGACGCCATATTCGCGTCCAATACTCGCGGCCCCTTTCTGGTCTCGCGCGAAGCGCTGAAGCACTTGCGGGAACGGCAGGGAAAGATCATCAATATGGGTTCGCTGGGTGGGCTGCGTCCCTGGGCCAGTCATGCGCATTATTGCTCGTCGAAGGCCGCGGTCCACATGCTGACCAAGGTGATGGCCAAAGCGCTGGCGCCCGAGATCTCCGTGAACTGCGTGGCGCCAGGGATGATCGACCTGGGAGAGAAAGCGGCGGCATCATTCATGAAGAAGATGGCCCGGCAGACTCCGATGCGGCGTAACGGCAAGGGCGAAGAGATTGCCGCCGCCGCGCTCTTTTTCGCCACCGCGCCCCACTTCATTACCGGGCAGATACTGGCGGTGGATGGCGGATTGGGTCTGTGAGTTGATCGTGTGGGGTGTGGGGCGGACACTCCTGTCCGCCGCCTTCGACTTGAAGCCTATTGACTCATGATCCCACTGCCGACTCGTCTCTCAAACCTTAAGTCAAAGGCATCGGACAGGAGTGTCCGACCCACACGATTGTCATGTTCTGGACTTTACGATATCGTGGCGGGCTCATGACGAGTCCCTTGGGCATACTGCTCCTGTTCTGCGCTTCGCTGACCTGGGGCCAGGCCCGGATCGAGGATGGCGGCCACGAGATTCAGATTTGGACGGGCGGCGGCCACTCTGTCTCTGGCGGCACCTCGAATACCGGGGTGTGGAACGCCGGGCTGCGTTACGGATGGATTCTTACCCGGCCCCACGGCCCTGGATTTCTTAAAGGACGATTCGAGTATGCACTGGATGCCGTACCGGCATTTCTGGTGTTTCAGCCTGCCAACACAGCGTACGGAATCGGTTTCAATCCCCTGAACCTGAAGTGGAATTTTGCCACGCGGGGAAGAATCGTGCCCTATCTTGAACTCAGCGGCGGCACCCTGTTTACCAACCATGACGTTCCGGCTGGAACTGACCGGGTGAACTTCACATCCTCCGCCGCCCTGGGAGCGCACTTTCTGGGAGACTCACGCAACTGGAGTGTGGAGCTGCGCTACATGCATATATCGAACGCGGGACTGAGCGACCCCAATCCCGGAATCAACACGATCCAGGTGCGGCTGGGGATAGGAAAATTTTTCGGTAACGGTAGAAAGCCAAAGTATTAGAAGATCGGAGACCATGTTGATTCGCAGATTCGCCATATTCCTTGCGGTTGCCATGTTGTGCCTGCCGGTTTGCGGCCAAGCGCCGGCGGAGTGGATCACTGCCAGCAACAAGTACACCAACCTGCTGCTGGCGGTCGAGATGAAGCACACGCCTGAGTTGGGTTCGAACCAGGGGCTAAGTCAGTTCGACACCGAGGTGTCCCAACCGACGCTGGCTGATGAAGACCAGGAGCGGCAGGAGGCCGAGGCCGTGCTCGCGACGCTGAAAGGTTTCTTGGGACAGGAGAAACAGAAGGAAGTCGCGCGGGATCTCGAGATCGTGATCCGCAAGACCGAGCTGCAATTCAGGGAGCAGGACTTCGAACGCGCCCACAAAGTGGATTACCTGAATGCCAGCGAAAGGGTCTTCAGCGGCCTGCGGGTGCTGCTGGATGAACAGACTCCTTCGGAGCGACGCCCCCCCACCGTGGTCCGTATCCGAAAATATGCGGGGCTGGAGCCGGGATACAAGCCACTCGCCGACATCCTGAAGCAACGCGTGATGGAGCAGATGGCCAAGCCGGACGTGGTTTATCCCGCCCGCACCGAGATTGAAACCGAACTGGCGCGCAATCCCAACTATATGGAGGGCATCGCCACCCTGCTCGACAAGTACAAGCTTACGGGCTGGCAGGAGGCGTACAACAAACTGAAATCCCAGCTCATCGAGTACGACGCGTGGACGAAAGCCAATGTGCTGCCCAAGGCCCGCAACGATTTTCGGCTTCCGCCCGAGGAGTATGCACTGAATCTGGAAGAGTACGGCATCGACATTCCACCCGCCCAGGTTGCCGCCATGGCGCACCAGGCGTTCAGCGAAATTCAGGCCGAGATGAAGCCGATTGCGGAGCAGATCGCGAAGCAACGGCACCTGCCTTCGAGCGACTATCGCGACGTGATCCGCGAGCTGAAAAAACAACAACTGGTAGGCGACGCCATTCTGCCCTTTTACCAGGAGCGCCTGAAGCAGATTGAAAAGATCATCGTCGATAAACAGATTGTCACCTTGCCGGACCGCCCGGCGCGGATCCGGATTGCCACCGCGGCCGAGACCGCTCAGCAGCCCGCGCCGCATATGGTGCCTCCGCCATTTCTGCACAATACGGGACAGAAGGGAGAATTTGTCTTGCCGCTGAATATCCCCGCGGGCCCTGGCCAGGAGAGTGCAGAAAAATACGACGACTTCACCTTCGATGCCGCGGCCTGGACGCTCACCGCCCACGAGGCGCGCCCGGGTCACGAACTGCAGTTTGATTCCATGCTCGAGCACGGGGTTTCGCTGGCGCGGTTTCGGTACGCGTTCAACAGCACTAATGTGGAGGGCTGGGGACTCTATTCGGAATACCTCATCCGACCTTACATGCCGCTGGAAGGACAGCTCATCTCTCTTGACTACCGGCTGATGCGGGCGGCGCGAGCGTTTCTCGATCCTGAATTACAGGCGGCGAAGATTCAGCCGGAGGAGGTCTTTCGGGTACTGGAGCAGGACGTGGTGCAGTCGCACGCCTTCGCTCAGGAGGAGGTTGAGCGTTATACGTATCGCGCCCCGGGGCAAGCCAACAGCTACTTCTACGGCTACACCAAGCTAATTGCTTTGCGGAAGGACGTGGAAGCAAAGCTCGGTGCCAACTTCAACCAGAAGAAGTTCCACGACTTCATTCTGGCGCAGGGCTTGCTGCCCCCGGACCTGATGCGCAAGGCGGTGATGGAGGATTTTGTGAAGGGATAATTCGAGGCGGCCCTCCGAGAACGCCGGCGCTACGGAACATCGCGTCAAAGTCCCCACCCTGTCTCTCCAAAAAACGGAGAGACGAGGATGAGGCACCCCTCGGTGATATTCTTTTCCGCGTATGTCAACTCTTGTCGAGTGTGTTCCAAATTTCTCTGAGGGCCGAGATAAAAGCAAGGTGGATGCCATTGTCGAGGCCATGAAGATGGATGGCGTCTTTCTGCTGGATCGGGAGATGGACGCCGACCATAACCGCTGCGTGATTACGCTGGTGGGCGAGCGGGAGCCTATCCAGGAAGCCGCCATTCGGGGCGTGGGCAAAGCGGCGGAGTTGATCGATCTGAACCAGCACCAGGGAGCGCATCCGCGCATGGGCGCGGCCGACGTGGTGCCGTTCATTCCTATTGATGGAGTGACGATCGAAGACTGTGTCGCCATGGCGCGGCATGTGGGCGAGCAAATCTGGAAGCGGTATCAGGTTCCGGTGTATCTCTACGAAGCGGCGGCAACCTCGCCGGAGCGGCAGAACCTGGAAAACATCCGGCGCGGGCAATTTGAGGGCATTCGGGCCGAGATCGCGACCAACCCGGCGCGAAAACCGGATTTCGGCGAGCCTCGGGTGCATCCTTCGGCGGGCGCGACGGTGGTGGGCGCGCGCAAGTTTCTTATTGCCTACAACGTCTTTCTGAACACTCCCGATGTCGAAATCGCCAAGAAGATCGCCAAAGCGGTCCGTTTTTCGAGCGGCGGAATGCGCTTCGTCAAGGGCGCGGGGTTTCTGGTCCGCGGCCTGGCGCAAGTCTCGATGAACCTGACCGACTTTGAGCAGACCCCGATCCATCGCGTGTTTGAAATGGTAAAGCGGGAAGCGGCCCGCTATGGCGTTATGCCGGTGAGCAGCGAGATTGTGGGTCTGATTCCGAAGAAGGCGTTGGAGTCGGCGGCGGAATGGTTCTTGCAGGTGGAGAATTTTGATTCGTCTCTGATTCTGGAAAACCGGCTGGCCGCGGTGATGGGCGGCAAGATGGCGATTGGCGGACTGCGCGCCGGGGTCGAGCCGTTTGTGGAGCAGCTGGCGGCACCTACTGCTACCCCCGGCGGGGGAAGCGCGGCGGCGGCCAGCGGCGCCATGGCGGCGGGACTTGCAACCATGGTGGCTTCCATGTCGCGTGGCAAGAAGGTTTACCTGCAGCACGAGCGCGAACTGAGTGAGGCTATTGCGCGGTTGTCGCAATTGCGCGAAGAATTGAAGGCGGCCATCGACGCCGACGCGGAGTCGTACAAGGCGGTGATGAAGGCGTATAAACAGGCGAAGGAGTCGGCCAGCGCGGACGGCATCATTGACGCTGCTTTGAAGCAGGCGACCAGCGTCCCCCTGAGCGTGGCGGAGCGGGCAAGGGAAGTGGTGGGGATCGCGGAGCGGCTGCAGCCGATTACAAATCCGAACATGAAGTCGGACCTGACCACGGCCGCGGCCCTGGCCCGGGCGGCCACTCAGGCGCGCTGGCGAATGTGGAGATCAATCTGGAGTCGCTGAAAGACAGCGCCTTTGCGGCGGAAACCCGCAAAAAGGCGGCCGCCCTGGCAAGCTGACGGCGGGGGCCATGCACCTCTCTTAGCACGCCACCTGCCCTTTCGTTTGGCCTTTCTGTCGCAAAATGAGCATACAATACGTGTATAAATCGCATCTAAACGCACATGTTCTTCGAGGTAGTTCATGAAAACAGTCAAGGGCAGTCTTTTTCTTCTTCTCCTGGTGAGCGCGACCGCCTGGTCCATGCCGCTGGGCAGCTCGGCGCGTACTGTGATTCCTTCCGACATCCAGCAGATCATTTCGGTGGACTATCGCGCCCTCAAGAATTCCGATACGGCGATGGCGCTGAAACAGCAGGTGTTGCCACCCGGCCTGAAGGAATTTGAAGGAGCGTTGCGCGGTGTGGGCATCGATCCCGACAAGGATGTCGAGCAGCTCACGTTTGCTTCCTATCGCAGCGGCAAGGAGGGCGTGAAGGTGGTGGGGGTGGCGCAAGGTCAGTTTGCCATGGCCGCGGTGATCAAGAGAATGCGTCTGAAGAAAGTGAAGCCGATCAAGCTGCGCAATGCGGACATCTATCCCATGCCCGCCGGCATGCAGATGACCTTCCTCGACGACAACACGTTGCTCTTCGGCGACAGCGGCGCCCTGCGCGGCGCTCTGGATGCGCGCGACGGCTATACCTACACCCTGGACAGCAATACCCAGATTGCGGACATGATGGGATCGGTTGATTCCGGCACAGTGTGGAGCGTGCTCGATCAGCAGGGAACGCAGAACATGCTGCACTCGGCTTTGGGTGATGCTGCTGGACTGGCGGACTACGAGACGGTCAAGAAACGCATTTTGGGTTCGCGCTACACGATGAACTTTCAAAGCGGCGTGAACTTTGATCTGGATGTGGTGACTTCCGATTCGATGACCGCAACCACGCTGTCTTCGCTGCTTAAGGCGGGCATGCTCTATAAGAAAATGTCGGCCACCCCCGTCGAAAAACTGGCGCTGGATAACGTCACCGTCAACTCCGACAGCTCGAACCTGCAGATGCATTTCAAAGCCGACGACAAGCAGTTCCAGGGCTTGCTGCACTCGCCGTTGTTCGCGGCGGTGTCGAAGTAGGGACTCGCCGACTGGTCAAGAAACCGATGAGTCCAATAATCGATTGGATTCTGGTGTCGTCGACCCAGGCTCGCTCACAGTTGTGCTTTTGGAGGTCTGGATTTCGCGACGATAGAGGACGGTGAAGACTGCAATGTCGTAGGTGGCGTGAGCCACAACAGGTGCCACGAGACCACCAGTAACGAAATACAGGATGTGGAAGCAGATTCCGAGCAGGGCTATGGCGTAGATGGCGGGCGTGCCCTGTGGCAAGTGCGCCAGCGCGAAGGCCAGGACACAAACCAGCAGGGCCACCGAAGCGCTTGATGTGACCTGTGCGATGATCTGAAATAGCACGCCACGGTACACAATTTCCTCGCCGATTCCAGCGCAGAGACCCAGCCAAACCGCCCATACCCACTCCTTTGCGTCGGCGGGGGCACACAAGAGACGGATGCGCTCTTGTTGCGCAGCATCAACCTGTCTGCGTTGTCGCGTTGCCGAAACAACCAGGGCCAGCGAGAATATCAGCCCCAACAGGACTGAGGAGGAGGAACCTGCGAGGGGAAGTGAGAGTTGGTTGGTAACTGCTACCGCCAGAGCAATCAGGGTGGAGAGCAATATCACATAGAAACTCAATCGGAACCGGTAGAGCTTCGGACCAATGGGTTCGCCACGTGTGAGCTTTCGGTAACCACGCCACGCCGCTGCTGGATGCAAGAGCAAGGTCCAGGCAAGGAACAAGGCGGTTATGTTGTCGAGGTGAAAAGTCATGAACGGCCTCGGACATGCTACGAGGACAAAGTGGGGTGACAAAGGGTACGGAAGTTATTGTTCTAGGGAGTAACCGCTATTTGGCCTTCTGTGCCTTTGCCTTCTCTCGTTTCTCTTTGGCCCAGCCTTCTTTCACCATCTGACGTGCTCGGCCCAGGGCCAGAGAATCCGGTGGGACATCTTCCGTGACTGTGGTGGCGGCGGCTACGTAGGCGCCCTTGCCGATCCGGAGCGGCGCGATCAGGATGCTGTCACTGCCTACAAAAACGCCATCTTCGATGATGGTTTTGTGCTTGTTCACGCCGTCGTAGTTGCAGGTGATGGTGCCGGCGCCGACATTTACTTTCTCACCGACATCGGTGTCGCCCAGGTAGGTCAGGTGGTTTGCCTTGGAGCCTTTGCCGACGCGGGTCTTCTTGAGTTCAACGAAATTTCCGATATGCGCTTCTTCGCAGACCTCGCAACCTGGGCGCAGATGGCTGTAGGGACCGAGAGAGGCGCGGGCCTTGATCACCGAGTGTTCAAGTACGCAGCCGGTCTGGACCAGCACGTTGTCTCCTATGTCGCAGCTTAGGATGACGCTGTAAGAGCCGATACGCGTGTCGCTGCCGACCCGGGTTGTACCACGCAACTGGACGCTGGGTTCGATGACGGTATCGGCGCCCACCTCGACGTCGTTGTCGATGACGCAGGTCTGGGGAAAGAGGATGGTAACCCCCTGGTCCATCAGCTGCCGGCACTTGGCCAGGCGCATGTGCTGATCGATCTCTGAGAGTTCGGCGCGAGTGTTACCCCCTAGGACTTCATAGGCGTTGCTGGCTTGCACGGCGACCACACGCTGTTTGGCTTTGGCCAGAATCGCCGCCATATCGGTGAGGTAAAACTCACCGTGATGATTGTCGGTGCCTAGTTTGTCGATGCGGTCGAACAACGCCTTAACGTCAAAGGCGTAGAAGCCAGCATTGATCTCACGTATTTTTTGCTGCGCCGGAGTTAGGTTCTTCTGTTCCACGATGGCTTTGACGTCGGCCTTGCCGGCTTTTGTGCGGACGATTCTTCCGTATCCGCTGGGATTTTCCAGATGGGCGGTGAGCAGCGTCATCGCGGCCTTCTTCGAAAGATGAAAATCGCGTAGCTGTTCGATGGTCTGGGAAGTGATGAGCGGAGCGTCGCCGGAGAGCACGATGACGAGATCGTAGGGCGCCAGCGCTTCCCGGGCGACCATCAGGGCGTGTCCGGTGCCGCGCTGCTCCCTCTGAAGAACGAATCCTACACCGGTAGCGGCCACCGTGCTGCGCACCCGCTCAGCTTCATGTCCGATGATGGCAAAGACGTCCCCGGCTGGGACCACTTTGATCGCAGCTGCAATCACATGGGCCAGAAGCGGCTTTCCGCCGACCTCGTGCAGCACCTTGGGGTGTTTCGACTTCAGCCGTGTCCCTTTGCCCGCGGCCATGATGGCAATCGCGGTCCTGGGTGCCCGAGGTGGGTGGTTATTGGCTTTCGGCATTCGATCCAATATACCGCGAGAGCTCCGTGCCGGGCAGGGTTACGGTGGTTACGTGTGGGGCGGATACTCATGTCCGCCGCTTTTGAATTTGATTTTGACTTAGTTGTTAAAGCCGGTGTGCATCCTCTGCAATCACCACGGGCAATAAAGACCTAAACAAGAATCTAAGTCAAAAACAAGAATACAAAGAATCAAAATCAAAGGCAGCGGACAGGAGTGTCCGCTCCACACATACCGGTTACGGGGTGGCGGCACGGGTTCCGCCTGGGGCCTGGGCCACCAGTTCCATCAGGTCATTCGCAGCCCGATCGGTCAGGTGGCGGGCCACCATGTCCTTCTGGTCCAGGTAGTCGCCCAGGACGGGGATGACACCCATCTCCTCGATGGCTTCCAGGTCAGCCACTATCTGATTGGCGCCTTCCAGGGCGTATTTGGCCTTCAGGGCCGGGGGTGCAGGGGCACGATTGAGGAGCGCGAAATCGAAAATGCGCTTGACCTGGGCATGGCAGTTCAACGCGCGGATGTGATCGGAGGCAGTCAGGCCAAGGCTTTCGTTAGCCTGCGTCATCAAGTTGCCCACATAGACTTTCACCGCTGCGGAATTGACCATGGCCTGCGCGATACCCGGAACCAGCAGGTTGGGGATCAGGCTGGTGAACAGGGAGCCGGGCCCGAGCGTAATCAGGTCGGCACGAGCCATCGCCTCCAGAGTTTGGGGCAGCGGTTGAACATCCGGAGGGTCGAGGAAGAGTTGCCTGATCCGGCCGCTGCTGGCCGTGATCCTGGTCTCGCCTCGAACCCTGGTGCCATCTTCCATCAGGGCCTCGAGTTCGACGTGCGAGGTAGTGGCAGGAAAAATGTGTCCCCGGGTAAGCAGGATTTCCGAAGACAGCCGGACGGCCTCGCTGAAGTCGCTGGTGATCGAGGTCAAGGCCGCCAGAAACAGATTGCCGAAGCTATGGCCTTCGAGTCCTGACCCTTTTACGAAACGATGCTGAAACAGGCGGGAAAGCAGGGCCTCATCCTCGGAGAGCGCAACGATGCAGTTGCGAATGTCCCCGGGGGGAAGCATATTGAGCTCCTTGCGCAGACGCCCGCTGGAGCCGCCATCATCGCTGACTGTGACTACGGCGCAAAGTTCACTGATTTCAGGATGGCCGGACGTTCCCAGGGAACCGGCCCGAGTAACGTAGCGCTTAAGCCCCTTGAGCAGAGTGGAGAGACCGGTGCCGCCACCGATAGCGACGACCCGAAGACTGGTTGACGACGTACTTCCCCGTGACCGCAGTAAGCGCCGGTGGGGATCAGGCACATCCACGGCTAGCCATTTTCCTCAGGGATTGCTGATTCCGGGGAGAACTCAGCTCCTGGATCGGGATACAGTAACTCGGTGAAGCGGGGATCTTCCGCCAGGTTCTGGAAATCAGAATCGTTTCGTGCCTGGAAGCGAAGGGCTGCGTTCACCCGAATCGCCTCATCCAGATGGCGCAGCGAATCCTCCAGATGTCCGGTGAGGCAATCGAGAGCGGCCAGGCCGTAAGCCACATAGTCGGCTTTAGGGACCTGCTTGGAAAGCTTTTCCAGATGCTCGCGGGCGGTCACGTAGTCCCCCACATTCATCAAAGAAACAGCGTAATCGTAGTGCTCTTCCGGGCTCCTAAACTGGGTGGCAGAGCGCTCCAGATGCTGGTTACAGGTATTGAGGTGGACGGTGACCCGGTCCGCCAATTCTTTGCTGGCACCGGCCACGGCTTTCTGCAGGAAGCCCTTAGCTTTTTCAAACTTGTGCTCCTGCATGGCACGGAGTCCGGCCTCGTAGTTTTGCACAGCTTGTGCAAAACGCGGATCTTCAGTCATCGGTTTCTTGGGTGTGGCTTTCTGCGCCATACGCAAAACTCTTCCTGAACTCTTCGTAAGCTCTCCTTTTTCAGATGCTTGGAGGAAACCGGCCAAACCGTCGCCACTATTTCTCAGTCGATCTTGACGGCAGCGTTGTGACTGTTGGTCAGGGAGCCTTGGGCAGCACCTGTGGAAAAACCTGACCCACCTCGAATCAGCAGGTTATACGCCTATTCGCGTCGCCGTCAACTCCGCCCAAGCTGCGTCCTGCCGAATCAGTTGATGGCGGCCGCGGTCTGCAGGTCTATCGGCTTCCATTCACCTTTCATGATGCCCTGACGAATCTGGGTAGCGGTCTTTCCCTTCTTGTGCATGGAATAGGAATAGTAAAGCTCTTTCAGACAGACCGCACACTCAGCGCCGTGGATACCCTCGAAGCAGCTGTGCAGACTGTTGTGACCCATCCCGCGATCGCAGTAGCAATAGCAGGGTTGCTGATGCAACACAGCTGGGATTTTGGCGGCCAGCTCGTAAGCATGACTTTGAAAAGGATACTGAGCGTTCGTGCCCCACAATTGCTCCTTACCCAGAATCGGAGGCAAAGTTGACCCCTTGGCGGGCGGAGCAGCGTTATATTGGGGCACGGCCCCATCCTGCTGGGAGATGGCCCAGGGAGCAGAAACGGCCAGGACCATCACACCCAGAAAGACAATAGTCAATCCGCGTTTGATCATGATTCGGACGCCCTCAGTCTAGTGATTGTAACCCGAATTGCGGTGCGGCGGCAGTAGTCCCAAGGTAACCACGGCGGCTCAGCGAGAACCGCGAGGCCAGCTTCAACCAGACCGGCTTCACCGTATAATGAAAGGCAAGATGCTTGAATCAGGCCGCCCAGCGGAGTCGCGTCTCCGACAAGACAAGAGTCCCGTCCCCATCGCACATCGCACCCTGCCGGTGCTCTCGGTGTGGCTGCGCGATCTCATCATTTCTCTGGCAATTTCCGCATTCATCATCATTTTTCTGTACCAACCGGTGAAGGTGGAAGGCACCAGCATGATGCCCTCGCTCGACGACCAGGAGCGCATCTTCGTCAACAAGTACGTGTACCGGCTGGAGTCCATCCAGCGCGGCGACATCGTTGTATTCCGCTATCCCCGCGATCCCTC
>CAVZXU010000016.1:272500-275000 GCA_963779255.1 Terriglobia bacterium | reverse complement strand
TAGCTTCGCGCGCCTCCGTTACAATTTAGGAGGCGACCGCCCCAGTCAAACTACCCGCCTTACTATGTCCCTCTCCCGGATTACGGGAGTAGGTTAGAACCACAGAACTCGCAGGGTGGTATCTCACCGGTGGCTCCTCCAAGTCCGAGAACCTGGAATCAAAGCCTCCCACCTATCCTGCGCAGCAAGTGCCATAGTTCATAGTAAAGGTATAGTAAAGGTGCACGGGGTCTTTCCGTCTAGTTGCGGGCAACCGGCATCTTCACCGGCACTACAAGTTCGCCGTGCCAGTTGGCAAGACAGTCGCACTTTCGTTACGCCATTCGTGCAGGTCGGAACTTACCCGACAAGGAATTTCGCTCAGTTATCTCTCACTCTGTTTCCAGAGAAGCTGGACTTTATCTTTCACATCCTGTGTTCATCGTCGATGCGATGGCTCGGATCTTCTCGATGCCCTCGATCGCCAAATGCTCGCCCTTTCATCATCAGTTGTACGATCTTCCTGAATTTTGCGAAATCAACTCTCTTCTTCGATTTCAGCGGATGCTTTTCGAAGAAGGGAACGATGTTTTCATTCAGGTGATCCACAGCTCCGTACCCGATACGCCATTCGCTCGGCATGATTCGTTCGAACCACGCCACACCCAAAGAACTCCTTGAGTGCGTGAAGCAACTGGACATCTCGTTGATGCTGTACAACCGTGAATTCAGGCAGAACCTGAAAGCCAGCGGTCATCTCCGGGTGCGGATTGATGCCGACGAAGAAACAACCTTCGCCATCCACAAATCCAACAACCCATTGCGCTTCCAACCTTCCAGGATGTGGCTGAACGTGAAGTCTCTGAGGGTTCTCCATGATGGAGCCTTCCCTGCGGATTGTCCCCTTGTCCGTCAGATTTTGACTGCTGTCATTGTCGACAGCGAGTACCGATCGGCTGTATGAGGAGTTTCCCGCATATAGTTCAGTTTTACTAAGGCTAGCGAATCGTTAACCTTAGGACCGTTATAGTTACGGCCGCCGTTCACTGGGGCTTCAGTTCGAAGCTTCGCCTTGCGGCTAACCTCTCCCTTTAACCTTCCAGCACCGGGCAGGCGTCAGCCCCTATACGTCGTTTTCGACTTAGCAGAGACCTGTGTTTTTGTTAAACAGTCGCAGTGCGCATTTCTCTGCGGCCTCTTCGGGCTTGCACCCTAGTGAGGCACCCCTTCTCCCGAAGTTACGGGGTTATTTTGCCGAGTTCCTTACCAACTGTTCTCACGAGCGCCTTTGGATATTCTCCTCGTCTACCTGTGTCGGTTTGAGGTACGGATCCCTTACGTTCTCCTTAGAGGATTTTCTCGGCAGTGTGGAATCGGCAGCTTTCCCCCATACGGGGTACTGCTTTGCGTCTCAGTGATAACTCCCTCGCGGATTTTCCTACGAGAAACACCTTACACGCATCGACCGTCATAGCCATAGGACGGCCTGCTTATCCTACTGCGTCTCCCCATCGTGATAACGAACACAAGGGAGGTCCGGAATATTAACCGGATGTCCATCAGTTACGCCTTTCGGCCTCACCTTAGGAACCGCCTGACCCTGAGCGGATTAACCTTTCTCAGGAAACCTTAGACTTTCGGCGCGGAGGGTTCCCACCTCCGTTATCGCTACTTATGCCGGCAGGGTCTCTTCTCAACCGTCCACCAGTCTTCTCAGTCTGGCTTCAAACCGTTGGGAATGCTCTCCTACCACGCATCACCGTTAAGCGATGCATTCGCTGCTTCGGTAACAAGCTTAAGCCCCGTTAAATTGTCGGCACCGGACCGCTTGACCAGTGAGCTATTACGCTTTCTTTAAAGGATGGCTGCTTCTAAGCCAACCTCCTGGCTGTCTGGGCGTTCCGACTTCCTTTCCCACTTAGCTTGTATTTTGGGACCTTAGCAGGCGATCTGGACTGTTTTCCTCTCGACAACGAAGCTTAGCCCCCGCTGTCTGACTCCCGTACTGGTTGTTCAATGGCATTCGAAGTTTCGTTGGATTCTGTAAGCTGGAAAGCCCCCTAGTCCATTCAGTTCTCTACCACCACGACAAATCATACGAGGCTAGCCCTAAAGCTATTTCGGAGAGAACGAGCAATCACGGAATTTGATTAGCCTTTCACCCCTACCCTCAGCTCATCGGAGCTTTTTTCAACAAACACCCGTTCGGCCCTCCAGTAGGTTTTACCCTACTTTCAGCCTGGCCAAGGGTAGATCATCCCGCTTCGCGTCTATTCCTGCCAACTGAGTCGCCCTATTCGGACTCGCTTTCGCTACGGCTCGCTTACGCTTAACCTTGCTGACAAGAATAACTAGCCGGCTCATTATGCAATAGGCACGCGGTCAGACTTTCGGCTTGCGCCGCATAGTCCTCCCACCGTTTGTAGGCACACGGTTTCAGGTACTATTTCACTCCCCTCGCAGGGGTTCTTTTCACCTTTCCCTCACGGTACTGGTTCACTATCGGTCAGAAGCACGTATT
>CAVZXU010000016.1:0-267500 GCA_963779255.1 Terriglobia bacterium | reverse complement strand
TTTCTCTTTCGGCGTAGCGCGCTACAATCGCGCCAAACACCGTGGATCTTAAGCGCATCATCAGCACGTTCACTTACCGCATTGAGCCCAAGCCTCAAGGCGGATTCATCGCGCACGCGACCGATCCCAGCCTCCCGCCGATCGAAGCTCCCACGCGCGAGGAGTTGCAGCAGAAGATTCAGGCCAACATTAGCGCCGGTCTGGCCAGGGAATTCCCCGGATTAAATCTTCCCTCCGGAAATCTTCCGTCCGGAAATAAGGGACCCAAATTCGCCTTCCACATTGAAGCCAAGCCGGGCGGTGGATTCAGCCTTCATTCCCACGATCCGAACGCAACCACGATTGAAGGAGCCAGCCACGAGGAAATCGAGCTTCCTTTCGCGGAAAAGCTTGCCGGCGTGGTCGGCTACCTCCTGCCCGAGCTGTCTCAGGCGCTGGCCAAGCAGGGCGGGGCCGGAGACATAAAGATGTTCGTCGACCGGAAGGTAAGCTTCACCGAAAGCCCCGGCTTCCAGAAGCTGACCTTCGGCAGCACCAAAGATTTTCGGCCATCCGGCGCGCTTCAGCCCCCGAACATCGGAGACGCTGTAAACGCAGGCGACAACTCACCAATTGCTTTTGAGAAAAGCAAGAGCTGGCCCATCTTTCGTTTCCTGCTTACAGTGCTGGCGGTCGGCGCGCTGATGTACTTCTTCCTTCACCGCTGAAGCCACGGGTTTTAGCCTCGCCGGGCTGTATTCGCCACCGGCGAAGGCCTGCCGAGCTTTGCTCGGCGGGTGAGGGCACCCGTCCCCTACGTGGCCTCTGCCCCCTTCCGAGTCCTACTGAAACTCGAGGGTGATCAGTTTGGCGTTCTGCTTGCCTGCATTCCTCAGGGTGTGGGTGAAGCCGCCTTTTGCCCAGGCTACGTCTCCGGCCTTGAGTTGGACTTTGGATGCGGCTTTGCCTTCGATGTCGCTGCGCAAATCGAGATCGGTCACGGCTACGACCAGATGGGGGCCGGCGGGGTGGTGTCTTGGCAGGACGCCGCCCGGCTGTAGTTGAAGCTCTGAGGCGCGGGCGCCATCCTTTACGAAGAGGATGTCCTCGGTGCCGCCGTTCAGGATGTGCAGACCTCTTTCCTCATCCCACTTGCGCGGCGGCGAGCGGTGCGCTTTCTCGTCCTGCATGAGTTCGATGGTGATGTTGCGGAAGGGCTGGTCGGAAAGATTCTTCGCGACGTGGGCGAAGCCAGCGGGGAGAAAGTGCGTCTCTCCATCCTGCAGACTGATCGTGACCGGCGGCTTGCCCCCGACGTCGTTCTCTACGTGCGCGGCGCCCAGCGTCACATAAATATAGTCGTGCCGATGACGGTGCATGAGCGTGGCCGCATGAGGCGCGACTTCCACCTTGAACACGCGGACGAATTCATTTTGCAGGGCGAGATGGTGGCCGGGCTCGGAGGTGATCTCGACTTCCGATGGAGTTTGGGCGGTGAGACTCAGGGAGAACAGCAAGACAACGAGGAGAGCCAGGCGGCTGCGCATGAGGCGAGATTCTAGCATCTGTCCGGCACACTCCCTGGATTGAACCACGGAGGGCACCGAGGACACGGAGAAGCTTCAGCCAGGGTTTAGACTGTGTCTGAATGAGCGATCTGGGAAAATTGTTGGTGCTGGTCGGGGCGGTTGCCATTCTCGCGGGAGTGGTGCTGATGCTTGCGGGGCGGGCCAACATCCCTCTGGGACGGCTTCCTGGGGATATCGTCTATCGCGGTAAGAACACTACGTTCTATTTTCCGCTGGCGACCTCGATTTTGGTGAGTGTGGTGCTTTCGGTGGCGCTTTATTTGATTGGGCGCTTTCGGCATTAGCCAGTTCCGTGGCTGACGTAGAAGAGCAGCTAAGTCAAAGTCAAGGTCAAAGGCGTCGGACAGAGCTTGCCCTGAGCGAAGCCGAAGGGAGTTTCCGACCCACACTGGGTCGCTTATGAGTTCCACTGATCAGCTCGGATTCAGTTTCAAGCCTCCCGATCGCCGCATATGGACGGTGCGCGATCTGGTGGCTGCGGTGCGCACTCACATTGAGCGCGAGTACGGCGACACCTGGGTGGAAGGCGAGATCTCGAATTTCCGGGCGCATGACTCGGGGCACCTGTACTTCACTCTAAAGGACCAGAACTCGCAGATTCGCGCCGTGATGTTCCGGTCGCAGGCGCGGTTGCTGCGCTTTCGCCCTGAAAACGGCATGCAGGTCGTGCTGCGCGGACGAGTCACGATCTACGAGGATCGCGGCGAACTGCAGATTTCCGCCGAGTACCTTGAACCCAAGGGCGCGGGCGCGCTGCTGGTCGCGTTCGAGCAGCTTAAGGCGAAGCTCGAAGCGGAAGGGCTGTTCGACGCCGGCCGCAAAAAGCCAATCCCAACTTTGCCGCGGCGGATCGGGGTTGTCACTTCGCCGCAGGCTGCTGCCTTACGTGACATATTGAACGTTCTGCTGCGGCGTCATCATACCGCCGGTGTTCTGATTTTTCCGGCGCAGGTGCAGGGCGACACGGCGAGCTCGGAAGTGAGCGCCGGAATCCGTTATTTCAACAAGGCGCGCAACGTGGACGTCATCATCGTGGCCCGTGGCGGAGGCTCGGCCGAGGATCTGGCTGCATTTAATAACGAGGCGCTGGCTCGTGTGGTGGCCGGGTCTGAGATTCCTGTCATTTCCGCGGTGGGCCATGAGACCGACTTCACGATTATTGATTTCGTGGCGGACCTGCGGGCTCCGACGCCATCGGCAGCTGCTGAACTGGTGATTCGTTCCCGGCAGGAAGTGGAGGACCATGCGGAGGGACTGCGGCAGCGCCTGGTTCGCGCGGTACGTTACCGGTTGCTGATGGGACGACAGGGGCTTACTGAACTGGCCCAGCACGGCGCGTTTGGACGCATGGTGGATGTCATCAACCGGCGTCAACAAAAACTCGACGACTTGAAGAATCGGCTGGACCGGGCCGAGCACCAGATTCTGGGGCAGCATCGGCGGCGCCTGGAAACGGCGGCAGCCGCAGTCAGACACTACGATGTCCGCCGCATGCTCAGTGGCATCCACAAACAACTGGATTCTGGTGTGGCCGCACTTGCCGCGGCTGCGCGGACCTTGCTGCTGAGGCAGGGAGGCCGGCTCAATCAACTTTCGGGACAGCTGGAGGCGCTGTCTCCGCTGGCAATCCTCGATCGCGGGTATGCCCTGGTATTCGATCCATCCGGTGCGCTGCTGAAGGATGCCGCGCGCGTGAAGGCTGGAGATGATATCTCTGCCCGCCTGGCAAAGGGCACGGTGAACGCAACCGTGAAGTAGCCGTGTTGTGTGGGTCGGACAGGAGTGCCCGACCCACACATACCTACATATCTTTACAAAGCCTTTATTTCGATCAACATAGCCTTTCGGGGCTAGATTACAATTAGCTTGTCCCCGCTCAAGTCAGCCAATTTTTTGGAAAGGGGCCCGCAGGTGAAGTTCTTCGCAGCGCCGTGGCCGCATTTGTCGCTGATTTCGGTCGTCGACATCCTGCTGGTCGGCCTCATCATTTACGAACTGCTGGCGCTCATCAAAGGCACTCGTGCCGCCTACATGCTGGTGGGCGTGGCGGCGCTGGCGCTGGCGTTTTACTTTTCCCGGGTCGGCGAACTCACCACTCTGAACTGGCTGCTCAGCACGCTGCTGCCGTATGCGGTATTCGCGCTGATTGTGATTTTTGCGGCTGAGATCCGGCAGGCTTTGGCGCGGCTGGGACGCAGACTTCTGCGCAGCCGGACGGCGGCGTCGGAGGCGGACGCGTACGACGACATCGTACTGGCGGCCAACCTGTTCTCCCAGAACCAAACGGGCGCTTTGATTGTGATTGAGCGGGAAATCGGGTTGCGCACCTACATTGAGAGCGGCGTTCCCCTGGACGCGTGTCTTTCCTACGACCTGCTGGCGACGGTTTTCCGCCCCAGCGCGCCCCTGCACGATGGCGCCGTAATCGTGCAGAAAGACCGGATCGCGGCCGCGGCCTGCTTCCTGCCACTTTCCATGAATCCGGTGCTCTCGACCCAACTCGGCACCCGGCATCGTGCCGGCATCGGCGTGACCGAAGAGACCGACGCCATTGCCGTAATCGTTTCTGAGGAAACCGGCGCCATCAGCCTGGCGGTGAGCGGCAAGATCGAGCGCGACCTGACCGTGGAGCAACTGCGCGAGCGCATCGGAGAACTGCTGCGCCGGTATGTGCCGCCCTCCACCTTGCCCACACCCATCACGAATGGCAGCGAGGAACCCGCGAGTTCCGAGGGCGACAGTCAGAGGATTTCCCTTCCGCGCCCGGCCGATTCGCGGGTCAGTCCGGGAGGCGAGCGCTAGCCATGAAGGATTTTTTTCATCGGCACGTGTTGCACAATTTTGGCATCAAGCTGCTCTCGCTGGCTCTGGCTGTGGGCTTGTGGCTGGCGGTGGCCAGCGATCCGCCGGCGGAAGTTGCGGTGGACGTGCCCATTGTGTTCCGCAACATTTCCGAGAATCTGGAAATCAGCAGCGAAAATGTTCCCCGAGCGCAGATCCGGGTGCGTGGCCCGCAACGCGTCGTGCGGCGCCTTCAGCCCGCGGATATTTACGCCGAGATCGACCTGAGCGGGATGAAGCCGGGCGAGCGCACGTTCGACATGACGGCGCAACAGATCCATCAGCCCAAGGAGCTTGAGGTCGTACAGGTTGTTCCCAACCAGTTCCATCTCATGTTTGACACACGTCTTACCCGCCAGGTTCCGGTCCGTCCCCGGGCCTTCGGCAACTTCGCAGCGGGCTACCAGATCGGACGCCTGGAGGCGGAGCCGTCGTCGATTACGATCAGCGGACCGCGCAAGCGTGTCGAGGCCGTCGAGGCTGCCATCACCGACCCTATCGACGCGAGCGGAACCATGGACCGGGCCACTTTCGTGCGCCATGCTTACGTTTCTGATCCCCTGGTCCAGGTGATGAGCCCCAATCCGGTGCGGGTCACGGTTATCATGGAAAAGGTCCCGGCCGGAAGCGGACATTGAGCATTCTCAATTCAGCATGACAACCCAGACGCGACAACTCTTCGGCACCGATGGGATTCGCGGCGTCGCCGGCGAATTTCCCCTGACTCAGGACAGCACCTACATGATCGGCCGCGCGCTGGGCCATGATCTGAAACGCTCCGGAGAATCTGGGCGTGCAGTGATTGGGCAGGACACGCGGGAATCGAGCGCGTGGATTGCCGACCGGGTGACGCACGGGCTGACCGCCAGTGGAATTGAAGTCCACAGCGCCGGTGTTATCACAACGCCGGGAGTGGCCTACCTGGCGCGCTCGCGCAAGTACGCGGCGGGTGTGGTCATTTCGGCATCGCACAATCCCTGGACCGACAACGGCATCAAGGTTTTCTCCGGCGATGGCTACAAATTGCCGGATGCGCACGAGATCGCGATCGAGCAGGAAATCTTCGCCCTGCTGCAGAACCCCGAGGCCCATGTGGATTCGTCCTTCCAACCCACGCCCAGTCTCCCCGGGGAGGGCGAACTCCGGCGCGCCTACATCGCGTGGCTGGCGCAGAATGTCAGCACGGATTTGAGCCGGTTGCGAGTGCTGGTCGATTGCGCCAATGGCGCCGCCACCGCCGAGGCCCCGGAATTATTCCGCTTGTGTCGCATCCAGGCGACGTTTCTAAGCGCGGCCCCGGATGGCAAGAACATCAATGAAAACTGCGGCGCGTTGCATCCCGAAACAGTCGCCCGCGCGGTGGCGGAAAAGCCCGGACAATTCGATCTGGGGGTTACCTTCGACGGTGACGCGGACCGTGCGCTTTTCTGCGATGCCAAGGGCCGGGTGGTGAACGGCGATGCCGTCCTTCTGCTGGCTGCGCGCTACATGAGATCGCGTGGGGAGTTGCCGGGCGAGACTGTGGTCGCGACCACGATGTCCAACATGGGCCTGGAAATCGCGCTGCGAAATTCCGGCATTCGCCTGCTGCGCGCCAACGTCGGAGACAAATACGTACTGGAGGAAATGCAGAAGAGCGGCGCGGCCTTGGGCGGAGAGCAATCCGGGCACATTATTTTTCGAGATGGTGAAGCCACCACCGGCGATGGCCTGCTCACCGCGCTGCGCGTCATGGAAACCATGGCGCGGACGGGTAAGTCGCTGGCTGAACTGGTGAGCGATCTGAAAGTCTTTCCCCAGATGATCCAGAACGTTCGCGTGCGCGAGAAAGTACCGTTTGCCAAAGTGCCGGAGATTCAAAAGGCGATCGCAGATGCCGAGCGCGAATTAAACGGCAATGGGCGCGTGGTGGTAAGGTACTCAGGCACGGAAGCGCTCGCGCGCGTAATGATCGAAGCCGAGTCGGAAGAGAAGATGAAGTTACTGGCGCAGAATATCGCGGGGGCGATCAAGCACGCGCTGGGGGCGTAGAGCTCCTGGATCAGCAGAAACCTTGTAGGGACGGGTCTCCGACCGTCCGGGCCGAGCGAAGCTCGGCTTTTTTGGATTCATCCCGAGATTCACCGAAAGGAAGTTCGTAATTTTCGCCGCAAGGATTTCGCAAGCGGAAAAGGAAAAAGCTTGTCGAGCTGGCGCTCGACCTGGACGGGTCTGAGACCCGTCCCCACATGGCCTTTGCCGGGCTCCACTTCCTACTCCAAGTCCCGCCAGTTCGGTCCCACTCCGACTTCTACCAGCAACGGGACCAGTCAACGGATGCACATTTTCCATCTGTTCGCGCACCAGCGCTCGCATGGTCTCGACTTCTTTCTCTGGCACTTCGAACACCAGTTCATCGTGTACCTGTAGGGTCATACGTGATTTCAATCCGCGTTCGCGAAGAACCTTATCAATCCGGATCATCGCAATCTTGATCAGGTCCGCCGCCGTTCCCTGCAACGGCGTATTCACCGCCGTGCGTTCGGCGAAGCCCCGCTGGTTCGTGTTCTTGCTGTTGATGTCAGGAATCGGCCGCACCCGCCCGAACAATGTTTTGACCTTCTGTTCACGGCGGGCTTCGTCCAGAGTTTTGTCGATGAACTCAGCGTACGCCCTTGTACTTTTCGAAGTAGGCGTTGATAAACTGCTTGGCCTCCCCAGGCTCAATGCCGAGAGTCTGTGACAATCCAAACGCAGACAGCCCGTAAACGATCCCGAAGTTCACCACCTTGGCCTGGCGGCGGTGGTCAGCGGTGACCATCAGGGGCGGCACGCCGAAGACCTGCGAGGCGGTCAGAGTGTGAATGTCGTCGCCGCGACGGTAGGCTTCCACCAGCAACGGATCTTTGGAGAAGTGGGCCAACAGGCGGAGCTCGATCTGGGAGTAGTCCGCGGCCAGCAACACATGTCCCGGCTCCACGGTGAATGCGGCGCGAATCTCGCGGCCCAGTTCGGTGCGGATGGGAATGTTTTGCAGATTGGGATTGGCCGAGGACAGCCTTCCCGTCGCCGTACCTGTCTGCCCGAACGTAGTGTGCAGGCGGCCGGTGGCAGGATTCAGCAGCGCGGGCAGGGCATCAACGTAGGTTGATTTGAGTTTCGAGAGCTGGCGGTATTCCAGCACCTTGCGGGCAACCTCATGCGTTTCCGACAGATTTTCCAGCACATCAACGGCGGTCGAAATGGTCTTGCCCTTGCCGTACTTCACCGGCTTGGGCAGATTCATCTTGTTGAAGAGTACGTCGCCCAGTTGCCTGGGGGAATTGATATTGAACTCAGACCCGGAAAGCTGGTAGATCTCGCGGGCCTTGGTCTCGACTTCGCTTTCCAGCCGTGACGACATCTCTCCAAGAACTTCGCGGTCGATCTTGACTCCCGCCTGCTCCATCCCTGCAAGGACGGGCACCAGAGGCAAATCAATTTCTTCATACAACTTCAGCAACCCGGCCTGTTCGACTTCCTGGCGGAGGGCTGCAGAAAAGCGCCCGGTCACGTCGGCTGATTCCGCCAGCGTGCCACTCAACTTGAGATTGAAGCGCCGTAGCGCAACCTCCGGCAGGCGGTGCGAGGAATAGGTAGGGTCGAGCAGATAGGAATACAGCATGGGGTCGTGCCGCACGCCGCGCAGCGTGATGGCCTGAGGCTCGAAGGCGTGGATCGCTGCCTTGTAATCGTGGATCGCCTTGGGTACGTGTTCGTCTTCCAAAGCAGATCGCAGCCGGGAGCCTGCAGCTTCCTGCATCGCGACCGTCACCGCCGTGCCTGCGGCTGCGGAAATTGCGATCATGCGAGCGGGGCCAGCTTCGGCGGCCGGGGTGGTGAGCGGCAGCATGCTGCCCTGGGGCTCGTCCGCTTCCTCCTCATCCTCATCCACGACGTCGCTGGACTCGGCTTCGACGGCCACGGCGAGCGCATTCCCTGCGGAGACCGCCTTCAGCACGGCTTCCACATCAGCCGCGGATTTCGCCTCGGTGTAGTGGGCCTCGGTCACTTCCACCACCGGCAGCAGCTCTTTCAGCAGGGAAGTGAATTCCAGTTCGGTGAACAGTTGGCGCAGGGCTTCGATGTCCGGCGCGCCGGTCCGCATTGCATCCGGATTCAGATCGACGGGCACATCGCAGTCGATGGTCACCATGCGCTTGCTGAAGAGGACGTTGTCACGATTGTTCTGGAGCGATTCGCGGTAGGATTTTTTCTCGACTTCGGCCGCGCGGTCGAGCGCCTGCTCAACCGTACCGAAGCGCCGGATGAGTTCGACCGAACCCTTGTCTCCAATTCCCGGGGCCCCGGGAATATTATCCACAGAGTCGCCGCGCAGGGCCATGACATCGATGACCCGCTCCGGCGGCACCCCGAGAATCTCTTCTACTTTTTTCGCGTCACAGATCAGGTTGTCCTTGGGCGGATTCAGCACCAGGACGCGATCGTTGACCAGTTGCAGCATGTCCTTGTCGCTCGAAACCACATACACCAGATACGACTGCGCGGCGGCCTTGCGGGCCAGGGTGCCGATCACGTCATCGGCTTCGTAGCCGGCCAGTTCGAGGATGGGAATGCGGTAGGCCTCGAGGGCGCGCCGGATGTAGGGCACCTGCTGCGCCAGTTCCCCCGGCATCTCGCTGCGATTGGCTTTGTAGCCGTGATATTCAACTTCCTGGAAGGTCTGGGTTTTCAGGTCAAACCTGCGCACCTTGGTGATGGCTTCCGCTTCGGTGTCGCGGAAGGTGGGGGCGGCCACGTCAAACACCGCCGCCAGGTATTCGGGCGAGAAGTCCTCGCGCAATTTGCGCAGCATGTTGACGAAGACGTAGGTGGCCGCGGTCGGCAGCCCGGTCTTTGTGGTCATGCCGCGCTGTCGCGCCATGGCGTGGTAGGCGCGAAAGATGAAAGACATCGCATCCATGAGAAAGATGCGGCGACCGTCTGTGGCAGTCAGCCTGGGCGGAGAAGCCACGGGCTTCTTCGGGAGAGCTTTCCGGGGACGTCGCGAGTTTTCTTCGGGGAGGCAACAGCTAAGTTTAGCAGGACAAGACATCGGCAACTCGCACTTGGCCTGCATGGGCAATGAAGGGTAATTGCCAGGCGCTAATGGCTGGCTGCCGCTCTTCACTGGACAACCAGACTGGACAACCAGTTAATAGATTTCAGTTCTCTGTTGTCAGTTAATTGCTGCTTTTCACCGGCTTGCCGTACTCGGTTTGATAGCGCAGTTTGATCACACCGCAAGTGCCCTGCTCCTGCGAGTAGACCACGCAGGTATCAAACGGACGGGAATAAACGTGCAGGCTTACCGCGCGCTGGTTGAATTCCCGGGGATTGTAGACCCGGTGCACGGGCTCCAGCGGATCGACGGCGCAAGGCTGGCGTGGATTCATTTCGACCGTGTCTGTGGTCTCGAGCTTGCAGGTGCCTTGGTCCAGATCCTGCGAGATCGTACGGTAGTTTTCAACCCGCAATCGTCCGATTGGGACCGCCATCCAGCAATTCTGTTCGCGGTGGTTGTGTACCGAACTCGCCTGGCCTACCTCCCAGCAGATGGCAACCAGTTCGTAGAGCGGCGTCTTGTCAATCAGGTTGCGGGTGTAGTGCTGGCGGTCCCAGGTCAGGTAGGGCGTCAGAGTGTCAGAGGCGACCGGAGTGCTCTCGAGAAAGCGGATGATCTGGTCGTTCCGGCTGAAAGCAGGTTCGGGAAATTTCCTCAGTTCCGCTACAAAATCCTGAATTGGAATCGGCTTCGATATTGCTTGTGTTCCCATATCTCACTCCCTGCAAGGCCAGTATATTCCTGAGACTGGTCACTCCAAAAACATGCAATCTCCATAGGAATAGAATCGGTAGCGCTGGCTAACCGCATGGCGATATGCGTCGAGCACACGCTGCTGCCCTGCGAAAGCACACACCAGCATGAGCAAGCGTGGATTGCGGCAGATGGAAATTGGTGAGCAGCGCGCCCACTACCCGGAATTCATGGCCGGGGTAGATAAAGATATCGGCCTCGCCACTCCCTGCCTGTATCCGGCCCGATTCCCGTGCAGAATATTCGAGCGTCCTGACCGTGGTGGTCCCCACCGCTACGATCCGTCGCCCGGCATCCAGCGCGCGATTGATCACCGCAGCCGCTTCGGGGGAGATGGAATACGATTCGCGGTGCAGTTTGTGATCTTCCACCCGCTCTTCCCGCACCGGTTGGAAAGTACCTAACCCCACGCGCAGAGTGACTTCCGCGGTTGTAATGCCTCGTTCTTTTATCCCGGCCATTATTTCTGGTGTGAAGTGGAGACCTGCGGTGGGCGCGGCCACCGAGCCCTTTTCCCTCGCATAGATGGTCTGATAGCGCTCCCGGTCCGCGAGGTTGTCAGGGCGGTCAATATACGGCGGAAGAGGGACGTGGCCAATGCGCTCGACCGCGGCAAAAAAATCCTGCACCGGAGCGAAGCGGATGCGACGCTCTCCGAAACTGCCTCGGGCCACGACTTCCGCCTGCAGTTCGTCCTGCTCGCCGAAGAACAAGGTTTCTCCCGCACCGATCTTTCGTCCCGGCCGCACCAGGCACTCCCACTGGTTGGGTTCGCGCGAGAGTTGGCGGGTCAAGAGGACTTCGATCCTGCCCCGCAGAAAATCGCGTGCAGCTGGATTCCTCGCGCTGAGCGGCTGCGCCTTCACCCCCCTTCTCCTGCCATACAGGCGTGCAGGAAAGACGCGCGTGTTGTTGAACACGATCAGGTCGTCGGGTTGCAGCAGGCCGGGAAAGTCTCGGAATTGTGCGTCACGCAATTTTTCAGAACAACAATTCAAATGCAGTAATCGCGACGCCGCCCGGTCGGACAAAGGTTCCTGGGCGATGAGTTCGTCAGGAAGTGAATAATTGAAATCGGAAACCAGCACGCTGGTTGATTATAGGATTCCTTGTCTCCTTTCGCTCGAAAAGAGGCGTGGGCGGGCCTATTCAAAAATGTGATTGTGTGTAAACGGCGTTGTAACCGCCAACCACTTGGGTTAACATACGCAGAATCAGCTGGGGCTTGCGGTTTACCTTCCCGAAGACGATGTCCAGCGAACGTCAATATCGGCGCGAAATCGTCCTCTTTGGCCGGGCCCTGCACGAGCGCGGCTACGTGGCCGCCATGGATGGCAATCTTTCAGTGCGGCTCGACGAGTACCGCATCCTTGCCACTCCAACCTCCATGTGCAAGAGCATGATGAAACCTTCGGACCTGGTCATCGTGGATCTGGAGGGCCGCCGTCTGGAAGGGCGTCGCGATGTTTCCAGCGAAATCGCCATGCACCTGCTGATTTACAGGCTGCGTCCGGACGTGCAAGGTGTGGTGCATGCGCACCCGCCCACCGCTACCGGCTTCGCCGCGGCCGGCATGGCGCTCAACCAGCCCCTGGTATGCGAAGTGGTGATCGGACTGGGCTCGATCCCGCTGGCCAAATATGGCACGCCAGGAACGCCCGAACTTACCGCCGCGCTCGAACCCCTGGTTCCGCAGTACGATGCCATTCTCATGTCGAACCACGGCGTGGTCGCGTACGGCGCCGACCTGCATCATGCATATATGAAGATGGAAACGGTCGAGCATTTTGCCCAGATCGCGCTGGTCACCCACCTTCTCGGACGACAGCAACCTCTGGGCAGCGAGGAATTGGGAAAATTGATGGCGGCGCGAAGCAAGTATCAGGGATCCCGGTCCGCCGCGTCTCTGCCCCTGGCCGTCCCCTACGCCGGCGAAACTGATGATCGCCCGCAGCCCGTCGCCAGGCCTTCGCGACGAGTTCGTCACCGGTAGGTTCATGTTCGCCTATGTGGTCGCGGGCGACCCGCCCGCGACCACACAACCACACAACCAACTTGCTACTCTCCGCCGATTCTGAAACGCATTCCGGCTCGGACATTTACTCCCAGCGCCGGGTAACCCACGACTTCCTGGCAGGCCTTGTCCAGGGCATTTTCGAGATTCACGTAGGCTGTGATGCGGGAAGTCACCGCGTACCATGCACCGAGGTCCACGCGAGCGTAGCCGGCAGCGTGGTTGATGCCGTAGCCTAGGAAGTCGGAATCGGTGCGCCTCCCGATGAAACTTCCCCCCAGATTTGCTCCCCAACGGGTGCCCGGGTAAGTCAGCAACAAACTTCCTGCATGCTTGGGACGACGGATCAAAGGCTGCCCGGGCTCTAGCAGTGGATCGAAAGCAAACGGCTGCTCCAGAATCTGCGTCGAAGTGTAAGTGTAGGAACCATCGAGCGACAGCTTCGCCAGCGGCCGTCCGTGAAATTCGACTTCCGCCCCATGCGCCAGTGCCTCATTAACATTGACATACTGGCCGCAGAACGCGGCGGGCGGCGGACAGGCCGTCCCGGTCAGGAAGTTGAAATCAATCTTGTCGCGAAACCGACCGTTGAAATAAGTAGCGGTCAACGAGTAGTTCCGGGAAAACCTCTGCTCCACGCCGGCCTCGAATGAGCGTGCCTGCTCCGGCTGGAGATCGGGATTAGCGATAACCGGAAAGCCCCCGCCATTCCCGAAAGACTGGGCGAAACTGGGCTCTTTGATTCCGGTGGCGTAGCTGAAACGGAAGCGCGTCCCGGAAAAGAAGTTCCCCCCGCGCAGAGCCGTGAAGCCCAACGCAACTCGCGGCACAACTTTGCTTCCGAAACTCTCGTTGTGCACAAAGCGGGCCCCGGCCACCACGGAAAGCCGCCCCAGGCTCAGAAGTTGCTGCCCGTAAACCGCGTGATTCAGGCGCACGCCGTGACTCAGAGCATCGGGAAGGCTGCCGGTGGTCCCGTTCTCATCCTCGAACTCATATCCCACCGTCGTCTGGGCCCAGCTTCGCTCCGTGTAATCGCCCTGATAGTCGAAGCCGGCGCGGTTGATGTTGGTGATGGCGTGGAAAGGAAAGTCGATCTGGTTGCCGAAAGGATCCACGCGGCCGGGCTGGTTGACGGTCTGGATATTGGTGCGGTGCAGTTGGTACTCGAAGCCGGTGAAGCGATGCTGCCAGCGCGACGGCCCGGTGATTGCCAGCTCCGCGCTGGCCAACAGATTGTTTTGCCGCGCGCGCTGGTCGAAGTCTGGCGGTAGGATGGGGTCGCCGTTGAAATTCCAGTAGCTCTGCACACCTGTGGCACTGTTGGAGTGGCGGGCGCGCACGCGCAACGCCGCCCAGTCGGTCAATCTCACGCCGACGTTCCCACCCTGCAATGAGTTTGAGTAGTCGTCATTCGGACCTTGCCCCATGGTGTTGAACTGGTCGCCGAAGAGGTTGTAATCGAAGCGACCGTTGGCACCGGAGAGCGATGCATATCCGTTAGCCGTCCCCAGGTTTCCGCCGTCCGCGCCGAAACGCAGTTCAGGTACCGGCGTGCTTCCGGTGCGGGTAAAGACTTGTACAACGCTGGTCATGGCATCGGAGCCGTAGAGGGTGCTCTGAGAGCCGCGAACGAACTCCAGGCGGTCAGCGCCGGTCAGGGGAAGCACGCCGAAGTCGAATATTCCGCCGGGATCATTGGCCGGAACTCCATCCACAATCACTTTGTTGTAAGTTGACTCGCCGCCGCGCACAAACAACGAAGACAGCCCGCCGCGTTGCCCAGCCGAACTCACCACCGCGCCGGGCAGAAAATGCAGAGCATCATCGGCCGCCACCGGTCGCATGACTTCCAACTGGCCGGTGGTCAGGACTTCGACGTCCGCCCCAGCCGCGCTGCTGGGAACCAGGGTTCGGGTAGCGCTCACGGTAACGGTTTCAGTGGCTGGGGCCGGTCGAAGGTTGACTGTAATTGCTTCCGACGTGGACGCTGAAATATCGGTGGTTTCGACCGCGAACCCTGCGGCCAGTATCCGCACACGGTAGAAAGCAGCAGCTGTTCCTCGAAACACAGCCACGCCCTCAGCGGAAGTGGTCTGAATGGCGGCCGGAATCGAGGAATCGGCGAGGAACAATTCAACTTGCGCCCCGGCGACCGCCGCTGACTGGGGATCGACAACCTTGATCTTGAAATCGGCAGCCGACGCCGTTGCCAGCAGGAGCAAAACAGAAACGAAAATCTTGAAGAACCGCATGCACTCCTCCTTTGTCACGCGAAAGGGGTTGGTGTGGACGGTTCGCGCCGGTCTCCTGGCTTGCGAGTAAGGACCGAGCTTTCTCGATGTCCGATGAATGCAACCGGCCTTCCCGGGTTTCCCCAGTGACCGGCTGCGATTTCCTCGCTTACAGTTGCGCGGCAGCGCGGGATTTTCACCCGCTTCCCTCCTCGTCAGGATGACGAGGGTGCACGAACCAAAGAAGTTGGGAAAGAGCAAACTGATACGGTTGCAGAAATCTACTCGCTCACGGAGGTGAAGTCAATCGGAGTGAGATGGAGGACGGGCGTCCCCGCCCGTCGCGCAGTTGTTGCCAGCACACAGCAATTGTCGGGCTTCGCTCGACCTGGACAGGTCCGAGACCTGTCCCCACACGGTCTGTCCTGATTTACAGGGTGTGCAGGTATGCCAGCAAATCCTGCACCTGCTGCTGCGACATGGCCTGGCCGAAGGCCGGCATCATGTTGCGACCGGTCACGATTATTTCGCCGACGCGTTCGTCATTCGCTGGCATTCCGCTTTCGGGGAGAAACTGCTTCTTGAAAACTCCCTGCAGGCTGCGCGCTTTTTTATCGCGGGACGAGTAAGGCTCGTGGCAGCGATCGCAATATTGATCGTAAAGCCGTCGCCCGGCTGCCTGTTGCGTATTCAGTCCCAGTTCAGCATCACTCTTTCGCCGCTGCACATCGCAGCCGCTACACATGATTAGAGCGACAGCTACGATCACGAGGACCCGCCAATTTCTGAAAGCCGGTCTCATTCATGCCTCAAGCCAGAACCTCTGACGAGCAACCAGCGATGAGCAACTAGCCATTGGCACTTAGACAGAGCCAACGGGAGTTGGCCAGGTGCCAGGTGCCAATTGCTAATTGCCAAGTGCCGACCCGCGCGGCGCAGAAGTACAATAGTAAAGTCCTCATGCCCGCCGCCGTCAAACGCGTCACGGTGAAACGAGTTTACGAGAAGCCCGCTCGCGGCGACGGCTATCGCGTTCTGGTGGACCGGCTTTGGCCGCGCGGACTGAGCAAGAGCCAGGCCGCGCTGCATATCTGGTTGCGCGACCTCGCGCCTTCCGACCAGCTGCGCCGGTGGTTTCATGCCCGTCCCCAAGACTGGTTGACTTTCCGCAAACGCTATCTCAAGGAACTGGCGTTGCCACAGGCCGCGGAAGCTCTCGACGAACTTTACCGCCTCGCCCGCCGGAAGAAAAATCTAACACTCCTGTTTGCCTCTAAGAATGAGCAGCACAATAACGCCGTCGTCCTGAAAGATCTGCTGAGACGGGATGCGCAAGCCCCCCACGGGCACCGGCCCCGGCGCGGCGCGCGCCCTGCGTCATCGCCAAGCCAAGCGCATGCCACGATAGTTGTGCTGGTGTGGGGCGGACAGGAGTGTCCGCCCCACACTGGCAGAGTTCATTTCTTGGGTTTGCCGTCGTCCAGAATCTGGTCAACGATGTCGTCGATAGTGTCGTTGACGCGTTTGTCCGGAAGATTGAAGTTGTTCGACAAGATGGAAAATGCCACCCGTTCGCCGCGATTGGTGGTGGCATAGCCGGACAGAGTCTTGACTCCGCCCAGCGAACCGGTTTTGGCCTGCACCCGTCCTTGCACATCCACATTCTTGAAACGGTTGGAAAGCGAACCGTCGGTGCCGGAGAGGGGCAAGGTATCGCGGAAGCTGGGGCCCCAGGGCTGCGTGTCGGCGTAGCGCAGCAACTGGATCACGGTGTGAGGCGTCACCAGGTTCTGTCGCGAGAGTCCGGAGCCATCGTATAACGACATACTGATCGCCCGTGATGCCGGCCTGGTTCAGAAATCCCCGCAGCACTTCGAGTCCGCCTTCGACCGTGCCCGCCGTGCCCTTTTCACGGCCCAGCAGACGCAGCAGAATTTCCGCGTGCAGGTTCTGGCTGACCTTGTTGATGACGCGTACATCTTCAATCAGCGGCCGGGACTGATAGCTGGCCAGCACCAGGGGCTGATTTTGCAGTGCGCGTGAGGGTTCGTCGCCACCGCGCGCGGCCGCGGAAGCCGTGACCGTAAGCGTAGAAAGGCTGGACAGCTCGGTGTGCCGTGTCTTCTGCTTGCCGTACACCGCGATGCCGCGCACCTCCAGCAACTGGCGGAAGAGTTCCGCCGCAAACTCTGCCGGATCTTCGATGGCCAGGGCTTCGTTGGCGCCAGCGTCGCCCAGCGGCATGTTGCCCCAAAGGGTCAGCGTGGTGGCGCCAGGTTCGCGATTGATAAAGATTTTCCGGCCCGTGCCTGCGGGCGTGGTCATGATGCGATTGTCGATCCGGTAGTAATCGGCAAAAGGCGTAATGCTGACGAAGGCGCGGTCGCCGGCGCGATCAGCGGGCAGGATGTTTACGAAAATTACGTTGTCGTTGATAGTGAGCGCGGAGACCGGAGCGCCGTCCGCCCAGACCAGATCGTCCTGCGTCCAGCCTTCACCGTAACGCTCGAAGGCGAAATAGGAGTCGTCGGCGATGATGTCGCCGTCCACATACTTCACGCCTTTTTGGGCCAGGGTGTCGGCCAGTTGCTCGAGCACGCGAATGGGATGATCGTTGCGCTCGGTATGCAAAGCGTAGGGCAACTCGCGGCCCGAAAGATTGGGATCTCCACGCCCCACCAGCACCAGGTCTCCCGTGAGACGGCCGTGGGTGTCAAGCGTGCCGTTGGTTTCGACTGTGGTGTGAAACGTGTAGTCCGGCCCGATCAGCGCCATGGCCGCCGCGGTGGTGAAGAGCTTGGTGTTGGAAGCGGGCGTGAACAGCTTGTCCGCATCGCGGGCGTAAAGCACTTTGCCGGTAGAAAGCGAAACTACTTCGATGCCCCAAAAGCCGTGCGCCAGGTCGGCCGGTTCGAGAATGGCGGCAATACGTCTTTGCAGCGGCTTGTGCGAGGCGGCATGTAGCGGTGTGCATAGCAACAGGCACACGGCTAGCTGCGGAAAAAGGCGCATACGGCGCATGGCTAGCTGATTGTAGCATCGCAGGCTGGGCTGCCTTATCCGGGTGCGGGTGTGGGGCGGACACTCTTGTCCGCCGCTGTTGAAGTTGCCTTTGAATTGGCTTGACCTGCAAGATCAACCCAAAGGCGACGGACAAGAGTGTCCGTCCCCCACTGGCACATCCCCACACACATCCCACACACACATTTCGCCAGGGGGTTAGAATCGCTGGCATGCGTCCAGTGTTCGAGTGGCAGATTGGACCCCGCAGCGTGCCGTTGGGAAAGCGCACGCTCATCATGGGCGTGGTCAACGTCACTCCGGACTCTTTTTCCGAAGGCGGTACTAACTTCGATCGCGACCGGGCTGTGGAGTATGCGCTCAAACTGCTGCAAGATGGCGCCGACATCATCGACGTAGGTGGGGAGTCCACGCGTCCCGGCGCCAAGGTGGCGTCTTCAACCGAAACCGGTGTGACCGAAAAGGAAGAACTGGAGCGGGTCATCCCGGTGATTTCGGGTGTGAAAAAGAAGAATCCTCAGGCGATTATCTCAGTAGATACCTACAAAGCGGGAGTAGCCCGTGCCGCCGTGAAAGCGGGCGCGGAGATTGTCAACGACGTCAGCGGGTTTCTCTGGGACGCACAAATGAGGAAGACGCTGGCTGAACTGAAGTGCGGGGCGGTGCTGATGCATATGCGCGGACGTCCTCAGGAATGGAAGACGTTACCGCCTTTGTCCGACGTGGTGACTGTGGTCAAGCGCGAACTGCGGGAGCGCTCCGACGCCGCGGTAGTTGCGGGCATGAAACGGGAGCGCATGGTGATCGATCCCGGTTTCGGTTTTGGCAAGAACCAGCAAGAGAACTTTCCGCTGTTAAAGCAGCTCGAGGAGTTCCATCAGCTTCGCTTCCCGCTGCTGGTGGGCGTGTCGCGAAAGTCTTTCATTGGCCGCGCTCTGGCACGCAACGGGACCGACGCGCCGGTGGCCGACCGGGTTTTCGGGACCCTGGCGGCGGAGACCGTGGCCATCATGAAAGGTGCACATATCATCCGCACCCATGACGTGCGCGTCTGCGCGGATGCGGTGCGGATTGCCGACCTGGCAAGCTAGGCCTAACCTGGCGCTACTCCGGCCGGCATGCGTCGGCGAACTTCCGGATGATTTCAGATTCCAATTTCCTGTTCCACGCCATTCCTATGTCCCACTCCGCATAACTGCTGTGCACGGGAGCGAACTTCACCCCACTTACATGCATGGCGCGGGCCGCCTTGGGCACGAGTGACACGCCGATGCCGGCACTCACCAGATTGAGGATGGTAAACATGTCATTCGGCTCGTAGACAATCCTGGGAGTGAATCCAGAGCGGTCGCACAGGCTGATGCAATGATCGTGATAAGTGGCGGAGACCCCGCGATCGATGAGAATGAAAGGCTGCTCCTGAATGCCCTTCATGGTGAGGGGCCCGGTGAACTTCTCCGAAGTGGCTATGGTGAGACGCTCAGTCAGTACCTTGCGCACCGCGACCAGGGGATGCTTCACCGGCAGCCGCACGAAGCCAACATCGAGGCGGCCGTCGATCAGGGCCTCAATCTGCCGGAGCGTGGGCATGTCGGCGATCTCGATTTCAACTGCGGGAGCGCTTTCCCGGAACTTCAGCAGGGCACGGGGAACCAGACTGTGCACCGTGGACATGCCCACCCCGAGGCGCAGCTTTCCAAGCTCGCCGCTGCTGGCTCCCCGGACGGCCTCGAAGGCCACCTCCATGTCATGGATGATTCTGCGCGCTTCTTTGTAGAACATCGTGCCGGCCGGAGTAAGCGCGACCCCGCGCCGGTTGCGGACGAGCAGCGGCCCGCCGATCTTCTTTTCCAGGCTCCGGATGCGCTTGCTCAGAGCGGGCTGAGAAATATGGAGACGAGCCGCTGCCCGGCCGAAATGCAGCTGTTCAGCGAGCACCGCAAAAGAGGCCAGTTCCTGGGTTTCGAGTGCCATAAACGGAAGTTATCACAGGCTTCCAAACATTTCATTGGACGAATCGTCGTTACGGCCATCTACTATAGATAGACGAAGATTGAGAGGTAATCGCTATGTCGGTAACGGCCCTTGTCGGAACTGTGGCAGCCTTCTGCACGACGGTGGCGTTTGTCCCGCAGATTGTCAAGCTGCGCAAGCAGGGTGGCCGCGGCTTGTCGTATGCCATGCTGTTTCTTTACCTGACGGGAGTGCTGCTGTGGCTGGCCTACGGCATTCGCATCCACGCGGTGGCGATGATGTGGGCCAACGGAGTGGCGGCAGTGCTGGTCCTGGTATCCATTGTGCTGAAGGCCAACCCGCCGGCGAACCGACTGAACGCGGCCTCGCGACGACTGCGCATCGCGGTTGATATGGACGAAGTCATTGCCGACTCATTCAGCAAGCATCTGAGCCAGTACAACCAGCGGGCAGGCGCGAACCTGACCCGGGACATGGTCAGCAATAAAGGAGTGGAAGCGCTGCTTCCCGGCGAAAGCCGCGACAACTTCAACGCCATCCCCCATGTGCCTGGATTTTTCGCCGACCTCGAGGTCATTGCCGGCAGCCAGGAGGCTCTGCTGGAACTGTCCCGCCACCACGACATCTACATCGCCAGCGCTGCCATGGAGGTCCCTTCGTCGTTCGCGGAGAAGTTCCAGTGGATGGAGAAGAATTTTCCATTCATTCCACCCAGCCGGATTGTGTTTTGCGGAGATAAGAACATCATCAACGCCGATGTGCTGATCGATGACCGGTCGCGGCACTTCAAGGGATTCCGCGGCACCGGAATTCTGTTTACGGCTCCGCACAATGCCACTGAGCCTGCGGATTTGCGCGCTAACAATTGGAGTGACGTGCTGCAAATCCTGCAAGGCGGGCGGCCAGAATCGGCCGGTGCCGAACAACTTTCTAGAACGCTTTCGATGAATCCAGCAGGATAGTCACCGGTCCGTCGTTGACCAGCTCCACCTGCATCATCTCCTGAAACCTGCCTGTTTCGCAGCGTAGTCCCGCAGCACGGACGCGTTCCACAAAGTATTCGTAAAGCCTGCGCGCCTTTTCCGGCGGAGCGGCGGCATCGAAGGATGGCCGCTTCCCGCGCCGTACATCTCCGTAAAGGGTGAACTGGGAAACCACCAGCACACTCCCCTCAACATCCCGCAAGGCCTGGTTCATTTTGCCGTCGGCATCCTCGAAAATTCGCAGACCAATGACCTTGTCAGCCAGATAGTCCGCATCGGCTTCGGTGTCGTCCTTCGAAACCCCAAGCAGGACCAGCAACCCACAGCCAATTTCGCCGGTGAGGTCGTTGCCAACGGTTACACGGGCCCGACCCACTCGCTGTATCACGGCGCGCATGGCCTACTTCGCCGCTTCCGGCAACAGGGACTCCTGGCCGGCGACTGCGAGCCAGCGCCGGTCGCGATAGACATAGATATCGGTGAATCGGACTCGGGCCACGGTCTTTCCCCGCCCGTCCACCCGGGTGGCCAGTCCGCGGATGTAGCCGAAATCGCCAAACACGTGCGGCGTAAGTTCGCTGAGGATGTTCTTGCCGGGGCGGCGGTGGGGGATTTGCGCCAGAGTTTCCGTCCGGTCATGAAGCTGGCCGTTGGGGCCGGCATCCTGAAATTCGTCGGCGAGAATGCAACCCACGGCATCGGCATCCCGCACTTCGAGCGCCTGGGCCCAGGATTGCTCAATCTGGAGGAGGGCATTGCCGTCTTTGGTCTGGTGGGTTGGGCAATTCGACGCGAACATCAAGTTCAAGAGCGGCGGACAGGAGTGTCCGCCCCACACGGGCAGTATCGCAAACAAGGCAAGGCACAAGCCAGCTTTCATGTTTGTTTCCCCGGATGAATGATACCGCGCGCATGCAGTTCGTTGGAGGATAGGGGACGGGCGTCCCCGCCCGTCCCCTGATTGACGGCTGGCGCGTTGACTCATAGAATCCCGAGTTCTGTGTTTCCAGAAATCAGGGTGTGGGAGTTGTCACCATGAGCCGGCTCACTACTCTATTCTCGTTTGCGGTTGTCGGACTGGCGTCATTGCAGTCCTGGGCCCAGCAGCCCGCTGCATCGCCATCTGGCAACGAAGTGCTGATCAAGAATGCCGTGGTAATGACTGTCACCCACGGCAATATTCAAAACGGCACCGTTTACATCAAGGACGGAAAAATCGCCGCGGTGGGCGAAAGACGTGAGCGCCCCAGCCGGCGCCACCGTGATCGATGCCGGAGGAAAATATCTCACGCCGGGCATCATCGATTCGCACTCGCACATTGCACTCGACGACGACGTGAACGAGGCCACCAGTCCCAGTCACGCCGCACATGATGATGATGGATGCCTTCGACTACCAGGACAAGGCGATCTATCGCGGCCTGGCCGGCGGCGTCACCACGTCGTTGCTGCTGCATGGTTCGGCCAACATGATTGGCGGCCAGGCCATTGTGATCAAGCACAAGTACGGAACCTGAGCCGCGATGAGATGCTGTTTCCCGGCGCGCCGCGGTCCATCAAGTTCGCCAGCGGAGAAAATCCCAAGCGCGTCTACGGCAGGCAAAGACCAGTTGCCTTCCACCCGCATGGGAAATTTCGCAGTGCAGCGCGCGGCCCTGGTGGAGGCGCAGGACTACATGCGCGAGTGGGACGACTACGACGCCAAAGTCAAACGCGGCGACAAAGATGCCAAGCCTCCCAAGCACGATCTGAAGACTGGAAGCGCTGGCCGATGTTTTTCGCGGCAAGCTGATGGTGCAGATCCATTGCTATCGCGCCGACGAACTGCTCACCGAAATGGCGATGGCCAAGGAATTCGGCTACAAGGTGCGCGCCTTCCATCACGCGCTCGAGGCTTACAAGGTTGCCGACGAACTCGCCGCCAAGGGCGTGGCCATCGCCACCTTCTCCGACTGGTGGGGCTATAAGCAGGAAGCCTGGGACGCGATTCCGTGGAATGCGTCATCTCGATGCGCAAAGGCGTGCGGGTGGCGATCAAGAGCGATTCCGAAGATTTTGCCCGCCGCCTGAACCAGGAAGCCGCCAAGACCATGCACTACGGCGGCGCCACCGAAGAAGAGGCGCTGAAGATGATTACCATCAACCCGGCCTGGATCATCGGCGTCGATGATCGCGTGGGATCAATTGATGTGGGCAAGGACGCCGACCTGGTGCTCTGGGATGGCTATCCGCTCTCCAGCTTTGGCATGCCCAACAAAGTGCTGATCGACGGCGACGTTTATTTTGACCGCTCGCTGCCGGGCTTCGGCATGCCGCACTACAGGGAGGGAGAGTGATGGAAAATCAGTGGTCGGTCGTCAGGCGCCGGTCGTCAGACTCGGTCGTTGGTCGTTGGGCCTTGGTCGTTGGCCAACTTCTCCTCGCCTTGGCGGTGTGCTTCCTGTCGATTGCAGGTTTCGCGCAGCAGAAAACTTTCGCGCTTAAAGGTGGAAAGTTGCTTACCGTTTCGCACGGGACGATTGAGAACGGTGTGCTCGTGATTTCAGGGGGCAAGATCACCGCCGTCGGCGCGGCCAGTTCGGTCAAGATTCCCAACGACGCGGAAGTGATCGATGTGATCGGGATGACCGTGTATCCCGGGCTGATCGATTCCGAAAGCTCATCTGGGTCTGACCGAGATTTCCGCCGAGAGCAGCACCAACGATCTGATCGAAACCAGCGATGAGATCATGCCCCACATGCATGTGTATGACGCCTTCCATGCCGAGTCGGAACTGATTCCGGTAGCGCGGCTCAACGGGGTCACCAACGCCATTGTGGCGCCGCAAAGCCAGGACACCCTGCCCGGCCAGGACTCATTCATTCAACTCGACGGTGAGTCGGCCAACGACATGCTCCTGGTAAGGGACATTGCCATGCCCCTGAACTTTACCGGCGAGCAGCGGCGGAACGAATCCTGGGAGAAAAGGAAGTTTCCGCAAACTCGCATGGGACTGGCGGCGCAACTGCGGCAGGCCTTTATCGACGCTCAGGACTATTCCGAGCGCTGGGCCGACTACGAAAAGAAGAAGTCCGAGGCTCCCGCGAAGAGTGACGACAAGAAGAGCCCGCCATCGCCGCCCAAGCACGATCTGAAACTGGAAGCTTTGCTGCCCTATCTGCAGGGCAAGAGGCCCATCGTGCTGGCGGCCCAGGAACCCAGCGATCTGGAAACGGCCGTCGGACTGGCGGGACGAATTCAAGCTGAAATTCGTCCTCAACCACATCAGCCATTCGCAATCCGTGCTCGATTACGTGGCCGGCTTGAAGGTTCCGGTCATCGTGGGGCCGATCTATGAAGACCCCAAGAACTACGAGCGCTACGATGCGGTCTATAAGCTGCCCGGCGAACTATACAAGCGGGGAGTGAAAATCGCATTCGCATCCTACGATGCGCATGACGTGCGCAACCTGCCCTACGCGGCCGGCTACGCTACTGCGTTCGGCCTCCCTTACGATGAGGCGCTCAAGGCGATCACTCTGAATCCGGCGGAAATCTGGGGCGTGGCGGACCAACTGGGCTCTCTCGACGTCGGCAAGACCGCCAACGTGGTGGTTGCCAATGGAGACCCACTCGACGTCAAGACCGACGTGAAGAGGGTTTTCATCGATGGTCGGGAAGTACCCATGAAGAGCCGGCAGACCGAGTTGCGAGATAGATATTCCCGGTAGCGAAGGTGTGGGTCGGACACTCTCGTCCGCGCTCTTGACTTGGACGTTGAAGTATTGAAAATCCATTCGCAGCTTCTGGGCAGCCATAAAGGATGACAAATTCGAAAGCTGGGGCTGGAGATTCGAAGCACAAAACCTAAAGCGAAACCAAAGTCAAATTCAAAGGCGGCGGACAGGAGTGTCCGCCCCACACCACACTGGCAACGGCGTTGACCCCATTGGCTGACGGAAGTAGGATTCTTTTTGCTCTTCCTTTACAGCGATTCGTGCGGGCCAGTACACTGTTTGTTCCCTAACTTCAGGAGGTTGGATTCCTATGGCTGCCGAAGAAAAAAAGAGATTGTGGAGAAAGTGAAACAGATTATCTCCGAGCAGTTGGGTGTGGATGAAAACGAAGTCACTCCCAGCGCGTCGTTCGTCGATGATCTGGGCGCGGACTCGCTGGACCAGGTCGAGCTGGTCATGGCCCTGGAAGAACACTTTGGGGTGGAGATCCCGGACGAGGACGCGGAGAAGCTCCGCACCGTGCAGGATGCCATCGCCTATATCGACAAGCACGCCAAAGTGAGCAAGTAGAAATCTGCGGCTATTCGCACCGCCCGGCGATCGAGGGTTCTCTGGCTGCGGTTTGCTGCTATAGAGGTCCTTCGACTCCATCCGTTCATTCGCAAACGAATGAACGGACTGCGCTCAGGCTGACATAGGAATCTGGGGAGAGCTAGACGCCGAAAGCCAGCAGCTGGAAAGCGGCTCCCCCTGCGCGAACCCGGGGAGTTGCCATCCATACAACGCCGGTGGCGAAAACAAAGACTGCACGCGAGGAGAACCAATGGCAGCCGTTGACGACAAAGTAAAGCAGATCATCGTGGAACAGCTGGGCGTGGACGAAGGCGAAGTCACGTCGAATGCCTCATTCGTGGACGACCTGGGTGCGGACTCGCTGGACACGGTGGAACTGGTCATGGCCTTCGAGGAAGCTTTCGAGATCGAAATCCCCGACGAGGACGCGGAGAAAATCCGTACCGTGCAGGACGCCTTCGATTACATCGGCAAGCACGCGAAAGGCGGGAAGTAGTTGGGACGTAGGGTCGTAGTCACCGGAATCGGCCTGATCTGTGGCGTGGGCAACACCGCGGAAGAGGTGTGGAAGCACCTGCTCGCGGGAAAAAGCGGCGTGGCCCGCATCACGGAGGCGGTCAAACAGGGTTCGTTCAAAGAAGAAGACCTCCCGAAGTTTGCCTGCCAGATTGCCGCCGAAGTAAAGAATTTCGATCCTCTGCAATTCATCGAAAAAAAAGAACTAAAGAAGATGGGGCGCTTCATCCATCTCGCCCTGGCGGCAGCGGATGAGGCCATGAAGGCTTCGGGTTTGCGGGTCACGCCCGAGATTTCTGAGCGCGTGGGCGTCCACATTGGGTCCGGAATCGGTGGGTTTGACGTGATCGAGCGCGAGCACATCAGCCTGCTGAGCGGAGGACCGCGCAAAATCTCTCCGTTTTTTATTCCGGCGGCAATCGTCAACCTGGCCGCCGGCCACGTGAGCATCCGCTACCACGCCCGTGGACCTAACGAAGCTACCTGCACGGCTTGCACCTCGAGCGCCCACTCCATCGGAGATGCCTTCAAGATCATCTCCCGTTGCGATGCCGACGTAATGATTGCCGGTGGCACAGAAGCCGCCATCACTCCGATGGGAGTGGGGGGATTCGCCGCCATGCGCGCGCTTTCCACCCGGAATGACGATCCCGAAAAAGCCAGCCGCCCCTGGGACTCGGGACGCGACGGATTTGTGATTGGCGAGGGCGCCGGCATCCTGGTGCTGGAAGAATTGGAGTTTGCCCGCCGCCGCGGGGCCCGCATCCTGGCCGAAGTCATGGGCTATGGCATGAGCGGAGACGCTTTCCACATCACGCAGCCGGCGGAGAATGGCGACGGCGCCTACCGCGTCATGGTAAACACGCTGCGAGACGCCAAGGTACAGCCCGAGCAGGTCCAGTACATCAACGCGCATGGCACTTCGACCGATATTGGTGACAAACTCGAAACCGTTGCCATCAAGCGGGCGTTTGGTGAACACGCCTACAAGCTGGCGGTAAGTTCGACCAAGTCCATGACCGGACATTTGCTGGGGGAGCGGGTGGGTTGGAAGCTGGAATAACTGTCCTGGCGTTGCGCGACCAACTCCTGCCTCCAACCATCAATTTGGAGAGTCCCGAGCCGGACTGCGATCTGGATTACGTCCCCAATACTGCCCGCAAAGCGGAAGTCGAATACGCCATGTCGAATTCGTTCGGCTTCGGCGGGACTAATGGGGCGCTGCTGTTCCGGCGCTGGAGCGAGTAGTACGGTCGTCAGCCCTCAGCTTTCAGCTCTCAACTCTCCGGGTCAGCTAATTCAATCAGCCGCGAAGCGGCGCAATAATGTAGCCCCGGGCGCAAGCCCGGGGTCTAGCGACGGCAACACCCAAGCCCCAATGGGGCGTAAGAAGACTTGGTGCTTTCCATGCTCTGCAGCACTGCGGTAGCGCCGGCCGTAGCGCCGGCATCTTGCCGGCTGTCCGGAGGGCATCTTGCCCTCCGTCAGGGGCGGCGGCGCTACTCTAGCGCTCGCTGCCTTGAAATCCGTCGCTCTTTTACATCGGCCTAAGCGATTCTCCCCGCCACCTGCACGAACGGGACGCTCGCGCCCACATTTTCTCCTGGTCCGTTTTTTCTCCCGTCGTCTAACTTCCACAAAACTTTAGCTTTGCAAGCCCAGATTGGTTCCGTCAGTCCATTTTGGGTAATGGCACCTTGGTACCTGCGTATTGGCCTTCTATCCCTTTGCCAAGTGCCGGATGGGAGGCCAGAATGGAGTTTCAAGGCATTCCCCAACGCCATGCAAAAATCGTCAGGATTGGTTCTCGCGCCACCTCCTCGCAGCAGAAAGGCTTCTGCCCGGGTCGCACTGGTTGACATCAGGGAACCCGCCCGCTCTTTGCTGGCAGACTGCTTCAAACAATTCGGGATCGAAGCTGTGGTGATGGCCGGAAATGTGCCGGAACGGCTGCAACGAGAAAAGCTTGAAGCTTGCGTCGTACAGCTGACGCCCGAAGCCGTACCGGTGATGGAATCGGCGCGCACTTCGGCGTCGAACAACCGCATGGTGATCTACGGCCTGGGCGGCAGCGCCCAGGAGGCGATGAAGTTTTCCCGATACGGCGTCAACGCCGTTTTCCAGGAGCCGCTCGAACGTCAGGCGGCGCTCAAACTGGTGCGCGCCACCCAGATGCTGGTGCTGCACGAATTCCGCCGCTATATACGCATCCCGATCATTACCGAGATTTCCATGGTCTCGGCCGATAGCCGCCGCTTCACCGCCACCAGCCAGGAGATCAGTACGGGAGGGATGTCGGTCAAAAGCCCCGAGGATGTCCAGGTTGGTATGGCGCTGGAAGTTTCGTTTGCCCTCTTGACTCTGCCTCGGATCTGGGTGCGGGCTACCGTGAGCTGGCGCAAACCGGACAAGACCTTTGGCGTTCGCTTCGACGTCAAAGACGAGCGCCGTATGCGCATCAAGGAATGGATCGAAGCCTACCTGGAAAATTAGCCGCAAAGTTCGCAAAGCAACTCAGCACAGTTGAGCCGCCCCGAGCGCGTTTTGGGGAATCCCCACCTTGACATGTAAAATCTAGGCATACGATGGCGGCTACTTCCCAACTGGTGCAGATCGAGCTTAGTCCTGCTGTCCGGCAACCCAAGCCGGAGTGGTTGCGCGCCAAGGCCCCGGTCGGGGAAAACTTTCACAATCTCAAGAAACTGGCCCGCGGCCTGGGGCTGCACACGGTCTGCGAGTCGGCGCAGTGTCCCAATATCGGCGAGTGCTGGAACCATCGCACCGCGACTTTCATGTTGCTGGGAGATATCTGCACCCGGCGTTGCGGCTTTTGCGCCGTGCCCAAAGGCAAGCCCGGCCCCATTGAGTGGGACGAACCCCGCCGCGTGGCCGAAGCCGTCGCCACCCTCGGGCTGAAGCACACTGTGGTCACCAGCGTGAATCGTGACGACGACAACCTGGGCGGCGCGCGCATTTTCGCAGAAACCATTCGCCAGATTCGCGAACTCGTTCCGGATTGCCGGGTGGAAGTCCTGATTCCTGATTTCCAGGGTCTCGATGAGGCCCTGAAGATCGTCCTCGAGGCGCGCCCTGACGTCCTGAACCATAACACCGAAACGGTGCCGCGGTTGTATCGGTCAGTGCGCTCGGGCGCGCGCTACGAGCGCACCCTGAGTTTGCTGGAGAAGGCCAAGACCTTTGCCCCCGCCACAGTGACCAAGTCCGGAGTAATGGTGGGCCTTGGCGAGACCACGGACGAACTGCTGGAAGTCTTCAGCGATCTGGGTTCTCGCGGCGTGGATATTCTTACTGTAGGCCAATACTTGCGGCCTTCACGCGATTATCTCCCCATCTCCCGTTTCTATACGCCGGAAGAATTCACCTATCTCAAGCAAGAAGCGCTGCGCTTCGGCTTCCGCCACGTGGAATCGGGACCGCTGGTGCGCTCCAGCTACCACGCCCAAGAGCAGGCCGAGTCAACCAGAACAGTGTAGGCGCGAGCGTCGTAGTTCGTAGCGCCGGCATCTTGCCGGCTGTCCTGGGGGCAGCCTGCCCTCAGCGGGAATGCCCATCTTCATCCAGTGGAACTGACGAGCACGAGCGGGACGCTCGCGACCACATGGGAAGGCTTTGAAATGAAAGCGATTGCGTTCATCTGAGGCCAAGATGCCCTCAGGACAGCCGGCAGGATGCCGGCGCTACACGCAACCGGCACGAGCCGGACGCTCGCGCCTACAGTTAGAAGACCTTGAAATGAATGGTCAGATACTTCTTCGGGTTCTCCCGGATGGATTTGACCAGACCCCGGGTCTCGACCAGCATCTGGTCGGCGTTGTTATAGAGAGACGGATCGCGTAACAGTTTGCCGGCTGAGCCTTCGCCCGCCTCCAGTCGATCCGAGATGGCGGAGAGCTTGTCCATGGTGTTGCGCAGCTTGCGGGCAAATTCTTCGTCTTTCGCCAGCATGCCGATCGGACCCTTGCCGGCGTTCACATCGTCGGTAAGCTTTTTCACATTGGCGATGGTGGCGTTAGCGTTTTCGTAAAGGACCGGGTCCTTGAGGAACTTCCCGGCGCTGCCCTTGCCGGCATTGAGGTCGTCAATCACCAGGTTCAATTTGTCCACAGTGGCATTGGCTTTCTGGTACAACTCCTCATCGGAAAATAGCTTGCCCAGCGTGCCCTTGCCCTGGGCCACCTGGTTCACCAGCCCCTGGAATTCACTCACCGTCGCGTTCAGACGGTTGTAGAGCGTGGGATCGTACAGCAACTTGCCGACCGAACCCTGGCCGCTCTCGACGAAGGCCACAATGCGATCCAGGCGCTTGAGCAACGCATCCATGTTCTGCAGCGTGCCCTGGCCGGCGCGCACCATGTCGCCAAAGTCCGGCACGTCGCGGCTGGGCAGCACATCTCCATCCTGGACTTGACCCAATTTGGCTTGTGAACTGTCGATGTCGATGTAGGTCTCGCCGAGCACGCCCGCGGTAGAGAGCAAGGTCAGGGAATCCTTGCGCAGGTTGAACAGGTAGCGGGTGTTCACTTTCATCGTAACTTCCACCGGAGTGAGTTGCTTGGTCCGGTCCCGCACCACCAGGATCTTGGTCACGTTGCCGATATCCACTCCCGACAGACGCACGGGAGCGCCCTCGCGCAAACCGTTGGCGTTATCGAAATATGATTTCAGCTGGATCTTGTGGGTGAATAGTCCACCCGTACCGCTCATGAGGAAAATCAGGACTGCAAGCGTTACGCTGGCAGCCAGCACCGTAAGCCCTACCTTCAGTTGAGACCACTTCAACTGCTTCTGGCTAGGCACGCATTCTCCCGAGCAAAGGTCGTTCTCCGTGGCACCGGCACGGGTTAGCCCAGAATAATAGCAGACCGCGCCGCCGGATCACGCCATCCGGTGGGCTGGGCGCAACGTTGTCGCCAACAGGAGTGCGACCAGATAGGCCGCGGCTCCGGAGCCCAATGTGACGTTCAAGCCAAACTGGATGGCGACGATGATGGCCAGCACCGAGCCCAGGACGCTCGAAGCCGCGTTCATGGCCCAGGCCCACTCCACCATGTTTCCCCGGGTTTGGTCTGCCTCGGCCGCCGGCAATTCACTCGCGCCAGCGCCCGCCAGCGCCCGCAAACCGGCAGGAAATGGCATACCCATGGCGAACCCCAACGGGACCAGCAGCCCGCCGCTTACCAGCAGTTTTGCCATGAAGGGCCAACCCACCAGCCGTCCCAGCAGACCGGGGAGCACGCCGCCATACAGCAGGAGAACGGCGGCAATGAGCAACAGCGGCAGCCATACGCGACTGGTCTCCGCCAGCCACCACCGCGAGACCATGCTGCCGGCACCGCTGGAAAGCAGAAGCAGGAACACCACCACGGTCAAGGCATAGACCGGATGCCCCAGGAACAGGACGAAGCGCTGGATGAAAGCGATCTCCACCAGAATGTATCCCAGTCCGACGGCGATAAAGTAGAGCAGGCGCAGCGGCCGCGGCTGCTGGCCCCGGGCCCCCATGGCCAACGGAAGCACCAAAAACGCCAGCACGGCCAGAAGCGAGATGGCCAGGACCATCCCCAGCACGGCCACGCCCAGATTATTTTTCCAGTCCATGCCGCGCTGCAACGCTTTGGGATGGAGGATCTGGTCGAGCTTCAGAGTGAAAAAGAAAAATGGCGCATTGTCGGTGACGGGAGACACATCGTAGGGATATCGCGCCGCAAAATGTTGGGGATCATTCGCCTGGATCAGCTGGGTGAAAGACTCGGCGCCAGCGGAATAGTGTTCCTGCACGCTGATGGTGGTCGCGGCTGGATCGGACGGGGCGTAAAGCAGAAACAGTCTGGGATGAACTGCCAGGTGCTGCCGTACCTCGTCCACTTCCTCGGCAGTGAACGCGCTACGCTTGGCCAAGACCACGACCGGAATTCCATCCGCATCCAGATGACCTTCCGAAACCACGATGAAGTTGCCGGCGGGGTTCGCCACTCCCATCTCATGCAGAGCTTGCATGGCAACCGCGACCACGCGCAGGGCTTCGCGGGGCTGCTGAAACTCCCAGCGCGTGATGGCGATCATCCCATCCGGCTTCAGATGCTCGAAGTATTCGCGGAAAGCTTCGACTGTGTACAGGCTGTTTTCGCTGAGGGCAAAGGCGCCCGCCGCAGTGGAGGCCCAGGTGTCCACCAGGGTCATTTGCACCACGTCGAACTGCTGCCTGGCGTTGCGCACAAACGAGCGGCCATCGGTCACGTGGATATGAACTTCAGGCTGCTGGTATAGATGGAAGGTGTAGTCCGCGTAGCGGCCGCGCATGATGGTGTTGGCAATGATGGGATTGATCTCGATTCCGGTGATGCTCGGACTGCCGCTGCCCAGCGCGCGCAACACGTCCACCCCGCCGCCGGGGCCGATGATGGCGTAATCACCATGAGGGCGCAGCACATTGGCAAGAGCGGGGGGCGCCGACATCAGATTTCTCTCCCAGCCGCCCTGCCAATGTTTGGGATCGACGTTCATCAGGTAAGTGGACGCGTCAGCGTCAATCACGATCGCCTTGCCCTTGCCCTGGGAATCCACTTCCACCCGCGAGATGGCATTCCAGCGCGCGAACTCTACCCACGCGGAATCTCGAAAACCTCCCTTGGCGTAAACAATATCGAAGAGCTTGCCGGAGTAGTTGACCGCAATCATGACCAGAATGAACAGCGCTCGTCCGGCGGCAGATCTTCGCGTTTTGCGGTCCACCGCCCAGATGGTTCCCGCCGCCGCCATGCAGACGCCGGTGAAAAACACGGTGTTCGGGCCACCCAGCCAGTTGAGCAACGGGACGATGGCCAGACAAGCCAGTGCGCCCCCCGCCAGATCGGCGGCGTAGAGCGGAGAAACGTGTTTGGCCTCGCGCGCAAACACGACGGAGAACTCGAGTCCGGTGATGAAGAACGGAACGGCGGAAGCCAGGTAGATCGCGGTGAGCCGAAGAAAATTCGCGGTCGAGATTTCCAGCGAGACCGGAATTCGCAGCACGATCACCAGCACGACCGGAACAATTAAGGCGTTGATCGAGCACAGCCGCGAGACCAGGGCTCGGGTCTCGAATCGCGCCAGGCGGTCCTTTCTCAAATGAGCGAACACGCCTCCGGCGCCGAGGCCGAGCAGAGCAATCGAAATCGCCAGAAATGCGAAGTGGTAAAACAGCACCACGGAAAACAGCCGGGTCAGGGCCAGTTCAAGCAGCAGGGCGGCAAAGCTGCACAGCGCCACACCGTAGAGCATCGCGCGACTCGGAGATCGGTCTGGGTTGCTGGTTGGGGTCAGGAGGGATGTCTCACTCATCGCGAAAGGTTTCGCCCGGAAACGCGGCCAGTCTAACAGAAGATGAAGTCTGCTCCTGACCTTCAGGTTTCCAGAATCACCTGCGCGATCGCCTGCTCGGAGGTGTGCGCAAGCGAAAGCGCGACATGTGCGGCGCCCAGCCGGGCGGCAAACTCAGCCGCCTTGCCGTGGAAAGTGATGGTGGGCCGCCCTCCGGGCTGACGGGAGACTTCGATGTCACGCCAACGCACGCCATGGTTCCAGCCGGTCCCCAGCGCCTTCATGCCCGCTTCCTTGGCAGCGAAGCGCGCCGCATAGCGCTCCACGCGATTGGCTTTGGAATCGCAGTATTTGATCTCGCCTTCGGTGAACACGCGATGGAGGAAGCGGTCGCCGTGGCGGGCCAGGGCCTGCGCGATGCGCGGGACTTCCGCAATGTCGATGCCGGTGCCGACAATCATGAGAGATTACGTTAGCACGGAGCGATGTTGGCGCGGGCGTTCGGGTAGCGCCGGCATCCCTTCGACTTCGCTCAGGGCAGGCTCTGCCGGCTGCGCTACAGAGAATTCTCATCACCCGGCATTCTTGCTTTTCCGTTGCACGAGCGGGACGCTCGCGCCCACATTTAATGCGGGTCGGTCCTTTGCCGGTGCTGGTGCCGGACCTCCATGACAATCGCAGCTAGCAGCGCTAGCCCTCCGACTACGACAGCGGCAGGAAACGCAATCTCCCGGTACGCGACCGTCATGTTGGAGTGGACGCCTCGCACGGCCGCACTGATCATGAGACCCAGGATCCCCAGGAGCAGGCACACCGCGAATGCGAGCAGCGCCAACAGTAAGCTCACCAGCACTATGCGTGCCGGAATCAGCAGCCAGCGGACCAGCGGGGATGGCGCTTTGGCGGGAGACATGGCCTCTCGATTGTAGCGGCTCGGGATTCTGCCGTGGGAGGACTGGTAGCTGATGCCTGACGAACTGACGGCCGGGCTAGCCACGGTGCGCTAGAATACATCCCATGCCGCAAGCCGCGCCGCCGATAACGCGTCCTCCGGCGGAGGTCGTCCGTCTGACCCCCGTCTCACAAGCTCCGAATGGCATCTGTTATGCCGCTTCGGGCGAGATCACAGTCCCCGAAGCCGACCTGCGGCGCATGGTGTCCGCTGTGCCCGACGCCGCCGCGACCGCGCTGAAGCGCAAGGCCTACTACTTTGTCCCGCTGACCGTGAACCAGGGCGACGAGACCGTGATTGCCGACCGTTACGACGTGGCCCTCAGCGACAACGCGGTCTGCCATCGCAATCTTGACCTGGGCGATTCGCAGTGCGTTTTCATTTCTACCCGTCTGATGGATGACAAGTTCTCGGTGGCTTTTGAGTTCTATATCAACGTGGGCCACGCCGTGGTGGAGCGGGCCGGAGTATCGCAGGCTTTCGCCGATCTGGTGTGGAAACAGGTGCAGAACAAGGCCCGGGGCGAGACTTCGCTCGACGCCTGGGAATCGCGCAAGCTGGCCACCGAGCCCGGTCCGGATGCGGAAAAGTATAAGAACGAATATTTCGCCGCCAGCTTCTCCGACGCCATCTCCATTTATCTGCTGTCGTTATTTATCGACGTGGATTACCACGACCTGCGCGAACGCGATTATCCTCTGCTGGCTCCGGCACAAATGGCGGAGCGGTTGAAGAAAGTAGCGGAGTTGTTTCCGGCGAATCCGGGGTTTGAGTTCACGATTTACCACAAGAGACGGACGTAAGAGCGGGCCACGGATTTCCACGGATCTTACGGATAAAAGTCAACGGGGCGCTGACCCTCTGTGTCCTTCGTGTCCTCTGTGGTTACAATCATCACTCCATGACCGTCACGGTCCGCTCCTTCGCCAAGATCAACCTGGGTCTATGCATCGGCGCTCTTCGCGCGGACGGCTTTCACGATCTGCGCACCGTCTATCAGACGATTGCCTTGCACGACATCATTCGGGTGCAGGTCGGGCGCGGCACGCGAATTGAGATTCGTTGTGGCGATCCGCGTGTTCCCAAAGATCACACGAACACTTGCTACCGTATTGTGGAGCTCGCCATGGATTCGCTTCGGGCCCGCGGCCGGGTGACCATCACGATCGACAAGCAATTGCCGGTGCAGGGCGGTCTGGGCGCAGGTTCCGGAAATGCTGTGGCTACCCTCTTGGCTCTCGAACGGGCGCTGAAGAAGAAATTGCCGGGCGCGGAGAGGCTGCGCCTTGCGGCGGAGGTCGGCTCGGATCTGCCTCTGTTCCTGGTGGGCGGGACGGTGTTGGGGGTGGGACACGGGGAAGAGGTTTATCCGCTGCCGGAGTCGCCGCCTGTCTGCTGCGTGGTGGCAACACCCGAGATTGGGGTCTCGACTCCGAAGGCGTTTGCGGATTGGGATGCGATGACTTCGGCCCCGCCTGGCAGGGCAAACAGCCGGGAAGGAGGCGAGCGGAAGGGGGACGATCGGGAGCGAGTCGACGGACAGAGGCACGACCAGCAAGGGCAGGACTGGGAAGGGCACGACTTCAGTCGTGCCACCAATGCCTCGCAAGATGTGGCGGCTTTAGCCGCTGAGGGAACTGCCGAGCTGCGCTCGGCCGGGACGGGTCGGAGACCCGTCCCCTCACATTCTGTCCCCACACAGTCCGTCCCCACACAGCCTGGAAGGGGCTCAAAATTGACGCCCCCGCCCCCCTCCGATAGAATGATTCAGTTCGGCCGCGCGGTTTCTGCGCGGCTGAGTGGTCAACCTTTATCCGGTGTCCCTGTGAGTAAAGGCAGGGGCCGGGCCGAGACCTCGCTTCTCGACCTTGTCCGTACCGGGATCGAAAACGACTTTGAACAGGTCGTCTTTCCTAAGTATCCCGAATTGCGCGAGGTCAAGGGTGTGCTCGAACGTGCCGGGGCGGTTTATGCCTCGCTTTCAGGCTCCGGATCCGCGATTTATGGTCTGTTTCGGTCGCGGGCAGCCGGGGAAAAGGCGGCGGTCCGGCTACGGCGCAACGGCGTACCGGCGGTGGCCACCACTACCCTGACGCGACGGCAGTATTGGAAAAAGTTTCCAGTTTCCGGTTTCTAGTTTCCAGAGGATAATGCGGGCACAGCGTTCTACCAGAAACTAGGAACTTGACACTGATTTACTGGGCCGTCGACTAATGGTAGGTCAAGTGCCTTTGGAGCACTTTGTCTAGGTTCGAATCCTAGCGGCCCAGCCAGAAAACCAGCTTCTAGCTCCTGGCTTCTGGCCAGGAGATGTTGCGGCGGTTGACGGCTAGAAGCTAGTAGCTAGGAGCCAGAAGCCCCTATGGCAACTCTTGCGACAGCGACCGAAAAGAAGGCCCAGATGAACGTCGACGAGAAACCTGAGCGCAAGCCCCAGCGCAGCCGGGTGGACGACAAGTTCAAGATCTTCTGCGGCACGGCCAACGAAGCGCTGTGCGACGAAGTCTGCACTTTTCTCGGGCTGACTCGTGGCCAGGCGCAAGTCACGCGCTTCAGCGACGGCGAGGCTTACGTCCAGATTCAGGAGAACGTCCGGGGGGCGGATGTGTTCGTGCTTCAGCCGACCTGCCATCCGGTGGACGAGCACCTGATGGAGTTGCTGCTGATGATCGATGCGCTCAAGCGCGCGTCGGCGCGGCGCATCACCTCGGTGATTCCGTACTTTGGTTATGCCCGGCAGGACCGCAAGGACAAGCCGCGGGTACCGATTTCGTCCAAGCTGGTGGCCGACCTGCTCACCACCGCGGGCGCCGATCGGGCCCTGATCGTGGATTTGCACGCGCCCCAGTTACAGGGATTTTTCAACATTCCAGTGGACCATCTGTTTGCGTCGCCGGTGCTGGTGGACTACTTCAAACGGCTGAATCTACCCAATTTGACGGTGGTTTCTCCGGATGCGGGCGGTGTGGAGCGCGCCCGGTTTTTTGCCAAGAAAATGGACTCTGCCCTGGCTATCGTCGATAAACGCCGTTCGGAGATGAACGTGGCCGAAATCATGCACGTGATCGGCGACGTCAAAGGCCGCACTTGTTTGATCATCGACGACTTGATCGACACGGCGGGAACTCTGGTCAAGACCGCTGCCGCGCTCATGGAAAACGGGGCCAGTCAGGTTTACGCCTGCGCCTCGCATCCGGTCCTGTCGGGTCCAGCGGTACAGAATGTTTCGCAGTCCTGCATTTCCGAAGTGGTTGTAACCAACACCATCCCGTTGAGCGAAGCCGCCAGGCGGGAACCGAAAATCAAGGTGCTTACCATCGCTGGTTTGATCGGACGCGCGATCCAGTCGATTCACGAAGAGACGTCCGTCAGCAGATTGTTCTTATAGGAACCAAAATCTATGGCAACCGCAACCGAAAGCAACGTTTTAGAAGCGCAACCACGCACCCCGGGCAACAAGAATGTCGCCCGCCGGGTGCGTATGGGCGGCAAGATACCCGGCGTGCTCTATGGCGCCGGCAAAGACTCCATGACAGTGACCCTCGATCCCCGCCAGGTTACGCGCATTCTCAATTCCGCGACTGGGCACAACACTATTTTCGACCTTGCGGTCGAAGGCGGCGAACGCACCAAGGCCATGATCGTGGACTGGCAGTACGAGCCCATCAAGAGCTCGCTGCTGCACATCGACCTGAAGCGCATCGCCATGGACCAGAAGCTTACGGTCAGCGTGCCCATCGTGCTCAAGGGAGAAGCCGCGGGAGTGAAGCAGCAGGGCGGCATCATGGAGCAGATCATGCGCGAGGTGGAAGTCGAGTGTTTGCCCGGCGACATTCCCAGCGCCATCGAAGCCGATGTCAGCGGATTGGTATTCGGCAAGGTTCTGCGCGTCTCCGACTTGACCTACGACGCGAAGAAGATCCATTTCATCACCGACGCCAACCAGCCCGTGGCCCACATCACCACGGTCAAGGAAGAAGTGGTGGCTACACCGGAAGCGGTTGCGGCAGAAGCGGGTGCGGTCCCGGCCGAACCCGAAGTCATCAAGAAGGGCAAACAGGAAGTCGAGGGCGAAGAAGGTGCAGAAGCCGCTCCCGAGAAGCCGGAGAAGCCCGAAAAGAAAGAGAAGAAGTAGCTGGCAAGATCCGCGTAGGGACGGGCGCCTTCGCCCGTCCAGTCGAGCGCAGCTCGACAGTTTTGTTCGAGGCAAATTGATCAGGCGTGAAACTGATTGTCGGGTTGGGCAATCCGGGCATTGCTTACCAGTTCACGCCGCACAATCTGGGCTTCCTCACCATTGACCGCATGGCAAATGATTGCGGCGTGGAAGTGAGAAATCGCCAGTGTCATGCGCTCATAGCGAGGGCAGAAATAAGCGGGCAGCAGGTCCTGCTGGCGAAACCAGAGACCTTCATGAACCTGAGCGGCATGGCGGTTCGTGAACTGGTGGCCAAGCATGAAATCAGCCCTGAGACCGAGCTGATCGTAATTTACGACGAGCTGGATTTGCCGCTGGGCACGATTCGTATCCGCCAGCGGGGCAGTTCGGCGGGCCACAATGGCATGAAGTCGATCATTGCGGCGCTGGGCACGCAGGAATTTCTGCGCATCCGGCTGGGAATTTCGCCGGAGCGGAAGATTGCGGATGGCGTCAAGTTTGTGCTGACTCCCTTTCCTAAGTCGCAGCTCAAGAAAGTGGATGTAGTCCTCGACAACGCCGCCGAAGCGGTAAACGTAATTTTGAAGGAAGGTCCGGCTGCAGCCATGAACCGCTTCAACCGGAAGGCCGAGCCCGAAGCAGAGTAGCCACGGATTTACACGGATGAACGCGGATTCGAGTTTGAAACAAGAACAACGAACGCGCTGATCCGTGAGAATCCGTGGCGGATGGAGAGAAAATGAATCGCACTTATGAGTTGATGTTTATCGTCCGCCCCGACATGGTGGAAGAAGAACAGGACAAACTGATTTCCACGCTCGAGACCGCGGTGACTTCGTCAGGCGGAAACGTGAAAAGTGTGGAGAAGATGGGCAAGCGTCGCCTGGCTTACATGGTCCGCAGATTCCATGACGGCATCTATGTGCTGCTCACGGTGGAAGGCGGAGGCGGACTGATTCATGAGCTCGAGCGCCGCCTGCGGGTCACCGAACCTGTGATCAAGTTCATCACCGTGCGCATCGATGAGGAGCAAAAGCGCCTGGACAAGATCAAGGCGATCCGCGACGCCAGGCGCAAGACCCCGCCTCCCGCCCCGGTTGCAGAAGCCGGCGGAGAAACGGCAGCGGTCACGGCGTAAAACCAGTCGTCAGTCGTCGGTCGTCAGTCTTCAGCAAGATGATGGAGAGCTGGCTTCCTGACGACTGACGAGTGAAGACTGATTTTAAGGAGCATTATGGCTGAAGAAAGTGGAGCAACTACAACAGCAAGTTCTGGCGGGGAGCGTCCGGCGGGCGGAGATCGGCCCTCATACGGCGATCGTCCCGATCGGGGAGAACGCCGTCCCCCGCGTCCCGGCGGACCGAGTGGTGGCCGGGAAGGTGGGCGCAAATATTTTCGCCGCAAGAAAGTTTGCAAGTTCTGTGTGGAGAAAATTGAGGCCATCAACTACAAAGACGTTCGGCTGCTCGCCCAATTTGTGGCGGAGAGCGGCAAGATCGTCCCACGGCGCCTGACCGGGGTGTGCACCCCGCACCAGCGGCGTCTGTCTCTGGCCATCAAGCAGGCGCGGAATATTGCCCTGCTGCCGTTTGCCGGACGCGCCTCGTAAGAAGACCTGGCCACGAAGTTGCGGGGATCTTCACGGATTTTTTTATCTCTTGATCTGATCCGTGAAAATCCGTGTGAATCCGTGGCAAAAAGAATTTCTAAAGGGAGTCATTCCATGGAAGTCATCCTGAAGGAAGATGTGCCCAAGCTGGGCTCGCGCGGCGACGTGGTAAAGGTCGCTGAGGGTTTTGGACGCAACTATCTGCTGCCGCACAAGCTCGCCATCGAGGCCTCGAAGGGCAACAAAGCGGTCATCGAGCAGATGAAGGCGGCAGCCGTGCGCCGCTCCGCCAAGGAAAAGACCAGCGCGGAAGCCCTGGCCAAGCAGTTCGAAGGGGTGTCGGTTTCATTCACCCGGCGCTCCGGCGAACACGACCAGCTTTTTGGTTCAGTCACGTCCGGCGATATCGCGGATGCGCTGGCCAAGAAGAGCTTCGACGTGGACCGCCGGAAGATTCAGATCCACGAGCCGCTTAAGACCGTAGGCGAGTTCACCGTCCCCATCAAGCTGCACAAGGACGTGACCACGCACCTGAAAGTAGTCATCGAGAAGGAAGCCACGGAGTAGGTACGATCCACGTAGGGGCGGGTGCCCTCACCCGCCTAGAGTCCGCAAAAATTCCTAGGCGAGCGTTGCTCGCCCGCCCGGACGAGGCTCTCCGGGCCTACGTGGTTTGTTTCGAAAGCAGCCCCTACCCGACTAACCCCATGCACGGACAGGGCCAAACTCCTATAATTCGTGCTCACGGTTCTTTTGCTGCCACGTCCATAGCTATGCAACCGGGAGGAACGGCAGGGCACCCGGCTTAGTCGAGGACAACGAGAGATGCCGGCCGATGCATGGGCAGTGCAACTAGCGGTTCGCGGAAGTTCGCATCCGGACGCGAGTCGCGGGGCGGAACAAGGCAACGATTCCCAGGACCCCCTTATTCGGGGCCAAATGGCTGGGCACAGTTTAGGCCGTATTGACGACACGCTGCTGGTCCGCGAGGCGCAGCGCGGCAATCGCGCCGCCTTCGAAGAACTGGTGCGGCACTACGACCAGGCGGTCCTGCGGCTGGCCATGCACCTGACCGGCTCGGAGCACGAGGCCCAGGACATTTATCAGGACGCCTTTTTGAAGGCGTACAAAAGCGTGGGCAATTTCCGCTTTGAGTGCTCGTTCTACACCTGGATCTACCGCATCGTGACCAATCTCTGCCTGGACCACCTGCGGAAGAAGCAGGTGCGCAAGGAAGACGCGCCGGTCGCTGTGGACGCGCAGGGCGAAGCTTATGACGTCCTGGCACAGGTCCCCGACGGACGGGCTGGCGCCAACCCCGAACGCGACCTGATGCGCCGCGAACTGGGGACGCGGATCAACCGCGCTCTCGACAAGCTGACACCCCGCGAGCGCATGGTTTTCGAACTGAAGCACTATCAGGGACTGAAATTGCGGACGGTAGGCGAGATTTTGAATACCACTGAAGAAACGGCGAAGAACACTCTATTCCGGGCCACGCAGAAGTTGCGTGGCTCTCTGGCGGACATGCGATGAAGAAGATTTATGGAGGGACGGGCGTCTCGCCCGTCCGGGTCGCCCGCGGGGCGGCAGACAGAGCAAGTCAAAGGCAAAATCAAAGGCGACGGACAAGAGTGTCCGTCCCACACTCCCCCGGCGGAGGGGTGAAACTATGAAATGCGAATGGGTCCAGGAAAATATTCTGCTGCATATCTACAACGAGCTGCCTGATGACGCTCGTTACGAACTGGAGCAGCACGTGGCGCGCTGTACAGATTGCGCGGCTGAACTGAAATCAGCCCGCCAGCTTCATGCCACGCTCTCCCAGTTCCCGGTGGAGGAGCCCTCTCCCAATCTGGTGACGGCCTCGCGTATGCGGTTGCAGGAAGAGCTCGAGACCACGGAACAGGGCGGCTTCTGGCAGCGCCTGGTGTTCGACCCGGGCGCCTGGCTTCGCCCCATCAAACTGGCTCCGGCGCTGGCCGCGGCCATCTTCATCGTAGGCTTCGCCGGCGGAATTGGGGCCACCTATCAAGTGATGATTGGCCGCAACCCAGTCGATCTTACTAGCGCGACTCCGGCAGAATCTTCCATCACCGGCATTCAATCCATCTCGCAGCAGCCTGGTTCCTCTCAGATCAGCATCCGCTACAACACAGTTTCCACCCAGGAGGCGCAGGGCTCGCTCAACGATCAGCGCATCCAGCAGTTGCTGCTGTTCGCTACCCGCAACAACTACAACTCGGGCGTGCGTATGGATTCTGTGGACCTGCTGACCCAGGCGCCGAACGATATTCGGGTGCGCGAGGCGCTTCTGTATGCTTTGCGCTATGACTCGAATCCCGGAGTGCGGCTGAAGGCGATTGAGGGACTGGGGTCTTATGTAAGGAACGACGTTCGCGTGCGCAATGCGGTGCTGGAGGCCCTGGTGAACGATTCCAATCCCGGTTTGCGGACCGAAGCATTGCATCTGCTTGAGCCGGTGCGCGCCGACAGCAGCGTGCGGGTAGTGCTGCAAAAGCTGGCGGAGAGCGATCAGAACCTGTACATCCGCTCCCAGGCTCGCAATGTGTTGTCGCAGATGTCGGAGATCGATTGAGCAGGGATTGGTTAGGAAAGATTTGGTCGTGAAGCTCAAGATCGGAAGGTGACAGTTGCAAACGTTTCCCAAAATCGTTGCGCTTATGCTGCTGCTATCGTCGTTGGCAGTAGCGCAGGAAGCGCGTCCTGACGAGCAGGCCAAGGTCTATCAGGAAAACGGCAGATGGTCGCGCCAGATCACCGGCTCCATGGCGGCGAAAAATCTGCACGTGAAGGTGGATTCAGGCGTGGTGAAAGTGGTGGGCGGCCCCCAGCAGACGATCGACTATGTCATCAATAGTCGTTCCTACGCTTCGTCAGAAGAGAAGGCCCGCCGCGAATTCGAATCTTACAAAATCAGCGCTTACGTCCGGGGAGACACCGCCTGGGTGGTGGCCGAATGGGAAGGCAGCAGGCCCCGCCGGTCTTCCAGCGAATTCGTGATCAATGTCCCGCGCAACACCGATGTGGTGAAAGTTGAAACTGACGGCGGCGATCTCACCGCCACTGGCGTGAACGGAAGGGTGGAGGGTGAAACCGGGGGCGGCAGCATTCACCTCGATGACATCGGCGGCGCAATCAGTGCAGAAACCGGAGGCGGCAACATCGACGTAGGCACAGTCGGCGGAGAACTTACACTACGCACCGGCGGCGGCAGCATCAAGGTGGCTTCCGCCAAGGGCAAGATCAACGCTGAGACCGGCGGCGGCGGCGTGGTGGTGATCTCTGGTATGCAGGGCGCCGTGCTTGAAACCGGGGGCGGCAGCATTGAGGTGCAACGTTGCTCCGGACCCCTGAAAGTCACTACCGGAGGTGGCAGCATCGAATTGGGTGAGATCGCGGGCCCGGCGGAGATTGAAACCGGGGGAGGAAGCATCCGTCTGAACTCGGCCACCGGGGCGGTGCGCGCTGAAACCGGCGGCGGCAGCATTACGCTCAACGCAGTACCCGCGGCCCGGGCCGAGACCGGGGCCGGCGGTATCGTAGCCAAGTTCATCTCCGGAACTGAGCGCACGGATTCTGTGCTGGAAACTTCCGCCGGAGACATTACGGTTTACCTGGCGCCCAACCTGGGTATCACTGTTCGGGCGTCCATCGAACTGGCGAACGGCCATCGCATCCGCTCCGATTTTTCCGAGATTCGAGTAACCACTGAAGGAGGGGAGTGGGGTCCGGGCACCGCCACCGCCGAGGGTAGCTTGAACGGAGGTGGCCCGACGCTGAAAGTGCGGACTACCACCGGTGACATCACCTTTCTCGCCAGCCGGTGACGCTGGGAAAGGCGAGTGGAGGACGCCCGGCCTCCACCAGCCAAAGATTTAGATGAAGAGAGGAACGAACATGCGTACGACAATCCTCGCCATACTGATTCTACCGATGTTCGCTGCGGTTGCGAACGGCGGGCAGCTGTGTTCGCAGGAACCCTTCAGCGAGGCCTTCGGATACTCCAGCGAAGACTTCGGCGGCGGATCATATCTGGGGGTTGACACTCGCGATGTCACGGCGGACCGTCTGGCCGATCTGAAGCTGAAGGAAGAACACGGCGTCGAGGTCACCCTCGTCGATCAGGATGCTCCTGCCGGCAAGGCTGGAATCAAAGAGCACGACGTGATCCTCAGCCTCAACGGCAACCAGGTGGAAAGCGTGGAGCAGTTGCGTCGCATGATCCGCGAGATTCCTCCGGGACGCACGGTGAACCTCGCAATCAGTCGCGCTGGCCAGTTGATGACCCTCAAGACCCAGCTGGCGGACCGCAAACAGACTTTTGCCCTGGCCCGGCCAGGCAAGGCCATCACGTTCTCCATGCCTGCAATTCCGGCTATGCCGGCCATGCCCGTTGTCCCTGCCACTCCTTTTGTCCCCGAGATGGATATGCCGGTCTCCATCGTGGTGGTGCACTCCTCCGCGCGCAGCGGACTGATGGTGGAAAATCTTACCCCGCAGCTGGGTGACTTCTTCGGCGCGAAGGATGGGAAGGGAGTGCTGGTGCGCTCGGTCGAAAAAGGCAGCCGCGCCGAGCAAGCCGGGTTCCGGGCCGGCGATGTGATTGTGAAAGTCAACGGAGAATCCATCAGCGACAGCGGTGATTTTACTCATGCCATCCGCGGGCGCAAGGGCAACGCCGTCACCGTCAGCATCATTCGGGAACGGAAGGAACAGAACCTCACCCTGACCGTGCCTGACCGCAACCAGTCGGAACTTCTCGACATGGACGAGAGCCTTGAAGCCCCTGAAACCGACGCTGAAGCCGTGATTGATCTGAGCGAGGTCCAATCCGAAATCGCTCATCTGAAGCCCGAAATCGAGCGCGCCGTCCGTGTCATAAGACCCAGTGTGGAAGAAGCCACGCAAGAATTGCGCAACCACCAGGAAGAGCTGAAGCAGGAAATGCGCGAACTGGAACGCGAACTCAAGGACCAGGAACTGGAACTCCAGCAGAACCAAAAGCTCTGGCAGCCCGAGGCCGATATCTAGTACGCCACGGAGTGTGGGTCGGACACTCTTGTCCGACGCTTTTGAAGTTGCCTTTGTTTGTGATTTTTCTTGTGTTGATTTTTTTGCTGCGAGTTTCTTGCTGTGATTTCTTGTGTTTTCCAGCTTGCTTCCACTGCCTAACTGCAAGATCAAGTGCTTAAAAGCAAAGTCAAGAGCGTCGGACAGGAGTGTCCGACCCACACATAACAGGTGACGCCTCCCGCACGCAGTTTCTTCCCGCTTGTTTCGCGGCATACAGTCCGGCATCAGCCGCTCTTACCAGGTCTTCGCGAGTGTTGCCATGATCGGGGCAAGTGGCCACTCCGGCGCTTATTGTGACCGAGCGCGACACTCCGGGAAATTGCCAGCTATCCACCAGTCGCCGGAGCTTCTCGGCCACTCCCAGGGCGTGCTGCTGGCTGGTTTGTGAGAGCAGGATGGCGAACTCCTCTCCTCCGTAGCGGCAGACTACATCGATTTTCCTGAGCTGCTGGGAAAAGATCGAGGAAACCTGGCGCAGCACTTCATCGCCCAGCAAATGCCCAAATTCATCGTTCAGGCTCTTGAACTGGTCGATATCGACCATGATGACTGCCATTCCTGAGTTGAACCGCCGGGACCGTTCCAGTTCCTCCTGGATGCGCAGCTCGAAATACCGGCGGTTGAAGATTCCGGTGAGGCCGTCCAGATAGGCCAGGTGCTTGACTCGCTCCACGTAGTGAGCATTCTGGATCGCGGTGGCGCAGATGTCGGCCACCGATTCCAGCGACTGAATATCGCTCGCCAGGAAAGAGCCCGGCCGGGAGCTGTCCAGGACCAGGACGCCCAGCGTCTGGCCGAAGGAAACCAGAGGAATGCACATCCGGGAAGCCGATTCGAGATAAATGCCGACGCAATCCGGGTCCGCCTTCGCTTCGTTCTCGATCACGGTCTTGCTCTCGCGCAGCGCCCGCCCCCACAAACCCGCTCCCGCCGGCACCTTTCCGCCTTCCGGGATACGCAACGTCAGGTTGCCGTAGTGCGCCTGCAACGTCAGGTCCTCGTCTTCCTTGACTAGCATCGAGACGTGAGAAACGTCGAATGCTTCCCGAATCTTCCGGCAGGCTTTCGCCAGCAGTTCCTTCACGTCCAGCACGACCGTGGTTTCCCGGGCGACCGCATTGATGGCTTCCAGTTGAGAGGCCCGCCGGCGTTCCAGCGAATACAGGCGGGCATTTTGCAAAGCCATTGAAGCCTGGGTGGAGAACAGGGTCAGCAAGTCCACGGTTTCGGAATCAAAGTGGTCCGGGTTTTCGCTCTGGCAGTCCAGTACGCCCACCATTTCGTCCCGTACCATGAGCGGTATGGCCAGTTCCGAACGAGTCTTCTTTCCCCACGGCTGGTAATGCGTTTCTTTGCTGAAATCGGGCACGTACAGGGGACGCTTCTTTTGCGCGGCGGTGCCGATCAACCCCGTCCCGATACTCACCCGGACACTGTCAAATCCCGGCTCGCCGCCAATCTGGGACCTTGTACAAAGCTGGTTTGTTTCCTTATCCAGCAGCAAGATAGCGACGTTCTGCAGGTGGAAATAGTCGCGTGCAATAACCAGGATGCGCTGCAGCACTTCATCCAGGTCAAAGGTGGAGAGCACCGCTTGGCTGGCGTCGTAAAGGATGGCGATTTTCTGCATGGGACCAGCCGGATTGTAACCCGCGGCGGGGCCGGATTGAGGTTCCGAAAGTAACGTGGGAAAGAGCTGGAAACTTCACTGCTTGTTCGGCCTGGACTGGTGCCTTCGCCTAGTGAAAAACTTGACGACGCCAAGAGCGACCAGGCAGAACCAGGCATCCACTGCCAACCCCAGGTCGGTCCGGAAGGGTACATGCCGGGCTGGTGGCGGCAGGAAGGGCATCAGCAGAAAATAAGCCGCATTTCCGGCCAGCACGGCAATCAGGGAGTGGACGAAGGTTCTCAGCCACGGTTTAGACACCGGTGTTTGAGGCATTGAAGGCCCGTACCCTTTTCGACTGAGGTCGGTTGTTCATTTCGGATAGGCACTGCAGGGGCTGAAACCCCTCAGTCAGCGGATGGCTCTTGTTTGCAAGGCCCTGCCCCACCCGGAGCCAAATGCTCCCTGCCGATCTCCTGCTAACATCGCTGAGATGCTGGAGCTTTCCACCTCGGTCCAATACGTAAAGGGCATCGGCCCTCGCCTGGCCGAGGTGCTGGGCGCCAAGGGCATCCATACGGTCGACGATCTGCTTCATTACTTGCCCTTTCGCTACGAAGATCGCCTGAACCCGCGCGGAATTTCTGAATTGCGCGTGGGAGAGATGGCTACGGTCATCGCGGAAGTCCGCACCTCGGGCCTGTTCCGCACCCGCCGCATGCCCATTTTTCAGATGACGGCTGGGCAAGGGCGGAACCGTCTGAAATGCATCTGGTTCAATGCTACTTATCTGCGCGACCGTTTCAAGCCCGGACAACTGGTGGCTCTCTACGGCAAGGTGGAGGAAGAGCGTGGCGGCGGGGAGTTGCAACTGGTGCAGCCGCAGTTTGAAATTCTCGGCGACTCCTCCGACGAAGCCGAAGCGGGAGAGCAGAAGGCTGCCTCCTCGCTCGAAGTCGGCCGCATCGTCCCCATCTACGAGTCCACCGGTCAGGGCCGCCTGACGCCGCGCTGGTTCCGCCGCGTCATCCACGGCGTTCTGGAGAATCTCTCTCCTCAGCTTTCGGACCCGGTTCCGGCCGCCGTACGCCGCCACCTGAGCCTGATCTCGCCGCAGGATGCGCTGCGGCAGGTCCACTGGCCCGATCCCGGAGAGAGTTTTCAAGACCTGCAAGCCTCCCGTACTCCGGCCCACATCCGGCTGATCTTTGAGGAACTTTTCTTCCTGGAGTTGGGACTCGAGCTCAAACGCCGCCAGCAGAAGGCACAAACCGGAATCGCGTTCAGCCTGGACAACCGGGCGCGGGAAGCAATCAAGAAGATTCTGCCTTTCCATCCCACGGCCGCGCAGAAGCGCGTGCTCAAGGAAATCGCCTCCGACATGGGGAAGCCTGTCCCCATGCGGCGCCTGCTGCAGGGCGATGTCGGGTCGGGCAAGACCATCGTGGCCTTCGAGGCTGCCATCATCGCGATGGAAAGCGGACACCAGGTCGCGCTCATGGCACCCACGGAAATCCTGGCCCAGCAGCATTATTTTTCCGCCCGGCGAATCCTGGAGAATGCCGGATACCGGATCGTGCTTCTGACCGGCTCAGTGGAGGAAGACCGCAAACGCGAAATCCGCCGCCACATCGCCCAGGGCAATGCGCAGCTGGTCATCGGAACCCACGCGCTGATTGAACAAAAAGTCGAGTTCGCTAAACTCGGGCTGGTGATCGTTGACGAACAACACCGCTTCGGAGTGATGCAACGCTTTAAGCTGATGAAGAAATCCGGAGGGGAGGGAGCCAGCAACGGCCACGTAGGGGCGGACGCCCGCGTCCGCCCAGCCGAGCGAAGCTCGGCAACTCAAGGCGAGCCCGACGTCCTGGTCATGACCGCCACTCCCATCCCGCGTACCCTCGCCCTGACTCTCTACGGCGATCTCGACATGAGCATTCTCGATGAAATGCCGCCCGGGCGCACGCCCATCGTCACCCGCCGCGTCTCCGATGACCGGGCCGATGAAGTCTGGCAATTCGTGGGCAAACAGGTCGCCGCCGGTCATCAGGCCTATGTCGTCTATCCCGTGATCGAGGAGAACGAAGAGAACGAACTTAAGGCCGCCCTCAAAATGCACAAAGAGCTCAGCAAAAAGATTTTTCCTGGATTGCGGGTCGATCTTCTGCACGGGCGCCTGGGCGCCGACCAGAAGGAAGATGTGATGCGGCGGTTCCAAAAGGGCGAGGTGGATATTCTGGTTTCGACTACGGTGATTGAGGTCGGAGTCGACGTCGCCAACGCCACGGTGATGGTGATCGAGCATGCCGAGCGCTTTGGGCTCACCCAGTTACACCAGCTCCGAGGCCGCATCGGCCGCGGCGCTGCAAAATCCTTCTGTATTCTCATGACCGGGGGGAAGATTTCCGAAGATGGCGAACGCCGCCTCGACGCCATGGTCCGCACCACCGACGGTTTCCAGATTGCCGAACTCGATCTCGAACTGCGCGGCCCCGGCGAGTTCTTCGGCACCCGCCAGGCTGGCATGCCCAGCTTCCAGGTAGCCAATCTGATCCGCGACCGCCAGCTCCTGGAAGCGGCCAAGCGCGAAGCCGCGGCTGTGCTGGCCGGCCCCAACCAGGAAGTGTCCAAGGAAGAAATCGATCGCGCCCTGCGCCACATGCGCACCCACTGGCAGAAGACTTACGGTTTGGTGGAGGTGGGGTAGTTGTGTGTGGGTGTTGGCTTGTGTGGTCGCGGGCGACTCGCCCGCGAGAGCAAAAGTCAAAGTCAAGAACCGCGGGCGAGTCGCCCGCGGCCACACGTGCCAGTTGACAACAATCCTCTAAATCCGGAATCTGTTTCCACTCGTATTTTGATGTGGGACCCAAGAAATCACATCTCTGAAGGAGACTATCCGCATGCCAAGAACATTCCGGCATTCCCTGTTGGTGGCGCTGCTGCTGGGCTTCGTCCCGGCCAGCGTATTGAACAATTTCGCAGCTCCTCTGCCTCCAGCCGCGCCCCAAGCCGCTGCCCAGGACTCGCTCTACAAGCGCCTGGGAGGCTACGATGCCCTGGCCCGCGGTCACCGACGACTTTCTCGGCCGCCTGGCCACTGACCCCAAAGAGGGCCGCTTCTTCGTCGGCCTGAGCACCGATTCTAAGACCCGTGTTCGCCAGCATGTAGTGGACTTCCTGTGCGTAGCCACGGGCGGCCCCTGCAAATACACCGGACGCGATATGGAAACGGCACACACCGGTCTGAACATTACAGAAAACGACTGGACCATTGCCGTCAAGGCCCTGGGCGACACGCTGAACAAGTTCGAAGTACCGGCCCGGGAACAGGGGGAAGTAGTGGGTGCCATCGCTCCCTTGAAAAGCAAGATTGTGGACCGCTAGCTGGGGGAACGGGTGTCTGTGTGCAGCGGGCGCCCTCGCCCGCTGCTTTTGACTTTGCGGTTCGGCCGGCGCGGGCGGGGGCTCCTTTGACTTCGCTTAGGACAGATCCGCGCCACACTTGCCGGTTATTCTAGAACCGCCAAACCAGCAGGGCGATCGTAGCTACGGCGATCAGCGCGGCCGCGATCAGATACAAATGCGATCGCACCCAGCTGGGGTTGGAATCGGACAGTTCGACAAACAGGTCTTGAGTAGGATCGGCAGTCGCGACCGCGCCCGGGGTTGCGGCTTCGCAATCCAAGCATAGCCTCCGCCCCTCGGATACGGGAAAGCCGCAAGCTTCACAGCGGCGGAGATTGCCGAACGCGATGGTGGTAATCGGGCTGGATGGATCTGTCTCCGCCTGATGTTCCTGAGCGTTCGTGACCCGCACAGGCATCTCGACCACCGCCGAACTCACCGCGAACGCCGGGGCCGCATCATGCTCCTCTGCCGCCGTCGCGGGTCTGGCCTTGATCTCTGTCTCTGACGCCAACGCTTCAGAACTTGTTTTGAGAATATGGCTGCGCGAGTCGGCCATAAGCTCTGCCACCGCGCCAGCCTGGGCGGTCATCGCGCTCCCAATCACCGGTTGTGCATTCCCCGCTTGTCCCAATTCCTTCTCAGCGCGCCTTGCCGCCTCGGCATGCTCCACTGCGGTCTGGATCATCTCAGCCAGGCGGTTTAGAGCTACGTAGTCCCGGTCTTCGAAAGCGTGCGGCCGTCCCGAGAGCAGCTCGAAGACGCCGTACACTTCCTCCCCGCGTACCAGGGGCATCACCACGACTGACGCGATGCCGAAGGTCCGGCAACTCTCGCGGTTCACCCGCGGATCATTTGCTGCGTCTTCGCAGATCAGAATCTTCCGGGTCCGCACACTCTCTGCCGACAGCCCGGAATCGATCTGCAGGTGCGCTCCCAGTTCGGGTGCCGAAGGCCCGGCGCTGGCGCAGCACACCATGCTTTCGCCCTCGCGCAGCGCGATCGCCGCTCCAGACGCGCCGGTAATATATTGTGCCCGCTCCGCCAGCAACTGCAGTGTGGCATCCAGGTCCCGCTGGGCCATCTCGCTCAGGGACTTGCCGCCGTCTTCGCCAGGAAAGCGCAAAGCCTCGCGCACAGCCGGCCCGAGCGGCGCCGTCTGTGCTCTTGGCGGCATGCTTGAACGATCAGGATTTGAGGGGACGAGATTCGGCGGGGCAGGTTCCAGCCCTGCCTGGTTGCTGTCCAGGATGGAGTAGTGATCCATGCAAAAATTTAGAGAGCTCTCTAATTCGGAGTTTCGCTCCACCAAGTTGTGGTGTCAAGGACAAACCCACAAGTGCTAGTCCTTATGAGCGCTGACCAAATCGCCGACCCGGATCGCGCCGCGCGTCAGAATTTGCGCCCGCAGTCCACCGCGATGCCGAAGCCCTTTGATTAACTCGCGTCCCGCCAACCGTTGCAGGTGATCGCAAGGCTCGCACAGACGAATGCCGCGGACTCTTACTTCACCAATCTGGAAATCCCGCCCCACCAGATGATTGAGTGCGATGCCACGTGTAACCAGGTTGCGCCGCGCCTCGCCGGGCGCGAGTTCCACTTTGTAGTCGCGCTTGAGGGCCTCGATCGCTTCGGCTTCGATCAGCGTCAGTTCGAAATCCGGTTCAGGCTTGGAGAAGGTCCCCTGGCCCAGAGCGTAGCGGTCTCCTTCCAGCCCGGAACCCGGAATGGCAATGGCCTCCTTCACCGCCAGCGTGGGGGCGGTGGCGGCGGGAGCGATGTAGATGAATTCGATGGTTCCAGCGTTCATGAAAATTCCTCACACAGAACTAATGTGGCGCAGGAGCCCTTGCGCGCGACGGCGTCCCGTGCCGATAAAGCGGTCTATCCGCAAAGCAGGTTCCGCCGGAGGCTAGATCTGGCCAAAGGCGTGCGCCGATTGGCGAGAGCTGCCAAAAACTAACGTCAAAGGCCGCGGGCGGGGGCGCCCGCGCCACACAAACTTATTGCTTACCGGCCAGCGCGATGCATTCGTCCAGCACATCGACTGCGACGTCGGCTTCGTCTTGGCTGACCATCAGGGGGGGCGCGAGGCGGATGGTGCTCGGACCGCAGCCCAGGAACAGCAGCCCGCGCTCGAAAGCCAGCTCGATGATGCGGTCACGTTCGGCGACGCCATACTCCTTGGTCTTTTTGTCCTTGACGATTTCAACGCCGACCATCAAGCCGCGGCCCCGCACATCGCCCACCAGTTTGTGTTTGCGCGGCCAATCCGCCATACGTTTCAGCATGTGGTTGCCCACCTCGGCGGAGTTAGCCAGCAAGCCTTCCTTCTCGATGACGTCGAGCGTGGCCAATGCGGCCGCGATGCAGACGGGATTGCCGCCAAAAGTGGACGCGTGCGAGCCCGGGACCCAGTCCATGATGTCAGCCCGGCTCATCATTACGCCCAGCGGCATCCCGGAAGCGATGCCCTTGGCCATGCAGACGATGTCGGGCTGCACTCCGGTGTGCTCGATGGCCCACCACTTGCCGGTGCGTCCGGCCCCGCTCTGGACTTCATCCACTACCAGCAGAATGCCGTATTTGTCGCAGATGCGGCGCAATTCTTTCATGAACACGGTGGGCGCGATTACGTATCCGCCCTCTCCCTGTACCGGTTCGACGAAAATGGCTGCCACTTCTTCCGGGGCCAGAGTCGTCTTGAACAGCTTGTCTTCAATGAAGCGCGCACAGCCGAGCGCGAAGGCCTCGGCATCCTGCGCGCCGCCTTCGCAGCCGCGGTAAACGTCGGGATAGCGCACGTGAGTCACGCCCGGAACTCCCGGACCGAAACGGCGCTTCTGCTGCGGCTTCGACGCGGTCAGCGAGAGTGCGCCCATGGTGCGGCCATGAAACGCTCCGAAGAAGGCAATCACATTCTGCCGCTTGGTGTGGTAGCGGGCCAGTTTGAGCGCGGCTTCAACCGCTTCCGCGCCGGAGTTGCCGTAGTAAACCCGGTGCGGTCCCGGCATGGGCGCGATTTTCGACAGTCGCTCCGCCAGCGTAATCATGCTCTCGTAGTAGAAATCCGTACCCGACATGTGGATCAACTCGCCCGCCTGTTTCTGGATGGCGGCGACTACATCGGGATGGCAGTGTCCGGTCGAAGTCACGGCGATGCCGGCGGAGAAATCGAAAAACTCGTTGCCGTCCACGTCTGTTACCACGATGCCCCGGCCCTGCTTGGCCACCAGCGGGTAGGAACGGGTATAGGACGGCGAAAGGTATTTCTCGTCGCCCGCGAGAATGCGCTTGGCATTGGGGCCGGGCAGAGCGGTCTTGATTTTGGGTCCTGCAAGAGTCTTGGTGGTCATTGGATCCTCCGAAAGCGGTCGTCGTCAGTCTTCGGTCGTCAGCCAGCGGGCGGTCGCGCCGAAAAAAGGCGGATTCAGCCCTTAAGCCACATTATTTGGGAGGATGGGAGACTAGTCGCTACCGAACAAGCTGGGACGCGCCTGCGAGGGCAACACTGCCAGATATCGGCGCGGGCACACCAGAAAGTGCAGCCAGCATACCGGCAAGTGCGAATTGGGCTTCTGATGGCGCATCGGTCAACATTCCTAAAACATTATAGCACCAGGGTGACCTTCCGCCTGGTCTGCTATGTTCTAGCTTCACGCCCATGCCCCACGCCCAGCGCCAGCATCGCTTCGCCGTAATCCTTGCCTTCGCGCTGGTGTATTTCTTCTGGGGATCGACCTATCTCGGCATCAACATCGCGGTCGAACATATTCCCCCTGCTCTGATGTGCGGCATACGCTTCCTGATCGCGGGCGTGTTCATGCTCGCCTATTGCGGACTGCGCGGGCGAAAGATTGCTTACCAGCCGCGGCAACTGGGGCAGATGGCGATTGTGGGGGTGCTGCTGCTCCTGGGCGGCAACCTGACCCTGGCCTATGCGGAGAAGCATGTAGCCTCCGGCTTGGCGGCACTGATCATCGCCGTGACCCCCCTTTGGTTTCTGGTACTGGATTCCCTCCTGCTGGGCGATCATCACATCGCGCGGCGAGGCAAGGTCGGGCTGGGAATGGGAGTCGCCGGGCTGCTGGTGTTGCTGTGGCCCGATCTCTCCGTCCACCAGCGCCCTGGGACGGGTTCAGTTCTGGGCTTCCAACAGCTTGGTGGGCGGATCCTTCAGCTGGGCGCTGGGCTCGGTGCTGGCCAAGAAATGGAAGTCATCCGATGTGGATCCATTCTCGGCCACCGCCTGGCAGATGATCGCGGCAGGAGTAGCCAACCTTCTGGTCGCGTTTGCCCTGGGCGACCCTTCGCGAACCGTGTGGACCGCCCGCGGAATCGCGGCGACGCTCTACCTCGTGGTTTTCGGATCCTGGGTCGGATATACCGCCTATATCTGGCTGCTGGGCAATGTGCCCACTTCGAAAGTTTCTACCTACGCGTACGTCAATCCGGTGGTTGCGGTGTTTCTGGGCTGGCTGGTTCTGCATGAGCGCGTGAGCGGGTACATCCTGGCCGGCAGCGCGATTGTGGTGGCCTCGGTGGCCCTCGTCACCAGCGCGCCGGTGACTGCGAAAAGAGCCCTGGAAATGCCGGCGGTGGAGACGATGGGAGACTAGTGCGTACGATAATGTAGCGCAAAATGTAGCGCCGCCGTCCCGGCGGCGGAGGGCAGGATGCCCTCCGGACAGCCGGCAAGATGCCGGCGCTACAAGTGCCTGGAGATTTCATGCCGACTTGTGTTCGCTGTGGTCGCGAATTGCCCTCGTCCTCACGGGGAGATACTGGTCCTCTGTGCCGTGACTGCCTCGTCGACACGGGTGTCATGGTCCCTTCAAACGAAACTGTGACGCCTCGCCCGGCGTTGCGGGGCCGCCAGCTGTTTCCGCTGACCCAGGTGATCGTCGGTATCAATGTCCTTGTCTTCCTCGCCATGGTGTTTTCGGGAGTATCTCCCCTGTCCCCTACGCCCCCGCAACTGGTGAAGTGGGGCGCGAACTTTGCCCCGTTATCGCTCGGGAATCAGCCCTGGAGGCTGCTCGCCTCGAATTACGTTCACATCGGGATCATCCACATTTTCTTTAACATGTGGTGTCTGTGGAACCTGGGCATGCTGGCCGAGCGGATCTTTGATCGCTGGAGCTACCTGCTGGTTTACACCGCCAGCGGGATCGCCGGCAGCCTGGCCAGCCTGTGGTGGCATCCGGGGGGTATTGGGGCGGGAGCCTCGGGAGCGATCTTCGGTCTTGCCGGCGGGCTGATCGCCGTTCTCTATCTGGGAAAACTTCCCATTTCGAAGACGGCGTTGAAGCCCATGCTCAAAAGTTTGATCATGTTCGCTGCCTACAACTTGTTTTTCGGGCTGGCGCCAGGCATCGACAACTCCGCCCATCTCGGAGGCCTGGCCGCCGGTCTAGCCCTGGGCGCGGTCCTAGCCAGGAGCTTCTCTGAACCACCGGAGACACGCGCCCGCTGGCGCAACTACCTGGCGGTGGCAACCACACTGCTCCTGCTGGCGGGATACCGGTACCTTAAGGAGAAGTCAGGCCCGGTCGCACCCCCAGCCACCACCCACATCCGCCTCCCTGTCATCCCGACTGTAGCGGAGCGCAACGAGCGGAGTGGAGGGACCTGTTTTTTCTCCAGCGCGAACGGCATAGAGATCAATCGCAGCAGCTAGAGCCGAAGTCTTTTTGACCTGACTATGGCACGAGTGAAGTTGTGCCCTTTCCGCTTTGTTTATTGCGAAGCCTTCTCCTCCTCCCCGTCCTCGTCGCTCACCAGGTCCGCCGCGTGTCCGCGCACTGCGTATGTGGACTTTCGGGTTTCATCGGGCTCGAAAGTGACCCGGACCGGCCGCCGCTCCCAGGCCGGCGCCGGGCACTCTGAATCGGGCGCATCATCGCCGCCGGTCTGGCCCAGGGCTTTCTTCAGGATCGGCTTGCGGCGTCCGACCTGGAACACGATGGCGAATAACTTCTTACCGTCATCGGAAACGCCGCAATAGGCGGCGTAGTCGCGATACCAACTGGCCAAGGAATAAATAATAGGGATCGAATTCAGGCAGGGCGAGGGCGGAGATGCGGCCCGGTCATGCGGTCGACCAGCAACCATCCTCCGCGCTGCCACACCCAACGTGTGGCCGCCGTATCGCCCGGCAGATTGTCGTTCACCCGGAAGGCTCGTCGCACCACGAACAGCCGTTCTGTGATGTCATGCGCTGCGCTCAGAGTAAATTCGCGGGCGCGGCCGTCCACATACAGGGCCCGCATCTTCAGGTCAACACAGTTGGCCTCTTCTGCTCCGGCGCACCACTTGACTGTGGTCCATTTGCCAAAACCTATGACATGCGGCTTAGAAACGCCGAAGGCCGCGCCCGCGGGAAATACCAGAGCGAGCAGAATTGTCGAAGACAGGAATCGATGCATGCGGCAGAACTACGCGTCCCCCGGCGCACAGAACAAGGGTGCAGGACACACCAACCAAAATTTTCTTGTTCCGAAACGGGAACAAAACTTTTGTGAGCGTTTCGCGGCGGATGAAATCGTTTACAATAGTGACTGTCACCTCCGGCCGGACGATGAGCCCCCTGCAGAAAGTACCGACAACCATTCCTGCCCGCTCAGTGTCTTACCAAGAGATGGGCGAAGTATCCATTCGACGGTCCCCGCCCAGAATTCTCGTGGTGGACGACAATCAGGACATCATGGGCCTGATGCAGGAGCTGCTGGCGACCCACGGTTATGATGTGGTTGCGGTGCCCGACGCAATCCACGCCGAAGCCGAGATCCTTCGCCATCCTCCCGACCTGATTCTTTCCGATGTGGTCATGCCCGGCAAGTCAGGATACGAATTGTGCCGCGAACTCAAAGAAAATCCCGCCACCCGCCTGATACCGTTCGTCCTGATTACCGGTCTTACCGATCGCCAGGACCGGGTTCTGGGAATTGAATCGGGAGCGGACGATTTTCTGAACAAGCCGATCTTTCCCGAGGAGCTCTTTGCCCGGGTCAAATCGCTGCTCAAGCTCAAAGAGTTCACCGACGAACTGGAGACGGCGGAATCGGTGTTGTGCACGCTGGGCTTGAGTGTGGAGAGCGCGCGATCCTTACACCGAAGGCCACTGCGAACGCCTGGCGAGCCATGCCAGCGACCTGGGACGTCACCTCCGCCTGGATCCGGAGTCCATTGTGGCGCTGCGCCGCGGCGGGTATCTGCACGATCTGGGAAAGATCGCAGTGCCGGATGAAATCCTGAAAAAGGGGACCAACCTTACTCCGGAAGAGTGGGCCATCATGAAGCGGCATCCGGTTACGGGGGAGACCATCTGCCAGCCGCTCAAGTCGCTGCGGCTGGTGCTGCCCATCATTCGCAGTCATCACGAACATTCCGACGGCAGCGGCTATCCCGATGGCCTGCATCGGGGTGAGATTCCGCTTCTGGCACGGGTGCTGCAGGTAGTGGACGTGTACGACGCGCTACGCACGGCGCGCCCCTACAAGCTAGCGCTCAGTCATGAGCAGGCAGCCGTCACGATGCGGGAAGAGGCCCGATCGGGATACTGGGACGAGCAGCTTACCCGGGAATTCCTCTCCATGCTGGAAAAACAACGCCAAGTGGCGTGAGGCCTTGCGTAGCGCCGGCCTCCGGCCGGCCCGAATGGGTGGGCGCGACGCCTGCGCCACTTTCCACGCACCTAATTTCTACGCGGTCTGGGCGCGTGCCAGCCCCTTGGGCAGCGGCACGACCGTGATGCCGGTTTCCTTCTTGTAACCCAGCGTCAACTCCGTGGCGCAGGGATGGCACAACCAGAAGAATTCGATTCGCCGCGAAGGTTTTTTCCTTTCTGCTACGGAGGTGCTGGCAACAACTGCGATGCTGGTGTCCAGACGGAACAGCTTTCCCTGATGCAGATACAGAAAAGTGGCCGCGCAGCCCGGATTGGCGCATTTGGAGAGCATTTCTGCCTCCTCTCGGGCGGAAAAATATTGGTGGGTGAATCCTACTCCCGACGGTCCGAGATGCAGCCGGTCGAACGAAAAAACTTTGTGGAAATCCCGCCGGAGAGTTCAATAATGGGAGCAGAGATCAGCTGGCGGCTTTCTGGCCGGCAGGCTTGGCTCGCTCCCGGACGGCGGCGGCAACTTTCTTTCCCATCTCCGATGTGCTGAGCACGCTCTCTCCCGCGCGGGCCAGATCCCTGGTACGGGATCCCGACGCCAGCACCGCGGCCACGGCCGACTCAACGCAGGCGGCTTCGGTTTCGAGCTTGAAGGAATAGCGCAACAACATTGCCGCCGACAGAATCGCGCCCAGAGGATTGGCAATGCCCTGCCCGGCGATATCAGGCGCCGAGCCATGCACCGGCTCGTATAGGCCGACAGCACCGCCAATGCTGGCCGAGCCCAGCATGCCCAGCGATCCCACGACGGCGCCCGCCTGGTCGGAGAGGAGGTCGCCAAACATGTTCTCCGTGAGCACCACATCGAAGTCCGCGGGACGTGCCACCAGCGCCATGGCCGCCGAATCCACATACAGGTGGCCCAGCTTGACGTCGGAATACTGCTGCCCTACCTGGGTCACCACCTCGCGCCATAGCCGGGAGCAATCGAGAACGTTGGCCTTGTCCACGGAAGTCACTTTGCGGCGGCGCGACCGCGCCAGCTCAAAAGCCACCCGCGCGATGCGCTCAATTTCAGCCTCACCGTAACGCATGGTGTCGATGGCCACGCGATTGCCCGGAGCGCCTTGGGTGCTTCGCGGCTCTCCGAAGTAAATCCCCCCCAGCAATTCGCGCACGATCAGGACGTCAGTGCCGCGCACGACGTCCGCCCGTAGCGGAGAACAATCTTCCAGCGCGGCAAAGCACAACGCCGGCCGCAGATTGGCAAACACTCCCAGTTCGCGCCGCAGCCGCAACAATCCGCTCTCCGGCCGTAGATGACCGGGAAAATTATCGAACGAGGGACCGCCGACCGCGCCCAATAACACTGCCCCTGAAGCCAGGCAGCTCTGCAACGTGTCCGCGGGCAACGGGTCCCGGGCGGAAAGAAGAGCCGCGCCGCCGACCGGCTTGCGGGTGACGCTGAGCTGGTGACCAAAAACTTCGGCTAGGGTTTCCAGAACGCGGACGGCTTCGTCGGTAACTTCCGGTCCGATACCGTCGCCGGGAAGAGCGGTGAGTTTGAGCAGCATGAGCGACTATTGTATGGCGGAACGAGGCGCGGGGAAACCCATGTAAGCGTCCTCAGCGGGGTTGTGGGTCTGGGGGCACGGCGGCGGGCAGCGCTGGCTTGGGTTTGACCTGGCCAACTTTGCCTTCCGAATCGACCGAGAACAGCATGAAATGGTCGAAACTATTTCGACGGAAATAGTGGCGCTTGTGAACATCGAGGTAGAGCTCTGCTTTCTTGGGCAGCCAGAGTTCGGTGTGTGTTTTTTGGAACAGCACTGGACCGTATTCCACCGTCTGATGTTCGTTGAGGATCTGCAGTTTGGGCAGCGGACTTACCAGCTCGGACTCGATGCGCACGATCTGGAGCGTGTCCGCTGCAATCCAGGCGCGCCCTTTCAAGACTAGCCGGGTAGGTAAGCTCGCCCACTTTGTACTCGTGAAACCGGTTGGGCCGATCGTCCCGCTGCCGGAAGTGAAGCAGCCAAGTGGCTCGCCCGTTCCACTGGCCCAGACCTTCGCATGTGATTTTGAAATCGGCGCGCAAGTCGGGATGAAAGACGAAGGCCAGTGTGGGCAGGCCGCGCGTCGCGATGTGGTCGGGGAACTCCTCCGACCCTGACTTCTCGTTGCCATACTCATCCACCGCAAGATAGCCCGGGCGGTTGTTCGAAATTGACACGATGTAGTTGAACTGGCGCGTGACCTTTGTGATGGGATTGCCCAGTTCGTCGAGTTCCTCATGCAGCAAGTCCTCGATGGCGCTGAAGCGCACCACATCGTCCACGAACTGTTTCACGCGGTCGCCCACACCGTCGAGCACCTTCTGGTATGGGCAGCTGACGTTGGCGGCCACGGGGGGCTGTACTTCATCGATCCCACGCGGTTCCCAGGTCTGTATGGAGAACGCCCCTGGGGCAGGCCCCGCGCCCGCCCCGGTCAGAGCCGGGCCGTCGTCGATCAAATGCATCGCCGCCGTGGACGCCTTTTCCGAACCGCCAGCCGGATTCGAATCGCGCCGTTCGAGGACGGCAATCAAACCGCGCACTTCCGGAGCAGTCGGACTGCCAGGAGTGTCCTGCAGAAAGGTCTTGAACGCCTGGATTGCTTCCTGGTCCCGCCCCAGTCTTGCCAGAGCTTCTCCCAGAACGATCTGGGCGACGCTGCCACCGCCCTTGGCTCTTTCCGCAGCGACTTGAGCTTGCTCCCGCGCCTTCTCGAATTCGGCCAGCTGGAGGTAGGTTTCAGCGAGAAGGAAGTGTGCCATCCAAGGCTCGGCGTCGGCCGCCACTGCTTGTTCCAGTACCTTCCTTGCCGCCACAAAGTCTTCACTCCGAAGGCGCAGCCGGCCCGATAAAGTGAGCGCCTGCACGTTCGCCGGATCAAGAGTCGTGGCCTTATACAGATAGGCCTGGGCATGTTCCCACTCCTTCTTTTGGAAAGAAAGATATCCCAGCAGAAAATTTACATCTGAGTTGGACGGAACCAGTTTGTAAGCTGCCTGGAGCCTCTTCTGCGCGGACTTCAAGTTGCCCGACTTCAGGTCGGTTACCCCGCGACTAATCAATTTGCGTGCCTTGGCAGGTATTTGCGCCGTGCCAGGGGCCTTCAACTCAACTGCGGAGGGATCTGGCTTTATGCGTATGTCCAGGTGATAACTGTGGAGCGCGCGGTCCGCCTTCAGTTCCTGGTGGGCGCTCAGGTACCCGACCGCGCTTACCTCGAGGTCATAGGCTCCGAACGGCACATCTTCAAAGGTGGCTACGGACTTGCCTTCCGTGGTCCGCCAAATGACGCTCTGATCGTTCTTGTTGGAGAGCTTCGCTACCGCCTGACGATCAAGGAGAGCTCCGGTATCGCTGTAGACCGTCAGCATCAGGACTGACCCTTGGGTGTCGTAGGTCTCAGCCCCTCCAGGCCGGCCGAATTGACCATAAGGATCGGGCGTCATGGGGGCTGGAGCGGCCTGAGCTGAAGCAATCGCCGAGAACGACAACACCCAGAGGATGGACACAGCCACTGCAGATGGGAATCGCGGGTTCATTTACGGCCGAACAGGCGTCTATTCTACACGCCCCAGAGATAGTCTTCCTGATCGGCATGATGTTCGGCAGGTGGATGCAATGCGATATTGGGCTCTGGAGCGGGAGCGGCCGGCAGGGGCCTTGAGAAATAGCTTTGCCCGGCGATGGCGGCCGCGGGCGAGTCCGCGTGCCGGGTTGGGACACGGCCCGTAACGCTCCGCGCCTGCTGGATCAGCTCCAGCAGATGATGTTCTTCCACGTGCTTGATCCTGTCGGCCAGCACCACGAACCGGCGATAGATTTCGTCCAGCTCGCGGCGATCGAACTGGTATCCCAGTTGTTCGCAGCGCAGCCCCAGGGCGTGGCGCCCGGAATGCTTGCCCAGCACCAGCCTGGAATCGGGCACGCCCACCGATTGCGGCGTCATGATTTCGTAGGTCAGCGGGTTCTTCAGCATGCCATCCTGGTGGATGCCGGCCTCGTGCGCGAAAGCATTGCGTCCGATGATGGCCTTGTTGGGCTGCACGGGAACGCCGGTGATTTCCGCCAAGCATCTGGCTGGCCGGAAAAAGCTGCTCGCTGGCCACGCCGGTCTCGTACGGATAGCGGTCGGGCCGCACCCGCATGGCCATGACAATTTCTTCGAGCGAAGCGTTGCCCGCGCGCTCGCCGATGCCGTTGATGGTGCACTCCACCTGGCGCGCGCCGGCAGCGACTGCCGCCAGCGAGTTGGCGACCGCCAGTCCCAGGTCGTTGTGGCAATGAGCCGAGATGGTCACGTTCTCGATGCCCGCGCACATGCTGCCGAATGCGTGTGAATGAGCTCGCCGAACTCCGCCGGCATGGTGTAGCCGACGGTGTCAGGGATATTGAGGGTCGTGGCCCCGGCTTCAACCACCGCATTCGAGCACCTGGCACAGGAATTCGTGATCGGTGCGGGTGGCGTCCTCGGGAGAAAATTCCACGTCGGCGCACAACGACTTAGCCAGGCGAACGGAATCGCGCGCCTGCTCCAGGCACTGCTGCTGGGAGATCTTGAGCTTGTACTTCAGTGGATGTCGGAGGTGGCGAGGAAGACGTGGATGCGCGGACGGGCGGCTCCCTTCAGCGCCTGCCAGGCGCGCTCGATGTCGGGCGTGCAGGCACGGGCCAGGCGCGGCGATCATGGGTCGCCGGATGGTGGCGGCAATCGCCTGCACGGCGGCAAAGTCGCCTTCGGAAGCGATGGGGAAGCCGGCTTCGATGACGTCCACACCCAGGCGGTCGAGTTGCTGCGCCAGCCGCAGCTTTTCCTGCACATTCATGCTGCAGCCCGGCGACTGCTCGCCGTCACGCAGCGTGGTGTCGAATATCGTGATGCGGGCTCGTTCCATCTCAGGACCCTCCGGCAGTGCGAGCTTTATGCTACGTGGACAAGCTTTCTTAGCAAATCTTATAATTCTTAGGTTACTATTAGAGTATAGTTATTCAATAAGATGAACTAATGCTAAGGTTAGTTTCATTAAGGTAAGCCGTATGGATCTGGGGCAGTTGGAAGTGTTCCTCGCGGTGGCGCGAGAGGGAAAGTTTTCCCGGGCAGCGGAAAAACTGCACCGCACCCAATCGGCGGTAAGTCAGACGATTCACAAGCTGGAAGAGGATCTCGGCGAGCCCTTGTTTGACCGCTCTTCACGGGACGGCCTGCTGACCGATGCCGGGCGCGTGCTGCAGGAATATGCCGAGAGGCTGCTCAATCTGCGCGATGATGCCACCGGCGCGCTGGGCGAATTGCGCCAGTTGCATCGTGGCAAGTTAAGCATCGCCGCCAACGAATTTACTGCGCTCTATCTGCTGCCGGTGCTGGCGCAGTTCCGCCGGCTGCATCCCATGATCCGCATTACGGTGCAGCGTTCGCTGGGCAGCCACATTCCCGACGATGTGCTGCGCCACAACTCAGAACTGGGAGTCCTCACTTACGATCCGCAAGAGCCACAGTTGCACTCCATCGTCGTCTACCTGGACGAATTGATTTTCGTGGTGCCGCCGACGCATCCGCTCGCCGGCGAGGCCCAGGTCAGCATCCGGCAATTGGGGGCGGAGTCATTCGTCGCTCACATTGTCTCCTCGCCTTATCGCGAAAAGGTGATCCAGGCATTCAAACGCCACAAAACACCACTGCACATGGACATCGAACTGCCCACCCTGCAAGCCATCAAACGCTTCGTGGCCATGGGCAACGGGGTCGCGCTCCTGCCCGAAATCAGTGTGGAGAATGAACTGGCACGCGGCGAACTGGTCCGCATCCCGGTACGTGAGTTACGCCTGCACCGAAAACTGCGCCTGGTCTATCGCGAAGCGGCTAGCCTGTCCCACGCGGCCCGCGCCTTCCTGAAAGTGGCGGAGGCGTTCGCCCTCGAAGGTCGCGGCCCCTATCGCTTTCAGCGCGAACACTAACGATTCAATGTAGGCGCGAGCGTCCTCGCTCCTGCTTCAGTTTGTGGCGCCGTAGCACGAGCGTGCATGCTCGCGCCCACACACAACCACGGTTCCCGACGTCACATCTAACCAGCCATGCGAATTTCTGTGCCTAAACTCACTACCATCGCATTCATTCTTTTGCTGCTGCCGAGCGCAGCGCTGGCCCAGATCCCGACTCGCGGAAATGTCTTCTTCGGATATTCTTATGGCAGCGCCGACTTTTCTTCCAACGGCCGCACCAACCTGAACGGTTGGAACGGGTCCGCTCGAAGGCAAAGTGCTTCCCTGGATCGGATCTGTGGTTGATTTGAGCGGCCTCTATGGCTCGCAAGATATTCCTGTCGCTCCGAGCTTCAGCGCCGATACCGGCCTGAATACTGTGGTGCTCGGCCGCGAGTGTCCGGGTCGGTAGGGAAATTTACTCCCTTTGCGCATGCCTTGTTCGGGGCCTCACACATACACGAGAGCGCTGCCGGCTTTTCTGACTCTGACACTTCGTTTGCCAGGGCTCTGGGTGGAGGAATCGACTATCGGCTGATTCACGGAATTGGCTTGCGCGTGCAAGGCGACATGCTGCAAACCCGCTTCTTCAGCAATACGCAGAACAATTTCCGGCTCTCCACCGGAATCGTTTTGCATTTCTGAAAGCTGAGGAGTGCTCCGGCGAACGGGACGGCGTCAGCCGACGCTTTCGTATTCGGCTTCTTCAAGAAATCCTGATTCCTCAGCGGTTTCAGCTAGCTAGGTCGGAATCAGCCTGCGCGAGCTCCTGGTCTTTATCTGCCTCGCGGTACTCGTGAATACGAACTCCGTCGGAGTCGATTGTCAGGTAGGTGGGCGGAAAATCGGTCCAGCTGCCGGAATTGTAGTAGGCCAGGCCATCGCGTTCGGTGAAGGTTGCCTGGTGAGTGTGGCCGCAGAAGACCCGGTCCGCATGGCGCAGCCGGGCATGCAGGATGGCGCCTGAGGCCACCTTCGAGGAGAGCCGCAACCAGCGGGCATTCAGGCGGTCCAGAAAGCGCGAGAAAGCCTTGCCCTTGAAATCCAGTTTCTGTAGTTGCAGATGCACAAACGTCCCCGCGGCGCTGAGCAGCAGATTATTGACGGCAAAGCGGTCAAACTGGTGCCCGTGAATGGCGAGGTGACGCCGGCCCTCGAACTCCCACTCATACTCCTCGTACACTTTCACGCCGACCAGGTGAGACATCACGTTGCTGAGCCCGCGATCGTGGTTCCCCTCCACCCAGACCACTTCAATGCCACGCTTGGGATTGGAGAGCTTGCGGATGTAGCCGAGGAACTTCCAGTGGGGCTTGGTCAGACGGCCAAAGTTAAGGTCGGAAAAAATGTCGCCCAGCAGGATCAGGCGCCGGAAACGGTTCTCCCGCAGCATCCGCGTGGCCTGCTCCGCGCGGCTGATCTCCGACCCCAGGTGCAGGTCGGAGAGGATGAGCGTGTCATAAACGGCGGAACTCATCACCCTAAGTTCTAGCAAAAGAATGTTACGGGGTGATGAAAATTGCACACAAAATGGGGCAGTGGTTACTAGTGGACAACGGGTGGACCGGTTGTCAGCTGCCGGTTCTCAGCTGCCAGTTGACGGACTATTTCTGGACTGGCGGTACATACTCTTTGGGCGGGGCCGCGCCTTCACCGAAAAAGTATTGCTCCATCTGCTTGACGATTGCCGCCTGGTCTTCCCGGCGGGCCGGGTTGAGGCGATATTCGTTGAGCAGCATCTTGCAGAATTCCGTCCACCCCTTCCAGGCTTCGAGGGAAACGTTGTCGTAGATTTTCTGGCCCAGCTCGGTGTCGAATGGAAGCTCATCCAGACCGGGAAGCTCTTTTTTCAGCTTGACGCAGAAAACCTTGTGCTCAGCCATGTCGTTCCTCGCAATCCATTTCCCGCAATCATTTCTCACGATCAGGGAAGGAAAATTATCTCACAAGGTGGGAGCGTGGGGTGGGATCGATCCGCGGCGCGATCGCTGATTTCAGAGGCTATTTATTTGTGCCGCTGACTGACCAGACGAGTAGCCGTCACGTGGGCGGGGGCAGTCTTTACGTAACGGTAGAATCTAACCTGTCCTAGCTGTTTCCAATGCTGCGCGTCATAGGCATCGACGCCTGGCCCGTGACGTAGCCGGCTGAAAAAGACCCGCTGCGCCGGATTGACCACGATGCCCACATGCCCGGGCCAAACCACCAGGTCCCCGGGTTGCGGATGCTTCACCCGCCGGAAGTCGTCAGTTCCGTCGTAAAGATCGGAAGAACTCGCGTAAGCATAGGGGAACCCCGCCTGGAGATATATGGCGTGCACCAGGTGTGAACAATCATGCTGCCGAGTCGCCTGGGTGCGGGCGTCAAGCGCGGCTGCAATTACCGATAACCCATCGTCCGGGGTCAAGACAGCCGGGGCCGAGTGCCGGCGCACGTCCTCGCGGCGGACGTGGGCAACGGCGTCCGAACTCTGGACGGCCGGAGTCTGTGGCTGCGCCGACGCCGTGCTGATGGCAAATCCGCACAGAGTCAACGCCCCTAGCCTTTTCACGCTGAATCGCATGGCATGTATTTTGATGCAACCCCGGCGGATGGAGCAGGTTACGCCGGTGCTAGGACATCCGCCCGGGCTGCCGGACCTTAAACATCGCACAAATCCACGGCCTGGCGCAGCGAAGTGAGCGGGTCGCGCGTGGGCACGAACTCGTGCGCCACGTAGCCCTGATAATTGGTAGCGGCGATGCCGCGCATGACTCCGTCCCATTGCACTTCCTGGGTGCCGTCGAGTTCATGCCGGCCGGGCACTCCGCCGGTGTGGAAGTGTGCCAGCCACTGAATGTTCGCCTGGATGGTCGCGACCAGGTCTCCCTCCATGATCTGCATGTGGTAAATGTCGTAGAGCAGCTTGACGTGCGGTGAGTTCACCGCCTGCACCACCTGCACTCCCCAGGCGGTGTGGTCGCACATATAATCCTTGTGATTTACCTTGCTGTTGAGCAGCTCCAGGCAGATGACGACGCCGTTGTCCTCGGCAATCTTCTTGACGCGGTTGAGCCCCGCGATGGTGTTTTTGGCGCCCTCTTCGTCCGACATGCCAGCGCGATTGCCGGAAAAAGTGATTACGTTCGGCGCTCCCGCTTTGGCCGCCAGCGGGATGTTTTTGCGAAACCCTTCTTCGATCTTGGCGTGGTTCTCGGTCCGGTTCAAGGCGTTGGTCAGCTCGCCGCCTCCGGCGTACGCCATGCTGCACACCAGGCCGTAGCGCTTCGGCACTTCGTATTCATCCGGATTCAGCAGGTCGACGCCTTTGCAGCCAATCTGGGCAGCGTAGGCGCAAAGCTGGTCGAGCGGAATATCCTTGTAGCACCAGCGGGAGACTGACTGCTTGATCCGGCCCTTGCGTTGTACCGGGGCCGTCTGCTCTGACCACGACGTCGAGGGGACAGAAGCCACAGCGACTCCGGAGAGAGCGCCTTTCAGGATGGTGCGTCGCGATAGTCTATCCATAGACCGCAGAGTGTACATCGGAAGGGTAGGAAATGGGGAGTCCTCAGGCCATAACCGTTGCAGTCCCGCTCTCTGGAGACTAGACTTCGTTTCCATTCAGGTAGTCGAAAGGGGATATCGTGGGCCGTGTCCGTTCGATCATACGTTCGATAGCAGGTTCATCGACTCTCGGGCTCCGAATGAAAGCGCTGATAACCGGGGTCCTGCTGACCACCTTCCCAGTCCTGGCTGCGCAGACGAAACCGAGTAAACCTGTCTCGCAGTCGGCTCCACCTGCGATGGTGGAGCGGGGCAAGACTCTGTTTGGCCAGAACTGTGCCTTTTGTCATGGCCGCGAAGGTTTCGGCGGCGAAACTGGACCGAACCTGATGGATTCAGACCTGGTTACGAGTGACGTGAGCGGCAGCAAGATCGGCCCAGTCGTACGCAACGGACGCCCCGAAAGCGGCATGCCGGCATTCAAGCTCCCTCCGCAGCAGATAGCCGAGTTGGCCGCTTTCCTGCATGCCCAGAAGAAAAAGTCAGAGTCGCGGCCCGGCGGACGCCGCGGCGTATCGGTCAGCGACCTTCAAACTGGCAACGTCGAGACTGGCAAACAATATTTCAATGGTGCTGGAACCTGCTCGTCCTGCCATTCCCCCACTGGCGATCTGGCCGGCGTGGCCAAGCGCTATCGAGGACTGGAACTTGAAAAGCGGATGCTCTATCCCCACAACGCCCCGGCAACCGTAACGGTTACTCTCCCGTCCGGCCAGACTGTTTCCGGCAAACTCTCCTATCAGGATGAGTTCACCATCGGAATGACCGACGAGTCGGGATGGTATCAGTCCTGGCCCGCAAATTCGATCAAGTACACCATCAACGCGCCTGCCGAAGCTCATGTCGAGTTACTGGGAAAGTACACCGACGCCGACGTTCACAACCTGATGGCCTACCTGCAAACCCTGCGCTAGGAGCGAACCGGATTGCGACTCATAAATCAATTTCATAAAGCATTTCGTCTCTTTGTGTTCACGCTGACTTTCCTGGCTTCCGGCCGCCTTCTGGCGCAGGGCCTTGATCCCGCGACGATTGCAAACCCGCCTGCCGACAGCTGGCCGACCTACCACGGAGATTATTCCGGCAAGCGCCATAGCCCTCTGACCCAGATCACTCCGCAGAACGTTTCGTCACTGACGCTGGCCTGGGCGTTTCAGACTGGTCAGGAGGCAACCCTGAAGTCTTCGCCCCTTCTGGTCAATGGCGTGCTGTACTTCACCGTGCCAGACAACGTCTGGGCGGTGGATGCGCGCTCCGGACATCAGCTCTGGCGTTACACCTATCCGCCCAATAAAGGCCTCCACATCGGACATCGCGGGGTCGCCATGTACAAGGAGTGGCTGTACTTCATCACTCCCGACGCGCACCTCATTTGCTTAGGCGCGAAGACCGGCAAAGTCCGGTGGAATATCCAGATTGCAGACGTGGAAAAGGGATACTGGTCCACCATGTCGCCCCTGGTGGTGCGGGACCATGTGATCGTCGGCGTCTCCGGCGATATGGATAACCTGGCCGGGTTCCTGCGATCCGTCGATCCTGAGACCGGCAAGACCCAGTGGCAGTGGGACAGCACGCCTCCGGTCGGTACCCCGAATGCAACCTCGGGGGGCATGACGTGGATGACGGGCACCTATGACGCGGATCTGAACCTGGTCTATTGGGGAACCGGCAATCCGACGCCGGTGCTGACCGGCAAGACGCGGCCCGGCGACAACCTTTACACCTGCAGCATCGTGGCCCTGAATGCTGACACCGGGAAACTTGCCTGGGCTTTCCAGGTCTCTCCTCACGACACTCACGATTGGGACGCGGTCGAAATTCCGGTTTTAGTCGACGCGGATTTCGGAGGACAGCCGCGAAAGATGCTGATGCAGGCGTCGCGCAACGGGTACTTCTTCGTGCTCGACCGGACCAACGGAAAGAACCTTCTTACCGTGCCCTACGGGCCAGTGAACTGGTCCCTCGGTGTGGATGGACAGGGGCGACCGATTCCCAACCCGGACAAAGAGCCCGCTCCGGACGGCCGCCTGATCACGCCTGACGAAGGCGGCCTTACCAACTACCGCTCGCCCAGTTTTGATCCCAAGACCGGACTGTTCATCGTTTCCGCTCACCCCAGTTGGTCGATCTACTTTGCCAAGCCCGCCGACGGCACCTACGGCTGGGCCGGCGCCGACTATGGCGTCTGGAGCAAAGGGGTCATCGAAGCCATCGACTACCTGACCGGCAAGATTCGCTGGAGCCACGAAATAGGAAAGGATGCTTTCGCGGGCGTGCTGACCACTGAATCGGGACTGACTTTCACCGGCGACATCACCGGCAACGTTCTCGCTCTCGATACGAGCAACGGCAAGACCCTGTGGCACGCCGGCACCAGCGTCCGCATGGAAAGTTCCCCAATCACCTACGAACTGGACAAACGCCAATACGTGGTGACCAGCAGCGGCGGAGTGGTCTTCGCCTGGGCCTTGCCGGAGCGCGTCCAATAGATTGAAGGGAAGAACTTGTTTGGTGGGCCCGCCAGGATTCTTCCGGTCCACAAACAATTGCTTCCCATGCAGCGGATTCACTCAGTTCTTTAGCTTCTGCCGCTCGCAGGCCTCCACGGTTTTCGTCGGGTCCACTGCTGCATCATCGACTTGTTCGTTGATGATTTTCCCTGATTTGTCGATGAGAAAGGTGGCTCGCCTCGCGGTTTCCATGGGAACGCCCTGGATGTCAAACTTCTGAGTCAATCCATACCGGCTGGTGACGGGGCCTCCCCAGTCGCCGAGAATGGGAAAGCTGATCCCGTTTTGTTGAGCGAAAGCAAAGTTTGAGAACGGACTGTCCATGCTCACACCCAGAACCTGGGTGTCGGCACCCTCCAGCCTGGTGAGATTCTGCTGGAGAGCTTTCATTTCACGGGTTCAACCACCGGTGAATGCGAAGACGAAGAACGCCACGGCGACGTTGTTTTTCCCTCGGTAGTCATGCAACGATATTTTTCGGAGCTCCTTACCATCGAAGGCCAGCAAGGTGAAATCGGGAGCCATGTCGCCCACTTTCAGTTTCATGGGCGCAGGCTCCTTCTCGACCTTGTTCTGGGACTTATCTTGGGCCTGCAAAAATGAAGATGGCACCAAAATAAGACTTAGAAGCCCCAAGCAAACAACGTGTTTCCACTCTTGCTTCATTGACAAACTCCCTAACCGCAGGCCGCGTGAGCGGGGCGAAGAGAATAAAAAGCTGGTGGGCCCTCCAGGATTTGAACCTGGGACCAATGGATTATGAGTCCACTGCTCTAACCGCTGAGCTAAGGGCCCAATATGTTTACAATCAATCGCTTACAGACTAAATCCGAAGTCTAGTTTGGCCTTGAAAATTGACAGTTAACTGTGAGACTATGGGTCTACCTTCCCTTGCTTCGCTCAGCGAAGTACGTACAAACAACATCAGATAATCGCTGCAGACTTCATGAAAAAACCACGCTATCAGAACGGTCAATTGTATATCAGTCGATCAGGTAGCATACGCTGCAAATATTGGACTACCACGACTGACGGGCCGAAGACAAAGCGGGTTCGCAAAGACGTCTTCATCGCACAGCAGGATGACAAACATTTTGCTCACAAAAACGGTGACGGAACTTGGGTTTTTTCAAACGCTGTTCTTCAAATCCGTGATCGACTGATGCTCGATATCAACGAGCGGCAAACTGCATTCCATCAGAAGATCGAAGTCAAGAGCATCACAGGCACGGGCACGGTCTATGGAAACATTCGCACGATTCAAGGATTTTACGAAATTGTTTATCTACCGTGGGCGATGTCTGAACTGCGTCGGTCTACAGTTCGTTCGTACGGTCAGATTTGGCGGACGTACTTGAAGGCTCACTTTGGCAAGCTAACCTTCCTAGACTATACGACCGTCATGGCGAGTCGATATCTCACGTCGCTGGCGGAACGGGGCCTGACGGCAAAATCAATCAGCCATATCAGGGCAGTCGCTTCCTGCATTTTCAGCTACGCTCTGGCACATCACGGCCTAATCCCTTCCAATCCGTGGGACTCGGCTAAATCTGCTAAGAAGTACAAGAAATCAAAACCAACCGGATTCTACTCAGTAGAAGAGGCGACGGGCATCATTGCTGCACTTGGAGAAAAACGTCTCGATTGGGCCGCACTGATAGGTCTATGTTTTTACACAGGACTACGCCCGAGTGAGGCAATCGCTGTTCGTTGGGAAGATTTCAGGATCACTAACGACATGTGGCACGTGCAAATTGTGCGAGGCTGTGTAGAGGGCGACGTAGCCGAAACCAAAACTGCTGACTCTAAGCAATCCGTGCCGATGGCAAGCCAGTTGGTTGACCTGTTAACTGAGTGGCATTCAAAATCAGGGAGCAGACGTTCGGGTTGGGTGTTCCCCGGCAAGGGCGACAAAAAACCTGTAGACCTGCGTAATCTTGGCCAAAGGGAATTGAAACCTGCTGTCATTGCTGCTGGGTACCCTTGGTACGGCCTGTACGCATTTCGTAGGGGTTTAGCGACCCATCTCAAAGACCTTGGCGACGTGATGTCCGCTCAAGCGATGCTACGGCACAAAAATCCTGACACGACTGAACAGCACTACGCCCGACTGACAGCGGCAGACAAATTGCGGGCGATTAAGTTCCTAGAATCTGGACAGACAGCGAGCGATTAGCGGTCAAACGATCTTTAGCCGACGGAGCGGAGCCCCTCGCTCGCAGCAACTATCGCACCTCACGGCGGGGTGCTTCCCCTCAATCCATCCCCGCCCGTCTCTCGCCCCTGAGGCTAGCCAGCAGCCCCGAATACCGCCTCTGGGGACGGTCATTGCGGACCGCGATGCCTAGCGCCTTCTTCTGCCCGATAAGTACGAGCAGCCGCTTGCCCCGCGTGATCCCCGTATAGATCAGGTTGCGTTGCAGGAGCATGTAGTGCTGGGTCGCCAGCGGGATCACGACTGCCGGGTACTCCGATCCCTGCGACTTGTGGATCGTGATCGCGTAGGCTAATGGAAGTCGTCCAATTGCCTGAAGTCGTACTTTACTTTTCGCTCGTCGAATCGGATCGTGACCTGCTGCTCGACTAGATCGACCCGCTCGACGATCCCTACGTCCCCGTTGAAGATGTCCTTGTCGTAGTTGTTCTCCGTCTGGATGACCTGGTCCCTTATCTGGAATCGCCAACCGAACCGCTCCACGCTCGGCTGACCGGGTCGAGTTGGTTCAATACCCTCTGTAAAGTTGTGTTGAGTTCGCGAACGCCGAGCGATCCCCGGTTCATCGGGCAAAGGACTTGAACGTCGCAGATCGGGTCGAGACGAAATCGGTCTGGAACTGCGTTCCATTGTCGTCTCCTGCTGGTCCTTGAGGTCCTCATTATTCGCAGTACGTCGACGCTCTACCGCCCATCCGGCCATTCCCACCTTCGGAGACACACGGCTGTTCGAAAGACCGAATTTTACGAGATCACATGTTCATCAATTGGCGAGAAATCCCAAAATTAGGAAACGGTGAGTCTCGCGTTTCGGCTTGCAGAACCGAATGCCCTCAACATCCAGAATGCGTCTTACTCCAGGGTTTTGCTTCCAAAGTCCCCCCTCTCCTGGGGACAACGCCAAAGGTCGCGCCCCAGACCGGTTCCTTGGGGCGATTCCATAGAAGGGGCATTCGGTAAAAACCCGCTTCTCGACGACGGGGGTCACCGGATGAGATGGGTGCGCCGACTCATGCCGGAAGATGGTGGTAACAACCACAAATTCGAACTACCAGAAACTTGGCGGACACTAGGGAACCTCGTCCCGGTCAAGTAAGAGCCGAAAGATCGGGATGTCAATCTCGTGTCTTTGTGCTTCCCAATTCACCAGGGAGCGTATGTCTGAATGCCCACTGCGGAGAAGCGACCATGCTAGAGCTAAAGCTGCCGCGATGACGCCCAGGACTACTAATGTCGATACCATTGGTCCACATACTCAGTTACCGTCTCATTCCACTCCCTCAAATTAGTCTTGGGCAAGTGCTCTATCGGGTTTCTGCGCCACGACCGTAAAAAGTAGGAAGCCCAAATGATGGCTGCGAGATTGTATGCTACCGACGTAAATAGCACCAATCTGGCGTCGCTCAAAAAATGTAGATGGGCGCGGAATTCTAACACTCCAAGATCCAATGCCGAGTAGATTCCAAAACCTGCCACGATTCCGACCGAATAGTGATGCCAAGTCAATCCGAGGCGAGACATGAACGCCGTCACCACAATGAGCAGGCAAGCCTGCAGAAATCTGACGGACCGCTCGGCTCGAAGGATAAATTCAAAAATCCGGTCTGCACCTGTCCCCCCACTTGTAAGAACTAGCATTATCAGAGCTGTGACCCCGGCAATCGCGCCTACAATCCAAAGCACCTTCATAAGAATTCTCAGAAATGGATAGGGCACGAACAGATGCCTTGCCGTCTCAAAGATCACCCCCAGTCCCAGCAAAACGGCGAGCGCTTCACCGCACCAGTAGACGAGTGCGTAAAGATCTCCCGGGTACCGAAGGAATAATAGGGCGATCTCCCGAGATAGAACCAGAACCGTATAGCTAAAGAAGATTGGGAATATTGTCACCAGACCGCGCCAAAGCATGACAACCGCAATGGCAGCCTGGAGCACAAGCGGGAGCAACCACAAGGCTATTGTTGCGACGTGGGAAATACTCATGGGCCGCCCTGGAAGACTACTCGCGATCCAGTCGGCCCACAAGGGGTACTAGAAAATCTATTTCAGCACTCGGCAGCGACGTGCTACTTACAGCGCCCCGGTGAGCATGTGGGCATCGGTGACCCGCCGTCAGCTTTTGAAGCAGTTGAAGCAGCCCCAACCAGTAACAGTGTTGCGAGAACTAGGCGAAAGAATTTGTTCATAGAGCGTCTCCTCAGCGGATAAGCCACCGCTTCAGACACCCTAGGCATTTCTCGCCAATGCTTCTTAAATGTTCGAAAATCGCGCGGTCTGCGCGCTTGTTACTTCAGGGCACTGAGTGACGATTCCGCATGCAAACCCCTTGGTTTCTAGCTAATAATGCTTTTCGGCGGCGTAAGTTCGGGAGGCAGCCATTTGGTCGGTTGGCCGACGAAGGAGGGTGGCCCTACAATGCCCACGGGTCAGTGAGATCTAGTCTTAGCTGGCGATCGCGGTAGGGATACCACTCGACGTGGTACGCCGGGTAGGCCCGGGGAATTTCACCCCGAGCCCCCCACAGATCCGGACGTGAATCTCTCGATTCATCCGGCTCGTGCCACCCAAAGAAGGCTGCCGCCTTCCATCAAGACAAGGAGTTCCTCCGGTTACCCGTTGACTCCACCTGACGTGGGTGACCTGCTCCCTTTGCTCCACGGGCATTACCCCGTTTCATCGCTCTTACGAAGCAGTGCGCCCCTGATCGGTGCATCGGTACTTTCAGCCTCGTGGGTCCTCCACTTGTGCCTTTTCCCTTGCCATCACCAACCCGGTTCTCAAGTTCCGTACGAAAGCCCGGATAAGAGTCATGCCGCCTGTACGCCGGACCCCGCATGGCCAGTAAGTAGGTCCCTGCCATGCTGCTCCCAGGACACGGGGGAAACCCTGGTTTTGGTGTCACCTAAGTCCTTTCGACGCTTCTTCAGCGGATCGTTTGCACTCATCTCTCTTATCCCCACATGACGTGATCGAATTGTCACGCCTTTTAACCCTAACGTTCACCACCGCGGCCTTTGAGACCGAAGCAGCTTAGGGCAGTTTGAAGCCTCCTCCTACAAGGCGGCTCCGAAAGGACCTACCTTCATCTTTCGTACAGCATGACGCTTTCGCGTCTTCCTGACACAACCCCCGCCCGGACCCGGACGAGCGCTCATTAGGGAGACTCTGATTAAGCTCTCCGATTTCCACTGAGATTCAGTATAGATTACGGAGAGCATCGGAGGATTGCGGAGCATGAAACAGCGGACACTGGCGGCGCACAGCGGGTTTGAACGGTATACGAAGAAGACGCGGCGGGCGGAATTTTTGGAAGAGATGGAGCAGGTGGTGCCGTGGGCGGAGTTGTGCGCTTTGATCGAGCCGGTGTATCCGAAGGCGGGGCCGGGGCGTCCACCGGTGGGAGTGGGGCGCATGCTGCGGATTTATTTTCTGCAGCAGTGGTTCAACCTGTCGGACCCGGCGGTGGAAGAAGCGCTGTATGAATCGGTGTCGCTACGCAGCTTTGTGGACATCGATCTGGGGCGCGAGCCGGTGCCGGATGAGACGACGGTGTGCAAGTTCCGCCACTTACTGGAGGAGCATGATTTGGGGGCGCGCATCTTCGAGCGGGTGCAGGAGCACTTACAAGAGCGGGGGCTGCGCATCGGCACGGGAACGATCGTGGATGCAACGATCGTGCACGCTCCGAGTTCGACCAAGAACCGCGAGCAGAAGCGCGATCCGGAGATGCACCAGACGCGCAAAGGGAAGCAGTGGTACTTCGGGATGAAGGCGCACGTGGGCGTGGATAGTAAGAGTAAGTTGATTCATGCGGTGGTGGCGACGCCGGCGCATGTGGCGGATTCGCGGGTGCTGCCGGATTTGCTGCACGGCGACGAGACGCGGGTGTGGAAGTAGAACGGCTCGGCACTCCCAAGAAACCCCATCATCCGCTTCAGATGGGACGAACTTTCGCGGCTTCACCGGTTCGCTATTCACTACGGCCTGCCAAGTTGCTTGCCACCCTGGCGGATCTGACCGGGTATTTCTCCCAGCCAACGGTGGCTTTTACTTCCAGGCTTTCGACGGGTCGGTCGCCCTTCCCGCCGCTGGATATAACTACGGTGGCAACTGAGCAAGTTCCACCGGCGGGACTTTCACCCGCTGGAACATCAGCTAGCATCGCTGCACCTACTCCTTTCTCGTAAGAATTTTGCATTCTCTGCTTCATACCGGTTTATCCCGGCGCACTAATATCGTCATTACAACAACAACCACCGAGTCGTGGTGAACTCCGCGTTCAAAAATTTCATTTCCCACGTTTGGGTAGATGGGACCCATCTAGCAAAACGCCACCCCCCTGGCGCTAAGCCTAAACTCGTGGAATTCCCGCGGTGAGAAGTACCGCCTTCGGAGTTGAGACCCGTTTCTTAGGTGGGAATTAAAGAACTCGTGCGCTGGACCCCATTTATCCCGAGGAGGCGGGATGTCTGAGGGGGCTGTAAACAGACCCTTCACGGGTCGCCTACCGCCAGGACAGAAAGTTGGTGACGTAAACCCCGGGGGCGTCTGAGCCCGTCGCCAGTCCAGCACTCCGTTTGAGCGGATAGTTGGTGTAGTCGCCTGTGGGTGTTGAAAAAGGGTTGCTCGGAAGCGCTGTTGGTGCTGTGTAAGGAGGGTGCAGCGAGGGAAAGGACGAAGTTGAGTGGCTGACCTGAGGGACAGAGATAGCGGTTGCTTTCGGGAACAAAGATGAAACGTTCGGGACCGTAGAGTGGGTTGTTCTTGTTGAGAGCACTGTCCCGCGTGCGCATATACGGTGTGATCTCCCGCTCCATTCTGCATTACCAGGCTTTTTCACTACGACGAGCCCATCCGTCCCTCTGCCTCGCATCGGTACGCTCATCCTCGTGGGTCCTCCACTTGGATTTCTCCCTTCCCATCGAGGCCAGAGGTTCCCACGTTCCACACAAGACCCTGCACTGGGCTCACGCCGTCTTCATGCCGGTCACCACTCGGCCAGTCGGCAGGCACCTTCCGAGCCTTATCCCCACCTGTCTTTACTTTTTGACCGCTTCGGACTGCCTTCAATTTTTCAAACCATTGAAAACTCGGTGTGTTTTTCGACTTATAAAACATGTGTTTGCAGGTGAGTCGATTATGAGTCCACTGCGCTAACCGCTGAGCTAAGGGCCCGGTAGGCGTCGGTCAACAGTTTCGCATAGCGCCGCGGCAACCACCAACTGCGTTTGGCTAAATTCCCGCCTCACAGCCTTGTCGGTGTCGAAGGCATTGCCCACACGGCGTATTTGCTCGTTCTTTCGTTACTTTCGTACCGGGGCGAGGAACACTATAAGAAGTTAAACTGTGGCGCTAGGTCGATATGGCTAAGGCGGTTGAGGATGCATAGACAAACCGAAAGCGTTCTAGCCCGGGTCAGCCAACAACTCTCGCAGCTTGAAAAGCGCGATGGAGAACTGTGGCTGATCGTGTCCCTGACCGGCCTGCTGGTCGGTGCCGGGCTGTGCGCAGTGCTTTTCCCCGCGGCTTTTCTCAAGCAAGGCAACATTCACTTTGAAATCAGTGTGTCACGTCCCCTGGTGTTGGGGCTGGTGGTTTTGTTGACCCTGCTCAACACCTATCTGGTGTCGCGGCGTATGGAAATCCGCCGCCTCCGCGAAGAGTTGATCTCGCGCACCATTCAGCAGGAACTGGTGCAGCAGCAATCCTTCACTGATCCCTTGACCGAGATCTATAACCGGCAGTCCCTTGGAGAAATGGCCGGCCGGTTCATGAGTCATGCCCGCCGCTCCAGGAAGCCGCTCACGCTGATGCTGATCGATGTAGACGGCTTCAAAGAGGTGAACACGCGCTTCGGCCATCTGACCGGCGATGTGGTGCTGGCCAACACGGCGGCCCTGCTGAAACATTCCGTGCGGGGTTCGGATGCGGTGTTTCGCTACGGCGGCGATGAATTCCTGATCATCCTGGCGGACACTTCATGCCCCGATACCCGGCACGTGGCTGACCGGATCAGGACCGGCCTAGCCGAATGGAACCGCGCCGGGCACCTGGAGAAGTTCGAGTTGAGTCTCAGCATCGGGGTCGCAGAATGGTCGGAGGGAAAAACTCTGGACGACCTGCTCGATGGCGCCGACCACCAGATGTACGCGGCCAAGGAAGGCCACAAATTGAGCAAAGGCAAAGCGGCTGGAGCTTAAGAGAGTCGTAGCGACTCCACAATTCTTTTTTACTGTTTGTCACCCTGAGCGGAGCGAAATGTTTGGCTTGCGAAACATTTCGCGGAGTCGAAGGCCCTTATAAGCTGATGAGTCCGCGGCCGGGCAGGAGTCCCTCGACTTGATCTCACCGCGCCAGCGCGGCTCGATCCGCGCTCGGGAGGACAGCCAACAAACCCTACATCAGCAGATCGGTGGCGCGCTGCATCAGCGGGTGCTGCATTTCCTGCAGGTCGTTTTTTACCAGGTTAAGGCCGTACACGCACTGTTCGAAGTTCTGCGAGAGGTTGGCGAAGAGCGGAGCCACTTTGGCGTATTCGAAGTGTTCGAATTTCGAAACAATGTAGTAGCTTTCCTTGCCCGCTTTGATCCAGTCCACGAAATTTTCCAAACGGTTGCGGCGCAGGCGGAAGTGATTGATGCTCTCGGGAAACATGCCGGTAAAGAAAAGAGTGTAGTCTCCGATATGTTTGCGCACCTGGCGCTCGCGGTCGAAAGAAGGCGCCGGTCCAAACACGGGATTCGATTCCACCAGCATCTCACCGACATCGGTCAGCGGCCAGCCCGCGGCGTTGTGGATCCTGAACAATTCTTCGGCATCGCAAAACTCGGCCAGCAGGTGGGCGACGTAGTTCACGATCTGGGGATCGCGCAAACCGATCTCCTCGGCATAGTGCCGGCCCACGAGTTCGATGAACAACTGCTGCAAGGGATGCGATTCCGGAATCATTGCTGGATCTCACCTCCTCCTAGAAAGCCCGAGTGGTGCGGGATTTCATCGGCCCTTCGTCCGTCCTACTTAAACTCAGCTCCATGCCAAAGGCAAGTGACTTTTGTAAGTCACCCAAATCGAAATTTCCTATTTACTTAGAACCCTGAGGAGAACGAAAGGTTTCACGCCGTGATTTGCTGGCAGACTCCGTCCTTGGCTGCTAAATACTGGCTTTCAGCGCTCCGGCTACAATGATTTACGGAGGCAACATGGAACGAACCAATATCTCCAGCGGCGCGCCATGGGAACCCATCGTGGGTTACTCTCGTGCGGTCAAAGTTGGCCCCTACGTGCATGTGGCCGGAACCACCGCCACTGGCCCGGACGGCAAGATCGTAGGGGTGGGCGATGTTCGCGCTCAGACCATTCAGACATTGAAGAACATTGAGTCTGCGTTGCTGAAGGCGGGGGCGACGCTGAAGGATGTAGTGCGCACGCGAATGTTCGTGATCAACATCGCCGAGTGGGAAAAGGTCGGCAAGGCGCATGGAGCGTTTTTTCGCGACATCCGTCCGGCGACGTCGATGGTGCAGGTGAGTGCGCTGATTTCGCCGGAAATGCTGGTGGAGATCGAGGCCGACGCTTTCATAGGCGGCTGAAGCCATGTGGGTAACGGACACTCCTGTCCGTCGCTCTTGATCTGGATTAGGTATTCGGTTCACGTTCTCCGTGAACGAGGGAAAGATCAAAAACAAAATCAACCTCAAAGGCGACGGACAGGAGCTGTCCGTCCCACACGACCGCGGTGTATCATGCCCACCCGTACTCGAAGAGGTGGACATGCGCTATCTGCTCAGCCTGATTGTTGCGATTACTCTGATCTCGTCCGTTCTTTCCCAAACCTCGCCGCCACCGGCCGTCACCGTCATCCGCGCGGGCGTACTCATTGATGGCAAGTCCGACCAGCCCCGCCGCGACCAGGTGATTGTGGTTCGCGGCAATCGTGTTGAAAGCGTCTCGGACGCTGCCGCGGCCAAGGTACCCGCGGGCGCTACGACCATCGACCTCTCGCACGCTACCGTGTTGCCCGGCTTGATCGATTCTCATACTCATATTTTTCTACAGGGAGAAGATCCGGCGCAGGGCGGCTACGATGCCAACATCCTCAAGTATCCGCTGGCCCTGCGCGCTGCGCGGGCCACGGTTGCGGCACGGCGCGCGCTGGAGCAGGGCTTCACCACGCTGCGCGATCTTGAAACCGAAGGCGCGGGTTATGGCGACGTAGGAATCAAGGAGGCAATTGAAGGCGGCTATATCCCTGGACCGCGGTTGTTCGTGGTTACTCGCGCAATTTCAACCACCGGCGGCTACAATCTCGAGGGCTACGCGCCCGAGCTCGATATGCCCAAGGGCGCGCAGATTATCGACGGACCGGTTGAGGCGCGGAAGGCGGCACGCGAGCAGCTTGACCACGGCGCCGACTGGATCAAGGTTTACATGACTCATCGCTCATGGGTGGGAAAGCACGGTGAACTGGTCTCACAGCCCACCCTCACGGTGGAAGAACTGAAGGCCATCGTGGACGAAGCCCACGGCTGGGGCAAGAAGGTAGCCTGCCATGCCTACAACGGCATCGGTTTGCAGCGCGCCCTGGACGGCGCTTGCGACTCGATCGAACACGGCCTCGAAATCACCGACGCGCAGATCGCACAGATGGTGAAGCAGGGGACCTGGTACTGCGCCACGCTCGCGCCCTATTATCACGACTGGGCCCCGGCCGACACGCCCAATGGTCAGCGCGATCGCAAACGCGTCTCGGAGCACGGAGTTTCGTTCCAAAAGGCCCTGAAGGCCGGGGTAAAAATCGTCTTCGGCACCGATATCGGCGGCATCCCATGGACGGAACCGATGGCGCAGGAATTCCCCCGCATGGCCGAGTTTGGCATGTCGCCCATGGAGATCATCAAAAGCGCGACGTCACGCGCCGCCGAAATGCTTGATATGGCGGGCCAGATCGGCATGGTAGTACCGGGCGCCTACGCCGATATCGTCGCCGTCAACGGCGATCCGCTGCGCGACATCAACGTGCTGGGGGCAGTGACATTTGTAATGAAGGATGGCGGGGTGTTCAGGAACGACACGAAATGATGGCATCGTTCTGATGGCTTGTATTTCTTTCGTGTGGGTCGGACACTCATGTCCGCCGCCTTTAACCTTGATCTGACCTAGTCAAAATCTCTATCACTACGCCAGCGAGGAATATCGAGAACCGGGAAATCAACTTCGAAGGCGGCGGACATGAGTGTCCGACCCACACGAAAAACGGAAATCATGTGATGAATCTCCTTGACAGCGCCATTGCGCAGGTCATAATGCGGGTTTCTCCGTGATCGCCGAGTCCCCGATCCGGCAGGGGGTTTCCCGATTCGGACTGTACCAAGGAGTTCCTTTATGAGCGTTCTAGAACTTTGCGATAAAGACGTGGCTTCGGTGCGCGTTGAGGTGAGCGCGGCAGATGCCATCCGCTTGATGCTGGACCGGCATGTCGGCGCGGTGGGCGTGGTGGACAGTGAAGGTCTGGTGGCAGGGATCTTTACCGAGCGCGACGTGTTGCTCAAGTTGGCCCTTACGGGCCGCAATCCCGAGACGACGCCGGTGCGGGAACTGATGACCACTCCGGTCGAACTGGCGACCATCGACACGCGTCCGGGCGAGGCCCTGGCCACTATGCTGGAACGGCATTTTCGCCATCTGCCCGTGGTGGACAATGCGGGCAAGCTGCTGGGCATGCTGTCCATCCGCAACCTGCTGGAGCAGCGGATCGACGATCTCAGCCACGAACTGGACTCGCTCGAACAGTACGTCACCAATGACGGCCCCGGGGGCTAACCCCTGAATTTGAGCTTTCCGGTGTTCTGGTTCTGAAGCCTGTCGCCCGCGGGCTAGCCAGCTGCTGGTGAACCCCGCTTGAGCCTGAGATCCGGTTACACTACATAACTGATGCGCAATCTTTCCGGCGCCCTTCCCAAAACCATTGCCGTCATTCGCATGGCCACGTCTGTCTTCTTTCTGCTTTTCGGCGAGTACAAGGTTTTTAGCTCCGAGTTTACCCATGGCGGGTTCCAGCAATATCTTCAGGGCTTCATCGAGAATGGCGCAGTGAGTTTCTACCAGCCAGTTCTGGCCAACCTGGTGCTGCCGCACGCGATCTTTTTTGGATACGCGGTCGGAGTGATAGAACTGTTTATCGGGGTATGCCTGCTGCTGGGGATCTGGGTCCGTCCGGCGTCGGTATTGGGCGCATTGCACATGCTGAGCCTGACGCTCGCCACCTGGTGGGAGCCCGGGCGGGGAATTCCTGTGTGGAGTTACTTCGTCGCCGAACTCCACCACTTGCCCCTGCTGTTTCTGTTCGTCATTTTTTTCGTCGCCGATGCCGGAAAAGAGTGGGGCATGGACGGACGCCGCCGTGCATAGCACAAAGGTTTACCCAGGGCTTGCGCCCTGGGCTGCATTCCTGTGCCGCTCCGCGGCTCGTAAGGCCAAACTCAACGAGGAGCAAATGAAGACGACAGCACTTCGTATTCTTGTCGCAGTCGTTCTCGCGTCATTGTTCCTAAGCGCCCGGGCAACCGCGCAGGAATCTGCCGCCAAGCCCGCCAGCCGTGTGGTTGTTCACGCGGGCAAGCTGCTGGACGTCCGCAGGGGCAAGCCCCTTACCGACCAGGCGATCGTGATCGAAGGCGGCAAGATCGTCAGCGTCGGTCCCTTTGCGCAGGCCAACCGCGGGTCAGGCGATCGCCTGATCGATCTATCGAACGCTACCGTCCTGCCGGGCCTGACCGACGCGCACACCCATCTGACCGGCAATCCGCAGGACGCCGGGCCTCAAGGTCTCGGCATTTCGCTGCCGCGCGCCACGCTGACCGGCGCGCACAACGCCCGGCTCACCCTGGAGGCGGGCTTCACTACCGTGCGCAACGTGGGGGCGGAGGGCTACAGCGACGTCGCCCTGCGGGACGCCATCGATGCCGGCGATGTTCCCGGTCCGCGCCTGCTGGTGAGTGGACCTCCGCTCGGCATCACCGGCGGACACTGCGATGAGAACTTTCTGCCCTTCGACTTCCACTACTCCGCCGAAGGAGTGGCCGACGGGGTGGAAGGCGTGCAGCACAAGGTGCGCGAGACCATCAAGTACGGCGCTGACCTGATCAAGATTTGCGCCACTGGAGGCGTACTGTCACACGGCGACAACCCCCAGGCGTCGCAATACACGCTGGAGGAGATGAAGGCCATCGTGGCCGACGCGCATCGCCTGGGACGCAAAGTCGCGGCGCATGCTCACGGCGCCCAGGGCATTCTCTGGGCATCGCAAGCGGGTGTGGATTCCATCGAACACGGCTCCTACATTGACGACGCCGCGATCGCAGAAATGAAAAAGAACGGCACCTATCTGGTGCCAACCCTGTATCTGGCCGACTGGTTTATGGCCAACGCGGAGCAAGTGCACGTTCCCCCGGAAATGATTGCCAAAGGCAGGGCGGTGATGGCGGCGGCCCGCAAGAACGTGGCCCATGCCTTCGCCAGCGGGGTAAAGGTGGCGTTCGGAACCGATGCCGCTGTCTATCCCCACGGCCTGAACGCGCACGAGTTTGCGGTCATGGTGAAGTTGGGGCTGAGCCCGCTGCAATCCATTCAGGCAGCCACCATCAACGCTGCCGACCTGCTGGGCTGGGCCGATAAAATCGGCGCGGTCGAAGCCGGCAAATGGGCGGACATCATCGCCGTGGACGGCGATCCCCTGCAGGATGTGACCACGCTGGAGCGGGTGAAGTTCGTCATGAAGGGCGGAGACGTGGTAAAGAACGAATACGGGAAGTGAAGTGTGGGGCGGACACTCCTGTCCGCTGCCTTTGACGTTGATTTTGACTTTGGCAAGTCTTGCGGCAGGCTGCCCGGTTTGGGTTCGTGGATTCTCAAGTCAAAATCACAGGCAAAAGCAAAGTCAAAACGGTGGACAAGAGTGTCCGCCCCACACCTTCCCACAAAACACCAAAGGCCGGCTTTTCAGCCGGCCTTCGCACAAAGCAAGAAACGAAAACTACTTCTTGGGGGCGATAGCGTCCTTGGTGGCCTTGGCGACACGGAACTTCACCACGGTCTTGGCTTTGATCTGGATGGGTTCACCAGTCTGAGGATTGCGTCCCATGCGGGCCTTGCGATGGGCCTTTACCAGCCGGCCCAGTCCAGGGATCACGAAGATGCCGTTCTTCTTGGTCTCTTTGACGGCGGTGTCGGTAAGGTGCTCAAGGAATGCTGCGGCGGTCTTGTTGTTGGTCTCGATCTTCTCGGCCAGATGGCGGACGAGTTGTGTCTTGGTCATGCCTGAAGCCATGAAACCTCCTCTGAATTCGCTAAAATTTTCCTGCGGTGAACGCTATCTTATACCAGCGTTCTGTGGAAAAGTACCGTTTCAGCCCCATTTTATGCGGATTTCTTCATAGCGGACCCGGAAAAAACCACAAAAAATCGCCTTATCGCGCGGGTAGATGTCCCAAAATGGCCATTTGACCGCTGGAGGAGTGAGCGCGCGTCATGCTGTCCCGCAGGTTTCCTTGCCTGGCCTGATGTCATAATAGCTTTCGGAGACTCGTCCCCGTGAGTTGTGCGATTTGCGAGAAACGCAAAGAAAAGCGCTTCTGCCCGGCCATCCACGGCCGTATTTGCCCGCAATGCTGTGGCGAGCAGCGCGAGGTGACCCTGGACTGTCCCAGTGACTGCGTTTATTTGCAGCAGGCCCGCGAGCATGAGAAGCCGCGCCGCCTGGTAGACCTCAACCCGGCCGACCTCTTCGTACAAGTGGAAGTCGAAGACCAGTTTCTTTACCAGCGCGAACACCTGATCATGGGACTGAGCTTCGCTCTTTCCAAGAGCGTTCGCGCCGACCGCAGCCTGAAGGACTCCGACCTGATCGCGGCCCTCACCTCGTTGGCAAAAACCTTGGAAACGCTGGTCAACTCCGGATTGCATTACGAGAATCCGATTGCCAGCCCTGCCCAGCAGGCGGTGGCGGCAGAGGTCCAGAACATGCTCAAGGAATATCGCGAGGCCGAGCAAAAGCACATGGGATACGTGCAGCTGCGCGACTCGGAAGTGCTGCGCGCCCTGGTTTTCATGGTGCGCATGACCCACGGCCGCACCTCGGGAAGGCCGAAATCCCGCGCCTTTGCCGACTTCCTCCTGGCCCAATTTCCCGAGAAGCCCTCCGGCATCGCCGCCCCGGAAGAAGCCGGCAGCCGGATAGTTATACCGTAGGGCGGAGGTCGGCCTTCGGACCTCGGACCTTTGCCTTCAGACTTCGGCCCTCCGTTCGCGGAACGGAGGTGAAGAGGCTGGGGGAGAGCTTGGGCTCTGCGCAGTTTAGGGCACGACCTTGGTCGTGCCGTCTGGCCATTGGAAATGCGACGCGCTTCAGCGCCTGGGGTTCGCCGTTGGGGCCTATCTGAGTTTTTCCGTAACCAGTCGTGGTCCGGCCCACACATTCCAACAGCCTTTGGCTTCGAGCGCGCTGGATGGGATAATCATCCGGGTGCCCACGACCTCCAAAGCCGATCTTTATCGCAAACTTCCGTCGGTCGATGAGTTGCTCCACAGCGCCGATCTGGCCGCAATCATTTCCCGCGAAGGCCAGGCTGTCGCGGCTGACGCTACTCGCGCCGTACTGGCCAGCTTGCGCGCGGAGATTGCGGCCAGCAGATTGGACGCCGCTGCCGTTGATCTCGCCCTCTCCGGAATTTCGGACGCCATCGCACGCCAGGCTCGGCAGTCGCTGAGTTATTCGTTGCGTCCGGTCATCAACGCGACCGGCGTCATCCTCCACACCAACCTGGGACGTGCCCCGCTGGCGGCTTCCGCGCTGGAACACATCCGTGATGCTTCCTCAGGATATTCGAACCTGGAGTTCGATATCGCAACCGGACAGCGCGGCCAGCGCGATGTTCACGTGGACCGACTCTTTCGCAAGCTGCTGAGTGAACACGTGGGGGCAAACGGGCAGCAGCCGGCCGCCATCTCCACCATCGTCGTCAACAATAATGCTGCCGCCGTTCTGCTGGCGCTCAACACCCTGGCTGAGGGCGGAGAAGTCATCGTCTCGCGCGGCGAGCTGGTCGAGATCGGTGGATCGTTCCGCATCCCCGACGTCATGTCGAAGTCGCACGCCACTCTGTGTGAAGTAGGCACGACGAACCGCACCCGGGTGGACGACTACCAGCAGGCGATCAATGAAAGAACGCGGCTGTTGTTGCGCGTGCACCGCTCTAATTTTCAGATCACGGGATTCACCGAGCAATCGGAGCTCGGGGAGCTGGCTGCGCTGGCCCGCAGGCGGAACCTACCGCTGATGGAAGATCTCGGCAGCGGCGCGCTTTTCGACTTGCGATCCGTCGGCGTGAGTGGCGAACCGAGTGTGCTCGACAGCCTTCGGGCAGGCGTGGACGTAGTCAGTTACAGCGGCGACAAGCTGCTGGGCGGCCCCCAGGCCGGCATACTCAGCGGCCGCAGCGATCTTGTTTCCCGGATGCGGGCCAACTCCCTGTTCCGCGCCCTGCGCGTGGACAAGCTGACCTACGCCGCGCTGGAAGCCACCTTGCTGGCCTACGTAAAGCATGACCATGATGCAATCCCGGCGTTGCGCATGATGCATTTCTCCAAAGACGAGATTGGCCGGCGCGTGGAAGCGGGTGCTGCGATCCGATCAGCGGGATTGACGATTGAAGTTATCGACGGCGAATCAGTGATCGGTGGCGGTGCGGCCCCCTCGGCGGTGCTGCCCACCCGACTGCTGGCCGTGACCCGCGAAGGCCTGAACGCCGACGAAATTTCCGCTCGCCTGCGGGCCGGGAACCCGCCGGTCATTGCCCGCGTGGAAGAAGGCCGCGTGCTGCTCGACCTGCGGACCGTCTTCCCGGAACAGGACGAGAACGTGATGGCGGCGCTGCGAGCACTGTAAGGGCAGATCAGGAAACTTCAGATTGCAGATTTTAGATTGCAGATTGAAGATCCCCAATGCTGACATCTGAGGTCCAGAATCCCAACCCTGCAACCTACAATCTGAAGTCCAGCATATGGCAAACTCATCTATCGGGGAGATCTGCTGCTCTAGCTAGCCATGGCCTGACATAGCGCTACAATCATTACATGCCGCCGCGCATTGCGATCCCTGTACCCCACTCCGATGATGCGGAGTATGCGGAGCGCGCCTTTCCGCAATACGCTCACGCGGTCGCGATGGCGGGCGGAGAACCGGTGCGAGTTCCGCTCGACGAGCCACCCTTGGAAGTCGGGAAGCTGATCGAGGGTTGCGATGCCGTACTCTTGCCCGGAAGCAAGGCCGATGTGGACCCCGCGAAGTACCAGGCCCCATCTAGCCCTAAGACCGCCCCGGCCGATCCCAGACGCGACACGGTGGATGAACTGCTGCTGCAGGATGCCTACAGCCGGCGCAAGCCCGTGCTCGGCATTTGCTACGGTTTGCAAATCCTGAACGTGTATCGGCACGGAACGCTTTTGCAGCACATCGAGTCGCCGGTCAATCACGAGGCGGGAAGAAGCGTGCCCATCGCGCATACGGTGGAGGTGGATGTCGGAACCAGGCTAAGCCGGATTGTCGCTCGAGACGCCGGCGAAGGTGCGCCTTCCGTTGCGGTGAACTCGAGTCATCACCAATCAGCGGAAAAGATCGGCGACGGACTTCGCGTTGTGGCGCGATGCCCGCAGGACGGCATCATCGAAGCCATCGAGGGCACGTCTCCAGACCACTTTGTGCTGGCGGTGCAGTGGCACCCGGAACGTTCGGTAGAAGAGGACGAGGGCTCGCGGGCAATCTTCCGGGCGCTGGTGGAAGCGGCGCGCCGTTGAGGAGGATCATGGGGGCGCGAGCGTCCCGCTCGTGCTGCTGCTTACACGAGCGAAAACGCTCGCGCCTGGACTAACGCTATTCCCTGACTTTTCTGCTCACACGCTTGACGGCTCTTTTCTCCAGCAACACCAGCGCATGCGCAATCGCGGCGTTGTCGGTCCCCATGCCTTCCGGGGTTTTGGCTTTTACGCCCACGCAATCTGGAGGAATCCCCAGCAGATCCGCCAAATGGCTTCGGATCGCCGCCGCGTGCGGACCAATTTTGGGCGCGGCCAGAATCAGGGTTGAGTCCACATTCACCACTGTATAGCCAGCCGCTTTTACGCGCTTGACCGCCTCGGCCAGGAAAAGTGCGGAGTTCGCGCCCTTCCAGCGCGGGTCAGAAGGAGAAAAGAGAGAGCCGATATCGGGAGCAGCCACGGCCCCCAGCAGGGCATCGGTAACGGCGTGCAGAAGTACGTCGCCGTCCGAATGACCGCCCAGACCCTTCGAATGCGGCAGCGTGATGCCGCCGATCTTCAGTGGAATACCGCGCTTGAATTCGTGGGAGTCCCAGCCGTAGCCGATTCTCATGCCGAAACCCCGGCCACGGATTTGCACGGATTTTCACGGATTTTCTTTCTTTGATTATCGAACATCAATCGGCGAAACTGCGGGCGTGACCCGAAATTTAGCAGGAGGCCCACTTCGATCTCGGTGGATTTCAAATAATGGAGCAGTTGGGCCTCATGAGCTGCTTCGAGAATACGCGTGCTCTTGAGTCCCAGTAGAACCTTGCCTTCCACCAGGATGTCTCCTCTGAATTGACCGACTTGGTGTCCTCGGAACCAAACGGGAATGGCCAACTGACGCTCAACCCTCACGCACGCTTCACGAAGCGCGATGACCAGCGATTCTTCGTAGACGGACTCCAGGAAGCCATAGCCGAACTCGTTGTAAACATCGTAGAAGACCCCGATGATTCTCTCGGTCAATTCGCCATGCTGTAGGCCGATCAGTCCGCCACTCATGCCTGAAGTGTACAAGTTAAATGTTTTATCCGTGCGATCCGTGAAAATCCGTGGCCGCCCTTACCGTTTCAGGAAGAACTCCGCCAGTTCCATGTCGGCTGGAGTCGTGATCTTGATATTTCGCGGCGAGCCCATCACCACTGCAACCTCATGGCCTGAGCGCTCGACCAGAGACGCCTCATCAGTGCCGAGAAAGCCGTCAGCCGTGGCTTCATCGAAGGCCTTCTTCAGCACGCTATAGCGAAAGCCCTGCGGTGTCTGGGCCATCACCACCCGCTCACGGGGCACGGTTGCCGTGATAACGGCGCCTTCGGAGGTGCGTTCCACTTGCTTGATGGTGTCCATGGCCGGCAGTCCCGCGATGGCCGCTCCATATTTTCGTGCGCCCTCGATCACGTCACGAATGATTTCCTCAGTCACGAAGGGGCGGACCGCGTCGTGCACCAGGACAATATCGTCGGGGGCCGCCGAGACTGCGCCGATCGCATTCGCCACCGACTGCTGGCGATGCTCGCCACCCTCCACCAGTTCAATCTTCTTGCCGGAAAGTTCTGTGTCCGCCGCTAAGCGAGTTTGAAAGCCTGCCATCTCGTTGGCGCGCAGGGCAAGGTAAATCTCCGCGACCTCCGGGCTGGCCGCAAACTTGCGCAAGGTGTGAATGAGGATCGGCGTTCCCCCAATCTCGGAGAACTGCTTCGATGCCGCGGGCTTTTTGCTCCTGGCATCGGAGGCCGGGGCCATGCGTGTCCCCAGGCCAGCCGCCGGAATGATCACTACTACCTTCATCGCGGCCTGTAAGTATAAGGGCTGGCGGGAGAGTGTTCAAATGTCACAGACGGTCCGTCGCTTTGATGATGGAATACTGGTCATTACAGAAACATAGGAGGAAGGAATGGACTGGAAGGTTCTACCCTCAATCGTGCAATCCCTGTCGTCCCTCGCGGGCGCGGGTGCAGCTGTTTCGTCATGGGCAGTTTACCGACGCAACTCCGCATAGAGCGAGCAAGGTGGATGTCGAGTCTCTATTCGAAATTTTACGAGCAAAAGGAGCTGAAGAAGGTCTGAGAGATTCTGGACCGAGAAGGGCCTGTCTCGAGTGAGCTTCGCAGGCTGGTAGAGGAGGAGGACCCTGACTTCACGGATTATCTGAATTTTTTCGAGTTCATGGGCTATTTGAACAAATCTGGCCAATTGTCTGGGACAGACGTTGATGCTTTGTTTGATTATTACCTCCGCTCACTACAGAGCCACGAGATCATGCGAAAATACATAAGCGACAATAGCAAGGGTTACGGATACCTGCGAGAATTGTTGTCAAGAATTCAACCCGGGACTCCTCAACGATGAATCGCCATCTTTTTGTTTACGGCACTCTGACACCTTCCCGTGCTCCGGCTGAAATCAGCGCCGCCGTTCGCCGCCTGAAACGGGTCGGTGCCGGATCCGTACGGGGCCGGTTGTACGACCTGGGCGAATATCCCGGGGCCGTACTGAGCCGCACATCTCCCTCCGTGATTAAGGGCGAGGTATTTGAACTTCCAGAAGACCAGCAGGTTCTGGACTCGATTGACACATACGAAGGGTTTGATCCGGGTCATCCCCGCGGCAGTTTGTTTCTGCGCAAGAGGTGGCCAGTCACGTTGACGGACGGACGCCGGATCACGTGTTGGGTCTATACCTACAATCGCAAACCAGCAGATGCACGGGTCATTGCGAGCGGATCCTACAGCAAACGGACCCCGAGCAAGCGGCGAACGGGTTCAGGGCGCTCCCGAGCTGCGACTCGATCCTAAGTCGATGACCATCATTTCTTTTTCGGCGGCTCCCACAGCTCAACCCGATTGCCGTCCGGGTCCGTGATCCAGGCGAAACGTCCGTAGTCGTAATCTTCGCGGTGCGGATCGATTTTCACTCCCTCTTCCTGAAGCGCCGCCAGCAAGGCATCCAGATCATCTACTCGATAGTTGATCATGAACGGGGAAGCACTGGGATCGAAATACTTGGTGTCGCGGGGAAAAATCGACCACACTGTCATGCCCTTCGCTTCCGGTTCATCGATCTCACGCCACTCGAAAGTTGCGCTCGTTCCATCCGAGGCACGCAGGATTCCCAGATGTTTTTCATACCACTGGTAGAGGGCTTGCGGATCTTGTGCCTTAAAGAAGATGCCGCCGATGCCGGTCACGCGTTTCATATCTTCCCCTCGCTGCTAGGGTTTTTACGTATGACATTTTGCCCGCGCCGTGAATTTTTTGCCATGTGAAGCCAGTTTGCCACGCCGGAATTCAGGAATCACCTCCCTTAGTGCAACGAGGTTAGAGCACCTAACCAGCGCTTTCCTGATCGGCCCTGGAAATGCTAACCACAATTCCGTGCGATGCCTGGGGGCGAGTATGAAACAAGCACAACGTTCATGGCTGTCACTGATAACTTTTTGTGCGATAAGCGGGATGATTGCGGCGCTGGGCTCCGCAGTCCTGTTGGCCGGCGCATCGCTGGCGTTCGCAGGTGCTCAACCTGCGCCGCCGGGCGCGGATGCGAACGCGATCACCGGAGCACCCCCGGTACAGATTATGGAGCAACTAGTCGTTGAGCAAACGGCGACTGAGCCACAGAGCACATCTCGGCCCATTGAAGACGGCGGCGCTGCTTCCAGCCAGACTTTCGCGGGGATGATTACCGATTCCCGCTGCGGCGCCCGGCACTCGATGAACTCGGGCAAGACCTCGGCGGAATGTGCGCGCTCATGCGTACGCCACGGGGCCCACTATGTTCTGGTGGACGGTGAAAAGGTCTATGCCCTGAAGGGCGATCCAGCACAGTTGGAAAAGCTGGCGGGCGAGAGAGCGAACATTGTAGGAATGCTCGAGGGCGATACCATCAAGATTACGGCAGTCGTTCCCGAGTAGCCCGTCGCCACACCTGAAGCGGCCGGCTATTCCGCGGGCCGCTCCACCATTATCGGGGGCGACTTCTTCGTATCTACGCTGGGCGCCGCGGGCGCCGCCGGGGACACAACCGGCACTGCACTGATCCCCGCGCGCGACTCACTGCGGCCTCCGGGACGCTCATCCCATTTTCCAAAAATCATTTTTCCGGCCGTGGTCTGCAGCACTGAAGTGACCGAGATGTCGATGGTCTTGCCGATCATCTTCCTGGCGTTATCCACCACCACCATGGTGCCATCGTCGAGATAAGCCACGCCCTGGTTGTATTCCTTGCCTTCCTTCAGGATAAAGACCCGCATGGTCTCGCCGGGCAGCACAATCGGCTTGAGCGAGTTGGCCAGTTCGTTGATATTCAACACCGCGACCCCCTGAAGCTGCGCCACCTTGTTCAGGTTGAAATCGTTGGTGATGATTTTGCCTTCATACAGCTTGGCCAGTTCGATCAGCTTCAAATCCACTTCACGGACAGAAGGAAAGTCGTCCTCAACGATCTGGATCTGGAGCGACGGCACCTTCTGCAGGCGTTGCAGAATGTCGAGCCCGCGACGGCCCCGGTTCCGCTTAAGCGAGTCGGCGGAGTCAGCCACCAGTTGCAATTCGCGCAGCACGAACTGCGGAGTCACGATGGTGCCATCGAGAAATCCGGTCTCGGCAATGTCGGCGATGCGGCCGTCGATGATGACGCTGGTGTCGAGGATCTTATAGCTCTTCTTGCCTTGCTTCTCTCCGCCGAAAATGCCGCCCAGGGCCGCCAGATTCAGCAGGTCACCCTTGTTGGCCCCCACCACCAGGCCGACGTAGGCCATCAGCAGCATAACCAGGATTTGCAGGAAGCTCTGAGTGTGCCCGGGGGGAACGCTGTTGCGAATGACCAGGGAGAAGAGGTAGGCACCAATGATGCCGAGGACGCTCCCGACGGCAGCGCCGATCAGGCGTTTCAGACTGACCCGCCGCAGCCGCCACTCGAACAGGACAATGGTGAGCCCAATGAGCGCGCCCACTCCCGCATCCAGCTTCGCGGGCAAGTCGAACGGGTCCGTCAGGTAGCAAGTAACAGCAATAATAAGAACAAATAAGAAACGCACCAAAACCAAGTCCACCGAAGGACCTCCCCGGAACCCATCCGCGAACCCTCCGCGAACGAGTGTCCCGCACTGGTTTGCCGGTGCTCCTGAAAAATCGGTACCAGTGATCTGCTAAGCGGAGCCTATGAATAGGATATGAAAAGCGCTCCGACCTCCTCTTTCCCTGCGGCTGCCCCAGACTGCTGGTCCATCCCAGGAAGGAGACCCCAACTATGTTACGGAAAGTATATACCTGCCGCAAAATACCGCCCTTGATCCAGCTTGATCCAGGTGGAGTGCCCAACCCACCCCGATGCCGCCACCCGCCTACTGTTACACTGCTGCCCATGAAAGCACTTGTCATCAGCCGTTTAGGCGACCCCGACGTGCTGGAAGTGCGCTCCGTCCCGGACCCGGCGCCCGCTCCCGGGCAGGAGTTGGTACAAGTTGAAGCCGGCGGCATCAACTTCGCCGATATCATGAGCGCGCAGGGCGGTTATCCCGGAACCCCGAAACCTCCGCTCGTGGCGGGACGTGAATTCTGCGGAACTCGTCTCGGCGATGGACGGCGCGTCATGGGCTACGCCCAGTGGGGCGCGTTTGCCGAACGCGTTGCCGCATCGTCGCAATTGCTGTGGCCGGTGCCCAAAGAGTGGAGCGCGGAAGAAGGCGCGGCGTTCCCGGTCAACTATTTCACCGCCTACTTTGCTTATTGGAAGGCAGGTCTGATGGAGCCCGCCGTCGGCAAGGCCGCGCTGCGAGTTCTCATCCATGCCGTGGCCGGTGGAGTAGGGACTGCGGCGGTGCAGATTGGAAAGTTGCTCGGCATCGAGATGTACGGAACTTCTTCTTCGGAAGAAAAGCTGGCGCGCGTGAAAGCGTTGGGGCTGCAGCACGGGATCAATTACAAGCAACGCGACTACGAAGAAGCCATTAAAGACCTGACCCACGGCGAAGGTGTGGATGCAGTCTTTGAAATGCTGGGCGGCGAGCACACTGCGAAGAGCGTGCGCTGCCTCCGCGATTTTGGCCGGGTCATCGTGTACGGCGCGGCGACGGGACAACCGGCTCACCTGGACGCGCGCATCCTTTACGCCAAAGGCGCGAGCGTGCATGGCTTGTGGTTGACCTATTTGTCAGCGAAGCGCGAGTTGATGGACCAGGCCTGGCAACAGCTTTCCGCCTGGACGGCGCAAGGGCATTTGCGGCCCGTCATCGGCCACGTGTTTCCTTTGGAGAAAGCTTCGGAAGCTTACCGGTTGCTGCTGGAGGGCAAAAACTTCGGGAAGGTAGTGCTCAGGTTAGGTTAGTTCTCAACCGAGAAATCGCCCGGCGGTCGGTTACCGATGATGGCGAAAATCTCGCCTTATAGAAATCCGCACTTGCCAGCAGCTAGCGCACGCGCTCCCAGACCAGGGTTTCGTCCAGCAGGTCACCGCTCACGGACTTGAACGCGGGTGGAGTAAGCCGAAGCAGTCTGCCCTCCACGGTGAATCTTCTCTTCCACGTCTGCCCAACATAGTTCGGCGCCAACGCGATTTCGGAGCGGTGCACGACGTAGCCTTCAGCTTGAATGGAGCTCGTAGGTTCCGGCATAAGCGCTAAAGCCGTGTTCTACCGTGGCAAGCGCTTCAGCTGCCGTGGGGTGATCCTCATCCTGCCATTTTGGAAGATCAGGATTCATGATCTGCACACTCATGTGGCCGCTCTGGTCGTAACAAATGTAACCAGCCGCGTGAGGGCCAAAATCGGGATCAGCAGTCGTGGTTCCATTTGGGTGTTTGACTTCGATCCGCACAAGCCTCCACAGGCCCACTAGCGGATTCGCGGAGGCAGGGGACTGCGTCGTTTCAGTCAGACAAGTCACAGACAGACAGCAAGCAACCGCGATCGGTAGAAGCTTCTTCATCCTGTCACCTCATGTCTGGGTTTGAGAGATGATTTCACAGAACTTTCATCAGGTACAACAAGACAAACGGCTGTTGTGTTGCGCCATTCCCGCCGGAAGAGGATGCTAACAACCGCGCGCGCACGTCGTCCAAAGAGGTGCATGTGGAACGTACACCGGAACTTTTTAACGGCAGGTTACGTAGCAGTGGTTGCAACCGGGCCTGAGAAGAAGAACCAGCTGACCCGGTCTTAGAAGAGAAAAATTTCAGGGGTTAAAGGGACTGGCTCACGCTCGGTTTGGCGGCCCAGGTGAGGACAATCCCCGGAGCAGAAAGCTCGCGGCCTTGCGGCCGTACTCTTTTCGCTTAACCCCGAGGCAGCATTTTAGGCCTTCGACAGCAAAACGCAAGGTTTTCCTGCCCCAGGCAAATCCAGGCCGCCCCGAACCGGTTCCCGACGTCATCGGGAAAGAAAAAGGAGTGTAATGAGCGTATCGAAACTCTCCAAGGGCCTGCTGCTGGGATTCGCTTTGCTGCTGGCCACAAGCGTATTTGCCGCCAACAAGGGTAGTCTGCAGGTGAACGATTCCGTCACCGTAAACGGGAAGCAACTGGCCGCCGGCGATTACACCGTGAAGTGGGACGGCGCTGGACCGAACGTCGAACTGAATATCCTGAAAGGTAAGAATGTGGTTGCCACCGTGCCCGCGCGCATGGTCGATCTTGCGCGCTCGCCGGACCGCGACTCGGCAGTCACCGTACTCAACAGCGACGGGCGCAAGTCGCTGAATGAAATTCGCTTTTCAGGAAAGAAATATGCCTTCGCGATTGGCGAAGAATCTGCCAAATCGAATGCCAGCGGCGGCAGCGGTAGTAGTGTTCAGTAGGTAGGCATCTGACCAACTTGGGCAAGGGGGAGCGCGCAATCGCTCCCTATTTTTTTGAACAGCCCAGCGCCGTGTCCATGCGCGACGGCGATCCGTGATGAGGGCAGCCGAAGAAAAAGGGAGCGCTCTTCGCGCTCCCTCCTGACGACTGCCGACCGAAGACTGACGACTGCCTTCAATACTTCGGCATCTTGGCATCCACGCGGTCGGCCCAGGCCAGAATTCCTCCCGCCAGGTTGTGCACTTTCTTGAATCCCGCCTGGCGCAGGAAATCCACCGCCTTGGCGCTGCGCACGCCGGAGCGGCAGTGCGCCACAATTTCACGGCTCGAATCCAGTTCGTTGACCCGCTTCGGCAGGTCGCCCAGCGGAATCAGGTGTCCGCCGATGTTGCAGATCTGGTATTCGTGCGGTTCGCGCACGTCGAGCACGAACAGGTCGTCGCCGGCGTCCAACCGCCGCTTCAATTCTTCTACCTGAATCTCCGCACCTGATGTTTCCACCGGCTTCTCCTCGCCTCGAATTCCGCAGAATTCGTTGTAGTCGATCAACTGCTTGATCGTGGGATGGGTTCCGCAAGCCGGGCAATCAGGATTCTTGCGCAGCTTGAGTTCCCGAAACTTCATGTCCAGGGCATCGATCAGCAGAAGCCGACCAATCAGCGGCTCACCCTTGCCCAGAATCAGCTTGATGACTTCGGTGGCCTGCATCACGCCCACCAGCCCAGGCAGAATGCCCAGCACCCCACCCTCGGCGCAGGAAGGCACCAGCCCCGGCGGTGGCGGCTCGGGATAGAGGCAGCGGTAGCACGGACCCTCCTTGGTGGCAAAAACGCTGGCCTGCCCCTCGAAGCGGAAAATCGATCCGTAAACGTTGGGCTTCTCGGTCAGAACGCAAGCGTCATTCACCAGGTAACGCGTGGGAAAGTTGTCCGTGCCGTCGGCGATGATGTCGAACTCACGAAACAGTTCGAGCGCGTTCGCGCTGGAGAGCCGGGTGTCGAACTTCCGGATATTCAGGAACGGGTTGATGGCCTTCAGCTTCTCTGCCGCCGAATCCAGCTTCTTGCGCCCCACGTCGGCGGTGGAGTGAATGATCTGGCGCTGCAGGTTGGTGTAGTCCACCACATCGAAGTCCACAATGCCCAGCGTGCCCACGCCCGCGGCCCCCAGATACAAGGCCAGGGGCGAACCCAAGCCGCCCGCGCCGATACACAGCACCCGCGCGGCTTTCAGCTTGAGCTGCCCTTCCATGCCCACCTCAGGCATGATCAGGTGCCGCGAGTAGCGCTGAATCTCCTCGTTGCTAAGGGTAACGGCTTCGGGTTTGACTTCGACTGTGGTGGCCATGAGAACCTCTTATTAATTGAAAATTGTCGGATTTACGAATTGACGAATTGAATACAGCTATCTACAGGCGGGACAACAACAACAGCGGAATATGGTTTCGGGTCTCAATTCAACAATCCTGAAATCCGGCAATTCGTCAATCACCCAAGCCCTCCCGCGATGGAAGGCACAATCGAAATACTATCACCGTCCTTGACCGCCGTGGCTTCCTTCTGCAGATAACGGACGTCCTCGTCGTTAAGGTACACATTCACAAACGCGCGCAGTTTCCCCTCGTCGGTATAGAGATGCCTCCGCAAATCGGGATGCCGGGCGACGAGGTCGGAAAGCGCGTCGCCGATGGTACCAGCCTTGACCTCAACCGCAGGCTGCTTGCCAGTGTACTGGCGCAGGGGGGTAGGGATCTGGATCTTGGGCATAGGCTATACATGATGCCACAGCAGGGCCACTAGATTCAGCAGTGCCCGTGTGGTGTGTGCGACGGACACTCCCTTCGACTTCGCACAGGGCAGGTTCTGTCCCTCGCTCTTGACTTTGACTTATCTTGCTGTTGACTTCTGGTGGCCAATCTTACCGACCTCAAGGCCGAAACGGCAACCACCCCGAAATCAAAGTCAAAGGCGACGGACAAGAGTGTCCGTCCCACACAACACAACACAACACATCGGTCAGACAACCTCTATCTTCTCCCCCACCAGCTTTTTGTCACCTTCGTCGGTGCCGGTCAGCTCGAACGAATTGGTCAGTACGGCCTTGCCCTTCTCCACGCTGGTGATCACGTAGGAGCAGCCAAACCAGTGTGCCTCGGCCAGATCGGTCTGCGACCACTGGGCGGGATGGTCGGGATGGGAGTGATAGAACCCGATGATGTCCTCGCCGCGCTCGCGCCCTTCCCGCTGGATGCGGACCAATTCCCTGGGATCGATGTTGTAGCGATTGTGGGCGGAGTCGGTCGCGGGTATTGCCCGCCGCGCGCAACCGAGATCACGGTCCGTAGGCCGTCGTCGGCGATTTGTCCGAGCAGCACGCCGCAGCACTCATGGGGATAAGTTTCTTCGCCGTGACGGCGAAGGGAGGCGTAGGCGGATTGGGAGAGCTTCAGCATCGGATTGTCAGAATTGACGAATTTACAGGATTGACAGAATTTCAGAGATCAACAGCCTTTGATTTCCAATTCGTCAATCCGTGCAATTCTGGCAATTCCTCAATTCTCACCCTTCCTCCCAAAATCTCTCGCTCAAATACTTGTCGCCGGAGTCGCACAGAATGGTGACGATTACCGCGGGCTCGCCCTTGCGTCAGTCCGCGCGCCACCTGCAGACGCCGACGACCGCCGCGGCCGCCGAGATCCCGACCAGCAGCCCTTCTTCGCGGGCCAGGCGCTTGCCATCGGTAGGCTTCTTCGGTCGAGATCCCGATGTTCTCATCGGCCAGTGAAGCATCGTAAATTCGCGGGACGATGGCGCTCGCCATGTGCTTGGCCCCTTCAATGCCGTGGAACGGCGAGTCGGGCTGCAGCGAGATGCAGCGAATCGCCGGATTCAGTTCCTTCAGCCGCCGCGTGGTACCGACGAAGGTCCCGCTGGTGCCCAGCATGGAAACGAAGTGCGTGACGCGGCCTTCGGTCTGTTGCCAGATTTCGTTGGCTGTGCCATGGTAGTGGGCCCGCCAGTTGGCGTCGTTGGAATACTGGTCAGCGTAAAAATATTTGTCGGGATGCTTGGCGTAGATTTCGCGCGCGTTCGCGAATCGCTCCGTCGGAACCTTCGCCCGGGTCGGTGTAAATAATTTCCGCGCCGTAGGCGTGCAGGATGCGTTTGCGCTCCACGGAAACATTTTCCGGCATGCACAGCGTCAGCGGAAATCCCTCGGCGGCGCCGATCATAGCGTAGGCGATGCCGGTATTGCCGCTGGTGGAATCGAGCAGGATCTTGCCGGGACCAAATTTTCCGCTGGCGCGGGCCTGGGCGACGATGTTCGATGCGGCGCGATCTTTCACCGATCCGCCGGGGTTGTACCACTCGGCTTTGCCCAACAACTCGATTCCGGGCAAATCGCGAGTGAGACGCTCCAGACGCAAAAGGGGAGTGTTGCCGATGAGTTCGAGACTGCGTCGGCCGACTGGAGCGGCATGCCCGGCCGCTTGAGCCTCCGCACTGGCGCGCGCAGCGTTCGAAGAATCAGCTACTTCCGTTGGTTTTGCCGGAACCGGTCGCATAGATTTACGCTGGGGCCGTGACCATCGTAACGTACTGCGAGCCTGAATTAACGGTTTCGCAGTCGGTGATTGGATTATAAAAGAGGCTGCTTCGATGCAGCCAGAACGCGGAATGCACTCTTTTCCGCAAATTCGCATCTCATCGAATAGGGATTGACGCTTAAAGGCAGTAGAAGGGATTGGAAATCCGAACGAATGACAACCAAGGTAGCGCAGCGCGGTTATGAGGAAGCATTAAGCTGGTTGCGGGAACACGGCTTCGACCTGATCGAGGCGCCGGGCATGCAGGGGCGTGTTTTCTTGAGAAAATACAACGTGTCGGCCGCCATCCAGAAGGACGGCGACGACGGCGTGAAAATCTTCGCCTACCCCGGATACCTGATCGGCAGCGAGATCTCCAAGCTGGTCAACCGCGGCTACCAGCAGTTTCTGAAAACCGCCAAGACCGAGGTCCCAGCCACTGCAGATCATCTCAAGGCGCTGCAGCAATTCACCGAAGAGTTGAAGGAAGGCCTCGGACTACCCGTACTGTACAACGAGTCGCTGGGCACGGTGAGCGAATCGTATCAATACGACCGCATCAAAGACCGCGACAAGCCCAAGGCAGAGCGCCCCAAGCGCCCCTGGGAAAAAGCAGAACTGACCGCAGCCGCCGCAAAAAAAGGCCGCGCGTAACCACAAATCATTCCGCTGCCATCCTGAGCGGAGCATTTCGATTCGCTCACGAATCGAAATGCGGAGTCGAAGGACCCCATAAGCTGATTGAGTTCCGCCCCGAGGTATTCTCCCCACCCACATTGTTCCGTGTGACACTGCTTGTCCCAGGAGGTCCGCATGCGAATCGTCTTCTTGCTTTTCGCACTCAGCACATCGCTCACAGCGCAAGACTCACCTATCCAGCAGGTACTCCAGCAACAGCAGGCTGCATGGAACCATCGTGACCTCGAAGGCTTCATGTCAGGCTACTGGAATTCCCCCGAACTAACCTTCTTCAGCACGACGAAAACTTCCGGCTGGCAAGCCACTCTCGATCGCTATCAGAGGACCTACCAGGGCGAAGGCAAGGAAATGGGAAAGCTGGAGTTTTCCGATTTGCAGATCGAGCAACTCGCCCCAAGTGCCGCCTTCGTGCGAGGCAATTGGAAACTGATCCTGTCAGATGGCAAAACGCCGCACGGATTTTTCACCCTGGTGTTTCGCAAATTTTCCGACGGATGGAAAATCGTGCACGACCACACATCGGCTGAGCAATAGACCCAGCAAAGAGCCCTGCCGGACTGTTAGTTCGCTCGTACAAACCTGTCATCCCGGGCGGTGGCGCCGGCATCTTGCCAGCTGCCCCGATGGCGTCTCGCCCTGGGCGCGGGCGGGAGGCCCACAGGACAGCCACCGGGACGGCGGCGCTACGCCGCCCTGAGCGCGCGTGAGAACTGGGCGAGGGGCCTGTGTTGCTGAACAAACGTAAAGCAGACAGCATTCTATTTCTTAATCCGCAACTGGACCCGGGTTCCTTCTGGTAACTGGCCGTTCAGGAGTTTGATCATGCCGCCTTGCACCACGCCTTCGAACTCCTCAGGTCCAGCGACAGAGCGCGCGGGCGAGTCGCCTGCGACCACACGGCCTGTGCCTTTGTCCATAGCCTGGTTCGCCAGATCGTCCGCTTCGCGGTTGTGTTCGCGCAGCGCGTGATCGATGGAGAACCAACCCAGCTTAGCAATCAATTCTTTGGCACGGCCGTGAAGTTCCTGCAGGGTTGAATTCTTTACTTTGTAGATGCCCTTGATCTGGCGCACCAGGAGTTCCGAGTCGCTGATCACCTTGAGCGCTTTATGTCCATGCTCGAGGGCATACTCCAGCGCTGCAATCAGGCCTTGATACTCCGCGAAGTTGTTGGTCTGGTGGCCGAGGTACTGGCTGAGCGCGGCAACTTTTCGTCCCTTTTCATCCTGAATCACAACGCCGTAACCGGCGGGACCGGGGTTGCCGCGCGCGCCGCCATCGCTGTGAGCGATCAGGTGGCGCTCGGGCGCTTTGGCGTGCGCCGAAGGGAATAGACTGCGGGATGGAGAGGGCATATCAAAGTTTACCCTGCAAGCGTGTGGCGTTTGAAGAAATCCCATATCACCTGCGTCCCATCCAGATTGTGGCTGGCCTTGCCGACCAGAAAAGCGGGCAGGTACTGCGGTCCTCCGGGCCAGGTGTGGCCTCCGCCGGCGATGACGTAAACCACGACTTCGGCGCCATGCTTACCGCCGGCGTAGACTTCGCGCCGAACGCTGGTGCCGTCGTCCGTCTGGCTGGGTAAGTTCTCAGCCGTGGGTTGGGCAGACGCCTCGTCCCACTTGCGCCAGAATTCCGCCGCTTGCGCCAGGGAAACCGCCACCCCGCGATTGCGCAACACTGGACCGCCCTCAATGTGCGCTAGTGGATCCTTGCTGCCGTGCATGAACAGCACAGAAATCGGCGCAGAGGGATGGCAAACCGGCACCAGAGTCTCAGGCATGGTGGCCGCGACGGCGGCGACAGCAGCAAGCTTGTCGGTCAAGTCACAAGCCAGCCGGTTTGAAAAGAAGCCTCCATTCGAAATTCCAGCGGCGTAAGTCCGCTTGGGATCGGTGTGGTGGACCCGCTGCACCTCCGCGATCAGCGCGCGGATAAAGCCGACGTCATCCGCGGGAGATAGCCCCCTGGTGTCGTTCCAGCTCTTGTTGAAACTCTCGGGATACGCCACCACCAATCCCTCTTGGTCAGCCAGGCGGTCGAAATGGGTGAAGTTCGGCATGGTGGCAGCGTGACCACCGCCTCCATGGAAGACCAGCACCAGCGGCGCGGAACCATTCTTCGGAAGCCACTCTGGAATGTGCAGGAAATACATGCGGTCCAGGCCGCCGACATTGATGGGTTCCTGCTTGTCATCGGCTGGCGCTCGTCTCCGCCGTTCGCTCCTCGCCGGCGAGAGGCCACCGCTGACCGCAACCATGAGGACCACGGCAAGAAAAGGGATTCCCTTCATCATGATGGCTCTTAATCTCTCTCCCACAATTCTTCCCCCTGTCCTCCTGAACGGAGCGAGTCGAAGGACCCCTATAGGCTGATGACTCAGAGGTCAAGTACTGCTCTCACCGCGCCAGCGCGGCTCGAGCCGCGCTCAGGATGACTCGCTTCTTGGGAAGACCATTGTTGCGCCTATTGCAGGGCCAAGGCCCTGCTCCACCCCAAAGCCAACTTTTTACGTAGTTTGCAAATCGAAAACTAACGCCGGCGGGAACCTGCTTGAAGTGACTGCCTATCTTCCTGCTGCCAATCGCGTGGCCAGGCGCTGCGGCAGGTTGGCCGCCATGATGCGCTCCTGCGCCTGCTTCAGATTGTAGGGCACGCGACAGAAGGTCACGATGCGGGCGTCAGAATCAAACACGGCAAAGGCCGCGCGCCAGTCTCCATCGCGGGGCTGTCCCACCGAACCGGGATTCACCATATAACGCATGCCTTCCTTGAGCGCGACCTCCATAGTTTCACTCTGCCCCACGGTGTTGTACTGCGGACGAAAATAATCGCTGGCCACGTTGTTGGTGCAAAAACTTCCCTGCAGGTGGGTGTGCCCGAAAAACGTCAGCGGAGTGACCGAAGTCAGCAACGGTTCAATCGCGTCGCGCAAGGTGACCACGTACTCGTCTTCATCCACCGGAGAGCCGTGTACAAACTGGATGCCCGGCAGCTCACCGGTCAGGATCGGACCATGAGGCAGGCCCAGCAGCCATTTCAGATTTTGCGCAGTGAGCTGGTCGCGGGTCCACAGCGCCGCCAGTCCAGCGATGGGATTGAAGTCCCTCAAATCCATTGCGCCGCTGGCCGCCTTGTCATGGTTGCCGCGCACAAAGATGTGTCCCAGGTCGCGCGAGCGTTCGATCACCTCATTGGGGCTGGCGCCGTAGCCGACGATGTCCCCAAGATTGACCACCATGTCGTGCGGCGGCGCCGCCGCCAGGCACGCTTCCAGAGCTTCGAGGTTGCTATGAATATCGCTTATGAGAAGAACGCGCACAGTTCACCGGACAAACTGGCGATTATAGACCGGTCGAGCATGGCCGTGTGCCGAAAACATTTTCAATCCCAGTGTGGGGCGGACACTCCTGTCCGCCGCCTTTGACTTAGATTTTCTCGTACAGGCCCACGCACCGGGGTGACCGCGGAACCGCGATAGCGTCAAAGTCAAACCCAAAGTCAAAAGCGTTGGACAGAGCCTGCCCTGAGCGAAGTCGAGGGGAGCGTCCGACCCACACACGCGCCTACATTGGAGCGTTGACCACTGGACATCTCGCCCAATGTCCAGGCGCGACTTCCGCCAGCGGCGGAAGACTGCGCGCGCACTCCGGCACGCGAAACTCGCAGCGTGGTTCAAACGGACAACCAGGAGGAACCGCATGCAGCGGCGGCACCGTGCCTGCGATAGTCTCAAGCGGCTGATCGCGATCTGTCTTAAGGGTGGGCACGGCATTGAGCAATCCGCGCGTGTAGGGATGCGCCGGTGCCTGAAATATGTCGCGCTTCGACCCCAGTTCCACCAGGTTGCCGGCGTACATCACCGCCACCCGGTCGGCGACCTGCGAAACCACTGCCAGATCGTGCGAGATGAAAAGCATGGTCAGACCAAACTTGGTCCGCAGTTCGGCCAGCAGGTCGAGAATCTGCGCCTGGATGGTGACATCGAGCGCGGTCGTCGGCTCGTCGGCAATCAGCAACTGGGGACGGTTGACGATGGCCATGGCAATCATCACCCGCTGCCGCATCCCGCCCGAGAGCTGGTGTGGATAATCTCGCGCCCGGCGTTCGAAATCGGCAATGCCCACCTCCTGCATGGCAACCAGAGTTCGCTTCCAGGCGTCGATCTTCGCCACTTGATGGTGGGCCAGAACAGCTTCCGCGATCTGGTCGCCAACCCGCATTACCGGATTCAGCGCGGTCATCGGCTCCTGAAAAATCATAGCCAGACGGGAGCCGCGCAAAGGACGCATTGCAGCGTCGGACAGCTGCAGCAGGTCGCACACTCCGCTGCCGTTGCCAAACCGAATCTCCCCGCCGGTGCGCGCTTGCGGCGGCAGCAGGCGCATCAGGGCCAGCGAAGTAACGGATTTCCCGGATCCAGATTCGCCCACCAGCCCCAGCACCTCGCCCGAAGCAATGGAGAAACTAAGATCGCGAACCGCCACCAGCCCACCGCTTCCGCCACTGTGAGTTGAACGGGGGAATTCGACGACAAGGTTCCGTACTTCGAGAAGATCACCCATGCCAGATAGCGCCGGCGTCCCGCCCTCCGCTTTCCATTGCCCCAGAGTCATTGTCCTAAAATCAGCGGCAACCCGTTCTTGGGATTGCCAATCACGACCACTTTGGCGTTGGCGCTCTTGGCTAACGTCTCGGTCGCTTCAATGCCTTTCCATTCCAGCAACTGCGGACTGATGCCCTGGGCCACGATCTGCTGGAAGTCGCGAATCCCGGCTGCCTCAATGCGCTTGCGTTGCGCTTCCTGGGTTTCCTTCTGCAGGCGGAAGTTCATCGCCAGGGCTTCCTGCTCCGCCTGCTGTTTCGATTCAATGGACGACTTCAACGTGGCCGGCAACTGGATGTCGCGCAAGAGTACGCTCTCTACCAGGATTCCACGCTGCCCCAGTTTGTCGGTGAGCTGATCATGAATCTGCTTGGCCACCATTTCCCGTTCCCCAGTGTAGAGCGCATTGGCGGTGTGCGACGCGGTCGCCTCGCGGATGGCCGCCCGCAAGTTGGGCTCGACTAGGACCGCCATGTAATTGGGCCCGATCTTCTGGTAAACCTCGGCTGCTTTCTCAGGATTGAGGTGGTAGATGAGCGACGTATCCAGGTTCATCACCAGCCCCTCGCTCGAAGGCACGCTGGCCGACTCCTTGATCTCCTGAGTACGAATGGAGAGCTCGTGGTTGGCCTTGAAGGGATTAATCAGATGAACCCCTTCGGGCAGCACCTCGCCCGTCACCCGGCCAAACAGGGTGAGCACCCCGACCTGCCCTGAATCTACGCGGGCCACCGCGGCAAACAGCATGATCACCAGCACAAACGCAGCCGCCGCAATTCCAAGCAGCCGCAATACCGAGCCGGAATTCGCGTCAATCACACGGCCATGAGGCTCGTTGAATATCGCCATAAGAGTTCCTCCCCGCGGGCGATTGTACTGCCAAGCCAAAAGTGCGCTAAGTGCCCGCCACGACACACGTAGGGGAATCGGCACGGCCCGCGTAGGGCGGAGCCTGTCCTGAGCGAAGTCGAAGGATGCCCTCACCCGCCCGGCCGAGCAGAGCTCGGCGAGTTTTTTGTCCCGATCCGACTGCGTCCGCGAAAATCAAACCCGCATCACGAATGATTTCCCCAGAAATTTTCACAAGCACAAAAGCTCGGACGTTAAAGCACCAATTCGACTTCGTGAACTGAATCCCGCGAAAAATCACATGGCCGTGAAGTCCGCAAACCATCGCCGCCGGCCTCACTGCACCAAATCCGGTCACCCCCTTGTGGAGAGGCTGCACTCGCCTGCAAGCAAACGAGATAAATCCCACCATTTTTCGTTGACTATAAAAATAGGAAGAGTAAAAACAACCTCGTTCTTTGACACGTTCTAAAGTTTACCCGGTTGGTGCGGCGTCCGGGGCTCGAGCGCGGTCACTCTGAAGCGTCGCAAGATGATTCAGGGAGGGTCAGCAAGGGTCTATAGCCAAGCGCTGGTCGAGGCGAACAGGAACATCTGTCAGAGGCAAGATGAGTCCCGAGGCGTTGAACAGTTTTTCCGGTTGGCGGTAAGCCCGGAGCCCAAGCACAGATCGCGCCCGTCGTCTTCGCAAGGAGACACGAAAGCAGGTCAGCAAGGGTCTAAAGCGAGCTACTGGCCGAGGCGAACAGGTTCAACAACACCTCGGGACTCTTAATTTTGATGGCCACTTCGATTTTTTCATGTCAGCCTCCCCCAAGGCCCACCCACCTCGACGACTCGTGTGTGCCCGCCCCGCTGCCCCACGCCACAGTAAACTCCCGCTAGAGCCAGGAAGACTCGATTCCGTAGTTGTCAAAACCAACAGCCCAGCAGGTCCCTCCACTGCGCTTAGCTCCGGTCGGGATGACAACGTTGGTTTTCGGAAGAACCTGGACGGGCGCCGTCGGCGTTCGCGGGTGGGGCGCCCGCGGCACACAGCAAATTATCTACAGCGGTATGTTCCCATGCTTCTTCGGCGGATTCTTGTCGCGCTTGGTTTCGAGCATCTCCAGCGCCTGAATCAGTTTCTTGCGCGTCTCCCGGGGCTGGATGACCGCATCCACAAATCCGCGCTCGGCCGCCACGTAGGGATTGGCAAACCGTTCGCGGAACTCTTCGATCTTTTTCTGGCGAATCGCTTCGCGATTCTCGGCCTGCTCCAACTCGCGCTTGTAGACAATGTCCACCGCGCCTTCCGGCCCCATGACCGCGATCTCCGCGGTCGGCCAGGCGTAGTTCACGTCCGTGCGGATATGCTTCGACGCCATCACGCAATAGGCTCCGCCGTATGCCTTGCGCGTGATCACCGTGATTTTCGGCACCGTGGCTTCGGCGAACGCAAACAGCAGCTTGGCGCCGTGCTTGATGATGCCGCCGTATTCCTGGGTGGTGCCGGGGAGGAACCCGGGGACGTCTTCAAAAGTAATCAGCGGGATGTTGAAGCAATCGCAGAAGCGCACGAAGCGCGCGCCTTTGATGGAAGCGTTGATGTCGAGCGTGCCCGCCAGGAACGCCGGCTGGTTGGCCACGATTCCGACCGGACGTCCATTCAGCCGGGCAAATCCAACCACGATGTTCTTCGCGTAGTGCTCCTGCACTTCGAAGAAATAACCGTCGTCGGCGACGGCATGAATCACGTCCTTGATGTCGTAGGGCACGTTCGACTCAGCTGGAACCATCCGGTCGAGCTTCAGCGTCGGCGCGGTCAGTAGGATCGGTGCACGGGCGGCGCGGCGGGTCATCGAGATTGTTGGAGGGAAGAAAGCTCAGCAGCTCGCGCACCATGGAGAGGCATTCGGCGTCGTCGTGCGCCATGAAGTGGGCCACGCCGGAAGTTTCGTTGTGGGTATGAGCGCCGCCGAGCTGGTCTTTGGTGACCTCTTCGTGCGTGACCGTCTTGATCACGTCCGGCCCGGTGATAAACATGTAGGAAGTCTTCTCCACCATCAGAATAAAATCCGTGATGGCGGGTGAATAGACTGCTCCGCCCGCGCACGGCCCCATGATCGCGGAAATCTGCGGCACCACTCCGCTGTACAGCGTGTTGCGCAGAAAAATGTCCGCATACCCGGCCAAAGACACCACGCCTTCCTGGATGCGAGCTCCGCCGGAATCATTCAAGCCGATCACGGGCGCGCCGATCTTGGCGGCTAGGTCCATGATCTTGACGATTTTGGCGGCGTTGGTTTCCGAGAGCGATCCGCCAAAAACCGTGAAGTCCTGGGCGAAGACGAACACCAGCCTTCCCTCGATGCGTCCATAGCCGGTGATGAAGCCGTCGCCGTAATACTTCTGCTCGGCCATGCCGAAGTCGGTCGAGCGGTGCGTGACCAGCTTGTCGGTCTCCTCGAACGTGCCCTCATCGAGCAAAAACTCGACCCGCTCGCGGGCCGACATCTTGCCTTCCTTATGCTGCCGCTCTCGGCGCTGCTCTCCGCCGCCCTCCGCAGCCAGGCGATCGCGCTTCTTCAGTTCTTCGAGCTTTTGTTCAAGATTCATTCCAGACCTCAGACGGACATCGGACGTCAGACCTCGGGCCTCGGGCCTCGAACTTCAAAAGCGGGGTTTGCCGACGTCTGAGGTCCCGATGCCCGAGGTCCGCTTTCCTACTCCATAGTGGAGCCAATCGGCTGGTAGCGATATTTTTTGCCGTCCCAGAAAGTCGCGGAGGTCATGCGGTCGGCGCCGGTTTCCTCGGCATAGATGGCCATGGTCGGTTTCTTTTTCACCATCAGCTTTTTCACCGTGACCTGCTTGAAAGGCAGATTGATGATCACGAACTTTGCCTTGGGCACAGCCGCCCGCCAGGCCTCCGCTCCGGCGCCATGGATGACCAGCAGCACCAGGCCCCGGGTGGCAGGGTCCTCCGAGGCAAATTGGGTGGTGATCTTGGGATTTCCGTACCCGAAAAACGTGTTGTAGGGATCGATCACCGCAAAATTGTCTTCGGCCTGGTCCGCCAGCGGATTGGTGCAGTGGGCGACAACAACCAGATCCTCAATGCCATCGCCGTTGAGATCCGCCTTCATCGGCTGCGGGCCGGGCATGAGCTTGCAAGTCGATCCAAACTCTTTCTGGATGAAGTCGTCATCCACGGCAGCGGTCGGCGCTGGAGCCTGCTGGGCCAGGGCCATAAATGACAGTGCAAGCCCCAAAATGACGAATCGAGAAGTATGTAGAAACCGCATATGAATACTTTAGTCCCGTTCGGTCGTTGAAAATAGAGGCAGAAGAGGTGACCCAGGGAAACACCACGGACCACGTAGGGCGGGTCCCCTGACCCGCCCTGGTCGAGCGAAGCTCGATTGTTCTGGGATGGTGGCACCCCGGGCGGCAACCGCGTCGAGCTTCGCTCGACCGGGCGGACGAGGGCGTCCGCCCCTACGTGGTTTGCGCTTTCTTGAAATGTTCCCAACCCTGTGGCCGGAAATCCTGTAGCACACCCTTCTTGTTCCGCAAAAGAACTTTCCTACCTCGCGTGACCAGGCCAATCTGCCGGATAGCGACTCCCGCGATCCGCGGCGGAACCTTCTTTCCTACAGGCGCGGTGAACAGCAACTCGTAGTCCTCCCCGCCGTGCAGCGCAAAGCGGAGATCAACTCTCCGCGCCGGCTTCCCCACGATGGCGAGCGGAATGGCCTCGGTTTCGAGCGCGGCTCCCACCCCGCTTTCCTCGCAGATGTGGTCCAGGTCGGTGGACAGTCCGTCGCTGAGGTCGATCATGGCGGAAGCCAATCCCTTTTCACGGAGAAAACGGCCGACCACGATGCGAGGCGTGGGATAAAAGTGCCCGCCATATTCCAGCGGTCGGAGCTTCTTTCCACCAGAAAGCAAATTCAGCGTTGCCGCCGAAGCGCCAAGCTGACCGGTCACGTAGATCCGGTCACCGGGACGCGCTCCCGAACGCAGTACAGCCTTACCCTTAGGCACCGAGCCCAGCACGACGATATCGGCCAGAATTCCACCCGGAGATTCGGCGGTGTCTCCGCCAGCCAGGACCACTTTGAACTCATCCGCCAGTTTCAGCAGACCGCTGCAGAAGCCATTCACCCAGTTCTGCGGCAAGCTCTCCGGCAGGGCGAGCGAAAGGAACACCGCCAGCGGCTGGCCGCCCATGGCTGCGATGTCACTAAGCCCGCGCGCAAGGCAGCGATATCCCACGCTCTCCGGCGGGTGCCACGCCCGTCTGAAGTGGATGTTCTCCAGGCTGAAATCGGTGGTAACCAGGACTTGATGACCGCGAGGAATCGGGACCACAGCACAGTCGTCCCCAATGCCTATGCCACGGAACCGGGCACGTCGTCTCGCGGCTTGGCCGCGGATCCAGCGGATCAGCGCTCTCTCAGGCAAAGGCACGCCGCAATCATATTTCATTGGCTCGAACCGTGTAGGGCCGGGTGGTGTGGGGCGGACACTCGTGTCCGCCCGCTTTTGACTTGAGCTTCATGTCACAAGACTCACTCGCCCGGCATGATCATTCTGGGTCAAAGTCAAGAGCGGCGGACAAGAGTGTCCGCCCGACAAGGACGGCACAACGGTCACGTTACCCTCCCTCCCAAAGTCACCACCGAGTAACAGGTCCCTCCGGGCAGTGCTCGACACCCGGCGTTGGTAAGGCCGCCAACGTTGACAGGGGGAACCTACTTTGTTACCGTTGCGAAGCTGTCCAAACACTTGTGGCCGAACTAAGTGCTGCATTCAGTAGGGATTGCAGACACGGGTTTTCGGCCATCCCGGTTCCGGTAGGGTTCGGGCACGTAAAACAGCTGTGGTGCAAGATCTGAAGCTGGCCCGGATTCAGGATGGCAATGGGGCTCTCGTAACCGCGAGCCGCCCTCATTGGGCCGATCCTGATCAACTAACGGAAGGAACAAATTGCAGAAACGCTTCTACATCCTTTTTGTGGCACGCGGTGACGACGGTCAGCTGCGCAAAATCCCCATCCCCGTTCACTACCTGTATGTGTTTCTGGTAGGGGCGTCGATCGTGGGCCTGAGCCTGACTGGCATCGCCAGTTCATACCTGCGCATGCTGTTGAAGGTGTCGCACTATAACGAGCTGCGCGCCGAGCGGGAAGATCTCCGTAACCGTTACTCACGGCTGGAGCAGGTGGCCAAGGAGCGCGATATCCAGGTGGCCTCGCTGGGTTCGCTGGCGGGCGAAGTTTCTTCGCTGTATGGTCTGAAGTCCGATCCCAACCTGGTGACTGCGTCTTCGGAAAACGTGGCCGGCGTTCAATTCGTCTCTTCTCTGGACCAGCTCTATGCGCTCAGAACATCTGCGCTGACCGGCGCCACCATGACCGGCCTTTCTCTGGGGCTCACGCGTAACGTGACCACGGCAGACTGGCTGAGGGCAAATTCAGCGCCCAATCTTTGGCCGGTTGAAGGTCCGGTGACCGGCTCCTTTGGCGAGCGCATTGATCCGTTCAACGGGGAAGGCGCCTTCCATAGCGGTATCGATATCGGATCAACTGACGGGCAGCCCGTGGTGGCGCCCGCCGATGGCGTAGTCACCTTTGCCGACTTTCTGGGAGGCTACGGACGGGCGGTCATGATTGACCACGGCCACGGCATTAGCACCCGCTACGGCCACCTGGCAAACTTTGCCGTCATGACGGGCCAACACGTGCATCGCGGCGACACCATCGGATTCGTCGGTGAGAGCGGCCGCAGCACCGGTCCCCACCTCCACTACGAAGTCCGCATCAACGACACTCCGGTAAATCCCCACAAGTATCTGCGGCTCACGGTCGCGAATGTGGGTGGATTCTCAGCCGGAAGCTAGCTTCCCCAGACCATGAGAATCTTTCTGGTGTCTTGAAACGGTCGGCGGGGTCATTCACTGCAGCCGGAAGCGTTCGTTCATCAGCCGCTGCAATCGAGGTCGGTAGAGGATGTCGTAGGCCAGTTCCTTATCGGGAAACATGGCCAGCGCCGCGCGCTTGGCGCCAGCTACCAGTTCTGAGGCTTCTTCCACGGTAAGGTTGCCGTCCTGGCTGATGACCGACATGACCATACTTATCATGAGCTGTAATCGCCGGATGTTTCTGGCTTCCTGCTCCTTCTCGGTCAGGCGTGCAGACAGTTTAGCCCGCTCCCGTGTACTCATTACCCCCCCAGACTTGTTCGGAACCTACGACCGCGTCGGCACTGGACCTCCAGTGTTTTTCGATGCGCCGCCACAACTTGGCGTTGCGCTCGTTTCCATTCTTCTATTCTGTCGGCATTCGGAAGCGAACGCAACATCTCCTGAGTGTAGGACTTCGGTTACCCACGCTTACCGGGTTACAATCACAGTGCTGCCAGACAGACGGAAGACCGAAATAAGTGGGCTTGGTCCGTGCCGCCCTGCTGCCCCGATCGGAGGAACTATGAACCAACGTCCCGCTGCGCGTCCGAATCCGGATGAAAAGCTGGTGCGGGTTTTCGACACGGAACAGGAATCCGAAGCCATGGTCGTGCACGGTCTGCTGGAGTCCACCGGGATCGATTCCGATATCACGTCGCTGGACGCCCAGCAAGATATTCTCCCTGGCGTCGGCGGCACCATTATCCTGGTGCGAGAAGAGGATGCTGAGCAGGCGCGGCGGGTGATCGAGGAATATCGCCAGGCCCCCGGCAGCGATGAAACCGCGGAAATCGATATCAGTGGACTTCCGCCCGAGGAAGACCAGAAATGACGGCCTTGCCGTCGAGATAGAACGTGACCGCGCCGTCGAGATCGGTGCGGTAGGTCAGCACGCGGGCCTGGCCCAGGCGGGCCAGGACTTCTCCTCGCGGATGGCCATAAGTATTCCGCGCTCCCACAGAAATCACCGCGAATCGAGGATGCCCCAGCCAGGCATAGCTCATCATGAGCGCAACCGTGATGGCGCCCGCCAAGAGATCGCTGACCCGCAACCGCCGCAGAAACCAGAACGTCACCAGGGCGAGGATGCTCACGTTCATCCCCGAGACCACCAGGACGTGATACGTGCCCGAGCGCTGGAAGTCGGCGCGGGTGGGGCGGTTGATGAACGCGTCTTCACCAATCACCATGGCGTCCATCAGCGCGGCCTCCCGCGGCGGCCACAGGGCATGAACTTTGTCGATGATGCTGCGATGGACTCGCGCCCGCCAGAATTCAGTCCGGCTGCCGACAAAGCCGGGGAGGACCTCGACGCTCGAGGATTTGGCGGAGGCCAGAGCGACGATCCCGTTTTCCGCCAGATATCCCCGATAGTCAAACGCGCCCGGATTGCGGCAGTTGCGTGGAGCGGAGATCTTGGCGGGAAATCGCAGGCGCTCACCGTAGCGGAACAGGCGGGCGGCTCTCGCTGGCTGATCAGACTCGTTCTTCAGTTGCGGCTGATAAACACTGATGCGCATGCCGGAATTGACGGCAAAGCTCTGGTTGCCTCGGGAGATTTGTTCGGTCTCAACTTCAAGTCTCTGGCGGATGCTGCCCGGACCGTCCTCTTGCGGAGTTCCTTCTTTGGTGACGTGAGCAGTAACGATAACTTCCGTCCCGTCGGCAAAGCGAAGCAAGCCGGAACCACCGGTGTCATCCCGACCGCGCACTTGAACCATGAGTGCTCCCAAGAGAAAGAGAGCCCCTAATAATCCCAGGATGAACGCAGGCGGGCCACGTCGCCGGAACAGGTATGCGCCCGCCAAGGCAAAGACAATCCAAGCCGCGACCCACCACAGTGGCGGCCGCCAGGCGTGAACTCCAGTGGCAATTCCCGCGGCAAAGGCCAGCGCGGCCCACAGCAAAGGCTGCCGTCCGCCCGACTCGTGCCGCGCAACAGGACCCGAGTTCATTGTGGAGTCACCGCTGCTCACGTGGCTAGCGGACGAGGTGGAACACGCTCTCCAGGTGGTAAGTCTGAGGAAATAAATCCACCAGATGCGCCTCCTCCACCCGGTATCCGGATTGGAGCAAGCGAGCCAGGTCGCGCGACAGAGTTGCCGGATCACACGAAACGTACGTGATGCGGGGCGCCGCCAATTTCACCAATCCCTTGACCACTCTCTCGCCTAGTCCGCTCCGCGGTGGATCTACAAGCACCAACTGGGGACGCAATTTGCCCGCCGCATTTTCCAGATACTGCTCTGTAGTGGCGCGAACCGCTTTTACGTTCGCGGGCGAATTGTATAGCAGATCGGCATGAGAAGTCGGTGACGACTCAACCGCAATCACCCTTTCAAATTCCCGATTCAGGACTGAAGAGAAAAGCCCCACCCCGGCATACAGATCGAGCGCAGTCCCCGTAGCGCCGGCGTCCCCGCCGGCTGTCCAGTGGGCGTCCCGCCCACCGCCCCGCCGGTGAACAACAATATCCACCAGCTCGTCGGTCAGATGTCGGTTCACCTGGAAAAACGCCCCTGCGCTGACGCGATACGAAGCCAGCTCGGTCGCGTAAATGAGGTTGCCGCTGCCGCCCAGTGGCTTCGGATCACCCTGGCCTTCCGCTTTCGCCGGCCGGGCCGCAAAAAACACAAGGCTGGAAATTTCCGCCACTGCAAGCTTCAGTTCCGCAATAAATTGTTCGGCAGCGGTTTCAGGCAAACCGTAAACCTCCGCCAGCAGCTGCGAGTCATCGCTGTTGGCAAAGAATTCGATCTCCTGAATCCCAGGCGGAACGTGGCCGCTACGTCCCAACTTCCACACCGCGGCCAGGGCGCGATTAATCAATGGCGAACTGATCGGACACTCTTCCACCGGCAGTAGCTCGTGAGAGTTGAACTTGTAATAGCCCAGCGCGAACTCCGGCACGGCCTGCACTCTAAACCGGGAGCGGTTGCGATAGTGCCACGGCGGCGAAGGGTGAATGTGCAGCTCCGTGTCCAATTCCAGCCTGGCAATGCGGCGCAGGTTTTCTTTCAGGATGGCAGCTTTGATCTCAAGCTGATGTTCGTAGTCAGTGTGTTGATAGCGGCATCCGCCACAGCGTTGGAAGCATAGGCATCGCGGATCGACGCGCCGAGGGGAGGCGGTAAGGATCCCGTCCAGTTGAGCGCGCGCGAAGCCGGGCTTCTCTTCCTGAAGAACTGCTTCCACAATTTCGCCGGGCAGGACAAACGGCACAAATACTGCTTTGCCTGGACCTCGATCGTCGGCGGGAAGCCGCGCCAGCCCGTCCCCGCCATAGACCAATTTCTCGATGTTGAGTCGCAAGCCTTGATTCTACAGGGAGGGTATGGGACGCGAGCATTTCACGCTCCCGTGGCAGCGCCAGTACAGAGCATCTTCCCCCACCTGTCGCAACCAATGCCGGCTGAGGAATTCTAGAAACCAGAAACGGGAAACCAGAAACTCGTGTTATCTTCCCTTCAACATCTCCACCACTCGATCAAAATCCTCGAGCGTGGCGTATTCGATCACGATCTTCCCTTTTCCCTTGCGGTCGCGGATGCGTACTCGCATTCCCAGCACCCGCTCCATCTCGGTTTGTGCGGCGCGCACATTGGGATCGACCCACCGTGCCCGGTGCGGTGTTTCCTCTTTCACCATGGGCACATTCGTGTGGTCCACCAGCTCTTCGAGTTGCGCCACCGACAAATGCTTTCGCACCGCCTCGTCGGCGACTTTCGCAATCAGGTCGGGATCGAGCAACTGCAGCAGCACCCGGGCCTCGCTGAATCCCAGGCGTCCTCCCTGCAGGTGCTGCAGCACCGGAGCCGGCAGCTTCAGCAACCGCATGTAATTCGAAACCGACTCGCGCGAGACTCCAACCCGCTGCCCGATCTGCTCCTGAGTCAATCCGAAGTCACGGCTCAGTTTGGAAAACGCCGCTGCCTGCTCGATGCAATTCAGGTCTTGCCGCTGCAGGTTTTCGACAACCGTCATCTCCGCCGCCTGCTGGTCGGAGACCCGCCGCACAATCGCGGGAATCGTCGCTCTCCCCGCCAGCTTCGACGCCCGGCAACGCCGTTCACCCAAAATCAGCAGATAACGCCCGTCCGCGCCAGGACGCACCACCACCGGCTGCACCACGCCGTTGGTCCGGATCGAGTTGGCCAGTTCCTCCAGGGCTTCAGGGCTGAAGTGATTGCGCGTCTGATAGGGATTCTCTTCGATCTGCTCAATCGAAATCTGGACAACAGCGTCCCGCCCCTCGGACAGAGTTGGCATGTGTGGCGCGGGCGCCCCGCCCGCGACGGCCGTTGCCACCGCACCCCCAGCCACGGCTGCAGGCCCGACTGCCCGCGGCCCGCCCGGCAAAAGCGACTCCAGTCCTCTACCCAGAGCTTTACGTTTCTCAGGAGCGACCTTCTCCGCCTCGGTAACCACCTTCTCCGCCGTTGTTGTCATTTCCCCTCGAATCCTGGCAGTGCCCGTGTGGGGACAGCCGCCCTCGGCTGTCCGGCCGAGCAACGCTCGACTTTATTATGTTGCGATCCAACTACATCGATATCCATCAATATTAAACATAGACGCGCATCAATCTATTAGGCCGTCTTGTCCATCTCCTGCACCGGTGCCGCGGCCTCCACCGGCAAATGGTGCGCGATGATCTCCTTGGCCAGGCGGATGTAACTCTCCGCGCCCTTCGATCGCGGATCGTATAGCAGGGCTGGCCGTCCGTGACTGGGCGCTTCCGCCAGCCGAATATTCCGCGGAATCGTGGTCTCACAAAGTTTCTCGCCAAAGAACCTCTTCAACTCCGCCATCACTTGCTGCGCCAGGTTGGTGCGCTCGTCCAGCATGGTCAGAACCACGCCCTCGATGGTGAGTCCGGGGTTGAAGCTGCCTCGAATACGTTCCAACGTGTCCATCAGTTCGCTGATACCTTCCAGAGCGAAGTACTCCGCCTGCATCGGGATCAGCACCGCATCGGCGGCCACTAGGGCATTGAGAGTGAGCAGATCGAGGGCGGGTGGGCAATCGAGGACGATGAACTGATAGCGCTCTCTACAAGAGGACAAAGCGTCACGCAGACGAAATTCTCTGCGCTCGCTGTCTACCAGTTCGATATTGGCGCCGATCATGTTTTTGTGTGCTGGCACGAGCCACAGCTGTTCTATCTCAGTCGGCTGCACTGCTTGTTCTGGAGTGGCTGCACCCATCAGCAAATGATAGGTAGAGATCCGCTCCGGGTCCCTGACCAGACCCAGTCCGCTGGTTGCATTCGACTGCGGATCGCAGTCCACAAGTAGTGTGTTGACTTCGGCGGCCGCGAACGACGCGGCCAGATTGATGGCGGTCGTAGTCTTGCCAACGCCGCCCTTCTGGTTGGCTACCGCAATGATGCGTCCCATTCAGATTTTAGAGAATCCAGAGATGTTCGCAGAATAGGCCGAAGCAATACGCGATTGCAATGACGTATTTTGGTGCAACGCGCGAATCCGGACATCATGCTGATCAGGAGGGTGGTTGCGCGGAGTCCAGTCTGAACTTTCCACAGAAAGGTTCCGTCGAACACAATCAACAATTCGATGGGAAATGTTCCACGTGGAACAATTAAAAAAATGCAGGGCAAGTCCCCGCCGAATGTGTGGGGAGGGGTGTTCGACCCGTCCGAGCCGAGCGGAGCTCGGCAGCGACTTCATTGATGCAAGCCTGCCATTGCGGCAGAATTGCTATTGGACGTGATCGCTGCTGATCATGTGACCGGCGTGCACGACCGATACGGCCCTGACAAAACAATGTTCCACGTGGAACATTGACCATCCGCCCGGCGCCCGATGGAAATCACGTGGGAAAAACCACGCCCAGCTTTTCAGCCGAGTGGAGCTCGGCCAAGAGGCTACATCTGACTAAGACCGCGATGCCCCCCCTTCTCGCTTGCTCCGCAGTTTAGCCGCAAACCACATTGGCGGGCATCCTGCCCCCCATCGGGCCGGCGGGACGCCGGCGCTATCATAAACTCCCACTTATTACTGTCTTGGTACGTCCCCCGTTAACATACTGATCCGTAACCAGGAATACACCCATCGGATCGCGTATTGACCACTATCTTCAGTTTATCGGCGACTATAATGGCAATAGCCGAACAAAAATAGCCGCTTAAGGCCCAGTTTTGTCCCACAATCGAAGACTTAGTTATCATTATGATTCCTTCCTCCCGATGATCATGGCGCGGTTGGACGAGAGGGGGAGACTGACTGGCTCCTCCCACTGCAGGGCGGGCAAGAGCGCTCGAACACCATTCCGCTGAGATCCTCCAAGCAGAATCGCCAGGCAACCGCCATCTGCTAACAGGCCAGCGGCAACCTGAAGGACCGATTCAAAGCGCTCAACAGCTCGAAACGTAACCACATCCCCTTTGTGCCCGGGGAATGCTTCTGCCCGCCCGGCAAATACATCGACATTTGACAATCCCAGGCCGCGGACCACCTCCCGCAGGAATGTCGCCTTCTTCTGGCTTGATTCAATCAGCGTAAGGTGGATGTGCGGCGCCCATATTTTGATGGGCAGACCCGGGAAGCCTGCGCCGGAACCAACATCAATGACGTGCGGCCTGGCTCCCGCCCCAACCTCAGCCTGCGGAAACAGGTGCCGGGCGACGAAAATGGATTCGCCAAAGTGGCGCGTGACGATTCTGTCTGGCTCCCGTACGGCTGTGAGATTGATGCGAGCGTTCCATCGCAATAGTAGATCGATGTATATCGATATATGTCGGGTTTGAACTGGGGAAAGAGTGGCCGGATTCCTGATGCCAGCTATCCCTTCATGATGCCGGCTGGCGCCGCTACTGTTCAGAAATGGTGCGAGTAACTCCACGATGCGGGCGTCATCCATGCGATTGCAAATTGTAGATGGCGGAGAGGAAATCTTAAACCTTGGAATGTCCTGGAAAACTGGAAGGAAATACCAGTCTTCAGTTATCAGTTCCTGGTTCTCAGTTCAGCGCATCACTTTCTCGACGGCGGAGCGGAGTTCCTCGTAGGGCATGACATCGGGATGATAGAGTGCGACGCGGCCCGCGCGATCAATCAAAACCATGGTCGGAACGGTACTGACACCGTAGATCTTGAAATTGTCTTTACTCACGGGGACGGGAGCGGCCTGCAATCCGGGATAGAACTGCTGCCAGACCCGTTCAATATAGGGCAGTTCTTCCTTCGGTTCGGCATCCTCCCCCCGCGCTTTGTAGCCATAGAGCGTAGTTGGAGCCAGCAGAATTAGACCACGGGCGCCGAACTCGGACCGGACCCGGGCGATTATCGGACCCTCTGCCTTGCAGTCTGAGCACCAGTGCGCCCAGAAGAAAAGCAGCACTGGAGACCCCTTGAGCTCGGCCAGAGTTACCGGCTTCGGCCCCAGATACGACGTGACCGTCAGAGCAGGTGCAGGCTGTCCTACGAGCCCCAGAATATTGAGATTCTTCTGCAACCGGGCCTGGATGGAAGTGTTCCGGTAGGCCACCAGGCTGTGGCGGAGGAGAGCAACCGCCTGGGCAGGTTCTCCCCTGGTGGTCAGCACCTGGGCCTGAACTTCGAGCGCGGCGCCGAGTGCCGTTGGCAGGTGGGGTTCGGCATCAAGTGGGCGATTGGCCAGCAGTCGCCGCGACAGGCTCTCCGTCTGCCGGGCATAGGTCTGGGCACGATCCAGTTGGTTGGCCAAGAGACTGGCTCGAGCCATCCAGGAAAGAGCTTCCACGTAATCAGGGGTTACACCCTGGCGAGCGCGAGAATTCTGCAGTTCCGTCTCGGCAGCGGAAAAGTTATTCCGCGCCAGGGCCTGCCGCACATCATCGCTGATTCCGGCGAATGACGCCGTCGAAAGCACCAAAAGAACGGCCAGGAGACGAGGAACCATAGCCCATGATAAATGATAAATCCTGACCATGGGAGGTGGTGTTCTACGCCTTGATGGCCTGCTCCGCCGCCGCCACGGAATCCACAAACTGGAAGAACTGCTCGACTCGAGTAACTTTGAGCGCGCTGTGGACCCGATCGTTCACACCGATCAGGTACAGACTGCGTCCGTCCTTCTGGTGGGTGACGTAGGCCCCCACCAGCGCTCCGATCCCGGCTGAATCCACGTAGGGAACGTTGCTTAAATCCAGCAGCAGCGCTCGCGAGCTATCGGCGCGAACCCTGGATTGAAAATCGAACAGCGTGGTCATGGTCAGAGGCCCAGTCAGGCGCAGAATGCGATGTCCTTCCTTTGGCCCAGGGATATCTTCTACAACGAGAGGCTCCTGTGGCATCGCGAAATAGTAGTCTGGAGCGATTTGGAAGTTGTTAAAGGAATGTTAATTTTGAGGGCAGGCCGGTCCGTCCTGCCTCTGCTGAGCCCTGAGCGCAGCCCAAAGGCAAAAGGAGACTCGCCCAAATTACCGCGTAACCAGTTCGGTTAACATGAGTACAGGAGAGAAGTGATGCCCCTGAAGGTGGGAGACACAGCCCCGGATTTTGAATTGCCCGCAGTCGAGGGCGAACGCCATCTGAACATAAAACTCAGCGATTTCCACGGCAAGAAGAATGTAGTGGTGAGCTTCCATCCGCTGGACTGGACGCCGACCTGCGCGGCCCAGGTTCCGGCGTTCGATGCGGACCGCGACAAGTTCGCCCGCCTCGACGCCCAGGTCGTGGACATCAGCGTGGACTCGATTCCCAGCAAGATTGCCTGGCAGAAAAAAGAAATCGGCCTGATGCACACGCCCATGTGCGCGGATTTCTATCCTCACGGCAAGGTCTCGGAGCAGTTTGGAATCCTGCGCAAGGAGCAGCCCTTCCCCGGCATCTGCGAGCGCGCCGTGTTTATCGTGGACAAGAAAGGGAGGATTGCGTTCGCCAAGATATACCCGCTAGACCAGGCGCCAAATAACGAGGAACTGCTGGCAGCGCTGAAGAAGATCGGTGCACAGGGCTGAAGCGGCCAGAGGGCTTCACCGCAAAGTTCGCAAAGAAGAGCTCCGGATAGATTCAAACAGTTCGCGACAAGAGATTTCCTTAGTGTCCTTCGTGGTTTACGCTCTTACGCCGGCCTCGACTGACAACTGTCCCGAGAACCAGCAGGGTAAAGACAGAAATCACGCCCAGTGATGCCACACAGTAAATGCACCAGACTCCCAGAAGGTGCGCTTCGATGTGGGCCAGATAGAGGGAAAATGCGAGTGCGCCCAACGACAGCGGCAACAAAGCCAGATACCAGCGCTTGAGCGCCAGAGCCCCCAGCAGCAGATAGCCTGCGATTCCGATGGTCGCCACCGGCACGCCCCAGAGCACGGCGTAGGGACTGTGGTTCACGATCCCGCAGTCCCACCGTTCGTTGATGCTGCAGGGCGACGTATCGGTCCGGTAGTGCTCGCGCAAGGCGAGCGCTGAAACTGCAATTCCGATAACAGCCAGCAATGCCAGAACGATTCTCATAAACCGGACTCAGACTTCGTAGCTTAGGACTTCAGACCTCAGACCCGTCCTGGGCGCGTTCTCGGGGCCGAGGTCCGACGCCTGAGATCCGGGGTCAGAAATGGAACCTGTACTTTACCTGAGCCGAGATCTCGAAGCGGATTTACGTAGTGAGTGCCGCCGAAGGTATTGGCGTTGTCGAGCAAGTAGCGGTTATTGGAGAGATTTAGTCCCGGTCAGCCGCACATTCCAGTTCTCGCCGAAGGACTTTCCGATCGCCAGGTCGAATTGGTGTGAGGAGACAGGTGAGTTGGCTCCTCGTCGCCTTCGCCGTTCAAAAATCCCGAGCCGTAGTTTACGTTGAAATCCATCCAGGAACGCCAGGGCAAGGTCATGTTGACGCCGCCGGCGAAGGTGTTGCGCTGGTCGTGATCCAGGTAGAAGGGAGTGACTTCGTCACATTCTTCCACGAAGCCGCCGGTGATGGGGCCTGCTCCCTGCGCCACCTGGTTGGAGTAAGCGGCCCGGAAACTGAGCGCGGCCGGCGATTCGTGGCGAGTTCAGCGTCGCCTTCCGTGCCCCTGATGCGGGCGTGGCTGATGGTCAGTGGGAAGAAGATATTGTTTTCGAGCACGTCGTGGTCGAAAAAATTGTGCGCCCCAGTGCGGAAGTTGGAAATATCAAGGCTCCAGCGGGCGATGGGAATGGTAATACCGAATTCTCGCTGCTCGTCGCGTTCGCCCGCGGAGCGGCAGAGAATTCAAAACCCAGATGCGAATCGCCGGTGACGGTGAGCAGCGGAGGTGGCTGATAGTACCGACCGTAGAATCCGCGCAAAACCCAGTTGAGATGAGGAATGGGAATGGCGGCCCCGATGCGGGGATCAGCGTGCATTCTCGCTGACGGTCGAGCTCTCCGAAATGGGTCAGCCGAACGCCGCCGTTGAGGGTAAGCCACGAGTAGGCCTGTATTGGTCTTCCAGAAAAAGGGTTTCGACATTGCCCCAGACGGTTTCGCGCTGGCTGATTGGCGGATTGCTGCCGTCGCCTGCATGGTGCCAAAGAGCTGGTTGTCATGCGCGCCCCGACGACCTGCAATCCGGCGCGGGCATTGTGTTTTCCCCGGTGATGGCAATGCAGATGTAACCACTCCGCCTACGTAGTTCGAGCCACGGTCGTCCTCGGAATGCCACGTCGGGGTCGGGCGTACCCAACGTAGTTGCCGGTATAGTGCGCGCGGTTGAAATGGTAGAACGGTGAAACGGTCAGCGACGGCGCCCGGGCTCAAGGTATGCAGCCAGGAAAAATTGACGAAATATCGCGCTCGTCCTCCACGTCGCGGATGCCCTGGGCCTGCTGGTCTGGATTGTTCGGGACCTGGTAGTGGTCGCCGCGCAGGGATGTGACCAGGCGAAGCTGATCTTTCGGTGTCTTATTGAAGATCAGCGAGTCGAAGCCGCCCAGGCCAGCGGCCTGGTCATGCAGACATCTCCGTGCTGGAGGTTTCGAGGCCCAGGTCGGTGCGGTATCCGGAGAAGCTGCCGTAATAGGCGAACCGGTCGGTGTGGTCGCCGAAGCTGATCTGATCTTCGGTGTGGTTGTAACTGCCATAGCTGGCGACGAGTTCGGCCTGGCGGTCGCGCTCGAATCCCGAGCGTGTAACCACGTTGAAGACGCCGTAGGTACGGTCGCCGTATTCGGCGGAGTAACCGCCGCGCTGCACTTCGAGATAATCGATGTCTTTAGGATCGAACTGCGGGCCGACGTTGGAAGCGATATTGGTGTTGGGCACCGGAACGCCGTCGAGCAGCCAGGAGACCTGATGTCCGCCGCGAATGTGGAGCTGGTCGTGAACCATGTAGGCGCTGGGCACGTAGTTGGTGATCATGCTCAAGCTGTTGGTCTGATCGGCGCCGGGAGTTTCCGCAATCTGCTGCCGGCTCACCAGGGTATAGGTGGAGGAGGACTCGGGGTTGACCGTCAACGGATGCGTCCTGGACCTCGACCGTCTCTTTGGCTTGGGCAACCGTAAGCGAAAAGTGGATGCGGGCATCACGGCCTGAGCTGAGAGTTAGTTTCTGCTCCTCCGCTGCGAAGCCGGCGACGTCGACCGTTACCGTGTACTCGCCGAGCGGCACGGCGTCGAAACGAAATTCGCCGGCATCGTCACTGGTGGCGGCCTTCGTCCAGGCGGAATTGGCAGCCTGCAGAGTGACCTGCGCGCCCTGCACCGGACGATGCTGCGGGTCGTGGATCAGACCACTGACCGTGCCAAAGATGGTGGCGAAGGCGGCCAGGCTGCTCAGCAGCAGCCCGGCAAAAAGCAATGCTCCCTTGCAAGTCATGACTCTTCTCCAATACCGAGGAAAGACGGGCGTCACGCCCGCCTCGGCGGCTGGGACCGGCGAGGACGCTCGTCATCCATATCCAGATCTAGTGCTGGCCTTTAGCCGCGTCGGCTCCGATTCTGACTTCCGCCGCATGCAGCGAGTTGTCGTCTTTGTGGGCATGAATCACAACCCGGCTTCCCACCTGAACGTCCTTGATCGTGGCTGGGGCGTCGCCCTTGACGAACTTGGTTTCGCCATCGAACTCCACCGTCTTGACCGCCCCGTCGCGGGTCTTCACCGAGAGAGAATGATCGGTCATCGCGGTGACCGTCCCCAGAACATGTTCCATGCCGCCATGAGCAAACGCCATTGAGCCCGATAGCGAACCCAGGACCAGCGAGCAAATCAGAATCCGAGTCAGCGTCAGCGCCAGCTTCTTCATTTCTATCTCCTTAAGGTATTCATCGGGATTTCGGGGCCTGATCTCCAGCCGGCCCGCCCTTCAGGAAATCCTCCTCTTCCTTCTCTTCTTTACGGTCGGCATCGCTCTTCGGATTAAAACGTTCCATATCGCGAAGTTCGTCCGCTGTCAGCTTGGGCAAATGGCGGACGAAGAGGACCAGCTTCCAGCTGTCCTGATCGTTATCGTTGCCGGGCTCGCCCCACGCCGGCATGCCCGTCCAGCGGATGCCGTTGCGAATGATGTAGTAAAGCTCTCCATCACTGAGTTGCTGCGTAGCCGCTTCCCGCATGTCGGGCGCGGGCGGATACAGATTCCTTCCCATCTCGGTGTTGCCGCCGCCGTCATTGCCGTGACAGGAAGCGCAGTGATCAGCAAAATGCCGAGCCGACTCTTGAAGTGCCTCGGGCGAGCTGGCATAAGGGTTACGGCGCTGCCTGGCGTTCGCTGGCAGTGACCAGGTGCGCAGGCGCCGCGCCAGCGCAGCTTCCGCCTTGCTGGGTGCCTGGCGCGCGCCACAGCAATGGGAGACCAGGCCGGAGACCCAGAGCCCAACCCCCAGCAGCAGAACGACTATTAATCCAGCCCAGAGCACACGAGACATGCGTATTCACCCGAACTCTTATCCGAGGACTTGAGAGCGTCGGAATCTTTGTAGCGTCGGCATCCTGCCGGCTGTCGGCAGGGCATCTCTGCCCTCCCAGCGCGGGCGAGACGCCCACGCGACAGCCGCCGGGACGGCGGCGCTAACTCCGCCAAATGCGGGAGTCGATTCAAGAGACAAAAGCCACAATGTCAGCGCAGATTGGTCAGCTGATCGGAGGACCACGGACAGGGCGAAGGGAGTGAACAAAATTGCTGCGTAAAAGCGGATGCGAGTCTGGCGAAAGGTAGGCCAGCAGCGGATGCGAGCTGGAATCAAATCCCGATCCCAGTTCAGCCCAATGAGCAGTCGTGACCGGGGGACAACAATTGTGATTTTGGCCGCCTACAGCCTGAATTTCGTGACTGCCGGAGCCGTGATCGTGCATCGGCTTCCGCATACAGCAGGCATGCGGTGGAGGCGCAGAGATCGCCATGCCCACGGGGACAAACACCGCGGCGAGCAGCAACGCGAGCAACAGTCTGGCAGTCAGGCGATGCATGGTCCGGTTACAAATGCTGGTCACAAGGATAGGGGACGCCAGGCCCGCGCGCAAGTGTCCGGATGATGTATCCCGGTTGATGTAGGCGCGAGCGTCCTCGCTCGTGCGGCAGCATGGTTCGCCCCACTGCGGCAGCCGGCTACTTCATCAGGACCCAGCGCCCCCCGCCGGTGAACAAGATGACCAGGTTCATCACCACAAACATCAGATCGTAGTGCCAGCCGTAGCCCTTCTCGCCCCAGAAGCCAGTGTGCCACACGAAAATCTTCTTCTGGATCGCGCCCAGCATGATCACGATCAGGCCCAGCGCAGCCAACTGGGTCAGGACCCCGAAGATGACTCCCAGGCTCGCGGCCACTTCGGCGGCGCCCAGGAAAATCGTGAAGCCCTTGCTCATCCCAATGCTTTTGCTGCGGGCTTCCGGGTGCTTCAGATGGTTGCAGCCGCTGCTGATAAAGACCACACCCACCATGAGCCGGAGCAGCAGAAATCCGAAGTCCACCAATTGGGCAAGTTGCGGAAACATGGTCAAAACAACTCGTCGCTGATGTTACCCCTCAAAGCATTGGGCCACCACTTGGAATCGTAAACTGGATTTTTCGTTGCACAACTGGAAAAGACACCGGCAGGTGAGGCAGCATACCGACTATGATCACGATCGTCCTGCTCACTATCTCGAACCTTTTTATGACCTTTGCCTGGTATGGCCACCTGAAGTACCGGCAGGCGCCCTTATTCAAGGTCATCATCAGCAGCTGGGGGATCGCGTTCTTCGAGTACTGTTTCCAGGTCCCCGCAAACCGCATCCGATCATACGAGTCTAATGTGGTGCAACTCAAGACCATTCAGGAAGTCATAACCCTGACTGTTTTCTCGGTGTTCTCCGTGCTCTACCTCGACCAGCAAATCAAGTGGAACTACATTGTTGGATTTGCCCTGATCGTGGCGGCAGTGTTCGTGATTTTCAGGAAGTGGTGAATCGAGAACCGGCGAGTCGCACCCGTCAACGCTGGGATTCCTCGAGCAGTTGCTTCAGATACTGCTGCCAGACGGCGGCCCAGAGTGTGTGTGCCGTGGCCGTGGGTCTGTTCGGAAGCAGGCAACAGCACGAATCTTCCCTGCTTCACTTTCTTGATCTCGCGCTCGGCGATCCCCATTTCCGGCGGATTGATGAAGTCGTCGGCGGAATTGATGAACATCACGCGGCACCTTGATCGTGTCGAGCCTGGACGACGGATCGTAGTTTCGTGAAGCGCTTACGGCGTAGAGAAAATCGTTGGCGTCCAGCCCGGCTGTGATTCGCTTCATGGATTCGTCGAGGAACTTGTCGGCGGCATCGCGCGTGGGCAGGTCCTCCTGCATGTGGAGAGGCGCGCCGCCGGCGATCAACAGGAAATCCGCCGCGATCTGCAGCGCTGCGCGAGGCTGGCTGGTGTAGTCGCCGTTCTTCCAATCCGGGTCCTGGCGAATTCCGTCGATCGACCATTTTCCGCCACAGGCGGTTGCGTCCGGCGATCTGGACCGGCAGGCAGGCCAGCGGCATTAGCGCATCCATCCGTCGGGATAGGTTTCGCCCCACATCCAGGAATGCATGCAGCCCATCGACGTGCCCATCACCAGGCGCAGATGGTTCACACCCAGGCCCTTTTCGACCAGTTGCGTGTTGCAAGGCAATCATGTCGGCATAGTCGTATTGGGGGAAGTGGGCGTGCATGCCGTCGCTGGGCTTGCTGGATTTTCCGTGACCGATGTTGTCGGGCAGGATGATGAAATATCGCGTCGCGTCCAGTAACTGGCCCGGCCCGAACAACACGCCGGCGAAGATGGGTCGGAGCAATCCTCGCCCGCTCCCTCCGGTACCATGAAGGACGAGGACGGCATTCGTGGTGCGTCCGCTGGCATCTTTCGCGGGCTTGCCCAGAGTCGTGTAGTGCATGTCGCACCTCCGGCAGTTTCACCCGATTGAAAGTGGAAATCGTGGACGACGAAATCACCCTCCTGCGGCGCAGGCCAACTGGCGCTCTCTCCCGCCTGCTGCGCCACAGTCTGTCCCACGGAAGCTGCCATAGCCAGAACTGCAAAGAGTCCTATAAACCAAGTGCTCCTGTTCATCGATCGCTCCGAAGGGTTAGGATGTCCACTTCACGTTAACCCGACAGCAGGCGGACAGTCCAAGAACATTATGAAAAAGCTGACCAACCTGGGCCGCGCGTTCTTTGCCATTGCGATGGCGGCGTTTGGCCTTCAGTACTTAATCCATGCGCTCGCCGCGTTGGCACCCGCGCTCGGCCCGCCGTGGACCCCGACACCTCCGTTTTGGGGATACGTCACCGCGATCGTTCTGGTCGCAGCGGCGGCGGGCATTGCAACTGGAACCTTGGCACGTTGCGCCGCAATATCGTTGGGAATCCTGCTTTTCGTTCGTGTGCTATTGGCTTATGCCCCCAGACTTGCCGCGAACGTTCACGATCCGGGCCCGTGGACCAGCGGCTCCGAACTACTGGCGCAGTGTGGCGCGGCGTTGGTTCTGGCTGGGGCACCGAAACTGGGACGGATCCTATTTGCTGCGCCTCTCGTCGTTTTTGGCGTTCAACATTTCCTGTATGCCCGCTTTATTGCAACCCTGGTGCCGGCGTGGATTCCGGGACGCCTGTTCTGGGCATATTTTGTCGGCGTCGCCTTCTTAGGCGCCGCAGTCTCTTTTGCAGCTCAAAGAATGGCCCGTCTGTCCGCGATTCTGTTGGGCCTCATGTTTTTCCTGTGGGTGCTCATTGTGCATCTACCCAGGGTGGCGGCTGCGACTCATAACGGGAACGAGTGGACGAGTTTGTTTGTTGCATTGGCAATGTCTGGTGGAGCCCTTCTGGTTGCCGGATCTGTCAAATGTGGGAGGACTTTCTGGACGGCACGCGCGCCCAAGAGATAGTGCCTTGCTCGGAATCTGGTCGCCTAAGGCCAGATGCTGGGCGCGAGATTGTCCTTGCGAAGAATCGCGGCAGCAATTTCCTTCAGGAATTTGGCGCACACCATGCCGGTCTGACCGTGGAGGTCCCGGGTCGGGTTGTACTCAACAATGTCGGCGCCGACGACTGGAACTTTCAATCCCTGAATGCATCCCAGCACCTCGCGAACCGTCATTCCCCCTGGCTCATAGTGCGAGATGCCCGGCGCGAAGGCAGGATCGAGCACGTCGAGGTCCAGGGAAACAAACAGCGGTCCCTCGAGCCGCAACTTGGGGAAGCGATCCAGGTTCCGCATGGTGATGACTTCCACGCCGAACCTGGTGGCTTGGGAAAGCTGGTGGCTGTTGATGGTGCGAATGCCGACCTGGACCAGGCGGCGGGCAAGATGTTCCTCCATGATGCGCGCGAAGGGACAGGCATGAGATAGGCGGTTGCCATCGAGCACATCGTAAAGATCGGGGTGCGCGTCGAAGTGCAGGATCGTCAGGCCAGGATAGCGCGCATGAAAAGCCTTGATGGTGGGATATGTCACGGAATGATCGCCGCTTAAACAAATCAGGGGATGGCCCAGGTCCAAAGTCTGTTTTACGGCTGCTTCAATGGCGAGGAAGGCGGCCTCCACGCCGTCCGGCAGGGCGACATCCCCGGCGTCGTGAAAGGAATCTGGACGGCCGAGGTCGATGCCATCCTCGGTCCACAAATTGCTGGAGCCGGAGTAAAGCTCATCGCGAATGGCGTGCGGGGCTTGCGCCGGGCCGCGCAGGTACGAAGAATTCGCGTCAAATGGAATTCCGAGAAGTGAAACTGTCTTGATCGACTGAGCTTCTGGATCGGGGCGACTCATGGACTTTCAGTGTAGCGCTTCAGGCGTCAGGCTGAGCTTCCGAAGCATCCCCGTGGCTTCAGAGAAATTTCACCAGCGCGTCCATGGTCTCCTTCGGCCGTTCTTCCATCACCCAGTGTCCTGTGTCTTTCAGGACCACGAAGGTCACGTCGGAAGCCACCAGCTTCATCTGCTGAGCCAGCACATCTCCGTTCGCCTTCTCGCCTCCGATCGACAGGACCGGCATGGCGAGCTTGGTTTGGGAGAGTTCAGCAAAATCCCTGGCGGCCTGCTGGAATGAAACGAAGTACGCCCAGCCGGCGCGCATGCGTCCCGGGCGAGAGTACGCGGCCGTGTATGCCCTGCGGTCGGCTTCAGGAATGGAATGGGTCTTGTCAGCCGCGAAATCGTTCCAGAAATGTTCGAAGTAAGTCCGCTCCCGTCCCTGCACCAGGGCTTCCGGAGTCGGTCCGTTGAAGCGGAAGTGCCAAATGCTTGGATTGTTGTAAACCGCCTCCCATCCGGCCACGCCCGGCAGGAAAGCGTCCATCACCGCCAATTTCGCTACTTCCGAGGGAAACTGGGCGGCGTAGGCGTAAGCGACCATCAGGCCGATGTCATGCCCCACCACCTCCGCCTTCTGGGCGCCGAGCGGGCGAGGGCATGGATGCGGATGGCCGCCGTTTTCATGTCCAGGCCGTCGGCGGGAATGGCCGAGTCGCCGATACCAGGCAGGTCCGGCGCGATCACGGTAAATCGCTCTGCCAGCAGCAGCATGATGGGTCTCCACATGCGGGAAGTCTCCGCATAGCCGTGGATCAACACCACCATCGGACTCTGGCCGGCAGTCAGGTAATGCAGGCTAACCCCTTCGACGGTCGCGTTGCGCGAGGCGATAGTCTTATCGGACGCGGCTGCGTGCGCCTGAACTGGAAACATCGAGGCGAGAACGAGCAGACTGAACAAAGCCAGCCCGGGAAAAATAGCAAGCGGACGTCGCATAGATTCGGGTCCCTCTGGTAAGGATGATCTAAACTCTGCGCTCCATAATAATCGTGTGCGGCCAATCTGGTCAGGTTCTGAAAATTTGCAGGCCACCTGTGCGGGCTTACTTTGCGAACTTTGCGCCCAAATTCCGCTGTGGTAGCATCATAAGTTTTGACAGGCTGTTGGGCTTCGGTCTATAAGTTGTCCTCTTCTTTAAGTCCCTATGAGCCCGCCTTTTTCTCAAGGAGCGAACCCGTGAAGGCTTATGAAGGCGCGAATATTCGGAATGTAGCGGTGATTGGGCACGGACACGCAGGCAAAACCTCGCTGGTTTCCGCCATGCTGTACGCCGCAGGCGCAAACCAGCGCTTGGGACGGGTGGATGACGGCACCTCGACCACCGACTACGACGAGGAAGAAATCGCCCGCAAGATGTCCATTTCTGCCAGCCTCGCCCACATGGAATGGGGCAAGACCAAGATCAATGTGGTGGACACGCCCGGCTTCAACATGTTCGTCCACGAGGCCAAGCTGGTGCTGCCGGTGGTCGATGCGGCCATTGTGGTGGTGGACGGCGTCGCCGGCGTCGAAGTCGTCACCCAGCGGGTGTGGAACTACTGCGAAGAATTTCAGACCCCGCGTCTGATCGTGGCCAGCCGCATGGACCGCGATCGCGCCGACGCCGAGCGCGTTCTGGAATCGCTGACCAATGCCTTCGGACGATCCGTGATTCCACTCGAGCTGCCCATCGGAAAAGAGAAAAACTTCCGCGGCGTGGTCGATCTGGTGACCATGAAGGCCTACACCTACGAACTGGGTGGCAACGGCAAGGGCAAAGAAGTTGAGATTCCGGCCGACATGAAAGACGAGGCCCAGGCCCAGCACGAAAAGCTGGTGGAACTGGTGGCCGAAGGCAACGACGCACTGCTGGAGGAATTTTTCGAAAAGGGAACCATCCCCGAGGAAGACCTGATTCCGGCGCTGCACAACGCCATTCGCGAGGACAAGATCTTCCCGGTGATCTTCGGCTCCGGTCTGGGCAACATCGGCGCCGACCGGGTGATGGATTTCATCGTTGACTACACGCCCGCACCTTCGGAGCACGAGTGGGTGCAGGGCGACCCGGCGTCGTCCAGCAACGGAGAGCCGCCGCGACGGCACGAAACCGACGCGGAGCCAGTGTCGCTCTATGTTTTCAAAACAGTTTCTGATCCCTTCGCCGGGCGTATTTCCTATTTCAAAGTTTTCTCCGGCGTCTTGAAGAACGATGCCACTCTGCTGAATTTCAGCCGCGGCTCCCAGGAAAAGCTGGCCCACATCTCCATCATGCAGGGGAAAACTGCGGTGCCGGTGGCGGAGCTGCACGCAGGTGATATCGGAGCGGTAGCCAAACTGAAAGACACGCTCACCGGAGACACCCTGGGCGACAAATCCGCCCCCATCCAGTATCCGCGAGTGAAGCTGCCCGAGCCCGCCATCACCTTCGCCATCGAGCCCAAGAGCCGCGCCGACGAAGACAAACTTGGCCCCGGCATCCACAAGCTGATGGAAGAAGACGCCATGCTGCGCTTCTTCCGCGATCCCCAGACCAAGGAGTTCCTGATCGCAGGCACGGGCCAGCAGCACATTGAAGTGGTTGTCTCCAAGATGAAGAAGCGGTACCACACCGAGGTCGTCCTGAAAGCTCCGAAGGTGCCGTACCGGGAGACGATTCGGGGTAAGGCCGACGTCCAGGGTAAACACAAGAAGCAAACCGGCGGACACGGCCAGTACGGCGACTGCAAAATCAAGATGGAGCCGCTGCCGCGCGGCGGCGAGTTCGAATTCGTCAACGACATTTTCGGTGGCTCCATTCCCAAGAACTATATTCCCGCCATCGAAAAAGGAATCAAAGATGCGGCCGCTCGCGGATACCTGGCCGGATTTCCGGTAGTGGATTTTCGGGTGATCCTCTACGACGGCTCCTATCACGACGTGGATTCGAACGACATGTCATTCCAGATGGCCGGCCGCATCGCGTTCAAGAAAGCCATGGAGGTGGCGAAGCCAACGCTGCTCGAACCCGTCATGGCAGTCGAGATCACCGTGCCCGACGATTTCGCCGGCAGCATCATGGGTGACCTGAACAGCCGCCGCGGACGCATTCAGGGCATGGACAACAAGGGTGGCAACACGGTGGTGAAAGCCGAAGTGCCGATGGCAGAGATGCTCACCTACGGCGTGGATCTCACCTCGATGACCCAGGGCCGCGGCAGCTTCAACATGGAAATGCATCACTACGACGCCGTGCCCGGCATGCTGCAGGAAAAGATTGTAGAGAAAGCCAAGGCGGCCCGCGGCGACGTGAAGGAAGAGGAAGAATAAGTTTCGAGTGTGTGTGGGTCGGACACTCTTGTCCGACGCCTTTGACTTTGCTTTTGATTTTAGGAACTTGTGGTCACGCTCCGCGCGAAAGTCGCTGACATCATCTCAAATCAACATCCAGGTCAAAGGCGTCGGACAGGAGTGTCCGACCCACACCTGAATTCCAGAACGGGCAAGAGCCGAAGATTTTCCAGCAAGACCTGAAACCGGCTATGCGAGCGCAATGCAGCGAGCTCCCGGTCGGACGCGAGCCAGTGCACGTCTCTCCAACCGCCCGCGACTGCCTTCTCCAAATAATCGAGTGCGGCCTCCGGCTTGCCCAGCCGCGCGTAAGCGGCGCCGACGGCGTAGTACAACTGGCCGATAAAGCCTTCCCAAATCCACGATTGCGGAGCCTGACCAATCTCCATCAACAGCGAAGCCACTTGCTCCAACAACTCGCCCGCTCGCTGGCTGTCGCCTTGTGCTGCGTACACCGCGCTCATCCCCGCCAGGGTACGAGCGAGCACACGTTGACGGCCCAGCATGCGAGGATATTCCTTAACCAGGCGGGAGGCGCGGCGAAACTCGATCAATGCTGCCTCAAAATGACCTTCACGCCGCAGGAGGTCCCCGAGCCCGCAGGCGGTCAACGCCAGGAAAGCCTCGCGGTACACGTGATCACAGGATTCGAATGAAGCAGCGGCAGAGGCGTAGATGTCGCGTGCCTTTCCAATGTCACCGCGACGCTGGGTGACGGTCGCAAGGACCATCTCCGACCCTATGAAGTATCCGAAACCAGGCCCGCGGCGCTGGACCTCGAGGCCGCTCAGGAGATATTGCTGCGCGTGGTCATATTCGCCGCACATGGTCGCCAGTTGACCGAGACAGAGCCAGGCTGCCGCCCATCTGGGATCGGCCACAGTCGCATCCAGGAGATGCTTCACCGCGGGCTGATAGCCGTTGGGGTCGCTCTCGGTTGCCACCATGTAGGCGGCTCCGAGAAAATAGTGGGCCAAAACCAGGTCCGGTTGGCGCTCCACCCCCTTGCGGCCGGCACGGAGGGCTTGCTCGATTTTTCCTTGACGCATGTACGCATAACTCAGCCATGTATAAGGTTCGCCGATTTCTTGATCAAGTTCGATGGCGCGTTCGGAATAGCGAGCCGCGTAGTCGAGGTCTGCCGGATCAGTGCGGTGAATGTAACGCATGGCATGTGTCGCCCCCAGGGCGGCATACGCCAACGCATAGTGCGGATCGAGCGCGACCGCACGCTCCAGGTGTTGGCGGGCACGCTCCAGCGATTCCTTGCCGATGGCGTGAAACTGCTGGCGGCCCTGCGCGTATTCTTCGTAGGCTTCCAGGTGTAGCGTTTCCGGTGGCGCGATTCGCTCCATCGCACTGCTGTCAACCTTCACCTCGAGTGCAGCCATCACGTCCGTGACCACACGGTCCTGCAACGCAAATACCTCTTCCCAGCTGCCGTCGATCTTGGCCGTTGCAAATTCATCGCCTGTGGCTACTTCTATGACGCGGGGCAGGATACGGAGGCGTTCTCCCGCGCGCTGATAGCTGCCCAGCACGAGCCAACGTGCATCCAGCTCTTTGCCTAGCTCGATCAGTTGTGAATGTCCCGCATCCGGAAGCTGATAGCGGCGCGCCGCTTCCTGTACCCGCGCGCGATTGACCACCCTCACCAGCTTGAGCCTTTTCAGGTCAGTAGTGAGGGTCTCGGCCAGGCCAGTGCCCAGCCAGTCTGCACCACGATCATCGGTGATGTTTTGGAAGTTCAGCACTGCGAGCACCGGCGCTGCTTGCGCGACGCCTGGTTGGGGAGTTGCACCGCCGGCAACCTCGCGCAGAGTTCTGGAAAGATCAGCCGCGCTCTGCGGACGCCGATCAGGATCAGCAGCGATGAGGGCCATGACAAAGCGGTCGAGACCGGCGCCGATCAGTGGATTGCTGTTTTTTGCCGGCCGTGCCTGCCCGCTCAGGATCGCGCTGACCAACGCATGCCCGTCGAGGCCCTCAAACGGCAACCGGCCGCACGCCATCTGGTAAAGCACCACGCCGAAGCTGTAGAGGTCACTGCGACGGTCAGCTTCATGGCCGCGCAACACCTCCGGGGCACAGTAGTGCAGCGTGCCCATCCACGTCCCCGGAGCGGTCACTGCTGAACGGGTTTCGTCCTTGCCTTCCAGGACCTTGGCGAGACCAAAGTCGAGCAATTTCACTCGCCCATCGGGAGTCACCATGATGTTCGCGGGTTTGATGTCGCGATGAAGAATGCCGCGACGATGAGCATGCTCCAGCGCGTCGGCGATCTGAGTGGTGTAGTCGAGCAAACGATCCACGGATAACGGTCCAGCCGCAAGTTCTTCCTGCAGGCTCCTGCCCTCCACATATTCCATGGCCAGGTAGCGAACGGCGTCAGCCTCACCGATCTCGTACAGAACGGCAATCGCGGGGTGACTCAGTGCGGCCACGGCACGCGCCTCTCGTTCGAAGCGCGCGACTCTGTCCTCGTCGCGGGCGAACTCCGTGGGTAGGACCTTGAGAGCGACCCGGCGTCCCAGACGGGCATCTTGCGCCAGGTAAACCACTCCCATGCCCCCTGCCCCGAGCTTCGCCAGGATCTGATAATGCGCTATCTCGTGTCCAGGCATGGGCAGACCTTTAGTCAGGGCATGTTGTCAGGCATGTTAGGCCGGGCCCGGAGGCAAGTCAATGCGGACTGGGGGTTAGCGTTAGCTACTTGCACCGGAAAAAGTGTCCCACCCCGTAACTTGCGAGTAACGAGGGGGCTAACGAATTAGTAAACGAGCGCAGATCGGCTGGGCGTGGCGCAGGGTGGGCGAGCTGCGATTCGAGTGAAGAGGCGGTGGCGTGCGGGTGGGCGGGTGGACGTGGCGTGAGGAGCGCGTGGAGGTAACGTCGCGGTGTATTCAATGCCGGTCAAGCATCGAAGCTTTATCGTCATTGTTCAGTCGCTCCGAGTCCTTGCCCTGCCGTAGAACGTGCGCAAACGCAATGCGCTTGGCATCAGTAAGCTGTCTCGGACTCATTAAGTGGGATAGCGCTTTCATTTTCGCAATGCCGTGGTCATCTCCTCCTGCCGCTGCAATGCTGTACCATGTATAAGCAGCAACGTAGTCGAGCGGAACACCCTTTCCATGTTCGTAAAGGTAACCAAGGTCTGTTTCCGCCAGAGCGCTTCCCTGCTCTGCGGCGCGTCCTGTCCACTTTGCAGCTTCCGCATAGTCGAGGCTGACACCTCGGCCCGTGTAGTACATAAATCCCAGGTTGTGCTGAGCGGCCGGAAAACCTTGCTCGGCAGCTAATAGGAACCATGTTGCCGCTTGCCGATCATCCCGGTGGACACCCTTGCCAAGAAGATATACCGTAGCCAGATTGCACTGGCCAGTGGGATCTCCCTGCTCGGCCGCAGCGTGGTACCACTTTATCGCCTCGCGAAGGTTTTTTGGCACCCCCCGACCATGTTCGTACAAGGAGGCCAGATTGTTTTGCGCCGTGGGGTGCCCCTGTTCGGCCGCTGCACGGTAATACTTAGCTGACGCGACGTAGTCTTTCGTGACTCCCTTACCCTCCTGGTATAGATAACCCAGATCAAACTGGGCGCCCGCAAGACCCTGCGCCGCGGCGAGCCTGAACCACTCTGCGGCCGCGGCATAATCTTGTGGCACAGTTGATCCGCTCAGATATTCCATGCCTAACCTATATTGTGCAACGGCATCGCCCTTCTCAGCGTTTTGCCGCATCGTTGTAAACTCAACGGCCGACCGTTCACGGAATTGTGTTCGGTTCGAGCCGCGATCCGGGTTCCCTTGGCCCAGCGCGGCTGAGACAGCTAGCGGCATCAGCGAAGATAGAGCAATTGAAAGACAACTTCGCACCTGCATGACGATCTCCTTTCGAGCGCGAAGAGCGTTCGCTTGGCATGGCTCGTTCTGGCAGGCATTTGCCTGCTAAGTCGGTGCACGCGAAGGAGTACTTCGCGTTGAATGACTTGCCCGATCCAGCTTGGAAAATCCATGGCTCACAGGTGACGCGCAGGCGACTTGTTGATCCCATTCGTAAGCCACTGAAGCTTGAGCGGTTAGGTGGATAGCTCTAAGGCTGGTGCCTGGAAGGTGAATGCAGGGCGGTGCTAAACTTCAGCAGCTTTTCTGGAGTAGGTGAGATGTCTCTCCCCGGCCAGTCGCCTCATCAAGTTCGCTTTGGCGACTTCGAAGTTGATCTGCAAACCGGTGAACTCTGCAGGAAGGGCCACAAGTTTACATTGCAGGGACAGCCGTTTCAGGTTCTTGCGATTCTGCTCGAGCGCCCGGGCCAACTCGTAACGCGAGAAGAGCTGAAGAACAAGCTGTGGCCTTCCGACACCTTCGTGGACTTCGATCACAGCCTCAACAAGGCAGTGAACCGCCTTCGTGAGGCGTTGATGGATTCAGCCGAACATCCTCGCTTCATAGAGACCTTGCCGCGCCGGGGCTACCGTTGGGTCGGGCCCGCTTGCCAGGAAATACCGCCTTCCAAAGGGCTAGTGCTTCCTGTTCAAACGCCATCGGCTGCATACGATCCTTCCAGCTTGGCCCACAAAAGCGTTGTGCATTATCTGCGCCAGATCTGGATCGCTGCAATCTTCGCCGTAGCTGCCTTTTGCCTGATATTGTTTTGGCGCGATGGCCTTCTTCCGCCTCCAAGAGTCGTCAACATGGTTCAAGTCACGCAGGACCGCGTGCCGAAGATTGGCATTCTGACGGATGGATCTCGTATTTACATCAATGAGACGCTTGGCCTGAAACAGATTCTCGTACAGGCGCCTTTAACCGGAGGCGAGACTTCGGTCATTCCCACTCCCTTCGCGAGCATTACTGTGTACGACATCTCTCCCGATCACTCCCGGATCTTAGCCGCGGATACGCTAGGGACAGAGTCGGGTGTGACCAACCTTGACGCGCCTTTTTGGGAAGTGCCACTCGCAGGTGGAGCACCCCGGCGCCTCGGAGATGCAACAGGTCACTTCGCGACATGGTCGCCAGATGGTCGCCAGCTGGCGTTTGCAAAAGGGTCTGACATCTATGCTGCTCAAGCCGATGGCACCAACATTCGGAAATTGAGTACGGTTTCGGGTTTGGCCAACTGGCTCCGCTTTTCCCCGGACGGCACTCGCCTTCGCTTTACTCTCACGAGGACCACCGACAATACGTCCTCGTTGTGGGAGATGGGTGCGGACGGAAGCACTGTGCACCCTTTGCTTCCCGGTTGGCACACTGTCCCTGGAGAGGACTGCTGCGGGATGTGGAGCCCGGATGGACGCTATTATTTCTTCGTCAGCAGCATCAGTGGCACAGGGAGTGTGTGGGCACTGCGTGAAAATGCGGGGTTGTTCCACAAGAGCCGCCCTGTGCCGGTCCAGCTGACGACAGGCCCAATGTCTTTTGCTCCTTTTGTTCCAAGTCTCGATGGTAAGAGGCTGTTGGCGGACGGGTGGTTGCTACGGGGTGAACTGGTCCGGTACGACAAGAACTCTCGCCAGTTCCTGCCATTCTTTTCAGACATGTCGATTACTGATCTGGACTTCTCGCGAGACGGTCAGTGGGTGGCATACGTAACCTGGCCCGAACATACTCTCTGGCGCAGTCGTGTGGATGGAAGCGAGCGTTTGCAGCTCACGTCCGCGCCGGTTCTTCCCTTTCTGCCCCACTGGTCTCCTGACGGTAAGCAGATTGCGTATGTTAATACGCAGGCTGGCCACCCTTACCAGCTCTTCCTGATCTCGGCGGAGGGGGGAACCCCACGAGAACTCCTCTCGGAAGCACGGCAGCAGATGGACGCAAGCTGGTCACCTGATGGCAGGCAAATTGTCTTTGGACGAGTCCCGTGGCTCAGTGGCCCTGATGAGAAGATCGCGATTCAAATGATGGATCTTATTTCGAAGCAGGTGTCGCCCATTCCTGGGTCAGAAAACCTCTGTCGACCCCGCTGGTCTCCTGACGGTCAGCACCTGGCAGCTCTTACGGCCGATTCCAGAAAACTTATGCTTTTCGACTTCAAGAGCCAGAAATGGACAAACTGGGTCGAGGGAGCTGAAGCGATTTCATTCCCTTTTTGGTCGCGCGACGGCAAATACATTTACTACGACAGCTCCTCAAAGCTTGGTCTTGGGTACCGTCGCGCCAAAATCGGTCAGACCGGATCCGAGCTGGTTGTGAATTTGGATAATTTGCGCCGTCTCGGTCCCTGGAGTGGTCTCGCTCCTGACGGTTCGCCGCTGTTCATTCGTGACATGAGCGCTGACGATATCTATGCGCTCGACTTAGAATTTCCGTAACTCCGACCCAACATCCCCCTCCCCGGCGAAGCAAGGGCATAGTACACGTTGGTCCAATAAGGCGTTTCGTTGCTCACGATGTTCACGTTCCCACTGGCGTTTACGCTCCGGAATTCTTATAGGGCATTAGCTTTCTCCTTTAGAATTCCACGACCCGCTACAAAGTGATCGGCGACAATTAGAATTCCCGGCCGTGACAATTAGATCAAGCTTATTCCGTTCTAGCGAACGGAGGAGGATTGGTCACTGACAAGCAGGTGAGGAGACTGATTGGGTTGGTAAAGACAGAGGGGAATCGAGAGATAGCGGCGGCCAAGGCTGGCATGGACGCAAAGACGGCGCGCAAGTACCTGCGACTGGGTGCGAGGGTTTACAGAACGCGGTCTGGGGACTGGGCAAGGTGCCGCACCGTCATCGAACGGATCGTTTGTCGACGGCCGTCAACAACATGACGAATCCGGCGGAGTTTACCGATCGCTACGAAGGCCTGCTGCGGTATTACGGACTGGAAGGGGAAAAGACCCAGGATTAAGGCTTATCTTATCGCGCCATCGTCGTTCCAAGTAACAAGTTCGATGTCGGTAGTAGCGAAATCAGTGCCTTTGGCCAGCAACGGCTCGCCAGAGGACTTGGCCAGAGCATAGGAGAAACAATCCCCGAAGTTGAGGCCCGCAGGATGGCGGCCCTTGCCATATCTGCGCCACGCGGAGCGCGCGATCTCGACTTGTTCACCGTCCACTGGGATGACTTGAAGGTTGGCGCGGACCAGGAAGAGGTCAAACTCGCGGCCTGCCGCTTCGCCTCGTCGAGTTTCCAGCACGATCCCGGTTTCGAGTGCGTTGGCGGCGGAGATGAGCCGTGTCGCAGCCTCGACGATCCGATCGAGAAACTGCCGGCGTTCAGCCTCGGCCAGGAAGATAGCAACCAGTGCGGAGGTATCAATCACCATCAGCGTGGTATTCCGTGCTCGTCGTAGCCCAGGATTTCGTCTTCAGACCGCGAGTCGAGGGTGGGCAGGGCATCCACCCGCCGCAGCACATCTTCAAGTTGGCTGGTTAGAACGCGGCTTCGCCGCCCTGCTCTCAGTCGTTCCCACCGTTCCCTCAGGGCCTCATGAATCGCCTGGGTCAGAGACTCACCAGTTTCGCTTGCCACCTGACGAGCAAGGCGCTCGGTACTATCGTTCTTGATACTCAGAGCCATGCGATTTCCTAAATTATATTATTCTATAAATATATATATAATAGTATATATATTTAGTTAATTACCATTTTATCAATCTTTTACAAGTACTTCCATTTAATTAGTGTGACTAATTTCGACCAAAGGCTTCCACAACCAGCACCTGGAAGAGATACCAGACGATCATCGTCCGCACCATCACTCCCAGGCCACTCCAGACCAGCTTTCCGAGTCGAAAATCAATCAGCGCGCTGGATACGTTGGGCAGCAGCAGGACGACGCCGATCATCGCGACAAGAATGGCCACCCAGCGGGCCCAGCGGTGCAAGAGCCACAACCCAATGGCGACACCCGCGCCCAGCGCCCCCATGAGGAGAAACATATAAGGGCCGGCGAGTTCCAGCCCGCCCAGCAACTCTGCGCCCGCAGCCATCGACACCAGTCCGGGACGGGCCAGCATGGTGAGTCCGACCGCCAGCAGGTGGGCGCCGGCCAGGAAAAAAGCGGCCGCCACCGCGGTCACCCCGGCGGGGCGCTCCGCCGTCATTTCTTCTTTTCTTCCGGCTTCTTCTGGGCGGTTGGAGGCAGCAGGCCATTCAGCCGGAGATACATGGCAGCAGCGCCATAGTGATCGGCCCAGCTGCTGGCGATAGCCAGCGCCGCCCATGCCCGCGGCCGCGGCTTTTTGACGAAATCCTCGATCGGATCGCCAAGTTTCGCATCTTCAGCTTTGGCGAGCGCGGTGCCGCAGAAATCGAACGACGCTTGTACCGCGGCTACCAGTTTGTCCTTGGGCGCGGTTTCCGGCAGCTCCTCAAACTTGGGCTGGGGAACGTCGCCCACTTTCGCGCAAAAGAAATAGTTGCCCTCGACGATGTGTGTGGCCAGATGGCCGAATGACATCTGCTCCGGCGTGGGCTTGAAGCCAAACTTGTCAGCGGGCATTTCATCAATGGCCGCGACAGTATTCTTCTGACGGCCGACCAGCAAGTCGCGCAAGACATCGGTCACAGGGTTCTTGGATTGTTGAGCGAAAGCGGCAGCGGACAAAGCGATCACAGCAAACCACAACCTCATAGTTCCCTCCAAAAACGCAGTTACAAAGAATAGATGATTTCACGGAAACAACGTAGGGGCGGGTGCCCTCACCCGCCCAGCCGGGCAAACCCGGCCGGTTTTGACTGGCCAACCGCGAAACCCGGCGAGCCTTGCTCGCCCGCCCGCACGAGGGCGTCCTGGCCTACGTAATTCGTGACTGCTACACTGCGATTTCTGGAGTGGCTTCTACCAGGCTGCGGGTGTACGGATGTTGCGGCTGTTCTGTGATCTGCCGCGTATCGCCAACCTCAACCAATCTTCCGCGATACATCACCGCAATGCGAGTGGCGAGATAGCGCACCACCGGCATCGAGTGCGAGATAAACAGGTAAGTCAGGCCAAACTCGCGCTGCAACTGCGCCAGCAGATTGAGAATCTGCGCGCCCACGCTGACGTCGAGCGCGGAGACCGGCTCATCCGCGACAATAAACTTCGGACGCAGCGCCAGCGCCCGCGCGATTCCGATACGCTGCCGCTGTCCCCCGCTGAATTCATGCGGAAAGCGGGGCAGGACGGATGGGTCCAGGCCGACCGCGCCGAGCAACTCGAGAACGCGGGCGCGGCGCAGCGCCAGATTCATCGCTTCATGAATCACCAGCGGTTCGCTGATGATGTCTTCCACATTCATTCTGGGATCGAGCGAACCGAACGGGTCCTGAAAGATAATCTGCATGTGGCGCCGCAGGCGGCGCATCTCGCCATGACCAGGCGCCAGCAGATCCCGGCCTTCAAAGTGCACACTGCCGGAAGTCGGTTCGATCAGGCGCAGCACCAGCCGGCCCAGCGTGCTCTTACCCGATCCTGATTCTCCGACCAGTCCCAGAGTCTCGCCGGGGTGAATGTCGAGCGACACATCATCCACGGCGCGAACTTCCCCCTGGGCGCGAGCCCCAAACATCGACTCGCCCAGCGGGAATACTTTCGTCAGATTGCGGATTTCGACGAGAGGCAATTGATCACGCGTGTACGGGTGCTGGCTTGCTCGCAATCAGCTGGCGCAGCACGAACTGCAAAATGCCGCCATTGGCGTAATATTGCGCCTCCTGCGGAGTGTCGATGCGCACCAGGGCGTTGAACTCCTTCTGACCGGCGCGGACTTTCACTTGTCTCCCGGCAGCGAACTTGCGGACCGGATCATGGACGCCGGAGATTTCAAAGACCTCTTCTCCTGTCAGGTTCAGCGACTGCGCGTTTTCTCCGGCGACGAACTGCAGCGGCAGAATTCCCATGCCCACCAGGTTGGAGCGATGAATACGCTCGTAGCTTTCCGCGATGACGGCCCGCACGCCCAGCAGGAGCGGCCCCTTGGCGGCCCAGTCGCGGGACGAGCCGGAACCATATTCTTTACCGGCCAGGATCACCAGCGGCACGCCCTCGGCAATATATTTTTCGGAAGCCTCGAAGATCGACATCTCCGCGCCATGGGGCAGATGACGGGTGAATCCGCCTTCAAGGTTCGGGACCATCTTGTTGCGCAACCGGACATTGGCGAAGGTGCCGCGCACCATCACTTCATGATTGCCCCGCCTCGACCCGTAGGAGTTGAAATCCGCCGGTTTTACGCCATGCTCGATCAGGTACTTGCCGGCCGGGCTGTCTTTCTTGATCGAACCGGCGGGTGAAATGTGGTCGGTGGTCACGCTGTCGCCGAGCACCGCCAGCACGCGCGCGCTTCTGATGTCCTCGACCGGCGCAGGTTGCAGCGACATATCGTCGAAGTAAGGTGCTCGGCGAATGTAAGTGGAATCCTTTTCCCAGGTGTAGGTTTCGCCTTTGGGTACTGGCAGGCTGCGCCAACGTTCGTCGCCGTGATAGACCTCGCCATAACTCCGGGTGAACATGTCGGAAGAAATGGATTGCCGGATCGTCTCTTCCACTTCGCGTTGCGGCGGCCACAGGTCCGCCAGGTAAACTTCCTGGCCATCGCGTCCTTTGCCGATGGGATCCGTGCGGAGGTCGAGATCGATGCGCCCGGCCAGGGCGAAGGCCACCACCAGCGGCGGCGACATCAGATAGTTCGCCCGCACTTCGGAGTTGATGCGGCCCTCGAAATTCCGATTGCCGGATAGCACGGAGGCCACGACCAGGTCTTTCTGGTCGATCGCCTCCGAAACTTCTTTGGGTAACGGCCCGGAGTTCCCGATGCAGGTTGTGCATCCGTAACCAACAATGTGGAACTTTATCTTCTCGAGATAAGGCAGCAGTCCCGCTTTCTCGAGATAGTCGCGGACCACTTTGGAGCCCGGGGCCAGCGAAGTCTTTACCCAGGGCGGAACCGTCAATCCCTTCTCCACCGCCTTCTTGGCGACCAGGCCGGCAGCCACCATCACCGACGGATTCGACGTGTTGGTGCAGGAGGTGATCGCAGCGATCACCACGCTGCCATGGCGAAGCGACTTCTTCACGTCGGGAGGAACGTGTTCCTCGACTTTGTGGTTGTCACTGCCGATCGCTGTGGGACTGCCCCCTTCCTGCTCCCAGCGGTCCACTTGTTTGGGGACGCTGCCTGAAGGCGCGCTGCCGGAAGCGACGGCTGCCGGCGCTGCCACCTGCGCCGCCGACTTCGGCTTCAGCAGTGAGGGCAGCGCAAGCCGGAATGAGTCTCCGGCTTGCGAGAGCGTCACCCGGTCCTGCGGACGCTTGGGCCCGGCCAGGCTGGACTCGACGGTGCGCAGATCAAGCGTCAACAGCTCGGAATACTCCGCCTCGGGCGTTTTCTCGTCGTGGAACATGCCCTGCTCGCGGCAGTAGGCTTCGACCAGCGCGATCTGTTCTTCGGAACGCCCGGTAAGCCGCAGGTAGGTGAGACTCTCTTTATCCACGGGAAAGATACCGCAAGTCGCGCCGTACTCTGGCGACATATTGCCGATGGTGGCGCGGTCCGCCAGCGAAAGCTCGGGCAGGCCTGGCCCAAAATATTCGACGAACTTACCCACCACGCCGTGCTTGCGCAGCATTTCAGTGATGATGAGCACTAGATCAGTGGCGGTCGCGCCCTCGTGAAGTTCGCCGGTCAGCTTCACCCCAACAACTTGCGGAATCAGCATGGAAACAGGCTGTCCCAGCATGGCGGCTTCGGCTTCGATTCCGCCCACCCCCCAGCCCAGCACACCCAAGCCGTTAATCATGGTGGTGTGCGAATCGGTGCCAACCAGAGTGTCGGGATAAGCCGAACGCCGGCCGTTCTGCTCCTGCACGAACACGACGCGAGCCAGATATTCCAGGTTCACCTGGTGCACGATGCCGGTGTCGGGCGGCACGATAGCCAGATTGCGAAACGCAGTTTGCCCCCAGCGCAGGAAGGCGTAGCGCTCTTTATTACGGATGAATTCCAGCTCGGCATTGAGCTGGAAAGACTGTGGCGTGCCGAATTCGTCCACCTGCACCGAGTGATCGATGACCAACTCGGCCGGTTGCAAAGGATTGATCAGTGACGGATCGCCCGCCAGGCGCTTCATGGCATCACGCATGGCGGCCAGATCAACCACGGCCGGCACTCCGGTAAAGTCCTGCAGCAAAACTCGGCTGGGCGTAAACGCAATTTCCTTGTCCGGCTTGGATTTGCTGTTCCAGGCGGCGAGCGCCTTGATGTCATAAGCGGTCACGTTACGCCCGTCTTCAGTGCGCAACAGATTCTCCAGCAGAATGCGTAACGAGTAAGGGAGATGTTTGGTAGAAATGCCCTTTTCGTCGAGAGCCTTAAGACGATAAATCTCGTATTCCTTGCTGCCCACCCGCAGCACGGACCTACTGCCAAAGCTGTTCATAGATGATTGCCTTCTTCCACTAGTTTAATCCTTGCGCTGAGAATTTGCCGCCGCCGGGAGCCACCACGACCCACGTAGGGGCGGGTGCCCTCACCCGCCTGGCCGGGCGAAGCCCGGCAGTATTTGAGGCGGCCAACCGGCAAACCCCCGGCGAGCTTCGCTCGCCCGCCCGGACGAGGGCGTCCGGGCCCACGTGGTCCGGGCTAGCCTCCGCCTCGCGCTGTCTCTACCGCCCGCAACACTGCCTGCGCCTTGTTCATGCTCTCCTCAAACTCCTGCGCCGGATCAGAATCCGCCACGATTCCTGCCCCCGCCTGCAGAAACGCCTTCTTCCCCTGCATCAGCATGGTGCGGATCGCAATGCAGGAATCCAGGTTGCCGTCAAAGTCGGCGTAGAGCACGGCGCCTCCGTACACCCCGCGCCGCGTCGGCTCCAGTTCTTCAATGATCTGCATGGCGCGGACCTTCGGCGCGCCGCTCAGCGTGCCGGCGGGAAAACAGGCCGCAAAGGCATCGAGCGCATCCAGGTCGCCGCGCAGCTTGCCTTCGAGCGCCGAAACGATGTGCATCACGTGCGAGTAGCGCTCCACATACATCAAGTCTTTCACTTTGACCGAACCGTATTCGCTCACCCGCCCCAGATCGTTGCGCCCGAGATCGACCAACATCACGTGTTCGGCCCGTTCTTTCTCGTCGTGCAGCATCTGTTGCGCCAGTCGCTGGTCTTCACCTTCGTCATGTCCCCGCGGACGTGTCCCGGCAATCGGCCGGTATTCCAGCTTGCGTCCAGTGACCCGTACCAGCATCTCCGGCGAGGAGCCGAGGACATGCGTGTCCCCCATGCGCAGAAAATATAAATAAGGAGAAGGGTTCACCGTGCGCAGGGCGCGATACACATCAAAGGGCGCAACCGAAGGAGTAAAGTCCAGGCGCTGCGAAAGTACGACCTGAAAGATGTCCCCGGCAGCGATGTATTCCTTGGCGCGCTCGACCGAATCAATGAACCGTTGCCGGCTGGTCCCCGCGTGAACTTTCAACTTGCCCTTTGCCGGCCGCGAGCTCTTGTGCCAGTGCCCCGGCCGCAATCCCGCAGCCAGCTTCTTTTCCAGGACAACAATGTCGGTTGCGGCCCGATCGTAGGCGCGTCGTGGACTCTCACGCGACACATCCGAGGTGGCAATGATGTGGATCTGGTGGCGCAGATGATCGAACGCCAGTAGCCGGTCGAAAAACATCAATATGCAATCGGGCAGCGAAAAATCATCCTGGGCATGCTCACCGATATTTTCCAGTTGCCGCACCGCGTCGTAGGCGAAGTAGCCCACCGCGCCCGCGGTAAATGGCGGCAACCCAGGCACAGTGGCGGGGCGATGCTGCCGCAGCAATTCCTTGATGACCTGAATCGCGCTCCCCTGGCGCTTTTCCTTGCGCTTGCCGCGCTGTACCACGATGTCTTTGCCCCGCGCCCGCACTTGCATATAGGGACGCGCCCCCAAGAACGTGTAGCGGCCGATCTGCTCGCCACGCTCCACTGACTCGAGCAGGAACGCATCCGGCTCATCGGCTGCGATCGCGAGGAAGGCGGAGACCGGCGTCAACAAATCCGCGGCGACCGACTTCACCACCGGCACCAGGGTGGCCTCTCCGGCGAGGCGCGAAAATTCCTTGTAATCGGGACGAAGCATGGCTCGAGTCATTCTGGGTTCAGTCATTATAGACAAGGCCTCTCAGAACACTCAGCGGCAGAGCCTGTAAAATCAAATAGAGGGTGTGATGGAGGACGGGCGTCCCCGCCCGTCTCTTGCCAGGGCCGGTACAAAGACGGGCGGGGACGCCCGTCCTCCATCTCGAAATCCCAGGCTCATCCGGACTCCCTATGCCCGCAGTCCTTCGTCGCCCGCCCGGCCCCGCGCCTCGATTCCTGATCGGTAATCTCCCCTTGTTCAATTCCGACCCGCTGGCCATCTATACCCGCTGGGCCCGTGAATTCGGCGACATCTTTTACTATCGCGCCGCCTGGATGGATGTTTACTTCCTGAACCATCCCAGCCTGATTGAGACAGTCCTGGTATCGCAGTCGCAGAATTTCGCCAAAGACAAGGTCATTCAGAACAGCCGCTGGTTTCTGGGCGAAGGCCTGCTGACCAGCGAAGGTTCGGGATGGCTGCGGCAGAGGCGATTGTCCCAGCCCGCCTTCCATCGCGAACGAATGGCGGCGTACGGGCACACCATGGCCGCCTACACCGAAGAAATGCTGGCCACCTGGCAGGACGCCGAGGTGCGCGACATCCATCAGGAAATGATGCAGCTCACCATGCGGATCGTGGCCAAAGTGCTGTTCAGTGTTGAGGTGAAAGAAGACACGGAAAGAGTGGCCGGCGCACTTAACATCCTGATGCGCCACACCTCAGGCGGCCGCATGATTCTGCCTCCAGTGCTGCGCCATGTTCCGGTGCCGGCGATGATGCGAGTGAAGCGGGCCGTTCGCGAGCTCGATGAAATTGTGAACCGCATCATTCGTCAGCGGCGAGCCAGTGGGGAGGACCCCGGCGACCTGCTTTCCATGCTCATGGCGGCCCGCGACGAAGATGGCAGCGGCATGACTGACCGCCAGTTGCGTGACGAAATCCTCACCTTCCTGCTGGCCGGGCATGAGACCACCGCGGTGTCCCTGTCCTGGACCTGGTATCGGCTCAGCCAGCATCCCGAGGCGGAACAGAAGCTTCATCAGGAACTGCGCCAGGTCCTGGGCGGCCGCACGCCGCAACTGGAAGACCTGCCTCGCCTCCCTTACGCCGACAAAGTGGTGAGGGAATCGATGCGCCTCTATCCGCCCGCCTGGAGCCTGGCACGGACCGTAGCGAAAGAGATTGAGCTTGCCGGTTACCGCCTCCCAGTGGGAGCGAATGTGGTCATGAGCCCGTGGATACTGCACCGCGATCCCCGCTTCTTTGAACAGCCCGAGCAATTCAACCCCGAGCGCTGGACTCCGGACGCTGCCCAGCGTCTTCCCAAATTCGCCTACTTCCCCTTCGGAGGCGGACCGCGCCTGTGTATTGGAGCTTCCTTCGCCAGCATGGAAGCGAACCTGCTTCTGGCAACGATTGCGCAACGCTTTCAGTTGCGGCTGGTTCCGGGGCATCCTGTAGATGCCCTGCCCAGCATTACTCTTCGCCCCCGGCACGGAATGCGAATGTCACTTTCTAAGAGCGTTACGAAAAACTAAGCCGAGAGTAACCAGCGAATGAATTGACGTAGGGACGCAACCGTTGGAAGATGGCGAGTCAGCTAAATCTGCCAACGGGGGCGTATGCGGATCAAGTTCTGGGGCGTACGTGGATCCACGCCGACTCCCCAGCCCGACAACCTGCGCTATGGAGGTAACACCTCCTGCGTCGAGGTTCGTCTGGGTGACAACCTCTACGTCTTCGACTGCGGCACCGGACTTCGCCCGCTCGGGCAGCAGCTCCAGCGCAACTCCGAAGGCAAGGCGATTCGCGCCCACATCTTCGTCTCTCATTTTCACTGGGACCACATCCAGGGAATTCCCTTCTTCGGTCCGCTCTACGAGAACCCGGAAAACTGTTTCTCTTTCCACTCTTCCAGCCGCACTCGCACTCTGAAGCGGGTGATGGAAGAGCAGATGGCCGCCCCCTACTTTCCCGTCGATATGAGCGAGATGAAGGCCCAGCGCGGCTTCTACAACCTGGAGCAGGGCCGGGTGCCGCTCGACGACGTGCTGGTGGAAGCCATGTGGCTCAATCATCCCCAGGGATGCATGGGTTATCGGCTCGAGACCAAAGAAGGAGTGGTGGTCTATGCCACGGACAACGAGCCCGGCGACCCGTTGTTCGATAAAAATGTGCGCAAGCTCGCCGCCGGAGCCGATGTCCTGATCTATGACGCCCAGTATCTGCCGGAAGAATACGAAGCCCGCAAGCGCGGCTGGGGACACAGCCACTGGCGCGAGGCCATCAACGTGGTGATGGAAAGCGGCGCTAAAGAACTGATTCTGTTTCATCACGACCCCGACCACGACGATGCCTGCATCGATAAAGTTGTCGCGGACGCTCGCAACTACTATCCGAAAGTGCAAGCGGCCGCCGAAGGATTGGAAATAAAGCTATAGCCACGGACTCTTCACCTCTGGAGCGGCACCGGTACAGGCAGTGTTAAACTTGGATAAAGAACTCTCCGTCCTCTCCATGAACCGTCCTGTCAGAGCAAACCCAGCAAGAAGATCCAGTAGCAGAGTGCAGACGCTTGATCGCGGACGGAAATCGCTGCAAAACCGGGCATGGCGTGCAGCCTTTGATCAGTTGTCGGCGGCAGACCGCGAGGCCCCGCTCGAGCCCGTGGATCTCGAGGAACTCTCGAAGGCAGCCCATTTGATTGGAAGGCAAGACGCCAGCGTGGATCTCCTGGCCCGCGCGCATCAAGGCTTTCTGAGCCGTGGAGAAACCCGGCGGGCTGCGCGCTCAGCTTTTTGGCTGGGTTTCATATCGCTGATCAGCGGCGAGCCCGCCCAGGCCAGCGGCTGGCTTTCCCGGGCCGAGCGACTGCTTGCCGGCCAGCCGGACTGCGTGGAGAAGGGCTATCTGCTCCTGCCGGTGGGCTATCGTGCAGTCCATGGGGGCGATGCCGCCGTGGCATATCGGGCATTCGGCGAGGCGGTCGAGATTGGCGAGCGCTTTGGTGACTCCGATCTCCTGACCCTGGCCCGGCAGGGGCAAGGCCGGGCATTAATCCGGCAGGGTAAGACCGCACGCGGCGTGGCATTGCTCGATGAGGCGATGGTTGCCGTCAGGGCGGGAGAAGTCTCTCCCATCGTCGCCGGAGGCGTTTACTGCAGCCTGATCGACGCCTGCAGTGAAATTTTTGATCTTCGTCGGGCCCAGGAATGGACGTCGGCGCTGGATCAGTGGTGCACATCGCAGCCTGACGTGGTTCCTTATCGCGGTCATTGCCGGATTCGTCGAGCGGAGCTGATGCAATTGCACGGCGCCTGGCAGGATGCAGTCGCCGAGTCGCAGCAGGCGTGTGAGCAGTTCTCTCAGCCTAGCCCCAGGCCGGGGGCCGGAGCCGCCTTCTACCGCTTGGCCGAACTCTATCGTCTGCGCGGCCAGTTCGCCGAGGCCGAGGACGCATACCGGCAAGCCAGCCGTTTGCAGCGCACGCCCCAGCCGGGCCTGGCGCAATTACGTTTCGCTCAGGGACAGCTGGATGCGGCCAATGTGGCGATCCGCCGGGTATTGGAAGAACTGTTGGAACCTGCTGCGCGCGCCGGCGCCCTCGACGCCTATGTTGAAATCGTGCTCGCCGCCAGGGATGTCTCAGCGGCGCGAGTCGCCGCCAGCGAGTTATCGGAGATCGCGCGTCGCTTCAATGCTCCCCTACTGCATGCCATGTCAGACCGCGCCCTGGGGGCCGTGTCCCTCGCACAAGGCGATGCAAGAGCAGCGCTGGCCGCTCTGCGCCAATCCTGGACCACGTGGTGCGAACTCGAAGCGCCCTACGAGGCCGCACGGGCCCGCGTACTGATGGCGCTGGCATACCGTGAACTGGGCGATCACGACGCGGCCGACCTGGAACTGGACGCAGCCTGCCAGGCCTTCCAGCGATTGGGTGCCGCGCCTGCTCTCGCTTGCGTGGAGGCACTCGCGCTCAAAAAGTCCCCCAATGCCGGCTTGCTGACCGAGCGAGAGGTGCAAGTGCTCAAACTGGTAGCCTCCGGTGGAACCAACCGCGCGATCGCCAGGAAGCTCGGAATCAGCGAGAAGACAGTGGCTCGCCACCTGAGTAACATCTTCAACAAGCTCGATCTCTCTTCGCGGGCGGCCGCCACCGCTTACGCCTACCAGCGCCAGCTCGTCTGAACCGATGGTGCTGTCTCAGTTTGAGGTCCGGCTCTCAATCCAAGGCGTCATAAGGCGTCATGCTGAGCTTGCGAGGCATCTGGCGTGGAGCCCATCTGCGGCTTTGCCCGCAGCTGTGCAGATGCGCGCCAGATCCCTTCGACTTCTCTCAGGGCAGGCTCTTCGGGACTGAAGTCCCTCAGGATGACCCGACTTGCCGGGCTTGTTCAAACTGAGTCACTACCGAACCGCTTCTGCATAGAATTACTCATTTGCCTATACGCACCCGCATGGGTACTTCGCCCGATGCGCCGAATATCCGCCTCGTCCTATTCTCCGGAATAACAGGCAAGCGAAATCTAATTCTCAGTGAGGTGGACGATGAAACGACATTATTCAAAGCGCCTTCAGACCATTGTTATCGGGGGTGGCCAGGCTGGGCTCGCCGTGGGCTACCACCTGGCAAAACGCGGAATCTCGTTCCAGATCCTTGATGCCAGCCGGAGGATCGGAGACGCGTGGCGGAACCGTTGGGACTCCCTCCGCCTGTTTAATCCGGCCCGCTATGCCGGGCTGCCCGGTTTGCCGTTTCCGGCTCGGGGCGACGTATTTCCCACCAAGGACGAAGTCGCGGACTACCTCGAATCCTATGCCCAGCATTTCCATCTGCCGGTGCAAACCGGCGTCAAAGTGGACAGGCTTTCGAAACAGGGAACCGGCTACGTCGTCTGCGCGGGCAGCCAGCAGTTCGAGTCGGACAACGTGGTCGTCGCCATGGCCAACTACCAGATTCCCCGCCTGCCGGCATTCGCACCAGAGCTCGATCCCGGCATCGTTCAAATGCATTCCCACGAATATCGCAACCCTTCCCAACTGCGGGACGGAGGGGTGCTGATCGTGGGCGTCGGGAACTCCGGGGCTGACATCGGCATCGAGGTGGCGCGTACGCACCCGACCTGGATGTCCGGAAAAGAAACGGGTCACGTTCCGTTCCGCATTGAAAGCGCGATGTGGCGGTTTTTCCTGGTGCGCCTGTTGCGATTCTTCGGTCATCATGTTCTGACCGTAAACACGCCGATCGGCCGAAAATTGGGGCCCAAGATCTCTCTCGTGGCGCACCGCTCGTCCGGGTCAAACCCCAGGACCTGATCGAGCGCCGGGATCGAGCGCGTCCCCCGGGTTGTGGGAGTGCAGAACGGACGGCCATTCCTGGAAGGCGGTCGCAGCCTCGAAGTGCAGAACATAATCTGGTGTACGGGTTATCATCCCGGCTTCTCGTGGATCGACCTTCCCATTTTCGGTAAGGATGGCGAGCCTGTACACGAGTGCGGCGTGGTCAGCCGAGCACCCGGGATGTACTTCGTTGGCCTGCACTTCCTCTACTCGATGACTTCCGCAACGCTCATCGGAGTGGGCAGGGACGCGGAGCGTGTCGCCAAGGCGATAGAGTTGCGATGCCTGGCAAGCCGGAGTCAGGTGCGTGGCGTCTCCGCTCGACTTAAGCTGCCGGCTACCAAGCTGAGAAGTGAGTTGCTAGGCGCGGATACCTCCAATAGTGATGCGCAAATTGCAACAATCTCGTAGGTTGGCGGTGGGTCACTATCAATGATAGTGGCCCACTATCCCCGTAGTTTGTCGGGTGGTGGCTTGATCTGAACTGACTTCCGTCCCAAGGCGTCAGCCTGAGGGCTTCAGTCCCGAAGAGCCTGCCCTGAGAGAAGTCAAAGGGATCTCGCGTGCATCCACTCCATCGCTTGCCAGCCGCCTCGGCGCTCCATGCCAGATGCTTCGCAAGCTCAGCATGATCCTTGGATTGAGCGCCAGACCTCAAACTGACCACCACACCTAGTTTCCCCGTAACTTGCCTAGCCACCCAGCCCTGCATATACTTTGAACGTTTGCCCGCCTACTCCGGGATGTATCACCCGGCGCCGGCCAGCATCTTACTGTCTGACCGCACCAACGGAGACCGTCATGGCTTTGAAGACCATTTCCCTCGAACAGGAAATTAACCCCTGGGAGGCGCAAGCCGCCCGTTTCGACTTTGCCGCCCATAAGTTGAACCTGGACGAGGGTTTAATGAAGGTCCTCCGTTACCCCACCCGGGAGATCATCCTGCACATTCCGGTCATGATGGACAATGGCCATCTGGAGGTTTTTACCGGCTTCCGGGTGCAGCACTCCATCGCCCGCGGTCCCGCCAAGGGCGGCCTGCGCTACTCTCCCGATGTCACTTTGGACGAGGTCCGCGCCCTGGCCAGCTGGATGACCTGGAAGTGCGCCGTGGTCAATATTCCTTTCGGTGGCGCCAAAGGCGGAGTGATTTGCGATCCCCACAAGATGTCCCAGGGCGAACTGGAGCGCATGACCCGCCGCTACACCGCCGAGCTGGTCGAGTTCATTGGGCCGGAGAAAGATGTCCCGGCGCCTGACATGAACACCAACGAACAAACCATGGCCTGGATGATGGATACCTATTCCATGCACATGCGCCAGACCGTGACCGCCGTCGTCACCGGCAAGCCCATCAATATTGGCGGTTCGCGCGGACGCCGCGAGGCCACCGGCCGCGGCATCATGATCGTTTGCGACGAAGCGGTCAAGAAGCTCAGGCTCAATCCCGAGTCCACGCGGGTCATCGTGCAAGGCTTCGGCAACGTTGGATCGAACGCCGCCCGCCTGATGACCGAAGCGGGCTACAAAGTGATCGGAATCGTGGAAGTGGACGGCGGTCTGGTCAACCGCAACGGAATCGATGTGGATGCGCTCTGGGAATTCCGCCAGCGCAACGGCACCATCCACGGCTTCCCTGGCGCTTCAGCCGAGGACCCCGCGGAGTTGCTGGTCTCCGAGTGCGAAATCCTCATCCCGGCAGCCACCGAGAACCAGATCACCAGCCGAAATGCCGACCGCATCAAATGCAAGATTCTCGCCGAGGGCGCCAACGGTCCGACCACGGCCACTGCCGACGATATTCTGGCCGACAAACGCGTTTTCGTGATTCCTGACATTCTCTGCAACGCCGGCGGCGTCACCACCTCTTACTTCGAGTGGGTACAGGACCGCCAGGGATACTTCTGGAAGGAATCGGTGGTCAACGAGCAGCTTGAGCACATCATGAAGGGCGCCTTTGAAGATGTGGTCCGCTTCTCCGAGACTCATGGCGTCAACAATCGCATCGCGGCCTATATGCTGGCCATCGATCGCGTCGCCTACACCATCCGCCAACGCGGAATCTACGCCTAAGACCGTCCGTGTATGGGTCGGACACTCCTGTCCGACGCTTTTGAAGTTGACTTTGGTTTGGAAATTCCACCTGGCAGTGCCCACGAATGAGTCAAGAGTCAAAAGCAAAAGCAACATCGGCGGGCGAGGGCGCCCGCCCCACACGGTCCAATTCGAATCCCCGGTTGACCCTTAGCGGTCGAAATGTCATTATGGTCGCCCTTCCGGCCCGGTCGGAAAGCACCCAGCGCCCCTGCGGTAAGCTTCCGCAGTTCCTTGCGATCGGTCCGGAACGAGAGAGGAAATCATGAACAGATTGCACACCAGGCTCAGTATGTGGACCATCGCGCTCTGCATGTTTTTCGTGCTGAGCGGAATTTCCGCCATGGCCAGGCCCCAGGCAAGTTCCATCGACGACCAAGCCTCCACCACGGCCAGCAAGAAGAAAAAGACGAAGAAAGAAGCAAGCGCATCTGCCGACGAGTCAGCGGCCGCGGACACTTCAACCTCCACCACCGCCAAGAAGAAATCGAAGAAGAGCAAGAAGGCTGAAGCTGCCACTGCAGAATCGGCCAGCACGACCGCGAGCGAACCTGCCCCGACCAAAAAGACCCGCAAGAGCAAGAAAGCAGCCACAGAGCGCAGCGCTGCAGCCCCGGCTGCTGAGTCTGCCAGCACGACACCCCCCGAAGCCACTCCGGTCAAAAAGACCAAGCGCACCCGCAAGAGCAAGAAGTCTGAGATGGACTCAGGCGCTACGGCAGCAGCCCCTGCTGCCAGTCCGGCTCCAGCCAGTCACACAGCCTCAGCACCAGCGCCAGCAGCGGCTCCGGCCAGTTCCATGGCTGCTCCTTCTAATTCCATGGCACCGCCGGCGACCAAGGCGAGTCACAAGACCGTAACCACCACCGCCAACGCTTCCGATTCGCAGATCTCGTCAGCCAAGGCGGGCGGCATGGTCTAGGTCAACACGGATAGCGGCGTTTACCACAAAGGTGGCCGCTGGTACGGCAAAACCCAAGACGGGGAAATTCATGAGCGAGGCGGATGCCAAGGCCGCCGGCTACAAAGCATCGGAAAAGGACTAAGGAGAAACTATGAAGAGCAAGAACCTGATTACGCGAATTCTGTTTTCACTTTTCGCCGTGGCACTTCTGGCCACTGTGGCCGTGGCGCAGACCAAGTCCGCCAAAACCGCCAAGCCGGCCGAAACCGAATCAGCCATGGCGGCCCCGGCTGCCGATCTGCTGGACATCAACTCAGCCACCAAGGAGCAGTTGGACGCGCTGCCCGGCATCGGCGAGGCCTATTCGCAAAAGATCATTGACGGCCGTCCCTATGCAAAGAAGACGGACTTGACCCGCAAGAAGGTCATTCCCGCCGCCACCTACGCCAAGATCAAGGACAAGATTATCGCCAAGCAAAAGTAGTCTTCGTAAATTTTCCAGGGGAGGGCACGGCTTTACAGTCCGCGGAAAAATGCATTGCGACGCGGACAGCGAACCTCGGGAGCTAAACCGCAACTTTCTGGCGCTGTAATGGCACGAGTGAACTGGTGCCCTTCCCCTTCCTTTTTGAAGTTCGTATTCACGCGTCTTAGAAGGAGGCACATGAGTTTTCTCGAAGATATGGCGGGCAAGGAAGTGAGCGGCATGTTGGCCAACAGCTCGAATCCGCTCGCGTCCTCAATCATGCAGATGATCAATAACCAACCCGGTGGACTTTCCGGACTGGTGCAGCAGTTTCATGACAAGGGTCTGGGCAGCCTGGTGAGTTCATGGGTCAGCACGGGCCAGAACCTTCCCATTTCGGCCGATCAGATTCAACATGTCCTGGGCAGCGATCAAGTGAAGGAACTCGCCGCCAAAGCAGGGATTGCGCCCGACGCCGCTGGTTCTCACCTGGCACAGTTACTCCCCATGTTGATCGACAAACTTACGCCCAACGGCCAAGTCCCGGAGACGTCGTCGCTGCTGGAAGAAGGCATGGGCATGCTGAAGAATCTGGGGCTGGGCAAGACCGGCACCGACTCTTAGGCTGCGCTAGCGACGGAAAAATCCTGTCGGATGCCGCGAACCACGTGGGGACCGCCGCCCTCGGCTGTCCTCACGCAGTTCGTTCGCGCCCATCCCTTTTGCTTCATTGATTCCCTCTTCAGGGTAGAGGATAATGAGGCGTTGCCAGCCTTCACTTTGCCGCTGGCGGCCCGTGCCCGCGGTGAACCTGCCCAACTCCATCACGCTGACCCGCATCTTCAGCATCCCGCTGCTGATCTGGCTGCTTTCCACCAATCATTTCCGGGCGTTTGACGGCGAGCAGGAGTTGCTGGCGTCGGCTCTGTTTATCGCCGCATCAATTACCGATGGCATCGACGGATACCTCGCCCGCCGCCGCGGCCAGATCACGACCATGGGCATACTGCTCGACCCTCTGGCCGACAAGCTCCTCATCGCTGCGGCCTTTATCGCCCTGGTCCAATTCAATCCCAGCCTGGTTCCTGCCTGGATAGCCGTGATCATTATCGCGCGCGAATTTCTGGTGAGCGGCTTGCGTTCGATTGCCGCTTCGGAAGGCTTCACCATCGAGGCCAGCGATCTGGGCAAATTCAAAATGCTGGTGCAGATTGTTTCCGTGGTCGCCGTCATCCTCGACCACCGCTGGAAAGAATGGCCGGTGGGCCCCTACATTTTTCCCGTCCACTGGATTGCGTTGGTCGCCATCTGGTTCATGGTCTTTCTGTCGCTGACGTCGGCGCTCGATTACTTTGTGGCGTTCTGGTCAAAGATCGACCGCCACGTGGTCAAGCGCCGCCGCCGCGCCTTCGTCCTCAGCCGGCGGAGGAAACGCGATGTGCCCGTCACCTGATGATCGTTCCTCACGCCTGACTTGTGTCTCCGGCGCCTCCCTGCCGGGTGAATTTTCTTCCGAAGAACGCCGCCTTTTGCTTCGACTCGCCCACGAGTCCATTTCCGCAACCCTCGAGCAGCGTGAACTATCGCTGGTTCCGCCTTCCCCGCACCTGGCCGAGCCTCGCGGAGCCTTCACAACTCTTTATTATCGGGGCGACCTGAGGGGCTGCGTCGGTTACGTGTTTCCCGTCACATCTGTCTACCGCACGGTGGCAGAAAGCGCACGCGGAGCGGCCTTCGACGATTCGCGTTTTTCGCCGGTAACTGGGGACCAGGCCGCGGAGGTGGCAGTCTCTCTCAGCGTGCTCTCGCCGCTCCAGCCTGTTCTACCGGAGCAAGTTGAAATCGGACATCACGGCCTGCTGATCAGCCTGGGCTACTATCGCGGCCTGTTGCTGCCGCAAGTGCCGGTCGAGCACGGATGGGACCGCATCGCCTTCCTCGAGCAGACTTGCAGGAAAGCCGGCTTACCGCTAGACGCGTGGCAAACCGGTGCGAAGCTGGAAGCTTTTACCGCCGAAGTCTTCGCCGACCCGCGGTGATCGTGTGGTCGCGGGCGACCCGCCCGCGTCTTGGTTCACTTGCGCGCAAAAAATCAGGGAGGCCGAAACCTCCCTGAGAACTTTCTTGCCGCCAAAAAAAATTACTCCTGATCGAGTTCCACGTTGTCGCCGACGTGCACATCCTCCAACGCAAACACAATCATGCCGGTGGCGGTTGTGGGAGTGGTATTGATGACGACGATCTCGCCCACCGCGCGTCGCGGCATATCCGCCACTCGGATCGAAGGTCCTTTGGTTTTGGTGAACATGTGCCCTTCAATGGAGGGCGGGTACTTCTGCGTGTCATCGGTGGTCGATGCCTTGAACGAAAGCGAATCCACCGGATCGCGCAGGTCGGCTTCATAACTGCGTACCGCGCGGAAGTAGTCGCCTACCTTGACTCCCTGGTTAGCGCCCACGTTCATATAGATCTTTGAGCCAGTCCCCAGCAGCAGGTCAAAATCCTTGGCCAGCACAATTCGGCCGCTGGCTTTACTGTTGTTGGGCAAGAAGCGGTCAAACCGCTCCGGCAGATGGAATGCAACCGTGGGCTTTTCCGCATACGGCATCGCGATGTCGCCGGGAACGATGGCCTCGCAACTGAATTCGACGTGCGCCACCGCCATCTTGCCGCGAGTGTCGACCACGCGCACCCGGCCCAGTTCGGAATAGGGTTGACCCATGGCCTTCAACATCGACCGCTGACCGGCAAACAATTCATACTGGTTTGGATCCACCAGTTCGCGCACGATCTCGTATTGCTGGCCCGTCTGGTAGCCCTGGCCTACCAGGAAGATGGTGTCATTGGTGGCGTACTTGGTGGTGTTGGGACTCTCGAGGCCACCCGCCACGAACTTCGAGTTCGGCACCAGCTCTTTGTTGACGAAGCCGCCGCAATTGATATCCGCGTTAGTCGGGGTCTGGACCCGCTCAATCGGAAAGGTGCCGGTCGTAATCTCGGCGTTTTGCGGAGCAGCCTGATCCGCCGGAGCGGAATCGGCTTGCTGCGCAGCTGCCGCCACCGTCAGGCACAGTAACAGCAACAGTCCTGTTTTCTTCATGTTACCTCCAAAATCGAGGCCGGGGCCCCCGCCGGCTTTCTCCCGCTAACTCACGCAAATGAAAGGGCTTTCAAGTCGCACAGTAACAAGGGGATAGGGGTCGGTCAAGGTTACGCTGGTGTTATCGTGGGTACGTTAAAAAGTTTGCCGGTCGATCCGTTGCGATAATCCGTTGTTGCATCTGCAATTACACGCCTGTAATATCCCCAGTCGTTCTCCGATCATGACTGCTGCCCCCAACAGCTATATCGCCAGGTTCCTGCCCCTGCGGCTTCCCCGGGTATGCGTGGCCGTGACCGACTCCGATCCCACTGGTCTGGTCGACAAGGCGGAGGCGCTGGTCCGGGATAACACCTTTCTGGAGTTCAGGTTAGATTACTTGCCCCGGCCCTCGCTTGCTCTCCCCAGGATCAAGCGCTTTATGGAATACCATCCCCACGTCACCGCTATCGCGACCTGCCGGCGCACCGCCAGCGGGGGAAAGTTCAAGGGCTCGCTGGCCGCCCAGTTGGACATTCTGGGGAAGGCCAGCGCAGCTGGTTGCCAGTTGCTCGATATCGAATTGCAGAGCGCCGCCAAGTGCACGCCCGAACAGGTGAAGCGTCTGCGCGGGCGGTCTGCCTTGATCCTTTCCTATCACGATTTCCGGGCCACCAAGAATCTGGAGCAGACCCTGGAAAAGATGGTGAAGATCCCCGCCGATTTCTACAAGATCGTCGGCACGGCCACGACTCTCTATGACAACGTGACCATGATGAAGTTTCTGGAGAAATCTGGCGACCGCTATTCTCTGGTCGGACTGTGCATGGGGGAACAAGGCATCATCAGCCGGTTGCTCGGAGTACGGGCGGGCAGTGTTTTCACCTTTGCCGCGGTCAGTCCCGATGAGAAGACCGCGCCCGGTCAGACCACCGCCCAGGAGTTGCGCAATACCTACCGCATCGAGCAGATGGACGCGGCCACCAGAATTTATGGCGTCGCCGGCGATCCGGTCGCGCATTCGCTTTCGCCTGCCATCATGAATGCCGCGCTGCGCCGGGAGAATGTGAACGGCGTCTATCTCGCGCTTCATGCCAAAACGCTGAAAGACCTGCTGGCCTGCGTGCGCGATATTCCGATTCACGGCCTCTCTATCACCATGCCGTACAAGGAAGCTATCCTCAAGTACCTCGACAACACCGATTCGCACACCACAAAAATCGGCGCATGCAACACCGTGGTGCGGGCGCAGGATGGAAAACTTTATGGATTCAACACCGATGCCGCCGGCGTGGTGCGACCGCTGGAACAGCGGATCACGATCGAAAAAGCGAGGATTCTGGTACTGGGCGCCGGCGGCGCGGCGCGGGCCGCGGTTTTCGGCCTCAAGGAACGCGGCGCCGAAGTTTACATTCTGAACCGCACTGCCGCCCCCGCGCAAAAGCTGGCCCACCAGGCCAGGGCGAGGATCGCCAAGCGCGCTGACCTGAAAAAGCTCGTCTTCGATGTCATCATCAATGCCACTCCCGTCGGCATGGGTAACACGCGCGAGTCTCCGCTGAATGAAAACGAGATCAACGCGCGATATGTTTTCGACATGATTTACGATCCCGAGGAGACGCGCCTCATGAAGCTGGCCAAAGGGCGCGGCGCGGAAGTAATTCCGGGGATCGAGATGTTCGTCCACCAGGCCGCCCGCCAATTCGAGATCTGGACGGGCAAACCCGCGCCCTGGGATGACATGCTGCGCGTAGTCACGCTGGCCCTGCAGGAGCGCACCGCCGCCCGCCAATCAGCCAAAGAGCGAACCGCGTAATCCGCCGCGACCCACGTAGGGGCGGGCGCCCTCGCCCGCCTGGCCGGGCAAAGCCCGGCAGGGGTTTGGCTTGCTCCCCTCTAACTAACACCCAGGGCGAGCTGCGCTCGCCCGCCCGGACGAGAGCGTCCGGGCCTACTACGTGGGTTTCGGTGGCGCGGACTGTGGAGGGGCATAGGGATTTTGCATACCCTGATACCAAACCCAACGATACTCATGCCACTCCGCAACCATCCCGCCGCGCACCGGGTTGTTCAAGATGTAAGCAATCTTTTCGTCCAGTCTCTCCGAACACGGCAAGACTCGATCGAACGATTCTTCCTGCCAGATCGTCTCGTGGACTCCGCTCTGCCGATTGATTAAGTGCGCAGCAGAGGATTTGATCGCCTTCATGATCTCGGGCATAGGGATGACCCGCATCCGTGCTAGCTCGACCTGCGGCGTCAGAATTAGATGCACGTGGTCCGACATGACCACGGCCACGTAGAGTTCGTACTTCGTTCCGTGATCATGTATGCAGCAACCAAGAACCATCAGACTGGGTAGAGGACTTGCCCCTCCAAGCTGTCGGACATGCTCGGCACACCAAAAAACTGCGCCGGCCCGTGAAGGCCGGCGCAGTTCATTTCCGACTAGTACGGTTTGAAATCCTGCCAGTAGGTCAGGTTCACTACGTCCTGCAACATCGGAGTGCCTGGAGGCAGCTTTGCCGGATCCAGGAACGCGGTGTCGAAGTAATAGTACCGCGGCGGCGGACCATAAACCAGGTTGCAGCACTTGAATGTACCAGTCGCGTACTGCGCGTAATAGAGGCTGACCAGCGATCCCCGATAGTAAAGTCCACCGGACCCGCCCCAAGACTCGATGTAGCGCAGGAAGTTGTGCACTCCGCCGTCGGTGCCGAAGTCCTGCCCCGTGCCCGCTGGTTGTGGGAAGTTGATGTTCTTTCCGCCTGCAATAGCCAACCGGTAATACGTAGGAGTGTTAGGCGCCCGTGCCCCCAGGTTCAGCGGGTTCAGCATGCTGTTGGTATCGGACCAGTTATTCGAAAGTACAGTTACGGCGTCGGCGATCACGGCAGCGGCAGCGTGGTTGATGTCCGCAGGTGCGGCCGGCGGAGGATTATTCCAGAAAGGATCGGTGTTGTCGGAATTATAATTTCCCTGGACATAAACCGGATTTTCCGACGCGACCGTAAAACCACCCAGACCCGTGTCTGGGCGCACCGGCAGGTTGCCCAATCCGCCGTCCACCAGCTTCAGCACATGGCGGGCGCCGGTCACGATGTTCTGCCGCCCGCGAGTGGAACAATTTACGTTGACATAGGGATTGTTGACCGTTCCTACTCGTTGGCCGTTTCCGACATTGGCAGCGCCCCATCTTTCAAGCAGGCCGTTCTGATCTACATCCTCGCTCGCTTCCATTGCTCCGTCAGGCGTTCCGGTGGCGGAGCCTGAGTTGATGACGTCTTCGAATCCGTACTCGCCATTGGTAACCCCGCCCATTCCCGGGTCAGGATTGGCGATCATGCCGCGCCGGTCGGAGAAGTACACCAGATAGCCGTTCTGGCTGCTGTACGAGACTAACGGCCCGTTGCCCCCGGGGACGGTACCCAGCAACCATTTCCGAAAGTTGCCTACGTCGAACTCAACCGCATTCATGATGCCGTTAACATAGCAGGCAGGGTTGGCCATGCCCGCTGGAGCTACGTCGCGGGGAAACCCCTCGCGTGGATCGTAGAAGTTGATCGGGTAAAAACTGTACTGGGTGGGGCCCACAGCCTCGAAAATATTCTTGGGATTATCGGCGGCGGTTAAGGTGCCGCTGGCGTCCCGGTCAGCCTGTTGCTGGAATATCAGAATCGCATTGGGATGCACCGGGTTCGATCCTGCTCCCCCTCCTACCGGCTGGGTGGGAGAAGTGAGTCCGCGGGCGAATCCGAGCTGCAACCACTCAGTCGTGACCCCGACCCATGCTCCGGCGGCGTTTTGATACTCCACCCGCAACCATCCGTCCGCCAGGTTCCAGGGTCCGGCAGCCGGGCACGGGGATCCTGTCGGAGGTCCGACCCAGCCTGCGTCCGATGCCGTATTAGCCATGGCAAGCCTGGTGGTTCCCAGGGCCGCTCCCCCAACGCCCTTTACAGCGACTGCCATGCCATTTGGAGATGCCACACAGCCGCCGGCGGTCAAATCGATGTCCTCCGCCAGAAGGCCTGGCCGGTCGGGATGCAAATCGGCCTGATTGCTGGCCAGCAGGATGCGGACGTTGGCCTTGTTGTACTCGCGCGATGACCCCGTCGCCGATGTCACCGGTTCGCCGAAAGGAGCTTTACGAATTATCGCAATCTGCTGCGCCGCGCCATTGGCGCCCTGCACGAACGGCAGGGTCAGGGGCTGCACGGCCATGGATGTGTTGTTGCCGATGAACCCTCCAAAGGTGGTGGGCGAAACGGTAGTCGAAGTGTTCGTCCAGGTCGGAATGTTGGTCTGCACGCCCGCGGCCGGAATACCGCCGCTCCAACTGGCCAGAGGCACGCTGAATTTCAGGCAGTGGGGACTCAGCGCGGGATTGGTGGCGGTGGCGATGCTCCCGTCGCAGCCATGGCTCTGGTTGAGCGCATAAACTTCACCGGTATAGTTGGCATTGGTGAGGAAGTTGTTGGCCAGCCGGTCGCGGAGAATCTCCCTGACGGCGGTCACTTTGTCATCCAGCACGAGGTTGTTGCCGTTGCCCTCAGCCAGGAACAGGTTGCCGTTGGTGTGTACCCGCCCCTGAAAGTTGAAATTGGGGCCAGCGAAGTAACTCAAGTCGCTGTCGGAAAAAACACCGAACTGGAATACCGGGATGAGCGCCACTTCCACGCCGCGGGTCATGTTCACCGAAGCGCCACCCGGCCGGGTGGCTCTTACATTTAATGTCAGTGGGATGATTTCCGCGGTCAGTCCGGCGTTGGGTCCAGCGCTGATGACACTGGGCCGGCTGGCCGGGTTGCCGTTCGCATCCGGCGTCCAGGTAATGCTCTCCTGGTAGCCCATGTCCTTGATCATGGCGTTGGTCGGCGGGCTGTTGGTCAGATTGGTGATCTGCAGAGGGGTGGGAGACTGCGATTGCTGGTAGAGTGCGGCCAGATTCGCGGTGAGCAGCTCCATGCCTGATTCCGCGCCGTAATACGCCCGGTTGGTCTCCAGATCGTTGTTTCCAACCTGGCCTGCGCCCTGCACCATAAACAGAAGACTCACCGCGATGGCGGACAACAGCGCAAGCACCAACAGACTGGCAATTAGTGTAAATCCCCGTGATCGGCCCTTGACTCTACCCATGGTAATGATCTCCTGAAACTGTGTCTTTCTCTCCTCGAATAACGATTTCTAGTTGTAGCGGTCCTTGAACGACAGACTGCGCGTGCTTACGGACGTGGTCAAAACCGTACTTCTCGACTTGTTGCCGTAAGAGTTGAGCGTCTGTCCCATGACCTGAATGTTCACTTTGTTGATCTGGCTGGGAGAGAAAGGGGCCAACAGCGGGTTGGCGACACCAGAGCAGTTCGGGCCGTTGGCGCCGTTACACACGTCATACGTGACCTTCAGGTTGATAATGTTGTCGGCTACCGGCACTGGCCTCTGGCCGTTGACCTGGCGCATCAGCCGCGGGGGTTGACTGGTCGCCGCGGCAGGAACTTCGATGAAATAAGTGACTGCCCAAATGCGGGTACCAATGGTGGTGCCGCCGCCTATGATGGACCTGATATTCCCGCTCGCCGCTCCCGTCTGGTTTATCTTCAACGGGTCGCCATTGACGAAACTGATATCGGTGCTGGGGCCTGCTCCGGGCGTGATACCCGTAACTTCGCCAACCGCGCTGCCCAAATTGTTGCTGAACAAGATCAAGTCCCCCACTTGAATTCCCGTGGGAGACTGGATGGCCGGAAAGCCCGCTGGTGCAGGCACCGGCGGCGTGAACGTGACCTTATCTCCCAGCGGGTTCGCGGGTGGGATCGCAGTCGTGTACTGGTTCAGCGGAAAAGCGTAGTCAGCGTAGACAACTGTGATCGCGTCCGACGCCGTTCCCGTGGCCGCGATGGTAGCCGGCCCGCCGATTTCGATGCCATTGCCCGCGCCGGGCACAATGCCGTACATGAATTTGGCCGGATAGCCATTGTTGGCCAGCCATGCCTGGGTAGGATCCACGGCAAAGAACGAAGCCGCCGATCCCGCGCCCGCAGGCAACGACAGACCGCCGGAGGGCAGGCCAGAGCCGGCCATGCTCACGTCCTTCGCGATAAGGTTCAGCGTGGCGCGAACGCTTTGCTGCATTTCCGAAGACTGTGTGACCAGACGCGTCGCATCCATCCCGTTCTTGAACAGCTGCGTCGTGGCCGCCAGAACGATCAGGCCCAGGGCCATGGCGATCAGCAATTCGACCAGACTGAAGCCGCGAATTTTGGGTTCGGTGGATCTCATCTTTCTCCTCAGCGGAACGAAGCAATCAAGGCCTGCACCTGATACGTTCTGAACCAGCCCTGCGGCACCGGATAACGAACGCTGACGGTAATCTGGCGCACGTTGGGGTTTCCCGGCACGTCAGCAATCTGGACCTGCCGGGTGAAATTGCCCAGGTCAATCAGCACGTCAGCGCTAGTGTTAGTGATCACTCCGCTCGCTCCCGGCAAACGCACGGGGGCCGCAGCAACGTCGTCGGCAGTGTTATCCAGACCGTCTGGACCGGCGTCCATCATCGGCGTGAAGCCCACCTTGAATATCCCGTTGCCAGCGCCCTGGTTCTGGATCTTGTCAAAGGTAATCTGGCCGGTTTGGCGCGCCGTGTAAATGCTTTCCACCGCTTCCGCCGCCTTCTGGCGGGCGATGCTGTCGTTCTGCACCGACGTCGTGTTGCTGATGGCCATAGCGAAGGTCGCCAATACCGCCAGCAGTCCAATCATCAGCACCACGATGGCGATGAGAGTTTCGAGCAGGGCAAATCCCTGTTGCCTGTGTTTCTTTGAAGCTGGCTTGCACTTGCTATTGTTCATTGTTGAAACCATTTGGGCCCTCCCGCACTGGCGAGAAGACGCCATCCTCGGATTCTTCCGGTTGCTCCGTAGAGCGTGACCGCGCGTGCGCTGTACAGGTCTCCGGTCCGCGCGACATACACAATCCCACTGTTCCAGTTTCCGTTGACGTCATGCGCTGAACCGTCGGGCACGAACATGACCTGGTTCTTGATCCCGCCGCCGGCCACACCTTGGTCGAAATCGATAGCTACGGTTGCGTTGCCAAAACCATCCGGCACGGTGGCTGCACCATTCGGCAAGCCAGGTAGAACCATCATTTGCATGTCGGTGGGCAGTTTAGTGTTGGAGATTTGCGCGGCTGCAGAGAGGGCGGTTCCTGCGTCCCAACGAAAAATCTGGACGCTTCGCGCGGTAGGTGCACCCAGCGGCGTAAGAGCGCCCGCAGGTGTGGCCAGGCCGAAGCACACGATGTATTGCTTGCGTTCCGCGATAGCGCGCTGACGAGCCACCCGCAGCGGCATCATTACGTCTTGATAGGCCTGATTCGCCCGGGCGTCCTTCAGGGCCGGCTGTATAGCCATGAAACCTATTCCGGCCACAATCATCATCACGCAACACACGATCAACATTTCAAGCAGGCTGAAGCCGCGGGCGCCGCGTTCCCTGATTGAGCCGTGGTGCGAAAACTTCGTTGTGTGATAGCGCTTCATTTGCCGGCCTGCCTCCATTGCCGCCGAATCCGGCGGACACCCTGAACCACATGTCTTGGGAGAGTGGCGGAAAGCGGGGGCTTCCGTTGCAACCATCATCGTAGGGTCAGTCCATGCCTGCGTCAAAGCACCAGAGTCATATGACGCGGCGCATGTATTCGTACTTTGGTAAGTAACCAGTCTCCGGTTACTGACGCGGGCGGGTGGCTCAGGCGGAACAATTTCCCAGAGCGGGATCAAGGGTGGAGCAGGCCTTCAGGCGTGCCATAGATCTGCTGTCTGCGCTGACGGGTTTCAGCCGCGGAAGAACTTCAGCGGCTAAGGCCGCCAAGAGTATCCCGGGCTGGATGCAGCGCTAAAGCGCTGCTCCGCCACAATCCACCGTTGCAGGCCCCGCCTAAGGATGACCGCCGGCAGATTGGGCGTAGCGGCTCACGCTTCCGTCCGTTCTGTGGGGCGCCACATGGTCCCGGAAATCAGAGCGAACTTGAGCACGGCGATCGGGCATCGGAAGGGGCAATTTCAGGGAATCGTCGATCGACACACCCGCGGCCTCCATCAGTTCCCCTACATCCATGCAATAGACGATGCACAGGCTTAGTATCTTGGCGATGTGCCGCGGTAATTTGCCCATGACCTCATAGTCGGAAAGCAAACCCAAGGCGATCGCGTATTCGGGGTTCCCGAAGATCAGCGCGACTGTGCGAGTGAGCCCATGCGCCGCCCGGAAGGTCAAACCGGTACGTGCGCGAGAGATTTTGAGCAAGTCCGAAAACCGCATTTTTTCTATCCCGGGATGAAGCGGGAGCGATCGAGACTCCATCTGCCAGACGCTGGGCGGCAGCGTCATGGGATGACGATCCATATCCACCAAACCCAGAATCCGCGCCTCGGTCGGCAAACGCAGCGGCCAGCTTCCCCAAGGTGGGCGGCTGGGCAGCAGGACGATTTGCCGATCGTCAATCCATCGCACCTGGCGGCACGTCAGGCCGCCGGGTTGCTCAACCAGCCAGAGAAGATCGTCACCGGAGAGGTGATCGGCGTCCTTCATCCGCTGGGCATAGCAGCGATCGACACGCACGACACTGCCGGGCATCAGCTCTGGGCAAACCAGGGCGTCCGCGGTGCCGATCTTGGCAAATAGGTAGCGACCGCTGCCGTTCCATCGCTCCGGTCGAGCGCGGGAGGTTGAATTCCGGACTCCATCATAGGAAGAAGGCGACGGCAGAGACGACTGGAACCATTCTTCAATCGGTGTGACCAGAACGGTGCGCTCAATGTGCAACCGCATTTGCAGGCGGAGGACCTGCTGCAGATCAAAACCGAACAATCGCAACCAGTCGACGAAACGATATCCGGTGCTCTCGCTCAAGGCTACGATCTGACAGACATGCGGCGTGACTCCGCTCTTAATTTTGTAAAGGAAAGTTGCTGGAATGAAAAATGGCGACTTGCTTCCGTAGCGCCGGCGAGTGGCGGCTGAAAGCTGGGTCACGGTGCAGCCGCATTGGGTCAGAACGTTCCTGGTTCTCTCGACTCGGGCGTCCCAATCACAGGGGTGTGCGGCATCGTCGCCGGCTTCGATCCAGCGGAGAGGGGGGCCTGCGCGAGGTATCCTGAAGAGACCACGAACCGCTGCCGGCGCGTTCATCCATCGATACTAGCCCGACTCCTCATTTGTGAGCGGCGACCGGTTGCTGCCTCTCTTGGTGCCGTTCAAAGGATTTTGTGTTGCTGCGGACTTGGGCCACAGGCCTGCGTCGTCCACTCTTAGCAACCCAGCAAACTTCGCGCGATTTTCCCCAAAGCGATATTGGACGCCGGGAATTTCATGATGAACTTTCTTCCCGAAAACCAGCGAATTCTCGCCGGAATTAGGCGTCTTGAGCGCACCGCTCTGCAGGGGGGTGCTCGCAACACATCCGCTCCTTGGCGACGAGCATGCTTTGTCAGAGGAGCTGAAATCCGGAATCAGCATACTTTTCTGGGCGTTCTGAATTGAGAATTGACAGTTTTCGTCGGTTGACCGACGAAATCGAGCGGCCTCACCCGAACCTCAAATTTCACTCCGGTCTCTTCGCCATGGCCGCGCAATAGGCACAAGGAGAAAGGAATAATCGTAAATATCCAAGGTCAAAGCGAGCGGGCGTTCGGCATATTTTGTCGGTATACCGACGACGCGCTGCTCTTCGTCGCGCGTTTTTGGAACACTTCGGATTTCCTCGCGCATAGAAATATGGTGGTGCGGTGTAGGTCGCCATCCCACGGAGGGAACTCTTCATGAAAACTGTCGTTCGTCTTATGCTCGCAACTCTGCTGCTGCTGGGTGCCATGTCAACTTCTTCCTTAGCCGAAGGCGGAGCACCCACCCCCATGTGTTCGCCGGGCATTGCAAAGGGAATTGATTCGGAAGATTTCGTAAGCGCTAAATTGCTTGTAGGCAGTCTGGTTTGCGAGTAGCACTTCCAGTGCAGCCCATGAGATCCTCTGCGCTTGCGACGGCTATCCTTTGGTTTCTACCGACAGCCCTGCAATCGCTAGTCGCCTTCGTCATGTTTCGGCGTAGGCTGGTGAGGCAGTTCCCTGTTTTTTTTACTTTCAACGTTCTGGTTCCTGCACGGGATGTCACTCTCTACTTTCTTCCACAATCAGGAAACCGTTACGCAACCGTCTCCTGGTGGGGTGCGGCGGCTGCGATCGTGTTGGCCCTGGGCATCGTTTTTGAAACCAGCTGGCATTTCATCCGGCCTTATCCTTATCCTGAGACTCTTTCTGAGAGTGCTGTGGATCGCAGGGGTCATCGCGGCCGCTGCGGCCCTGGCCATGCTGCTCTGGACCAAGGGGCCAGCGGGAACCGATGTAGCTCTCGGTGGATTATCCTGACCGAGCGCTCCGCCCGGTTCCTGCAAGTGTGCCTGCTGACGGTGGCGATTGCGCTTATGTCTCGCCTGGGACTGACCTGGCAAAACTATTCGGTAGGAATCGCCGCCGGTTGCGGCGTCTATGCCGCCCTGGACCTGGTCTTGCTGGAGCTTCGTGCTCATCTTCATGCCGTAACAGACAGCGCCTTTGTGTTAATGAGATCTGCGGCATATAATCCCGGCGTTGCAATCTGGAGCTTTTATTTTCTCCCGCCCCACAGCGGGAAGCCGGTGGGCGGTTTGCCCGGCACCGACTTGGCGAATTGGAACGATGCGCTGACAGAGCACATTGACAAATGGTATCGACGCTAACAATTCTGTTCGCCAGTGTCTTGTCCCTGTTTCTGGTTTGGGTAGTGCTCCGTCCCGGGCTGCCCCCCATCGAGAGCTTGGAAGACTGGGAAGCAAAGAAGCACGATGTCGATCCTGAGGTATTTCGGGCCCTGCTCGATCCCTCCCAGGAAAAATATCTTCAGCAGTCGTTGTCTCCGGGTGAATTTCGTCTTTATCAGAGAAAGCGCCTGGCTTTGGCCCTGCGTTTACTGGACTTGGTGGGAGAAAATACCGCCATGTTGATGAAGCTAGGGCAACTGGCGAGAACGGAATCGAATCCCCGCCTGGCCAGAGAGGCGGAGGAATTGATCTATGGGGCGCTTTGGCTTCGTGTAAACTTGTCGCTGGCTCGGCCCTGCTTGTGGCTAAAGTGGCTCTTCCCGGGCTGGGCATTGTCGCTTCCGGCGGTCGAAATGCCGTATGCGGAGTTGCTCGCGTACCTCAACCGGATCCGGCAACAACGGCAGTGGGACCTTAAGCAGGCTTTGATGGCGGGCTGAAGGTCCAACTGGGTGGCGGTGGACGCCGCCAGCTGCGGGTCGTTAAATTTCTGCTTTCTCCATTGAAAAAGTTCGGCGGTTGCAAGAGTAGGGAGGGGCTTTCTTTATTTAGCGTCAATGAGGCAATGCAGCGGGCCATGGGGACGCCCTCATGGATTCGCGAAGGATCGGTTTTTTGAGACTGGGAAACGGGGCCACCAACATGGACTCGGGAAAATGGATTCGGGAGTTGCGCGAAGAGCGCTTTGTTAAATCCAGCGACATCGAGCGCATCAGTCGTTCGATCGCCGACGTCAAGGGCAACGCTGACTTCTACGTTTCACACTCCACCCTGGCCGACATCGAAACCGGATCGGTCCCCAGCATTTACAAGCTCTTCAGCCTGGCCGCTTGTCTCAAAGTTTCCCTCGAAGAACTCCTGCTGGTCTTCGGAATTGACCTGAATGAAGTGCGGCAATACGCCGGCCAGGTTGAACCGGGATTGCCCCGGCTGGAGACCGCAGAGGTGCGGGAACCCGGTTTCCGCTTCCAACTCAACTTCGACAACGCCTTCAACAGTCACGAGACCAGCCTACTCAAACTGAACCCACAGGAACTGGCCACCCTTCCCCCGGCTTTGCGCAAGCGTCTCGACCCCAGACGATACCGCTACGCCGTGGTCGGCCTGAAGGACGACACCATGGGCGAGTTGATTCCGCCCGGCTCTTTGGTTGAAATTGACGTCATGCAGAACGCGGTCCAGGTGTTTGAATGGAAGACCATTCGCGAACGTCCGGTTTACCTGGTCTGGCACACCGACGGGCACAGCTGTTGCTGGTGCCAGCTGGAAGGAAAAGAACTGACCCTGCTGCCTTATCCGCTCTCTCGCCAGCCGGTCAGGCGATTCAAAGTACCGCGTGAGGCCTCGGTGATCGGCCGGGTGATCAATGCCTGGCTGCCCTTTGAGCAATTACCCAACGGCGGGGCGACCCAGTAAGTATCCCCCGGCAGAGCCGGGGGGGCTTTAGGTTGTGAGCCGCTCAAAGCGGCTAGTCGGGTCGCTAACGCGGCCCGAAGGTTTGGGGCCACCGTGCGGTGGCCGGTCAGCGCCACAGGTTCATTGGGTCCAATCGCTGGTCCTCTTGCTCCTGATTCCGAATGTAGTCCCGGATCACCGTCTCGTCCCGGCCCACAGTCGATACCCAGTACCCGCGCGCCCAGAAATGCTGCCCCACAAAGTTTTTCTTTCGCTCTCCACACCCGTGCCAGATGGATCGCACTCTTCCCTTTGATGAACCCCACCACTTGCGACCCTGCGTACTTGGGCGGAATCGCGATCATCATGTGCACCTGATCGGGCAGCAAGTGTCCTTCTTCGATCCGACTCTCTTTCTGCTCTGCCCGCCTGCGGAACACTTCCCCCAAGTGCCGGCGCAACTCCCCGTACAACACTTTCCTTCGGCATTTCGGGATAAACACCACATGGTATTTACACTCCCACTTGGTATGGCTTAGGCTTTCCATTTCGTCCATCGCGAACTCCCTTTGGTGTGCTTTGGCGGCTCACGTCTGGGAGTCTCCGCGATGGACTCCGCTATCTGTCAGACTTCTACTGCCTCCCCGGCACAGCCGGGGGGTCTCCCGTTCGTACTAGAACGACTGCTCCCCCGGCACTTCCTTGCCCACAACTTCCAGGGCGATCGTAACATTCAGAAAGTACAGTTCCGCCGAAGTGGCGGGCGCGTCCACTGGAACAGTTGCCCGATAAGCCTGTAACGACTTCCAGGTCTTCAGCACGGTAGGGGCCTCGCCCCGGGTATAGCGGACATATTCCTGAAGCTGGCTCACGTACTCGGGCAATCGGGTAGTGAGCAGGCGGCGAAAGACCTGCTCATGACAGGCCCGCAGCGCCCCATCCGCCGCATGCACTCCCCGCTGATGTGAGAGTTCCGGATGCAGATACATTCCGCTATTGCAGTCCCGCAGCGATGCCAGGTAAATCATTCGGGTCAGATCATTGGGCAAAGTCTGCAACACGGTTTGGCTGACATGATCAGCCAGGCTATCGGGACAGGAGACGTCGTTGAAGTCCGGCGACTGCATGCCCGCAGGCGGCAAGAATTCAGGGGCCAAAAGCTCAGTGGAGGCTTGCGGATGGAGTCGGTTCTGCCCGGGCACAGTAGCCATTCGATTTGTCCGACGTACAGTCGTGCTGTCGGCAATTGTACTCTGGTGGCTTGAGGTTTCAAGCGGAGATTCGATTGTCGGAGGCATACTCCATGCGCGGATAAGGCCACAACGTTCGCGAAGAAAAGCCGCAAAGAGCGCAAAAGCGGGGTGTTACAGGTGCACGTGTGGGCTTTGTCCTGGATTCCGGCGACGCGGCGGCGGGCCTTTGATGACCTTGACCTCGAACTGTACCGGAAGTTTCCTGGGAGGATAGCAGGCGGCCTTGTCGCAGGCCTGATACTTCAGTTCTCCACGAATCATGTATCGGGCGGGAATCACGCCGGCCAGCGGACGCACGTCCACCACCACCGGGAACTCTCCGGTATAGACGCTCAGTTTATCCTCCGGGGCAAAAGCAAAACTCATGTCTGTGCCCGCGGGATACGTCACTCTTCCAATCACGATGTCGGTCGGAGCGCTCAACTTGAGCACGGTGGGGATGAGGAATTCCGACTTGGGCTGGTTCGAATTCACATGAAAGCCAGAGCCCACACGAAAACGAAGGTCCACCGTGTTCGGCCGCCCCCGGGTGACCGTAGTGACAGGCGAGGACACCATGGAGACAGAAGGAGTTTTTCTTCCCGGAAGATCCTGATTGTCCTGCGCGGCTGCCAGTCCGGCCAGCAAGGCCAGGACGGGACTGAGCTTTCGTAGAATAGACATCAGGGAAAATGTTAGACCGTCTGGATGTCGCAGGCTACGTTACTTTTGCGCCTGTACCGGCTGGCCCTCGGCCAGCGCTTTCTTGATGCTGTCCTCGATTTCGCCTCGGCCCTTCAGGCCAAACACTTTGTCCACCACCTTGCCATCGCGCCCGATGTAAAAGGTAGCGGGGAGAAACTGCACCCCGCCATAGGCGTTTCCAACTTCTTCTTTGCCTATCAGGATGGGGTAATTCACGCCCAGGTCGTGGGCGAACTCGGCGATCTCCTTGGGGCTGGCATCATCCATGGCAATGCCAACAATCTGCAATCCCTGCGGCCCGTACTGCTTCTGCAACTCGGCAAACCAGGGCATCTCGATCTTGCAGGGCTGGCACCACGTGGCCCAGAAATTCAGCAACACGCCCTTCCCACGAAAGTCAGAGAGATGCACGGTCTTGCCGTCCAGCGATTCCAGGGTGAAGTCCGGTGCCGCCTGGCCGTTCATGTTGGGGCCCGCGCTGGCGGTCACACCCGAGTTCCGCCGCGCCACCTGAAACCCGAAAACAATCATGACGGTAACCACTAGGGCGACCACGATAATGACCACTGGATCGCGTTTCACGAAAAACTCCCTCTTAGAGCGCGAATCGATTCAGGAACGACAGATAGTTTGAGATGATGGTGAAGCGCCCGAATACCAGCAGCGCGCCCAGTACGATCAACAACCCGCCACTGGCCACTTCCAGGGCATGCATGTGCATGCGAAAGCGCTTGTAGAACTTGAGAAAGCGTTCGATTCCCAGTGAGGTCAGCAGGAACGGTACGGCCAGTCCCATCGAGTACACCGCCAGCAGCAGGATTCCCTTGGCTACGGAGTCCTGGGCCGCGGCAAAACCCAGAATGACAGCCAGGATCGGACCCACGCAAGGCGTCCAGCCAAAAGCGAAGGCAAAACCGATCAGGAACGCCCCCCAGGGCGTGCTGCCCCCTTTCACGCTATGCAGGCGCGCGTCGGTGTATAGCGCCTTGATCTTGAACAGGCCGGTCAAGTGCAATCCAAATACGATGATGACCACGCCGGCCACCTGTGCCAGCGCTGACTTGTAGCGGGCCAGTAGTTGGCCGACCTCGGTCGAAATCGCGCCCAGCGAAATGAAGACCACGCTGAAACCCAGGATGAAGCCGATGGAATTCAGCATCACTCTGCCCAGAAGGCGGGATTCCTGGGCCTTCAGCTCCTCTACGCCAGCTCCCGAAATCAGTGAAACGTACCCCGGAACCAGCGGCAGCACGCAAGGCGAGAGGAATGAAACCAGCCCGGCCAGGAACGCCGCAATAGGAAGAGGAAGAGTGGACATTCGGATTTATTGTACCTGCTGCCGGCAACGGAGCCCTAGTCAATACCACGAACACGTGGGGACAAAACAACATGGAGGACGGGCGTCTCGCCCGTCAGGCAATGGCCGTCCACGACGGGCGAGACGCCCGTCCTCCCATTTTGTCCCTCACGCAGTTCTCGCCGACCTATTCAGAGATGCGCCGAGAATCGGAAGGTTACAGTTATTTGGTTTTGCTGGGGGGAGGCAACGGCGCTGGCGCCGGTTGCGCTTCTGCCGGGGGCGAGGCCACTGCTTTCCGAATGAACCCGGGCGGAATGGCCGCCGTCAGCACTGCACGGTCATCATGTTGCTGCACTTTCAATCCATCGAAGAATGCCTTCACGTCAGGATCGGTCCCCGGCGTCGAGACCGTCCCCTCCGCGGTGTGGAAGAGTTGCAGAAATGTTCCCAACTGTTCGGTCAGTCGCTGGGCTTCGTCTTTGCTGCCGGTAAAGGCCTCGGCCCGGAAATACACCCGTCCCAGGTAGCGAGCGGACGCCACCACCGTAGCCGGGCTGGTAAACAAAAACGACAAGGCATTGCGGCTGGGCGAGCTGTCCACTGGTTCCACCTTGAAAATCGCCCAGCCCAGGCTGGCCAGGGGAACATACTTGTAATACCGCCGCAGCAGCGCCGGTCCGCCAAAGGGAGAAGCCACCTTGCGCGATCGGTCCACGATGCCGCGAATCACCAGGGGATCATCGTGATTCGACGCTGCCACCGTATCAAATCCCAGGACCGCAACCCTCAAAGTGCGGCCCTCGAGCGGAATGTTGTAGATGTCCACCGACCGGTAACTCTCCACCGAGCCTGCGATCTTGCCCAGATAAGCCCGCAGGCGCTCGCCATCGATCCTGCCTACAAACACTTCCGAAAACCGCGCCGGTTCCGGGGTGGGCGGCTGGACCTTCCGCTTGACCGGATAATGAATGGCAAAGGCAGCCTGGTCCAGGTCGCGTTCGAACTGGAACCCGGTGGCCTGGATGAACTCCTGGTACTCCGGTTCACGGGGGACCTCAGGCAGTTGACCCGCGATGTTGGCACGCCGCACCCACTTGAGATTGACGTAAAGGTAGCCGTCTGCACCGGGCAGCAGGCGGGCAGGTTCCGGCGGGGCATGCTGGCGCAGGACGACTGCCAGGGCGATGGCCGCGGCGACCAGCACAACGCCGAACCAGATGGGGAGTCTGCGTCGTATGCGCATGAATTATGACCACTCGCGACGGCAACGCCGCGGCAGTCAGGGATCACCAATCATACCATCCGGTTTCGGGTGCGGGGCGGACACTCCTGTCCGTCGCCTTTGAACTTGGTTTTGACCTTGGTGTTGAGTTTGATCTCGAATTTGATATTGGTCTTGAACCAGGTCAGGGAATCGGTTACTCCGTCTGGGGCTTGGAAATCAAAATCAACTTCAACAGCAAAAGCGTCGGACAGGAGTGTCCGACCCACACCCAAACCGGCTACTGTAGTTTGGCGTACTCGGCTTTGGCTTCCTTCAGGATGGGGACATCGGGGTCGGCGTCTTTCCACATGGCAAAGAAGTCCTGATAGGCCTCCTTGGCTTTCGCCTTGTCTCCCTGCAGCAAAAGGGCGCGCCCCAGTCCCAGCCGGGCCAGGGGATAGAGCGGACTGTTCGGAGCGATGCCGCGGTGATCGAGCATCTTCTGATACTCGGTAGCGGCTTTCGCTCCATTGCGCAATCGCAGATAGGCTTCCCCGCGAACATACATGGGCCAATAGGTGGCGCCATTCGGCGGCGATCCAAATTCATAAGGAGCGGCAGCTTCCAGGGTGTCGACCGCTTGCCCGGCCTGGTTGGCTCTTATCAGGTTGGTCGCCCGGGCCACCGGCAGCCAGACCGAGTTCTGCAAGGTGTCGGTAGGAAATTCTTTGGCCAGCTGTTCGATCAACTTCTGCGACCGGATGGGGTCGCCGGCCCGGGCGAGTGTGTCGGCCGCGCCCACCCGGGCGTCGCGATCATCAGAAAGAGCGAGCGCCTGCGATGCAACCTGCCGGGCGAGTGTCTGATTGCCAACCTCAGCCAGACAAGACGCGTCGAGCAGGCGGATTCCCGCGGCGAGCTCCTTAAGTCCGGAACTTTGAGCTGAACTGACTCCCTGGGCAAAGCTCTGCCTGGCACTCTGTACTTTGCCCAAAGCGCATCGCCCCTGACCCTCGATCAGGAACATGATGGGCTCAACCGACGGTCCTTTTCCCAGGTCCATGGCTCGCTGCATTCCCGCCTTATCGCCGCGGGCGAACGCGATGCCGTATAGCACAAAGGCATCTGTAGGGGATGTCATCCCTTGGGCAGTACCTTGCTCAACAACCGTCTTGGCTTCGTCAAGGCGACCGAGGGATAGGTAAGCGTCGGAGAGGTTTGCAGACGCAAACCGATCCTTCGGGTTGAGCCGCAGCGCTTCGCTGGCATTGGCCAGGGACTTTTCCGCCTGTCCAGTTGACTCGTAGCCGAGAGCCAGGTTGTCCCATGGAACCGAGTCTCGGGGATAAGTCAGCTTCCATTGCTCATAGATCGCCAGGGCTTTATCGATTTCTCTGGTGACCTCGCTATAGTAGTGAGCAGAAATGTAAAATCTTTCGCGCTCGCTCGCCCTGTCCTTCAAGTCGAACGCCTTGCTCAGGTTGTCAATTTGCGGTTTGGTTTGCGACAGGTTGCCGTACACCACGCCCAGAGTGGCATAAGCCATCGCGAAGTTCGGGTCCAGTTCGATGGCGCGCTTCAGCTGCGGAACGGCCTTCTCGTCCTCCAGCTTGGAGTGCTCTGCCTGCCCTAAGGTGAAGGCCTGCAACGCCTCTAAAGAAGAGGTCGTGGCTTGTTCCAGCGGGGTGGCATACTTCTGCACTGAACCGATGGACTCACCCAGCTTCTGCCGTAGATCGGAGGCCGCCTGGTCGAGCGATTTCAGCACCTGCTCTTTGCTATCAGACTCCACCTGGGCCCGACCCAATGAATCGCCGGTTTGAGCGTTCACTGCGTTCAGGTCGATCACGTAGTGGCTGCCCAGTCCCGAAATCGAGCCGGTGAGCATGGCTTTCACGCCGTCCCGCACGCAGATTTCCCGCGCCACGTCGTTGGCCAGTCGCTCGTCGGGAGAGCGGCCCATCAGGCGCAACGCGGCCTGAATTCGCGATTGCGGAAGCACGTTCAGATACGGTGACTGCTCCAACTGCACCGCCAGCGCCTGTTTTAGCGTCCCGTCGAAGACAGCATCGCCGGTGGTATTGACGAAGTCAGCCAGCAGGATGGAGTCTTTTTCGGTCAGGGCTTGCGAGCGGCGCGAGTAGAAGAAGAATCCAGCGGCGACGGCAATCAGCAGCGCGACAACCGGCACTGCGATCTTCCACAATTTTCGCGGGGGCTGGGCCGCAGCCTCAGCCATCGGCACCGCGGAAGACGAGACTGGCCTGGGAGCCGCGGCCGAGGATCCGGACCCCGGCGGTGGCGCGACCGGAGGAGCGTCCTGCAGCGCTGCCACAGTCCCCGAGCTGGCCGCCACTGCCCGCCCAGTGTCCGTGTCCCGCTTCAAGCGTTGCAGATCGGCGCGCATGTCGGCCGCATGCTGGTAACGCAGATTGCGGTCCTTCTCCAGCGACTTGTTAACGATGCGTTCCATCTCCGCGGGCAGATCAGGATTGAGCCGAATCGGAGGCGTGGGAAGCTTTTCCAGAATCGCATTGAAGATCAGCGCCGAAGTGTCCCCGCGAAAAGGCAGGGTGCCGGTCGCCATCTCGTAGAGTACCGCGCCAAAGGAAAACAGGTCGCTACGCGCATCCAGCTCCTTCCCCTTGGCCTGCTCGGGAGACATGTAGGCCACCGTCCCCATCGTCGAGCCCGGACTGGTCAGGTGGTCCTGGCTCATGGCGGTGGCCTGTGAAAACGTCCCGGCCGCGTCCACGCTGCCACTCGCGGGCGTAACCTTGGCCAGGCCAAAGTCCAGCACCTTGGCGTGACCGCGCTGGGTGACAAAAATGTTGGCCGGCTTGATGTCGCGATGAATGATGCCTTTGGCATGCGCCGCATCGAGCGCGTCGGCAATCTCGATCCCGAGCCCCAGCAGCGTGTCGAGTTCCACGGGGCGCCCGGCGATCAGGTACTTCAGCGTCACGCCCTCCAGATATTCCATGGCGATGAATGCCTGGCCATTCTCCTCGCCAATGTCGTAAATGGTGCAGATGTTGGGATGGTTCAGGGCGGAGGCCGCCTGCGCCTCGCGCTGAAAGCGGCTGAGCGCCGAGGCATTCTTGGCCACTTCATCGGGCAAAAACTTGAGGGCCACGAAACGGTGCAGCCGAGTGTCTTCCGCTTTGTAAACCACGCCCATACCGCCGCCGCCCAGCTTCTCGACAATGCGGTAGTGCGAAATGGTCTGTCCGATCATGGTTTCTGCCGAATCACGGCCGGCGAAATTAAAGACGAGGTTGCCATGTTAGGTGGGCTGGAGAATCAAGTCAACGCGACGGCAGGGTGAGCATTGGGTCCGCGCTCGCACTACACCGCCTCCTCGCAGTCGATATACTAGGCCCATGAAAATGAAGGCCTTGCCGAAACCCTGCCCTATCCGACAATAGTTTTGATGCGAACAACGCAAATTATGCATTGGACTGTTGCCCTGCGGAGCCAGTAATTTGAAATCTGGGACGCGTTGCCCGACTTCGCGGCGGAGTCGGCGAGAGGAGTCAGGTATGAAATCCGAACGACGTTCCTTCCCTCGTTCGGCCCAGTCCGGGGTTGCCAGAAAACAACCGCCTAATGACCAGGATGTGGAGAAGTTGTTGCACTTTTCCCGGCAGTTGTATGCTCACGCTCTCACCTTGCAGGAAGTGATTCGGAACGACGGGGAAGTAGCGTACGAGGTTCTGAAACCCAGATACGACCGGCAGGCCGCACAGCAATTCGAGATTTTCTATCACACCTTTAAGCTGCCCTCAGGGGCTCGCAGACGTGGCGCGGGGTCTGGCGAATAGTGATGGGAAGCAGTCCGTGCAATCTGCGCTTTCTGGAGATCATTGCGAAGCCCCGGAAGAGGGTGAAGCTCTTCACCTGAACCACCCATTTCAAGCCTAGACAAGTTGCTTTTTCTTTTCCTCTTCAGCCACAATACACAAGCTCGGAGCCGTGTTGTGAGGGGTGGTACGTCTTTTCCCGCTGTTCTCCGCTGCTGCCTGCGGCGTTCCCTGCTTGTTCTCTGGCTGGCCGCTCTCTTTATTATTTTTACGGCTCCTCTTCAACCCGCCCATTCGCAGGACGCGCAGAACCCGAACCCATCCTCCAATAGCGTGCGCGGCACAGTCATCAACAGCGTGACGCGCGAACCCGTTGCACGCGCGTTGGTGTCTACTGGCGATAACCGATTTGCTGCGTTCACCGACGATCAGGGCCGCTTCGAGTTCCAAATTCCACCAATAGAATCCAACTCGAACAGCCCCCCGGACGGGCTAGCTTTCTACAACATTTCTGGCCAGTTAATGGCCCGCAAGCCCGGCTTTCTCAACTCCGGCATGAGTTCTTCCGTGCCTCAAAACGCCGTCGGCGACGACATCACGATCGCGCTTGTTCCCGAATCCCTCATAGTCGGCCAGGTGAATCTCCCGTCTTCCAATCAGTCTGACCGGATCACCGTGCAGATTTACAAACGCCAGGTGCGCGACGGCCGCGCCTTCTGGGCTCCCGCCGCCAATGCGACCACACGCTCCAACGGCGAGTTCCGCATCGCCAATCTCATGGCAGGCACCTACAAGATCTTCACCAATGAACTGATGGACCGCGATCCCATCACCTTCGATCCACGCGGCCAGCTTTACGGATATCCCCCCACTTACTATCCGACGGCTGGTGATTTTGCTTCGGCTGCCGCCTTCACTCTGGAAGCTGGCAAAACTTTTCAGGTCGAACTCTCTCCTGTCCTGCAGCCCTACTACCCGGTCAGGATCGCGATTACAAATTTCCAGGCCCAAGGCGGAATCGATGTCTCGGTCGCGCTCCAGGGTCACAAGGGCCCGGGATACTCTCTGGGCTACAAGGGTGAGGCCATCGAAGGCATGTTGCCCAACGGAATCTACACGGTTGAGGCCACGCTGCAGCAGGGCCAGCAGACCGCGACCGGTAACGTGAATATCACGGTGAAAGATGCTCCTTTGACCCATGCATCCATGTCGGTGCTTCCCAACGGCTCGATTCCGGTCAACATCGCGGATGAACGAAGCGGCGAACGGTCGGGCACGTTCTTTAAGCAGGGAACCTTTACGCGCGAGCAAAAAGCTGAGGTCTTTCTGCAACCCGCCGACGATTTCGATTCGGGTGGATTCGCTTCCCTTCGCCCGCCGCGCAAACCCAACGACAACGATCTCGTGCTGGAGAACGTACGGCCCGGCCGCTATTGGCTCAAAGTCTCTCCCCCTCGGATATGTCGCGTCAGCTGTTGCAGGGAGCGCCGATCTCCTGCGCCAGCCTCTTGTAGTCGGCCCGGGCGGCGCCAGCCTTCCCATTGACATCGTGCTGCGCGACGACGGCGCCGCGATCGACGGGACCGTCGAAGGCATGCCTGCTGCGCCTGCCGGCACGCGCAGCGGCACGCCCAGGTTCGGCCCGGTCGCGATGCCTGCGGGTCCGTACGTGTATTGCATCCCGCTGCCCGATTCTCCCGGCCGCTTCACCGCGAGTTGGGTCTCGCCCCAGGGGACCTTCCAGATCCAGCAGCTCCCTCCGGGCGCCTATCGCGTTCTTGCTTTCGACCGCCAGCAAAACGAACTCGAGTACCAGAATGCGGAAGCCATGAGAGCTAACGAAGACAAAGGCCCGGTCGTCCGCCTGGGTCCGGGGCAGACCGAGCAAGTGCGCGTGACCTTGATTTCAACGCGGGAATGATGTCATGTTCGTCCGATTGCAAGCCCAAACCGCGACGAGGTGCGCTCGTCCGCCCGGACGTGGGCGTCCGGGCCCACGTGGCCTGTATCGCTTCTTGAGCCTGCCGGTTACCCTCGGCTGCTTACTCTTTGCTTGGCCCGCTGCGGTGGTCGCGCAAACCCAACAACTTGCGTTCGGCGGCGGCCATTTCCGCATTGCCGGTACCATCATCAGTGCCAGCGAGGGCCATCCACTTTCCCGTGCGCGTGTTTCTCTGCGGGACGTCAAGAACGCTCAAAACCAGATTTTCCTGATCACCGGCGACGACGGCCACTTCGAATTCGCCAACCTTCCAGCTGGAAAATACTCTCTGACGGGCGCCAAGCGTGGATACATCAGCGCCGCCTACGACCAGCACGAGCAGTTCTCCACCGCCATCGTGACCGGAGCCGGGGTGGACACCGAGAACCTCACCCTGCGCCTCGTTCGCACGGCCGTGCTCACCGGCCATATCTTCGACGAATCCGGCGAACCGGTGCGCGCCGCCAACGTCACGCTCTGGCGCGATGACCACAGCGCCGGCGTCAGCCGCACTGTCAGCTATCGATCCGATATGTCGGACGATTTAGGGTCGTTCGAATTCGGGCCTCTCGATGCCGGCACCTACTTCGTCTCCGTGATCGCCAAGCCGTGGTACGCAGTGCATCCACCGTCGACTCGTCAAACCAGCGCACCCGATGCTCCCACCTCAGTCGATCGTTCGCTTGACGTCGTTTACTTGCCCACGTACTACGCGGGGGTCACCGAAGTCGAAGACGCCTCTCCCATCCTCCTCCGCGGCGGCGATCGTCTTGATCTCGATCTCCACTTGGCGCCCGTGCCCGCCTTGCACGTGATCCTGCATGCGCCGCCGCGGGAAGTCGGGCAGAGCTTCCAGATGCCCATGCTTCTTAAACGCGACTTCGAGGGCTCGCAGGAAGGTATCCAACCGGAGGTGCAGATGACCGCACCCTTTGTGTTTGAAATCACCGCCGCCCCCGGCAAGTACGAGTTGCGCCTCCCGCAACGGAACGGCGAGCCCGTCCGGAGCAGCGAGGTCGAGATCAGCCAGGACAATCAGGAACTCGACGCCTCCGCCGGTCAAGCCGTCAGCACCATCACTGCGAAAGTCGAGTTGATTGGAGAAACTGCGCTTCCGCCGCAAATGGCGTTCGCACTCCGCAACTCACAGCACCGCGTCGTCGCCTGGGGAGCGATGAGCCCGGCCCGCGAAGTCACATTCGGAGACGTGGCGCCGGGAAACTATGAGGTCCTCGCCGGAGCCGCGTCTCGCGCATATTCAGTTGTCTCCATGACGGTGAATGGCTCCCCGGTCTCCGGCCACTCGTTCGCCGTGCCCGCGGGTACGGCCCTGGCTCTCTCTTTGAGGGTGGTCGGAGGCGCCGCCGACGTGAACGGCCTGGCACAGCGGGCGGGCCAGGGTGCCGCTGGAGCGATGATCGTCCTGGTTCCCAGGAACCCGGAAGCCAACAATGAACTCTTCCGCCGCGACCAGAGCGACCTCGACGGCACCTTCACTTTCCGCAGTGTGATTCCCGGCACTTACACGGCAATTGCCATCGAGAACGGGTGGGACCTGGACTGGTCGAAGCCCGCAGTCATCTCCCGCTACGCTACCCACGGTCAAAAAATCGTAGTCGGCGGATCTCAAAGCGCTATGCAGCTTCCAAATCCGATCGAAATTCAGTCGAAGTGAGGAGTTTCGTGGGGCGGCATCTTGCACTTGTGCGTATTGAACTGCCGCTGGATCACAGCCTGCGCCCGGGCCTGCTGGCCGGCCGGCTGATGCTCGGTCTGGAACTGCATTTTGCAAACCTCACAGATTCCGATCACCGGAACGTTCTTGACTCGCCTTATGATCCGAAGATTGCGCTTAGGCATAGACATCAGTCTCCCACAGATCGGTGTGGGTCGGACACTCTTGTCCGACGCCTTTGAAGTTGATCTTTGGTTGGGAATCTTGAGGTTGGGATCTCTGGGTCAGATCTTGCCGCTTTCTAGCTGCCCAGACTAAGCAGTCGAATGGCAAAGTCCAAAGTCGAAGGCGGCGGACAGGAGAGTCCGCCCCATACGATCACATACGATCAGGTCCCGCTTGCACGCAAAATGCCGTTATGGTAACTTTTAGAATTGTCCCGGACATCAGAAGGGATCAGAGGGTGTCTTGCCCGCGAAGGGTGAGGCTGATCCCAGATTGCTGGCGTAGCTCAGTTGGTAGAGCATCTGATTTGTAATCAGAGGGTCAGGGGTTCAAATCCCTTCGCCAGCTCCAGGATTGGTTCCGGAAGGCAGGACATTCGGCGCGGCGGCTTGACAGATTTTTCCAACGGCACTCCATAAGGGAATTTTCCAAGTGTGGTGTTTGCGTGCGAGGGATTTTCGCGCGCTTTTCTGTTCTTCACTTTTTGCGGAAAATGCCGTCTGCACGATCTTCCGTAGCGTGGATGTCTGCGAGGAATGCCGGATCAAGCAGGTAAGGCCGAACTGTTCCGCAGTTCTGCACAGGTGGGTGAGTGGTTAAAGCCAGCAGACTGTAAATCTGCCCCTCCTAGGAGGTACGAAGGTTCGAATCCTTCCCTGTGCACCAGAGATTGAAATGAATCGTCTCTCATGGCGATGGCCGCGTTCGTGGTTTGGGAGCGCTGGCGTGGGCGACTTTGAGCGATCCGAGATTGCGCTTCGTCACGCTGGCGGTTCTGGCAATGTTTGCGTTGAAGACCTGGCTGCGGCGCCACGATGTGATGCATCCGGAGCGGAGCGGAGTAATCAGCTAGGCAGCAAGGCGGCCGAGTCAGTGATCTAGCTGAGGGCTGACGGCTGGTTGTAGGCCGATGTAGCTCAGTTGGTAGAGCACTCCCTTGGTAAGGGAGAGGTCACCAGTTCAATCCTGGTCATCGGCTCCAGAGATTGAGGCGTTTTGCGGGCGTGAGCGCAGCGGGAGCCCGCAGCCGAAATCCTGAGCGGATCTCAGGCTTAGTTGAAGAGTTGGAATTAGCCGGGGCCGAGGATTTTGCTGAGGGCTGACGGCTGATAGCTGATAGCTGGTTTCAGAGCGGGAGTAACTCAGTGGTAGAGTCACAGCCTTCCAAGCTGTTGGTCGCGGGTTCGATTCCCGTCTCCCGCTCCAGAATTTTCTGACGCAGGGTACGTCATGGTGAGCTTCCAACAAGCACCATTAGGGTTGAGAAAGAGAAGGAATTCGAGGAACTGAAGGGCGCGATCAATCGCGCGCTTGCGACCCGGAAACAGTCGAAAAGTTCCTCAAGCAGGTGCGAAGAGCGGCGCTCGGATTCGCGATCTGGAAGCGATACTGGCCAGGGGCATATTCGAAAGAGTCGATGACACGCTGGCGAAACTGGGCGCGCAGAAGCTGTATCAGGCGCTGACGGTTTCCGACCAGGCGCAGATGCGGGAGTTTTATTTGTCCAAGCTGGAAGAAGTAGAGCCCGGGCTGCGGACCAAGTTTCAGCAGCTTTATCGCTATTACTGAAGGATTAGCGAAGCAGGACGAGCGAAGATATGGCGAAAGAGAAATTTGAGCGTAATAAGCCGCACTGCAACGTAGGGACGATTGGTCACATTGACCATGGCAAGACCACGTTGACGGCGGCCATCACCAAGGTGTTGCAGAAGCACAACCCGAAGATCGTGTTCCGGTCGTTTGATTCGATCGATAACGCGCCGGAAGAAAAAGCCCGCGGCATCACCATTGCGACGGCGCACGTGGAGTATGAGACGGCGAACCGGCACTACGCGCACGTGGATTGTCCCGGGCCACGCCGACTACATCAAGAACATGATCACGGGCGCGGCGCAGATGGATGGCGCGATTCTGGTCGTTGCGGCGACCGATGGTCCGATGCCGCAGACCCGCGAGCACGTGCTGCTGGCGCGGCAGGTGGGCGTGCCCTACATCGTGGTGGCGCTGAACAAGTGCGATGCGGTGGATGATCCCGAGCTGCTCGACCTGGTGGAACTGGAAGTGCGCGAGTTGCTGAAGAGCTATCAGTTTCCGGGCGACGAAGTGCCGGTGGTCCGGCTGTCGGCGCTGGGCGCGTTGAACGGGGAAGCCAAGTGGGAGAAGCAGATTGACGAGTTGATGGCGGCGGTGGACAAGAGCGTGCCGCAACCGGCGCGCGAACTGGACAAGCCGTTCCTGATGCCGATTGAAGACATCTTCTCGATCTCGGGCCGGGGCACGGTGGTGACGGGCCGGATCGAGCGCGGCAAGGTGAAGGTGGGCGAGGAAGTGGAAATCGTGGGCTTCCGCGAGACCCGCAAGACGGTGGTGACGGGCGTCGAAATGTTCAAGAAGCAGTTGGACGAAGGCATGGCGGGCGACAATGCCGGCCTCTTGCTGCGCGGCATCGCGAAAGAAGATGTGGAGCGCGGCATGGTGCTGGCCAAGCCAGGATCGATCACGCCGCACACCAAGTTCAAGGCGGAAGTTTACATTCTGACCAAAGAAGAAGGCGGGCGGCACACGCCGTTCTTCAAAGGCTACCGGCCGCAGTTTTATCTGCGGACAACGGACGTGACGGGCGTAGCGGAGCTGCCGGCGGCGACCGAGATGGTGATGCCGGGCGACAACGTGCAGCTGGTGATTGAACTGATCACGCCGGTGGCGATGGAAAAGGGCTTGCGCTTCGCCATCCGCGAAGGCGGCCACACGGTAGGCGCCGGCACCATCAGCGAGATTATTCAGTAGTCGACGATGGAGGACGACGGGCGTCTCGCCCGTCCCGCCGGGCGGGACGCCCGGCCTCCATCGCATAGAAACGAATTGAAACCAGTGATCAGTTACTGGTTCCCAGTTCTCAGATGGTTGAGCTAAGAGCTAGAGCTAGGAGCTGTTTTTATGCCCCGAGAGATCATTACCTTGCAGTGCGGCGATTGCAAAGAGCGGAACTATTCGACCACCAAGAACCGGAAGACCATGACGGAGCGCCTGGAGCTGAAAAAGTTCTGCCGCGTTTGCCGCAAGCATACGCCGCACAAAGAAGTGAAATAAGTTGCGGATTGTGGAATTTACGAATTGTCGAATTGAAATCGGTCAATCCGTAAATCGGTCAATTCGTCAATGAATTCAGGGGCGTAAGCTCAACGGTTAAACTGTCGGTCTCCAAAACCGAACTTGGGGGTTCGAATCCCTCCGCCCCTGCCAGGTTTTTGGGCGCTGATGATACGAGCGGGTAAGAAGGAAAGCGGGAAGAGTCCATGGCGAGCGTTGCGGAACAAAACACGCTGACGGCGACCATCAGGTCCTGGCCGGAGCGGATCAAGATTTTCTACAACGACGTGCGCACCGAGATGAAGAAGGTGACCGCGCCTTCGTTCAAGGAAGTGCAGGCCACGACGTTGGTGGTGCTGGTCACGGTTTTCCTGTTCGCGGCGTATTTCTGGGCGGTCGACCTGGTGATTGGCCACGGGATTGACTCGGTGTTTCGCTATTTCATGCAACACTGAGTTGAGGAAGGACACGGAGTGTTGCAGCCGACGAGTGCAGAATCTATGCAGGACGAAGAAAAAAACGAGACCGGAGCGGGCGGAGAGAATGTGTCGCCCGAGGCGGCGCGGCGCGATCGAGCCTCCGCGCAATCCCAACATGAAGTGGTACATCATCCACTCCTACTCGGGATTTGAGCGCAAGGTGAAGGAGTCGCTGGAGTCGCGCGTCCAGGCCTTTGGACTGCAGGACAAGATCGGCAAAGTGCTGATCCCCACCGAAGCGGTGACCGAAGTCCGCAACGGTAAGAAGTACACCGTCGAGCGCATGTTCTATCCCGGCTACGTGCTGGTCGAGATGGACATGGATGACCATGTCTGGCACGTGGTGAAATCGACGCCCCGGGTCACGGGATTTGTGGGTACCGGGCAGCAGCCGACGCCGCTCTCCGAGGAAGAAGTGCAGCACATCGTGTACCGGGTGGGCGAGGCCAAGGACAAGCCCAAACTCAAGGTCAAGTTCGAGAAGGGCGAGACGGTTCGAGTCACCGAGGGTCCGTTTGCCAGCTTCGCGGGAGTGGTGGACGACGTCAACGAAGACCGCGAGACGCTGAAAGTAATGGTCACGATTTTCGGGCGCTCGACCCCGGTCGAGCTCGAGTTCAATCAGGTGGAGAAAGTGGCTTAGAAACCGTTTTTCGTTTCTAGCGTCTGGTTTCTGGAGAGAGCAAAGAGAGTTATGGCAAAGAAAGCAACAGGTTCGGTAAAGCTCCAGATTGCGGCGGGTAAGGCTACGCCCGCGCCCCCGGTGGGCCCGGCTCTCGGCCAGGCGCAGATCAACATCATGGAGTTCTGCAAGCAGTTCAACGCCCGCACCGGGGCCAAGGAGTTGGAAGGGCTGATCATTCCGGTGGTGGTGACGGTTTACAGCGATCGTTCGTTCACCTTCATTACCAAGACGCCGCCGGCTTCAGTCCTGCTCAAACGCGCGGCCGGGATTGCCAAGGGTTCGGGCGCTCCGAATAAAGACAAAGTCGGAAAAGTTACGGCCAAGCAGGTGGAAGACATCGCGCGGCAGAAGATGCCGGACTTGAATGCGGCGTCGGTGGAATCGGCGATGAAGAGTGTGCGCGGGACGGCGCGCTCCATGGGAATCGAAGTCATTGGGTAATTGGGAAATTTGGTAATTGAGTAATTGAAAATCTCAGCGACCGCGATTTTCAATTGCGAAATTACTCAATTACACAATTGCCAAATTCAGTTACGTCGTTCACCACGGCTGATCGGAACAACGTTCAGCGGTGGGAGACAGGAATAACAAATGAGAAAAGCAGGAAAGAACATTACCAAGGCGCGGCAAGCGGTGGAGGCGCGTTCTTACCTACTGAAAGACGCTGTACCGCTGCTGCAGAAGGTCAAATACGCAAAATTTGACGAGACGGTGGAAATCACCATGCGGCTGGGAGTGGATCCCAAGCACGCCGACCAGATGGTGCGCGGCACGGTCGTACTGCCGCACGGGCTGGGAAAATCCAAGAAGGTTCTGGTCATCGCCAGCGGCGACAAGATCAAAGAGGCGGAGCAGGCGGGCGCTGATTTTGTCGGCGGCGAAGAAATGGTCGAGAAGATCAATAAAGAGAACTGGACCGACTTCGACGCCCTGATCGCCACTCCCGATGTGATGAAGTCGGTAGGACGGCTGGGCAAGATCCTGGGGCCCAAGGGCCTGATGCCGAATCCGAAGACCGGCACCGTCACCTTTGACGTGGGCAAGGCAGTGCAGGAAGTGAAAGCCGGCAAAGTCGAGTTTCGTACCGACAAGACGGCTTTGGTGCATGTGCCGGTGGGCAAGATTTCGTTTACGCCTGACAAGTTAGTGGAGAACGCTACCGTGGTCATCAGCAGCGTCATCAAGGCCAAGCCGACTGTGGCCAAGGGCAAATACATCAAGGGCTGCTACCTGAGTTCGACCATGGGGCCGGGAATTTCGATTGATACGGCCCAGGTGGAAGCGGCAGCGAAGGCGTAACTGCCGACCGCTACTCGGTCGGCTTGGCCGGGTCAGAGACCCGGTCCCACACAGACAAGTTCAAGAGGGATGAACATGGCGGTCAGCAGAGCGAAGAAAATCGAGCAGGTGGAAAAGCTGGGAGCGGAGCTGAAGAATGTTTCCAGCCTGATTATCGCGACCTATAGCAAGTTGACGGTGGCGCAGGACTACGAATTACGCAAGACTTTGCGCAGTTCCGGGGCCAAGTACCGGGTGGTGAAGAATACCCTGGCCAAGCTGGCGGCCAAGGGGACGGCTGCGGAAGGCGCACTGAGCGAGCTTTCCGGCGTCACTTCGCTGGCCTATACCAAGGGTGATCCGGTGGCGCTGGCCAAGGCGATTTCGAAGTACGCCAAGGACAATCCGGAATTTACCTTCAAGGCGGGCGTGGTCGAAGGCCGCGTGATCTCGATCAAAGAGATCCAGGCGCTGGCCACCATGCCGTCCAAGGAAGAGATCTACTCCAAGCTGCTGTTCCTGATGAGCGCCCCGGCCCAGCGGTTGGTTACGGTGATGAATGCCGTTGGGAAAGACCTGGCGGTGGTCATCAATCAGGGCGTGGAGAAGAACAGGTTCAAAGATTGAGCAATCGGCAATTGAAACCGCTTTCAGCGGACTTCAAATTTATCCCGATTACCAAATGACTCAATTACCAAATTATGTAGAGAGTTCTAATTCGATAACTGGAGACTATACAAATGGCGGATCTGCAGCAGTTGGAAGAACAAATCGTAGGCTTGTCGCTACTGGACGCGGCGGCTTTGGTCAAGAGGCTGGAAGAGAAGCTGGGCGTGTCAGCGGCAGCCGCAGCCCCGGTCATGGTGGCGGGTGGCGGCGGAGCCGCGGCAGGCGCAGCACCGGCCGAGGAAAAGACCGAATTCGCCGTCGTTCTGACCGCGGTAGGGGCCAATAAGATCAATGTAATCAAGGCGGTCCGCGAAGTTACCAGCCTGGGCTTGAAGGAAGCCAAGGACCTGGTGGATGGTGCTCCCAAGACCATAAAAGAGGGCGTCAACAAGGACGAAGCGGAGACTATCAGGAAGAAGTTCACCGAAGCCGGGGCGACTGTCGAAGTCAAGTAGAGCGGCCGGGCGACGGTGCGGCGGGCTATAGGAGTCCTTCGACTGCGCGGCTGCTTGGCTTTGCGAAGCAGCCACTCCGCTCAGGATGACAGGGGCGGCGGGGCCCCACGAGATCACGGCGGGGTGGGTGAAAATCCCTCCCGAAATGAGCCTTGCGACGACAATTTTCATTGGTGAACCCTGGGAGGCGGTGGTAGCATCTATATACCGTCTGCTTCCCACTTCACGGTTAGGCGACTCTCCACTCCAACGATCCGGGGAAGCGGAGCTGAGTCGCACACGAGTTGGCAAACTGTTTCGTGAACAGCGGAACGGAAACAGGCCTGAGAACTGGCGCGGAAAGAAAAAATTCAACTGACGCTAAGCGCTGCAACTGGCGCCCACGGGGAGCTGTGCCCCCGAGGGCGTATTCGTGTCTGCAACGCACTGGCGCGGTGACCGTACATAAGCGGGTCGCCTAATCCGGCGACCTGCGCCGACGGGACCCAAGTCCCGTCACCACGCATGTGCCTTTCGCAGCCCAAGGCTGCACTTGAAAGTTTGGGAGCCTCTGAATGTCGAAGAACAACGCCTACCGTACCCGATTTGATTTTTCAAAGATTCCAGCCACCATCCAGATTCCGAACCTGATTGAGGTTCAGAAGCGCTCCTACGAACGCTTTCTGCAAATGGACCGGCTACCCAGCGAGCGCGACGACGCCGGCTTGCAGGCCGTGTTTCAGTCGGTGTTCCCGATCAGCGACTTCCGCAACGTCTCCCAACTGGAGTTTGTGGACTTCGCCATCGGTAACTGGGAGTGCAAGTGCGGCCACCTCAAGGGCCTGCATCACCTGCGCACCACTTGCAAGAACTGCGGCTCGACCGTAATCACCGATCCGTTTCATCCCGGCGACGTGTTGTGCTCGAAGTGCGGTACCTACAATGCGAACACTCCCGACTTCTGCAACAAGTGCGGCGACCCCGTCGGATTGCAGTTGAAGTATGACGTGAGCGAGTGCGAGGAGCGCGGCATGACTTATTCCGCCCCCCTCAAAGTCACTATGCGGCTCACCATTTTCGAGAAGGACGCCGAGACCGGCACCCGCTCCATCCGCGACATCAAGGAGCAGGAAGTCTTTTTCGGCGACGTTCCGTTGATGACCGATAACGGAACGTTCATCGTGAACGGCACGGAGCGCGTGATCGTCAGCCAGTTGCACCGTTCGCCCGGCGTGTTCTTTGAGACCGCCAACAACCGCACCTACTTCCTGGGCAAGATCATTCCCTACCGCGGGTCGTGGGTGGAATTTGAGTACGACCAGAAGAACGTGCTCTATGTGCGAATTGACCGCAAGCGCAAGTTCCTGGGCACCATATTCCTGCGCGCCCTGGGCCTGCGTTCCGGCGAAGACATTCTGCGGACCTTCTACACCGTTGACCGGCTGGTCATCCGGGACAACAAGCTCTTCTGGACGCTTGATCCTGCCAGCGAGAAGCCGACCAACCTGCTGGGCATGAAGCTGGCCCACAGCATCAAGTCGAAGTCGGGCGAGGAAATCGCGCACTCGGGACGCAAGATCAACGCCGTCACGCTGAAGGAAATTCAGAAGGCAAAGATCAGTGAGATCGAGATCGACGTCTCGGACCTCGAAGGCGCCTGGGTGGCAAGTGATGTGGTTGACACCACCACCGGCGAAGTTCTGCTCGAAGCCAACTCCGAGTTGACCGCCGACAAGGTATCGAAGATTCTCGAGTCCGGCGTGGTCGAGCTCAACCTGTTTTTCCCCGAGCGCGACGATGTGGGCACGGTGATCTGCCAGACCTTGAAGCGCGATGCGGTGAAGACGCCGCAAGAGGCGCTGATCGAAATCTACCGCAAGCTGCGCCCCGGCGATCCGCCGACCCTGGATACGGCAACCGCGTTGTTCCACGGCATGTTCTTCGATCCCCGCAAGTACGACTTCTCGCGGGTAGGCCGGCTTAAATTCAACATCAAGCTGTTCGAGAACCAGGACGCCAGCAAGCTGGATAACCGGACGCTCGAGCCGGAAGATTTCTACGGCACCATTCGCTACCTGCTCAAGCTGCGCAAGAACATCGGCACGGTGGATGACATCGATCACCTGGGCAACCGCCGGGTGCGCGCGGTGGGCGAACTGCTGGAGAACCAGTTCCGCATCGGACTGGTGCGCATGGAACGGGCGATCAAAGAAAAAATGTCCGTGTACCAGGAAATGTCAACCGCCATGCCGCACGACCTGGTCAACGCCAAGCCGGTGATGGCCGCCATCCGCGAATTTTTCGGGTCGTCGCAGCTGTCCCAGTTCATGGATCAGACCAATCCGCTGTCGGAGATCACGCACAAGCGCCGTCTTTCGGCCCTTGGGCCGGGCGGTCTGTCACGGGAGCGCGCGGGCTTCGAAGTCCGCGACGTCCACCCCACGCACTACGGACGCATCTGCCCGATTGAGACCCCTGAAGGTCCGAACATCGGACTGATTTCGTCTTTGAGCTGCTATGCCCGGATCAACGACTACGGCTTCATCGAGTCGCCGTACCGCCGGGTCAAAGGCGGACGCGTGCTCGACTACGTCAGCATCGTCAATGCCGGCGACAGCGATCGCAAAGTCGGCGACCACCTGGAAAAGCACGAAGCCGAAAAGCTGAACGCGGAATTGAAAGAGCGCAAGAAGCGGCCGGCGGAGATTGAGCCCTTCTCGTTCTATCTTTCGGCATGGGAAGAAGACCGGCACACCATCGCTCAGGCCAACGTGGAACTGGACGACAAGGGACGGATCGTGGGCGACCTGGTCAATGCCCGCAAGGCAGGCAACTTTGTGCTGGTCAGCCGCGACGAGGTTGATTACATCGACGTCAGTCCGAAGCAACTGGTTTCGGTGGCGGCTTCGCTGGTGCCGTTCCTCGAGCACGACGATGCCAACCGAGCTCTCATGGGGGCCAACATGCAGCGCCAGTCGGTGCCTCTGCTGCGTGCCGAAGCCCCGATTGTCGGCACGGGAATGGAAGGGGTCACGGCCCGCGATTCGGGGGCTGTGATACTGGCCAAGCGCAACGGGATCATCGATTCCGTTGACTCCGAGCGCATCATCGTGCGGGTCGAGGGCGAGCATCATCCCGGACAGCTTTCGCGCGAAGTGGGCAGCGACATTTATCAGCTCACCAAGTTCAAGCGGTCCAACCAGAACACCTGCATCAACCAGAAGCCGATCGTGTTGAAGAACCAGCGCGTCACCAAAGGCCAGGTGATCGCCGACGGTCCCTGCACCGATCATGGCGAGTTGGCGCTGGGACGGAACGTCCTCGTGGCCTTCATGCCGTGGCGCGGCTACAACTTCGAAGACGCCATTCTGGTCTCCGAAAAGCTGGTCAAAGAGGATTACTACACCTCGGTGCACATCGAGGAGTACGAGATCGAGGCTCGCGACACCAAGCTCGGGCCGGAAGAAGTCACGCGCGACATTCCCAACGTCAGCGAATCCATGCTGCGCAATCTGGATGAAGCGGGCGTGATTCGCATTGGGGCTTCAATCAAACAGGGAGACATCCTGGTGGGCAAAGTCACGCCCAAGGGCGAGACCCAGCTTACGCCGGAAGAAAAACTGCTGCGCGCGATCTTCGGCGAAAAGGCCGGCGACGTGCGCGATGCTTCACTCTACTGTCCGCCGGGAATTGAAGGCGTGATCGTGGATGTCAAGATCTTCTCCCGCAAGGGCCAGGAAAAAGACGAACGCGCCAAGTTCATCGAAGGCACGCAGATCGCAAAACTCGAGAAGAACCTTTCGGATGAAATCCGAATTCTGACCGACGAGCGCCTGAAGCGTCTGGAGAACATCCTGGGCGGCAAGGAAGTTCAGGCCGATCTGCACGACGAGCGCACCAACAAGCGTTTGCTGACCAAGGACACGGTTCTTGATCGCGACACCATCGAGCGCATTTCGACCCGCAACCTGAAACGCATTAAATACGCGGATAAAGATCCGCGGGTGAATGAGCAGATCGACGAGATCGAGGAGATGACCTCGCGTCAGATCGACGTGCTCAAGAAGATCGTCAACGAGAAGAAAGACAAGCTGACCAAGGGCGACGAGCTGCCACCGGGCGTGATCAAGCTGGTGAAGGTTTACATCGCCATGAAGCGCAAGCTGAGCGTAGGCGACAAGATGGCCGGACGTCACGGCAACAAAGGCGTGATTGCCCGCATTCTGCCCGACGAGGACATGCCGTACCTCGAAGACGGCACACCGATGGAAATCGTGCTCAACCCGCTGGGCGTTCCTTCCCGTATGAACGTGGGACAGATTCTCGAAACCCACCTGGGATGGGCCGGACACGAGCTGGGCAAGAAGATCACGGCGATGTTGGCCGAGAACACCAAAGAAGAAGCGATCCGGCGCGAACTCAAGGCGCTGTTCAAGGACACGACCCTGGCGGACACCATCGCCGACCTCAGCGATGAAGAGTTGATGGCGGTGGCTCCGACTCTGACCAAGGGCGTGTACATGGGATCGCCGGTGTTTGACGGATCGCGCGAAGGCGAGATCAAGGCATTGCTCAGGCAGTCGGGCTTGCCGGAATCGGGCAAGACTTACTTGTACGACGGCATGACCGGCGACAAATTCGAACAGCCCGTCACCGTCGGCTACATCTACATGCTGAAACTCTCGCACCTGGTGGACGACAAGATCCACGCCCGCTCGATTGGACCGTACTCGCTGATCACCCAGCAACCGCTGGGCGGCAAGGCGCAGTTCGGCGGGCAGCGCTTCGGAGAAATGGAAGTCTGGGCTCTCGAAGCGTACGGCGCGGCGTTCATCCTGCAGGAACTGCTCACCGCGAAGTCCGACGACGTATATGGCCGTACCAAGATTTACGAGGCCATCGTCAAGGGCGAAGCGGCCATGGAGCCGGGCGTGCCGGAATCGTTCAACGTTCTGATCCGCGAGTTGCAGTCGCTCTGTCTGGATGTGGAGCTGATCAAGGCCGGAGAAAAGAAGCCGGTTTTGAGCGCGGCAGCGGACTAAGAAAGCTATCAGCCCTCAGCTCTCAGCTTTCAGTTGAATCGCTGAGTGCCGGCGGCGCAGCAAGTTTGTGAAAAGTGAGTCTGCGGGAGGGTGCTCCCCAACCCGCAGGCCAGAGATGTGACGGGAAGCCGGGCCAGACTGGAAACTGGGAACCGGAAACTCGGAACTGGTTTTGGGGAGCCGCGTGCGGCGGCGTACGACCGCGGGAAAGCGGAGGACCACCTTGTATCGTTCAAGCCCGTTTGACATGGCAAACCCCATCGCTGACTTTGACGCCATCCGCATCAGCCTGGCCTCTCCGGAGAAAATCCGGAGCTGGTCGCATGGCGAAGTAACCAAGCCCGAAACCATCAACTACCGGACCTTTAAGCCGGAGCGTGATGGATTATTCTGCGCGCGCATTTTCGGTCCGGTGACGGATTGGGAGTGTTTGTGCGGCAAGTACAAGCGGATGAAGCATCGCGGAGTGATCTGCGACAAGTGCGGCGTGGAAGTGACACTCTCCAAAGTACGGCGCGAGCGCCTGGGCCACATCGAGCTGGCTTCTCCCTGCTCGCACGTGTGGTTCTTCAAGGGACTGCCCAGCCGTATCGGGCACCTGCTGGACATCTCGCTGCGCGATCTGGAATCGGTGCTGTACTTCGAGGCTTACGTGGTGGTCGAGCCTGGGGACGCGCCGGTCAAAGATCACGAAGTGATCAAGGACGAAGCCAAGTACCGCGAACTGGACCAGCAATACCGGCCGGCCGGCTTCAAGGCCATGATGGGCGCCGAGGCCATCAAGGAACTGCTGAAGCGGGTGGAAGTGGAGGCTCTGTCCGGCGAACTGCGCGAGAAGATGAAGCATGAGAGCTCGCTGCAGAAGCGGCTCAAGTACGCCAAGCGGCTGAAAGTGGTCGAGGCGTTCCGCAAGAGCGGCAACAAACCGAACTGGATGATTCTGGATGTGATTCCGGTCATTCCGCCGGAACTGCGTCCTCTGGTTCCACTGGACGGCGGGCGTTTTGCCACCTCCGATCTGAACGATCTCTATCGCCGCGTGATCAACCGCAACAACCGGTTGAAGAAGCTGATGGACCTGCACGCTCCCGAAGTCATCGTACGCAACGAAAAGCGCATGCTGCAGGAAGCGGTCGACGCCCTGTTCGACAACGGACGCCGTGGCCGCGTGCTGCGTGGCGCCAACAACCGCCCGCTGAAGTCGCTCTCTGATACGCTCAAAGGCAAGCAGGGACGCTTCCGCCAGAACCTGCTGGGCAAGCGTGTGGACTACTCCGGACGTTCCGTGATCGTGGTCGGCCCCGAACTGAAGCTGCACCAGTGCGGTCTGCCGAAAAAGATGGCTCTGGAACTGTTCAAGCCCTTCATCTATCACCGGCTGGAGCAGACCGGGCATTGCACCACCATCAAGCAAGCCAAGGAAATGGTGGAGCAGCAGGAACCCATCGTTTGGGACATCCTGGAAGAGGTCATCAAGGACCATCCCGTGATGTTAAACCGCGCTCCCACCCTTCACCGTCTCGGCATTCAAGCCTTTGAGCCGGTGCTGGTGGAAGGCAAGGCAATTAAAATCCACCCGCTGGTATGCACGGCGTTCAACGCCGACTTCGACGGCGATCAGATGGCGGTACACATTCCGCTGTCACCGGAAGCCCAGGTCGAAGCCAGCGTGCTGATGCTGTCATCGCACAATATTCTGTCTCCCGCCTCCGGTCAGCCGATCACGGTGCCGACGCAGGACATGGTATTGGGAATCTACTACCTGACCAAAGGCAAGCCGGGCGCCAAGGGCGAAGGCCGCGCTTTTGCCAACATCGAAGAAGTGCTGCTGGCGTTGGAAGCGGGCGAAGTGGAAACTCTGAGCCCGATCCGCCTGCGCTACACCGGCGAAGTCATCGACCTGATGACCGCCTACGACGATCAGGAGATCATCCACACCGAGCCCGTGAACTCGGAGCGGGGATTCCTCACTACGACCGTCGGCCGGGCGATCCTGAACGATCACCTTCCCGAAGGCATGCCGTTCATCAACGGCCTGCTCAAGAAGAAGGGCATCGGACAGCTGGTCACCTACTGCTACCTGCGCTTTGGCCTGGAAGTCACGGTCAAGATGCTGGACGAGGTGAAAGACCTCGGGTTCCGCTATGCCACCAAGGCAGGACTCTCGATCGGCATCGACGACATGGTCATTCCGGACAACAAGAAGACGCTGGTGAAGGACGCCGAGAAGCTGGGCGTGGCCGTGCAGCAGCAGTATCTCGACGGAGCCATCACCAACGGCGAACGCTACAACAAAGTCATCGAAATCTGGTCGGCGATTACGGAAAAGGTCGCAGACGAGATGTTCGGGCAGATGCAGCAGCGCGATAAGGAGGGTGCGCTGAACCCGATTTACGTGATGGCGGATTCCGGCGCTCGCGGATCGAAACAGCAGATTCGCCAGCTTTCCGGTATGCGCGGACTGATGGCTAAGCCCTCGGGCGAAATCATCGAGACTCCGATTACGGCCAACTTCCGTGAAGGGCTAACCGTGCTCGAGTACTTCATCTCGACCCACGGCGCCCGCAAAGGTCTGGCCGATACGGCGCTGAAGACGGCCGATTCAGGCTACCTGACGCGGCGTCTGGTGGACGTTGCCCAGGACGTAATCATCAGCGAATACGATTGCGGCACCGTGGACGGCATCTACGTCGAGGGTATCGTTGAAGCCGGCGAAATTATCGAACCGCTGCGCGACCGGATCGTGGGCCGCGTGTCGCTCGAGAAGATCAAGGACTACGACGGCGCAGTGATCGTAGACATCAACAACGAAATCACCGAGGAGCTGGCCAGCGCCATTCAGGCGGCCGGAATCGAGAGGGTGAAAATCCGTTCGGTGCTGACTTGCGAGTCCAAGCGCGGAGTTTGCGTGATGTGTTACGGACGCAACCTGGCTTCGGGCCGGCTGGTCGAACTGGGCGAGGCCACGGGAGTGATCGCGGCGCAGTCCATCGGCGAACCTGGGACCCAGCTCACGATGCGTACCTTCCACATCGGCGGTACGGCGTCGCGAGTCTCTGAGCAATCGCGATTGGACGCCAAGAGCAACGGCACGGTCCGCTTCATCGGATTGCAAACGGTCAAGGCCAAGTCGGGCGACCTGGTGGTCATGAACCGCCAGGGCTCGATTGCGGTGGTGGACGACAAGGGCCGCGAGCGCGAGCGCTATGCGCTGGTGTACGGTGCCAAGTTGAAGGTCAACGAAGGCGATCAGGTCACGCTCGGACAGGTCATGGTCGAGTGGGACCCTTACACCTTCTCCATCCTGACCGAAATCGGCGGCACGGTGCAGTTTAAGGACCTGCAGGAAGGGGTCACGCTGCACGAAGAAGTGGACGAAGTGACTGGACTGTCGCGACACGTGGTGGCGGATTCGCCCGACGAGAAGCGCCAGCCGGCCATCGTGATCAAGGGCAAGGCCAGCAAACGCTACCTGATGCCCTCACGCGCCCACCTCATGGTGCAGGACGGCGACAACGCCCATCCCGGCGACGTGCTGGCCAAGATCCCGCGCGAGACCACTAAAACGAAAGACATCACGGGTGGTCTGCCCCGTGTGGTCGAGCTGTTCGAGGCCCGCAAGCCGCGCGAGACTGCGGTCATCAGCGAAATCGATGGCACGGTCAAGTTCGGTGAGGTTTCGAAGGGTCAACGCAAGATGTACGTAGTCGCAGACAACGGCACCGAAAAGGAATACTCGGTACCGCGCGGGGTTCACATCAACGTGCAGGAGGGCGAACGGGTCAAGGCGGGCGAACCGCTAATGGACGGTCCGCTGAACCCGCACGACATTCTGGCCGTACTGGGCGAGAAGCAGCTGCAGTCGTATCTCGTAAATGAGATCCAGGAAGTTTACCGGCTGCAGGGTGTGAACATCAGCGACAAGCACATCGAGGTGATTGTCCGCCAGATGATGCGCTGGGTGAAGGTCGAGGACGTAGGCGACACCCAGTTCCTGCTGGAGCAGCAAGTGGACAAATTCCGCTTCCGCGAGGAAAATGAACGCGTCATCGCCCAGGGCGGCAAACCGGCGACGGGCCGGCCGTTGCTCCTGGGTATCACCAAGGCGTCACTGTCAACCGAGTCGTTTATCTCGGCGGCATCGTTCCAGGAGACAACGCGTGTCCTGACGGAAGCATCCATTCAGGGCGCGGTGGACCACCTGCGAGGACTGAAGGAGAACGTCATCGTGGGTCGGTTGATCCCGGCCGGCACCGGTATGGAGTATTACCGCAATGTGCGGCTCTCGCCAGAGATGGAAGAAGCCGCGGCCAAGGTGCAAGAGGAAGTTTCGCAGGCCTACGAGGAAGCCGAGCGGGCGCTCGAGCTCATGCGTACGGAAGGCGAGACCGAGGAACTGACGGCCGAGTAATTTCAGGAAGAGCGCTGGGGCGGAATGGTTTGTCCGCCCCCTGTGCCTTTCCGGTTTGGGTTCTGGAGTTCTGCGTCCTTGAGTCAACCCCATGCACGCCAACCCACAACGATTGCAGGATCAGGAACGTAGCAGCACTTCGCAGTTGCATGCGATGCCCCGGCGCAATACTCTGAGGCCATTCATGTTGCGTTTCAGTCGCCTGCTTCGCCTCGCCTTTTGGCGCGCGTTTCAGCATGACGCGTTTGCTACCGCTAAAGCGGCGGCCTATTCTTCTATTCTCACCTTTTTCCCCACCCTGCTGCTGATCGGATCGGTGCTGGCCAACTCGCGCCGGACCGAGGTCTATCTGCGTGAAATTTCCGACGTTGTCGGTAAAATTCTTCCCGCCGGAGCCGCCACCGCGCTAGCGTATCTGAGAGGCACAACCCAGCGTTCCGTGGGCGTGCTCATTACCGCTTCGCTGATCACGCTGTGGACCGGATCGGGCGTAATGATCTCCTGGATGGAGGGCTTCCGCCGCTGCTACGAACTGCCCAAAAGCTGGGGGCTAGTGAAAGAGCGGCTGATCGCGTTCTCTCTGGTCATTCTGGCCGGCATCCCGCTGACTTTTTCCACCGTGCTGGTGGCGTTTGGCAACCGCATCGAAACTCAAATCCTGTTTCAGTTGGGACACGAATTTGGATTTTTCATCCTGCTCATGTGGACGGCCATCCGGTGGACGATCGCCGGACTCACCAGCATCGCGGTGATGGCGCTGATCTATCACAACGCGGTCCCGCGCACCCAGCCCTGGCACAGCGTGTTGCCCGGCGCCACGCTGGCATCGGCGATGTGGTTCTTCGCTACCACCCTGTTTGGCTGGTATCTGCAACGCTATGCCGACTACAGCATCCTCTACGGTTCGCTGGGAGTGGGCATCGCCTTGCTGGTATGGATGTACATGATCTCGCTGGTGGTGCTGGTGGGGGCGGAGTTCAATGCCATGCTCTTCCCACGCGCCCGGCTGGGAATCGAACTGATCGAGTCCAACGCGCATTTAACGAAAACCGTAGCCGATCGATGTAGGCGCGAGCGTCCCACTCGTGCGAAACTATTCCATACTAGATGTTTGTGGCTTTGAACCCTTAGGATGCAAATGACCGTTTTGATGGTTTGTCGTTTGCCTCATTGACCTCGTCGTTAGAACTCGCAACTTTGCACTGCGGGACGCACGAGCGGGACGCTCGCGCCTACATTAAAAAATGGGGAGAATTTGAAACCAGCGAAGCCGGATCTCGTTTCGGGTGATTTGTCAGCGGAACCCGCCGTCACGGCCACACGCCGCGCCAAGATTATTTGTACTATCGGACCGTCGTGCAATACCGAGTCGCGGCTGCGTGAAATGATGCGGCTGGGCATGGACGTTGCCCGGCTGAACTTTTCCCATGGCACCCATCCCGAGCACGCGCGAAATATTGCCCGCCTGCGGCGCGCCGCCAAACAGGAAAACCGCACCATCTGTATTCTGCAGGATCTGCAAGGCCCCAAGATACGCACCGGGCGGCTAAAGAACCATGAACCCGTGGCGCTCAAGACCGGGTCGCTGGTCGCTATCACTCCTCGAGACGTCTCCGGTACTCCCTCGCTGATCTCAACTACATTTCAGGGGCTGGCGCAGGAAGTGCGGCCGGGCTCGCGTATTCTGCTTTCCGACGGCCTGATCGAACTGCGGGTGACGCAGGTGCGAGGCAGCGATGTGGAATGCGAGGTAGTCAATGGCGGCCTGCTGGCCGAGCATCAGGGCATCAACCTGCCGGGGGCGGCGCTTTCAATCCCCGCGTTGACCAGCAAAGACCGCGCCGATCTTGAGTTTGGGTTGAAGCATGGCGTGGACATGGTGGCGTTGTCGTTCGTACGCTCAGCCGCCGACGTGCGCACGGTAAAGGAAATCATCAGGCAGCGGGGTCGCGATGTGCCGGTCATCGCCAAGCTGGAAAAGCCCCAGGCGTTGAAACAGCTGGAAGAGATTTTTGAGGCGGCGGATGGAGTCATGGTGGCGCGCGGCGACCTGGGCGTGGAGATGCCGGCGGAGAAAGTTCCGGTGATTCAGAAGTACGTCATCCGGCGCGCGGCGGACTGGCGCAAGCCGGTAATCATTGCCACGCAAATGCTGGAATCCATGATCGAAAATCCGCGGCCGACGCGGGCCGAGGCGAGTGATGTGGCCAATGCAGTGTTCGACGGCACCGACGCAGTCATGTTGTCGGCGGAGACCGCAACCGGCCTCTATCCCCGTGAGACTGTGACCATGATGGCCAGGATCGTGGTGGAAGCAGAAGGCAACATCGCAGAATTTACCCAGCCGCGTCGCCGCCAGCAGCGCCGACTTTCGATTGCGGAGGCCATCTGCGAATCCATCGCGCACGCCGCCGAAGACCTGCACATGGGCGCAATCGCGGTATTTACCGAGAGTGGAAACACCGCACTGTTGATCTCCAAGTACCGTCCACTGGCTGAAATCTACGCGTTTTGCCGGACCTTGGCGGTGTGCAACCGCCTCAACCTTTTGTGGGGAGTGCGGCCGGTGCTGCGCGACCAGGCGCTGACCGCGGAAGAAATGCTGCTGGCAGCGGAGCAGGAATTGCTGCGCCGCGGCCGGGTAAAGACTGGCGACGTGCTGGGGGTGGTGGCAGGAACGCAGATGGCGTCCGGATCAACCAATTTCATGCGCCTGCACCTGGTGACGGCCGAAGAAGAGCGCAGAATTTCGCGGCCCGGACCGCGACGCCAGATGAGTAGGAAGAGGCGCGGCTAGCGCCGAACATTTTACCTCGGACCGTCGATCGCGGAAGCCGTTGCTTTCGCCACCCTGCGGTTCGACTTGGAAAAGCCTCGAGTTTCTAAAGACCCAGTTCTGAGTTGCTTAGTGCGCAGTTCTCAGTTGGCTTCACTTGCATGACCGCTGCCTTCCAAGCCTTTGGCGATGCGGCACTCAATCCTCCGGTTCGCGGATTTCTTCATCGTCCGGAACATGGCGCCGGCAACGGCCTGGTGCTGGCACACGGAGCCGGATCAAATTCCGGTTCTTCCCTCTTGATTACTCTGGCTGGAGCGTTCGCCGCCGCCGGCTTTGATGTACTCCGTTGCGATCTTCCGTTCCGGCAGAATCGACCGTACGGACCGCCGCGGCCGGGAGACGCTGAGCGCGATCGTGATGGGCTCAGGAATGCGGTCGCGGCATTGCGGAAACTGGGGTGCGAACGGATGTTCCTGGGAGGCCATTCCTACGGCGGGCGGCAGGCGACGATGCTGTGCGCTGGGGAGCCTGACCTGGTGGCGGGACTCCTGTTGCTGTCTTATCCCTTGCATCCGCCGCGGAAGCCGGCGCAGCTCCGGGTGCAGCATTTGCCAGAGCTGCAGGTCCCGGCCCTGTTCGTGCACGGGACACGCGATCCCTTTGGCTCGGTGGAGGAGATGGAGGCGGCGGTGAAGATGATTCCGGCAAAGACAAAATTATTCACCGTGCATGGGGCGGGGCACGACTTGGGATTCAACGGGAAGGCGGTGCGGGAGGAAGTGGTAGCGGAAGTCGTGACTGTGTTTTCTGACTTTTTCGGTTCAGTTTACCCAACCGGATTTTGAGCCGCCGTTTTTCTTTTCTTCCTCGGGTGGGATGTAGTTACCTTGCTCGTCGAACTCCACGGTGCGGTTGTGCTGGCGCATGTAAACCTCGAACTTCCGGGCGGCGCGGCGTCGCTTCCACCGGTAGTACTGGTTGCGCAATCCGAAATAGCGTTCTGATATCCCCATCCTGGGGACACGTCCGCGGGGCACAAACTTCACGTAGATGTATCCGAAGAACAGGCCGCCCAGATGGGCGACATAAGCCACGTTGCCGCCGCCCTGGATGGCAAAGGCCAGAGTCACGACGATCAGGATGGCGACGAAGTATTTGGCCTTGAGCGAGAAGGGAAACGGGATCAGCAGGATTTCGTTCTCCCCGAAGACCATCCCGAAAGCGATCAGGACGGCAAACACTCCGCCCGATGCGCCCACGGTCGGGATCGTGGGATTTCCCAGCACGTGGCTAAAGGAGAGCGCAGTGGTGGTCAGTGCGGCGCCGATGACGCCGAAGGAATACAGCTCCAGGAAGCGGCGCGTGCCCCAGGCGCCCTCGAAGGCCGAGCCAAACATCCAGATGCCCAGCATGTTGCCAAACCAGTGCCAGAATTCGAAATGCAGGAAGCTGTAGGTCACCAACTGCCAGATAGCGCCGTGGACCACGGCCAGAGGCTCTAGCGCCAGGTAGTCTCGCACCCAGCGGGCGACGTCGATCAGGGTCATGCCGAAGAGTTCAAGCAGCAGGAAGACCGCGGTGTTAATCGCGAGCAGCCAGGTTACCGCGCGGGTAAACGGCGGCAGGCTCAGCGTCATTTCTCGGCTTCGTGCCACAATTGGCTCCGGTCGTTCTCTGTTAATCAGAGTGTAGCTTATTACTGTCTCATCTTTCGGGCTGCGGCACCACCGGCAAGCTACGGTGGCCTGCACCATCGACTGCGCGCACGGCGAAGATCACATTATCCTTCGACAGGGGCAGTGTGGCGCGGGTTACATTTCCAACTGTCTGAGCGCGTTCCCATTCCGGGCTGGCGGTGTAGCGCCACAGGACGTCGTATGAAGCAGCGCCGGGGGAAGCCTCCCAAGTAAGGGTCGAATCATTCTCCAGCCCTTTGGTTTGCAGGCGGACCTTGGCGGGGAGAGCGGGCGCCGATGCCAGGGAGGCCAGGGTCGCGGCGTTTACTCGCGCCACGTTCGCGACATACTCGAAATTGACGAACTTGGGCACATCGCCGTATTCGATGCCATTTTCCTTGCGAACGTTCTGGTGCTGATGGTTGTAATCCTCGCGGTATTCGGTGAAGCGGACCGCGGCGTAGCCTTGTTCGTTGAAAGAAATATGGTCTCCGCCGCGCAAATAGCGGTCCAGGCGGAAGACCAGCAGAGGCTTGGCCACGGTCTGGTAAGTACGTCCGACTTCGGCGATGTAACGGGCGAGCTGGCGGGACGCGGAATCGTTCTCACCGCCCAGGTTTCCCATCCTGCGCAATTCTGCTTCTGTGGCGGCCAGCGGCAGGCCTTCAGAAAAAATGCGCACGATGCCCGGGTCTTGTTGCGGGCTGCGATCGCCACCGACGATGTCATTGTTGAGAGCCGCCTCGATGTCCCAACCTTGGTCTTTGGCCATCTTGGCGAAATGCTGGCTGCCGTTCAGCCCCTGCTCTTCGCCGGCTACGGTCAAAAAAATAATGGTTGCGGGAAATTTCATCTGGCTGAGGACGCGGGCGCATTCCAGGCTGACGGCAGTACCGCTGCCGTCGTCGTTGGCGCCGGGGGCGTTGCCGCTTGCATCGAGGGTATCGCTATTGCGCGAATCGTAGTGGCCGGTGACCAGCACAATGCGTTTGGCATTGACCGGATCGGTGCCCTTCAAGACCGCATAAACATTGGTGATGACCGTGGGCTTCGGAATGCGGTCCGCGGGGTTTTCGGTGAAGCTGTCAGTCTTGACTTCCAGGCATCCGCCGCAGGCGCGCGAGTAGCTTGCGAATTCTGCCTTGATCCATTCTCGCGCTGCGCCAATGCCGTGGCCCGCCTTGATAGAATCGGGGTCCTGGGCCGAGAGCGTCAGGCGGGTCTGGAAGCTTACCAGCCTCTCGATATTGGCCTGGATCCGCTGCGCCGAGATCTGGTTCAGGGCCGCGGCAATTTGAGGATCAGCGGGCAGCTTAGGTTCGAGCTTGTCTGCCTGCGCGAAGGTGCGGTAGGGTACGGACGCGAGCAGTGCGGCCAGCAGCGCGGCGATCCGGGAAATTCGAGCGGAAAACATGGCGTTCAAAGAGTAAGCTTGTGCGCGTACTCTTTTCCGGTTACCAGCACTTGACCTCTGGCCCCGGAGAAACTAAATATTAACAGGAGCACTCTTACCCAGGACACCCGTCCAGCCCGGAGGCCAGCATGATTTATTGTCCAGAATGCGAGACCAACCTCGATATTGACGAAGAAGAGGTTGACGAAGGCGAAATCGTTTCCTGCCCCGAGTGCGGCAGCGATTTCGAAATCGTCACGGTGAATCCCATCGAGTTGAAGCCGGTGGAAGAGGCAATCCTCGACGAGGAAGAATTAGAGGAAATGGGGGACGGAGACGATTCTTAGTCCTACCTGCATACCGACATCCCCCGCACGGATCAGCTCCAGGTTCTTGATCGTCGCGCTCTGCTTTGCCATCCTGATACTCGCCAGACAGGCCACGCCCGTGGCCCAGCGGCCCGGCCAACCTTACGCCCTGATTTTCGGGACCGTCTGGGGACCGGACGCCCATCCGTTGTATGGAGTGAAGGTGAAGGTCCGCAGAGCTGACAAGAAGAAAGCCCACTGGGAGCTCTATTCGGATCACAACGGCGAGTTTGCCCTGCGCGTGCCCCCGGGGCCGGCTGACTACCTGGTCTGGGCTGACTTGAAGGGCTTTAAGTCACCTGCTGGCAAGGAGTTACACCAGGACGGCGAGGTCAAGGTCCACGTTGACAATGATGAGCGTGAGGACCTCGGACTGCATCTAAAGCAGGTAGAGCGTATTGCGGGTGTTTCACGGTGAGGGAACCTCATGAAAAAGCATAGCGTAGCCGCTCTAATGATTCTTGCCATGGCTTTTGCGCTAGCCAGCCTGCCGGCTTATGCCAAGGACAAGAGCGGCGATGCCGGTCGCCAGTTGACGGGAAGGGTTGTCGATAAGTCGGACGCGCCCCTCCCCGATGCCGTAGTTTATCTCGCCAATACCCGCACCCGCGCGGTGAAAACATTCATTGTGGGCAAGGACGGCGTGTACCGCTTCCCGGCGCTATCGCCCAACCAGGACTACGAAGTTTACGCCCAATACAAAGACCACAAGAGCGACACCAAGACGGTGAGCCAGTTCGATACCCGACCGACGGTAAACATCAATCTTAAAATTGATACGAAGTAGCCTTGCTATGTAGGCGCGAGCGTCCACGCTCGTGCGTCCCTGTAATTGCCTTCTCAGTTTCGCCAAATGGTCTGCCGCCGCTTGCACGAGCGGGAAGCTCGCGCCAACATTGGCAATTGCCCCTCGACGGCCGGATTGAGTAGCATCCTCTTGCAAGCTGTATGAGCCGATCTGATCCGACGGGCGCATTGTTTCTGGGGACCGGAGCGGGCGTCTGGATTTTCTTCAAGGGCTTCCGCGTATTCCGCGAATTCAAAATCGTCGCTGACACGCCCTGCATGCCCATCCGCAGCATCCCCATGGGCCTGGTGCAAGTGCGGGGGCGAGCCCTGGCCGATCACCTGATCCCCAGTCCCATCACCCACACCCCCTGCTGCTTCTACCAGGTCAAGATCGAACACTACGAAACCGGAGAGCACGGCGGATGGAAGCACTACCGCACTGACTTGGACGGCGCCAAGTTCTACGTGCAGGACCAGACCGGAAAGGTGCTGGTTGATTCTTACTCCGCGGAATACGACTTGCCGGAGGGCCCGCCCCGGGTTGTGGACAGCGCTCAGATCGCACCCCTCATGGGAACCGGGGCAAGTGATGAGGAGCTGCTGCAGTACGTCCAGAGGGCTGGTGCCAACGCGCTCGCCGCTAAAATGGAGCACTGGCTGGAGCAGAAGGGGCCGCTGGACGACCCCCAGCGCGAACAGGGTCGCCAAGCGCTGCTGGAGATTGCGCGCGTAATCCCGAAGGCAATGTCCGGCGGGGCAAACGTTCGAGGAAATATCCCTGCGGAGCTGATCGAGAGAATCATGGCCTCACATCCCCAGGCGGATCCGGAAAAAGAGGCGCGGCGGCAAGAGTTTTTGCAACAGATTCGAGAGACGGGTAATGTTCCCATGCCGCTGGTATCCATGCCTGTCTCTTCGGCCACGGGACGGTACAGGCTGCGCGAATCTCTTATTCTGCCGGGACAGGAGTATCACGTGACCGGAACCTGCGTGGAGAATCCAGAAGTGCATGATGCTCACGACCGCAACATGATTGTGCATGGGCAGAACGAGAAGACCTTTCTCATCTCCTGGAAGCCGGAGCAGGAGGTGCAGCACGATCTGCGCAAGCGGGCGGTGGGCATGGTTTTTGGCGGGGCGGCGCTGGCGCTCGTCTGCCTGGCTTTGCTGCTGTGGCATTTGAATTTGTACTAGCTAGCCCGGCGACTTCCAAAAAATGGAAGTCATTGCAGGCAAGCAACTTCGACGGCAGCGGCCGCCTTTGTTGCTTAAGAGGCCGGAGTCTCGCGAGGGGGCAAGTCCTCGCTTCATAATGAAGACCCGGGCGCGCCGGGCGCAGATTGCTTATAGGGATCCTTCGACTGTGTGGCTGCTTGGCAAGCGGAGCAGCCACTTCGCTCAGGATGACAGAGGGGTGAAGATGGGCGTCAGCATGGTTGCGGCGGCGGCTGTGTTCTTCGTTGTGGCGGGAGGGCTGCTCTACCTGATCATCATGTACAACGAACTGGTTCGGCTGCGGAACGATAATGACCGCGCTTGGGCGAATATTGATGTGTTGCTTAAGCAACGTCGCGACGAGATCCCAAACCTGGTGGAGACCGTCAAAGGCTACATGCAGCACGAGCGGCAAACGCTGGAGTCGGTCACGCAGGCGCGGGCGGCGTCGATGAATGCGGCCAGCATCGGGCAGAAGGCACAGGCCGACCTGATGATGACCGGGGCGCTGCACGGGCTGTTTGCGGTGGCGGAGAACTATCCCCAGCTGAAAGCGAATGAAAATTTCCTGAAGTTACAAAACCGCATTTCTGAACTGGAGGAACGCATCGCCGATCGCCGCGAGTTCTTCAACGACGATGTGAACACTTACAACACCCGCATCCGGCAGCTACCGGAAGTTTTCCTGGCAAACCTGCTGGCCTTGAAGCCCAGGGAGTTTTTCAAGGTGTCAGATGAAGACCGCAAGCTGGTAGAAGTGAAGCTGACGCAGTGAACTGCTTCTCCTTTTCCAAGACGTCATCCTGAGGGACTTCAGTCCCGAAAGATCTGGCGCGGAGCGGATGCGCGCTGGGCGGGCTTTGCGGTGCCCACGCCAGATCCTTCGCAAGCTCAGGATGACGCCCTAACCGCTAAGGATGGTGTGTTGAGCAACGAATGAAAAAGAAAAGCCGCGGGCGAGGGCGCCCGCTCCACATGTGCCAAATCTTTAGTTGTTATCGCCCCCGGCGCGCTTCCAGGACATGAGCTCGCCGATGGTGGAGCCGCCCGTGCTCGATACCGGTTGCTTGTAGGCCTCGACTTCGGAACGCGAGGCTTCCTCGCCCACCGCTTTGATGCTCAAGCCGACCTTCTTCTCTTCCTGATTCATCTTGATGATTTTGAAGTCGTGCTCGACTCCGGGCCCGAGGGTCAGAGGCTGGCCATTCCCATCCACGGCCTCGCTGTTATGGCAGAGGCCTTCGATGCCCTCCGCGATTTCCACAAAGGCGCCAAAAGTGGCCACCCGCAGGACTTTGCCGTGCAGCACGTCGCCCACATGATGTTGTGCGAAGAAAGTCTCCCAGACGTCGGGCTGGAGTTGTTTTACGCCCAGAGAAAGCCGGCGCTTGTCCGGTTCGATGGCCAACACGATGGCTTTGACGCGGTCGCCCTTCTTCAAGACTTCCGAAGGATGCTTTACGCGCTTGGTCCAGCTCAGGTTGCTCACGTGGACCAGTCCGTCGATGCCTTCCTCGATTTCGATGAAGGCGCCGAAGTCGGTGAGGTTGCGCACCCGGCCTTCGACCGTAGCGCCTACAGGATATTTGTCATGCAGCGCGTCCCAGGGATTGGCGGCCAGCTGCCGCATGCCCAGCGAAATGCGGCGCTCCTGCGGATTCACGCTCAACACTACGCAATCGACCTGATCGCCCACATTGACCAGCTTCGACGGGTGCTTGATGCGTTTGGACCAGGTCATCTCGCTGACGTGTACCAGGCCTTCGATGCCCTGCTCGAGCTCGACGAAGGCACCGTAGTCGGTGACGCTGATCACGCGCCCGCTGACGTGCGCGCCCACCGGATAGCGGTGCGACGCGTCCAGCCAGGGGTCAGGGGTGAGCTGCTTGAATCCCAGCGAAACCCGCTGCTTGTCTTTGTCGAACTTCAGCACCTTCACCTGGATCTGGTCCCCGACGTTGACCAGGTCGCGAGGGTGCGTGAGGCGGCCCCAGGACATATCTGTGATGTGGAGAAGGCCATCGATTCCGCCGAGGTCAACGAAGGCGCCGTACTCGGTGAGGTTCTTTACCACTCCGGTGAGGACAGTGCCTTCTTCCAGATGCTCCAGAGTCTTCGATTTCTTTTCGTTCTGTTCCTCTTCCATCAACTGCTTGCGGGAAACCACGATGTTGCCGCGCTTCTTGTTGAGCTTGATGACCGCGACTTCGATGGTTTCGCCCTTCAGCACGTCGAGATTGCGCAGAGGGCGCAAGTCGGCCTGGGAGCCGGGCAGGAAGGCCTGAGCGCCCAGAATATCCACCGTCAGGCCGCCCTTGATGCGCTCGATCACTACCGCTTTGATCGGCTTCTTCTCGTTATGGGCCTTCTCAATCTCGTCCCAGGCACGCAGCCGTTGCGCCTTCTGGTGGGAGAGGTTGATGTAGCCTTCCTCGGTCTCACCCTTGTCGCGCATGACGGCGATTTCGTCGCCGGGCTGAAAGCGCGGTTTGCCGGAGTGGTCCATCACTTCGGCAATGGGGAGCATACCTTCGGACTTGGCGCCGATATCCACCACCACGTGGGTGGGGGTAATCTTGAGCACGGTGCCCTTGACGACGTTGTCTTCACGGGCAGCTTCTTCCGTCTCGGTGGTGAAACTCTCGAGGGCGGAGGCGAAGTCTTCGGTGGCTGAGGGTTTTTCGTCCAGATTCTGGGTTACTTCAGTGTGCGCAGTCTGGGGTGGCTGGGGGGAGTCGCTGTTTAAGGTCGAGCCCTCCGCGGATTCCACGGGGCGCTCCACTACGGAGGTCGAAGTCGCGGAATCCAGGTTATGGGCGTTGTTATCGTCAGGCAAGGTTGATGGCCTCTCTCGGGTTTTCCCCACGCACGTGGGTGCGGGGACGGATGCGGGACGATTAGCGGACGGCTGGCGTTAGTCTAAGGTTGTGTTGAGCCCGCCCTGGCGGACGGACTGGAACAATCCCAGCGGTCGGACGTCTCTAAGCAAACCCGCGTCCAAAGGGAACTCTTCGAGTGTAGCAACCGCTTCCGAACAGTGTCAAACAACAAAAATCCACAGGGCGCTGAGGTAGGCGCGGGCGTCCCGCCCGTGCAGCCTCGCCCATGCATCCTCGGCCTTTTGACGCGTTGCCGCCTCGAGCACGAGCGGGACGCTCGCGCCTACATTGGCTCTTCTGCTACTCTGCCCTGCCATGGACTATCTTTGGACACCCTGGCGCTATGCCTACGTGGCCGGCATCGATACGACTTCCGGGTGCATCTTCTGCGATCTGCCGAAGGCCGGGGACGATGCCAAAGCCCGCATCGTTCATCGCGGCCAGCACTGCTACGTCGTCCTCAATACCTATCCTTACACCTCCGGGCACGTGATGATCGTGCCTTTCGCTCACCTGGATGAGCTGCAAAAGCTGCCGGCGGAAGCGGCCCACGAGATGATGGACCTGGGGCAGAAGATGGAGCGGGTCTTGCGCCAGCTTTATACCCCGGACGGGATCAACCTGGGGATGAATATCGGCAAGGCGGCGGGAGCAGGGGTGGCGGGACATATCCATCTGCACGCGCTGCCGCGCTGGGTGGCGGATGCCAATTTCATGACGGTCGTCGGGGAAAGCAGAGTGCTGCCGGAGAGCCTGGAGACGACGTACGAGAGGATCAAAGGGGCGATGGACGAGTAGTTGCTCGTGCGGGACCGGGTCTCTGACCCGGTCCCACACAGGCACAACACATCAGCTGCACCGCTAACCCAGCAGCCCCTGCATTTCTTTCTCGCCGATTACTTTTACTCCCAGCTCCTTGGCTTTATCCAGCTTTGATCCCGCTTCATCTCCGGCCACTACGAAGTCCGTTTTCTTGCTGACTGAGCCGGAGACCCTGCCGCCGGCGTCTTCAATCATTTTCTTGGCTTCATCCCGAGTGAAATGGGTCAATGTGCCGGTGAGCACGAAGGTCTTGCCCGCGAGTTTGGTGCCACGTTGTTTCCTGGTTCCAGTCAGCCGCAAGCCCAGTTCCTGCAACTGCTCTACCAGCGCCCGGTTCTTGGGCTCCTGGAAAAACTCCACAATACTTTGGGCGATGCGCGGGCCGACTTCGTTGACCTCCTGAAGTTCTTCTTCGCTGGCCTGCATCGTCGCATCCATGGACCCGAAATGCTCGGCCAGGAATTGGGCCGTGCGTTCGCCCACGAAGCGGATGCCCAGACCGTAAATCACGCGCTCGAGCGGCAGCTCCTTTGAAGATTCGATCTCGTCGAGTACGTTCTGCGCGGACTTGTCGCCCATGCGTTCGAGACAGAGCAGATCCTCTTTGGTCAGCTTGTAGATATCGGCGACGTTCTTCACCAGCTTGCGGTCGGTGAGTTGAGTCACCAGCGCGTCACCCAGACCATCTATATTCATGACACCGCGGGAAGCGAAGTGCAGGATGGTCTCGCGCAGCTTGGCTGGGCAGTTGGCGTTGACGCAGCGGTGATCGGCCTCGCCTTCGGTGCGGACGACATGGCCTCCGCACACCGGGCATCTTTCCGGCATGTGGAAAGACTTGTGGCCGCGGGGATGGTCTTTGTCTTCGATGACACGCGTGACTTTGGGGATGACATCGCCGCCGCGTTCCACTTCTACCCAGTCGCCGATCTTCACCCCCAGGCGATCAATCTCGTCCATGTTGTGCAGGGTGGCGCGGCTGACCGTGGTGCCGCCGATCGGGACCGGCTTCAGCGCGGCCACCGGCGTGAGTTTTCCAGTGCGCCCCACTTGTACCAGGATGTCTTCAATTTTCGTGATGCCCCCACGCGCGGCGTATTTGTAGGCGATGGCCCAGCGCGGAGCTTTGCCCGTGTAGCCCAGTTCCTGTTGCAGGGCGGTGCGATCTACCTTGATGACGATGCCGTCAATTTCGTAGGGAAGGGTTTCGCGCTTGGGTTCTTCTTGGTCGATGAATTCCCAGATCTGGTCAAAGGTTTTGGCCAGCTTGCGCGTCCGGTTGACCTTGAAGCCGGCGGCGTCCAGGGCATTCAGAGTTTCCCAGTGGCGGTCGAAGTAGGTGCGGCCATCTTTCAGCAGCGCGTAAGTGAAATAGTCGAGCCGGCGCTGGGCGGTGATGCTGGGCTCCAGTTGGCGCACGGTGCCGGCGGTGGCGTTGCGCGGGTTGGCGAAAAGGGACAGTCCCTTTTGTTCGCGTTCCTCATTCATCTTTTTGAAAGCGGCAATGGGCATGAGCATTTCGCCGCGAACTTCGAAATTGGCGGGAATCCCAGCCTTCTTCAGCTTGTCCAGTGGAATAGAGAGAGGAATGGAGCGCACCGTGCGCACGTTCAGGGTGACATCTTCGCCGATGGTTCCATCGCCGCGGGTGATGCCGCGGACCAGTTTGCCATTTTCGTAATGCAAGGCGAGGGACATGCCATCGAGCTTCAGTTCGCAGACGTAGTCGACGTCCTCGCGGCCGCTAAGTTCGTGTACGCGGCGCTCCCAGCTGCGCAGTTCGTCCTCGTTGTAGGTGTTGTCGAGTGACAGCATGGGCGAGGAGTGCGGCGCCTTGACGAAGCCTTCGCGAGGCTTGCCGCCGACGCGCTGGGTGGGCGAGTCGGGTGTCACCATTTCTGGATGTTCGTCTTCCAGCTTCTTCAGCTCAATCATGAGCTGATCGAATTCGGCGTCTGAGATCTCGGGATCGTCGAGAACGTAGTATCGATACTCGTGGTGGCGGATTTTTTCCCGGAGTGCTTCGATCTTTTTTTCGGAGCCCTTGGTCGCAGTGGCCATGACTGAGAGATTATATTCGGGCAGCGACGGTGTGGCGCGGGCGCCCGCGCCACACCGTCACAGTTAGAGATGCATATTCTTGACACAGAACGACTGCTGCTTCGCGAATTGGCTCCTGAAGACATCGACGCCCTGGCGGCAGTCCTGTCCGATCCTGAGACCATGCGCTATTACCCCTCCGCTCTGGATCGGGCCGGAGTCTCAGCCTGGATCGAACGCAACCGGCAGCGCTACGCCGATGCCGGGCATGGACTCTGGGCGATGGTCTTGAAGTCGAGCGGTGAGGTTATCGGCGATTGCGGGTTGGCCCAGCAGTCCGTGGATGGCAGGGATGAGATTGAAATTGGCTATCACGTGCGGTGCGATCTTTGAGGCCAGGGCTATGCCCCGGAAGCGGCCCGCGCCTGCCGGGACTATGGTTTTTCCCGGCTTGGTGCCGGCCGCCTCATCTCGCTCATCCGGCCGGAGAACATGCCGTCGCGCCGGGTAGCGGAAAAGATCGGGTTGAGCTTATGGAAGGAAGTCCTGTGGAAAGACTTGCCATTACGTATATGTGATTCGAAGAGAATGAGAATGAGACTGTGTGGCGCGGGCGCCCTCGCCCGCGGCTTTGACTTTGACGGCAGGAATTGTCGTGCTTTGCCCAAGCTGGATAAGGCCGCCCCGCCTCGGGTCGTCCCCTTTGACTTGGCTGGTTTGCGAGATTGAGGGATTCCTTTTTTACTAACGCCGCGAAGATCAAAATCAGCTTCAAAGGCGTCGGACAAGAGTGTCCGACCCACACTCCTTGCGGCTACACCAGGTCTTCTACCTTCAATTGCACGGTGCCACCCTTCCAGGACGACTGAAATCGCTTTTGGACGAAGGCGGCGTCATATTCGCGCTTTTGTGCTTTCAGGGCCTGTTCCAGGCCAAACAGTGAACGCGGGTTGCGCGGGTGATGATCAAGGTCCGCGCGGAAGACCTTCTCCGCACCCGGAGCATCGCCGCTCATCAACAGTGCTGCGCCCAGCGATTCGCGCACCGGGAAGAACCAGTCTTCCGGCTCGTTGTACTTCAGCGAATCCTGAACCGTCACCGCGCTTTCCAGTAGCGTGATGGCGCCGGGAGTGTCCTTTTTCGCCAAGGCAATCTTCGCGCCCAGCACATCCCGGGCGATCTTCAAGACGTCTTTGGTCTTGTTGTTTACCGGCATAGCGAAGATGACATCTTCTGGCGTGTTCTTTTCCGCGTCGGCCACGACCTGGTAGTCGGCCTGGGCTTCATCCGGCTTGCCCTTGGCGGCCAGCGCCATACCGCGGGCGAAGTGCCAGAACACGGTCTCGGTCTTCATTTCGGGATCGGGTTTCGGCATCTTCAATATGTCGTCCCAGCGGTGAAAGCGCACGTTAACCGCGATCGGGATGGTCACGAAGCCTTCGAGCGGCGGCATTTCTTTCACGCCGGGTCGCACGTGAGCAGCCAGCATTTGGGCGCTCTTCATGGCCTCGGCGTAATCGCCGTTCATGGCGGAGCACATGGCGATGAAGTGCAGATTGTGGCTGTAGTACATCATGGGGTAGAGGCCCTGCGCTCCGCTAGCCTTGATGTAGGCACGATCGGCGATGGCCGCCGCCTGGTTGGTCTTTACCGCCGCTGCGTAGTCGCCGGTGCGAATGTAAACGTGGGCCGGCATGTGCACCAGGTGTCCTGCGGCTGGGGACATTGCGGCCAGGCGGTTCGCGCCCGCCAGCGCCCGTTCCGGAGAAGCTGAAGCCTCGACGGCGTGAATGTAGTAGTGGATCGCGCCCATGTGGTTGGGGTCGCGTTTGATCACCGACTCGAGCGTGGCCACGATCTCTTCCGTGCCAACTTCCGGAGTTCCGTCATGGTGCCACAGCCCCCAGGGGTGCAGATTCATGCCGGACTCGGCGAACAGCGTGGCTGCATCCAGGTCATCGGGAAAGCTCTTGGTCACCTCACGCATGGCGTCGTGATAGGCCTCGGCCGCCTGCCGCCGGTCGGCTTTGGGATCGGCCGGGAATCGCAACGCCATGGCCTGAATGTAGGCTTGTTCGGCAGGCGAAGCATTGGCTGAGAGATCAACCGCCTTCTGGATGGCGTTGTGAGCCTCGGCAAAGCGCTCATCGCTGGCCGGGTCGTTGTAGTTCGGTCCAACGGCTTCAGCAACTCCCCAGTACGCCATGGCGAGCTTGGGGTCGAGGTCGGCGGCACGTTGAAATGAGCGCGCGGCCTCATCGTGATTGAAGGCGTAGATCAGGCGTAATCCCTGATCGAAGAATTGCTGCGCCTGCGGATTCTTGGTGGAGACGGGATGATGCAGGTTTCCCAGTCCGGTCATCAGCGTGGCCGGCTTCGGTTTTGCCTGGGCTGAATTGTTCTGAGCCGAATGATTCTGAGCTGTGAGCATGCCGCTCAGCAATAGGACGAACAGAACCGAGTGCCAGGTTCTCATAGCAGTTTTCCCTCCCCCATGAATGACCGATCGAACGATGAAAGGGCCCCGACCAGGGATAGCTTAGTGAAAAGGGCCGGAGGCCGCAACCTCGCGGCGGGAGGCTCGCTTCATGTTCCAGTACAATCCATTCTGATTTTCCAATTCCAATCTTGATGCGCAAGGCCGCCCTCTTTTACAACCCGCTCTCTGGCCGGCGCCGCGCGCGGCGGCTGGCGGACGTTGAAGCGGCATTGGCCGTGCTGCGCCGGGCTGGGGTCGAGGCGGCCGCAGAGCCCACGCGGGGACAGGCAGACGCGGGCGAACAGGCGCGCCAGGCCATCGCCGACGGTTATGACACTATCGTTGCCTGTGGCGGCGATGGCACCGCTCATGACGTTCTCCAGGGCATGGTCGGAAGCGATGCAGCCCTGGGCATCATTCCCCTGGGCACGGCCAACGCGCTGGCTCACGATCTTCGATTGCCCCTTTCGCCGCGGGGCGCGGCTCACGCCCTTCTGACTGCATCGCCCCGGCGCATTGCCCTGGGCCGCGTGGAATATACCGATCTTGCAGGCAAGCGCGGCTCCCGCTTCTTCACGGTCGCGGCTGGCATCGGCGCGGATGCGCATCTGTTCTACAAGTTGAACCCGCTGGTCAAAGGCCACCTGGGCATGGCTGCTTACTACGCCAAAGCTACGCGACTGTGGCTGACTCATCCCATGGAAAAATTTGCGGTCGAAATGCAGACGGATTCGCCGATCGAGGTCTCTCAACTGCTGGCGGTTCGTATCCGGAACTTTGGAGGCGTGCTACGCGAGCTGGCGCCGGGGGCTTCGCTCGAACGCAATGACTTACGGCTGGTACTTTTTCGTACCCGCAGCCGGCTGGCGTATTTGAGTTACATCGTGCGAGGGCTGGTGGGGGCCCAGTGGCAGGTGGACGGCATCGATCTGGTGGATGGGTTGAAGATAGATTGCCGGACGCGGCTTGATGCGGCCGTGGATTCCCGCATCTTTGTGGAAGCCGACGGAGAATTGCTGGGCACGCTGCCAGCGGTGATCAGCATTGTGCCCGACGCGCTGGCATTGCTGGTTCCGTGTGGGTCGGAGACTCCTGTCCGACGCCTTTGACTTTGATTTGGGGTGTGATCTTGTGCGCACCGGGGTGGGTTCCGAGCGCCGAGATCAAATTCAAAAGCGTCGGACAGGAGTGTCCGACCCACGGCTACCGCCGGCGCTACAATAAACTTTGGAACCTATTACTCACTTTCTTACCGGAGCCTGCCTCGCCCGTGCCGGGTTCAACCGGAAGACGGCGCTGGCCACGGCCACGATGACCCTGGCGGCGGAAGCGGCTGATATCGACATCCTGGGGAACTTCAAGGATCCGGTCTTTGGCTTTGACCATCATCGCGGCTTCACCCATTCCTTTCTCGGACTCATTCTGGTACAGGCGTTGGTCGTCGGACTGATGTATTTCATCTGGCGCCTGCGCGGGCGCAAAGTGAAAGATCCGAATCTGCCGCCGCGCTGGGGTCTGCTTTTCCTGTTTGCGTATCTCGCCGGCCTTACCCACATCCTGCTTGACTTCACCAATAATTATGGCGTGCGTCCATTCTGGCCTTTCTCCGAGAGATGGTATTCCTGGGACATCGTCTTCATCATCGAACCCCTGCTCCTTATTCTGCTGATCGGCGGGCTGGTGGTGCCGGGGCTCTTCTCCCTGATCAACGATGAGATCGGAGTGCGCCGTAAAGGCCCGCCCGGACGTCTCGCCGCGGTTGTGGCGCTGCTGGGCGTGGTCGCTGTCTGGGGGGTGCGGGACTACGAGCACCGGCGGGCAGTCAACGCACTCGACTCCCGGCTCTACGACGGAGCTGATCCCGTGCGGGTCTCGGCTTATCCTCGTTGGCTGAATCCGTTTGAGTGGTATGGCGTAGTCGAGACCCGGGACTTCTTCGCGACCATGTCAGTGAATTCTCTTATCCCGGAGGCAGACCCGGAAGGTCGAATGCAAATCCGGCAGAAGCCGGAGGAGACTCCGGTGACGCTGGCCGCCAAGCGAAGCGAGGTGGGGCGGGTCTATCTGGACTGGGCACAGTATCCCGTGGTTGAGACGGAGCCGATCGAGTCGGGTTATATCGTTCGATTCCGGGACCTTCGATATTACGACCCAAACCGGACGACGGGGAACCTTCTGAGCGCGAGCGTGGAGCTTGATCGAAATCTGAATGTTGTGAGCGAAGGCTTTGGATCGCGCCGCCGTCAGATCGCCCGCAAGCCCTAGCCTCATGTGGGGCCCGCGCCAGATGGGACGGAGTCAACACAGCTTGACGCGGCGCTCAGGGCGCGCCACAATCATGGCTGCAACTTGAGGTGATCATGCTGGCCTACTTCTTCCTGGCGGTTGCTGTCGCAGTTCGGTTCATGCCTCATCCCTGGACGTTTACTCCGGTAGCAGCGGCCCTGCTTTTCTTCGGGGCCCGCGGTTCGCGGCGCTTCCTGTGGGTGCCGCTGGTGGTGATGGCGGCTTCGGACGTAGTTCTTACCAAAGTGGTCTATGGCTACCCGTTTGTCTGGGACCATTTTGTGACTTGGGCGTGGTATGCGGCAGTGTTGTGGCTGGGAACCCGGCTGCGGGCGAACGCGAAACCTCTTCCCGTGAGTGGCGCGGCCTTGGCCAGTTCGGTTTCCTTCTTCGTGATCAGCAATTTTGCAGTGTGGGCGGCGTATGACATGTATCCCAAGAACTTCGGTGGGCTGATGACGTCGTACACCTTGGCTCTGCCCTTCTTCCGCCAGGGAGTGGAAGGCGATTTACTGTTTACCTCCGTGTTTTTTGCCACGCCGCTTGTGCTCGCGGCGTTATCCGAGGCCTTCGGCAAGGGCGATCACCCGGCTGCGGCTTAAGCTGCCCGCGTGGGGACAGCCCGGCCCCGCGTGGCCTGTACTGATTCCAAAAATGCACCAGCGGGACGCGCGCGCCTACATTTTTCTTTTCTTTAGTCTGATCACTACCAGCCAGATTGCCAATCCCACCGCCACCGCTGCCAGCACCTGCGACCAATGCTGGCGGAAGATGGCCCCCGAGATGTGTACGAATTGGGGACCGAACACCAGGGTGAGGATGGACAGCGTCAGGAAGCGCACGAAGCGGCCGGCGAAAATGGCGAGCAGGAAGTGGCTGAACCGCATCTCCGAGACTGCGGCCGTGAGAGCGAACAGTTTGAAGGGAGTGGGTGGAGGCAGCATGGCCGGAAACATCAAGCTCCAGAAGGGATGCTTTTCGAACGCCTGGTGAAACTTGTCAAAGCGCTCTTGCGAGATGCGCTTGCGCAGCAGTTCTTCACCGCCCAGATATCCGATGCCGTAAATCACCATACCGCCCACAGTCGATCCGATCGAGGCCATGAGCACATAAAGCAGAAACTGGGAGCGGTTCTGATACACGTAAGTGGCCACGATCGGGTCCATGGGCAACCCGAGCGCGGCGCCGTCCAGGGCCGCGATGGCAAAAACGCCCCAGGCGCCCAGAGGCTTCAACACCGCCCAGAGGAATGCGGAGTAGCGCAGGAAGATGTGCTTGATGGTGTCCAATGGGTAAGCCTAGCAGTTTACCCGAACCGGCCCAAACAAAAGTGTAGGTCGGACACTCTTGTCCGACACTTTCGACTTAAGGTTTTAATTTTGCAAGAAGTTTAACCCTTTTGGAGCAACAAATTGAACCAAGCCAAGAGCAACTTCAAAGGCGTCGGACAAGAGTGTCCGACCCACACACGCTTATGTATGCTTTGTATTTCCGACCAGTAGCTCGAGGGCATGCGGCAACAGATCGACGACTGCTTCCAGAGATTCAGCCGCGCCGCGGGGACTTCCAGGCAGGTTCAGGACCAACGACTTTTCGCGCACTCCGCAGAGGGCCCGGCTCAGCGCCGCCATTGGAGTTTTCTTGGAGCCTTCGAAGCGCATGCGTTCGGCTATGCCTTCGAGGAGGCGGGTGCAGACCGCGCGTGTGGCCTCGGGCGTAACGTCGCGCTCGGCGATTCCGGTGCCGCCGGTAGTCGCTACCAGGCGGGCCTTTCCAGCCAGTCGAATGATTGCCTGTTGAATGGCAGGCTGATCGTCCGCCACGATTTCAGTAGCCACCACCGCAAATTTTTTTCGTTTGAGAATTTCCGCAACTGCAGGACCGGAGAGGTCGGCGCGCTCGCCGCGGGCCAAGGAATCGCTGACGGTGAGGACGGCGGCCGTCAGGCCTTCACGGATCGAGGCTTCAGGAGTCGAGGAGGACATCTTCCTCTTCTTCCTCAGTGCCGCCGTCGTCGCGCTTGGATTCGTCGAGCATGCGCAGGCCTTCCATCAGCAGGCCCTGGGTGTTCAGGGTGGTGGTTTGTTTGCTGGTCTTGCCTTCGAAGTTGATCTGGAAGTTGCCGCCGATCCAGCCCAGAACTTTGAAGACCGCCTTATCGCCGCTAAGCGAACCGTAGGCGGCGTGGGTCACCTGGCCCTCGCTGAAATACATTTCGCATTTGTCGCGTTCGTTGGTGAGGGTAAGGGCGCAGCTCTTGCGTCCCATTTCGAGTGATTGCACCAGATCGATGACGTTCATCTGCGCCAGGCTGCCGCGCAGGACGCCATCGGAGGGCGCGGTCTTGGCCATTTTTTCCAGCGCAATTTTGTCGATCACGCGCTTGATGCGCTGGGTCGCTTCTTTGAGAAAAAACGGCTTTTCCACGAAATCATCCACCGGTTCCTGGCTGGAAAGCTTCTCCGAGATGTCAGCCTTGCTGGCGAGCAGGATTACGGCAATGCCCGCGGTCTTAGGACGGCTGCGCAGCCGTTCGACTAACTGATGGCCGTCCATACCGGGCATGCGGTAATCGCTGACCAGCAGATCGGGCGGGTCGTCCACCGCTTTAAGCAGGGCGTCGGCCGTGTCGCTGGAGGTGGTGACGCGGGCCAGCGGAGTCAGGGCGCCATGCAGCAGCCCCAGGACCATGGGATTGTCGTCCACCAGCAGGACTTTGACGCTATTCGGCATGACAGGCTAGGGCTTCTTGCGGACGCGGGTGTAGTTACCGCTCTTGCCTCCGGATTTGTGCTCGAGCACGATCTCCCGGATTTCGATTCCCTTGTCCAGCGCTTTACACATATCGTACACGGTCAGCGCGGCCACGCTGGCCGCAACCAGGGCTTCCATCTCCACTCCCGTAACCGCCGTGGTGATAACTTTTGAGCTAATAGCGACGCCATTCTCGCACAGCCGCATGGTCACATCAACGTGGGAAAGCGGCAGGGGATGGCACATGGGGATCAGATCGGAGGTGCGCTTGGCCGCCATGATACCCGCCAGCCGGGCCACTTCCAGGGGATCGCCCTTGGGATTTTTGGGCAGAGCCCTGAGCACAGCGGGCTCCAGCACAACGAAAGCGCTGGCGGCGGCCTCTCGTTTGCTGGCGGCTTTTGCGGAAACGTCCACCATTTTTGCCCGGCCCGCTTTATCGTAGTGTGAAAGCTTCTGAGGCATTTTGTCTCGGCTGCGAACAGGCTATCTTAGCAACACATGCATCTTCTGTGTGTGGGTCGGACACTCCTGTCCGACGCCTTTGAAGTTGCTTTCGGATTGGACGGTTGATGGCTCTAAGAAATTAAACGACCCAAGTCAAATCCGTCGGACAAGAGTGTCCGACCCACACACGGCTGTCTTCATAAGGCTCTCCGGTGCTAACGCATCAGGACCGCCACCGATTCACCGGCCGCGATTCGGTCGCGGTCTGGGGGTATTACGACATAGCAATTTGCCCGCGTCATTGACGCTATGTCGCCCGAGCCGTGCCATGCCACCACCTCCACTTCTGGGTTTTCGAACTCTCCCGAGAGGATTGCCGGAAGGAATCGCTTCAGGCCAGTTTTCGTTTTTATCTCGGCCTTCAGCCGTGCCTTCAGGAACACCAGCTTGCGCGGCGTCATACCGGCCAGGGCCTCGAGCACCGGGCGGACGAAGAGTTCGAAGGTCACCATGGTTGAAACTGGATTGCCGGGGAGTCCGAAGAAATAAACATGGGCTGGGGAAGATGCCGACTCGCGGGCGGGGGCGCCCGCCCCACATGGGATACGGCCGAAGACCACCGGCCTTCCCGGTTGGATTTGGGCCCCCGTGAAGAAAAATTCCGCCTGGAATTCGGCCAGGACGGGTTCGACCAGGTCGTACTTGCCCATCGAGACTCCTCCAGCCAGCAGCAGCAGATCGGATTCAAGGCCTTCAGCGATGAGTTCGCGCAGCCGCGCGGGTTCGTCGGGAGCGATCGGCAGCAGGACTGGTTCCCCGCCTGCGGCCTGCACCTGTGCAGCCAGCGAATACGTATTCGAGTTGCGGATTTGGGTGACTGCGGGGGGAACGTCGATGTCCACGATTTCGTCGCCGGTGGAGAGGATCGCCACTTTCGGTTTGCTGTAAACCAGAAGACGGCTTCGGCCTACCGACGCGGCCACCGCGATCGCGGCGTAGTCGAGTCGCGCTCTGGGAGACAGGAGCCGCTCGCCGCGTTTCGCTTCGGAGGCGATGGGGGCGATGTTGTCGCCCGCGGCCACCGCCTTCATGATCTGAACCCGGGCCGCATCGCGCGAAGTGTGTTCCACCATCACCACTGCATCCGAGCCCGGAGGCGCGGGCGCGCCCGTCATGATGGCTGCGGCCTGGCCCGGTTGGAGAGTGGGAATTTCCTCGGTTCGAGCACCCGCCTTGATCTCTCCGATCACTTCAAGCGTTGCAGGCAGGTGGGAAAGATCGGCGGCCCGCACCGCGTACCCATCGCGCATGCCCCTGGGGAACGGCGGGAAGTTTCGGTCGGCGAGCACCGGCTCGGCCAGAATTAGTCCGGCACCTTCCAGCAACTCCACCAGTTCCTTGCCGCGGGGACGCAGCTGCGCAGCGTGGTCTTCCACCAGGTGACGCGCGTCTTCAAAGCTCAAGACTGAAGAAGGTTCGGGCAGGGCAGCCATGCAGGAGATGATACGACACCGAGTTCACGTAGGGGCAGATGTCCTCAAGTGCCCGGCGTAACTCGTGGCGTTGTGTATTGTCTCTGCTGGTAACCCGTTGCCGGTTGCCATTGAGCAACTCTCCGGCTTCGGGGACAATCGGTGGACGAGGTTCCGCAGTCTGGGGGAGAGCTGTGCTTTGCCGATGTGCATTCGGAGTGTGGCTGGTGGTCGCGGGCTGCTTCACCGCGGCCTGGGCCAAAGACATGGCGCTGGTTTCCAATAAATCCAACGGTGTAACCGAGGTCAGCATGTCCGAGCTGGTCAAGATCTGCAAGGGGCAGACCAACCGCTGGCCCACAGGCAAACCAATCACTTTCTTCAGCCTCAATCCTGCGGCCACCGAGATGAGACTGGTGCTGGAAAAAGTCTATGGCATGTCGAGCGACGAGGTCAGCACGCTCATCACCAATGCCAACCACGGCAGGGCGAACCATCCGGCCATGGTTGTGGTGAATTCCGACAAAGCTGTGGTTGAGGCGGTGGAATCCACGCCGGGCGCGGTGGGTTTAGTGGACCTATATTCCATAACCGGGGGCATTACCGTGTTGCGGATTGAAAGCAAGCTTCCGCTGGAAGCGGGATACCCGTTGCATGGCAACTAGCACTCTGACCGCGGGTAGCGCCGTCGTCCCGGCGGCTGTCCGAGGCACATCATGAGCCCCCTCACTGATCCTAAACCTGATTCCCGTGCGTCGCGCCGCTTTCGTCGCCACCCGCTCGATATTCGCGTGTCAGTCTATGTCTTTCGCTCGGGAGAAAACCTATCCTTTTGGGGGCGCTCGAGCGAGCTCGGAGAAGATGGCATTGGAGCCACCTTGACCGGCGAGTTGGAACCTGGTGAAGTCGTGTCCATGGAACTGGCGTTGCCGATGGCGCCGTTTCCGATCAAGTTTCGCGCCCTGGTGCGATATCGCGACGGGTTGCGCCATGGATTTGAATTTCTGGCCTTGAGCGCCGCCCAGCGCGACGAGATTCAGCGAGTCTGCGAGATGCTGGCCGCCGGTACCTGAGCGGCCGGGATGTAACTATCCAAGCCCGCGCGGGGACAGCCGCCCCCACGTGGTTCCTGGCTGCTGTACACACGGGCGAGTCGCCCGCGGCCACAACTCTGGCACGGGAAGAAGTACCTTCGAATCAATGGACTTTGGTTTGTCGTACCGGGGCCCCGCGATGCAACTTTTCCCGGCCAAATGCGTCCTATTTAACAGAGAATAGAAGCCAGCAATCCAGCGCCGTGGTTGGTGCGTAACCTTTCAGGAGCTTCCCCTCATGTTGATCAAGAAAGCAGACGACATTCCATCCTCCGAGATCACACCGAAGAGCCTGTATCTGAACCGGCGGAAGTTTCTGGCAAGCACGGCACTGGCTGGCGCGGCTGCAGTGGCGGCGGGCGTGGGATTGCGCGAAATGGCGTCACCGTCGTCGGTGGCACAGGCCGACGCCAAAATTGACGGCATCCAGAAGAGTCCATTCTCGACCACCGAAGCGATCACGCCCCTCAAGGACGTTTCCAACTACAACAACTACTACGAATTTTCGACCGACAAGTACGAGCCTGCCGGCCTGGCCAAGAATTTCAGAACGCGTCCGTGGACGGTCACCATCGACGGCGCGGTCAAGAAGAAGCAGGTGCTCGACGTGGACACGATTATCAAGATGGCCGCGCCGGAAGAGCGCATCTATCGCCATCGTTGCGTGGAAGGCTGGTCGATCGTGGTGCCGTGGGTTGGTTTCTCGCTGAGCGAGTTGATCAAGCGCGCCGACCCCTTGCCCAAGGCGAAGTTTGTGGAGTTCACCACGTTGTTCGACATGCGGCAGATGCCGGGCCAGCGCGGCCACGTGCTGGAGTGGCCTTACGTCGAAGGCTTGCGGATGGACGAGGCCATGCACCCGCTGGCGCTGCTGTGTTTTGGCATGTATGGCGAAGTGCTGCCCAACCAGGATGGCGCGCCCTTGCGTATGGTGATTCCGTGGAAGTACGGCTTCAAGAGCATCAAGGCCATCGTGCGCATTCGTTTTGTTGACAGCCAGCCCGACAACACCTGGCATATATCCGCGCCCAGCGAATACGGGTTCTACTCCAATGTGAACCCGCATGTTGACCATCCGCGCTGGAGTCAGGCCACGGAGCGTCGCCTGGGAGAATTTCGGAAGCGGCCGACGTTGATGTTCAACGGCTACGATCAGGTGGCGTCGCTTTACTCAGGCATGGATTTGAAGAAGAATTTCTAGATCAGCGAGGGCGAGACGCCCTCGCGACAGCCGGCGGGTCGCCGGCGCTACGAACAAGCTATGGTGCGATGGTTCAAGCCTTTCGTATTTCTCGCCTGTCTTGGGCCGCTGGCGCGGTTGGGATGGAAGGCCTACATGGGCCGGCTGGGGGCCAATCCCATCGAGGTGATTACCCATTCCACCGGCGACTGGATCCTGATCTTCCTGCTGGTGACGCTCTCCATCACGCCGCTGCGCAAGCTTACAGGTCAGCTGTGGCTGATTCGCTATCGCCGCATGTTAGGGCTGTTTGCGTTCTTCTATGCGGTGCTGCACTTCATAACCTACATCTGGCTGGATAAATTTTTTGACCTGCACGAGATGTGGGCCGATGTGAGCAAGCGCCGCTTTATCACGGTGGGCTTCACCGGATTCGTCCTGCTGATTCCGCTGGCGCTCACTTCAACCAGGGGCTGGATACGCCGTCTCGGCGGCAAGCGTTGGCAAGCCTTGCACCGCCTGATCTACGTCAGTGCGATCGCGGGCGTGATTCATTATTGGTGGCTGGTGAAGGCCGACATCAGCAAGCCGGAGCAGTATGCCTTTGTGCTGTCTCTGCTGCTGGGATACCGCGTCGTGGCCTGGCTGGTGCGCAGGAATAGGGAACGAAAGGCCGCTTCAGTATTGGCCGACAGAGCGGAGGTTGCGGAAGGATAGCCGTTACTTGATGGTGACAACTTTCTCCGGGTAGCTGTGTTACAGATGAAAGCATTGGTCTTTTTTAACCCATCGTGGAGGAGTCGTGCGGCTTACGCTGCACATTTGTTATGAGAATCTTATATCTGTGCCTGGGCCTGGTCTCGCTTTTGTTCTGTGCGGCTTGCGGAAATAGTAGTAGTGGCGTCCCGGGATTCATCCCTAAGGGAAATTTTTCCAAGGCCAGCCTCAATGGCCAGTATGTCTATCAAATCGAGGGGTTTGATTTCACCGCGAACCTCAACGGGGTGGCCTATCGCGAAGCCGGTGTGTTTACTGCGGACGGCAACGGAAACATCACCAGCGCGACCGACGACTTCTCCGAAGGCAACACCTTCCTCACCACCAGCAGCAGCCGGCTCCTACAACATCAGCAACGACGGCACCGGCAGTTTGAGTTTCAACAATGCACTGGGAACGATCCATCTGGCCGTGACCCTGGTCAGTTCTTCCAAAGTGTATCTGGTAGAGGGTGATCAGGCCCTGAACGGAGGCGGGCTGGCGGAAAAGCAGGACTTGACGGCAATCGCTTCGGCCCCCAGCGGAACGTTCGTTTTCCGCGAGCACGATCTGAATTCGACGCAATCGGTGGCCAGCGTCGGCGCTTTCACGGTAGCCGGGGGCATCGTCAGCAATGGGAACGAGGATGTGAATCGCGGCGGAACCTTCAGCTCGCTGACTTTTACCGGGTCATTCAACGGCCCTGACTCCAGCACCGGGCGCGGTACCGGGACCTTCACTGACAATTCTCCTGCCACCTCCAGCTTTGTTTATTACATCGTGGATGCCAACAACGTGCGCTTCATGGCGGAGACCGTCGGGGTCAATGGACTGGGTCGGGCCGAGCTCCAGACCGGCACGCCAGCGCTTTCCGGCAGCTACGCGTTCGGCAGCAAGGGCGACACCGGCTTTCTGAGCGGGGTGAATATGGCCGGCCGCTTCAATGCCAGCGCGGGGAATATCACGATGGGCGTACGCGACTCGGTGCAGGACGGCAACGTAGCCAGCAATGTCAGTTTCACCGGGACCTATACCCAGGCTGCCAGCGGGCGCGCCCTGGTCAGCCTCACCACCGTTGCCAACCAAAACCTGGTGGTGTGGATGGTCAGCCCTACACGCGGACTCTTTCTGGTCAATGATCCCAACACCGTCCAGGACGGGAGCCTCGACCTGCAGCAGGTTTCCTCATTTTCGAATTCCACGATGAACGGACAGTTTGGCTTTGTCATGGACGGATTCGACGCGGGAGGCGCGAAGGACCGGGTGGGCACGCTGCAGTGGGATGGCTCCGGTGGCCTGATCTTGAATGAATTTACCAACGCGGCTGGAGTCATCAACGTGCCCGTGATTCTGTCGGGTCACTACGCGGTTTCGGGGAACGGGCGAACCGGGGCCTCGATCGGTAGTCTCTCCAACAACCTGATTTTTTATCTGGTCTCGGGAAACGACGCCTACATCGTGCAGGCGGATTCGGGAGTGGCCCTCAACGGCACCATCAGCAAGCAGCACTAAATAGAGTGTGGGTCGGACACTCTTGTCCGACGCCTTTGATTTTGATCTGGATTTTGATTTTGATGAAAATCAAAGTCAACTTCAACTACAAAAGCGTCGGACAAGAGTGTCCGACCCACACTTTGTTTCGTTGGGTTAGCCTCTTTCGAAGGCGTGCTTCTGCTCGAGTTCGGCAAGGGCGGCGCGCATGTCCGCCTCAAATTTTTCTGACTGCACCATCAGGGACGCATTGGCTGACGCCCATTCGCCCTGGAGGGTCATCAATTCCTGGCCTCGCAGTTTCTGCGCCACTTCGAGAATTTGCACGGGTGACGTTTCCAGGAACAGGGCCTCGGTAGGGTCGCCAATCCAGACCGGCCCGCCAGCGACTTTGGTCTGCCAGTAAACCTTGCGCGCCACCAGCAGGGCCATATGCTCGTCCGTGGCCTTGCCAAACACCCACTTGCTGCGTTTGAAATCGTAATAGCGGCTGGAGAACTGCACCGGGACCCGCTTGCCCGACTTCAGAAATTCGATTTGCCGGCGATCAACTTCCTTGCGCAAGGCGTTGATAACTGGCGACTCAATGTCTTTCGGTTCAAGTGATGGCATCACTTCGTAAACGGTTGCGGACAGATTCACCGACACCGGCGCATGCAGCCCTTCCGAATTCTCGAGAGCGATGTCGGCGTGCAGCACCCAGAAATCCGCACCCGAGGTGGACTTGCGAAACGGCCATTCCAGGCGGAACGAGAGCGGCAAGCCGCTGAGGCTTACGTAGATTTTCTTTTCGTGCGTTTGGTCAGGTTGTAAGGGGCTGTTCATAATGAGAATAATTTTGGAGTTTGTATTTTAACCGCCGCCATTCCATTCTTGCGGTCCAAACCGGAAGATATTAGAGGTTGAGGTCAAATATCCAGGATCTGCCGGGCCCATTTGTTCCACGATAACGAGGTTGGTTCGTGTCAGTTGCGATGCGGGGCTCGGACCAGACTCCGCTGCAGCGCGGTCTGCCACGGATCGACCGGCAAGTGACAAATTCGAAATCCCACTATTGCTCAGTGGGAACCAGATTCAGGGCGCGAGCCGGAGATTAATTTGTGATTTTGTCCCACCTGTTTACTCATCAGATTCGTAGCGAGGCGAATTCCGGATGGGGTCTCAAAATGAAAAGGCGGCTTGATGGCCGCCTTCGGTCACATTCTGGAAGCTTCCCGATTGCGCGGCGAGTCATCCGCGACCACACAAGACTTAAGCTATCTGCCGGAGGCTGCGCCTGCCGCTTGGGGATACAGTGACGCGATCATCTCCAACAGGGCGTTCATGCTTCTGCCGGTCTCCAGGGTTGCGTCAACCGCGGGGTGGCCTTCTCCGTCGGTATGCATGACCAGCACGCGCGCACCTGATTTGGCCTTCTTGACCATATAGGCCAGATGGTGGCGATCATTCTTGGTCAGAGTGGGACCCAGGATTACCAGGTCAAATACATCCCGCTTGAGGGAGTCCAGCACCTGCTGCCGGCCCTCTGCCTGGGCCACTTGGTGGCCCGCTTTTTCAATCGTAACCGACTGTGTAGAAAGGACTTCTTGATCGCCTTCCGCGTACAGAATCTTCAGTCTTGAGGTGGACTTTGTGGTATTCGCCATAAAGTGAGTGTGGCCGGCCTTTCTCGTTCCGGCTGACCTGCACGTTAGCAATACCCCGCTGCCCTGAGAACGTCACCGAAGACCAATGAGAAGCACACCGAAGACCATCGCCCGACCGGGGGCAGACGGTCGCGCGGGCGGGGGATCTCCGTCTTCGACCCCGCTTCCGCCTACAAGACACTGATTGACTGTATAATCCGTCCGTAACACTAGGCCCCGTTTCACCAGCCCTCGTTCGGTTCAGCACCCGGTTCCAGATCCCTAATCCGAAGATTTGGAGGCAACATTGAAAAGCGCCTGTACCTTCCTGCTCGCTCTGCTCTGCTTCGTTTCTGTTTCTCCTGCGCAGAATACTCCTGCTCGCACCGACCTCTACCACGTCCACTTCGCCAAGGCCGCACTCGGCAAGGGCGCCGAACTCGGCGAGTCTCTGAAGACGGCCGACCCAACCGTGCCCATGTCCGCACATCACATTGTGCTGCGCCATCAGGACGGCGAGGACTGGGACTACGTGGTCATCCAGCATCTTGGAACCAAGACCACCGTTGAGGCCGCTGGGACCGCAGTGACTCCGGCTGTGCGTGACCTGTACGCCTGGCACAACGATACTTTTGTCAACGGTCCGTCCTGGGCTGAGTTCGCCAAGGCCCTGGGCATTGACGAGGGTTCTGCTGGAAAAACCGCAAGCTCGGTCTATGTGGTTTCCGTCTATGGCACCGCTCCCGGGCATCGCGAGCAATTGGAAAAGTCACTGAGCCAGAACGCTCCCGGCGACACTGCCTCGGGAAACGTGCTGATGCAACATGTGGAAGGGGGCCCGTGGACTTACCTCACGGTGGTCCGCTACCCCTCATGGCAGGACTTTGCCATCGGCGAAAAGACTGCCGTGGCGGATACGCTCAAGCCCGACGGCGGATGGCTGCAGATACGCAATCATGCTGCATACCACAATGACACCATCACTGACCGCATTGCTCCGTAGCCATACCAGGTAATCTTGCGACTTCTCAAACCGTGATTTCCAGAATAGCCCGGCTCCGGCCGGGTTTGTTTTGCGCAGGAGAGACTATGCGAGGTAAGGACAATCCGTGGGGCGCCCGGGGCTGACGACTGACGCCTGACGACCGACGTCTGCCCTACTGTCTCAGGCCCATCCAGCGTTCGGAGACAACGAGGGAGTTTCCGGGATTCTGCGGGTCGAAGCGGACAGAGGTGGGTAGGCCAAGGCGGCAGGAATGGAGATTGATTAGCTGGCGTAGATAGGTTACATCCTGTGAAGCTTCATAGGACACTCCGGCGACGTCGTACTGGTAGATCAGGAAGGTAGAAGGGCGCTCGCGCGTGCCGGGCATTTCCTGAACATCAATCACCGTGCCGTCAGTGATGCGGCCTATGCGATCAAGCCAGGCCCGGCGCTCCCGCTCCAGGTCATCGGCGGTCTTCGGTTTGTGGCGCAGCAGGAAGTAGGCCAGGGCAAGAACGGCAGCACCCACCAGAATGAAAAGATAAAGACGAAATGGAATCATGATTTATCGGCGGAGACGGCCGCAACGTGCGGCAGTTCTCAGAAACAGAATAAGGCCTGATAGGAAATCGGGGAAGTCTCGATGTAGGCGCGAGCGTCCCGCTCGTGCACTTTCGGAATCACAACAGGGCGCGAGTGCTTTCGGCTTAGTAGAGGGTGTGTAGCGCGCCGGCATCCCTCGACTTCGCTCAGGGCAGGCTCTGCCGGCTCTCCTGGTGCCCTCAGCGGTGGGAGCGGGACGCCCCCACGACAGCCGCCGAGACGGCGGCGCTACTCTTGGCAAAGCCGCCAGCAATCCACGAACTAGTATATTGATTCCTAAATAGCATTGCAATGCTAGCTGTAGTGCTGTATGCTATCGCTATGCCACCACCTGGGTGGCCACTGGCGATGCCCTTTATCAGTCGACGTGCCCGGCTGAACCTGACCGACGAGGATACCAGTTGGCTTGAGCGACTGGCGCAGTCGCGAACCGAATCGGCGGCGCGTGTGCAACGCGCGCACATGGTTCTGCGCTATGCTCAGGGCCAAACGGTGTCCGCCATCGCTGCGGCTTGCAGTACCAATCAACCCAAAGTGGAACGCTGCGTTTCCAAGGCCCTGGAGTTGGGTGTCCGTGCCGCCATGCGCGATCTGCCCGGACGCGGCCGGCGGCGGGCGATCAGGGAGGAAGACAAGACCTGGGTAGTCGACTTGGCATGCCAGAAACCCAAAGATCTGGGCTATGCGCAGGAGCTGTGGACTACGCGCCTGCTGGCAAAGCACATCCGGAAGCACGGTGGGGAGGGAGGACACCCGCAGCTGCAAACGCTGGGACGAGGGACGGTGTCCAAGATCTTGTCGGCGCATCCGGTGAAGCCGCACAAGATCCAGTATTATCTGGAGCGGCGCGATCCGGAGTTTAAAGCCAAGATGATTGAAGTGTTGCACGTTTACCGGGACGTCGAGCTGTGGCGCAAGGCGGGCTTGCCTTCTGAAGTGGTGGGCGTGCTGAGCTATGACGAGAAGCCGGGCATTCAGGCCATCAGCAATACCGCGCCGGATCTGCCGCCGGTACCGGGTCGGCACAGCAGCCTGGGACGAGATCATGAGTACAAAAACGCCGGCACGGCACGGCACGGCACGGCACGGCACGGTGTCGCTGTTGGCCGGCATTGAGCTGCTCAGCGGGGAAGTGTTGGGCTTGGGTTCGGGAGCGCCACCGGAGCGCGGAATTTATCGAGTTTCTCCAGATGGCGGATCAACGCTCTGCGGCGGGACTTCGCATCGCATCGTTCTGGATAATCATTCCGCCCACATTTCCAAACAGACGCGAGCGTACTTAGCGAGTGTGCCGAACCGCTTCGAATTCATCTTCACGCCGAAACACGGCTCGTGGTTGAATCTGATTGAATCTTTCTTCAGCAAACTGGCCCGGACGTTATTACGGGGGATACGAGTCAGTTCGAAGGCCGAGTTGAAAGCACGTATCGAACGGTACCTGAAAGAAGTGAATGAAGAGCCGGTGATGTTCAAGTGGAAGTACAAGCTGGCGACGCTCGAGGCAGAGTCAGTAGCGACCTGACCATGCAAGCTATCGATACGTTATTTAGGAATCATAATACTAGATAGGGGCGGCTGTCCCCACGTGACTACATTCAGACAACAGGATTGCGCAGCGTTCCTACTCCTTCCACAATCACCTCCATGATCTCTCCCGCGACCACGGGGCCGACGCCCTGGGGGGTCCCGGTGGGGATCAGGTCGCCGGGCAGCAGGGTCATGACCTCGGAGATATATCGGATGACGACACCGAGCGGGAATATGAAATCCCGCGTGTTGCCCTGTTGACGGACTATGCCGTTGACTCTGACTTCCACGCCAATCCCGGCCCAGGGATCGATTTCGTTCGTGACCAGCGGGCCGACCGGACAGAAAGTATCGAAACCTTTCGCGCGGGTCCACTGGCCGTCCTTCTTTTGCAAATCGCGCGCGGTCACATCGTTCACGCACGTGTAGCCCAGAATGTAAGGGCGAACATCTTCACCCGCTGCCAATTGGTAGCATTTTTTTGCTATCACCACGGCGAGTTCGCCTTCGTAATCCACCCGTTCGGCGATCTGGGGCCGGCGGACCGGGGCGCCGGGGGCCAGCAATGAAGATGGGGGCTTGAAGAAGATCAACGGCTCGGCGGGAACTTCGTTACCCAGTTCAGCGGCGTGCTCGCGATAATTGCGGCCGACACAAATGATCTTGGACGGACAGACCGGCGCCAGGAGCATGGCCTCCGCCAGCGAAAGATGGTCCATGCGACGGGTGGGCAGGTCTTCCAGGTCTCCACCGGCCTCTTGCGGAGAGCTAAGAAAGAGGCGGCTAATCTGTTCCACGCCGGCTACGGATTCTACGAGCCCGTAGTGAGGCTGGTTGTTCATTTGAAACCGGCAATATTTCATAGGACCTCGGGAGGCAGCTATCAGCCGTCAGCTATCAGCTTTCAGCCAAAACAGGGCTGATCAGACTTAGGGCAAAATCTAGAACGGACTTTGCTGTCAGAGCTACAGCTGAGAGCTGACAGACTGATAGCTGATAGCTTCTATGGTACTTGCTCACTCGTCTCTTCCGACCTCGCGCTTTCGTTGTTGCGTTCATCGACGGCGGATACGGAGTAGAAGTATTTTTTGCCCGATTGCACGTTCGAGTCGCGGAAGGCTGGAGTCTTCACCAGTTCGGAGTTGAGCTTTACCGGCCGGCCCCCTTCTTCGTGGCGGAAGATGTTGTACCCGGCAAGGTCGGCTTCGGTGTCGGGCGACCATACCAGATCGACGAATGGCGTCTGGCCTACGCCCGAGAAAACCGCCTGCAGACCGGTGGGCACGGTCGGGGAGAAAACATCGTGGGCGAAGACCTGGACTACCGGAGTGTCGTCTCCTTCAACTTCAACCTCTGGCTTGCCGGGTCGGGCAACAACGGTCACCGCTGTGGCGCGGTAGTCATAATGCTTTTCCCACTCGAAGGTCTGGTCAAGGAATTCGGGCAACTGGTTGACCGGTTGAGTCTGGGAGCAAGCCATCAAGTTCGCGTCGCTGACCCTGGTATCCGTTTGTTTTCCCTGCTCGCGGCGATAGATACGCATCTTGTGCGCGATCACATTTGACGCTGCCGGCGCCGGTGGACAATCCCAGGAGAGCAGCACACCATCGCTCTTCACGTCGGCGCGGAAATGATCTGGCGGAGGCAGCGTTGGCGCGGACGGGACCTGCACCCGATTGGAAAGTCCCGCGCTGCGTCCGCTTCCATTCTGTACTGACACTGTGTAAGTAATCTCGGCGGTGGGATCTTGCTCGTGCAGTTGCTTCGGCAGGATATCGGTATAGCTGGCCTCAACTTTCGGGGCTGGCGTGTTTTTCCTGGTTGATCCAGGACCGGGCAACGGAAATTGGCTGGCCGGAACTTCTGCTGCCGGATTCTTACAATCGGTCACAGGCACTTCCAGGCTGCGGCAGATGCGAGTCGCACCGGGATGGCGCACGGACTGGCGGTCGACGGTCCTGGAGGGCACGGTCCAGGCCAGGTAAACCTTATCGCCCTTGCGCGCCGCGCGCAGATCGGTGACCGGCTTGGCCAGTTCGAGAGAAGGCGGGATGGGAACACCCGGAGCGCCGCAGGAAACAAGCAGAACGCTGCCCAGCACGCAGATCAGAATGTGCCAACCGGATGGCTTCATCGCGAGAACAAACAGGGTACCAGAAGGAGCGCGAGTTTCCGGGCGGCAACGGATGAACTGGGAACGATCCGAGCTAAGCCACCAACTCCTTGAGGGCGTCGCGGAAGACGCGAGTGTGGTGATCGACATCTTCCGGATCAGCCTGGGGCGACATCAGGGCCATGTTATGAAAAGGAGTCAGCAGGATCCCGCGGTTCATGGCATAGAGATGCATGAAGCGTTCCAGTTCGAAGTCCATGGCGGCGTGGGCCTGGGTGCCGTTCTTGGGACGGTTCGGCGAGAACTGATATTCGGCGCGGCAACCCAGACGGGTTACGTGCCAGGGCATGGCGAATTCGGCGATCGCCTTCTCGACTCCAGCCGTCCAGCGCTCGGCCGCCGAGATCATGCGGGGGAAGGCCTCTTTGGTCAGCACCTTGGTCAAGGTGGCCCGCATGGCGGCGAGGGAGAGTGCGTTGCCGGCCAGGGTCCCACCAATTCCACCGGTGTCGCAGTCTTCCAGGTTCTGGCCATCGGAGATGCATTTCGCGACTTCCTTTGTAAATCCGTAGGCCGCCCCCGGAACCCCGCCGGCAATTGCCTTGCCGAAGATGAAGAAGTCAGGTTCGAGATTTTCTGCCCGAGTGTATCCGCCCGGCCCGGCACAAATGGTGTGGGTTTCGTCGATGATGAGTAGGGTGCCGGATTTGCGGGTGAGCTCCCGCAATGCCTTATGGTAGCCGGCTTCGGGATGCACGATGCCGACGTTGGTCATGACCGGCTCGGCCAGCACGCACGCGACGTCGCCCGGGGCCAGGGCCTGCTGCAGCGCCGCAAGATCGTTGAACTCGACCACCTTGGTAGTGAGCACGGGATCGACGGGTGGCCCTATGCTTCCGCGGCGAGAATGCGCTACGCCGTCTTTCAGCGTAATAAAACTTTCGTCCACGGTGCCGTGATAGCACCAGTTGAAAACCAGTATCTTGGGACGCTTGGTGATCTGGCGCGCCAGCCGGATAGCGAAACGGTTAGCGTCGGTGGCGGCAAGAGCGAATTGCCAGTAGGGCAGGCCGAAGCGTTGCTGCAACTCTTCCGCCACGAAAATCGCATCTTCCGTGGGCAGCATCAGCGTGATGCCGCGCTTCATCTGGTCTTCCACCGCTTTTACCGTGGAGAAGGGGGAGTGTCCGGTCATGGCGCCGGTGTCGCCCAGACAGAAGTCAATGTAGCGGTGGCCGTCCACATCGTAGAAGTGCGCACCCTGGGCCTCGCGGACAAAGGGCGGGAAAGCGCCGGCCCACTTGATCATCCAGTTCATGGGCACGCCGCCCAGCAGGGATTTGCCGGCGCGTTCGAACAGGGACTTGGACTTGGGGCGCTCGTTCACGAAACGCTGCTGCTCGCGCTGCATGAGCGACTTGATCCGCTGCCGGTCGATGGCTTTCATGTTTTGACAATCTTAACCACAGAGGACACAAAGGACACAAAGAAAATCGTCCTCCGTGTCCTTTGTGTCCTCTGTGGTTAATGCCTTATAGGATGTACCGCGACAAATCCTGGTCTTTCACGATGTCGGCCAGCATCTTGCGCACATAGTCAGCGTCCACTTTGATGTGCTCGCCTTTTTTATCCGGGGCGTCGAAGCTGATTTCATCGAGGACGCGCTCCATGATGGTGTGCAGGCGGCGCGCGCCGATGTCTTCCGTGCCTTCGTTTACGCGGAAGGCATAACGAGCGATTTCTTCCTGGGCCTCGCGGCTAAATTCCAGCTTGACACCTTCAGTTTCCATCAAGGCCACGTACTGCTTCACCAGCGAGGATTTGGGTTCGGTCAAGATGCGGATGAAATCTTCCATGGTGAGCGATTGCAGCTCCACCCGGATGGGGAAGCGGCCCTGCAGTTCGGGAATCAAATCGCTGGGTTTCGAAACGTGGAAGGCGCCAGCCGCAATAAACAGGATGTGGTCGGTGCGCACCATGCCGTAGCGCGTGTTCACCGTGGTGCCCTCGACGATAGGCAGAATGTCGCGCTGCACTCCTTCGCGGGAAACGTCCGGGCCGTGGCCGCTTTCGCGTCCGGCGATCTTGTCGATTTCGTCGAGGAAGATGATGCCCGAATCTTCCACGCGATCGATAGCCATGCGGGTGACCTGGTCCATGTCAATCAGGCGCTGTTCTTCTTCCTGGATCAGGTACTCGAAGGCTTCGTTCACCTTCATCTTCCGCTTCTTGGTGCGCTGGCCGAAGATGTTGGGCAGCATGTCCTTGATGTTGACGTCCATCTCCTCGACGCCCTGGTTGGAGATGATTTCAAAGGACGGGAAATTGCGCTCTCGGACATCGATTTCGACGGTGCGGTCGTCGAGCTTGCCTTCACGCAGCTGCTGGCGAAGTTTCTCGCGAGTACGGCTTAGCGACTCATGGCCGGAAGAAGCGGTTGTCCCTTCGAGCACCATTCCACCCGTGGGCGCCTCCGCGGGGCGGGGAGAAGGTGGCGGAAGCAGAATATCCAGCAGGCGCTCCTCCGCATTGAGCTCGGCTTTGTCGGAAACGTCTTCCAGTTTTTCTTCGCGGACCATCTCGATGGCGATCTCGACCAGGTCGCGAATCATGGACTCGACATCGCGTCCCACGTAGCCGACTTCGGTAAATTTCGAGGCTTCCACTTTCAGGAACGGCGAGTTGGCGAGCTTGGCCAGACGGCGGGCAATTTCGGTTTTGCCCACGCCGGTGGGGCCGATCATGATGATGTTTTTGGGAATGACCTCTTCCGCCAGGTCGGGAGTTAGTTTCTGGCGGCGCATGCGATTGCGCAAAGCAATAGCAACGGCGCGCTTGGCGTCTTTCTGACCGACAACATGCTTGTCCAGTTCGGCGACAATTTCACGCGGAGTGAGCTCGTCGAGGGCGATCTGTTCTTCTTCAGCGGCAGCGGGTAAGTAAATGGCCATAAGTGTGTGACGTCAGTGCCTTAAGGACTGATACCGTCGTACTCCTGTATTACCAACCGATTCAAGGTGTAGTCTGCCTGATCCGGTCCAGGGGTGGCGGAGTTTTCCCAAACAGGAGCCATGACGATGTTATTTCTCTTTGGCATGAGGACCAAAGCAAAATCGATCGGACAAATAGAACGTCCGTGTTCCAAATGCGCCAGGCCAACCATGCACATCGCTGTCGAATCGCGGAGATGGTTCACGCTGTTCTTTATCCCCGTAATTCCGCTCGGCGGTAACTATGTGGTCCGCTGCGGCGTTTGCGGCTTAACATCAAAAGCCTCGCCTGACCTGAAGAACCAGGTCGCTACCAAAGCCATGGCAGCCCACGCCTGAGCTCCGGCAGGACTGGTCACAGTTCCATTCCCTCCCCTACAGTTCTTCAATCGTCACCTTGTCATTCGTATAGATGCACATTTTGCCGGCGATCTTCATCGCTTCCTCGGCGATCTGTCGGGCTGTCAGCTGGGTGTGGTCGGCCAGGGCCTGCGCGGCTGCCTGGGCATAGGGGCCGCCGCTGCCAATCGCGGCAATGCCGCCGTCAGGCTCGATCACATCGCCCTGGCCGCTCAGCAGGAAAGTCTGGTCTTTATCCGAGACCAGCAACAGGGCTTCGAGATGGCGCAGAAACTTGTCAGTGCGCCAGTCTTTGGCCAGCTCGACCGCGCCCCGTCCCAGGTTGCCGTGATATTGCTCCAGCTTCGATTCAAAGCGGCTGAAAAGGGTGAAAGCGTCGGCTGTGGAGCCGGCGAATCCGGCCAGGATCTTGTCCTGATAAAGACGGCGAATCTTCTTGGCGGAGTGCTTGATGACGCCTTCGCCGAGCGTGACCTGGCCGTCCCCGGCCATGACGACGGTGCCGTTGCGGCGGACCGAAAGCACTGTGGTGGAGCGAATCAGACGCTTCGTAGGCATGAGCGCAATTCTTTATTATAGCAGCCTCGATGTAGGCGCGAGCGTCCCGCTCGTGCGTCCCCCATCTTCGCATTCTCAGCTCTCCTGATGTAATCGTCATCGATCCTGACGGCTTGATGGATGGCCCGGCACCAGCGGGACGCTCGCGCCTACATCGCTACTGCAGCGCAATGAGCGGCACGGCTGCCACGGCAGCGACGATGCCGGCGGTTTTCCAATTAGTGAATTCTTCTTTCAGAAAGAAGCGGGCCAGCAACACCGTTAACGCAGGATAGAGTGAAGACAGAACTACCACCGAATCCAGCCTCCCCGTCTGGTTGGCTCGAATGAAAAGTGCGGTACCGGTGACGTCCAGACATCCGGCAAAGATCGCGACGGTTGCGTCCCTGCGGAGCAGCGGCCCTTTGCCTCGGCGGGATAGCGCGATCGTCCCTACCAGCAGCAAGGAAGCCACACGTGAAAACACGGCGGACCATAACGGAGAGCTGTCGCCGGTGCGGCTGATGCAGAGGAAGAATCCGGCAAAGCCGATTCCGGCCAGGGCGGCGATGAAAACGCCGCCAGCCTTGCCTGAGCCGTCAGGACGCGAGATCAGCCAGATGCCAAGCCCAGCCAGCAGAAAGCCGGCGAGGCCAAGTTTGCCCGGCGGTCCGTGCGTAATCATGGTGAAAGCGGCCGGGATAGCGGCGCCGAGAACGGCGGCCACAGGGGCGGCCAGCCCCATGCCCTGCGAGAGAGCCCGATAGAACAACAGGAGTGCGACTCCGCCCAGCGCGCCAGCCGCAGCGGCCCAGAGTTGGCTTGAGCGCGAGGGAAGGTCGGGACGAATGAGCAACGCGAGGGCGAGCATCAGTACGAAGCCACCGGCGTGGGAGAGGGCCGTCACCAGGAAGGAATCCGAACGCCGGGAAGCGTAGCCGCCGCTGAAGTCGCTGGTGCCCCAGCACAACGCTGCCGCCAGGCTAAAGCCGACGGGTACGAGTTGTTCGACCGAGGCCAATCCGAATTTTCTCCTTTTTCGTTTTTTCGCCCGGAGGACGAGAGTAGCACGCGATATGTGTAATGGATCAAGGCACGCTTGCATCGCGGACAATAGATTTTGTGCTGTGGCCGCGGGCGACCGCGCCCGCGAGCGGGAACAGAGGCAAAGCCGATGATTCAATAAGCAGGCCGGTTGGGATTTCTCTTCCAGAGGATCGCCAGCGTGCCGAGTCCAACCGCGCCGAGTTTCCAGATGGCAGCACTAACGTCAAAAGCCGCGGGCGAGGCCGCCCGCGGCCACACCAGGCACCAGTTAAATTGACTTGCCGTGCGCCGCGGCCTAACATGGCCGAGCTCTTATGATCGGGCAAACTATATCGCACTACCGGATTTTGCAGAAGCTGGGCGGCGGCGGTATGGGTGTGGTTTACGAGGCGGAAGACTTGCGCCTGGGCCGGCGCGTGGCCCTGAAATTCCTGCCCGACGAGTTAGCGCGGGACCCGCAGGCGCTGGAACGATTCCGGCGCGAAGCGCGGGCTGCGTCAGCGCTCAATCATCCCAACATCTGCACCATCTACGATATCGGCGAAGACGACGAACGTCAGTACATCGTGATGGAATATCTCGACGGCGCGACTCTGAAGTACCGCATCGAGGGCAAACCGTTGTCGCTGGAACAACTGGTTGACTTCGGGGCGCAGATCGCCGACGCGCTGGATGTCGCGCACACCGCGGGCATCGTCCATCGCGACCTGAAGCCGGCAAACCTGTTTCTCACCAAGCGCGGACAGGCCAAGATCCTCGATTTCGGTCTGGCCAAGGTAGCCGGACGGGCGATGCCGGAACTGGAGCCGGTGGGGGCATCGCTTGCGACCGCCGCTGTGGATGCGGCACATCTCACCAGCCCGGGCAGCACGGTAGGGACGGTCGCCTATATGTCGCCGGAGCAGGCCCGCGGGGAAGAGATCGACGCTCGCACCGACCTGTTTTCTTTTGGCGCTGTGCTCTACGAAATGTCCACTGGACGCCAGCCCTTCACCGGCAATACGTCGGCGGTGATCTTTGACGCCATTCTGAACCGCGCGCCCACCGCGCCGGTTCGGCTGAATCCGAATTTGCCGGCTGAGCTGGAACGCATCATCAACAAAGCCCTGGAGAAGGACCGCGAGTTGCGCTACCAAGTTGCATCCGAGATGCGCGGCGATCTGAAGCGGCTGAAGCGCGAGATTGATTCGGGCAAGAGTTCGTCGGTAAGTGTTCCAACTCCACCGGGCTCGACCCCTTCGGGGCCTGTTGCTGTGGCAGCGCCGCTGCCCTCGGCTCCGGCAGTGCAGCCGGCGTCGACGAGCTCGGTTTCATCCCCTGCGGTTGCGGCACCCGTGGGCCGGAAGAAGTGGTACATCGGGGCGGCGGCAGTGGTGGTGGCGGCAGCCGCTATCGGTGGCTTTCTCTACAGACGTAGTGCGCGAGCATTGACGGAAAGAGATTCCATCCTGCTCACTGATTTCGTCAACACCACCGGTGATGCGGTTTTCGACGGCACCCTGAAACAGGCAATGGCGGTGCAACTCGAGCAGTCGCCTTACCTAAACGTGTTTCCCCAGGAGAGAGTGCGGGACACGCTGAAGTTTATGGGCCGTTCGCCCGACGAACGGCTCACGCCCGACCTGGCGCGAGATGTTTGCCAGCGCGAAGGAATCAAGGCTGTCCTGAATGGAGCCATCAGCAGCATCGGAACCCAGTATGTAGTGGATGTCAATGCGGTGAACTGCCAGACCGGTGACAGCCTGGCGCACGAACAGGTGCCGGCCGACAAGAAAGAACAGGTTCTGGCAGCGGTGGGGAAAGCGGCTTCGAACTTACGGGGCAAGCTGGGTGAATCGCTGGCTTCGGTGCAGAAGTTCGACGCTCCGGTGGAGGAGGCCACAACTTCCTCGCTGGAAGCGCTCAAGGCGTTCAGCCTGGGTGAAGCGGAACGGGCCAAGGGGAGCGAGTTGGGCGCCATCCCGTTTTATAAGCACGCGATCGAACTCGATCCCAACTTCGCCGTGGCCTATGCCCGCCTGGGCCAGTCTTATGCCAACAGCGGGCAGATTGACCTGGCCATCCAAAACACCAAGCATTCCTTTGAGCGCCGGGAGCGCACCAGCGAACCGGAGAAGCTTTATATTTCGACGCACTACTACGACATTGTTACCGGGGAAGCGGACAAGGCGGTCGAGGCCTATCAGTTGTGGAAGCGGACCTATCCCCGCGACTCGATTCCAACCAACAACCTGGCCTCCAGCTACGCTGCCGTGGGTAAGTTGGATCAAGCCCTGGCGGAGGCCCAGGAAACCATGCGCCTCGCCCCCAATGAGGCCCTCAGCTTCCAAAACGTTGGTGGTGACTATCTTGCGCTGAACCGCTTTGCTGAAGCCAAGGCAGTGCGGGAAGAGCAGGTCGTGGCAAACCTGGACGCGGTCGCCGACCATGCAGATTTATACGTCATCGCTTTTTTTGAAGGCGACACGGCAGCCATGCAGCGCCAGGTGGACTGGGCCAAAGGCAAACCGGACGAATACGACATGCTGCAGGTGGTCGCCGACGGACAGGCCTCGGTCGGCAAGCTCCGCCAGGCGAGAGAAACCTACAGCCAGGCCGTCGAAGCGGCGCGCCGGGGAAAGCTCGATGAAATCGTCGCGCGGACCATGACTCTGCACGCGTGGACCGAAGCGCTGTTGGGGAATGCCGCCGAGGCCCGGAGCCAGGCGATGGCAGCAATGGCCGTGAGCCGCAACCGGCCCACTCTGGTGTTATCCGGGAACGTGCTGGCTCTGGCGGGTGACATTCCCAGAGCGACCGCGGTCGCGGATGAGCTGGGCAAGACCAATCCCACCCACACCTACATCAACAACATCTATCTGCCTCTGATTCGAGCGCAGATCGAGATCAACCGCGGCAATCCGGCCAAGGCAATCGAATTGCTCAAGGTGGTGTCGCCCTACGAATTCGGCTGGGCGGCGCGGACATGGCCCAATTACGTTCGCGGACAGGCCTACCTCAAGGCCCGGCAAGGGCCGGAGGCGGCGGCCGAATTTCAGAAAATCATTGACCACCGCGGTGTCTGCCAGACGGCGCCGGAGTGCACCCTGGCCCGCCTCCAACTGGGACGCGCCCGGGCCCTCTCCGGCGACAATGCCGGCGCTCGCACCGCTTACCAGGATTTCCTGGCGCTGTGGAAAGATGCCGACCCGGACATTCCCATCCTGAAAGAAGCCAAAGCAGAGTACGCGAAGCTGCAGTAAATGTAGGCGCGAGCGTCCCGCTGGTGCGGGGAGCTACCACGAACCACGTGGGGACAGCCGCCCCCGGCTGTCCGGCGAAGCGAAGCTCGTTGTTTTCCGGCAAAACACTGTCGAGCTGCGCTCGACTGGGCGGACGAGGGCGTCCGCCCCTACGTGGTCTGCGTGCTCCTAAAGCATGCGGGCGAGGGCGCCCGCGCCACACATCGACCTACGCCAGCACGAGCGTGGACGCTCGCGCCTACATGTCTTTGATATGCGTGGCGATGTACCACTTGTTGCCGAAGGGATCGATCACCCCGCCGCTGCGGTCGCCGTAGGGCTGGTCCTGGGGCTCCGAGATTGAAGTCGCGCCCGCACTGCGAGCGCGCTTGTACAACGCATCGCAGTCCTCCACGTAGAGGTAGAACATCGTCGGCATGGGCTGATAGGGTCCGTGGGCCTCACCCATTTCCATCAGGCCGTTGCCGATCTTGACCATAACGTGATGGATCACTCCATCGGGGGTCGCGTGCCGCCCCAGTTCCTGCGCTCCGAAGGCGCGCTTTACGAAATTGATCACCGGCTCGGCACGCAACGGATGCAGATAGGGTTGCAGCGTGGGCGCTCCTGGCCACTTGTAACTCTCACCTTTGTAGGTCGCGATATACCACGAGTTGCCGGCCGCGTCTTTCACTGTGGCTGAGCGCTCACCGTAGAACTGGTCGGCGGGCGTGCCGATTGATGTGGCCCCTGCTTCCAGGGCGCGAGCGTAAGTGGCATCGCAATCGGGAACGTAGATGTGGAATGCGCTGGGCATCGGAGTTCCGCGCCACTTCATGCCGGCACCGCCGCCGCCCACCATCAGCATCGAATCGCCAATCTTCACTTCGCAGTGCAAGCCGCCTTCCGTGCCCGGTCCGCTGCGGAAAGTTTCCTCCGCGCCGAAGGTCTTGGTCAGGAAAGCAATCAGGCCGTCCGCATCTTGCGCTACCAGATAAGTGGTAAGCGTGGAGTAGCCCTTGGGGACCGGGTCAACCGCCGGCTTCTTTTTCTCCTGCCCCTTCATCATCTCGCGGAAGCGGCGGTGCATTTCCTCGACGGACATTTCTTCCGTGACCGTAAACACGTTCCACGGGTATCCGAAGGGGTCGAGGAGATTCGCATCACGCTTTCCGTAGAACTGGTCGGTGATTGGGCGTTGCAGCTTCGCGCCGGCGGCAATGGCGTGCCCGGCGAAGGCGTCCACGTCGGGAACGCGGATAGCCATCGCTACCGGCGAGTTGCCTGTCGTCTCCGGACTGTAGCGTCCGCCTTCGGGCCACTCTTCCGCCAGCATGAGGAGGGAATCTCCAATCATGATTTCGGCGTGGGCGATACCCCCTTCATTCTCGAAGCAGAAAGTCTCTTTCGCCCCAAAAGCATTCTTGTAAAACTCGATCGCTTTCGCCACGCTCTTGAAGCTCAGGCGGGGGGATGCAACGATTCGAACGGAAGCAGCAGTTTCTGTCATGGTTGCCATGGATGATTTCCTTTGCAAATCGGATTTGAGGCGGGCCTTGAAATCTTCGCGCGGAAGCTGGCGCAGTTCGGCGGCCACGCGCAGCAGCGGCAACAACTCGGGATCTTCCGTGTGAAGCGTAGCCTTCGGAGCCGCGAGAAGCTGGGTAACGGCCTGATCGAGCTGTTCGATCATCGCTTTGTTCAGCGATTTATTCGGCAGAGAGCGCTTAGGCATTGGCACCCTCCATGCGTGATCGCAGGTTCTGCAGGGCGCGGAACTGCAGCTGTTTCACGGCGCCTTCGGTGCGTCCCAGGGCTTGCGCAATTTCACGGATACTTTTCTCCTCGGCGAAACGCATTCCAATCACGCGGCGTTGATCGGCGGGCAGCTGGTCCACCAGGCGAAAGAGCCCCGCGGACTGGTCGGCTTCCTCAAGCTTGGACCGCGCCCCCAGATCGGGAACCAGCCCATCCTGGCCGGTGATTTCTCTCGTCCCGCGTTTTGACCGGTCAACAATCATGTTGGCAGCAATCCGCAGCAGCCAGCCGGCGAAGGGCACGCCCCGCCATTCGAAACTGTGAATACTGGCCAGGGCCTTGTGGAACACATCGGAAGTCAGGTCCTGGGCCGCGTCGCGATCGCCGACGCGCCTGGCGATATAGGCGTACACCCGTGCGAAATTTAGTTCATACAATTCGGCAAAGCGGCTGGGGTCTTTTTGGGCGGCTTCGACCAGCAGGCGGTCGCCATCCGCGGGCGAGCCGGACGCTTCCCCTTGGGGCTTTCTCGCTGCCGATCTTCTGACCGCCATCGTGCCTCTAACTATATAAACTTTCAGTGAGGAAAAAGGTTACGGGTGAAAATCCAGTCACCTGGCATGCCTTGCGGCGAAAAAACTTTGCCGCAAAGCTCGCAAAATGATCCGCAAAGGACGCCCGGGAAGAGGTGTCCCAGCATGAAATTCCACCTGTCGCGCGTGTTAGAATCTGGTCACTTGTCTGTGACTGCGAGAACCCCAGGTTGATTGAACTCGCACCCTCGATTTTGGCGGCTGACTTCGCCCATCTGGCGGACCAGGTCCGTGAGGCCACGGCTGGCGGGGGCACGGTTGTCCATGTAGACGTTATGGACGGCCATTTCGTGCCCAACCTCACCATGGGGCCACCGCTGGTTAAGTCCTTGCGCAAGGTAACTGATTTGCCCCTCGATTGCCATCTGATGATCGAGAACGCGGACCAGTTCATTCCGGAATTTTGCGGGGCTGGGGCCAACTGGATTTCGGTGCATCAGGAGGCCTGCGTGCACCTGGATCGCACCCTGCATCTGATCAAGGACCATGGTTGCCGGGCGGGCGTAGTGATCAATCCGGCAACTCCGGTTGAGACCCTGAGCGAGGTGCTCGACCTGGCGGACTATATACTGGTGATGTCAGTGAACCCCGGCTTCGGGGCGCAAAAATTCATCCCTGGAACGGTCCACAAAATCAGCCGGCTGGCCCAGCTAAGGGCGCAGCGTGGACTGACCTATCGTATTGAGGTAGATGGCGGTATTGACCTCAGCACGGTGGCCGAAGTGGTTCGGGCGGGAGCTGAAATTCTGGTCGCGGGCAACGCCATCTTCGGTAAAGGCGATCCAAAGATAAATGCGCGAGAGCTGTTGAAGACTGCGGTGGAGGCCACGCTGCAGAAAGTCTAGAAGGCAGTCGGCAGTCTTCGGTCTTCAGTCGTCAGCAGAATCTGGTTTTTCTGAGGACTGACGACTGAAGACTGACGACTGTTTCTCGAGGTTCTTCTATGTCACGTCGTATTCCGGTCATTATTTTGCTGGGCGTGCTGGCGTTTGCTGTCGGCTGCACCAACAAGAAGGTCAATAATCCGTTGGCGAATGTGGGCTCCAAGCAGCCCGACAAGGTGCTGTTCGACCGGGCCATGGACGCCATGAAGCACAATCGCTTCGATGTGGCGCGGATCACGCTGCAAACCCTGATCAACACCTATCCGGATTCGGAATACATCGCGCGCGCCAAACTGGCGGTGGCGGATTCCTGGTACGCCGAAGGCGGCGGAACAGCGCTGGCACAGGCGGAGATCGAGTACAAGGACTTTGAGACTTTCTTTCCCAACATGCCGGAGGCGGCGGAAGCGCAGCTGAAAATCGCCAACATCCATTATCAGCAGATGGAGAAGCCGGACCGCGACTACACCCACGCCATGCGGGCGGAAGAAGAATACCGCGCAGCTGATTCTTCAGTACCCGGACAACAAGAAGGTGGTGGCCGAGGGCAAACAGCGTCTGCTGGAAGTGCAGGAAGTGATCGCGGAGCGCGAGTTCCGGGTGGGGCGCTTCTATTTTCTGCGCCAGTCGTATCCTGCATCGATCGCGCGGCTGCGCACCTTGATGGACAAGTATCCGCTGTACAGCAAAGCGGATGAGGCCCTGTATCTGCTGGGGCAAGCCTACGAAGGTGAGATCGCGATGCTGCGGTCGCGGCCGGGCAACGAAGTGTACAAGGCGCGGATGATCGAGGACTTTACCAAGAATGCGGCTGACGCCTACTCCCGCATTCTGACGCGGTATCCGCTTATGGACCGGACGGCAGACGCCAAGGCCCGGCTGGAGGCTCTGCATCAGCCAGTGCCCCGGCCGACAAAAGCGGCGCTGGCACAAAACAAAGCAGAAGAAGAGAGCCGCCGGGAAGCCAGCACGGTTTCCAGGCTGATGGGAAATTTCCAGAAGCACCCCGATGTGGCTCAGGCTGCGAGAGTCGGTGAACCCCCGTTGGTGGATCCGCAAGTGGTCAGTGCCACGTCAGTGGTGCAGGAAGCGACCCGTGCCATGATGGGCGGCGCGGCCGCAGGAGACAAGAACTCGGTTGCTATCGAAACCGTGGGCAAGGGGGCTTTGGCGCCAGACCAGCCAGCTCCGCGTTCGGACTCGCCGACACCGGAGACGGCGGCTACCCCAGCGGACAACCCCGCACCGGCCGCCGACTCCCATGAACTGACGCCGAACGTGGCCGCCGACCCCAACGAACTCAAGCCGAACGTCGATAACGGTGCCCAGACTGCGCCGCCCCCGCCGACCCAGGTCAACGAGATCGATCCTGGGACGAACGGGCCAGCCGTCGGAGCGAATGGCAATGCGGCCGCCGGAGCGTCACCCACCGCAGACGATACGGACATTGATGCAGCGATGTCCTCCAGCAAGCACAAGAAAAAGAAGGGCCTGCACAAGGTCATTCCCTTCTAGCTACGCCGCGGGTTAGCTTCGGCACACTGCACGGGAACGGGATGGTGGCTCTCGGATGCAAGCCGAGGGCCGTTGTCCCCACTCGTCACTGACCAGTGGTAACCTGCTTACTGTCTTCTTGTCATTGACTTACGATCCAGCACCAATTAACTTCAGGCTGTCTCCCCCTCACCAAAGGAAATCCCTTGGCGCGAAGAATACTGCTTGCCGACGACAGCGTGACCGCCCAAAACATGGGCCGGCGCATCCTTACGGATGCGGGCTACGAAGTCGTCAGCGTCAATAACGGCTCGGCAGCGCTTAAGAAAATTGCGGAAAACAAGCCGGACATAGTTGTCCTGGACGTCTATATGCCGGGCTACGGCGGCCTGGAAGTTTGCCAGCGGGTGAAAGAAGCTGCGGAGACGGCACGTATTCCGGTGTTGCTGACCGTGGGCAAGCTGGAACCCTTCCGGCCCGATGAAGCGCGGCGGGTGGGCGCTGATGCTTTTATCGTCAAGCCCTTTGAAGCCACCGAACTGCTCACCGCGCTGACCAAGCTCGAAGACAAGATTGTGGCGGCGCCTCAGCCCCAAAAGTCCGGTCGCTTTGCCAAGGCGCTGGCGGCAGTCGAGGGGGCCGATTTCGGGGACAAGGAAACCGGTTGGAAAAATCGCCTCACCATCCCCGGCCCGAACGCAAGACCCAAGCAAGGTGAAACAGAAGCCCCGCCGGAAGTAGTTGCCGGCCCCTCACGCGATTTCGCACGCAGCGAAGCCGGCAGACCCGCGGAGCCGAAGCAGGAGTTTGAGCGTCCGATTCCAGCCGGCCTGCCGACTGACATCACGCCAGAGGAAATCGCCGCCATCACGGCGGCCGCAGCGTCGTTCGACGGCAAGGCCGGACATCCAACCGTCATCGCCGAGGGGTCCGCATCGGACTCCGTGGCCAGCATGCAGGCAGCATCCGCGGAGGGCACTGCTATCCAGCCCAGCGAGCCCGAGCCACCCGCTGCAACCCTGGCTTCCGCGACAGAGTTGGAACAGGCACCCCCGGCGGAAGTGGTTGCCGAGCCCGCCCCAGCGGCGGCTGATGCGGCTGCCGAAGCGGTCGCCAGCAACGAAGCCGCTAAGGTGGAAGATCATGTTGCTGCCACCGAATTGCCCACGGCTGTGGCGGAGACTGAAACGCCTCAAGCGCCCTCTGTGGCACAGGTGACCGAGAGCGAGAAACCTTCGAGCAGAGATGACGAGGTCATGGCTGCGATTGCATCTTTAGCGCCTTCCAATGGCCAAGGTAGCGAGAGCATGCAGCCGGCGTCAGGGAACGAAACAGGGCAAGAGCTTTCTGTCGGAGCTACTTCCGTGGTGGCTGCCGAAGCCGCCATCACCGGACCGCGATGGATTGCGGAGTCGGTCGCCGTCGCCGTGGAGGAGTCTGCGGCCACACTGGAACAGGAGATGGAACAGGCCTCGGCGGCCAGAATGGCGGCTGAATCCGCCGTTCTGGTTGCTGCGACGGAGGTTGAGGTTCCCACTCCGACTCCGGCGGTCGAAACCGTCGAGCCGGCAACCGCCGATGCAGTGAGCGTCACCCAGGCAGTGACCTCTGCAGAACCGGTCCCGGCTGCCGAGACCAGCAGCGCCGAATCTTCGGCAGGTCAGGAAATCGCTCAAGGCATTGCTCAAGAACCAGAGCCAACGGTGGCGAAGGAAGAATCCGCATACGCAGCCGCGGCGGCAGCAGGTTCCAGCTCGGACCGCGTACCCCAGGCGGAAGTGGTGTCGTCAACGACCGTTGCGCCAGAAATCTCAGAGAGTGCGCCGGTTGCCAGCGTGGAAGTGGTGCCACAACGAGAGGCGGAACTGGCCGCCGCCTGGCAGAACTGGAAGCAGATACGCGAATCATTCGTCAGCACGCCGCCTCCCGAACCCGTGGCTGAGGCTCCGGCCGCGGAAACCAGCGCCCCTCAGAGCGTCTCTCAGCAGGAAGAGCCGAGCGCGCCCGCCCCAGTTGCAGAACAGGTTGCAGAAGCAGACGCAGAGACCACCGAAGTGGAAGCTGCCCCCGCTGAGGCACCGGGAGAATCCACCGCGATCGCCAGCATCGTCGATACTATGCTGGCCGAGTTGAGGCCTAAGCTGGTGGAAGAAATTGCCAAGAAGATGAACTCAGAAAAGAAAGACAAAGAGAAAGAAAAAAAGAGGAAGAAGTAAGCCCGTCCGTTCTAACCCCCAGTTCAAACCTGTCAACCGGTTGTGGGCCATATCCGCGAACCGGTATACAATGCCAACGGTTGGGGTCAACCGCCTCCGGTTGCGCCAGTCATCCCCCTCTGGTTGTCTTGGCTGGAGTAAATCACGATCACGTTTGACTTCCCGCTGGTCATGAAAAACTGCAAACCTTTCTCTGCCATACCGCGCCCAGGCAGACGTGGGAATTTTTTATGCTTGTCCTCTATGTGCTTGTTGATCGCGGCCAGCGCGGTTGCCCAAGTGACCGGCGGCCGCTTCAGCTATCCGGATCCCAATACTAGCTAAGACCCCCACTTACAGCACTCATGGCGCTGTTCTTCTCCTGACCGTGACCCGTTCTCCCAAAGGTCAACTGGACCGTCAGGCTGTGGTAAAGCTGCTCAACCGGAATACAGGAATCATCGTCTGGCAAACTACAACCGATCATGGTGAGGCGGCGTTCGGCGACCTTGAGGTAGCACCCTACGATCTCGAAGTAAGTGCGGTGGGATATTTTACGGCGCGCAAGGAAGTAAAGGTACAGGCTTCGCTCATTACCTACCACGAGGAGATCGCGCTCGAGCGAGATCCGTCCAGCATTGAAATAGAGGCAACCAATACTACGCAATTGCCCAAGAAAGCCCGCAAGGCAATCCTGCGCGGCGTTGCGGCCCTCAAGTCGGCAAATTACAAGGAAGCGGAAAAGCAACTGAAGACTGCGGTAACCGCAGCCCCCAATAGTGTTGACGCTAATTTCCTGTCAGGCTATCTGGCTTTTGAGCAGAAGCGCTTCGACGCGGCCAGGGACTATCTGCGCAGGGCTTTTAGTCTCGATCCCCACAACGTGCAAGCCGCCATTTTATTGGGGCGGATAGGCTTGCAGCAGGGGGACTACAACGCCGCGAAAACGGCCCTGGAGCAGGCGGTCGCGATCGATACCCAAGATTGGATGCCACACTATCAGCTGGCTGAAACTTATCTGAAGCAACGGGAGTTCGAGAAAGCCAGAGAGCAGGCCCAGGCTGCCATTGCCCGCAACCAGGTGGCGAGCACCCCGGCCCAGTTGGTGCTCGGCGAGGCACTCTCCAATCTGGGACACACCGAAGAGGCAATTCAGGCCTTTGAGACGTTCCTGCAAAAGGACCCTGATAGCCCGGTGGCGGCACAGGTCCGCGACTTCATTCCGCGACTCTCACGGCTGGCTGCTGAGCGGGCAGCTGGGGGGCAAGGCACACCGGTGGCGGGACCGGTGGTGTTTCCCGACGCCCAACTGGCCAGCGCCCAACCGCAGTTCGCCGTGATGGACTGGCAACCGCCCGGTGTCGATGATTCCAAACCCGTGGTAGCGGCGGGAGTTGCCTGCCCTACCGAGATGGTAGTCAACCTGGCAGGCCGGCAGGTAAAGCAGCTGGCTGACGACGTGGCGCGATTTGCCGCCATTGAAGATCTGGTGCACGAAAGGCTCGACGCAGTCGGTTATCCCATCACCCGGGAAACACGCAAATTTAATTACGTGGTTTCGATCACGGACACCCCGGCCAACGGTTTGGAGTTGAGCGAGTTTCGCAGTGAGCATTCGGGCCCACCTGAGTTCCCTGACAATATTGCCAGCAGCGGGTTTATCTCACTGGCACTGGTTTTTCATCCCTCCATGCGTGACGAGTTTCAGATGACCTGCGAGGGTCTGGGGGATTGGCACGGCCAGTCGACATGGCTGGTTTATTTCAGGCAGCGCACCGATCGTCCTAACCGGCTTCACTCTTATGTGCTGAATGGCAAAGGGTACCAGGTCGGTTTGAAAGGGCGCGCGTGGATCAAGACTGATTCCTTTCAGATCGTTCGCATGGAATCGGACCTGGTTAGCCCTGCTCCTACGATCCAGTTGGCCAGTGAGCATCAGATCGTCGAATACGGTCCGATAATTTTCGCAAAAAAGAACGAGGAGCTCTGGCTGCCCCAGAGCGCACAGCTTTATTTTGAATTCCGCAAACGGCGGTATTTCCGCCGCCACAGTTTCGATCACTTCATGCTGTTCTCGGTCGATTCAGCAGAAAAGCGCAATGAGCCCAAGGAGCCGTCACCGGACCCCGTGCCGGTTCCCAACTGAATTCGGGTACAACAGAGCCGCCGATCCTCAACACAAAGTGGGTTTAACTGGCCCCTGGTGCTGCAGCAGCCGATTGCCATGAATGTCCTGCTACTTGGCAAGATACGATTTGCATTCCGAAACCAGCCGTCGCCCGCAATTCTGTTCCTGGGTGGCCTCTCCAGCGGAGCGCGTGGCCTGGCGAATTCATCGGAATTTAACCGTGTAGCAATACAGCCGTAAGAATTCTCCCATAGTCTGCATGCATACCACCCGCAGGCACCTCAAGAACCAATTCTTGGGAAAATTCCATGAAGGAGCTATTATGCGCTTTACAAAATCGCTCACTCTCACCCTGGCCGTCGCACTCGCGGCTCCAGTCGCATTCGGGCAGCTGGGCATCGGCCCGATTCGGCATTCTGTGCCCTCCGCCAATCAGCGAGTGGACAGACCCGACACCGTGATTGCGCGAGGCTTTCGGCTGAAGCAACTGGCCGCGGGCGTTGACCCGCTGGAAAACCCTTCCGCTAAGATCACGCAGTTTGGTTTGTTAGCGGCACCCGGACCGAACCAGACCAGAACCTCTATCTTCCGTCGAGCAATCCCGGCGGACCAACCCCCGGCTACAACTACGGAAATCACTTCCTCTTCCAGGGCCATGAAAATTCCGGCGACCTCGCCTACGTCACCCGCATAAACCTCGATGTGAACGATCCCGCCCACCGCATAACTCTGCTCACTCCCGAGGGGGCCGACGGCTTGACTCATTTCAACTCGATCGATGGCTCCACCTCCGATCCGTTCACCAATACCCTGCTCTTCACGCAGGAAGCCGGCAGCAACGGCGGAGTCATTCAGATCAGCGCTACCTGGCCTCCCGTGGTCACCACTCTGGATGGCATTCTGGGTAAGGCGGGGTACGAGGGCATTCATCCCGATGACCGAGGCAACCTGCTGATTATCGAGGACTCCGGTGGCACCCCCGTCAACGTCAACCCGAACGATCCTGCCAGCCCCAAGACCGCCAAGCAGCCCAACTCGTTTGTCTACCGCTTCCTGCCATACGACAGGAAAGATCTGACCCAGGGCGGCAAACTACAGGCTCTGCAAGTATCGATCCATGGCCAACCTGTGATCTTCCACACGGACGATCCCGTGGGTGACGTGTTCGCGTCGCAACAAGTGGACCTGCACAAGCCGGGCACGTCCCATCACGTGACCTGGGTTACGATTCACGACACCGCGGTGGACGGTACGGATGCCTTCGATGCCAATGCCGCCGCCAAGGCAGCCCTCGCCACTCCTTTCAAGCGTCCAGAGAACGCGCAATTCCTGCCCGGCTCCGGATTCCGCATCTTCTTCTTCTGTCCGACGGGCGACACCGACGCAACTGCGGGCGTCGTCCCTGCCCTGGCTGCGCGCGGATCATGGGGTTCAATCTTCCGCGTCGATCTGAACCGGAACCGCAACTCTGGCACCATCTCCATTTTCGTGCTGGGCGATGCGGACCACGACTCGTTTGACAACCTGACCTTCGCGGACCCCAACACGTTGCTGGCCACCGAGGATCGCGGTGACCTTCTGCATGGACAACTGAACGAGCTCGATTCGGTTTGGGCGTTTACGGTGAGCGGATTCAAGTCCACCAAGCGCTTCATAGCTTTGGGGCGAGATGCCACCTCTGTGGCGGGAGGTGAGGACAACGAACCTACCGGCCTGCACGTATCCAATGGTAACGAGTTGACGTTGGGTCAGCCGGGCACCTTTCTGAACCTGCTGTTTGCCCGCGGCTTCCTGACCCGTCAGCACGGCGACAACGTGGTTTGGGAGATCGTGAAAACGGACGACTAACTCCCGGTTCCAGACACCACTGGAAACGAAGGCATGCCCCACTCAGAATTTCCTGGGTGGGGCACGATTTGAGTACGAGTGCGAATTGCGCTTGAGGCGCCCCAGCGGAGCTAATGCGTGACTCTCGACACCCCAGGGGCTCAAATCGCGGCAACGACTAGACTTTTGGTGATACGAGGTGTTTGAGTACCATGGCTGCTCCAAGCACGACGAGACAGATCGCAAAAAGCGGCAGCTTAATGCCAATCAATTCGCTGAGTCCTGCCATTAATGCGAGCACTCCAAGCGCGGTCGAGAAGCCGCTCCACCCCACCTGAGTTCTGTAGCGGATCGCGTTGAGCAGTAGCAGCAACACGCCCGTACCGATCAGCCACGTTCCTTGAGGCACCGACGGTACGAGCGCGATCGTGCCAATCATGATCAGGAAAATACCCCAGCCGATTTCGTCGAGCCGTCTGAGGCGAATCTGCACGTCCGAAAGGTCGACATGTTGAGTTGCATGCATGGTGTCCTCCTATGCGGCCATTTCTCTAAATCCTCCGAAGTTTCTGCCCAGGCGGTAAGCACGGTCCAAGTAGTTGCGTCGTGTCTCATCGTCGGCTCCGTTGACCGCGTAAAAGTAGACGTGCTCAACCGCCTTGATGCCTGGGTATTGCTCGCGAAAGTGGATTTGATCGAAAGAATTTTATTCGAAAACTACTTCGGGGAATACCTGTAAAACGGAATTCATATAATGAATTCGTGCGCTGGCTAAAAAATTACGAGTCTACAAATCGACTAAAAATCCCTAAATAGTTCTATATATTGCAACTTGCCTAACAAACGGAGAAGATGGGCCAAGGATTATGTGGCCCCACGGAGACGACCTACTCGCTTTCACCGGGAATGAACGGCTGAATGTTCTGCACAGATTCGTTGGAAGATGTGGCTGTGCATCCCGCCCTGAACGCTACCCAGAGAATACCCGCACAGAATATCCACGTCGTATGTCTTGGCTAGCTGATTGCCGAGTTTTTCGACCTGAATCGCCGCCTCTGCGTTACCTTGCGCCCACAGGAGATGCACAATTTCTCCGAAAACTGCAACGCGGGCTTGTTCTCCCCTCGCAGCCTCGGCTGCTGTCGCAATGAGACTACCGAAGAGTTTCAAAAATCGAACTGGATCAGGCAGCCGATTGAGCATGAATGTCGAGAGCGCGTCGGCAGCATCCACCGAGATGTATCTCCCCTGCTCAATAGCGGCACCAATATCCGAGCCATATGCCTGCAATCTTTGAAGAAGGCTGTCCCGGTGTGACTCGGTCGCGACAACGATAGCTGCATTCCCAACCATGAGAGCAGTACCGATGAACTCCGTAAGGTCATCTAACAAACATCGATCATCAGAATAAAACCCAGCCTCGTGGTGGCGGGCGACCTCCGTGCTTTGCTGAAACGGTGCTAAAACACCATTGCTTCGGAGGCCTTCGGAGGCCCGAGCATCCGAAGCTCCGGTGAAACTGTGGCCCGCAAATCTGTTTCCGACAAACCTCTCGCCCCGAAGCACGGCGTGCACAGCAGTCAGTAGCTCTTTTCCCGCATCCATCTTAACGACGTAGCCGGATGCGCCTAGGGTGAGAACTGTTTGCACGACATCGACGGAAGATTCTTGGCTGACAAATAGGATTTTCGATTGCGGGGCGAGCTCACGGATTCTCCGTGCAGCTTCGATTCCGTTGAGCTTCGGGAGTCCAATATCCAGCAGGATCAAGTCCGGTTGCAGTGCCTGCGCCAGTTCGATCGCCTCCACTCCATCCTGCGCTTCGACGATGGTTCGCAATTCCAGTTTGTTCTGAAGGATCGAACGGAGGACTCGCCGAAAAGGTTCGGAATCATCTACTACCAGAACGCGGATTGAGGATGTAGCCAAGCAGTCTCCGTCGAATCTAATGGAACCCCGAAGTCACCGACAGGTTCCTCAATCCACAACATGAAAGGATCGCACAACGGGTTAGGTTGTTCGTTGCGCCAAGGCAATGTTTAGCGTCAATTCAATCGTTTTAATTATCGAAGGCACATGGCCCGAACGGGCTACTATGGAAAATGGGTTGTCAACCGCATTCGTTCAAGGGGAGTGCGCTCTCAAGCGGGGGAGGGTCGCTCTCGCGGCACAATGAACATTTCTACATCATGTCCGTTGGTTGCAGTGAAAATCAGTGAAAATTCTTCGATAGGCGATACCGAGGCGATACCGATTAGCTGTCTTCTTCCTTCATTGCTCCTCGGCAACGACACGCAATTTATAGGGTGGTAGAAAAGAAACAGGAATGAAGAATGACAAGCTCAAATCCACAACTGTTCGGTTTACGGAGTCTGATCTCGACGTCATCGCCTGTCTGCAAGACAAACTGGGACTCGGTATGATTCAGGTCATTCGGCTCGCCATTAGGCGCTTGGCTGAAATCGAGAATATACTCACCCCACCACGCAAAAAGGGCTAAGAATTAGCCATGCGTCGGGAGCAGACCTATTGCCCGACGAGATTTCCCTTATCGTGCTTGCTGACGCACTACCCGGAAGTAACTGTTGTAATCAGGCGTGGGTGTTGAAAAACTCTGCGATTGGACCGATCTTTTGTGCGGGCAGGTGTGGATACTGCCGAGTTCTTCTTCTTGTTTCTAGGCGGTAACAGCCAGCCGTGCTGTTGGCTGGCTGAGGAAGCGCACCAGTCGCTTGATGTTCTGCGCAGCCGCTGCCAGGAAGAACTGCTCGCGGACGAATTTCATCCGACGCAAGCGCAGGCGGCGTAGCCCGATCTGATGTTTCAGTTCAGCAAACAAAGCCTCGACTTTCTTTCGCTGTCGTTGTGCCGTGGAAAACTCCGGTGTGTTCGCCAACTCCCGTGCGCGTTGTCGCGCCGACTCATGGATGTGAATGGCGAGATATTTATATCGTCCAGTTGTGCATTGCGCTTTTTGGGAGCATGCTCCGCAGCGTTTGGCGCTGCCGATATAGGCATGGGCACGATTGCGAACGTTCAAGCCGACATAGTTCAGTTGCTCTCCTGCGACAACGGTAGCGGTTGCTCTCCGGCAGATAGGTAAATCGCTCCGGGCCATAGCCGGGGTTGTTCTTTCTCAGAGCACTGTCTCGCGTGCGCATGTAAGGCGTGATGCCGCGATCCAGCAACCATTGCAGAAACTCCCCATTGCCATAGGTCGCATCCGCTGCTACCGACGCTGGCTCTCGACCTTGCCACTGCATAAAGCGGGTGATCATGTCTTGTGCCGCGACCGTCTCCTGACTCATGCGTGCCGCTGTGGCTTGGACTCCAACGATCACGCAACTGTGATTGTCGACCAGGTAGTTATCGTAGTACCCCAGGCGAGCTGGGGTGCCACCCTTGGTGGCGTAGGTGGAATCGGGATCGGTAGTCGACACCAGGCGCAGCAGATGGTTTTCGGGAACTTGATCTTCCAGACGGAAGTAATAGAACAACGCTTCTGAGCGGGCGTGGTGCCCCATCATGATCAGCAGGCCTCCGAAGATGGAAATCCAGCGCAGCATGGCAAGGATCTTTTCCTTCTAACATGCTTCTGCCGAATCTCACCTGCTAATCTGAGTGACTTTTTCAACACCCACAGGCGTTAGCACAAGCTTGCGCTATTCCTTCGCCATATTGAGCCGCATCCCCGGTCCCCCTGGGGAGGGGTGTAGCCGAATTTTTCCCGGAGTGTACTACCCCCTGCGTCGTTTGACCCTAGTTTTCTCTGGCCTGTAATATCGAAGTTCATCCTTTAGCAATTGGCAATCGGCACTCGGCGAGTGCGCCCTGGGTCTGGGAATGGGTGCCGCCCCGAGGAAGTGCCGGGCGCTGGTTGCCAAGTGCTGGTTTGCCGAGAACTTCAAACCCATGGCCCACGATTTGTCCAAAGCGTACGAGCCGGGCGCGATTGAGACGCGCTGGGCCGAGTATTGGGTCAAAGAGAAGCTTTTTTCCGTGCCCACGCTGCCGCCGGGAGAGACGCGCCCGGTGTTCACGCTTCTGCTTCCGCCTCCTAACGTCACCGGGCGCCTGCATATGGGCCACATGCTCAACCAGACGCAGATGGATATCGTCGTGCGCTGGCACCGCATGCGTGGATTTCTGACTCTGTGGCTTCCCGGTACCGACCACGCCGGTATTGCCACCCAGATGATGGTGGAGCGCCAGCTGGCGAGCGAAGGCAAGAAGCGCCGGGACCTGGGACGCGAGGCTTTCATCGAGCGCGTCTGGGAATGGAAGCGGCATTACGGCGGCGCGATCCTCGATCAGATGAAGCGGCTCGGCGCGTCCGTCGATTGGGACCGCGAATACTTCACCATGGATGAAGGACTTTCGCGCGCCGTGCGCGAGGTCTTCGTCCGCCTGTATGAAGAAGGGTTGATTTACCGCGGGAAGTACATCGTCAACTGGTGTCCGCGGTGCGAGACGGCGATTTCCGATCTTGAGGTCAAGCACGAGGAGGTCCAGGGCAAGCTGTTCGAGATCCGCTATCCCGTGATTGGCACAGATGAATTCATCACCGTGGCCACCACCCGTCCGGAGACGATGCTGGGCGACACCGCGGTTGCGGTGAACGAGAAAGACGAACGCTACAAGCATCTTCACGGAAAGAAGGTTTTGTTGCCCCTGATGAATCGTGAGATTCCGATCATCACCGACGAGCTGGCGAATCCCGAGTTCGGGACCGGCGCGGTGAAAGTGACTCCGGCGCACGATCCTAATGACTTTCAGGCTGGCTTACGCCACAACCTGCCGCAGATCGACATCATGGACGAGCACGCGCACATGAATGAGAACGCCGGGCGGTACGCCGGGTTGAGCCGCTACGCCGCGCGGGAACGTGTGCTCGAAGATTTGCGCCAGCAGAATTTTCTGGTGGACGAGAAGGACTACACCATTGCGTTCGGGAAATGCGACCGCTGTGGGACGGTAGTCGAGCCCCGGCTTTCGACGCAGTGGTTCATCAAGATCAAGCCGCTGGCCGAGCGTGCCACCGAAGTGGTGGAAAATGGCGAGATCACGATTGTCCCGGAAAACTACAAGCAGATTTACCTGAACTGGATGCACAACATCCACGACTGGTGCATTTCGCGGCAGTTGTGGTGGGGGCATCGCATTCCGGCGTGGCACTGCAAGTGTGGCGAAATTATTGTCGCCCGCGAGGCGCCGGCAAAATGTTCGAAGTGCGACGAATCGGAATTGAAGCAGGATACGGATGTGCTGGACACCTGGTTTTCGTCGGGGCTGCTGCCCTTCACCACGCTGGGCTGGCCGGAGAAGACGCGCGCGCAGGAGGTTTTCTATCCGACCACGCTTTTGATTACCGCTTACGAGATCTTGTTCTTCTGGGTGGCCCGCATGATTATGTTCGGCTGCCATTTCATGCAAGGCCACCAGCAAGACCCGGCGCTGAAGCAGGCCAGCGGCTGGGCGGACAAGAAAGATGACAGCGTGTCCTTCCGCCAGGTGTACATCCACGCCCTGGTGCGCGATGCCGAGCGGCAGAAAATGTCTAAGACCAAAGGGAACGTGATTGATCCGCTGGAAATAATTCAGCGCTTCGGAACGGATGCGACGCGCTTCACACTCGCGGCCATGGCAGCCCCAGGCACGGATATCGCGTTCAGCGAGAGCCGCACTGATGGCTATCGGGCGTTTGCCAACAAGATATGGAATGCGGCCCGGTTCATGTTCATGAACGTGGATCGAGCCGAGCAGGCAGGAGCATGGAAGCAGCAGGAATTCCTGAGGAAGCTGGGTCCGGGTCTTGCCGGCTTCCAGGCAACCACTCTCGAAGATCATTGGATACTCTCGCGTTTCCAACGAGTGACCAAAGACGTTAACGAGGCCTGGCAGACGTATCGTTTCCATGAGGCCGCAAAGACAAGGCAGTTGGCCCACACCGCCGATTATGCTGCCGAGCCGAAGCCCGGCAATGCAGCGAAGCTCGGCGGCGCGCGATCGACACTCGTCGTGCCCATGCTCAAGGATAAGGAGCTGGTTGGGGCAATCATCATCTATCGCCAGGAGGTGCGGCCCTTTACTGACAAGCAGATCGCGCTGGTGCAGAATTTTGCCAACCAGGCTGTGATAGCGATCGAGAACACAAGGCTGCTCAACGAACTACGTGAATCCTTGCAGCAGCAGACGGCCACCGCCGACGTGCTGAAAATCATCAGCCGCTCGACTTTTGATCTGCAGACTGTACTGACCGCACTGGTCCAGTCGGCGGCGCTTCTGTGCGAAGCCGATATGGCCGTCTTGGCTCGACCGAAAGATGGCTACTATCACTTCGAAGCGACGTTTGGATTCTCGCCCGAATACAAAGAGTTCGTGGCGACCCATCCGGCCGCGATCGACAGAGGAACGGGGACCGGTCGAGCCCTCGTCGAGGGCACCATCACACACATTTCGGATGTCCTGACCGACACGGAATACACCTATACCGAAGGCCAGAAGATCGGGGGGTTTCGTACCCTTCTTGCTGTTCCGATGCTCCGGGAAGGAACGCCCATCGGCGTTCTCAGCTTGCAGCGCAAGACGGTACGGCCTTTCACCGAGAAACAAATTGAGCTGGTTCAAACCTTCGCCGACCAAGCGGTCATCGCGATCGAGAACGTGAGGCTGTTCGACGAAATTCAGGACAAAAACCGACAGTTGCAAATGGCGAGTGAGAACAAGTCGCAGTTCGTCTCTAGCATGAGCCACGAGCTGCGCACCCCGCTCAACGCCATCATCGGGCTTACCGAAATGATGGTCACGAACGCGGCGCGCTTCGGCACGGAAAAGGCACAGGAGCCGCTGCAGCGCGTGAACCGCGCTGGGTACCCACCTTCTTGGCCTTATCAATCAGGTACTCGACCTGTCGAAGATCGAGGCCGGGAAACTTGAGCTCAATCCTCAGACCGTGCAGCTGGCGCCGCTCATCGATGAGGTTGTCGGCACCGCGCGACAGCTTGCCGAGCAGAACAAGAACCGCCTCGTCGTGGACGCTCAAGAGAACCTCGGCGCATTCACCGTGGACCCCATGCGGCTGCGGCAAATCCTGCTCAACCTGTTGAGCAATGCCTGCAAGTTCACCAAGCAGGGCGAGGTCAAGCTTGCGGCGCGCAAGGTGAGCAATGGCCGCAACTGCGTCGAGCTTCGCTGTCTCCGACACCGGCATCGGCATGACGGCAGAGCAGCAGGCGAAGCTGTTCGAGGAATTCACCCAGGCCGATGCCTCGACCGCGCAGCGCTTCGGCGGCACGGGGCTCGGGCTTGCCATCACCCGCAAGCTCGCGCGCATGATGGGCGGCGATGTGACCGTGGCGAGCGAACCGGGCAAGGGCTCCGTGTTCACGGTGCGTCTGCCTGCCTGATAGCTACGAAAGCGCAAACAAGCTGCCAACGCCGACGCCAAATTGCTGCACTGCATATGTCGCCTTATGGCACTTCGCGACGTTCTCTCCGGCGCATCAATTCGGTAGCATTCGGAGCGAGGCGGACATTGACTAGGTGCGCGTGCTGCCAGACGCGCCGCCGGAGCCGGGCAAACCCCCGGCGGCCGGGCGGGCGCGCCGGGAAGAGAAGGGCTGCCCGGCTGGATAGCGAGCGCGAGAAGGCCATTGCCACGGGATGCGATGAGTTCGATGTGAAACCGATCGAGTTCGAGTCTCTGGTCGCCACCATTCGGCGCATTGCTGCGAAGCCGAAATAATTCATCCGCTCTGCTGGTCAGGATGGCGCGCCGCCCGGCAGGCGCACTGTAAACAGCCGAGCCTTTGCCCGGCTCGCTCGTCACTGTCACGTCGCCGCCCATCATGCGGGCGAGCTTGCGGGTGATGGCAAGGCCGAGCCCGGTGCCGCCGAAACGCTGCGCGGTCGTGGCATCGGCCTGGGTGAACTCCTCAAACAGCTTCGCCTGCTGCTCCGGCGTCATGCCGATGCCGGTATCGGCGACGGACAGCTCGATCCAGTCGCGCCGTTGCCACCCTGCTCGCCCGCAGCTTGACCTCGCCCTCCTTGGTGAACTTGCAGGCATTGCTCAACAGGTTGAGCAGGATTTGCCGCAGCCGCATCGGGTCAACCGTCAGAGCGCCGAGGTTCTCCTGCGCGTCGAGAATCAAGCGGTTCTTGTTCTGCTCGGCAAGCTGGCGCGCAGTACCGATCACCTCTTCGATCAGCGGTGCGAGTTGCACGGTCTGAGGATTGAGTTCAAGTTTCCCGGCTTCGATCTTCGACAGGTCGAGCACCTGATTGATGAGGCCAAGCAGGTGGGTCCCGGCGCGGTTCACGCGCTGCAGCGGCTCCTGCGCCTTTTCCGTACCGAAGCGCGCCGCGTTGGTGACCATCATCTCGGTAAGCCCGATGATGGCGTTGAGCGGGGTGCGCAGCTCGTGGCTCATGCTGGAGACGAACTGCGACTTGTTCTCGCTCGCCATTTGCAGCTGACGGTTCTTGTCCTGGATTTCGTCGAACAGCCGCACGTTCTCGATCGCAATCACCGCCTGATCGGCGAAAGTAGTAGCGAGCTCGATCTGTCTTGTCGGTGAACGGCCGCACGGTCCGGCGCATCAGAACAATGACACCGATCGGAATTCCTTCTCGCAACAGCGGAACGCCCAGCACAGTGCGAACGCTCCAATTCTCTTCATGGCATCAACGAGCTCGAAGTCCGGTTCACTGAGGACATCTGTAACGTGGACAACGTTCCCTGTGAGGGCCGCTCGTCCAGTGATTGAGCCCTGTCCTGGTACAAACCGCATGTTGGTCATGAATTCATGAAAATCGGCTGGCAGACCATGGCTCGCGGCATGTTGGTAGATCGCTGCCCGTCAGGCGAAGCAGCGCCGCCATGTCCGCTTCGCACAACCGCGCAACCGACTGGACCAAGGTATCGAGCACCGTTTGCAGGTTGAAAGTCGAGCGACTGATGACCTTGAGCACGTCGGCAGTTGCGGTCTGCTGCTGCAACGATTTGCGCAGCTCGTTGAGCAGCCGAGTGTTCTCGATAGCGATGACGGCCTGCTGCGAAAGTTGCTCACAAGCTCGACCTGCTTTTCGGTGAACGGTCGGACCTCCTTGCGGTAGATGATTATAACTCCGATCGATTCGTTCTCCTTGAGCATCGGCACGGCGACCAATGTGCGGATGTCCGCGATGTCGGCACCAGCGCGCGCCAATTGATCGCCGGCAAGGTAGGCTTTTGTCGTACGAAGATCGGCAACGTGGACCGGCTGACGGGTCCTGACGGCGTGGACCGATGGGACTTCCGGACTGCCATGGAACAAGGCTCCGCTTTGCCATTGGTTCGCTGCCGGCAGCGCGCCATGAAGCGCCACGGTGCGAAATGCGTTGCCTTCGCAGAGCCACATGTGGCCGTAACTGGCCTGGCACAGACGCACCGCATTTGCCAGCATGGCGTCGAACACCGGCTGAAGCTCGCCTGGCGAACTGGAGATAACGCCCAACACCTCGGCGGTGGCGGTCTGCTGCTGCAGCGATTTGCGCAGCTCGTTGAGCAGGCGGGTGTTCTCGATGGCGATCACGGCCTGGGCGGCAAAGTTCTGGACCAGCTCGACCTGCTTGTCGGTGAACGGACGGACTTCCTGCCGGTAAATACCGATCGCACCAACCAATTCGGTCTCTTTAAGCATCGGCACGATCAGTAGGGTCCTCCCGCCGGCGAATTTTGCGATTGGCTCTTCAGGGCTTTCCAGGGCCATGTCAGCGATATGAACGAGTTGCTTCGTGTCAGCCACCCTGTAAAGAGAATGTGCCGAGCGGGGGACAATCGGGTCGCGTTCCTGTAAGGCGGCGAACGCGTTTGGCGCGCCGTGCAAGGCAACCCGTCGGAATGCGTCGCCATCGTATAAGACCATGCTACCAAACTTGGCCTCACAAATGCTCACCGCGTTCTGCAGCATGGCCTGGAAGACGGGCTCCAGCTTGCCCGGTGAGCTGGAGATGACCTTCAACACCTCCGATGTCGCAGTCTGCTGCTCGAGCGATTCGCTTAAGTCGTCGGTGCGCTGGCGCAGCTCATTGAGCAGGCGCGTGTTCTCGATGGCGATGACCGCCTGACTGGCGAAATTTGTTACCAGCTCGATCTGCTTGTCGGTGAACGGCCGCACTTTCTTTCGATAGATAGCGATAATGCCGACCAACATGTCGTCCTTGACCATCGGCACCGCAGCCAAAGTCCTGATGCCTCCGATGTCGACGCCGCTGACCGGCAACGGATCACCGGCCCGGTAGGATGGGTCCATCCCCATGTCGGGGACCTGGATGGGCTTTCGGGTTTGCGCCACGCGCGCCAGCGGTGTGTCGGGCCGCACGCGGGTCACAGTGCCGTCGCGAAGGGAGTCGATCCAGACCTGTGGCAGATCGCCGTGGAGCGCAGCGTAGCGGAAGCCATCACCGTCACGTAGCCAAAGCGCGCCGTAACTCGCCTCGCAGATGCGCGCCGCGTTCTCCAGCATCGCATTGAATACGGGCTCCAGTTCACCGGGCGAGCTGGAGATGACCTGCAGAACCTCGGAGGTCGCGGTCTGCTGTCGCAGCGACTCGCGCAGTTCGTTGAGCAGGCGCGTGTTCTCGATGGCGATGACGGCTTGGGCGGCAAAATTCTTAACTAGGTCGATCTGCTTGTCGTTGAAGGGACGGACCTCTTGCCGGTAAATCGTGAGCGCCCCGATCAGGTCCTTTTCCTTGAGCATCGGCACGATGAGAAGAGTCCGAATGCCACCAAGCTCGACGCCGGTGACAATCTCTGGTTCGCGCTCGGCGTACCTTGGGTCTGCCAACAGGTCGGCGACATGGACTACCTCCTTGGTCCTCACCATGCGGCCAAAGGCGGATGTTGGACGTTGTAGGGGTACGCGCCGACGATGCTCAAGGAGTGGGGGTGGCGTATTGTGCGCCGCAGCGATACGAAAAACCTCTCCATCGCGGAGATACATGTTTCCGAAAGTGGCCTCGCAAATGCGCACCGCGTTTACGAGTATGGTCTCGAAAACCGGCTCCAACTCCCCGGACGACGTCGAGATGACCTGCAGCACCTCGGAGGTCGCGGTCTGCTGCTCCAACGCCTCGGACAGCTCACGGGTGCGGGTTTCAAGCTTCTTTTCGAGATCGCGAGCGTGCGCCTTGAGCTTCGTTATTAAGGTCGCTTGGGACTTATCCGACGGAGCAACGCGCGTTTTTGCCTTCGTTCCTATCGAACGAAGCTTGCGACCCTGCGTTCGGTCCTTCGCCCCCTTACGAGACAAGGTCACCTCGTCAGCACAGTCAGTGGTCCCGTTCCGGTCGGGAGGCCCCCAGCCCCAAGGATGGAGGCCGTCAATCCTAACAGAACCGTACCGTGAACTCGCGACGTTTTGTATGACGGGAAAAGAGCATTGTGAGAGGTGACGGGGGCTGGGTCATGACCGTCCTAGTGGTCGGAACAGCGTGACGACCGCACGGTAGCCGTTGCGCTGATCGATTTGGCCAAGTCAAGGCCGTAGCCGCGCGCAGCGCGGGGGCGCGAAGCGCCAGCCTTGACGCGACCGAATCGATCAGCGATCTCGCTGCGACAACATGACAGTTGCTCATTCGATCACCTCATCGGCGCGGGCGAGCAGCGACGGCGGCACCTCTATGCCGAGCGCCTTGGCGGTCTTCAGGTTGATCACCAATTCGAACTTTACCGGTACCTGGACAGGAAGATCGCTCGGCTGCTCACCGCGCAGAATGTGATCTGTAGAGGTGGCGGCGCGCCGATAGTTATCGCTCAGGTCATTTCCATAGGATAAAAGGCCACCGACCTCGACGAATTGACGGTACGGATAGACGGCGGGAAGACGATAGCGCGCTGCGAGCGCCGCAATCTCTGTCCGATGGACGAGCGGGAACACGTCCGACATCACGACAAGGCCACTGTTGGGTTTGCGGGCCTGTGCGGCAATCACGGATTCGATTTCGGACGTGTCGTGAACAGGGGCAGCGATGGACTGAATCCCTGAAGACTGAACGGCGGTGTTGAATGGATCCAAATAATATGAACCGCCACCTGGAGCCGTTGCTGGGTTGAACAAGATGACGACCCTCTTGAGCCCAGGCGTAATCTCCTGGAGCAGCTCAAGCCACTTGCCGCTCATCGAGGCTTCCATATTGATAAAGCCGGTGACGTTGCCGCCCGGTCGCGGCAGGCTCTTGACGAACCCTTCGCCGACCGGGTCGCCAACACTAAAGAAGACGATCGGGATGGTGGACGTTTGTCGCAGTAGCACGGCGGTGGTGGGGGTGCTTTGCGCAAGCATTAGGTCGGGCTGCAATGCGATGAGTTCCTTCGCCAATCGTTGTCTCGACTCTGCGTCGAGAGCCTTCCAGCGATAGTCCATTCGAAGATTGCGACCCTCCTCCCACCCCAGTTTGTTGAGTTCGCCACGGAATGTGGCGAGCAAAGCCTGATATCCCTTGTCGTTCTCAGACGCCGACATCAACACCCCGATGCGTCGCATGCGCTCCGACTGCTGCGCCCGCGCCGCGAGCGGCCAGGCTGCCGCCGCGCCGCCGAGCAGCGTGATGAACTGCGCGCCGCTTCATTCGATCACCTCGTCGGCGCGACCAAGCAGCGTAAGCGGGAAAGTGAGACCAAGCATCTTGGCTGTTTTGAGATTGATTACCAATTCGACTTTCGCGGATCGCTGGACCGGCAGGTCTGCAGGCTTCTCGCCCTTGAGAACTCGGCCGGTATATACGCCAGCTTGACGATAGGCATCCGAGGCACTGCCCGCGTAGCTCATCAGCCCGCCGGCTACGACGGATGCGCGCGTTTGGAAGATCGTCGGCACCCTGTGGCGAAGCGCCAGGGCAGCGAGTTGTTCCTCGCGTGTGATGAGAAAGACATCGTTGACTATGACGAGCCCGCCAACCCGCAGTGGGATTAGGGTTGCGAAGGCCCTATCAATATCGCGCTCGGCGCTTGCCTTCAGGACGTTGAGTTCGAGCCCTAGCGTGCGCGCAGCGACCTGCAGACTTGTAGACCAGGTATCGGCATTGGGATTCGTCGGGTTGACGAGTGCGGCCATCGTGGTAGCCGTAGGAACCACCTCATGCAGTAGCTCTAACATCTTCGGCACAATCTCGACGTTTAGGAAGGTTACACCTGTGAGATTGCCGCCTGGACGGTTTAGGCTCGCGACGAGACCGATCTGCACCGGATCCGCGATGGTAGTGAAAACAATAGGTATGGTTGAAGTGGCTGCCTTTGCTGCGATTACAGAAGGGGTGGTCAAGGCGGCGATCACGGACACCTGGTGGTGAATCAATTCGGCCACCAGGGACGGCAGCCGATCGTATTGATTTTCGGCCCAACGATATTCGATTGCAACGTCCCGGCCCTCGGCAAAGCCGGCCTCGCTCAAGCCGCGCAGGAATGCGGCTACTGAAGGTGCCCACTCTCTAGCCGTTGCACTCCCAAGGAGCCCGATCACCGGTATTCCCGGTTGCTGCGCATGTGCCGCGAGCGGCCACGCGGCCGCACCCCCGAGCAGCGTGATGAACTCGCGGCGTTTCACTCAATCACCTCGTCCGCAAGTGCGAGCAGCTTATCTGGCACGACGAGGCCGAGCGTCTTTGCGGTCTTGAGGTTGATCACCAACTCGAATTTGGTGGGCTGGATGACCGGTAGGTCGGCCGGTTTTTCCCCCTTGAGTATCCGCGCGGTATAGATGCCGGCCTGGCGATAGACGTCCGTTATACTGGGTCCGTAGCTCATCAGGCCGCCGGCCGCGACAAACTCGCGCAAGGGATACATCGCCGGAATCCCATGTCGGGCCGCCAGCGCGACAACTCGTTCCCGTTGGGAGAGCCAGAACGTGCCAGTGCCGACTTGCAGCGCACCAGCGCCGCGTTGAACCAAGGTCGCAAAAGCTGTCTCGATTTGGCGCTCGCTGCTGACATCGAGAACGAGGAGTTGCTGGCCGACTGCATGCGCCGCGGCTTGCACCTCTCTTCGATCCGCCTCGGTATTGGGAATGTTCGGATTTACCAGATGGGCAATTGTCGTCGCTTTGGGCACGAACTGGCGCAGCAGCTCCAGTCGCTTCGCCGCCAACAGAGCGGTGAGAAAGCTCACGCCCGTGACGTTGCCGCCCGGCCGATTGAGGCTGGCGACAAGGCCCTCCCTGACCGGGTCGCCCCCGGTTGTAAAGACGATCGGCACCGTCGTGGTTGCGGCCTTGGCCGCCAGCGCCGAAGGAGTGCCGCCGGCCGCAATCACGGCCACCTGACGATGAACCAGTTCGGCCGCGAGCACCGGCAGTCGATCGTTTTGGCCCTGCGCCCAGCGGTATTCGATCGCGACGTTTTGGCCTTCGACGAAGCCTGCTTCCTTCAAGCCCTGGCGGAACGCGGTCACAAGATAGGCCGCGTCGGCGAGCGACGTGTTGCGGAGGAACCCGACCACCGGCATCGCCCCCGGTTGCGCGCGGGCCGCAAGCGGCCACGCCGCCGCCGCACCGCCGAGCAGCGTGATGAACTCGCGCCGTCCTATGCCGAGCATGGGGACTTCCTCCCCGGAAGTCGGTTTCCCGCACTCTCAGCCTGCCACAGGGCGACCGGCGAGTCCTATGGGCGGAGCTGAATTGTTCTGAAGCGAGGGTCCACTGAGCTAATATCAGATGCAGCCTGCCGAATTAGAGACTTGGACCGCCGACCCTCGTCTTATTTGAGGCTGATGCCGCCACGTTCTAGTTTCATCGAACCTTGCCTCCCCTTCAACAGCCGACCAGCCGCCGTCCGGCCCCGAGTGGATTCACGAGATCAAGCACGATGGCCAATCCTTCGCCCGCCCGGCCCCAGCGAACGAAGCGATTGTAGCAGGTGGTGTATGTCCGGCAGGTCTCGCCAAGGCACGCCCTCAGATCCGCTTTCGGGGCGAAGCGGACATCGACCGGTAGGCAAGACTGGCCGGGTCGGTCGAAAATGACCCAACTGCGACATCGGCGACCAATTTTGCTGTGACGCACAACCTTGCCCTTTGGTACGCTTTGGCCTCGATGGGCAATCTTGCATGAGACGGCGCAACTTCATCGCATTCCTGGGCGGCGCGGCGGCTTTCCTTCCGCTCGCGGCTCGGGCCCAGCAGGCCGACCGAATGCGGCGCGTCAGTCTGCTTTTTGGGATCGCCGAAGATCATCCGGAAACAAAGTCGCGCGTAAAGGCATTCCAAAAGGGCTTGCGAGACCTCGGATGGGTGGAGGGGCGCAATATCCACATCGACTATCGCTTTGCTGCTAGTGACGTGACCGCATCAGGGGGTATGCGGCGGAACTGGGGCGAACTTAAGCCGGACGTCATCCTCGGCAATACGTCGCCGGTGGTGGCTGCGCTGCGGCGGGCGACAAGCATCATTCCGATCGTATTCGCGGTGGTCAATGATCCGGTTGGCCAAGGCTTCATTTCGAGTTTGGCGCACCCCGGCGGCAATGTTACCGGTTTCACCTTTATAGAGTTCGAAATGGTCGGGAAATGGTTGGCAATGCTGAACGACGTGGTACCCAACCTTTCTCAGGCCAAGTTGATGTTCAACCCCGCAGTGGCTCCGTACTATGACATTTACCTTCGCTCGTTCGAGACTATGCCGCGGTCGATCAAAGCCGAGTCACCGCGGCGCCCGTTCATGACACGGCTGAAATCGAAATCACTATCGCCAAACTCACACGCGATCCAGGCAGCGGCCTGATTGCCCCAGGAGACCCATTCATCATCGACAATATCAAGGAAATCGCACAGCTGGCGCTGCAGCATCGAATGCCGACGATATCGGTCTATCGACAATTCGTGGTGGAAGGCGGCTTATTTCTACGGGCCTGACACTACCGACATTTTCCGCCGTGCGGCCGGTTACGTCGACCGCATCTTGAAAGGTGCAAAGCCGGCCGATCTGCCTTCGAAATCGCCAACCACATTTGAACTGGCAATAAACCTTAAGACTGCCAAGACGCTCGGGCTCATCGTCCCGCCGACACTGGTCGCGATCGCGGACGAGGTGATCGAATAAGACAGAATGT
>CAVZXU010000015.1:0-141939 GCA_963779255.1 Terriglobia bacterium | reverse complement strand
TTTACCGTGCCGGTGACCAATTGCGTGAGGTTTCGATCCGGCGCCGACGCAAAGGCGTGAGCATCTGGTTCACAGCATCGATGGAGAAAGCGTCGGGGTCGTAATCGTCGCCGACCCAATCGTTCATTTCGTCGTGCTGTTCGTGCGCGGGGTCTCTGAGAGCATCCAGCAGATCGTAAAATCCTCCAATGCCCCCGCAATCCTCAGGGGGACAGGCGAGTTCGCCGCCCGTGCACACCGGGTAGGCCGTGGTGGGATCGGCACACAGGCGTTTCTCCAGGACAATGCCGTGCTCCCAACTGTCGCCAAAATCGTACGTGTAGACGGCCTTGGCGCCGACCCTGCCCAACACTCTGGAGAGACGCACCGTGTGCTCATTTTCGACCGGGGGCATTCCCATGAACCGGTCTTCCGGATTGGGCCGCCCGAAGTGTCGGCCCCCAGCGCTGAATTCGTGCATGTGGCACTCCTGCCATCCCATCACAGCTTGCAACACGTCGTGCAACTGCGCCAGCGTCAGGTCTGCCGGCACCAACAGCCGACGCCAGATCGGCGGGCTCGTGCCGAGCAGAGTGACCTTAAGTTGATAGATTTCTGGCACGACTGCGCTGTTTTTCGCCGACATCGTACGCTCTCCTCAAAATGTTAACCCACGCATAGCCGCTGCCGCGTGTTGCGCGCCAGCGGATAAAGGTAGATATCTTTGACCGCTTGACCGTGAGTCTTGTGCTCCCGGTCCATGCGGCCGCGTCCGGAGGTTTGCCCGGTGTGGATCCAGTTCGCCGCCCGGTAGCAAGTTCCGCGGAATCGCTGTGCCTCCACCAAGGTTTCCAGCAACAACGGTCGGTAACCGTAGCGACGCTCCCAATCGATCGGGAGTTGGCGTGCGCTCTGCGCCAGAATCTTGCTCGCCAGCCCCTTCACGTGCACCCAGGGCAGCACCAGAAACCGACTATGGTTCACAATCAACTGTAGATTGCGCACCCTTTGCTCCGCATTCCAGCCGATCCACTCATCGCGGGCCGCCATCTTCCACGCGGGCGAGGACCACAACAAACAGGCCAGCACACTTCCTCCCCTCTGCCCCGATCGCACCAGATAACGCAGGTTCGCTCCCACCGGTACGCGGTAGTGCAAGTAGTGATGGCGCTCGATCAGCTCCGTCCACAACTGACTTTCCGCGCGGCTCTCGACGACCCACAACTCCAGCGGTTCGAACTCTCCCGCCCTGCCTTCCACTCTGGCTTGCGGCGCACTGGCTTCACTCAGCCGGATCTGCCGGGGCCCATGCGGTCCTGAGTTTCGCATCGGCGGTAGCTTCAGCCACCCCTGATCGCGCAGTTGTTCCAGTAACTGGCGGCATTCCTGGTCTTTCAGTCGTCCGTTCGCCCGCTTCCAGTCCAGCAACTCACATACCGTGCGCGCCATTTCCGTGATGGCCAATCCGGCGTAGTCCCGCGCGATCTCCGCGATCAACTCCAGCTCCGCCCCGCTGAAGAGTCGGCCACAGAAGTGTAAGCACCCAGGAACGCTCCCCAGGTTTCCTCGTGGAGATGCGTAAGATTCCACTGTCATGGTTGGACAGCTGCCGGGACGCTACCCAGCGAAGCCGCCACGGCATAAAAAGCAACGGATTCTCTGGGAAGTGCACACTTTGCCCGCGATGGCGACCGGAACCGATGAGTTACCGCAGTCTCACATGCGGGCGCCGAGCAGCCGTCTTGGGGGGCACCTCGGGTGGGCGGCAGTAGATCCAGGATCTTGCTTTTGTCTTTACTCACCAGTAATTCGATCAACCGATCCAGTGGGTTCTTCTCCTGCTGCGGTGCGCTGGCCAGGATGCTGCTGAGCACGGCCTGCGCCCGTGCTCCTTTCTCGGTTCGGTTCCCACCCCAGTTCTTGCGCGCCACCACCAGCGGGCGCAAGGCGCGCTCGGCAGCATTGTTGGTCGCATCCAGTCCCGGACAATAAAGAAAGGTGAACAGGTACGGCCTCTCCCGACTCAGATGTTTCGCCAGCCTGCGGTTGGCGGAATCTCGATAGGGTCGGGTCAAGAGGCGATCCAACTCGACTTCTAGCCGTCCTGTGGCCGTCCACAATCCGTGGCGCGAGATCTCCTGCTTTCCGTACCGGTCCCGCAAAGCCAAGCCTTTTTCCAGGATGGCTTTCACGGCCAGCGGAAAGCGGGCGGCCGCCGCTGAGCCTATCTCGGCCATGTCGCGGCTGCGGCGCAGCAGATGCGAGATGCAGCTTTGATGTCCCGCCCGCAGAAACTTGTAGTACACCGCCCAGCCGTCGTGGGTGAGCCAGCCTGCGTAATCGGTTCCCAACATGGCAGCCGCTTGTTCGAAGCTTCGTCCCGGCAATATGTCGCAGAAGGTTACCTGCTCGCTCACCACCACCCATAACCATTGCAGTTGGGCTTCGACATTCCAGCCAGTTTCATCGATCGCGTTCACCGGACTGCGGCGAGCTGCATCGCGCAGGGCATGCCAGGTGGGTTCGCCCCGACGCGCTACCCGCTCCACCGCCCGGCAAATCGTGCTGCGGTGCACTTGCAGACCAAAACTGTCCTGTAACACTGTGGCCACATCGCCGTGCGGTATCCCCAAACCCTTGTTCATCTTGACTGCCAACGCCAAGGCATGCGGACCCAGTTGCACGGCTGCGGCTCCTAGGGCGTCAGAGGTCTGCCGCGAATCTCGCCCTTGCACCCGCTGTTGGCATGCCTGGCAGCGGCCGATCGCTATGTCAAAGCGCCTCCAGATGGTCTTGCGCACCACCTCGTGCTGATATTGCGATTCTACCTTCTCCATTTTCACCGTACCCCCGCAGCCACAGTGTGCGGGCAAGGGCACGACGATCACCTCATCCACTTGTTCTGGAATAGCTTTGCTGTGACGCTGGCCGTAGGCGCTGCCGCACTTACGCCCTGGTGGCCTTGGGTTCGCTTTCCGCCGTCTGCGGGAAAAAGGAGCCGCCTGCCGTCGGTTGGCACGCTGGGCTTCTTCCAGTTGCCGCTTCAGCCTCTCGTTCTCCTGGCGTAACCGTTCCCGCTCCCGAGTAGCCGTTCCTGCTCCTGCCGCAGTTGTTCGTGTTCTCGCTCCAGTTGCTTTTCCCGCCGCCGCAATTCCTCGTTTTCCTGGCGCAACCGCTCATTCTCGCGACGTGTATTCTGCCACCGCTGCTGCAGCCAGGCGACCTTCTCCTTTAGGCGCTTAATGATCCCAGCGGCATTGAGGGGCTTTGGCCACGCCATGCTCTAACTCTCGCACCTTAACGTAGCCGAAGTTGCGGAATTTCCAGCAGATTATTCAGTAGCTAGTTGTCACACGGTACCGACACGGTAAACAAATACCATCTTTCCTTATGATGTCTCCCCAGACGGAAAGCGTTTCATTGTGAATACCGCTACGCCGGAAAAAGCTGCTCCCATCACCCTTGTCGAGAACTGGCAATCAGACTTCAAGTAAGTACCCGTCTAGGCATCGGCACTCTACCCGCTGTCCACACTATCTTTCTCTCACCCCCAGCGCGAACATTGAGGTCGAAAACATCTTCCGGCAATGGAACGACAGCATCGAAGACGAGATTCAGCCGGATCATACACCAAGTTTAGCGAGTCCCAAGTCAGTTGGCGAAAACAGGCGATTACATTCATTGAAAATTGGCTGGTGTGAAGGCGATTTCTTTGCCAACAACGAGCTGGTGCTGGTTTCCGGGAGTCTCGTTGACTCATATACAATGGCACGTCGGATTCTGGAGGTCGGACCATGCAAAGATGGATCGCAGTGCTGCTTTTGACAATGGTCGGCGCTCTCACTGCAAGTGCTGCCAAAAAGGACGCAGGAGCGACAATCCTGAAGGATGTTCAGCCAGCGGGCACTACCGATACTAAGGAGAAAAAGAACCAGCAGTACGATTTTATTTTCGAGGCTTCGGGGAACCATTACACCTGCCGGAGTAGTCCGAAGACCTCCGTGAAAGCGGTTGACTTTGTTGTGGGCAGCGATGTGAAGTATGAGGTCGAAGGTGACAAGGGCAAACTAAAAACCACGGCCGGGAAAGAGGTGAAATGCACCGTGGTACGCGTCGAGAAGATAACGGGGCCTAAGCAGTAAAACGGATTCCTGCGCGAGTGACGCTGATCCGGAAGTAATCATAACAATCAAAGGGACGAGGACCTGACGGCAGGATAGTTGACGAAATCAGGCGTCAGCACTAGCTTGCGCCGTTTGTTCGCCCCCACCCAAGGGTCTACCTGACAGTATTGTCCCCATCCGACAGCACGGCGTGCAAGGTCAAGTCTTGGCTATCACAGTTGAGTCATGGTTCACCCGCCTCACAAGCGAGATCACAACTGTGCCAGCCGGGAACTGGTTCTTTGTGGCGTTCGCGGTCGAACAACTCTTCGCGACCCTGTGACTGCGAGTACGCACGATTCTTAATCTTGAACCACGTTGTCTGTGTAATGGAGTCGTAGGGGTCGGTTTGTTTCGGCGGATGAGTCAGCAGCGATTCCAGTATTGCGAAGTAGCCTAAGAACCGCAATGGCGAATGGGGCGGCAAAGCGTCTAAGTCCTGAAGCTGTCTTGCTAGGCGCTTGACATCGACTAGGCGATGATCATGCTGCTGAAGCCGAGCGTGGGTTGCCGTGATAGCTTCTATGTCGGATTCGGTCACATCGAGGAATTGGAGACGCCACCACCAAGCGTCCTCCAGCAGGTTAAACCAACGTCCGGGATGCCACAACAATCCCGGAACCCCCTGAACGTGTACCACGGTAAACCCAATCTTAGGTTCAAAGGGTAGGAGACTGAATACTTCTTCGAGTTCTACCAGCGTGTCGTTGGTGCCCTGAAAACTAATGACGAAATACCGCCACTCCGACTCCGGTAGGAGTTCAATGTTACCGTCGTCGCGCCGTCGGTTATCCCATGGCGATGTCGTTATAGGCGAGTGCCTCATCCTCTGAATTGTTTCTCTGATGTTTGTTATTTCCCCAGCGTTCGCACGCCTCAGTTCGTGACCCGAAGCTAGGCTGAAACTGGTGGCACCCACGAGTCTCGACACGTTGACCACGAATGCGTAACTGTCCGGCAACGCTTCTGCCGTCCGCGAATCTTCGACTGACACGGCCAGCCTGAGTCCGGGAGGTACCACTGTTGATTGGTTCATTTTCAGCCCATTAGATCATGAATGCCGCTTTGCAAATCGGGTGTGTCCGCTGCTCTGACGCCAGCCACCGTCAGAATTGTGATCTATACTCCTGCGCTCGGTGGAATTCGGGCATGTAGTGCTCCTATCGTGCGCCAGCCGTGCGCTGGTGGTTTTTGACTCAACCGCAGCTTTTCTATTTTCTAAATCCGGTTCTTGGGTCGATTCCTTTTTTCTCGCACAGGTTAATCAGCACCTCTAACGTGGCTTCTACGTGCATTTTGGGAATGCCCCAAATCAGCCAACTAGCAGGCTCCCTAGACTAGGCACGTAGCCGGGTTTGTCGAACTTCTTGAGGGCATTGAATTGTTCCCAAGCGTACAAATCCGCCCCTTGCAATCCGGCGAAATCTTTTTTGTCTTTGTAAATCGGGGCCGCTTGCCCCTCATCAATCATCAACTCGGCAAACTTTCCTTGCTCAAAGTCTCCAGCCTCGAATATGTATTCAGCAGGCTCCCCAATAGCAAACAGTCGCTCCCATTGATGTAGCTTTTCGATGCACATGCGTGCTGCCAGAGCGTAGGGAGGAACCACATCCCTGAGTTCCAATAAGGAACTGACGTTTCTATAAAATCCATTGGCACGATGCAAGAGATTCCGCAATGCACGGCGGAGACTGCGGTAATGGCCGCACGGTGAAGAAACAACTCTGCCGCTTTTGAGTCTTGTGTGATGCGCACGTAATCAGGCCGAGCACTCTTTTGGCCTGCATACTTGGGATTTGTGCAGGCAGACATAAAATCGGCCATGTGAAATGGCAAGTTAACTCCACGCCCACGCCGATGGAAAAATTCTGCCACGCCGCCCGCACCCATAGTCTCCACCGCGTGGCCACCCCACGGGGGAAATTGAGAGAAGAGGGACGGGGGGCCTGACGGGGGCGGTCGAAGAGAATTTTGGGTCCCACCGCCGCTCGCGGGGGCCGCCACCAAATTTCCGTTGTACGGTGTATCGACTCCCCGCCGCTCGCTGGGCCGCCATCGCAACTCTGTTCGACCGCTGCTCCCTCACTCTTCGAAAGTTCACATGATTGGGGATCAGAGTTGTTGGGTGCTTTGATTCAGAATCACTCCGGTCCCAGGTTGTCAGATGTCGGGTTGTGGGAAGTGTTGCGACTGCACCAGGCCTTTCAGCTCGTCGGCCCTGATGTTCCTTCCTCCAGGGTCTTCACACAACCTCGCATCTTCCTATACAGGTCAGGGCCAAACCCCTTCATGTTGTGTTCCTTGGCACCGTGGTCGGCACAAAGTTGCATGACCTCGTCCAGGCTCGAACCCCGGGCCTGAAAGTCGCAATCAACACCAGCGTCACGGCAACTAATGAGATATACCTTCGCCATATCGATCTCCCTAAGGCAGACTTACCCGTTCGACTTGCCCAAATTACGACGGCGGTTGTCCGAACCAGCGCTGGAGCCGGCTGGATCCGAAATGAGCTTTCTCGGCGACGAGTGCCTCGGATGCCCCGTGGAAGGTGCCCACAGGTCTTGGGCCGCTCAGAAAGTCCACGTGAACCTTTCCGACCTGGCCGTGGCCGAACTCCACATAGCAAGAGCCATCCCCTTTGTAAGCCTCCGGTGACGGCCCTCCACGGAGCTGCGCGATGATCCCGGCCGCGACAACGCGCGCCGCGCCTTCGGCGAAGACACCCGCCTTAGCCGTGCCCACCCCGTTCACGTCGCCCACCGCATAGACACCGGGAAAGTTCGTTTCCAGCGTTTTCTTGTTCACCGGCACCCAGCCATAGGCATCGGCGGCAAGCCCGGACTCGACCACCACCTGCGGCACACGATGCACTGGCACGCCGAGAAACAACTCGTATGGCATCTCGGCCCCGTCGCTCAACACGGCCACCTTCCTGCCCGGGTCGAGTGCCTTCACTAGGCTGTCCTTCACGAACCTGATGCCGCGGTCCGCGAACGCGGCGAGGATCGCCTGCGAGGTGTCGGGCGAAGGGGGAATGGGCGTGCCGAAGGGCATCACCACCGAGATTTCGGTCGCCTCACGCCGCCCCCGAGCGACGAGGTAATCGTGCAGCAGCAGCGCCGCGGGAGGACACTTGAAGGACTTTCCTGTCACCCCAATGATGACTGGACCCCGCTCGAATCGAGGGAGTAGGTCGCGCAAGCCGAAGGCGCCCGCCACCGAGTAGAACTCGTTGCCACCTCCCACCAGTCCCGATGTGGCCGCCGGATCGAGGTCGGCGCCCAGCGCCACCACCAGGATATCCGCTTCGAACGTTCCATCGTCGGCCACCACCCGCCGGGCTTTCGGGTCAATCGACCGCACCGTGGACTGCAAAAATCGCACCCCCGGCTTGACAATGTCGCGGTACGGATGGCGCACCTCGGCCGGCATCTGCCGTCCGAACATCACGTCGAGTTTCGAAAAGCCGAAGACAAACGCATCGTTCTTGTCGATGAGCACGATCTCGACGGCATTGCCGAAGGCGTCCGAAAGGATCGTCGTCAGCTCAAGGCCTCCGAAGCCGGCACCCAGCACTACCACGCGTGTGCGCATGGGCGCAGGATAGCAGTTTTCGGAAGGGCCGTGCTTTTATCCGCTGCGTGCGGCGAATCCGGATGTACGAGGAGTGGTTGTCCGGCATGGTGACTCTCGATTTGTCGTCCGCTCGGAAACTATCCACTTGGCTGGTCGGCTTCTCGTAGAAGTCACTAGCCCTAAGTCCTGGATACGGACAACCCTTCCATAGTCCGGTAAGGGAAGGTTTGCCGAGAATGCGGGAGTTGGCCGACCTCGGCCAACCCTGGGTTTCTTCCGGTCAAGATTAGCAAACGGCTCGTCCACGTTTTCCAGAACGCGCGGAAAGAAAGATCGCGGGTAAACAGCCTTGTGGTCCTCGGCTGGTGCAGAGGCTCTTGCATCACGATTTCGGCGGTTTGGAATCTGAAGGGTATGGGAGAATCTAATCAGCGCAGGTCCGCCGGGTGACGCATACTGCTGCAATTGTCTGAGTGGGGAGTCACGCATCAGTTGCTCACTCGACCGGCTAACACGGCGCGCTTGGGCCGGATACAGTGCGATTCGGAGTGTTTCCGTGCCTCGCAAATTACAACCGATTTCGAACGCGATCCAGGCGAAACTCGAAGCGGCCAGGGTTGCGCGCCTTGCAACGCTGGATGCGGAGTATGGACCTCATATCGTGCCAGTCTGTTTTGTCTACGATGGCAAGGTTTTCTATTCGGCAGTGGACCGGAAACCGAAGCGTGTGGCACCAGAGAGGCTCGCGCGGCTGCGGCACATCATGGCATCGCCACAAATCGCACTCATCATCGACGAGTACCGCGAAGACTGGAAAAAGCTCTGGTACATCCTGGTGCGTGGGAAGGCGAAGCTGATTCCGAAATCAGCACATCAGGAACGTGCCCTTGCCATCCGTCAGCTGCGAGCGAAATATCCGCAGTATGCGGCAGCAATGCTTTCCGATGACGCACCCGTCATCCGGATCACTCCGGAGCGTATCACTTCCTGGGGTCGGATCTAAGGGCTGGCGAATTCTTTTGCCACGGATTGGAGTGCTGGTTCAGATTTCCTACACTAACTTCCGAAACTGCTCCATCAGTGCAAGCCACTCTTGCAGCGACTGCGCCTGGAAAGTCGGATCAAAGAAGAGTTCATGCGCTCCGATCCGCTTGCATCCGGCAATGTCTTCTTTGATCTGCTCCATTGTGCCGCTAAAAATCACTCGCTTGTCGCCCAGCGGCTTGTCGGTAACCTCCAGGTTGCCCCGCACCACCATGACCAAGGACGACGGGTCACGGCCCGCCTCTTTTGCCATTTGCTTCACAGCAGAGAACATTTGTGCCATGCCGTCCACGGGAATCGCCACCGGATTCCATCCATCGGCCATGGTCGCCAGGCGCTTCATCGCGGCCGGGGCAAAAGCCGCTAGATAGATGGGAGGGTGGGGCTTCTGCACCGGCTTAAGATTCAGATAGGACTTGGGAATCTGGTAAAACTTCCCGTGAAATTCGACCGGGTTGGTGGTCCAAATGGCTTTCAGCGCCGGCAGAAACTCGTCCGCCATGGCGCCGCGCTGCTTCATGTCCGCGCCGGTGGCGTCCATTTCGTCCTTGGACCAGCCTAAGCCAAGCCCCACGCGCAGCCGGCCATTGGAGAGGAAGTCGATTGTGGTCAGCCGGCGCCCCAGCGTGACCGGGTTGTGGTAAGGAATATCGAGGACACTCGTGCCCAGAGTAATAGTCTTGGTGTGGGCGGCTGCGAACGTCAGCGTGTCCAAGGGATCGAGACTGTATTTGTACTGTTCCGGGAGCAAACCATCGGGTGTAACCGGATAGGGTGTCTGCGGTTTGACCGGCCAAAGCAACCGCTCAATCGTCCAAAGGCTATCGTAGCCCAGAGCCTCAGCACGCTGGGCCACCTTGACCACAGCCTCGGCAGTGGCGACGGGCCCGATGTTGGGAAGAGCAAACCCGGTCTTCATCGCAGATAGATAGTTTCCTGAATTACTTGCAAGGGCGTCAGGCTTTTGGTCGTGCAGCCTCGTTGATGCGCGAAGTATAGGCGGGGTACCTTGCATCGTCAAGTCGCGCGTCATTCGTGTCGCGCGTCATTCGCTGTCATTCGCGCGTCATTCGCTTGTCATTCGCACATGCTTCAGCCGCGCGGGGCCTGATTCCGCTCGACACGGTCATCGGATAGAAATGAGCCTTCTGAAGCGAGCCAGCAGTTCGCTTGTGGGTAAGTTGGAAGCATCATTGGGAACGTGCCGTCGATTGCGGGCGGATTACGTTAGTGCTTTATCGCTGTGACCTGAAAGTTGCTGAGATGATTGTCTGCAGAAAGGATGAATTCATCAGACGTGCTGTCCCATCAGCACTACCCTACGAGGCATGGCGTGAAGGTAACGACTCGTCATGGAACCCTCCGACAACGTATCCCGCGATCGAGAGATCGGCATCGGAACCGCGAGGGGATGGTGCAGCTGCTAGCATCAAGGTGGCCAGGGGCCAGGGTTGATAGCATGGCCAGCATATGCAAATTCCCATAAGCGTCGTAACACTAGGGGAGCGGAAGATGCTATGCGCTCTTTTTGCAGTGGGTACCCTGGCTCGATAATCCTCGGTCATGGGCACATCACGCTGCCGGCGTACAGGGAAGGCCTAATCTATCGTGTCTTCTCAGCGGAACAGGGTAAGTCCGTATCGCTCCCCTATTGGGGTAGTGAAGCCGTAAGGCGGATCGATGGCGATGCGGATAGCGGAACTGAGAAAAAGCGAATGCTGCCCTGTAATCGGGCAGATAGAGGTTGCGTTGCCTTTTTGGGACAACATTACTTCGCCGGAAACGGAGCAGACTTCTCGGTGGTGCTCAAACTCGAGAACGTTTGCAGAACCAATCAATGAAGCAATGCAAATGATGACGGCGCAAGCTGTTGGTGCAGCTTCACACACGCCTGGTGGATTTATCCATCGCCGTGCGAGTTGGCCGCAAACCCGTATCGAGTAGGTCTTATTTTGTAATGGAATGAGGCTGCGTCCTTTTTTAGAGGGCGTTATTGAGTGCTCGAGCCGGATGAAGGGAAACTTTCAAGTCCGGTTCTTAGGGGACTGAGCGGTCGCAAGGCCGCTCGGTTACCCGGCGAGGCGCGCCCTCACAAGAAGCGTGGGGAGAGAGACGGAGAGTTGGGGCGCGCGTTCGATAAAGCCGTCAGAAGGAAGCCGCTCGCGGGTGCGGCGGACGCGGGTTGCTATGGGAATTCAATCGATTTCTGCCTGAAAAGCCTTGCCAGACGGGGATTTTGGCCAAAAGGTTATTATTGATGCTCATCGATGTGGAACTTCTCGCAACTGTCGGCATCATCCTACCCCGAAGCTTCGGCGACCAGGTTGGGTTTGTCCTCCTGTGGCCCTAGCGTCACTCGGGAGGAACTCGGGACTGAACCTACCGAGAACGGTTCGGTCGCATTGCAGACGAGTGACCTCGCTGCCGCGATAGCCCTTGCGTTTGAAGAGAGCCGATGTCGGGAATCAAGAGAGCGGCGACAAGTGGGAAGTACAGCTCCGCAAGGGGTGTCTTGAACTGGCGATCCTGGCCTCCCTGTGGAGCGAGAAACTCTACGGGCTCGAAATTCTGCGGCGCCTGGAGAGCGACTCCGATTTGATCGTATCCGACGGAACGGTGTATCCACTGCTCAGCCGGTTGAAGGTGCTGGGATTGGTGCGAAGCGAGTGGGTGGAGTCGGATGCCGGACATCCGCGGAAATACTATGCGCTCACGTCGGCGGGGAAAACGCGGGCCCTCGAGATGGCTGAAATCTGGGCGCGGTTTTCGTCGAGCATGAGCAAGTTGCTTGCTCCACTCGGGAAGAGGAGATAGATGACCATAGCAGGCCATGCACAGCAGAGGATCGATGCTTACCTAGGCAGGTTGCGCAGGCGCTTGCGCGGGATGAATGACGAAGATGCCCGCGACATCGTCGAAGAACTGCGCGGCCACATCACGGACAGGGCAAGTGCGAGCGGAGAAGTGACGGCGGGTTGAAGCACCCCTACGACGAAGAACTGAAGCGGCTCACATTGGCCGTTGCGGTCCTGCTCAAGCCAATGGTGGAAACCGTTGATCCATACGGCCTCAAAAGCCGCTTCTTGAGGAAGCATCTGTCGGCTGTGGATCGATTCTATCGGCAGATCTCGGACATACCCCTGCAGAGCGAAATAGCAATGAAGGTCAAGGAACGGTTGGAGAAGAATCGCGACAAGCTCTTTACCTTTCTAATCTTCGACGGTGTGCCATGGAACAACAACAACGCTGAGCACGCCGTCAAACCCTTCGCCGCGCTCCGGCAGATTATCGGGGGACTCACTTCGGAAAAGGCATCCGCGACTACCTTGTCCTCCTGAGCATCTGCGAAACCTGCAAATACATGGGCGTGGACTTCCTCGATTTCCTCCGGTCAGGCGAAAAGGACATGGGGCGCGACATAGAAGTGGAGGTCAAGCCGCCTGAGCTCGCGCGCGCCTCCCAGTAGTCCTCGAAGCGGCCATTGAAATGGCAGCAGCGCAGGGCGAGGATGGCGTTGGCTCCCCGGACCGTCCAGAACATTCCGGACTGTTTGAGGCGAGAGCCGATCACGGTCTTGCAGCCGGCTTCGATGACACCCGAGCCGACAAACAGGTGTTGGCGGCGGAACTTGGGATAGCGCATGCGAGCGGCGTTTCTCTCGAAGTAGTCGGCCTCGGTGCGGATCTTCTCGGCCACCTCGGGATTGGGCGGGAGATGGACCGCAGCGCGGTCACCAGCTTTTCGATTTTTCCCTTGTCGAGCAGGCGCTTCTGGTGGACCTTCATCCAAGCTTTCTGGCTTGCGCTTCGTCGTTGGGGATGTAGCTTGCGCGCCAACTCCCACAGGTGCTGGCGGGCGTGATAGAGATCGACGATCTGAATCGCGCCGGGAAAGTGCTGGTCGGCGAGATTCCAGATCCATTCGGCGCCATCGCCGAGGACGACCTTCTTTTCGGCGCGGCTCCAGCCGCGCTTCCAGGCTTCCAGTAGAGTCGCTTGCCGAACTCTTCGGCGGTTTCAATGGCGCCGACGTAGGTGGTCGAATCGGGATCGCGGATGGCGTAGCCTTCTTCGTCCCAGCGTGGTTTGCGTGAACACGCATCCCAGCTTGGCCTCCCGCGTGTGGGCCGGTTGGCCTTCGGTCTTGCCTTGCCGGCCCACCGTCTCTTTCTTCACCACCGGCACTCCCGTCCCGTCCATTTGCACATACAGGATCGGAATCGGCTCGCCGACCACGATGGGTAGATCCAACTGCACGGCTCGCTGGATCTCCTCTTGCTCGCGCTGCGGCGATATCGTCTCCGATCGCCTCCGCCGTTCGCTCCACGGCTTTGGTGGTCACCTCCAGGCCGGCCAGCAGTTTCATCTGCTCGCGGCCGTGATCGAAGGGCGCCTCCTGGCCCACCATCGCCTGCATGCGGCGCACTCCGGGAGAGAACTCGGTGTCTTCGATGTCCAGTTCGACATCGGCGGGGAACTGGCCGGTGTGGCAGTGCGGGCACAAGTAGTAGGGGCGCGATACTTCGCACCGGGCCCACCGCCGTCAGCACCGGCTTTGGAGCGCAATCTCCCGGTATTGCGCCGTGGTGGCCGCAGGGACACGGGAGGTGCCGCTGGTCGGCCGGCCGGGGCGGCGAATCTGCAGCAGTTCGGTTAAGGCCGCGGCTCCGGCCTGATGCATGGCCGAGCGCACCGCCATCTCGATGGCTTCCAGATCCATCCGGCCGTCCTTGCGGCGCCGTGAAAGACATGGCGCGAGCAGTTGATCTACTTCGCGCGCGACCTCCTGCTGGATCGCTTCGGCCGTTTTTTTTCCTGCTCGCTCCAGTCACCCCGTGCTGCTCGACCGGGCGCAGTCGGCAGATCTTCTCGTTGACCGCCACCAGTTCCCGGCTGAGCTTCTGGAAGCGGTGAAACTCGGCGATTTCCTGCTGTGCCTTGCGCAGCGCCGCGGGAGTGGGAAAGGTTTCCGTCACCGTCTTGCCGGCCACGCGCGAGTGAGGCGAAATTGTGGATCATGTCCCGGGTCGTCGGTTTGGCGCAGTGGCAGGTCGGCTTGCCGCAGCGTCGGGTCACGGCGGTATGGAGCCACGTCGCAGATCACCCAACCGAAGGACAGCCAGAGCTGGATCTTGGTCTCCAAGGTGGCGAGATCAGACATAAGGGCTCCTTCTGTAGCGCATCTGTCTGTACGTATATACACGTCGGCCGCGAAAACCCGCTAGAGCCCCTCCATCGCCGAAAGACATTCACGCCTTTGCGGGGAGTCGGCGCAGGCGTAGGCTTGGCCATGACGGTTCAACGCTGCCATTACGTCCACTGCAGCCAACGCGTCCGTCTTGAACCAGACAGGTAACTGAACATGAGTTCCATGTGTGCAAACGCGCTTTCCTGGTGGGAGGCGGCAGGGTAGAACAATCTCAGTCCTGGACGGCCACTTCCGTTGGCCGGTTTTGAACTGATAACCGTTGGCCGCTTTTGAAGTGATTACTGAGGGCTGGCCCCCCCGAACCACTCCGAACCAACTCCGAACCAGCCTCTCTCTCTCCGAACTAGGGAGAACTAGTATTCGATTCAGAATGTAGTTAATCTATTGTGTAGGGGCAAAACACAATGACGATCCGGGTCGAACTCAACGCGGAAATAGAAGCGCAACTCGTCGCGGAAGCTCGCGTCCAAGGCATACCTTTGGAAAAGGTGGCGGAGCGTCTTTTGCAGGAAGCTCTGGCTTCTCGCTCTGTGCCTCAAGGGAATCTGACGTTGGAAGGGTTTCATGCCATGCTCAGTGCTCTGTCAGCAGGTTCCGAGAGATTGCCGAATCTGCCGACCGAGAGCTTCACGCGCGAGAGTTTCTATGAGGATCGCGCCTAAATGGCAGGCACGCCATACTTGGTTGACAGCAACGTCCTTCTTCGTTGGGTAAAGCCCGATGATCGCGATTATCCCCTCGTGGTTTCCGCGATTGATGATACTCTCCAGCGCGGTGCTGTGTTCTGCTACACGTCACAGAACGTTGCTGAATTCTGGAACACTTGTACTCGTCCACTTGACCGCAATGGGTACGGGCTTTCTCCCAGGAAGCCGATCGTCGGCCTCGGTTGTTTGAAGGCAAGTTGCGGCTGCTGCCGGACAGTTTGGCTGTACATCAAGAATGGCGCAAACTGCTTGTTGTGAGCAATGTCTCCGGAGTTCAGGTGCACGATGCGCGATTGGTAGCCGCAATGCGAGTATACGGCGTCGGCAGGATTCTGACGTTCAACGAGAAGGACTTCGCTCGTTACACAGATATCGAAGCCGTTAATCCTCGAACCATTTCAGCAAAGCATCCATGAGCACCTGGCTAACGTGAATCTCGAATACGATAGATCCAAAAAACAATGACTGCTGCGGCAGCACCCAGAGCAATAACTGTCTCTGAAGGCCTTCTCCGGCGCAAGGCCGTCGACCAAGCTGTTGCAGACCTTCGACTGGAAGGCCTCGCGCCGCCTGCTGATGCGCGGCTCCTCTTTGAAAAGTTTGTCCAGGGCGAATTGACCGAAGAACAGTTGGTGGATGCCGTCCTCGCTCGATGAGCGATCCTTACATCAATCCGGAATTCTGTGGAACAGATTCTGTTGTTCGGCATAACTCCCTCCTGGTGTCCGTCAAGCGGAGGTAGAGTTCTTGCGGCATGCTTCCGTACGGCAAGCGACGGCGGCGGTCGGGCTAGTGCTGAGGCCGTCGAAATCTGCAATCACTTTTCAATCATTTAACATGAACTACTGGGTACTTTCACGTCCTTATAGCGCCGTCCGTGCTCTGTAAGTCCTTGTATTGACGTTTTCAGGTGGATTCGAATCCCACTCTCTCCGCCAGATTTATTAGAAGCCGCATTAACATTGGACTTTAATTATTGGCACGCCCCGTTCAATGGAGTCATCACCGCCCGAAACACCGATATTGGTGACCTTATTAATTCGGGGAGCAGTGGCACTGTGAAAACCGATCTCTTTCACATCTCTCAACCCGACAAGTTGCGGGTTTACGTAAACGTCCCGGAGGAATATTCGCAAGGGATCAAAGTCGGTATGACCGCCGACCTCAGCCTGGCTGAGTTTCCGGTGCACAAGTTTCAGGGGAAGCTGGTGCGCACAGCCGAGGACATTAACATGACAACCCGGACCTTGCTGATTGAGATTGAGGTGGACAATCCCACTGGCACGCTGCTCACCGGCTCTTACGCGGAGGTCCATTTGAAGGTCCCCGCGCAAGCTTCCACATTGCTGCTCCCGGTCAATGCTCTACTCTTCCGTTCGGAGGGTTTACGCGCCCGTTGTGAAAGACGGGAAAGTCGTGCTCACAGCTGTGACTCCAGGACACGACTTCGGCAATCAGATCGAGGTCGTCTCCGGCCTCAAGCCGGATAACCAGGTCATTATCAACCCTCCTGACTCCATCGTTTCCGGACAGCAGGTGCAAATTGTTCAGGCAACGTTGCCGGGGGACAGCAAGTGAAGCCTTTTATCAAAGTGACTCTTCTTCGGAACCAGGGGCAAGCACCATGGCTGGGAATTCTGCTGGGGATAGCAGTGCTCCAGTTGAGCGGATGCGTGGTTGGGCCCAAGTACCACCCTCCCGTAGTACAAGCTCCGCCCGCATATAAAGAGGTAGGGGACTGGAAGCCAGCTCAACCGAATGACCAGCATCTTGGCGGCGCGTGTGCTGGAGGATGGGAAACGGATACGGGTGGAAGAAGGGACGCCCCAGGGCGGCAGTGCCTCGCCGCGGTTGGCCAACGTTTATCTCCATCATGTGTTCGACCTGTGGGTCCAAGCGTGGCGTCAGAAGCGGGCGCACGGCGATATCATCGTGGTGCGCTTTGCGGACGACATCGTGGTTGGATTTAACCGCCAAGCGGATGCCGGTCAGTTCCGGGCGGAACTTAGCGAGAGAATGAGAAAGTTCAATCTGGAACTGCATCCCGAGAAAACGCGACTGCTGGAGTTCGGTCCACATGCGATCGACCAACGGCAGGGGCGTGGAGAAGGGAAACCGGAGACCTTCAACTTCTTGGGCTTTAGTGTGCTGCAGAAGCGCACGGATAAGGAGTCAACATGAACTAACCAACCGTGTGGATGAAGCTGCGCGATAGATGAGGGAAGGCCCCTCGGGATCGGTTTTCAGGAACAGATCTCAAACCGACTCCAAGCTGCTGCGGTAAAAAGCCGTGGTGGTGAGCGTTGGAGTAAAAGCGCGAGAATAAACTCGTGCAGGTGAGCATCCGAGAGACGAACGAAAGTGAACCCTTCGAAGACGCGTCGTTAAAAACTCAAGTGTCGTCGAAACCAGGAGCGTATGGTCCTCCTGGGACAAGTCCGCTGGATGCCTGATGACGGAGCGGACGGCGACCGGCGTAGAGGGGGCGTGAAGCGGATGCAGGCTGTGGCGCGGAACTGCAGGAACCAGTCGCTCTGATGCTAAGGGAGAAGCCCAAGCGGCGAAAACCGCGAGGCGAGCGTACCGATGCGGAGCGCTGGGGCGGACCGACTCGTAGTAGCGAAGAAGGCCCGTAATGGGGCTGGAGCGAAGAGGTCGGATCAGGCAGTGGCATGACCGAAGCAACTGGAAACAGGAGGACCTCGATGCGTGCGACAGACAAGCCGTTCAAGTATGACGGCATGTTTGCCTGATGGGAGCCGAGTGAGGCGAGATTCTCACGCTCGGTTCTGCGAGAGGCCGGTGGCGAAATTCCGCCGGCCTCTCCGCACGTCTGCGTAAAGAAGAGGAGCAATGGACGGTTTACGGTGCTGCGGCAGACGATCCGCAAAAGGCTGCAGGCGAAGCTGAACGCGGTGAAAACCGAGCTGCAGCGGCGCATGCACGAACCCATCCCCGAACCAGGCAAGTGGCTGCAGGCGGTGGTGGGTGGACACTTTCGCTACTACGGAGTGCCCATGAACCAACCGGCGCTGGCGATGTTTCGGTTCCGAGTCGGTTGGCTTTGGCATCGCTCGTTGTCGCGGCGGAGCCAGAACGGCCGCGTCCTCTGGGATCGTATGCGGCGCCTCCTCACGCGCTGGCTGCCTTTGCCTTCTGTCTGTCATCCCTATCCCTTACGCCGCATGGGCGTCGTCACCTAAGGCAAGAGCCGGATGCGGGAAAGCCGCTTGTCCGGATCCGTGGAGGGGGTCATGAGTAATCGTGATCCCTACTCCGACTGTCACGTTCGCGGTTTGGGCCGCGTCGTCTTCTCCTTGTCTTACTTTTCGTTGGTGTTGACTGATCCATGCGGTCGAGGTGGCGTTCGAGAGCATCCACGTGAGCGGACCAGAACCGGCGGAACGGAGCCAGCCAGGCCTCCACCTTCTGAAGGGGTTCAGGTTTCAGCCGGTAGAGACGGCGCTGTGCGTCCACCGTGGATTCTACGAAACCGGCCTCTCGCAGCACTCGCAGGTGCTTTGACACGGTGGGCTGCGGCATACGAAGTTGACGCTCGATCTCTCCCACCGACTGTTGTGACGAGACCAGAAGGCTCAGTATCGCGCGGCGGTTCGGCTCCGCAATGATTTCGAACACAGATTCCATTCGCTTTATATACTCTAAAGAGCATATACTTGTCAAGGCATATACAGGCAGGTGGCCCAAGCGACGGTTTCAGTCGGCGTGCGGGGATGCACCGTAGTGACGCATCCATTCCACCATCGGCGCCAGCGCATCGGGCTGCGCGCGATAGTGAGTTTCGCGTCCCTCGCGGCGATGCCGTACCAGCTTTGCCCGCTTCAGCACCGTCAGGTGCTTGGAGACAGCAGGCTGGGACACGCCCGCATAGCGAGTCAATGCGTGGACGGTCTGTTCGCCTTGCCGGGTCAACTCCTCGAAAATGGCCCTGCGAGTCGGGTCGGCAAGAGCACGGAACACGTGATTGGCATTGGCCGGCTTCACACCCACAACCATAATTGTTCGGTTATGGTTTGGCAAAGAGAAACGTAACCCAATTTCCAATTGCGGCCTTGCGCGGTATCAACTCCTTCGATTGCGCAGCAGGCAGAGACACGATGGACAGATTCATGACGAGCTTGGCTTAACCTAGCCTGAAATTCTCCGTTTCTCGATGAGCGCACAATCGCCGAGTCACTCATCGAGTTCAGATCAGTAACGAAAAGTCAGCATATGGAAGTCATCGTGATTGACGGGCGCACCAGAAACCAAAAGCTCGAGCGAGAAAAGCGCGCGTCCCAGATCTCGGTCCGCTTAGTGCCCTTGGCACAGTTCCTGCGCGTGGGTGAGCTGTGTTGGCTGAGGTTGGCTGACTGCCAATCAGTCGAAAACTACCTTCCCCTGGGCTTTTGGTAGTCAGGTGTGCGGGCGAGACCTGTGTTCTCCTGCCGCTGAGAGTGATACCAGTGATACCCTTTTTTAGCGTCAACAGAGGTCGTTGGAGGTCGCCGGAGGCAACAGACCAAAAGTTGAAAATGTGCTTGAAACCCGTATAAACACAAGCTCTTATCGCTATGTCTAGTTTCTCGTCGCGACTTGCAAGAAATGGCGGTAATCGAATCCGACTCTCTCCGCCATTTCCTTTGTAATCTGCTAGTTACATCACGGCGTCATCTGCTCCAAGCAAGAATGGAGGATCGCTGTTGAAGGCGGATTCAATGTCAAAGGTGCGCAGACTAGCAAAGACCTTCGCTACTACCCCTGTTCCCGATTTGGGCTCTTGCTGTTGAACCTAAAGCACCGATTCAAACAATTTTCATAAACCGCGGCAATTACAACCAACCGCTCGCTATAGCCAGCACATCGAAAGCGTGGCTAAGGGCCAAAGTTGTTTCTGTTGGCCTAACTTAAGAGCTGCAATGATGCCATCCGACCCTCCTTTGTCAGTTCTGTGCCTGTCGGGTAGAGACAAACTGTCGTGTTGAGAACGGAGAAAGTGGATCCATGAGGTACTTGTGGGTTGTCTTTTTGTTCTCCTTAATGGCGGCAAGTATTTACGTGGTTGGTTGCGGCGGCACCATCGGGCAAAGTGGGCGGCCATCGGCTCCGCCCCCGCCGCCTCCCCCGCCGCCTCCCCCGCCGCCACCCCCTCCCCCGCCGCCACCCCCTCCCCCACCGCCACCCCCTCCCCCACCGCCCCCGTCCATTGATGGGGTCCTCCGGTACAAGGGCGACCTTGCGGGAACGGGCGCGAACCTCAGCGAGACCACTCTTACCACGGCCAACGTAAACGCCAACAGCTTTGGCAGACTAGCAAAGTCGGCACACCTGGATGGCGTCATTTTCACTCAGCCCTTGTTCGTAAGAAACCTTGCCATCGCGGGAGGGACGCACAACGTTATTTTCCTGGGCACGGAGAACGACAGCGTTTATGCCCTGGATGCTAACGACCCGACGCAGGTCTTGTGGAAGCGCAGCTTCATTGATCCAGCCAACGGAATTACTCCGGCCGATGGCAACTTTGGGGGCCGCACCGGCATAGGGCCGCTGGTCGGAGTTACCGGCACACCGGTGATTGATCCTACGACGCAAACCCTGTATGTCTCAGCCATGACAGCAGAGAATGGCACCACGTTCCACAGACTGCATGCGCTGGACATAACCACCGGGGCGGAAAAGTTCGGCGGGCCCAGCGAGATCAGCGCCACAGTGCCCGGCACGGGAATTGATACTGACGGGCACGGGAACGTGGCATTTAATCCGCCTACTCAGAATCAACGTGCCGCACTGCAGCTGGTGAACGGCGTGATCTATATCGCTTTCGCTTCATTTTCCGACACCGAGCCATACCATGGTTGGATCTTCGCTTATGACGCTGCCACGCTGGCGCAACTCGCGGTCCTGTGCCTGTCGCCCAACAGTGAGGGAGCGGGCCTGTGGCAGGCGGGGGCCGCGCCCACAGTCGATGCCGATGGGAATCTCTATGTGCAGACCGGGGACGGCCACAATTTCAATATTATCGGCGGCCCGGACTGGGGCGACACGATATTAAAACTGAAGCTGAACGGTGGATCGTTTTCCGTGGTGGACTGGTTCATGCCTTTCAACCAGGATTGCATCGATCAGGACGACCTTGACCTGGGGTCAGGTGGGCCTATGTTGCTGCCCGATCAGGCCGGCCCGCACCCGCATTTGCTGGTGAGCGGGAGCAAGGAAGGACGAATCTATCTGATCGACCGCGACAACCTGGGAAGTTTCAATCTAGGGAGTAACAGTCAAATTCCGCAGGAGATTCTGATCAATCCCGCTCCCTGCGGCCAGTTGGACGTCAATAACACACTTCGCATTTACGGCACTCCTTCGTACTGGAACGGATTCGTTTATCTGGGCTCGGTCGGGAGCAATCTGCGCGCTTTTCAACTCACGAACGGGCAGCTCACCCAAACCTCGATCTCGAGCACGATTTACCAGGGGAGCGGACAACAGGGCCGCGGACCGATACCGGTGGTTTCCGCGAACGGCACGACCGCAGGCGTCGTCTGGACCGTGGAATACACCTTGAGCAACACTGTCACCCTGCATGCCTACGACGCCACGAACCTCGCCACTGAACTCTACAACACGCAACAAAACGCTGCGCGAGATGCGCTGGGGCGCGGAGCAGTCTTCGCTGTGCCGACGGTCATTGACGGGCGGGTCTACGTGGTCGCGGTCGATCAACTGAACGTGTATGGGCTACTGCCGTGAGATGCCCCTAAGACTCCAACCTGGCTACTTCTTCCCATATTGGTTTTGACCTCCTGCGCCTGCCGGAGATGCATGTACCTCCGATTGGCGGGACGGGTTTTTGTGCTTGCGGCCGCAGGATCAGGTCAATAGAATCTCCGTTAATCAACAGTCATTAAGCGCCCACTTCAAACAGCAATCCAAACAAGTTGGGGAAATGCCGCAGCCATGAAGAGGCTTTGCGTTTACATTTGTATTGTGGCGGCTTTCGCGACCTCCGCGTTGGCGGGAGTTACGCTTAGCAGTCCTGGAATTGGGGTCAAGGCTGGCTCGCCGGTCAGTTTTGTTGCCAGCGCCAGCGCCGCAACCTGCTCCCGTGGCGTTGCTTCGATGGGCGTCTACGTAGACGACGTACTAACGTACGTCGTCAATGGAACGAGCCTTAACACTAAATTGTCGTTAAATCCAGGGAGCCACAAAACCGTGGTGCAAGAATGGGACTATTGCGGGGGTTCGACTTTCACCGTCATCCCTCTCACGGTCACTGCCGAGACCGGAGTGTTTGTCACCTCACCTGTGAACAACAGCACGGTGGGGTCGCTGGTACGTTTTACTGCCACGGCAGCGACTTCGACCTGCCCCAAGGGCGTGGCCTCCATGGGAATCTACACCGCCCCCTTGCCGGATAAACGGGTGTACGTGACCAAAGGAGCCAGCCTCAACACCACCTTGTCATTGAGTCCCGGCACCTACAACACCGTAGTGCAGGAGTGGGACTACTGCGGAGGGGCGTCCTTTACTCCGGTCACAATCAAGGTGGCTGGGACCGTGCTCACCAACCTGCAAGCCCGTGACGGATGGCGAGGGTGGGGAGAACTGGCGCCAGCCTACGAGGTCTGTACCGATTGCCAGCCGGAAGTCACCTGGTCCATGACTCAGACGGGTGGTGCGACCACGTTCGATATCGGCGGCACCAAGCCTTATTCGGATGTCTTGTGGAGCTATCCGATGGTGGGCCCGAACTCCCTTCTGAACTTGCCGGACCACAATAAAACCCTGGTCCCGAGCATCAAGAACTTCATCTTTGACGCGTATTTTTTTTCCAGCACCATCGCTGCCTCGCAGGTTCTGGAGTTTGACGTCAGTCAATATTTCGGTGGGATGAGTTTCATCTATGGGTCGCAGTGCCGGATCTCCGGCGGGCATCAATGGGACATCTGGGACAACGTGAACCGGGATTGGGTGAGCGCCGGCATTCCCTGCAATCCGGTAAACAATGACTGGAACCACGTGATCGTTCGTTTTCAACGAACCTCCGACAACAGAGTGCTGTACCAGTCGATCACGCTCAACGGGGTAACCAAGGACATCAACCGAACCTTCGCTCTGTATTCGGCCCCAGCAGATTGGTATGGCATCACAGTCAAGTTCCAAATGGACGGGAACTATAACCAAACGCCGTACTCGGTAAAAGTGGACAAGCTGAACCTTACCTATTGGTAACGATCAATCCCAGCGTGTTCTCAGGCCTCTAGCTGACGCTTGGGTTTGTCGCCTGAACACTTCACGCCCCGCCCCGCCGTCACCGTCATTCCACAGCTGCACGCGGAAACATCCCCGCCCAAGCGAAGCTTGGACGGGGCACCCCTCCGTATGTTCCGTGTCCCCAAGCGTAATAAAAATTGATACCTTATGTATTCTCTAACGACGGGGGGCTGGCTTGATGCTCTGCGGAAGAACCACTCTGTGCGTTGCTGCTCTGGGCCTGCTTCTGACCACAGGTTTGCTGCAGGCTGCCGAATCCTACGAGGTAACGACGGAGCGCGGTGTGACCGTCAAGATGCGCGACGGCGTCATTCTCCGCGCCGACATTTACCGGCCTAAAGCGGAAGGCCAGTTCCCGGTGCTGCTGCAACGCAGTCCCTACAACAAGAGTGGCGGAGTGGCTTTTGGCGTTAGGGCGGCGGCGAGGGGTTACGTCGTCATCATTCAAGACGTCCGTGGCCGCTACACCTCAGACGGCGAGTGGTACACCTTCAAACATGAACCGGATGACGGCTACGATACGGTGGAGTGGGCGGCGTCGCTGCCCTACTCGAATGGCAAAGTCGGCATGTGGGGTGGCTCGTATGTGGGTGCCACGCAGATGCTGGCAGCGATCGCTCATCCGCCGCACCTGGCGGGCATCTGCCCCGTGGTTACCGCCAGCAATTATCACGAAAACTGGACTTACCAGGGGGGCGCATTCGAGCAATGGTTCAACGAATCGTGGACGTCGGGCCTGGCGCAGGATACGTTTAATCGCAGCGTAGTCAACAACACCAATGCTCTCCACGGAATGTGGAAACTGCCGCTGGCCAGCTATCCTTTGTTCAATTTTTCTGATGCATCGGCGCCGGTCTCCACCGCCTCACTGGCGCCGTATTTCCTCGATTGGCTGGCCCATCCCAGCTATGACCAGTACTGGAAGCAGCTGTCCATTGAAGAACACTTCAGGGATATCACCGTCCCGATCCTTCATATAGTTGCCTGGTACGACATTTTTCAGGGAGGATCGCTGCGCAACTATATCGGGATCAAGGCCAACGGCGGGAGTGAAGCGGCGAGGCGCGGTCAGCATCTTTTCGTGACCATTGGCGGTCACGCCGGAGGCGGCAGAAAGATCGGCGATATCGACTTTGGACCAGCCGCCGCCGAGTTCGATGAAAACGACATTACTCTGAATTGGTACGACTACCTGTTCAAGGGCGTGCAGAACGAATTTGCGGGTAAGCCAGTAAAGATTTTCGTGATGGGGGCCAACCAGTGGCGGGAGGAAGATGACTGGCCGTTGACCCGCGCTCAAAGCACAAAATATTTTCTGCACTCCAGCAAGAGCGCGAACTCGCTGCGCGGGGACGGAACTCTCTCCACCGTGTCGCCGCGGTCGGAGACGGCCGACCACTATGTCTATGATCCGTCGAACCCGGTGCCCACCGTGGGCGGGCCTTTATGCTGCGACTCGGCCCACATGCCCCCTGGCCCTCGCGATCAGCGCGAGGTGGAAGCGCGTGACGACGTCTTGATTTACAGCACGCCTGCCTTTGCCCAGGACACAGAAGTTACCGGACCGGTCAGCCTCGAACTCTTTGCCAAGTCTTCGGCGGTGGACACGGATTTCACTGCCAAGTTGGTGGATGTGGGTCCGGATGGATTTGCCCAGAATCTGACGGAAGGAATTGTCCGCGCCCGCTATCGCGATTCGCGGGAGAAGGCTGACCTGTTGAATCCGGGACAGGTGTACAAGTTCACGATGGACTTGTGGTCAACCAGCAACGTTTTTCGCAAGGGGCACGCGTTGCGGCTGGAGATTTCGAGCAGCAATTTTCCCCGCTTCGACCGGAATCTCAATACCGGGGAGGATCCTGCCTTCGCCCAGAATTACGTTTCGGCCACCAACACGGTCTATCACGACGCCGAGCATCCCTCGGCACTGATCTTGCCGGTGGTGCACTGACGTCCTGAATCAGGATCGATGGCCCGCCTTGGGACGAGGTCAGGTCTCATCAATACGGTATCTGCTTTGGTGTCTTCGCAGAAGTTGCGCAGCGTTACTCGCGCTAAACTTCGGTAACTTTCGCGCCAGTTTTACCGGTCTAGAATCTTTCTGTGACGAGAGAGCGACCGGCGGCATGAGTCAGGAAGAATTCCCGACCGCTAACCAGAACCAGCCAGCAGCGACCCCGATCCAGAGGTGGCAGATCGAGGGGCGCGAGTGGTGGCTATGGGGCCTGGCTGTCGTCGTGACTCTGGTTTTGACCTTCGGAATCGTCTCTTTAACCTACTTCCAGTTACACCCACAAGCCGAAGGCGCGTATTGGACTGACCTCAAGGAATGGGTCCGCGGACTGGCGTGCGTTGTCCTGTTATTCGATATCTACACCCTCTATCAGCACTTGCAACTGCAGCAAATGCGGCGCCGCCTGGCCGAGCGGGACCAGTTGTTTCAACTGATCACCGAAAACGCGGCAGACATGATCGCAGTCGTTGACGGTACCGGCCAGCGTATTTACAACAGCCCGGCATACCAGCATGTCCTGGGATATTCGGCGGAAGAACTTAAGACCACCTCATCGATTGAGCAAATTCATCCCGATGACCTCCAAAGGGTGCTGGAGGCGGCGCACAAGGCGCGTTCCACGGGGCAGGGGCAGAGGCTGGAATACCGGATACGCCACAAGGACGGTACATGGCGCATTCTGGAATCGACCGCCAGCGCCATCCGGAACGCGAAAGGCGAGACCGAAAAGCTGGTGCTTGTGAACCGCGACATCAGCGAGCGCAAACGCGCGGAAGAGCTGCTGGCGCACAGTGCGTTCCATGACGGGCTGACCAACCTTCCCAACCGCGCTCTTTTCCTCGACCGGTTGCAGCGGGCGCTGGTGCTTTCCAAGCGGCATACCGATTACAAATTCGCCGTCCTGTTCATTGATGTTGACGAATTCAAGGTCTTCAACGACAGCCTGGGACCCAAAGTCGGAGACGAAGTCCTGGTGCAAATCGGCCTGAGGTTGACCGCGTCGCTGCGGGAAGTGGACACGATTTCCCGTCCGCAGCTGGGGCAAGCTCAGAAAGACGACACGCTGGCGCGGCTCGGTGGGGATGAATACACGATCCTGCTGGAAGATATCCGGAACCCGAGCGACGCCATCCGGGTGGCGGAGCGCCTGCAGAGCCGGCTGGCCGTGCCCTTCACCGTCCAGGGATATGAAATTGTGGTACACGCCAGCGTCGGAATTGCCTTGAGCACCGCCGCCTGCGCCCACGCCGAAGATCTGCTGCGGGACGCTAACATCGCCATGTATCGCGCCAAGCGAGCGGGCAAGGCGCGTTGCGAAGTCTTCGATACCGCCATGCACGAGGGCGCAGTCCGGCGTCTGGAGTTGGAGACAGAACTTCGCAAGGGCCTGGAGTTGAGTGAGTTCAGGACCCACTACCAACCGATCATTTCCCTGAAGACCGGCAGAATTACCGGTTTCGAAGCGCTGACCCGCTGGCAACGCGGGGACCGCCTGCTCTCGCCCGCCGAGTTTATTACAGTGGCCGACGAGACGGGCCTGATTATCCCCATGAATCGAATATTGCTGCGCGAGGCTTGCGAACAGCTGCGCTCCTGGCATGCTCAGTTTCCCGCGGAGCCGCCGCTGACCATGAGTGTGAACATTACGTCGAAGGAATTTGCGCATCCCAACCTGGCGAATGGGATTGCAGAAACGCTGAAGCAGACCGGGCTCGATCCCAACCATCTCCAGTTAGAGATTACCGAAACCATCGCCATGGGCGATCCGGAGAAGGCAGCCTCAGTGCTCTCCGAACTCAAGGCATTGGGAGTTCGCCTGAGCGTGGATGATTTCGGCACGGGATATTCATCCCTCAGCCGGCTGCAGCAGTTCCCGGTGGATTCGCTGAAGATCGATCGCGCTTTCATCTCGCAGATGGATAGCGACGCCGAGAGCCACAAGATTGTCCAGGTGATCATCATGCTGGCCCAGACTCTCGGCCTGGTGACGGTTGCAGAAGGGACCGAAACGGAAGAGCAGGTAAACCAGCTCAAGGTGTTGGACTGTGGCTTTGCCCAAGGCTACTACTTCTCGAAGCCGGCTGATCCTCACGTCATTTCTGATCTGTTGCTGAGGGTGAACGGCAGGGCTGCTACGCCGGCCAAAGCGAATGCCGCGTTGGCAGGCTCTTAGAGGGCTGAGCGTGTCATCCTGAGCGAAGTGACGGCTTCGCTTTGCGAAGCCTTCGCGCAGTCGAAGGATCCTATTCCCTCCTCGTCGGCCCGGGCTGGTTAGCAAGCTAACACCACGAAACAAGACCCCTATGACTCAAGCTGCAGTTGACGCGATAGGGGTCCTTCGACTCCGCATGCCGATTCGCAAGCGAATCGGCATGCTGCGCTCAGGATGACAGCGAGAGTTGTCAGGATGACAACCAAGTTTCTTACCACGACACCAACGGGGAGCGCTTCCAGGTGTTCTTCGCTACGCACACATAAATGAAGTTGGAGTCCCAGGTTTCTGTGCCCACGACGCAGGGATCGGAGGCATGGCGGGGCGCGAGCGATGGAATGGAAACTGGAACGGTAAACATCTTGAGGTTGGAGGTAAGCCGCTCCAGCCATTTCTTTCCGTCGCCGGCATTTCCGATGTAGTTTGAAAGCGACTTCGGAGCGCCGAAGCTGATCCCGATATTCAGCGGGTTCCCGTCCCCCTGGTCGTAGCCGATGAAGGCATCGTTGGCGTCATTGGTGGGCCGGTTGTTCGCAGTGGCAATGGTCTTCTGGAAATTGGAATCGGAGAGCGTGATGATGTGTCCGGGTCCGCTCCCCAGCGTGGAAAAATTCATTCGGCCTTTGAGGTTGGTCCGCAGCCCGCCGTCGGCGTTGGGTTTTACCGCCAGCAGGAACGCCCCCTGCTCGTAAAATACTGATGGAGCCATCGCCGAATAACAGCTCAACCACAGCGGTGTCCAGCCCGCAAGCGCGTCGCAATTCGTCGAAATCAACGCGGGTGCGGCTGATCCTTGAACCGCGACCACATTGGAGGACGCGCTATCCATCCAGGCCCGCGCGCCTGCCAGAACGCTGTTCGAATCTGTGCTCGAGCTCAACACCAGGTTTCCCGGCCAGAAGTCGAGCAGCGGAAAGTAGGTCGGGACCGCCACGCTGTAGGACTGCAGGGCAGCCTGGGTGTCAGTGAAAGTGCACACGCCATCTGAGCATGATGAGCCGCGGGAAACATTGGTCGCCACCGCGTAATTACCGGTTCCGTAGGGCGCTTGCTCGCGCACACTCGCAACTGGAGTTACGCGCAGCAAATCGAAACTGGTGGCAGCGCTGATGTCGGCCGTGGTTACAACGATATTACCTACCCCATTAGTCAGCGCCTTGCCGGCGTAAAGGGGGTTCGAGGCTCCATGCCTAAGGTGCCGGGCAACAATGTAGTAGCGGTCATCCGTCTGTCCCGTCCGGGCAAATTGGGGAAAGGATCCATTGGGCGCTTCTCCACCTTGAATCTTGACGCTGCTGCCTTGCGCGATCACCCCGGCTTGCCCAATCCTGCCCAACGGATTGGCACAGTTGCCGACTTCCTCGTACACGTTGGTCAGGTCAAACCCGCCGTATCCGCCGCGGCGCACGCCCGCTCGAACGCCGTATTGCGCATAGCCCTGAATTACGCTGTCAGAAATCCGCAAAGTATTGCCGGCCTGCCAGTCAATTCCATTGCCCCCACACTGCAAAGAGATATTCAGGTTCTTCAGCCAGCCCACACCGGGGAAGGTACGGAAAGATCCCGGCGCGTAAATCACAGGATCGCAGACGACGGCATCGCAGCGCACGCCTACGTTACCCAGGCCCGTATCCAGTCCGTCCAGCAGGAAGGATTCGTCGTCGTCCACCTGCACCTAGCTGCCGAAGCTTCCCCCCTTCAGCGGGACCCGGGTGGAGACGTTGAACAGCCGGGTCTTCTGCGCGTTCACTTCGATGAAGGGCTTCTGACCGTGCGCAATGGTCGGACGCCCGCGGGGATTGATCAGGGTGATGTCCTGATAGGTGTTGGAGTTTGACGGGTCGCCGACCAAGATGCAGGTGTCGTCCATCCAGCATTCAAGGATGGCTCCGGAGAAATCCACGGTTAGGTTGGAAGAGCGAATTGAAACCCGCGCAAATGCCTTCAATTCCCGGGGCGGCACCACCACTGTGCCGGACTGTGGAGTGCCAGGAGGATTGGTGGGCGTATAGCGCGCGGCTATGAGGGCTTCCTGCAGTCCGCCGGATGCGCTCGAAAGAGTTTCTCCCGTGGCATGTGCGTGCTTGCTGACAAATTGCAGGGTCCCGGGACGGCCGTCTCCGGCACAGGTTCCGCCTGTGACTTTGGCGGGTTCAGATCCGTTGATGAGGATCCAATACTCGGGCTCGTTTCCCTTTACTCCGGGAGGACAGGAAGCGAGATTGACGGTCTTGCCGCCCGCCTGACCCAGTTCCTCAGCCGGGCGCATTGACCAGTCGTATTCATGTTGCGTACTTGATCGGCCGTCCAGCCAGGTTTTGAGCGGCAGCCATGAACTGAAGCCCAACCATCGAAATGCCAAGGAGCCAGAGACCGAGAGGCCTGAAAAATCTGGTCATTGCGATCACCATCATCTGCGGAGTGAACTTTTAGTCATATCACAGCTTCCCAGAGCGAAAAAAAGAGAACGGTCAAGATTTGTATTTGGCCATTCTTAGCCCCCTACATGGGCATCTTCGACACTCGCGCTCTCGCGCTCGCGCTCCGGTATAATCGCGTGCTTCGGTAAATTCGGGTGACAGAGTTCGCGGGCATGCATGGAGCGAACTGGTTCTCCTGCCGGGAGTAGCCGATGAGCAGAGCGTCGCGAGCAGTGGCATCTCCGCATGTCGTCAGTATCGGCGATTTCCGGCCCCTGGCCCGTCTTCGATTGCCCCGGCCGGTTTTCGATTACCTCGATGGCGGCGCCGACGGCGAAGTCACGCTGCGCGAGAATTGCCGCGTGTTTGATGACGTCACGTTCCGGCCGCGTTATGCGGTGCCCTTGTCGGAGTGTGATTTAAGGACGCGCGTGCTGGGCTTCGAGGTTTCATTTCCTGCCTTGTTGGCACCGGTGGGTTATAGCCGGCTCATGCATCCAGACGGCGAGGCAGGCGCAGCGCGGGCCGCCGGAGCTGCGGGCACGGCCTACATTCTCTCCACCATCTCCGGACACCGGCTGGAAGACGTCAAGGCCGCCTCCTCCGGACCGGTTTGCTTTCAGCTGTACTTGATGGGAGGCCGAGAGGCCTCCGAAGCGGTGATCGAACGCGCCCGGATCGCGGGCTGCGCCGCCCTCGTGGTTACCATTGACACGCCGGTAGCAGGAATGCGCGAGCGCGACTTCCGCAATGGCATGAAAGAACTGATGGGCGGCAGCCTGCTGTCCAAGGTCCCGTTTCTTCCCCAAATGCTGGCGCGTCCAGGATGGCTGGTCAGTTACCTGCTCGACGGTGGCCTGTCCAAGCTGCCGAATGTTGTCGTTCCGGGAACGGGACCGATGGAACTGATCGACGTCAGCGCTGCACTCGCCCGCGCGGCTGTGACCTGGGAGGACTTAAGTTGGATTCGCAAGCACTGGCCCGGGCCGATCGTGATCAAGGGTCTGCTTACCGGCGACGACGCTCGTCGTGCCGTGGATGCGGGCGCTGCCGCAGTGGTGGTCTCGAATCATGGCGGACGTCAGCTCGACGGCGTAGCTCCTTCGTTGAGGGCGCTGCCCGAAGTGGTGGCCGCCGTGAACGGTCAGGTCGAAGTGCTGATGGACGGGGGCATTCGGCGCGGCTCCGATATCGTGAAGGCCATCTGCCTGGGTGCGAAAGCCGTTCTCTGTGGGCGCGCTTATGCGTACGGCCTGGCCGCCGCCGGCGAAGCTGGCGTCACCCGAGCCCTCGAAATCTTGCGGGCTGATGTGGACCGCACCCTCAAGTTGCTGGGGTGCACATCCATTGCAGCACTCGACCGCTCGTATGTGGATGTGCCCGCGCACTGGCGGTAGAGAAACAGCACTTGGCAATTGGCACTTAGCATCTAGCATTTCGCTCAGGACTCGGCGATTCTTGCTTTGGGACTGATTGCTAATTGCCAATTGCTCTCTTCCAACAAGCTACTCCTGAAAGGAAAAGCTCGTGCACTGGACCCAGGTCTACGACCCTTTTGGACGCTGGTGGCTCTCCACGCTGGTCGCGACTCTGCCCATCTTTGTATTGTTTGGATTACTGGTTGGACTGAAGGTCAAGCCACACTGGTGCGCTATCGCTGGGGCGACGACCGCGGCGGTTGTCGCGGTCGTATTTTTCAAGATGCCGGTGATTTTGGCGGTAACGAGTTTTGGATACGGCGTCGCGTTTGGGTTGCTGAAGATTGCCTGGATTGTGCTGGCGGCAGTCTTTCTCTACGACATTTCTGTCGCCACCGGCCAGTTCGAAATCATGAAGGAATCGGTGGCCGGGATCACCGCCGACCGGCGCCTGCAGGTGCTGCTGGTGGCCTTCTGCTTCGGCGCGTTCATCGAAGGCGCGGCTGGATTCGGTGCGCCCGTCGCTATAGCGGGCGCTTTAATGATCGGGCTGGGCTTCCGGCCGTTTCACGCGGCGGCGCTGAACCTGATCGCCAACACGGCGCCGGTGGCCTGGGGCAGCGTCGGGATTCCCATCCACACCCTGGCGGCGGTTTGTGGCCTGCCGGAATCGGACCTGAGCGCGACTATCGGGCGCATCCTGCCCATCACCGCGGTGATCGTCCCGTTCTGGCTGGTTCGGACCATGGTCAGTTGGCGCGAAACCTTTGAAGTTTTTCCCGCCATCCTGGTCGTAGGCGTTTCCTTTGCCCTGACCCAGTTTTTCTGGTCCAACTACGTGGACAGCAGCCTGGTGGACATCATGGGGGGAGTAGTTTCGATCGCAGCCACGGTTGCTTTCCTCAAGTTCTGGAAGCCGAAAAGAATTTGGCGCTTCGATTATGACGAGAGAACAATATCGGCGGCATCGCCCGTGGAGGGAATCGCCGACTCGTTCGGAGGCGAGTGGACGGCGGAAGATTTCGACAAGAATCTGGAAGTCCACTCTTACCCGCTAGGCAAAGTTCTGAAAGCCTGGATGCCGTTCGCGATGTTGTCTGTCGTGGTGCTGGTGTGGGGCTTGCCCACGGTTAAGTCGGCGTTGAACCAAGCCACCACTCCGGCATTCAAGGTAGTGCAGGCGGACGGCAAAGTCCGGCCTGGCCCGCCGGGCTGGGACGTGCCCTATCTGCACAATGCGGTTTATCGAGCGGCCCCTGTAGTGGACAAGCCGGCTCCCGAAGCGGCGCGCTATGACCTCAACTGGCTGTCGGCGACTGGGACGGGGTGTTTTATAGCGGCCATTATTTCGGGTTTGCTGTTGGGCCTGTCACCGCTTCAACTGGGCAAGACTTTCTGGCACACGCTGCTGCGCATGCGACTGGCGGTCATCGCCATCTCGTTCATGCTGGGGCTGGGTTTCGTGACCCGGTATTCAGGGCTGGATGCCGTGCTGGGCCTGGCGTTTACCCGCACCGGCTGGGCTTATCCGTTTTTTGGGACGTTTCTGGGGTGGCTCGGAGTGGCATTGACCGGGAGCGATACGTCATCCAATGCGCTGTTTGGGAGTTTGCAGCGCATCACCTCGCAGCAACTCGGCATCGATCCCGTGCTGATGTGTGCTGCCAACAGCGCGGGCGGCGTCATGGGCAAAATGGTGGACGCGCAATCCATCACCATCGCAACTGCCGCTACCAATCAGGTGGGCAATGAAGGCATCATCTTCCGTTTCGTGGTATGGCATTCGGTGGCGCTGGGCGCGATCGTCGGAATCATCGTGATGCTATACGCTTACGTTTTCCCTCATGTGGTGCCACACGGACTGACGTTTGTGAAGTGAGAGCTTCCAGGTGCGTGGAGGACGGGCACCCTGGCCCGTCAGGCAATGGGCTGTGCTCGACAGGCGGGGACGCCCGTCCCCCATCGAAAGTCGTTAGCTGCTAATCTCAAGAGAGATACTTGGGAGACCGCCAGCCGTTGCCGCCAATCATTAATGTTCAGGAGATTTCGAAAGCCTTTGGAGCGAACCCGCTCTTTCAGAATGTGTCCTTCACAGTGACGGAAGGCGACCGCATCGGGCTTATTGGTCCGAACGGCTCCGGCAAATCCACTCTGCTGCGAATTCTGGTCGGCAGCGAAGGCCCGGACAGCGGAGAAGTCGCCTTCCGAAAACGGCTCCGGGTCAGCTACGTGGAGCAGGATTCCAAATTCAAGGCCGGGGCGACCGTGCGGTCCGTGGCTGAAAACGCCATGGAGCGCGGTGCAGTCCATGCCACGGAACGCGGGACGCGCTTCGCTGAAACCCTGGGCCGCGCCGGTTTCGAAGACCTCGACGCCGAAGCAGCGGCTCTTTCCGGAGGATGGCAGAAGCGCCTGGCAATCGTCGAGGCCCTGGTGCAGGCGCCGGACATTCTGCTTCTGGATGAGCCTACCAACCATCTCGACCTGGAAGGAATCGAGTGGCTCGAAGACGTGCTGGCGCAAGCTTCATTCGCTAGCGTGATCGTGAGCCACGACCGCTATTTTCTGGAGAATATCGCCACCGATATGGCGGAGCTGAGCCGGGTCTATCCCGATGGCATACTGCGGGTGCGGGGAAACTACAGCACGTTTCTGGAAAAGAAAGAAGAGTTTCTGCACGCACAATCGAAGCGGCAGGAAGCGCTGGAAAACCTTGTCCACAACGAAATTGAGTGGCTCCGACGCGGGGCGAAAGCGCGGACCAGGAAGTCCAAGGCGCGCATCAGCAAAGCCAGTGAACTGATGGAAGACCTCGCAGACCTGAACGTCAGGACGCGCACAGCCACAGCACAAGTCGATTTTTCGGCAACCGATCGAAAGACTAAGCGGCTGATCGAACTGGAAGACGTGGCTTACCAGATCGAAAACCGCACATTGTTCGAAAAGCTGAACTTCGTCATCACTGCCGGCATGCGGGTAGGATTAGTAGGGCCAAATGGCAGCGGCAAAACCACTTTGCTGCGGCTGTTGCGCGGCGAGTTGACCGCAAGCGGTGGCGAGATTCGCCGGGCGGAGTGGCTGCGTGTCGTGTACTTCGACCAGACCCGCGAACTCGATTCCAAGGTAACCCTGCGCCGCGCGCTGGCTCCCGAAGGCGATTCGGTGATCTATCAGGACCGGGTCATCCACGTGGCGTCGTGGGCGGCGAAATTCCTGTTTACCGGGGAGCAGCTCAATCAGCCTGTAGAACGGCTTTCCGGTGGCGAGCGGGCGCGAGTGCTGATCGCCCAACTCATGCTTCAGCCCGCCGATGTGTTGCTGCTGGACGAACCGACCAACGACCTCGACATTCCGACACTCGAAATCCTGGAAGAAAGCCTGCTTGAGTTCAGAGGCTCGCTGGTGCTGGTTACGCACGACCGCTACATGCTCGATCGCGTATCCACCATCGTTCTTGGGCTGGATGGACGAGGCGGCGCGCAGAGTTTTGCCGACTACTCGCAATGGGAGATTTGGCAGGCCGAGGGAAGGGAATCGGCGAGGGCTTCTACGCGTTCCACGTCTCGCTCTGAAAGCTCTGATGGAAGATCGCCGGCGAAAACCAGACTCTCATATCTAGAGGCCCGCGAATACGCAAGCATAGAGGAGCGCGTTGCCGCCGCCGAAGAGCTATTGCAGGCCAAGCGAGAACAACTGGAGGACCCTGCGATTGCCAGCGACGGTCCGCGTCTTCTCAGCGCGCATGCGGAGATGGAAGAAGCTCAGAACCAGGTTGACGAACTTTATCGGCGTTGGGCTGAACTGGAAAAGAAGAAGAGCTGAGAGGCAGCAATTGGCACCCGGCCAAATCCCAATTGCTAAGTGCCAATTGCTCAGCCTCTGACCAGCGCGAACGCGATGATCGTCTCTCCCTTGGCGCCTGTCGTCTCCTCCAGTTCTTTTAGCAGGGCTTCCTCAAGATGATCGGGGTCGGGATGCATTTCACAGGCGATCACTTCTTCTTCCGTGGCGCCGACAAAACACAGCTCGCAATGGCCCAAGTCATTTTCCGAGGTCAAAGCCGGTCCGAAAGTGCGGCAAACTACGGGGCGAGATTCGTAGAGTTCACAAGTTCCCTTTTCGGGGTCGAGCACCGGACAGGGCTCGCTGTTGCCATAGTCATCCCAGTGCTTGCACGCTTCATCCGAGTCATCGTCATTCAGCAATCCGGTGGATAGATCACCAGGAAAATCGGGCGAGAGACGCGCCACGGAAGCGTGGGCCCGTTCGCGAATATGGGCGGCGCGCTCGGGATCCTGCTGTTCGAGTTCCGCCAAACCCTTTCTCAGGCGGATGGCATCGAGTTGATTGATGGCAAACACCCCCACGCAACATTGTGAGCAACCGGGCCGGCAAGCCAGCCACTGGCGGCTCTTTTGAAAGGCATCGTCCAGGGCTGCATTGACAATCTGGACCAGCTGCTGGTCCCCGGCTGGAGCGTGAAGCGGCATGGAACAAGCATAACCTACCCAAGCGGCATGTGTGATCTTGCTGTTTGACCCGGTAGTAATAGTCTGTTTCGTTACCAATCACCACGCGGCCACGTGCCCACGCGGCCGTCATCCTGAGGAACTTTAGTTCTGAAGGATCTGGCGTGCACTTCGGCACAGCCTGCCCGGAGGGCATATCCGCTGCGCGGCCAGATCCCTTCGACTTCACTCAGGGCAGGCTCTTCGCAAGCTCAGGATGACCCCACCAAATTTTTGTCTCCGTAAACTTTCCGTTATCATGTTCCGCCTATGGCAAACAAAGTTCGATGGGGAGTTCTGGGTGCGGCCAAGATCGCTGTCAAAAAAGTCATACCGGGAATGCAGAAGGGCCAGTGGTGCGAGGTGGCCGCGATTGCCTCGCGCGACCGGAGCAAAGCCGAAGATGCCGCCTGCACCCTGGGCATTCCGAAAGCCTATGGATCGTACGAAGAGCTGCTGGCTGACCCGCAGATTGATGCGATCTACAATCCGCTTCCGAACCAGTTGCACGTTCCGTGGTCGATCAAAGCGGCGGAGGCGGGCAAACACGTCCTGTGCGAGAAGCCGCTCAGCCTGACGGTAGCGGAAGCCCGGCAGCTTTTGGCGGTGCGGGACCGAGTCAAGGTGAAGATCGGCGAGGCCTTCATGGTGCGGACCCATCCGCAATGGCTGCGCGCCCGCGAGTTGGTGACATCGGGCCGGATTGGTCAGTTGCGCGCCGCCACGGGGTTTTTCAGCTACTTCAACAACGATCCGAAGAATATCCGCAACATTCCTGCGTACGGCGGTGGTGCCGTAATGGATATCGGATGCTATCCCATCAACACGTCGCGCTTCATGTTCGGGGAAGAGCCCACGCGAGTGTTGGGACTGGTCGAGCTGGATCCACAGATGAAGGTGGACCGGCTGACCTCGGCGATGCTCGATTTTCCCTCGGGCCAATCCACTTTTACCTGCAGCATGCAGCTGGTGCCTTACCAGCGCAGCCAGTTTCTCGGGACCAAGGGACGCATTGAGATTGAAATTCCGTTCAATGCTCCCCCGAACCGGCCTTGCCGGATCCTGATCGATGACGGACGCGACGTGTTCGGTGGCGGCATCACCAGCGAGGAGTTTCCTGTCTGCGACCAGTACACAATTCAAGGCGACGCTTTCTCCCGGGCCGTTCGTGAGGGTACCGAGGTGCCAGTTCCGCTTGAGGACGCAATCAAGAATATGGCGGTGATCGAGGCCATTTTCCGTTCGGCGGAATCGGGCATGTGGGAGAAGCCTTAGAGAGGCATTCGGTCCAGTGGAATATCTGATTGGAGTAATACTGTCTTTGGCGGTGGCGGGCTCCGCCACTGTTATCGGTTTGGACCGTGAGCGGGCCTTCTACCCCACCGTGCTCATCGTAATCGCCTCATACTATGTGTTGTTTGCCGTGATGGGGGCTTCCCGACGGACACTTGTAATTGAGATCGTGGTGGCGAGTGGGTTTCTTTTTGTTTGGTGTACTCGGCTTCAGGAGGAATCTTTGGTTCGCAGTCGCTGCCATCATTGGCCACGGAGTTTTTGATTTCGTCCATCACGGGTTCATTGGGAACCCTGGAGTACCGCCTTGGTGGCCTGGCTTCTGTTTGACGTTTGATGTGATTGTCGGGGTATGGTTGGGGGTGCGCCTGATGAGAGTTCCCTCATTTTCTTCCAAATCCCAAGCGGGATAGGGCGGCGCCCTCGGTCTGTTACCTACGGTCGGTTGGGGGAGGCGGGAAACTGCAGTTACTCGCACGCCTCGTGATATCCTAAGTGGAGAAGCTGCGTCCCCGCCTTTTGGGCAATTTCCCGCAGTTCCCGTAAAAATCATGATTTCAGTCAGCAATGTGTCCATGCGCTACGGCGCCAAAGTTCTGTTTGACGAAGTTTCCACGGCGCTTCACGCCGGGGAAGCGCTATGGCCTGACCGGCCCCAACGGCGCCGGCAAGTCCACGTTCATGAAGCTGCTGACCGGCGAGCTGGAGCCGCAGAAGGGAACCGTCGTGCGCCCCCGGAAGCTTGGCGTGCTGAGCCAGGACCAGTTTGCCTTTGATCACGTATCGCGTGCATCGACACCGTCATCATGGGCAACAAGCGGCTGTGGGCCGCCCTGGAAGAGCGCGACCGAATCTATGCCAAGCCGGAGATGACCGACGCCGACGGCATGAAGCTCGGCGAACTGGAAGGCATCGTCGGCGAGGAAGACGGCTACACCGCCGAAACCGACGCCGCCATTCTGCTGCAAGGCCTCGACATTCCCGACGAGTTGCACGAACGGAAAATGGGCGAATTGCCGGGCGGACAGAAAGTCCGCGTGCTGCTGGCGCAGGCGCTTTTCGGGCATCCGCAGGCGCTGCTGCTCGACGAGCCTACCAACCACCTCGATCTCGACTCGATCCACTGGCTGAAGAGTTTTCTGAATCAGTATGAAGGCGTGCTGATCGTCATCTCGCACGATCGCCATTTTCTGAACGGCGTTTGCACGCACATCGCCGATATCGATTACGAGACCATCATCACCTATACCGGCACTTATGACGACATGGTGGTGGCCAAGACGCAGATCCGCTCGCAGATCGAAGCGCAAAACGCGCAGCGGGAAAAGAAGATTTCCCAGTTGAACGAGTTCATCGCGCGCTTCTCCGCCGGCACCCGCTCCAGCCAGGTGCAGTCGCGGCGCAAGGAAGTGGAGCGCTTGCAGGTAACGGAACTGGCGAAGTCGAACATCCAGCGTCCTTTCTTGAAGTTCGAGCAGAAGCGGCCTTCCGGGCAAGCACATTCTGGAAATGGAAGGCGTGAGCAAGTCCTACGGCGACACGGAAGTGATCCGCAGCTTCACCGCCAGCGTGCTCCGCGGAGAAAAAATCGCGCTGATGGGCCGCAACGGCGCGGGCAAAACCACTCTGGTGAATGCGCTGCTGGCGAACTCGCCAACGGTTCCGGAATCCGAACTGCGCAAGACCAGCGGCTACGACGGGCCCTTTCTAAGCGACGGAAAAGTCATCTGGGGACACGAAGCGGCGGTCGGATATTTTGCCCAGGACCACAAGGCGCTGATCGAGCCGGGAATCACAGTGCTCGAATGGCTGCATCAGTGGGACCCGGCGGCGTCGCAACGAAGAAATTCGCGGCTTGCTGGGCCAGATGCTGTTTCCCCGCGATGATGCCGACAAGCGTACCGACGTACTTTCCGGCGGAGAGGCAGCGCGGCTGCTCTTCTGCAAGCTGATGCTGCAGAAGCCGAACGTCCTGGTGCTCGATGAGCCGACCAACCACCTGGATCTGGAATCGATCAACGCGCTGAACATCGCGCTGCAGCGCTATCAGGGAACGGTGCTGCTGGTCACGCACGACGAAGATCTGATTGATGAAGTCGCCACCCGCATCTGGCACTTCGAGGGAACCACAAGATCACCGACTTCAAAGGCGCCTACGAGGAGTACCAGTCGGTTTCTGTCTGACTGTGAAGCGGCTGGCGTCAAACTGCGCAGCATCCACTCCACAGGTCCCCGCATTTTGTAGCGCCGGCGTCCCGCCGGCTGTCGGGCGGGCATACTGCCCGCCTATCGGGCCGGCCGGAGGCCGGCGCTACCTTATTCCCTCGAATCGCAACAAAGAGAGCAACTTTCCGCCGGTTTAATCATCTCAGTATGTCTACCTAGTCTGACCACGACGCCGGGGCGGGGTGCCCCCGCTGAAGATCCGGGAGGTCCTCAATGCTCGCCGCGCAGGACAAAATCGACGTCCAGCACGAACTTCTTGCGCGTCTGCAACAGGCGCGCGCCGAAACCGACCTCCTGTTCCAGCAGCTCAAGCCCGAGTTCCTTTATGAACGGCCGATTCCCGAGAGACACCGGATCGTTTTTTACGTGGGACACCTGGAAGCGTTCGATTGGAATTTGCTGGGCGAGAGAGTTCTGGGGCGGACCAGTCTCCATTCGGAATTCGATAATCTGTTTGCCTTTGGGATTGATCCGGTCGATGGCGGGTTGCCGTCAGACCAGCCATCCGACTGGCCTTCTCTGGCGCAGGTCCGCGACTATGTGAGTCAGGCCCGTCAAGCCCTCGATGAGGGGTTGGCGGGAGCGTTGTCGCAGCTGCGGGGTCAGGAGAAAGTCTCTGCGAACCAGTTGCTGCAGGTAGCCATCGAACACCGTTTGATGCACGCGGAAACGTTGGCCTACATGCTGCACCAGTTGCCGTTCGACAATAAAGTACGCAAGCCGCGTCTGCCTGAGCTGGTGATGCGTCCGGTAAAGCCCCGAATGATCGAAATTCCGGCGGGTGAGGCGACGCTCGGCCTTTCGCGTCGTGATGCGAACATCTTTGGCTGGGACAACGAATACGAAGCGCACACCGTCGCTGTGCCCGCATTTTCCATCGACCAGTACGAAGTGACCAACCGTGAGTATCTCCAGTTCATAAATGCAGGGGGCTATGAGAACCAGTCACTGTGGGGTGAAGCCGACTGGAAATGGAAGACGCAGCAGAGTATTTCGCACCCGGTCTTTTGGAATCGCGTTGACGGCGAGTGGCAGTACCGGACCATGTTCGAGAGCGTTCCTTTGCCGCCGGACTGGCCGGTTTACGTAAGTCATGCGGAAGCGAGCGCCTACGCGCGCTGGGCGGGCAAGGCTTTGCCAAACGAAGCGCAGTGGCATCGCGCCGCCTACGGCACGCCGGAGGGAACCGAGCGGCCGTATCCCTGGGGCGCTGACCCCCCCGATCCCAGGTTCGGCAACTTCGATTTCGACAGCTGGGATCCCACGCCGGTGGGGGCCTACCTACAAGGCCGCAGCGCTTTCGGCGTCTCCGACATGGTCGGGAACGGATGGGAGTGGACGAGCACCGTATTCGGACCGTTTCCCGGCTTTCAGCCATTCGAATTTTATCCTGGCTATTCGGCCAACTTTTTTGACGGTGAACATTACGTGATGAAGGGCGGCAGCGCCCGCACGGCGAGCAGCATGCTTCGCCGATCTTTCCGGAACTGGTTCCAGCCGCACTACCAGTATGTGTATGCGGGATTCCGCTGCGTGGGGGAATAAATGAATCACAAGGGGCATTTCATGTTGACGCATGCCATCACCGCCGATTCGGGGCTGGAATTCGCCGCGGAAGTGCGCGCTGGACTCACTAAAGCTGGACAGAAAGAATTGCCTTCCAAGTATCTTTATGACAATGTCGGATCGGCATTGTTTGAAGTCATCAGCGTTCTGCCGCAGTACGGGCTGACCCGGGCGGATGAGCGCCTGCTGCGGCGGCATGCCAGCGAGATTGTGGAGCAGGTCCCGGGGCCGGTGGCCGTGGCCGAACTGGGCAGCGGCAGCGGCAAGAAGACGCGCTGGCTGTTGAAAGCGCTTTGCCGGCGCCAGCATGTTTCTTACTTTCCTATCGAAATCTCCCCTACCGCCCTGGCCATGTGTGAGCGCGAGTTGGGCGATATCGATTCCATGAGCATCGTGGGCTTCGAGCGCGAATATCTCGATGGTCTGGTCGAAGTCGCGGCGCGGCGCCGGGAAGGGCAGAATCTGCTGGTGCTGTTTCTGGGCAGCACCATTGGAAACTTCGACCGGCCGGCGGCCGCAAAGTTCCTCCGGGAAGTGCGCCAGATTCTGCAGCCCGGGGATTCACTTTTGCTGGGCACTGACCTCGAAAAGCCCATACCGCAGTTGCTGGCGGCCTATGACGATCCGCTGAAGGTGACGGCGGCGTTCAATCTGAATCTGCTGGCGCGCATCAATCGCGAACTCGACGCGGATTTCGTTCTGGAGCAATTTGAGCACGTCGCCCGATTTAATCCCGAGGCGCGCAGCGTGGAGATGCGCTTGCGCTCCCGGCGAAAGCAAAGGGTGTCCATCCCCCGAGCGGAATTGACGGTCGCCTTTTCCGAAGGAGAGACGATCTGGACTGAGAGCAGCCACAAGTATTGTCCTGAAGAAATGTCCCAGATCGCCAGGGACTCGGGCTTTTTCTGCAAGGCGCAGTGGATCGATCAGGAATGGCCCTTTGCCGAGAACCTGTTCGTGGCGGAGTGAGAATCCTGTATCTCCCCCTGCATAAGCGGCCTGGGGTGAAGTAGGGTGGAGTAGGCGTTCAGGCCTGTATAGAGGTGGCTGGAAAGAAGGGGCCTGGTCCTTGAGGTACTTAGGATTGACGGCTGTGCCGGCGGTGAACAGAACCCCCCGACCTGTTCGTCTCCAGTTTCATTACCGCAGCACGGCCGCCATGGAGGCTTCCCCCAGTTGTAAAAAAATTGTCAACAAAGGGCTACAGGCCTTATACATCAATCAACTTCTAGTAAGCTTTGGGTAGCAATCCCCCTGCTTGGGGAGCGCGGAGCACAGGCGATGAGACTGGAACAGAACCACGGTTCGGCCCTGCAGCGTGGCGAGCCCATGCCGCGCCTGGGTGTTCCTTATTCTGGGGGGCCGATGGAACGGATTCTCGTGGTCGAAGATGACCGGGCGGTCCAGAAGGCGCTCAAGCGTTTGTTTGAAGCGGAAGGCTTCGCGGTCGAAATCAGCGCGGATGGCAAATCGGCGCTGGAGGCGTATCGCGCTACGATCCCGTCCGCCGTCGTGCTCGACCTCCGTTTGCCCGCCATGTCTGGACGGGATGTTTGCCGGGAGATCAAACTACACGCGCCGACCATCCCCGTGATCGTGCTCAGTGCGGCCAGCGATGTCTCCGACAAAGTATTGCTGCTGGAACTGGGCGCGGATGACTATGTCACCAAGCCGTTCAGTCCGCGGGAACTGTTGGCCCGAGTGCGAGCGGCGTTGCGGCGCAGTACTCGGTCTGCGACCAGCGACGTCAACGGTTTTGATGGCATCTCGGTGGATTTCACCAAGATGGAAGTGACGCGCGACGGCCAGACGATCGGGCTCACTGCCCAGGAATTCAAGACCCTCAAATTCATGATGCGGAACGCGGAGCGCGTAATTTCGCGTGATGAACTGCTGAATGAAGTCTGGGGCTATCAGAATTATCCTTCCACGCGCACCGTGGACAATCACATATTGAAGCTGCGGCAGAAGCTGGAGAAAGACCCGGCGAATCCGGTACACTTCCGAACGGTTCACGGCGTGGGCTACAAATTTGTGCCGTGATTCGGACGGAAAGACGACCAGCCGCAGTGGTGAGCGCTCATGCTGAAACTTCGGATGCGCACCAAGTTTCTGCTCTCGATGTTGCTGATCTCTGCCGGGCTTACTTGTACCAGCCTCCTGTTGGTGCGGCATAGCGTGCAGAAGCAGGTAAGGCTCGAGATCTTCGCCGACTTGCGCAATTCAGTCAGCACCTTCCAGAACTTCCAGCGGGAACGCGAACTTACACTGACCCACTCCGCCGAGCTGCTGGCGGACCTGCCCAACCTGCGGGCGTTGATGACCACGCAGCATGAGGCCACCATTCAGGATGCATCCAGTGGTTTGTGGCGGCTGGCGGGCAGCGATCTTTTTATCCTGGCAGACCGAACCGGCCGCGTGGTTGCTTTGCACACCGCATCTCCGGGTCTGACTCGCGAAATGGCGCAGCAGTCATTGGCCGGGACCCTGAGCGATGAAGAGCGCGGGGCACTGGTGGTTTGGAGGACAGCATCTTTACGAGGTTTTTCTCCGGCCCATCTATTTTGGCCCAGCCGAGGAGAACCACCTCCTGGGGTTTCTGGTGATTGGCTACGAAATCGATGACCGGCTGACCTCGCAGGTAGGCCGGATTGCGGCCAGCCAGGTGGCGTTTTACTACGGCGATGCAGTGGTGAAAACTACGTTGACACCGGTGCAGGAATCGGAACTGGCCCGGCAGCGCGTGCTTCATTCCCGTTCGGAAGTCTCGGAGCCGGAGGAAATTCAACTCGGCGACGAGCGATTTCTCATTACTTCGCTGGAGCTTGCCGGGGCAAAGAATCCTTCCGTTCGGCTGAACGTGCTCAAGTCCTACGATCAGGCGACTGCTTTTCTCGACAGCCTCAACCGCCTTCTGGTGGCATTAGGATTGGCCGCTGTGCTGGGCGGCAGCGCGTTGGTGTTCTTTATTTCGCACACCTTCACCCGCCCGCTGGGAAACCTGGTCGAGGGCGTTCGCGCTCTGGAGAAGGGCGACTTTACTTATGCGCTGGACGCTCATGGCGGTGACGAGGTCGCTGAAGTAACGCGGGCCTTCAACCGGATGCGCGCCAGCTTGCAGAAGACGCAACAGGAGTTGCTGGAGGCGGAGCGGCTGGCCACCATCGGGCGCATGGCCAGTTCGATCTCGCATGATTTGCGGCACTCGCTGGCGGCCATCGTGGCCAACGCGGAATTTCTCTGCGAGAGCCGGTTGTCTTCCGATCAGCGGGAAGAGCTGTACCAGGAAGTTCGAGTCGCGGTCAACCAGATGACCGACCTGATCGATTCCTTGCTGGAGTTTTCGCGCACCCGCGAGTCCTTGCGCCTGACCTATGGCAACGTCAGGGACTCGGTCGAACGAGTGGTGCAGGCCATAGGTACGCATCCGGAGTTCCACCCGGTCCGTATCACTTTCAGTCAGGAAGGCAGCAGCTCAGGATGGTTTGATCCCAGGAAGCTGGAGCGAGCTCTCTTTAACCTGCTGTTGAATTCGTGTGAGGCGGTGGTACCCGAAAGCGGCCTCATCCATGTGGGATTGAAGGAAGTACCGGGTGGAGTAGAGATTCGCGTCAGCGACAATGGCCGCGGCATACCGGAGTCGATCCGCAGCCAGCTGTTTGAGCCCTTCATCAGCCATGGCAAGGAAAACGGAACCGGACTGGGGCTTACCGTAGTGCAAAAGATTGTCCAGGACCACGGCGGGGACGTGATAGTGGAAAAGACCTCGGCCGAGGGAACCGTTTTCCGCCTGCTCCTTCCCCTGGCTTCGTCCGCCGAGACCGGGCATCAGGGGAGAGCGGGACGCACACCGATGGCGCGCACCGAGCAGTCACAATCGGAGTAGCATTTCGAAACAGAGGCTAGTCGGCTGCCCTGGAATTCATTAGGGCGGTGCGGCGGAGACTCCAGGACTTTTTCTGCGGGAGGCGAATTGTGAAACGCGAGAATAGTTTGCCTGGCCGAATCAGAAAATTCGGCACGATGGGGTTGCTTCTTCTTTCGGGAAGTATAAATGGATGGGCGCAAGCAGCCAGCACGCCGGCGGCGCCATCCACGGATCCGGTGACTGAAGCGGTACGCGAGCTGCAAGACCAAGTACGCGAATTGCGCACTGCCGTGGTCGAGTTGCGTTCGGAAGCAGGGCAGTACCGCGCCGAGACGGAACAGCTGCGGAAGGAGCTGCAAGCGGCCCGCGGCGCCGTCCCGGAAGCTGCCGCCGCGGGCCCTGCCAGTTCGGCCCCGGCTCCGATGGAAGAGCGCGTTTCCTCCCTGGAAGAGTCTTCCCAGCTGCTGAGCAGCAAGTTGGACGACCAGTACCAAACCAAAGTGGAGGCGGCCTCAAAGTATCGCATCCGTCTTTCGGGCATCGTGTTGCTGAATCTGTTCAGCAATCACGGCCGCGTGGACAGTCAGGACGTGCCTACGTGGGCGATTCCAAAGATTCCCAAAGTGTCCGGCGAGACGCTGGGCATCACCATGCGCCAATCGGAAGTTGGCCTCGAAGTATTTGGTCCGCATCTCGCTGGAGCCAGGACCTCGGGAAACCTGCAGCTCGATTTTGCGGGAGGATCTCCGAACACTCCGAATGGGGTCAATTTCGGTCTGGTCCGCATGCGTATTGCCAGCATTCGCCTGGATTGGAAAGATACTTCCATCGTGGCGGGGCAGGACAATGCCTTCTTCTCCCCGCTATCGCCAACTTCATTCGGCTCGCTGGCCGTCCCGGCGTTCAGTTATGCCGGCAACCTCTGGGGATGGATTCCGCAAGTTCGCCTAGAGCACCGCTTTGATCTTTTGGAAAGTCAGAGCATCACGCTGCAGGGCGGGATCATGGACAACGTTACCGGAGAGCCGCCTTCGGCCTTCGCACCCTTCGCCCAGGCGGGAGAAAGTTCAGGCCAGCCGGCCTACGCCGCCCGCGTGGCATGGACGCGCAACGTCTTTGGCATGCCCCTGACACTGGGAACAGCCGGTTACTACAGCCGTCAGAATTGGAGTTTCGACCACAGCGTGGATGGCTGGGCCGCGATGACGGACTGGAGTGTTCCCCTGGCGCGGCGGGTCAGTCTGACCGGCGAATTCTATCGCGGGCGCGCCCTGGGCGGCCTGGGTGGCGGTGTGGGACGAAGTGTACTGTTCAGCGGTAATCCCAGTCCGCAGGCGCTGTTGCGGGCGCTGAATTCCGTGGGAGGATGGTCACAGGTGAAGGTCCGGGCCACCAGCAAGCTGGAGTTCAACGGAGCGTTTGGAGTGGACAACCCGTTCGCGGCGGACGTCCGGGGTTTCCCCTTGAGCCCAGGTTTTCCCGCGCCCCTGCTGCAGAATCGAAGTTCTTTGGTGAACGTTATTTATCGACCGCGTTCGGACCTCCTCTTGTCTGGCGAATACCGCCACCTTAGGACGTTTGATATCGATGCCGGAAGTCCCACGGCCGACCAGGTGAACCTGATGATGGGGATTCTGTTTTGAACACTCTCGCGGCTTCCGGTTGCCGGTGGGTCTGCGGGGTGCTGCTGTGCGTGAGTCTCGCCTGGGCACAAGACGTCACGCTGACGGCCCGGGTCGAACTGATCAATAGCGACAAAGCCACAAAAGCGCATGAAGCAGGGAACGTGGTGGTGTGGCTGGTGCCGGCGGCCGGCGCGGTCAAGCCGGCGGCATTTCATCAGACCCAGGCCCCACGATTGGTACAACACAACAAGAGCTTCGAGCCCCACCTACTGGTGGTGCCCGTGGGCTCAGTGGTGGCATTCCCCAACCGCGATCCTTTCTTTCACAACGTGTTTTCGCTGTTCGAGGGAAAGCGCTTCGATCTCGGCCTGTATGAAGCCGGCAGCACCCGCGACGTGCACTTTGACAAGCCGGGGATCTCCTACATCTTCTGCAATATCCATCCCGAGATGAGCGCCGTGGTTATCGCACTGGAAACCCCCTACTACGGCATATCCGACCCGCGGGGGCAAGTCGTGATTGCGAACGTTCCCAGCGGTAAGTACACGCTTCGTGTCTGGTACGAATCCACGCCGCCCGAAACCTTGAAGGCGATGACCCGGGAGGTCGCGGTTTCGGAGGCCACTTCTACGCTCGGGGTGCTGCGGCTGACGGAAGCCACCTTGTCTCCACTCCATAAAAACCTGTACGGCCGGGACTACGACTCGCCTGCGCCCGACAGCCCTGCTTATGACCGTCAGTAGGCCGAGGAGAGCTCTCGTGGACCTCCGGATTCAATCCCCACCGTCGGTTTTGCTTAACAAGAAAATGACAATTGCGTGACAACTGCGGCCAGCTAATGACTTAGCCTGCAATACAACACGAACGGGCGGCCGCTGCTGGCCCGTTCCAGATGGTTGATCCCGGGATCTAATTTTTGTTGTCGTCCGTATGCAGTTCGTGAGGTCCTTCTTTCCCCAAGGAAGAACTTGGGCCAGCCACGGGGCTGGCCCTATTCTTTTGCGGAGGGCAGATCACTTCTTTGCGGTGACCTCGTCATGCCCGTAATACTCATAGGCTGACATCGGCTTCTCTCCACCCTTCTTCCATACCCGCCCGTCTTCCGATAGTTTGCCGAGCGCACGCGCCATCTCCCGAACGTGGATGGCAACCGAGCCGCAACAGGAACCGATGTAGTTGATCCCGATTTCGCGGGCGCGAAGCGCATAGTCGCCCATTTCCTTGCGGGTGAGTTGCAGGGGATCGAGTGCCAGCGGGAATTCCGGCAAGCTGGTGAAGTCAGGCTTGTCCCTGGGTGTGCGGTAAGCCACGGGCTGGCACGCGAGATAGCCGGAGACCGCCTGACGCATCTGTTCCATGGCCGGCAGGATATGCAGCGGAGGACGCAGGCAATTCATGCCGACGATGTCGGCCCCGGCATCCAGCAGTGCCTTGGCAGATTCGGCGGCGGACTTACCCTCCGCGGTCTCGTCCTTATTCTCGAAGCAAATGGTTACCATCACCGGCAGGCCGGTCTTTCTTGCCCGCTCGACCGCGATCAAAGCTTCGCCCAGACAGGAGAAACGTTTCGCCGATGATGAAGTCCACGCCTTCGTCAACCTGGACAGCGAGTTGCTCGTCGAAGGTTTTGCGCACCCGGTCCGCGGCTGACGGACTGTTGGGCTCGTACATCCAGGTAAGGCTGAGATTGCCCGCGACCAGACACTTGTCGCCCGCCACTTCGCGCGCGATGCGCACGGCGGCACGATTCAACTCTTCGAGCCTGTTCTCCAGACCGACGGTCGCCAGTTTGTCGCGGCTGGCGTAGAACGTCAGCGCCTGCAGAACATCCGCGCCGGCTTCGCGGAACTCAACATGCAATTCGCGGAGTGCGTCGGGATGCAGTCAGAGCCACTTCCGGAGTGAACGGACCCGCACGAACCCATCCCCGCTTTTCCAGTTCCAGCAGATAACCGCCATCGCCCAGGACGGGACCGTCCTTGAGCCGCTCGAGAATGCCTTTTTTCTTCGCCATAAGTGCTCCTTGGTTAGTGTAGCGCCCTCCGGACAGCTCGCCGGGACGGCGGCGCTACGACTAGTCGTCTTTGTACTCGAACTCCGCCTTGATCGGCTTGCCTTCCGCGAAGCGGCCGGGGCAGAACGAGCTGATGTCTACTGTCTTGCCGCGCCCGTCCAGCAAGAGTTCCGACATCACCAGGCCTATCGCGGGGGAAATCTTGAATCCCATGCCGGAAAAGCCGGCGCAAACGTACAATCCGGCCGACGCTGGAAATTTCGCCCAGCAGGGGACGGGAATCCGGCGTCATGTCATAAACCCCGGTGACACCGCGCATGACTTCCGCGTTCTCCAGCTTGGGAACACGGCGGCTGGCACGCTCGATGATTTCTTCCAAGCCGTCGTCGGATGCGCGCTGCGGAAAATCATCGGGATCGGCGCGCGCGCTTGCCATAGAAATCTCCGACCAGAAATTTGTCATGCGCATCGGAGCGAAAGTAAGTTGCGGTCACCGAGTCGATGCAGGCGCAACCGCCGCCCTTCATGTCGGGCGCGTTCTTCAGGATTGCGACCTGGTGGTACTCGGTCTCGATCGGCAGGTCGATCCCGACGCGCTGAAACAGCGGCCGGGTCCAGGGCCCGGTCGCCGCAACCACTACCGGCGCGGCAATCCCGCCGTGATCGGTGCTCACCCCGCTTACGCGTCCGCCTTCGATGAGGAATCTCCAAGGCCTGAGTCTTCGACAGGTAAGTGACGCCAAGTTCCCGAGCGCGAGTGAGGAAATCGTTGGCCACCCCGGCGCCGTCGCCGTAGCCGGAATCGGGTTCGTAGGCGGCCAGTTCGACCTCGTCCACCGCCCAGTCCGGTTCCAGTTCCTTTAGCTCGTGCGCGGTCAATGAGCTTCACGTTCACGCCGAGCTTTCGCTGCATCGCCACGTTCTGCTTCAGGCGTTCGGTTTCGCCGGGATGAACGATGCGCACAAATCCGGTCTTGCGGAATTCGCCGGGCTCGCCGACGATGTCGCGCCAGTGCTGGAACATTTGCAGGCTGACCAGCGCGAGTTGCACTTCGCGGCGGATAGCTGTAGTGCATGCGGACCAGCGCCGAGGAACGCCCGCTGCCGCCGCTGCCGACATGATCCTTTGTCGAGGACCACGATGTTTCCCGGCGCTGGCGGCTGGCCAGATGGAAGGCGATGGACGCGCCCATGACTCCGGCGCCGAGGATGACGATGTCTGCGGTTCTCGTCCTGGCATCGTTCGAGAACTGGTTGTGGAATCGGGACTCATGTCGAGGAGATCCCGGACGACTTCCAGATCGGAGTCGGAGGTCGAACTCCGCAACTTGCTTGCGAGTTTTCAGTGGCCAGTTCTCGGATCTCAGTTTTCCGGGTTCTGCTCATGCGGCGGCCTCCTTGAATCGTCCTTTTTTCCAGTCGCGCAGCCCTGGTGCGCCGCGTTGTGTCCGGGAGCGCCGGTGACGCCGCCGCCGGGATGCGCTCCGGCACCGCACAAATAAAGGCCGGCGATGGGAGTGCGGTACTGCGACCATCCCGAGACCGGGCGCATGAAGAAGAGTTGCTCCAGCGTCAGATCGCCGTGGAAGATGTTGCCTTCGGTCAATCCGTAGGTGCGCTCGAGATCGAGCGGCGTCAGCACCTGGCGCGCGACAATTGCGTTGGGAACATTGGGCGCGTACTCGGCGATCTTCTTCACCACGCGATCGCCCAGCAGTTCACGGTTTTCATCCCAGGTGCCCTGGCGCAGGTGGTAGGGAACATACTGCACGAAGCAAGTCAGGATGTGCTTGCCTGCGGGAGCGAGCGACGGGTCGGCATTCGAAGAGACCACGCAATCCACCCAAAGCTCTTCGGGAATCTCGCCGAACTTGGCGATGTCGTAGCAGCGCTCGGCAAATTCGAGCGAGGGCACCAGCGTGTAGAAGGTGCGCTCGAGAGCCGTGGCATCCGGAGCGTGCCCGGTGAAGCGCGGCTCTTCCGCGAGCACCAGGTTGACCTTGGCGCAGGGGCCATCCATCTTGATGCCGCGAATGGCATGAACAAACTCGTCGGGCAATTCGCGTGCCGGCACCATCCCCAGGAAGGTGCGTTTGGGATCGGCGTTGGAGAGCACGATGCGCGCGCGGATTTCCGTGCCGTCTTCCAGCACGACGCCGCGCGCCCGTCCGTCGCGGACATGATCTGCGCCACCGGTGCGCTGGTCCGGATCTCGGCGCCGAGCTTGCGTCCCGCGGCGGCCAGGGCCTGGGTGATCGCGCCCATGCCGCCCATCACGTGGCCGTAGAAGCCCTGCAGTTCGTGTTCTCCGCCGCTGAGCAGGTGGAAGAGCAGGCCGATGGCGGTGCCGGGCTGGTACGGGCCGCCGTGTTTGCCGTAGACGTTGTTGGCCAGAAACAGCGTCTTCATCTTTTCGGACTCGTAGTTGCGATCGAGAAATTCGCCGAGGCTTCCGGTCAGGAAAGAGATCAGTTGCGAGATTTCGTCGCTCGAGATTCCGCGGAAGCGCTTGCCCGACACGAAACAGATCGGTCCAGCCGCGCAGGCTGGTGGTGTCGACCTCGGGCGGCGGCTCCATGAAAAACGGTTGCAGGTAGCGAGCTAGTTTCTTGAGGCGATCGTCGACTGCGACGAACGTCTCCGCGTCTTTGGGCGGAAATCTTTTGAATTCCGCCTCCGCGCGCTCGCGGTTTGCCCACCAGGGGACGACCTGGCCGTCGGGGAAGGGAACCTGAATCGCGGGATCGCAGGGAACCATGCGCAACCCATGTTCGCGCGAGACGCAAGTCCGAAATCACTTCCGGACGCAGCATGCTGGCGATGTAGGAAGTGGTGGAGACGCGGCAGCCGGGAGCGATTTCTTCCGTGACACAGCACCCGCCGACGATCTCGCGGCGCTCCAGCACAAGAGTAGTCAGCCCGGCGCGAGCAAGATAGGCCGCCGCCGTGAGGCCGTTGTGGCCGCCGCCCACTGACGACCGCGTCATATATTTTCGAAGGCGAAGACGCACGGCACGTTCTATTGACCAGAAGTCACAACGCTGTACGAGTGCAAGATACATTAACGCATACCTCCTAGCAAATAGAATTGAAATTCAGCCGGTATTTCTTGTACAGTCTTATGACTTGAGGTCAGATATGAGTGGAATTGGAAGCAGTCTCGTCTCCCCGCCCCGTTATCGCAGCATGCCGCCGCGGCCCCGGTCCGAAGGCAAGCGGGCCCGAATTATCGATGCCGCCATGCGCCATTTTGCCGAGCAGGGCTACCATGCCGCGCGGGTGGGTGACATCGCAGCCGCGCTCGGCATCGCCAAGGGATCGATCTTTCAGCACTTCGGCAGCAAGGACGGACTGTTTTTCGAGGTCTACAAGAAGGCGGTGCGTTCCTTTCCCCGCTACCTGGACGCCCCGGCGGATGTGCGAGAGCGCGGATTCTTCGAGGTACTGCGCTACTGGCTGGTAAGCACCGAACACCTGCTGCATGAAGACTGGATTCCTTACCGAGTTTCGCTGCTGGGAAATTACGGGACCGACCTGACGCTGAAGCGCGAGATCAACCGCTTCCTGCTGGCCGAAGATCCCTACGGCACAGTTGCTTTCGTGCGCTATGGATTGCAGCGCGGAGAACTTCGTCGTGATCTGGACCAGGAGATGATGGTCTCCATTCTGGATTGGACGATGGAGCGCTTCCAGGACGCGCTGCTCACCGAGGAACTGGATCCGGGCCTGTTCCGCCGCCAGGGCGATCCGCAGGAAAAGAAGGAAGCCGCATCGACCAGTTTCTGGACGTGCTGCGGCGGGCGATGGGCGGAGCAGGAACAACAGGCGACGATGGACGGTATGCGGAAATTCTCGCGAGCTATGACGACAAGCGCCGCATTGCCGGACGCTTCTACCATTCCCGCGCCCTGGTATGTGGACGCGCGCATCGCGGAGCTGGAGACCCAGACGGTTTTCAGCAAGACCTGGCAGATGGTGGGTCGGGCCGAGCAGGTGGAAAAGCCGGGCCAGTTCGTGACCGCCACAGTCGCCGGCGAACCGATCGTCGTGGTGCGCGGCAATGATGGCGTGCTGCGCGGCTTTTACAACGTGTGCCGTCATCATGCCGCAGCCGTGGTCACGGAGCCTTGCGGACAGGCTTCCATCCTGCATTGCCCTTACCACGGCTGGAACTACGGGCTGGACGGATCGCTGAAGGGCATGCCGGAATTCGACGGCGTGAAGAACTTCGAACGCCAGCAGAACGGCCTGGTTCCGGTGAAGGCGGAAACCTGGGAGAAGTTTGTATTCGTAAATCTGGACCCGCAGGCCGCGCCGCTCAACGATTTTCTCGGCGGCCTGGTCAAACGCGTGGCGCCTCTGGGGGTCAGCAAACTGCACTACTTCGACAGCCGGACCTATGACATCCACTGCAACTGGAAAGTATTTGTCGACAACTATCTCGACGGCGGATATCACGTGCCGCATCTGCACAAAGGGCTGAGTTCGGTGCTCGATTACAAGGAGTACACCATCGAGAACGAAGACCGTTACTGCCTGCAGTCGAGTCCGATGGTGGCTCGGCAAGGAAGACGCGGCCACGGCTTCCACGCGCAAGGGCGACCGCGCCTGGTACTTCTGGCAGTATCCCAACCTGATGATCAATTGCTACGAAGGCTATATGGACACGAACCTGGTGCTGCCGCTGGACGTCGATCATTGCCGAGTGATCTTTGATTTCTACTTCGGCGATGTCAGCGAAGCTCGCCGCGAGTACAACGAGCAGAGTGTGGCGGTCGGAGCCCGGGTACAGGACGAAGACCTTGGCATTTGCGAGGCGGTGCAGCGCGGCCTGAAGTCGCGCGCCTATGGCGCGGGCCGGCTGTCGGTACGGCGCGAGGCTGGCGAACATCTGTTTCACCGCCTGCTGGCGGCGGACTTGAAGGGCGGCGTGGAAACAACCGCCGCGGCTGCGGACTAGAGCACAAGTCTTCAATCTACGATCTGCAATCTGCAATCTTGAATAGTTGTCGCACAATCAAGAGACCGAGGTGATGCAAGTGAAGAAAGCTCTCGCATTAGTGCTGGGGTTGACGCTGTTGTGTGCCGCGAGTGCGGGCGCCCAGGTGACCGCGATCAAGGCGGGCCGGCTGGTTGATCCGCAGGCCGGCACCGTGCTCAACGATCAGATCATTCTCATCCGCGACAACAAAATTGAAAAGGTCGGCAAGGGCCTCACCATTCCGGCCGACGCCAAGATCATGGATCTCTCGCAGATGACCGTGTTGCCGGGCCTGATCGATTGCCACACCCACCTGGCGGATGTCTTCGACGAGAACGGCGATCCCTTCGAGTTGCTGAGGAAAACTGCGGCAGAGATTGCTTTTGAGTCCGTGCCCAACGCCCGCACGTTTCTGAGAGAGGGCTTCACCACGGTGCGCGACGTGGGAGTGTACCGCGCGTTGAACGATGTCGCCATGCGGGATGCGATTGCACATGGCTACATCGAGGGTCCACGCATGTATGTGGCAGGGGCCTACATCACGATCACCGGCGGGGCCGGCGCCATGACCGGTCTTGCGCCAGACATTGCGCTGCCCTGGGACCTCCACTTCGGAGAGGCGAACGGCCCGTGGGAAGTGCGCCAACGGATTCGCCGATTGGTGCAGAACGGCGCCGACCACATCAAAGTTCTCTCCAGCGGCGCTGTGCTCACCCATGGCAGCAATCCGAAATCGCAGGAGTTCACTCCGGAAGAGTTGCAGGCCGCGGTGGATGAAGCCAGCCACTTCGGATTGCGAGTCGAGGCGCATGCGCATTCTGCCGAAGGAATCAAGAATGCGATCCGGGCAGGCGTGGCTTCGATCGAACACGCGACCATGATCGATGATGAGGGCATCGCGCTAGCCAAGCAGCACGGCACTTATCTCGATATGGATATCTACGATGAAGAATGCATCCAGGAGGCGGGCAGGCTGGGAAAGATCCCGAAAGATTTTCTGCAACACGACGCGGCACTGGGAGAGCTCCACCGGCAGAACTTCCACAAAGCGGTGAAGGCCGGGGTCAAGCTTTCCTTTGGGACAGACGCCGGCGTTTGTCCTTACGACCGCAGCGTCAGGCAGTTCGCTTTCATGGTGAAGTACGGCATGACGCCGATGCAGGCCATCCAGTCAGCCACCACTTCGGCCGCGGATTTACTGGGGCATTCCGATGTGGTCGGCGACATTAAGCCGGGCAGGTACGCCGACGTGATCGCGGTTGCCGGCGATCCCTTGCAGGACATCAGCGTACTGGAGCATGTCCAGTTCGTGATGAAAGACGGAAAGGTTTACAAGCAGTGAGATTGATTGTGTGGGGCGGACACTCTTGTCCGCCGCCTTTGACTTTAATTCTAGGATCGAAAGACCAATTCACGCCTTGTGCCAAAGTAAGATCAACTTCAAAGGCGGCGGACAAGAGTGTCCGCCCCACACAGTCATTGTGATTTACTGGTGGTCGCGTGGAATGGTTTCTTCCCACGTTTTCTGCTTCAACACCTGACCGTTTTTCAGCAATTCCCGCGTGTACTTGTAGTAGAGGTTCTTCTGGTCGGTGGTCACGGACAGGTGTCCGCGCCACCTGAGTTCCCGTTCCTTCAATGTGAAGATGCTCTCCGCCTCGCCGTGGACTGCACTGGTCTCAGGGTGGGCATCGTCCGCGTCATAGACCAGGCTCTCGTAGTCGATTTCTTCTCCCCAGGGATAGTCGGTTTCCGCCTTTCCCTTCCAGTGCACCGTGGCTTTCTGGTTGGCTTCGTCGCGCTCGAGGGTCCACTCGCCCGGCCAGGGATAGCCAATGCTCTTGATGTCTTTGCGCTCCTCGGCAGGCTGCGGTGGCTGGAATGCGGGAGCCGTTGCGCCTTTCACGGGTACGACCGGCAGCGTCAGCCGCGAGTTTCCGAGTTCGAGCGATGTGGTCATCGAGTAAGGAGTGGGTAGGATCATCGGCCACTGAGCGTTCGAGACCGCCAGCCGAACGCGGTGGCCTCTGGGAAAGACCCACGAAGTCAGGTGCATAACGATATCGAGTGGATATACTTTGCCGGGCTCGAGCGCGCGCGGTTCCGCCATGGATTCGCGTTGCGCGCCGTTGATGCCCGCGCCCGTGATTTGCGTAACGGTTCCGTCGGGAGCTACGTCCGAGAGCCGTGCGAACCAGTCCGCCAGGGGAGCAGTGGCGGAGGCTTGCAGCAGTGCCCTCGGCCTTCCCAGGATTGCCAGGTCTTCTTTGAGCGGTGCGGAGTCGTACACCAGGCTATAGGCGTCCACGGGACGGGGATCGCTCAACAACTCTCCCCACCAGAATCCGGCTTCTACACCTATCGAAGGAATGTATTTGAGTTGATGAGCTTCCGCCTGGGGCGCGGTCCTTGCCAAAGTATGGTCCGGTTGGGGATAGAGGACCGTGTCGCGCACATCGTGCGGCGGCCAACTGTCCTCGCGTCGCCATTCACCGGGAACGTTTGGGAGATTCGGGTCGGGTGGGTGCCAGTGCTGCATATAGATGACCAGCTTGGGATCGTTCAGCACTCCAGTGTCTCGTCCCTTGAGCCAGTAATCCCACCAGCGGACAGCCTCAACACGCCACTCGATCTGAGGCCCGGGGACCGCGTCGTGAGGAAACGTGTGGTTCCAGGGGCCGACGATCGCCCTCAGCGGAGCTCCAGTTTGCTGGAGCATGTCAGTGACACTGTCACGATAGCCGTCGAGCAGGCCGCCGACAACAAAACATGGGGTCTTGATTTCGCCGTAAGGGCGCACCGGGCTGCGCCAGAATGGACCGTCATGCTGGTGTTTGAGATATAGCAGCGACCAGGGTGGAGCGTCGAAGCGCGGGCCCAGAACTTTCTCGTCGAGCGTGTAATCGGGTGCGCCGGTCATGCCGGGCGCCATGTCCATGTTCAACTCAAACTCATCAATGTGCGCCATGCCGTCCATGTAGTGCACATCGTCGTGGAAGAGTTCGGCGGTGGCGTCCACTGCGATGATGGCCTTGAGTTCGGGTGCTTGCCGCATGGCCATCTGCAGAGAGTTGAAGCCGCTCCAGGAGATGCCCATCATGCCTACGTTGCCGTTGGACCACGGCTGATGCGCCAGCCATGAGATGATCTGCAAGCCGTCGAGTTGCTCCTGCTCCGAGTATTCACGGTCGGTGGGAACGCCCTCGCTGGTGCCGAAGCCGCGGATATCGACGCGGGCACACACGTATCCACGGCGCACAAAGTACGAGTACAGAGCGTAATCGCGTTCGGCGGTGCCGTCGTCTTTACGATAGGGGTGATATTCGAGCACCGCCGGGAACTTCTCCCCTGCTTTGCCGCCGTCCGGCATATACAATGTGACCGCCAGGCGAACGCTGTCCTTCATCGGGATCCAGCCGTTCTCCATGCGGATGTTGTAGGTGGGTGGGGAAGGCTCGACGGCGAACGCGGGGCAAGGGCTTCCGGCCGCCAGCATCAGGGTCGCCAAAAACCAGGAGGAACGACAGAGCCAGGTTTTCATGATTCGTACCAGCGGAAGCCATGACGTTCCTCCTGCTCCAGTTGCTTTGCGAGCTTGAGGGTCCGAGAGCGCCGGTGATTGGCACAGGCGAGCACGATGACGTTGAACAGCGCCATGGGAGCAACATATGAAGAGCCGAAAGAAGGAGTAGCGATCGAAGTCAGAAAGAACTCGTGGGCAAACTGTCCGATGGGAGATACCAGCGTGTTGGTGATGCCCACGCAGTAGGCTCCCTGGTCGCGGGCCTGCCGCAGGCCTTCCACCGTCTGTCGCAGGCCCCGGCCGTGGCTGACGGCAATCACCAGGTCCCGTTTCTCCAGCATGCGAACCTTGTGCACAACTTCGGCGGGTGTTGTGGCGCTGGTCACCGGCAGTCCCAGGATAATAAGCAGGTGCTCCAGAAAGTTCACCAAATTGGCGGCCAGATCCCCGCCGATGAGCACCACGCGACGGGCCGAATAAAGCCGCCGCACCAGGGCAGCGATCCTCTGCGGTTCGATAGTCTGGGCCAGATGGTTGAGGTTCTTGACGTCCTGGTCAAGCGAGGCCCGCACCTGGGTAGAGATGGCGGACCTGGCCCCCGGGCCGGACTGCATGGTATCGAGCGAAGTGGCGTGGGCGATGGACAGTTCGTGCACGTAGTGCTGGAATTCACGGTAGGACTCAAACTTCATTCCGCGAACGATCCGGACCATGGTGGCGGGATCGGTACGCAACCGCTTGGCCATTGCCCGCACGCTCATCAGAACAAACTCGCGCGGCCGTTCGAAAGCCGGGCGAATGATCTGCTGTCGTTTTGGACTCAGGAGGCTGATGCGGGCGGATGGACTCATTACTGGAACAGAACGCGTGACTTTCCGCGGCTTTCTCATCGGGCACCAAAGCATGGTAGAAAGCGGCGTTCTTGTCAACACCGTGAAGCAGATGTCCCTCATCTGCCCGGTCGAGTGCAGCTTGGCAAGTTCTTTCATCCGCAAAAAAAATAGCGGAGCTGCGCTCCCGCTGGGCGGACGAGGCGTCTGCCCCTACGTGGTCGGTTGTGATATTTGCTTCGCCCGATGCGTATAATGCGGGCGCAGTACTCTTTAGACCTACCAATCCAACCCGGGGGCACGCCATGGATAAGAAGTCCGCACCCAACTCCCGCAGCCGAAGAGATTTTCTTGCAACTTCCAGTCTGCTCGCAGTCGCAGCGGCAGCGCCGCGGGCCGCCTCCGCCCTAGGCGGCGACGCTGCTTCGCAGTCAGACGAAAAGCCTTCTGCGCCGGGCACTTTGCGCAAGATTCCGATCGGCGTCTTCGATCCTGCGTTTCCCAATTTGTCCACGGACGAAATGATCGACAAATTTGCCGCCTGGGGAGTGGAAGCGGTCGAGATCGGCACCGGCGGCTATCCCAATTCAACCCACTGTCCGGTAAAGGATTTGCTGGACGATCCGGCCAAAGCCAAGGCCTGGAAGAAGAAATTTGAAGACCGCAACATCCAGGTGGCGACGTTCAGTTGCCACGGCAACCCGGTGTCACCCGATCCCAAGATCGCAGAGCGCGATGCGGAATCCTTCCGCCGCACCGTGCTGCTGGCCGAGCGTCTCGGGGTGAGTGTGATCGTGGGTTTCTCGGGTTGTCCCGGCGGCAGCCCGACGGACACCATGCCCAACTGGGTCACCTACCGCTGGCCGCCTGAGTACGGACAAATGCTCGACTGGCAGTGGAAAGAGAAAGTCATCCCGTTCTGGAAGCAGGCGGCCAAGTTTGCCCGCGAGCATGGCATTCACAAGATCGCCCTGGAGATGCATCCGAATTTTGTGGTGTACAACCCCAAGACGCTGCTGCGTCTGCGCGAAGCCGTAGGCGAGGAGATTGGGGCCAACTGCGATCTCAGCCATCTTTTCTGGCAGCAATGCGACGCCGTCGAGGTCATTCAGATGCTGGGCAAGCAAGGTGCGCTCTTCCACGCCCACATGAAAGACACGACTTTCTACAAGAACAATGTCGATCGATATGGCGTCCTGAACTTTGCTTTCGACAAGAACGATCTTTCGCAGGCCTCGGAAACATTCCGCGCGGTAGGCTACGGACACAGCGCAGGCACCTGGAAAGAAATCATGCGCGCCTACATGGATGTCGGATTCCAAGGCATTTTTAGCGTCGAGAATGAAGACCCGATTCTTTCCGGCGAGGTGGGAGTGGAGCGCGCCCTGTACGTGCTGAAAAATGTAAGGAACGAGATCCTGGGAACGACTTAAGAGTTACAAAACCCGCCGCTGTCATCCTGAGCGGAGTAAGTGCTTGGCATTGCGAAGCACTTGCGAAGTCGAAGGACCCCTATGGGCCGATGAACTAATAGTAGCGTAAGCGTAGGGGTCCCTCGACTTGCTCTCGCCGCGCGAGCACGGCTCGAGACTGCGCTCGGGATGACAGGTATTACTGGGTAAGCCGTTGACCTCGCTTCCCGCGACGGCGTAAGCTGCCCCTTCCGCTCATTTTCGGGGAGCAAGCATGGAAAGACGCGAAGCGTTACGACTCCTGGCCTCAGCGGCCGCCCTGCCGCTGCTGTCGCGCGAAGCGTTTTCAATGTTCCACGCGGTGCACGAACAGCTTCCCGACCAGCTGGTGCTGAAGACCCTCAATCCCCATCAGAACGCGACGGTCACGACCATTTCCGAGCTCATCATTCCTCAAACCGATACTCCGGGAGCGAAGGCCGCGCGGGTGAACGAATTCATCGATCTGATCCTCACCGAGTGGTACGACGAGGAAGAGAAATCCATCTTCATGACGGGTCTCACGGATATTGACGCGCGCGCCCGGGAGTTATTCGGCAAGGATTTTGTGGAGTGCGAGGCGAAACCGCAGGTCGAGATTCTCCAGGCCTTGGATGATGAACTGGCCGCAACTCGCGCCGAACCTGAACCGAGACGCAGGCGGAGGCGCCCGCCCGAACACAATTTCTTTTTCATGATCAAGCAGCTCACGCTGGTTGGTTACTACACTTCACAGATCGGGGTTGAGCAGGAACTTCATGGAGAGATCATTCCGTCGCGCCATGCCGCTTGCGTCCCTCTGGAAGAGGAGGCGGCGAAGTAAAGCATGGCAGCCAAGACATACGACGCAATCGTGGTGGGCTCGGGAATCACCGGAGGATGGGCCGCGAAGGAGTTGGGCGAAAAAGGGCTGGAAACGCTCGTTCTCGAAGCTGGCCGCCCCATTGAACCCAACCAGGACTACGCCGAACATGTGCCCGAGTGGGAAGTCCGCTATCGCGGGATGAGCGACCGCAAGCGGGTGCAGGAAAACCAGCCCGTGCAGGAAACCTGCAACGGGATGGACGAGTGGAACAGCAAATTCTTCGTCAATGACAAGCAGAATCCTTATAAAACCGAGCCGGGCAAGCCGTTTTTGTGGATCCGCGGGCGCCAGGTGGGCGGCCGCTCGATTATCTGGGGACGGCAGTCGTACCGTTGGAGCGATCTTGATTTTGAGGCCAATCAACGCGAGGGCATTGGCGTGGATTGGCCGATCCGCTATCGCGAAATTGCCCCCTGGTATGACTATGTAGAAGATTTCGTCGGAGTCTCCGGCCAGCGCGAGGGACTTCCGCAGTTGCCCGATGGGCATTTTCTGCCGGGCATGGAATTGAATTGCGCGGAAGTGGTGGTCAGGGATGCCATCGCCAAGTATTTTCCCGGCGAACGTCTCATGACCATCGGGCGCACTGCGATTCTGACGCAGCCTCACAAGGGCCGTGCGCCCTGCCACTACTGTGGGCCGTGCTCCCGCGGTTGCATTACCCGCTCTTACTTCAGCAGCCTGAACTCGACTTTGCCCGCAGCGCTGACTACCGGCAAGGTGACGGTGCGTCCGCACAGCGTCGTGCACAGCCTGATGTTCGATTCGAAGAAGAGAAAAATCACTGGCGTGCGGGTGATCGATGGGCAGACGCTTGACACCGTTGAGTTTCGCGCCCGCATTGTCTTCCTGTGTGCCTCGGCGCTGGAGTCGGCCCGCATTCTGCTCAACTCCGCCACGCCGGAATTCCCCAATGGGTTGGCCAATTCCAGCGGAGAGCTTGGGCACAACCTGATGGACCACTGTATGGGCGGCGGCGCCACTGGCCGCATTCCGGGGAACGAAGATCACATCTCACTGGGAAACCGTCCCAATGGAATTTACGTTCCACGTTTCCGCAACGTGAAACAAAAACATCCGCTGTTTCTTCGGGGATACGGTTTTCAGGGAAGCGCCAGCCGGCCGAAGTGGGAACGCGGGACGGAGATGCGCGGCTTCGGAGCGGAGTTCAAACGCACGCTAAGCCGCCCGGGGCCGTGGTCGATGTCGCTTTACGGATTCGGCGAGTGTCTGCCGAACCACGAAAATTTTATCGAACTGGACAAAACCACGGTGGACGCCTGGGGCATTCCGGTGCTCCGGATCAGCTGCGCCTGGCGGGAGAACGAGCGCGCCTTGCTGAAAGATATGTCGATTACGGCGGCGGAAATGCTGTCTGCTGTCGGGGCGAGAGACATAGAACCCTTCATAGAGGACAACGCTCCCGGCCTGACCATTCACGAGATGGGCACGGCGCGCATGGGACGCGACCCGAAAACTTCGGTGCTCAATGCCCACAACCAGGCGCACGACGCCAACAATCTTTTTGTCACCGATGGCGCCTGCATGGCGTCATCGTCCTGCGTCAACCCTTCTCTCACCTACATGGCCCTCACCGCGCGGGCCTGCGACTATGCTGTCAGTCAGATGAAGCGAGGAGAAATCTAATATGGACCGACGAACTTTCCTAGGTACCATGACTGCCGTCACCGTTCTGTCCCGCCAGCTTTCTTGGGCCGCGGGTGATCACACGATCGACAAGGTTGGCTTGCAGCTCTACACCATCCGCAGCGTGATGAAGGACGACTTCGAGGGCAAGCTGGCGAAAGTAGCGGAGATCGGGTATCGCGAAGTCGAGTTTGCCGGTTACGACGGCCATACTCCGCAGGAAGTACGAGGCATGCTGGACCGCCACGGACTTACCGGCCCCTCCGCGCACATCGAATACAAGAGCCTGGGAGAAAAATTCCCCAGCGTGCTGGATGCGGCCCACGTGGTCGGCCACAAATATCTGGTGAACCCGTACATTGACGACGATGTCCGCAAGGGGCCCGACGGCTGGAAGCATGCCGCCGAAACTTTTAACCGCGCCGGGGAAGCTAGTCAGAAAGCCGGGATCCAATTCGCCTATCACAATCACTGGTTCGAATTTGCTCCAGTCAACGGAAAACTTCCCTACGACATTCTGCTGGAGGAGTGCGATCCCAAGCTGGTGAAAATGGAAATGGACCTGTGCTGGATCACTGTGGGCGGGCAGGACCCATTGAAGTATTTCCAGCGTTATCCGGGCCGCTTCGCTCTGGTGCACGTCAAGGACCTGACCAAGATTCCGAAAACGGACGCCTCCGGGGGACAGAATTTCGGCGACTCGCTGGACGAGATGACAGAAGTCGGCAGCGGGATCATTGACTGGAAGAAGATTTTCGCGCAGTCGGACAAAGCGGGCATCAAGCACTACTTCGTCGAGTACGACCACCCGAAGGACCCTTTTGCCAGCATCAAAGCCAGTTACGAATACCTGGCGAAGGTGCGCTTTTAGCGGTCCAAATCGTTCCCGGAGAGCCTGATGGCACAAGTTGTTCGTTCACCGAAAGGGTATGACGTCTGCATTATTGGATCGGGCGCGGCGGGCGGCACGGCCGCGAAAGTGCTCACCGAAGGCGGCCTGAATGTGGTGATGCTGGAGGCAGGCCCGCCGCTGAATCCGGAAAAAGATTTCAAGGAGCACATGTGGCCGTACCAACTGCCTCATCGCGGGGTTGGTGTCGGCGCCGAGCACCGGCATGAACTGAACGACGAATTCATCGCGCCCAATGGCGCCTGGGAAATCGAAGGCGAACCCTACACTGCGGCAGCGGGATCGCAGTTCCGCTGGTTCCGCTCGCGTATTGTCGGCGGCCGCACCAACCACTGGGGACGCATCGCCCTCCGCTTCGCGCCCGTGGATTTCAGGTCTCGCTCTACCGATGGCATGGGCGACGACTGGCCCATCACCTACGAAGAAGTTTCGCCTTACTACGACAAAGTGGAGTCCTATATTGGCGTGTTCGGGAGCAAGGAGAATATTCCCAGCGCGCCGGACGGTATTTTTCTGCCTCCACCTCCGCCGCGTTGCACAGAAACCATCATCAAGAAGGCCTGCGACAAGTTGAACATTCACTGCGTGGCCTCGCGGCTGGCGATTCTGACCAAACCGCTGAACGGGCGCGCCGCCTGCCACTATTGCGCCCAGTGCGGCCGGGGCTGCCTGACGGCTTCCAATTTCAGTTCCAGCCAGGTCATGATCCCGCCGGCACAGGCCACCGGCCGTTTCACTCTGATCACCGGCGCCATGGCTCGAGAGATCGTGGTAGGAAAAGACGGCAAGGCCGAGGCGGTAGCGTATATCGACAAAGCCACGCGTTCCGAAAAGCGGGTGCACGCACGGGCGTTCATGGTGGCCGCCAGCGCCTGCGAGTCGGCGCGCCTGCTGCTCAATTCTCGTTCCACTCTATTTCCGGACGGCCTGGCCAATTCTTCCGGCGCGGTGGGGCGTTACCTGACCGACTCTGTCGGCAGTTCCGCTGGCGGGTATTTTCCGCAACTGGAGAAGATGCCGCCCCACAATCATGACGGCGTGGGCGGAATGCACTTGTACATGCCGTGGTGGAAGTACGACCGCAAGAATAATTTTCTGCGCGGATATCACATAGAATTCGGCGGCGGCCGGGACATGCCCGGCGTTGGCGATTTCGACCGCTTGTGTGAAGAGCACGAAGGTTACGGCGCGTCCCTCAAACAGCACTGCCGCAACCGGTACGGCACCTACATCGGTTTTTCCGGACGGGGCGAAATGATCCCCAACGAGCACAGCTACTGCGAGATCGATCCCGATACCGTGGATCAGTGGGGCATCCCTGTGCTGCGCTTCCACTGGCAGTGGAGCGACAACGAAATCAATATGGCGAAGGACATGCAGCACACCTTCCGCTCGATCGTGGAGACGGCGGGCGGGACATTCATCAGCAAAGCAAAGCCCGAAGGCCGCCACCCCTATGGCATCGAGGATGGCGGAGTGATCATCCACGAACTCGGCACCGCGCGCATGGGCAACAATCCCAAGACTTCGGTGCTGAACAAGTACTGCCAGGCCCACGACGTGAACAATGTGTTTGTAACCGATGCCGCGGCTTTCGTGACCAACCCGGACAAGAATCCGACGCTCACTATCATGGCGCTCTCCTGGCGCGCGTCGCAGTATGTGCTTGATCAGGCCAAGAAAGGAAGTCTTTAGGAAGGAACATGGCAGCCAAGTCCATCTCGCGTCGCGACATTCTGAAGACTCTGACCATGGGAGCGATGGCCGGCTCAGTTTTGCGGGTGATTCCGGTGCAGGCAGCCGAGTACGCGCACCACATGGTGGCAGCGGAGAAAGCCGCAACCACGACGGGCGTTTATACTCCAAAGTTTTTCTGGCCGCAGCAATACAAGACACTCCAGACGCTCTGCCAGGCCATCATTCCCGCGGACGCCGATTCCGGCGGCGCAAAAGAAGCGGGCGCGCCGGAATTTATCGACCTGCTCACCAGCGAGAATTCCAAGTATCAACTGAAACTCGGCGGCGGTCTGATGTGGCTTGACGCGCAGTGCACGGACCTTTACGACAAGGCTTACCTCGACTGTTCTCCGGCGCAGCAAAAAGAGATTCTCGACCTGATCGCCTATTGCAAGAATGCCGAGAAAGACCCGGGCTTGAGCCAGGGTGTGGAGTTTTTTGCGTTTCTGCGGGAGATGACCGCCGACGGTTTCTTTACCAGCGAGATCGGAATCAAGTATCTGGGCTACGTGGGCAACACCTACCTGCTCAGCTTCCCGGGATGCCCTCCTGTACCCGAAGCTTAGTTGCCCACCATGAGGGTCATCCTGAGCGGAGTGACTGCTTCGCTTTGTGAGCAGTCACGCAGTCGAAGGACCCCTACAGCTAAATTGAGCCTAGCGCGCGTTGGGGGTTTTCAACGGCTGCTCAGGCGAAAATCTCTGCGACGACGACGAGTGCATTCGGCAGGTAGGGGGTCCTTCGACTCCGTCTGTCCATTCGCAAGCGAATGGACAGAACTCCGCTCAGGATGACAGAGTTTCGGAAGAGAAGAGTTTACGCCGCTCCGAACGGATCCTCCAGCGAAGGACTCTGCGGCGTGAATAGCTCCGCGCCGTTTTCCGTAATGTGCATGTCGTCTTCCAGGCGTACTCCGAATTCGCCCGGAATGTAAATGCCCGGCTCATCGCTGAAGGTCATGCCGCGAGCCAGGGGTGTCGTGTTGCCGCGCACGAGATAGGGCCATTCGTGGCCATCCATGCCGATTCCGTGTCCCACGCGGTGAGTGAAGAATTTATAGTCCGGGCTGTATCCGGCATCGCTGATCACTTTCCGCGCGGCTGCGTCTACCGCCTGGCATTCCACGCCGGGGCGGGCCGCCTTAAGTGCGGCCGTTTGCGCCCGATGGACGATTTCAAAGACACTCTTCATTTTGTCTGAAGGTTTGCCGAAGACGAACGTGCGCGTGATATCGGACTGATACCCTTCGACGGTGCAGCCGTCGTCCAGCATCACCAGCGTGCCTTCGCGAATCACTTGTGAAACAGTTGAGCCGTGCGGGAATGAGGAATTTTCGCCAAACTCTATGTCCGCCTCGCCGGGAAAACCCAGTTGACCGTATGCGGACAGAATCATTTTCTCGAGCTCCGCTTGCGTCATTCCTTCGTGCAGAGTCTGGTACGCCGCACGATAGGCCGACAGCGTGACTTGGTTGGCCAGGCGCATCAGCTCAAGTTCGTGGTCACTCTTGATCATGCGACAACCCGCAGTGACTGGGGTCGCGCTCATAATCTTCAGTTGCGGCGCGGCCTTTGCAATTGCGTCGGTGAAGACGAAGCGAACGGACTCCTCCATGCCCAGCCTGCCGGTGGAGAGATTCAGGTCCTTTAATCCCTGCGTCAAAACTTGGTAGGGACTCTGGTCCTCCTGCCAGGCGCGCACGTCGGCATTTTTGCCTTCGGGAGAATTCGCCAGCAACTCGCGGGCCCGGCCTTGTTCAAATGCCGGGCATATACAGAGCGCGTGCCCCTTGACCGGAAGCACCAGGGCAAACAGGCGTTCGCTGCCCCACCATTGCACTCCGGCAAAGTAGTTGAGCGAAGTGCCGTCGGCCAGAAGAATCGCGTCGAGATGGTTGGCCGCCATAAGTTGCCGAGCCTTCTCCTGGCGTGCCGCTCTCTCGTCAATGCTGATGGGCTTGGCCAGATCTTTCATCGACTTCAGGCTGGCGATCGACGGCGGTAGAGGCGCACAGGCTTCCGCGGCGTGGAGCGGCGAAGTCAAGCCGGCCAGACTCGCGCCCGCGGTAATTGTGCTGGCCTGCAAAAAGCGGCGTCGCGAAACCATGAATCCTCCAGTTGACTCGTCCAGTCGACCCATCCATTTTGACCTATCCGATCGACCGGGGAACCGCCATTATAGGGGTCTTCTGATATGCAATTGGCAAGCGGCATTGCAAAATTGAAAATGAGGCAGTGATGGAAACGGGATTCCAATGCGCCGGCTGCGGCGAGTGGAACCAGACTACGGTGGACGAGTCCGCTGGGCGCATCCAGTCTTACGTGGAAGATTGCCGGGTATGTTGCAAGCCGAATGTACTGCGTGTCCAGTACGACACCGGGGAACACGAATTTGTGATTACGGCGCAGCTGGAATCGCTATAGTAGCTGCTAAGCTGCACGACAACTTCCTGGAGGAAGGATGAACACGATGTCCACAGGCTACGGTACGTCCGGACGGATGGTTGCTCACAATATGGTAACCACGCAATTCGAACTCGACGGCTTTCGCGTGGTGCGCACGCTGGGCGTGGTGCGTGGCATTGTGGTGCGCTCACGCTCGATTTTCGGGACTATCGGGGCTAGCCTGCAAACCATTCTTGGCGGCAACATTACTCTTCTGACTCAGTTGTGTGAGAAGACCCGGTCCGAGGCATTCGACCTGATGCTGCAGCACTCCGCCGAACTGGGCGGAAACGCCGTGGTCGGAGCGCGATACGATGCGACCGAAGTCATGCAGGGGGTCACCGAGGTGCTAGCCTACGGGACAGCAGTGGTGGTAGAACCGAGCAGATAGAAGACTGTGTAGGGACGGGTCAGAGACCCGTCCCCACACGATCTGTCCTATAACAGCTTCTCCAGTGCTTTCTGGCGATACGCGAAGGTCTGCTGCAACTGGCGGTTGACGAAAAGCTTTTGCGCCAGGTTGCCCAGCCATCCAAATCCCACGTCGTATTCGATCACGTCACGTACCACGGTTCCCTTGACCTGGTTTCGCGTTTCTCCGCTAAGTTCGTGACGATGGTGAAAACTCTTGAACGGCCCGCTCTTTTGCACGTCGGCAAAATGGTGGTTCCACTCAAACTCAGTGATCAAGGCGATCCACTGGGCACGAAACGGAAGATATGGGACCAGACGAAACGAAGTGACAATCTCAGAACCGGCGCCGGCCAAAGGGGCCCGATCCGTGATGGGCGCGCGTTGTTCTCCAATCCCCAGAGGTGGCACCAGTTTCAGCCGGACCAGTTCGGTCCCGGTGTGCGGCGGCATGATCCGTGGCAGGTTACCGGGATTGGCGAAAAACAGAAAGACCCGCTCAATCGGGACCGGGACCCATTGCTCGAACTGAACCAGATGGACCATAAAATTCAGGCCACGTTACAACATCACAGCACGAGGTGTCGTGAAACAGTAGACGGGCCGAGCCGGGCGCGATAAATTGTCCGGGCGTGCATGTCCTCCAAAATCATGTTCTCAGGAATCATTTCTCCCAAACGTTCCCAGGCTGCGATTCTTTCTCTTCTCCTGACCATACTCTCTTTCCCGAGCACAGCCGCGGCTGCCTCTTACCAATACATTCGTCTGGGGGAGAAGTCGGACAGCACCGCGAAACCGGTTGCCGGCACTGCCATGATGGGCGGCGGCGCTGACCTCGACGACGCCTTTCGCTGGTTGTGCCGGAAGGCGAACGGCGGCGATTTTCTCATACTGCGGGCGCGCGGAGACGACGACTACAACCCCTACGTGAACGGGCTGTGCAAGCTGAACTCGGTGGCTACGTTGATCATCCCCGACCGCGCCGCGGCCCTGGATCCTGCCGTCGCGGAGATCATTCGACACGCCGAAGCAGTCTTCATTGCCGGCGGCGACCAGTCTCGCTATGTCAACTTCTGGCAGGGAACGCCGGTACAGGACGCCATCAATGCGAATGTCGCAGGCGGAAAGCCCATCGGCGGCACCAGCGCCGGCCTCGCCGTGCTGGGCGAGTTCGCCTATGGCTGCCTGAAAGACAAAGCAGACGACAACGACCTTGCTTCCGCCGACGTGCTGCCCAATCCCTACCATGAACGGGTGACGCTGGTTCGCGATTTCCTGAAAGTTCCGTACCTCGATAACACTCTTACGGACAGCCACTTCGCCAAACGCGATCGCATGGGACGGACACTGGTGTTTCTTTCGCGCCTGGTGCAGGACGGCTGGTCGAAGGCGCCGCGCGAGGTTGCCATCGACGAGAAGTCAGCGGTGCTTGTCGAACCCGATGGAAAGGGTGCCGTGACTGGGTCCGGGGAAGGGGTTTACTTTCTGCAGGTCACCGCAGCCCCCGAGGCTTGTAAACCCAATGTTCCTCTTACAATCCGCAACATTTCAGCTTACCGCGCTCCCGCCGGGGCACACTTTGATCTCAAGACTTGGACGGGCGAGGGCGGTAGTGGCTACTCCATAACGGTTGAGAACGGAGTTGTCCGCACCAGCCTGCGGGGCAATTCCATCTATTGATGTTTCCCGAAACCGATGTTCCAGAAACGAATGTTTCATGTTGTCGGCGCTTTTGGCTGTTGACTTCCGCTATCTTCTTTGACAGACTTCCGCGCATGGTGCAGCAGTTCGGGGCAAGGCACTAATCATCGTTCTCTAAGTAATTAATCAATAGAGACCTCGTCCATCTTGTACTTCCATCGGAATACCACCGAGCTGCATTCACTTCTTGGAAGTACAGGTGGATTCGCTCGATGAGTTCCTGTTTGCTGTGCACTCGGATCTCCCGGAGCATGCTGCGCGCCATCTTGCTGAACATATTCTCCACCAGATTGAGCCACGAGCCGTGCTTGGGAACGAAGACGAACTGAAAGCGTTGCAGCCGACTCGCCAGGTAGCGTTGCGTCTCCTTCGAGATATGGGCAGAGTGATTGTCTAGAATCAGTCGCAACATAGTGGCGGTCGGGTAGGCAGCATCCAGCTTTTTCAGGAGCTCAATGAAGTCTTTGCTCTTATGCGTCTCGCTGACAATCTCGGTGACCGTGCCACGGTGCAGATCCAGCCCCGCCAGCAACGAAACGGTTCCCAACCGTCTGTATTCGTAGTCCCGGGTCGGGCTGGCATGCTGTCCGGGCAAGGGCGGCCGGTCGGGCGTTTTCTGAGCCAGCGCCTGAATACCTGGTTTCTCGTCGTAGGACACCGTGACCGTCCCCGGCTCGCGAATCTCGCCGCGCAGCAGTCCTTCATGGAGAATCTCTACTTCCTTGTAAACATGCAGTACCGCCGCCATCTTGGACTCGAACTCCGGGTCCCGTCGCTCCACATAATAACGAACCTTATGCGGTCGAAGTTCTCCTTGCATCAAGATCTTATGCAGCTTGGAGCGGCTCACTTGTTCCAGTTCCGGGTACCCCGCCGACCGGGCCTGGCGCCGCAGGTGTGCGGTTAGTAGACCGTACGTCCATAACTCTTGGGCATAGCCCAACTCCTTGGGCTTCTGACAGGCGCAGTTCTGAACCCAGCAAGAGCGCTGCCGACTACGGTCTGAACACCGGGGTCACCGATGCCAAATTGTTCGGCTTTCCGGAAATCGACATCGGGTCTTTGTTCACCATGGGTGGAAACTCGAGTTGGCCCTTGTTTACTTCTCCGACCTATACCTATCAGGCCATCGACAACGTTTCCCTGATCCGAGGGCGGCACAACTTTCGATTTGGCGGCGAATTCCGGCATGGCGGAACTGACCTGTTCCGCGCCCGCCGAGGCCGAGGGCGGCTTTCCTTCGATGACACTCGCGACTCCAACGATGACATCGTGAATCCCGCGTTGGTCAACTTTCTACAAGGTAATTTTGGCGACGAAGGCTTCGCGCAGATTCTTACCGGAGACATACGCCGCTACGTCACCATGACGGCCTTCGGCGCTTTCGTGGCCGACGATTGGCGGATCGCGCCCAGGCTGACTCTGAACCTGGGCCTGCGCTATGACCTTTCTCTCCCGATCAAGGATTCCAACAACCTGATCGCCAACTTCATCCCCACCCAGGGTGGCCTGATTCAGGTGGGGCAGGGAATTAGTTCGCCGTATGCCACCGACAAGAACAATTTCTCACCGCGTGTCGGCGTGGCCTGGGATGTTTTCGGGACCGGTAAGACCGTGCTGCGCGCCGGTGGCGCCATCATTTACGAACAACCCACCATTCGGGAATTCATTGATCGCGGCGGCTTGAATGAAAATCCCAGCGGCCTGCCGGGCGTGACTCCCGGCAATGGCAACATTCCGCTGGTGCAAAGGGAACTGGATGACGTGGGGGCGCTGGGTACCGCCTGGACCAGCGGAACCCCGCTTTTTGCAGGAGCGCTGACTACGCCCTGCGACATTGGCGATCCCTGCAACGTGTTTGGCGTCCCTTACCACCTGGCCACGCCGTATGTGGCGAGTTGGAACATCAACCTGCAGCAGGCGCTCGGCAACTCCACTTCACTGCAGGTGGCCTACGTTGCCAATCGGGGCATCAAGCTGTTCAGCCATCGCGATATCAACCAGTCCGATCCGACGGCGAGTTTCAACTGTTATAACAACGGTGACGACAGCTATCGCGGGTGCCGCCAGGACACGCGGCCGTTCGTAGTCAACTGCACATCCGGAGCGGGTCCGTGCCCCGGTTGGGCCGGTTACGCCACCGAAATGGAAAATCTGGGCAGCTCTTTCTACAACGGCCTGCAGGTGACACTCACCCAGAGGGCCTCCAAAGGGCTCAACTTTCTCGCAGGCTATACCTGGGCGCACGCTCTGGACAACGCCACCACCAACCGCAGCGGGTTTCCCCAGGATAACCGGACTTTCCGTCCGGAGTGGGGAAATGGCGACTACGATATTCGCCACCGTTTCACGTTCTCCCTGAGTTATGAATTGCCCAGCCTCCACGCTCCGTTGCAGCTGGGCCAAGGGTGGCAGCTGACCAGCATCGTCAATCTGCAGACCGGTGAGCCCTACGGCTTCTATGATTCTTTTGATGACATTAGCTTCTCCGGAGAGTTCCTCGACCGCTGGGACTTCTCGGGCGATCCCAATGACGTGCACTGGACTACAGACCCGGCGAAGCAAATCACTTATCTTTACGGCAGCGCCGCTACCAGCAATCCGCGCTGTGCCGCGCAAGACAAAAACCCCGACCTCGACTTCTACGGGTGTTTCATCTCGGGAAGTGCCGTGATCACGCCTCCCGCCTACGGCACCTTCGGCAACATGCGCCGGAACATTTTCCGCGGGCCGGCCTATGCCAACCTGGATATGTCTGTCACCAAGCGCTGGAAGCTCTCCGACCGGTTGAACCTGCAACTGCGCGGCGAGTTCTTCAATGTGCTGAATCATCCCAACTTCGATGGCTTATACACCTTGGGAACTGATATTTCCGACCCCGTCTTCGGGATCAACGATCTGGGCGTAACCAATGCCACCCCGGACGTGGGAGCGTCCAACCCGGTGGTGGGTTCGGGAGGATCGCGCCACATTCAGTTGGGAGCAAAGTTGACCTGGTAGGAAGAACCCTGGTTTATTTCACGCTAACCACTTAGGCCCAGACGTCTCGTCTGGCAGGCGAGCAAGGCTCGCCTGGTTTGCGGAGCCACGCTCCGCCGGGCAGGTGGGACAACCTGCCCCTACGCGTGCATCGGACCATTTTTCCACAGGATTTCCACCTACTCGGGATCTGCCTAAACCAGAAAGCAATCAGGTAGCGACAGCAGAACCAAGTTCCCAAACCATACCTATTGTGGTCACCAATTCAGTTAGCCACAAGTAATCGCGCTTTCGAAAATCCCTCATCTCTCCCCATAGCGACCTATAAATTTCTTATTGACAACAAACGATTTAGGCGTAGGATGTGGACAAAAGTGGTAGAAAGTGGTCGAAACAGTAGAGGCCGTGGGCAGCGTTGAAACTTTGAGAGGCGCCAGTGGATTTTGGAGCTGACACCCCAAAAAACAGCCCGAACGAACCCGAATACCCGGCTTTTGACCGCTTTTACCTCCCTCGCTGTGGTAGCAGTCGTTTTCAAGAGATTTCCCGCCCTAAGGGGCAGAACACATGTTTCGCGGAAATCACCCAACTCGCGTCGACGAAAAAGGACGGCTCAAAGTCCCCGCGGAATTCAAGCGCGTGATCGACGAGAAGTACGGCACGCAATTCTACATCACGAGTCTGGATGGCAAGGTTGCTCAAGTGTATCCCTTCGAGGAATGGGAACGGATCGAGCAGAAGCTGGCCGCGCTCTCCACCTTCAATCCGACGAAGAAGAAGTTTCTGGACCGGGTGAACTACTACGGGCAGGTGGTGGAGATGGACGGGCAGGGCCGGCTGCTGATGCCGCAGTTGCTGCGGGAGTCGGCGCAGATCAAGGGCGAAGTGGCCGTGCTCGGCAATCTGACCCATCTGGAAGTTCGGAACCTGGAAGCGTACCGCAAGGAGATCGAAGAGCAACCGTTCACGCCTGAAGATGAGAAGACGCTCGACGAATTGGGCATCTAGTGGACGAGGATTCAACAAACACCCCCGAGCGGGGTGGGCATGGTGGAAGCAAGTTGGCCATGTCCCGGTTCTTTTAAAAGAAGCGATCGATTTTTTGGCCGTAAAGCGTGGCGGAACTTATATCGACGCCACGGTGGGCCTGGGCGGGCACAGTTTCGAAATCGCAAAACGCCTCGGCGCACCGGGACATTTGATTGGCTTCGATAAGGATCCGGCGGCGCTGGATGAGGCCCGCGTCAGGCTCAGTCGCTTCCGGGGGAGAGGCGACTGGCCGGAAGTGACTCTGTTGCACGGTTCTTTCGCGGAGATCGGAGAGCGGTTCAAGCCGGCGTCAGCCGACGGACTGCTGGCCGACCTGGGCGTGAGCAGCCTGCAGCTTGGACGACCCAGCGCGGGGATTTAGTTTTCAGGCGGAAGGACCGCTCGACATGCGGATGAATCCGCAAGTCGGGCCCGACCGCCGAACAAGTGGTAAACCACATCGACGAGCGTCGAGCTCGCCGATCTGATTTACGAATTCGGTGAGGAAAGGAGGTCGCGGAGAATCGCCAGAGCCATTGTCCGGTCGCGGCCGATACGACGACCACGCAACTCGCAGACGTGATATCAGCCGCGGCCCGGCCAATGAAACAGGCAGAAAGAAGGATTCATCCCGCGACGCGAACCTTTCAGGCTCTCCGAATCTTCGTAAACCATGAACTGGACGATCTGAAGGAGCTGCTGAAGGCAGCCCCGCAAGTGCTGAAGCCGGGCGGAAGGCTGGTGATCATCAGCTTTCACTCGCTGGAAGACCGGATCGTGAAAGATGCCTTCCGCGAAGGCGCGAAGCAGGGTCACTACAGGTTGCTGACGAAAAAGCCGGTGACGGCCAGGGAAGAAGAGATTGATCGCAATCCGCGGTCGCGCAGCGCGAAGATGCGGGCCGCGGAAAAAATTTAGGTAGCGCCGGCCTCCGGCCGGCCCGATAGGCGGGCGGGACGCCCGCTAGACAGCTGGCGAGACGCCGGCGCTACAAAGAAAGTTTGCCCCGGAAAACCTGCCGGGAACCCGGTACGGAGTGAGTGCGTGCCGGGGTGAATTCAGTAAGCGAGTTCCGGGGCGGCATCGCCTCTCACAAACAAGGGCGAAACACAACTCTCTACCTTCTTCCGGTGCCGTCCCGGAGAGATGGGAAGGTAGAACGGAGGCCACTGATGCATCGAGGGACGACGTACACGGGAACATTGATCGACGAACTGATTGCCACGGTGGAGCGAACTGAAGCCCGGACCGAAGTGCGGTCCGACAGGCTCTTGCAGGACAAGCGCTCCCAGGAAGAGAAACTTGCCTACTGGTATGCGGTGGCGCAACAGGAAATTGCGCAATTCGAATCCAGTCTGGCCGGGGTAGCATAAATGGCGGCGGCGCAGTGCGCAGCTCCGGTCATGCGGCGTAAATCCTGCTGGACGGGAACTCCGGAAATTTATTTCGCCAAGACCATCGACAACTCGCGCCTGGTGAAAGTGGAAGACCCGCGGCGCAGCCGCGAAATGAAACAATTTGGAGTTGCTCTGTGCTGCCTGTTTCTGCTGGTGATGGGTTTTGCCTGGCAGCATTTCAGAGCGATTGAATACGGCTACAAGATCGAGGCTCTCCGGGTGCAGCGCGATGGCCTGACTGAGATGAACCGCGCCCTTCGCCTGGAAGAAGCCTCGCTGCGCGATCCCGAGCGCATTGACGTGCTGGCGCGCAAGCTGGGACTGCAATCCCCGCAGCCCGGGCCAGGTAATGCGCATGGATACGGTTCACCGGACGCCGCAACGCCGGTGCTGGCCAGCGTGACCCTAAGTAGCGCTGGTCTCCGGCCGGCCCGGTAGGCAGGCGGGACGCCCGCCAGACAGCCGGCAAAACGCCGGCGCTACGAAAGTCTAATTGGCGGCTCCCAGCATCGTGGGCCGCCATGTTTGTCTTAAGGAGCCCAGACCGTGGCAACGAGCACACCCCGCAACGGCGCGAATCAACGGCTCTACCTGTCTGGGCGCATTCCTGTGCTCTGGTGCCAGTGCAATCTGCCTGCGGCTCGTCTACCTGCAGATCTTCTGCTACGGCGACTTCGAGCACCGCGCCCAGCACCAGCAGCAGCGCAGCTTGAACTCGCGCCGAAGCGCGGAATCATCTACGACCGCGCCGGCCGCGAACTGGCAATGTCCATTTCCGGTGGATTCCGCCTTCGCGGTGCCCGGCGAGATTCCCGATCTCGCCAACACCATCAGCCTGATGGCACGCATCACCAAAGCACGATCCCCGGGAATTGCTGGCAGATTGCCAGGCCGCACAAACCTTCTGCTGGGTTGCACGCAAGGCCGATGCCGAAACCGCCGACCGCATCCGGGCGCATGAATCTGCAAGGCATCCACTTCCAGAAAGAGCCCAAGCGCTTCTATCCCAAACGCGAACTGGCGGCGCAGGTGCTGGGCTATGTCGGCACGGACGATCAAGGCCTGAGCGGTATCGAGCGCGCAATACGATGATGAACTCCAGGGCAAGCCCGGCAAGCTGATGATCTCCGTCGATGCCCGCACGCATGGTTTGCCAGCGTCGAGAAGCAGCCGATCCGGGCGACAACGTTGTTCTCACCATCGACCAGAAAATCCAGTACATCGCGGAGCGCGAACTGGAACGCGCGATGCAGGAGACCCACGCCAATCGCCGGCACGGTGGTCGTGGAAAACCCGCACACGGGCGAGATTCTGGCACTGGCCAATCGGCCGACGTTCAATCCCAACATGCGCCAGCGACATCACGCCGCAGAAGCTTGAAAGACCACGCTGTCAGCGACATGTACGAGCCGGGATCGACTTTCAAGATGGTCACGATTTCGGCGGCTCTGGAAGAGAAATTGACCCATCCCGACGAAATGTTTGACTGCCAGATGGGTTCGATCGTGATTAACGGCATGCGGATCCGCGATAGCAAACCGCACGGGCTGCTTTCGGTGGCGGACATTCTGGCCGAATCGAGCGACGTGGGCGCGATCAAGATCGCGCTGCGCCTGGGCGAAGAGCGGTTTTACAAGTACATTCGCGCTTTTGGTTTCGGACAGCAAACCGGAATTGAACTACCGGGCGAAACCCGCGGTCTCTCCAAACCGCTGAATCGCTGGTCAAAAGTTTCTATCGGCGCCATCTCCATGGGTCAGGAGATCGGAGTGACTCCACTGCAACTGGTAGCCATGATTTCCACCATCGCCAATGATGGCGTCTGGGTTGCGCCGAGAATTGTTGCCGGGACCACGGAACCGCAGGGCACTCCGCAGATGGTTGCTTTTCATCCTGGGGCGCAACGGCGCGTGATCTCCCCCCTTACGGCAGCCCAGATGAAGCAGATGATGCAAGGCGTGGTTCTGCACGGCACCGGGAAAAAAGCCATTCTCGAGGGCTACAGTTCGGCAGGGAAAACCGGCACCGGGCAAAAAGTTGATCCCGCTACGCGGGCATATTCGCAGACCAAGTACGTGGCGTCGTTCGCAGGATTTGCTCCGATCAACGACCCAGCCATCACGGTGGCGGTCATTCTGGATTCCGCCGGTGGGCCTGCACCAAGGCGGACAGGTTTCCGCGCCCGTGTTCCAGAGGGTCACGCAGCAGGTCCTCGAATATCTGCACACCCCCCACGACGTCGAACTACCGCCTAGCCGCCAGGTCCTGCTGGCGGAGCGGCAGGTAAAAGACCAGGATGTCGAAGAAGGATCACCCGACCGCCTGGGCGACACCCTGGATGCATCCGATATTCCGCCGGCAGATTCGAATTCCCAACCGGCGGTTGCTTCCGCGCCCTCTTCTCCCAACGTCACCGCCAGCGTGGTGCTGCCCGCGGCGTTGCGCCAGCCCGAACCGGCCGCGCCGTCCGGTACGGAGCAAAGGCCAACTGCGATGCCGGAAGACAAACCGCCAGGAGCATCGTCGCTTCCAGCCCATCTTCCATCCAGCGGCACAGTTGTGTTGGACGTCGAGCAGGGCGGAATTGTGGTTCCATCGTTCCTCGGCAAGAGCGTTCGGGCGGCCATCGAGATGGCGCAGGAGAGCGGATTGGATCTGGACGCTGTGGGCAGCGGCCTGGCTCGACAACAGTCGCCCGCGCCCGGTTCGCACGTGGCGTCGGGATCGCAGGTAACGGTTAAATTCGCCCGGTGAAAGCGATCGCTGTAAGTAAAACTGAGAAAATCGTTTGTCATCCTGAGCGCGGAGTCGAAGGATCCCTAACGACACCTGTGTGTGCGGGTAGCGATCCTTCAACTCCGCCGAACGTTTCGCAGCGAAACGTTCCCCTCCGCTCAGGAGGACACCGCTGCTCTTGTGATGACACTTGTTTCGGCGGCCCAGTGCACTAGAATCCAAAACAATGACTTTCCTCGAACTCCTGTACGGCGCGGAAGTGCTTTCCCAAAGCGGCAACCCGGGCATTGGCGGACTGGAATATGACTCGCGCCGGATCAAGCCGGGCGATGCCTTTCTCGCCATGCGGGGCGAATCGAGTGATGGAAACAGATTCATCGACCAGGCAATCGCTGCGGGCGCCGTCGCGATCGTTACCGACTCGGCGAGCGAGAAGCCACTCGCGGACGTAGCCTGGGCGCAGGTGCCGCACGGACGGCGGGCGCTGGCGCGACTAAGCGCCAACTTCTACAAGAAGCCGGCCGAGCGACTGGCCATCACCGGCATCACCGGCACGAACGGGAAAAGTACGACCGCATTTCTGCTCGAATCCATTTTTACCGCCGCGGGCCGCAACAGCGCGCTGGTCGGGACCATCGAGTATCACGTTGCCGGAAAGACTCTTCCCGCGCCGCACACGACTCCAGAAGCTCTGGAACTGAATCGTGTTCTGAGCCAGGCCCTGGGACAAGGCGCAACTGAGACGGTGATGGAAGTTTCCTCGCACGCGCTCGAGCAACAGCGGGTTTACGGGACTCCATTCGACGTCGCCGTCTTTACCAACCTGACTCGCGACCACCTCGATTACCACCGCACCATGGAAGAGTATTTTTCCTCGAAGCAGGTATTGTTCGAAGGCTGCGGCACCGATGCGCCCCGTGCAGCCGTGCTCAACACCGACGACGAATACGGCCAGAAGCTGGTGAAGGTCAGCAAGAAGCGCAGTGCGGAAGTGCTGACCTACGGGCTGGCCAAGGGCGACTTCCACGCCGAGAGAGTCGAAATCACCTCGCGGGGAACGAGATTTGATCTGATCACCCCGAAGGAAACCATTCCGCTGTATTCACCGCTCATCGGAAAGGTGAATGTTTACAACATTCTGGCGGCGGCGGGTGCGGCTTATTCGCGGAACTGCGCGCCGGAGGAGATTGCCCAGGGAGTAGCGGCGCTTACCCGCGTCCCCGGCCGTTTCGAACGGGTGGACTGCCAGCAGCCCTTCACCGTGGTGGTCGACTACGCTCATACCGATGACGCTCTGCGAAACCTGACCGCGCTGGCGCGGGAATTCGTTCAGCGGGCGGGCCAGAAGGGCAAGGTGATCACCGTCTTCGGCTGCGGCGGCGATCGCGACCGGGCCAAGCGCCCTTTAATGGGCGAGGCCGCCGGACGGGGCAGCGATTTCGTAATCTTGACCTCGGACAATCCGCGCAGTGAAGATCCACTAGCTATCATCAATGACGCCATGGTGGGACTGCAACGCGCGGGCACGAAGTATATGACCGAACCCGACCGCAAAGCTGCCATCGCGCTGGCGGTCCGCGAAGCGAATCCGGGAGACATTGTGCTCATCGCCGGCAAGGGTCACGAGAAAGTCCAGATTACGCGGGACGGGCCGATCCCATTCGACGATGTGGAAGTCGCACAGAAAGTGCTGCGCGACGCCGGATACGACTGCAAATCCTCGAACGCCGCCGCCGGAAAACGCGCATGAAACTCCCGCTTTCGAGAGTCGCCGAATTCATTTCGGCCACCGGAGAATTCGATCACAAGGCGATTGCCCAGGCGTACTCGATCGATTCCCGCACCATCCAGCCCGGTGAGCTCTTTTTCGCGGTCAAGGGCGAGCGCATGGATGGCCACGATTTTGTCCAACAGGCGCTGGAAAAGGGTGCCGTGGCTGCCGTTGTCCGCAGGGACGAACTGGCGCGCTATGCGGTGAAGACCCGGCTGCTGGCCGTGCCAGATACCCTGGTGGCTCTGCAGACCTTGGGCGCCGCCGTCCGCCGTTTGTGGGCGAAACCGCTGATCGGTGTGACCGGATCCACGGGCAAGACCACCACCAAAGAGGCGATTGCCCATGTACTCTCTTCCCGCTTCCGAGTGCTGAAGTCCGAAGGCAACTTCAACAATCATTTCGGTCTGCCGCTGATGCTGCTGAGAATCGAGCCTGAACATGAGGCCGCAGTCATCGAGATGGGCATGTCGCATCGGGGAGAGATCGCCGCGCTGGCTAAAATGGCGCAGCCTGAAATTGGAGTGGTCACCAACGTGGCCCCGGTCCACCTGGAATTCTTCAAGTCTGTGGCCGAAATCGCGCGGGCGAAATACGAACTGGTTGAAGCCCTGCCCGCAGGCGGGACAGCGATCCTCAACGCCGACGACGAGTACGTTTCCCAGTTCGGCCGCGACTTTCGCGGCAAGGTTGTGCTCTACGGACTTCATCGGACAGCTGACGTGCGTGCGGAGAACATCGAATCCCGCGGCGCCGCCGGTTCTGCGTTCGATGTGGTGGCCGGAGGCTGCCGGGAAGCTGCCACTTTGCCCCTCGTGGGCACGCACAATATCTACAACGCCCTGGCCGCGGTCGCGACCGGAATGGAGCGAGGCCTGAGCCCGTCGGAAGCCACCCAGGCACTGGCGACTCTGGCTCCCGCAGACAAACGGGGGGCGGTCGTCCAACTGGGCAACATCACAGTCATCAACGATTGTTACAATTCCAATCCAACGGCCCTGAACGCGATGGTGGACACGCTGGCTGCAATGCCAGCCAAGCGCCGCATCGTGGTCGCGGGCGAGATGCTGGAGCTGGGTCCGTCGGGAGAAGAACTGCACCGCCGCTCAGGCCAGCACATGGCGGACAGGGGGATCGACATATTGGTTGGGGTGCGAGGCCTGGCGCAGCAGATGGTCGAAGCCGCAAGCCGCGCCGGCATCAGGGCAGAATACGTGGCCACACCCGAAGAAGCCGGTGAGTGGCTGGCACGCGAAACCGGCGAAGGCGACGTGGTGCTGCTCAAAGCGTCGCGCGGGGTAAAGTTGGAACGAGCTTTGGAGGCAGTCGTCGGTCGTCAGTCGTCGGTCGTCAGCAAATCAAAGACTGCCGATCATTAATTCTGACATCGCATCCTGACGACTGAAGACCGACGACTGGCGACTGATGGGAGGATGATTGCTCTACTGGCTGCTGTACCTGAAGCTGTTCCACTACTTCCCGCCATTTCGTATCTTCCGGTATTTGACATTTCGTACAGCGTTTGCCAGCCTCACCGCCCTTTTCACCGCACTCATCGTCGGACCCATCGTCATCAATCGGCTGCGCGAATTTCAAATCGGACAGTTCATCCGCGAAGAAGGGCCCAAGGCCCATCAGAAGAAGGCCGGCACTCCGACCATGGGCGGTCTGCTGATCGCCATTTCTATCGTTGTGCCGACGCTGTTATGGGCCGATCTGAGCAACCTCTTTATCTGGATCGCGGTTTTTGCCACCTGCGCCTTCGCCGCCATTGGATTCGCCGACGACTACATCAAAGTGGTGAACCGGAGGAATCTAGGCCTCACGTCGAGGGCCAAGCTAGGCTTGCAGATCGCCGTCAGCATCCTGATTGCGGTCGCGCTGATTGCCATGCAAACCCAGGGTTCGTACTCAACCAAGCTGATGGTGCCCTTCATTAAACAGTTTCATCCCGACCTGGTGATCGAACGACTGGTGAACAATCCTGCGCTTTGGCCCTTGGCGTTTCTTCCATTTGTCGCTTTTGTGGTGTTGGTGATCGTCGGGTCCAGCAACGCCGTAAACCTTACCGACGGCCTGGACGGGCTGGCCATCGGGTGCACCGTCATTGCTGCCGGGGCGCTGGCTGTGCTTACCTACGTCAGCGGCCACGCCACCTTCGCGCAGTATCTTGAGCTGCAGCGCATGCCGCTGGCTGGCGAACTGACGATTTTCTGCGGGGCCATGGTGGGAGCGGCCATCGGATTCCTCTGGTACAACGCCCACCCCGCCGAAGTCTTCATGGGAGACGTAGGTTCTCTGGCCCTGGGCGGCGCCATCGGCACGGTGGCCGTGATGATCAAGCAGGAACTGCTGCTACCCTTCATCGGCGGCATCTTCGTGATCGAGGCGCTGTCCGTGATTCTTCAAGTGGTGTCCTACAAATTGAGGAAGAAACGCATTTTCAAGATGGCGCCGCTGCACCATCATTTCGAACTGCTGGGCTGGTCGGAATCAAAAATTATTGTGCGCTTCTGGATCGGATCGCTGGTGTTTGCCCTGTTCGCCCTGACTACACTAAAGCTAAGATAAACGCTGCTAGCTCCGCGCTCCTAGCTCCTAGCCTAAAGGCTACAAGCCCGAAGCTAGAAGCCAGAAGCCAGAAGCCAGCAGCCGCCCTTATGGACCTTGCCAACAAACGCGTGCTCGTCGTCGGCCTGGGCAAATCCGGCGTGGCCTCGGCCTTGTTTCTGCAGGCCCGGGGCGCGAAGGTCACGGTCTCAGATGCCAAGCCGCAAGATCAGCTGGGAGAAGAAATTCCGGTCCTGCTCGATCACGGCATTGTGGTCGAAACCGGCGGTCATGGTGAGCGTACTTTTCGGGGGCAGGACCTGATCGTGGTCAGCCCTGGTGTTCCCGTGGACTCGCCGCCGCTGGTGCAGGCTCGTGCCGTTGGCGAGCCCGTGATTGGCGAGATTGAGCTGGCGTCACAGTTCCTGCCGAGGAACATCGTCGCCATCACCGGTTCGAATGGAAAAACTACGACCACCACGCTGGCGGGCGAAATTGTCGCGACGGGTGGGTTCCCGACCATTGTCGGCGGCAATATCGGCACCCCGGCAATTTCCCTGGTCGAGCGGGCGAAAGCTGACGCGGTCGTGGTGCTGGAGGTATCGAGTTTCCAGTTGGAGACCATCCAGACCTTTCGTCCGAAGGTTGCTGTCGTGCTCAACATCACGCCCGACCACCTCGACCGACATCGCACATTCGAGGCGTACACCAACGCCAAGGCGCGCATTTTTGAGAACCAGCAGGCGGAAGATTTCGCCGTCCTGAATGCAGATGATCCCACCTGTGCCGGACTGGCGGGCCGAACGCGGGCGCAAGTGTTCTGGTTCAGCCGCAAGGAAGAGGTAAAGCAAGGGGCGTACGTTCACGATGGACGGGTCCTTTTTCGCGATACCAAAGGCCAACGCGAGATCATGCTGGCCTCGGAGATACCGCTGAAGGGAGGCCACAACGCCGAGAATGTGCTGGCCGCGGTTTGCGTCGGCGCGCTCATGGGTTGCGAGCCCGGCCGCATCGGCAAAGCCGTCCGCCAGTTCAAAGCGGTTGAGCACCGGCTGGAATATGTCGCGACGATTCGCGGCGTGGAATACTACAACGACTCCAAGGCGACCAACGTGGATGCGACCATCAAGGCCCTGGAATCGTTCCCGGCAAATGTCCACCTGATTCTCGGTGGCAAGGACAAAGACAGCGACTATACGCTGCTCAACGATCTGCTGCGGCAGAGGGTCAAGCGCGTCTATACGATTGGCGCGGCCGCGGAAAAGATCGAGTCCCAGATTAAAGATGTGGAAATCGATCACTCGGAGACCCTTGAAACCGCGCTGAGACGCGCATCGGCGACGGCTGCGGCTGGGGACGTTGTTCTCTTGGCTCCGGCCTGCGCCAGTTTCGACCAGTTCCGGAACTACGAGCACCGGGGCAGGGTCTTTAAAGAAGTGGTACACTCCCTGGCCGCCGAGGCCCGATCCTAGCCAATGTGGGCGCGAGTGTCCCGCTTGTGCTCTTTCTTTCCGGAATTTCCCAGGGAACCAAGATAGTTACAGCCCTCCCGGAAATTCACAGACATTCTCCTCCGCGCCTCCGCGCCTCCGTGGTGAAATGAATTCCCCATGGCCAAGCGTGTCAGCGTCGATAGCTGGCTGTTTACCGTCACCCTGATCCTGGTATTTATCGGATTGGTGATGGTATTCAGTGCGTCTGCGGTCATGGCCAAGGAACGTTACGGGTCCGGGTACTACTTCCTGTTGCGGCAGGTGGGATGGGCCGCCGGCGGCCTCGCAGCCATGGTCATAGCGATGAAAGTCGACTATCGCCGCTACAAGCATCCCGGGGTCGTGTTTTCGGTGTTGGGCCTCACCACGCTGATGCTGATCTCGGTATTTTTTCTCGACCGCGCCCACAACACGCATCGCTGGATTCACTTCAGCGGATTCTCTTTCCAGCCGTCCGAAGTCGCCAAGATCGCAATCATTCTCTTTTTGGCTTTCTTTCTGGAGAGCCGCATCAACGCCATGAACGACTGGCGAAACACGCTGCTGCCCGCGGTGCTGCCCACGCTAATGTTTCTGGGCCTGATCGTGTTTCAGCCGGACCTGGGTACTGCCATCGCCTGCGCCGCGATTACCGCTTGCATGCTGTTTGTCGCCGGCCTCGACCTGCGCTGGCTGGGATACGCCGGTCTGGCGTCGTTGCTCCCACTCTATTTCCTTATTTTCCATGTGGCCTATCGCCGCGACCGCATTCTCGCGTTTCTCAATCCCTACTCGGACCCGCAGGGCAAGGGCTTCCACATTATTCAGTCCCTCATTGCGGTGAGCACCGGGGGCATCACCGGCATGGGATTCATGGAAGGGAAGCAGAAACTGTTTTACCTTCCTGAGCCGCACACCGACTTCATCTTCGCCGTGACCGCCGAAGAGTTGGGCCTGCTGGGATCGCTGGTTCTTCTGCTGCTTTTTGGAATATTCCTGTGGCGAGGAGTCCGGACCGCGCTCCGCACCCAGGACATGTTCGGCCGCCTGCTCGCGGTGGGGATCACCAGCATGGTGGTGGTGCAGGCTTTCATCAACATGAGCGTGGTATTGGGAATCATGCCGACGAAGGGAATTCCGCTTCCTTTCGTCTCTTACGGAGGGTCGTCGCTGTTCGTGACTCTGGCCTGCGTGGGAGTTCTGCTGAACATCACCAAGCAAACCGATTGAGACACAGAGCATTCTCTATCAAACGTGTGGGGCGGACACTCTTGTCCGCCGCCTTTGAAGTTGATTTGTCGTTTTGGAATCGTACCCCCCGGTTAGTTCCGCAAGCCCGAAGTCTTATCTTGGATACTCAAAATCCAGGTCAAGGGCGGCGGACAGGAGTGTCCGCCCCACACGTGATTCAGGTTCTCTTCAGCTGTTCGTGAACCGCCCGATAGGCCTGATCGATAGCGGCATCGGTGTAAGCGCTGGCGCCGGCGTCAGAATTGGCAATGGAGATGCGTCCAAACTGCTTGCGGCCGATCACGCAGGGACGCTCCTCTGGCGCCCATTGAGGGTCAGAAAACGAATCGTATTCGTACGCATACCCGTGCCCCCAACGGTTTACCGTAACGGCGGCAACGTCGCGCGACGCATCGAATCCGCCCGGTGAGAGCATGCGCTGCAACTGGTCTCGGATGTTCCGCTCAAACGTAGAAAAGGGTGTGTTGATGAGCTCGAATCTTCCCATGCGGTACTGGTCGCGGCGCGGCAGACCGGGTTTGCAGGGAGTGCGCAGCATGAACAGCACCATGGGTTCCTGAGGACTGCTGGGGAACCTATACGCACCCAGGCTGACTGGGAAATCCAGCATGGTAAAGCAGTGATACCCGCCAGGCGAAACGATCTGCCGGATGCCCAGCTTGTGAAACGCCGTCCAGTTGCGAATGGCGACGTGGGTGTAGATGAAGGGCTCCTTGACTCCATAATGCAGCGCCTCTTTCTGCGTCTCCGGCAGTTCGTTACAGAGGTAAGGGACCATGCCGTTGTAACAGGCAAGGACACAGGCCTTTCCTTTGGCGCTCTGCAACTTTCCCTCCCGCACATAGGCGACTTCCACTTCTTTCGCCGCATCGGGAGCACCAAGGTGACGCACCCGCGCGGCCGTGGCGTTAAGGCGAATACGAATGGGGGACGAAGGCTGATCCAGCTTGCCGTAATCAGCGCGGGCCGTGACCAAATCCTCCATCGTGTGTCCTGGAATGCATCCCGGGACCAGTGACCGGACCAGCAGGCGCGCGACCGAGGCGTTGCCATCGGGGAAATGAAAAATGTAAGGCTCGCCTTCGTCTGCTGCAGTCTCTCCCAGGTCCATGCTCTGGAAGCCCGCGTACTGGTATGCCCCGTAGTCGTCGGGATTTCTATAGCAGGCCAGCGCCGAGATTGCTTCGATTCCCACGGCGAACAGATCGTGGGTGTAAGTATGGAAGAACGGCAGAACGGCAGGATCGGCATGGCAAATATCGGTCAGGAAACCGGCGTAGCTGATCTTGGCTAGACGCGCGCTCTTTTCCTCGCGCGATAAGCCCGGCAAATAATCCTTTTTCTCGGTATAAAGCCGCGCAATCTCGTGCCGTACCTTTTCCGGCAGCGGAGTCTTGTCGAGAAACTCGGGCCATGGGAGTGAGCCCATGCCCGGCACTACGCGGTCTTCGCCGAAAGCTTCCTTATCGAAGAAGCATGCCGTCCCCAGGTGCGCGTAGAGCTTCTGATCGTAAGCTTTGTAGAACTTCTTCGTCTCGATCCCCAGGTCTTTGAGAACGGCCTTGGCGACCTCGCTGTACTCTGATGGACTCTCGATTGACTGGGTTCCGCCGTTGCTGAGAAGCAGGCGTTTGCCCACGCGAAACTCGTTGCGCCGGGCGTGCCCGCCGAAGTCGTCGTGATTGTCGAGAATGAGAATGCGGGAATTCGAACCAGCCTGTTTGCGGTAAATATAGGCCGCTGCGAGGCCACTGATGCCTCCGCCCACGACAATCAGATCGTAGGTCTCACCAGTCTCGGACGGGCTTCCGGCGGTTTCCCAAAAAGTTCCATCACGCAGGGCGTGGGCAACGTCAAAGGCGCCCGGCTGACTGCCTCTCATACCCGTGAGCGCGGACGGGTAGAATCCCGCCGGAGAATGACTCGCGTCCTCGGCTGCCTCAGCGCTTGAAGCCAACCCTTTAAACCCTCCGCTGCCCAGAGCTCCGATCCCTACTGCGACCCCGTTCAGAAAATCGCGGCGGGTGATGCGGCGTCCCATTCCCAGTTCGCGGTCGTGCTTCTCCTGGTTCATAGTTTTGAGTATATCGATGTGTTCCGCCCCACAGCACGCACCACCACGACCCACGTAGGGGCGGGTGCCCCCACCCGCCCAGCCGGGCAAAGCACGGCAAGGTCTCTGCTGTCACACCTGCCAACCCCAGGGCGAGCTCCGCTCGCCCGCCTGGACGAGGGCGTCCGGGCCTACGCGGATCGTTCGCGGCGCACGCTCCTAAACTGTCAACTCGCGTTGGCCTGCGTCTGCAAGTTACGGTTTATAGTCAGATCATGCGGGCAATTCTGGCAGGGGGCGGGACTGGCGGACACGTAATTCCTGCCTTGGCCATTGCCCAGGAGCTGCAGAAGCAGTACGGCGCTGAAGTCTTGTTTATCGGCACCGCGCGCGGTATCGAGAACCGGTTGGTACCAGCGGCGGGATTTCCGTTGCGGCTGGTCCAGGTAGGCGCGCTCAACAAAGTCAGTCTCAAGACACGGCTGAAGACTCTGTTCGACCTTCCCCGCGCGGTCTGGGAGGCTCGTCATATTCTGGCTGAGTTCCAACCCGATATTGTAATCGGGGTGGGCGGATACGCCTCCGGGCCGGCCATGCTGGCGGCCATTCTGAGGGGGACTCCAACCCTGGCGTTTGAACCTAACGTAGTGCCCGGCTTTGCCAATCGCATGGTGGCGAGATGGGTTTCAGGCGCGGCCGTGCATTTTGAAGAGACCGCGCAGTATTTCCGCAACGCCGAAGTCACAGGCGTGCCCGTGCGCGAGGCATTTTTTCAGATCGCGGGACGGGCCACAGGAAATGCCAATCCTACCTTGCTGGTTTTCGGCGGAAGCCAGGGTGCGAATGCCATCAACCAGGCCATGATTCAGTGTTTGCCGGAACTGGTGAAACAGATACCGAATATACACATCATCCATCAGACGGGTGAACGCGGCTATGGTGAGGCGCAGGCCGCGTACCAGCAGGCGGGCTTGTCAGCAGAAGTGTCCCCCTTCATCACGGATATGCCGGCTTTCTTTGCTCGGGCCGACTTGATTCTGTGCCGGTCGGGCGCGAGCACGGTGGCGGAAATCACAGCGGCAGGCAAGCCGGCGGTTTTTGTCCCATTCCCGCGAGCGGCGGACGACCATCAGCGGGTCAACGCCCAGGCGCTGGAGCGCGCCGGCGCGGCGGTTGTGGTCGAAGAGACGAAGCTGGAGCGGGTGTGGCTGGCCGATACGATCGCCGCCCTGCTGAGCGATCCCGGCCGCTTACAGCGCATGAGCGCAGCCGCCCGAAAGCTGGCACACCCCGACGCGGCGCGCGACATAACCGCAATGGCGGCACGGCTGGCAGGGTTAGAAGCGGATGCCCCACCCCAACCCACGTAGGCCCGGACGCCCTCGTCCGGGCGGGCGAGCGAAGCTCGCCTGGGTTTGCGGTGGTAGAAGCAGAAAACCTTGCCGGGCTTTGCCCGGCTGGGCGGGTGTGGGCGCCCGCCCTACGAGGTTCGTTGCTAAGCGGGAATATGCAGCCGCCACGCCGTGTAGCTGGCCGCTTCGCGCAGTACCGCCAAGGTTCGCTGCCAGGCCGACCGCGGACGAGAATCCGGGCGGGGCGCCACGTAAACCTCCACGCCTTCATGCTCCAGCAATTTGCGAATGCGGAACACGTGGTAGGCGTCGCTGACCGCAACACAGCTGCGCATCCGGTTGGTGCGCATGATCACGGCGACCCGTTCCGCGGAGGTAGCAGTGTCGGAGCCCTGAGTCTCAGCGATCAGCCTGGGCTCGGGAATGCCGCGGTGCATCAGGTAGTCGTGGCCCACTCCGCCTTCGCTGAAAGTGGGATCATCCCCTGAACCTCCGGTGGTGATGACCACCGGCGCCGCGCCGCGCTGGAACAGATCGTAGGCGTGATCCAGCCGGGCGCGGAAGACGGGCGACGGGCGTCCCGCATATTCAGCCGCCCCGAAAACCACGATCGCGTCGGCGGGACGAACTTCCTGCAAGCCGGCTTCGTGCACGATCTGGAGGCTGGTGATTCCGAGGAATACCGCGACGGCCAGGGCAGCCAGCGCCACCGCCCACAAAGGCCAAAGGCTTCGCCGACGCCGGTTCGCTGCCACATTCATCCTTGCGCGAAAAACTCGGAGATCTCCTGGGCTGGGATGGCGCCTTCTCGCATGATGCGCCAGCGGGCCTCTTCGTCGGTGAGGTCGATGATGGTCGAGGCCACTTCACGCGGCGAAGTGCCACCATCGACGATGATCGCGATGCGGTCCTGGAGTTGATCGCGCACCGCCAGCGCGGTGGTGCACTCGGCTTCGCCGCTCAGGTTGGCGGAGGTGGCGGTGATCGGAATCTGCGCTGCTTGCACCACGGCCAGCGGAATCGGGGCCTTGGGCACACGCAGGGCAACGTTGCCGGTGTTGGCGGTCACTTTGAGGGGAAGCCGCGACGACGCCTTCACAATGATAGTGAGCGGTCCCGGCCAAAAACGTCGCGCCAGGGCGTAAAACTCCTCCGGCAGGTCCTGCGCCAGCTGTTCGGCCTGGTCCACGTCGGCAATCAGCAGCGACAGCGGCTTGTGGCGCGAACGCGACTTGATGTCATACACCCGGTCCACGGCGCGGAGGTTAAAGGGATCGGCCGCCAGCCCGTAAAAAGTATCGGTCGGCATGCCCAGCACTTCGCCGGCGCGAATCTGGTCCGCCGCATACCGGATGAGTGACGCTTCCGGGTTATCGCAATTGATCTTGACAATCTCTACACGCACTGCAGGTCCCTTCCCACCAAATGTCGAAATCGCGAAGAGTAAACATAACATGGGAAAGCGCAGAAAGCCGAGAGGAACAGGTATGATTCTGAGCGCACGCGCGCGAACATGAAGAAAGCCACAGCCACTGGCGGCCAGGTCCTGACTACCCGACTGCGCCGCATCGAGGGACGCCACAACGCTCTGGTCAAAGAGCTGCGCCGGGCCTTTTCCCGCGGAGAGCTCACCTCAGACGGCTATTGCGCCATTGAAGGCTTCCGCATTCTGGAAGAAGCCATTCGCAGCGGCCTGCGGTTTCGCGCGGTCTTCTTCAGCGAATCGGCGGCGCCCAGGGCCGAAAAGTTGCTGTCCCAGCTGGGCGCCCAGGTTGAGACCCTGCTGCTGCCGGACAAGCTGTTTTCAAGCGCCGTCCCCAGCGACGCCCCCCAAGGCGTGGCCGCGCTGGCACGCTGGAAGGAATTCTCGCTGGAGGACGTGCTGGCCAAAGGCAAAGCCGGGCCCCTGCTGGCCATTGCGGGAGTGCAGGACCCGGGAAACTTGGGGACAATCCTGCGCTCCGCGGAGGCCTTCGGCGCCGGCGGCATTCTGCTGGGAGAGGGCACGGTCAGCCCGTACAATCCCAAAGTTGTGCGGGCCTCGGCAGGTTCGGTATTCCGGCTGCCGCTGGCGCGGGCGAAATTGTCCGAGTCGCTGGGCTGGATGAAAGACCACGGCCTTCGCCTGGTAGGCACGGCCTCGCACAAGGGTGCGCCGCTCGATCAGGCCAAACTCTCTGGTCCGCTGGCTATTTTTATTGGCAGTGAAGGCGCAGGATTGTCCCGCGATCTCATCAAAGAGATGGACGAGATTGTGGCCATCCCGCAAGCGCCGCAGGTGGAGTCGCTGAACGTGGGCGTGGCGACGAGTATCGTGTTGTATGAGGTGAGGAGGCAACAAAACGATGAGGCTTATCACCACCGAGGCACAGAGACACAGAGAAATCGAAGAAGGAAAGGACCCTAGAACCAGCCCTATCATCGGCGCCGCCATTGAGGTGCACCGCAACTTGGGCCCCGGACTCCTTGAGTCGGCGTATGAGGAGTGTCTGTGCCACGAACTCCATTTGCGGGGATTAGACTTCAAACGCCAAGAGCCCCTCCCGCTGCTATACAAAGGTCTCAGACTGGACTGCGGGTACAAGCTTGACCTGATCGTGCAAGACCAAGTCATTCTGAAACTGAAGGCAGTCGAGAAACTTTTGCCAATCCACGAGGCGCAGCTCTTGACCTATCTGAGATTGACGGGTAAGAGAGTCGGCCTTCTGATCAACTTCAACGTGCCCTTGTTGACACAAGGGATCATCAGAAGAGTTCTTTAAAGGAGAGTTTTTAAAGGATTTCCTGGCTTTCCTCTGTGTCTCCGTGCCTCTGTGGTGAATTGGTTTGCATGAGCCTGTTCCCAACCATCCCGAGCGGCGATAACCCCGGCGATCGCACGCGCCCCCTCGCAGACCGCATGCGTCCGCGCACGCTGGATGAATTCGTTGGTCAGGAGCACCTGGTCGGTCCGGGCAAGCCGCTGCGGACCCAGATTGAGCGTGACGACATCGGCTCGCTTATCTTCTGGGGGCCGCCCGGAACCGGCAAAACCACACTGGCGCAAATCATCGCCAGCCTTACCAAGGCTGAGTTTGTTGAGTTCTCCGCCGTGCTCACCGGCATCAAGGAAATCAAGCAGGTCATGGCCGACGCCGAGCGCGCCAGGCAATACGGCACGCGCACGATTGTCTTCATCGACGAGATCCACCGCTTCAACAAGGCCCAGCAGGATGCCTTCCTGCCCCACGTGGAGAAGGGCAACATCCGCCTGATTGGCGCCACCACGGAGAATCCCTCGTTCGAAATCATTTCCGCGCTGCTCTCCCGCAGCCGGGTGTACGTCCTGACGCCGCTGACCGAGGAACAGATTGTCCAGCTCCTGAAGCGGGCCCTGAGCGATGAGGAACGGGGGCTGGGCGCGATGAAGCTGCAAGCTTCCGACAGTGTCCTGAAAAAAATCGCGGCCTACTCCAGCGGCGACGCCCGCAGCGCGTACAACGTGCTGGAAGTGGCCGCATCGCTGGCTCGCGGGCGTGACCACAAAGAAGTAGGTGCGGAAATTTCCGATGATCTGGTTCAGGACGCCCTGCAAAAACGGGTCTTGCGCTATGACAAAGCCGGAGAAGAGCATTACAACCTCATCTCCGCGCTGCACAAATCGGTGCGCAACAGCGATCCCGACGCGGCGCTGTACTGGCTAGGCCGCATGCTTGAAGCCGGCGAAGATCCCCTGTACATAGCACGCCGGGTGGTCCGAATGGCGGTGGAGGACATCGGCCTGGCCGATCCCAATGCGCTTTCGCAATGCATGGCCGCCCGCGATGCGGTGGATTTTCTGGGCATGCCGGAAGGAAACCTGGCGCTGGCGCAAGCCGTGGTCTATTTGTCGGTGGCGCCCAAGTCCAATGCGCTGTACACCGCCTACGGCGAGATTCTGGGTGATGTGGAACGCACCGCTGCCGAACCTGTCCCGCTCCACCTGCGCAACGCGGCCACGGGATTGATGAAGGGCCTGGGGTATGGCCAGGGCTACCAGTATGCGCATGATCTGGAGGACAAAGTTGCTGACATGCAGTGTCTACCCGACAATCTGGGGGACCACGTTTACTATCGGCCCACCAGCGAAGGGGTGGAAAAGCGCATTGGGGAGCGGCTGGAAGAGATCAAACGGCGGCGCTCCCAAAAGGGCACTTCCCGCGGCACCTCCCGCACTCCGAAAACAGAATCCGGCGCCTAGACCGGCGCATCTTATCCTGGGTAGAGTCTTTCCCTTTCTGTACCTCTTCTAAGGAGGCTGGATCCCATGGCTACAAGCCCAAGGACTATCGTTCCCGACCCGGTCCCTGTCCGTCCCATACAACTCGATCAGGTTGAGCACTTGCTCAAATTGCAGAAATGGGCGCAGAAGATTACGTCCATCCTCGACCTGGATGAGCTGATTAACAAGATTGTGGACGATGTGGCCGCGGCGTTCTGCTGCGTGGAAACCAACATCTATTTGCACGACCAGGAGCGGGGGGAGTTGGAAATGGCCGGCGTCCACGGCTGCACCGTTCATGGCAAGGGTTCAAGACTGAAAGTGGGCACCGAAGGCATGGTGGGCTACGTAGCCGCCACCGGACAGATGCGTTATGCGCCGGACGTTCGCCAGGACCCGTACTACATCGGGTGCGAGGAATCTACGCGCTCTGAAGTGGCCATTCCTCTACTCGTGGATGGTCAACTGGTGGGAGTGTTCACGGCTTCGCATCATGACCTGGACGCCTTCACCCGTGAGCACCAGCGTTGGCTGCAGAGTTTGTGCGACCACGTTGCTGTCGCCGTCCACAATGCGCGGCGCTTCCAGCATGAACGCCATGAGCGCCAGCGCATGAGCCACGAGGAGCACGAGGCGCGTGCCATTCAGCAGGCGTTGCTGCCGAAGAGTTCTCCGTATATTCCGGGATTCGCGATTTCCGGGCTATCGATCCCCGCCGGCGCGGTGGGTGGAGACTGGTACGACTTCATTTCATTCGACGACGGCTGCTGGGGCCTGGTGCTGGCCGACGTTTCAGGAAAGGGAACAGCGGCCGCTCTGCTGATGTCCGCCACCCGCGGCATGCTGCGCTCCCTGGCCCAGACCTGCAGCGGACCCGGCGAAGTCCTCACTCGCCTGAATCGCCTGCTGGTGGAGGATTTTCCCAGCGGCAAGTTTGTCACCATGTTGTTGGCCGTGCTGAATCCGACGACGCGGGAGTTGACATTTTCCAGCGCTGGTCACTTGCGACCGCTGCTGGTCGATGAACAAGGCGCGCGCTTTCTGGACAGCGAACGTGGGATGCCGCTCGGGCTGGGCACCGGGGAATTTTCCGAGAGCCGAGTACAGCTCTCTAAAGGCTCACGACTGGTTTTCTACAGCGACGGAATTACGGAAGCCACCGGCCTGTCCGATGAGGAGTACGGCGCGGAGCGCATGCGGGACCATGTGTTGCGACCGGAAGCTTCCGCGGAGAGCATCCTCGCCGACGTGCGAATCTTCGCTAACGGTGAGGGCCTGCATGACGACGCGACGGTAATCTTCGTCAAGGCGTAAGAGCAGTTCCACCACAAAACACGTAGGGGCGGGTGCCTCACCCGCCCGGCGGAGCGCAGCTCCGCGACCGCAGGCAAGCTATTCGCTCGCCCTGCCCAGACGAGGGCGTTTGGGCGTACGTGGTTCGAGGCGTTAGTGCAGGTCTTGCCGGAATCACCCGAAGCGCGCCTTGTGTTCTCTCAGAATGCAGCGGTCCATGACCACGAAGATGCCCGCCCCTCGGGCTTTCTGCGCCGCTTTCTCGTGGACGACCCCCTCCTGCATCCAGATCACCGGGACCTTTAGCCGGATCGCCTGATCGACCGCCTCCTCCACAAACTCAGGCCGGCGGAAGATGTTGACGATGTCAATTTTTTCCGGGACCTCGAGCAGCGACGGGTACGCCTTCTCTCCCAGAGAGCCGTGGATTTTCGGATTTACCGGAATGATGCGATAACCCTGCGTCTGCATGTAGGCAGACACTCCGTGGCTGGGGCGCAGCGGACTGTTGGAGAGGCCCACGACCGCGATGGTTCGGGAGCGCTTGAGCAAGTCAGCGATGGGATCCGACTCAGGCAGGGAAGCCATGCAGCGATTGTAGTGCGCCAGTTGCAGGGAAAGCCAGTCCGACCAAGATCCGGTAATCTCTCAGTTTGAGGTTTGGCTCTTAAACCAAGGCGTCATGCTGAGCTTGCGAAGCGTCTGGCTTGGAGCGCATACGCGGCTTGCTCGCGTTCAAACTGGTTTTCAGCGTTTGCTGTTGCTGTCCATCTTTTGCTTGAACATCTTGGTGGCTAGCTTGCGAACGGTATCCGAAATCTCTTTGTTGTTGGAGAGGTTACGAAGGTCGCCTACCAGCATGTTCTTCATCAGCCCCAGCGAGAGGTCCAGGGGGGTGCGCGGGTTGAACACCAGATTGCGGATGATGGCGTAATTCTTGGCGAATCGCCGCTTCATCGGGATGCCGCGAAGCACGGCCTCAAGCACATTCTTCTGGGTGGCAAATCTTTCCACCTCGCCATCGCTGATCTTGGGCGATTCCAGCACCGCCAGGGCGACGATCTTGGTGCCATCGCGGATGAGCAGGGACCGTTCTTCCTTGGAGCCTTTCATGGCTAATTGAATACGGCCCTTGATGTCCAGCTTGGCAATCTTCTGCAGGGCGCTGCCCCGTTCCTCTGCGGGATTCAAGTGAGATTTCTTGATCGGCGCCTTCTTGGCGGCTGCTCCGGTCGCCCTCCCGGTTGATGCGGTGACGGTGGCTGCCTGCGCGGCCACCGGTTCATCGCTCGGCAACTCTTCGTGGATGCCACCGATCGGCTGGTAGGGTTGTTCGGCATGGGCCGCGATCTCGCGTTCGTGCTCCGCCAGATAGGCCAGAACACCGTCATCGAGCACCTCTTCTGCTTCCGCGACCTGGTCGGCGGATGCCGCCTGGAAGACTTCCTCCGATTCTGTCACTAGTTTTTCCGGCGCGGAGTGCACCTCAGGGGTCTTCACCTCGGGTGCGCTGGGGGCCGGCGACGCCCCCTCAATCTTGTTTCTCAGGTTCTCCGATTGAATTCCGCTCAAGTTCGGATTGGACAGGAGCGCATTCAGAATCGCTGGAGACTGGGTGATCCGTTCGCTCTTCAGCATGACCTCGACCAGGTCGCGTCCTGCACTTTGCGCCAGTTCGAGCCATGATTCCTCCGACACTGACGGGTTGTTAAGCAGCGCTGGAAGCAACACTGGCCGCAAGTTTTTCGGTGAAATCAGATATTCGAGAACTTCCTTGGGTGTGGTGGGATCACTGGCTGCAGAGCGCGATGCTGCTTCTTCCCATCCCGCGAGTGTGAGCTGAGCCTGCTCGCCGAAGATCTTGCTATGCACAGCCAAGTACACCAGGATCTCGATCATCTCCCGGGGAGGCACGGAGAGTGCTCCTTTGGCCGCCGACTGCATCAGGTTCGAAGGCACGGCCGAGGCGCGGATGAGATCGATCATGCGGGCCATAACGTCGAACTCCTCCTGGTTTCACTCATTCTAGTTATTGCCATTTTGCTTATGGCCGTCTTGCTTCTCCCCCCGCCGCATGCGCAAGTAGGCCCGGATAAAGGGATCGATGTCGCCATCGAGCACCCGGTCCACATCACCCACCTCCATTTTCGTGCGGTGGTCTTTGATCATGCGATAAGGCTGCAGGACGTAGGAACGGATCTGCGAACCGAAGTCGATGTCGAGCTTGGAATCTTCAATTTTGCGGGTGACTTCGCGCTTTTTCTCCAGCTCGAACTCATACAACTTGGATTTCAGCATGCTCATGGCCCGCTCCCGGTTCTTGTGCTGCGACCGTTCGTTCTGGCAACTGGCCACCAGGCCCGTGGGAATATGGGTAATACGCACGGCGGAATCGGTGGTGTTCACGTGCTGGCCGCCCTTGCCGCTCGAACGGTAGGTATCCACCCGCAACTCCTCCGGCTTGATCACGATTTCAATGCTGTCGTCGATTTCGGGCGAAACGTAAACGCTGGCAAAGGAGGTATGGCGGCGCTTGGCCTGATCGAAAGGCGAAATGCGCACCAGGCGGTGGACGCCGATTTCGCTGGTCAGCAGCCCGAAGGCGTACTCGCCATTCACCGCAAAGGTCGCCGACTTAAGCCCCGCTTCTTCACCGGGCTGGTAGTCGTAAAGAACGGTCTGGAAGCCGCGCCGCTCCGCCCAGCGCAGATACATACGCAGCAGCATGTCGGCCCAGTCCTGCGATTCGGTTCCGCCCGCCCCAGGATGGATGGTCACGATGGCGTTGCGGCCGTCGTTTTCGCCGGAGAGCAGGCTTTCGGTTTCGAGCCGGTCAACCAGGTTCCGCAGACTGTCAATCTCCCGGCGGAGGTCGGCCTCAACATTCTCTCCTTCGCGGCCCAGATCAAAATAAGCGGTGATGTCGTCGCCCCGCCGTACTAGGTCGGTTTCGGTGGCCAACACATTTTCCAGGCGCTTTTTCTGACGCATGACCTGCTGGGACTTTTGCGGGTTCGACCAAAGACCTGGGTCAGCAGCCTGCTTCTCTATTTCAGCTAGCTGCTCACGCAGTTTGCCGGCGTCAAAGGTACTCCCGGAGATCACGGACTTTGTCCTTCAGACCGGCGTATTCCTGCTCGAGCTCTTCATTCATGATTAAGTTTCTGTCCTGGGCGGGACCGGAAATTCAACGGCAATCCCGCTAAAGAAATTATCGCACACAGGTAAGCGAACCAGTCGCCGTGACGGGTGTAGAACGTGGTTACGTTGGTGAGGGCGTAGGGGGCATCGAGGGCGGAGCGAAGCTTGCGGGGAAGGCTGGACACAACTCTGCCGTAAGGATCGATCGACGCGGTCACTCCGGTGTTGGTGTCGCGCAGCAGCCAGCGGTCATTTTCCACGGCGCGCATACGGGCCTGCTTCAGGTGCTGGGCATAAGCTCCGCTGTCGCCGTACCAGCCGTCGTTGGATATATTCACAAACACCTGGGCCCCGTTGGCAGCTAGCTGCCGAATTTCATCCGGGAAGATGGATTCATAGCAGATGAAGACGCCCAGCTTGCCGCCGGCCTGAAGCGGCGCCCGCGAGGTGCCCGGCGAAAAATCCCCAACCTCCTGGGTCAGGCCGCCGGCAAAGCCAAACACACGCTTGAAAGGGACGTACTCGCCGAATGGCACCAGGTGCATCTTGTCGTAGCGTCCCACCCACTCCCCGCCCGGGTTGACCAGGCTGGCGGAGTTGTACAACCGGGTGGCGTGTTCCGGGGTCTCTCCCGCGTTACGTATGCCCAGGCTCCCCACCAGCATCCAGGTCTGGGCCTCGCGGGCGATATTGCTGACCGTCTCCCGGAAGGCGGGATCGCTGGTATAGAACGGTGCGGGGGACTCAGGCCAGACAATCAGATCAGGATGCATCGAGGGCGCCGAGGAACCCGACGATTGGTTGGGGCTGGGAGCGTTCAAACTTATGCCACTCAGATCCCGTAGCGTCCCCTCAAAATATTCTTTGGTCCAGTCGCCACCCTGCAACACAGGGATGTTCTGCTGCACCAGGCGGGCGGTGTTGTCGGTGGGCAGGGCTGGCGGGCTGATCAGTCTTCCGGCTTGCAGCACAATGACGGCGGCGGCGGTTGCCAGCAGAAGGGGCTTGCGTTTGCTGCGTTGACCCCTTTCGCTCCGAATTACGAAAGCGGCGGCCAGCGCCGTATTGACCACCATGATTTCGAACGACAGCCCGTAAACGCCGGTGAGGGTGGCGATGTGGGCGAGCGGAATGTTGTCCACCTGAGTGATCCCCAGGAGGTCCCAGGGAAATCCGGTGATGCGGGTCCGGGCCAGTTCCACCGCAACCCAGGCTGGCGGCGCCAGAAGAAGCGCCCGGCGGCTGAACGGGTTGGTTCCCTCGCCACGGCTCGCCAGCAGGCTGATCAGCAGGCCGAAGACGCCGTGATAGATGGCAAGGTAAAGGCAGAAAAGAAACAGGAGCCCCAGGGCGGCCAGCGTGCCTACGCCGCCGTACTGGCGCATGGTGTGGTAGATCCAGTAGCAAGTCCCCGCATACCAGAGAATGCCGCAGGCGTAGGCCAGAAGAAAAGCCTGTGCCGGCCTGGCCGGCAGCAGCTTGACTCCGGCCTGGAGCTGCAAGGTGTGTGGCTCTCTGGCCCGCAAGAGCGCGATCAGGAGGGGAGCGACCGCCGCCCAACCCAGAAAATACAGATTGGGCAAGGGGAAGATTGCAATCTGCAAACCCGCCGACAGAAGGACCAGTAGCCAGGCGCTCTTACGCATCCGCCACACCTTGCAAGCATAACTGAAGTCAGACCTCGGACGTCAGACTTCAGACCTCGGACCTCGGACTTCGGACGTCGAACCTCAGATCGCACGACGCTGAGCCTGCTCCTCGTTCGGTAGTGCCTACAGCCCTGAAAGTCTGAGGTCTGAAGTCCGAGGTCTGACGTCCGGTCCTACACCGATTGGGCGTATTCGCTTTTTCCATCTATCCCCATCCCGCTCTATGGGCTAACATAGCTAGCGCGTATGGGGCCTCTCCTCAGGGGTAGAATTCTTCTGCTACAGTTCTTATGCACCACAGTATTTCCGGGCCCCTGGACCGTGCTGGTCCGAGGCGTGGAACATATAGGGACGCCGCTGCTCCGTAACCATTCCGGTTCGGATATCAGCTAACCCGCCTCCGCAATGGCATCTCCTTTACAACCCGCAGGTTCAACCAGTAGCCGCGTTCGCATCGTTGTAGCCACCTCGGTGATGCTGACGTTCATCTCCTACTGGCGGGCGGCTGCCATTGTGTTGAACGATCTGGGGTCGTCCGCCTTTTATGCCGCCGGCATCGCGGAGCAGGCCATCGGGAAATCGGCCCCCTGGTTCATCGTGGGGGTGATGTTGTTCTCCTTCGCCGTCCGGGCGGTTTACGTGGAGAGTTGCTCCATGTTTGTCCGCGGCGGGGTTTACCGCGTGGTTAAAGAGGCGCTGGGCGGGACCCTGGCCAAGATCAGCGTTTCCGCTCTAATGTTCGATTACATCCTGACCGGCCCGATTTCGGGGGTTTCGGCCGGGCAGTACATTGCTGGACTGATCAACGACACCTTCGCCACGGCGGACGCCCACGGCTGGATCCCGCGGGCCATGCACAACATATTTCACGGAACGCCGCACCTGGATGTGAACTGGACCTCGGTCGTGTTTGCCCTGGCCGTGACCACATACTTCTGGTGGCAGAACACCAAGGGGATTCAGGAATCCAGCGAAAAGGCTCTTCGGGTCATGCAGATCACCACGGTGATGGTGGTTATCCTGCTCGGCTGGTCAGCCCTGACCCTGATGAAGCAGGGATTCCAGTCGGTGCCGCTGCCCACGGCGGATAGTCTGAAGTTCAGCACCGAAGCCCTGGGCTTTTTGAAGCACACTGACCTGGCCCACGGATTGGCCTCCAAGTTTGCCATTCTTGGCATCCTGATCGCATTTGGCCATTCCGTGTTGGCCATGAGCGGCGAGGAATCGCTGGCCCAGGTCAACCGCGAACTGGCCCATCCCAAGCTGAAGAATCTGAAGCGGGCCGCCATCATTATCGCGGTTTACAGCTTCGTTTTTACCGGGCTCACGGCGCTGTTGTTCGTGATGATCATTCCGGACGCGGTGCGGGTCCCGATTTACAAAGACAATCTGATTGCCGGCCTCGCCATGTACGAGTACGGCCCGCTGCTCCTGCGTTTGGCTTTTCGGGCCTTCGTGGTGGTGGTGGGCTTCTTGATCCTATCGGGCGCGGTCAATACCGCGATCATCGGTTCGAACGGTGTTCTCAACCGTATTTCGGAAGACGGCGTTCTTACTGACTGGTTCCGGCAACCGCATCCCCGGTTCGGCACCACTTACCGGATTGTCAACCTGGTCGTAATTCTGCAGATCTTCACCATTCTGGTGAGCCGCGGCAACGTGTATCTGCTTGGCGAGGCCTATGCGTTTGGTGTGATCTGGAGCTTCACCTTCAACAGCCTGGCCATGCTGGTGCTGCGCATCAAGTACAAAGGCGAGCGCGGCTGGAAGGTCCCACCCAACCTGATCATCGCCGGCCACGAAATACCGGTTGGACTGCTCTCGGTCTTTCTGGTGTTGCTTTGTACTGCCATCCTGAACCTGTTCACCAAGTCGATCGCCACGGTTGCAGGTCTCGGTTTTGCGGTCGCGTTCTTCCTGATCTTCACGGTTTCCGAGCGCCTCAACCGGAGCAAGCATGCCCTGGCCGAACAGCACATGAAGGAACACTTCCAGCTGCTGCAAAGCGACACGGTGGAGCGCTCCGGACTGGGCATCCGTGCCGGGAATGTGATGGTGACGGTCCGCGATTACAACACGCTGAATCACCTCAAGTGGGTGCTGGAGCGCATCGACACCAAGGAACAGGACATCGTAGTCATGTCGGCCCGGGTGAGCCAGTTCGGCACCGCCGCCTACGATCTCTCCACCGAGCAGATCTTCAGCGACTACGAGCAGCAGCTGTTTACACGTGCCGTGTCGGTGGCTGAAAGCTTCGGCAAGCACGTTTCGCTGCTGGTGGTGCCGGCCCGCGACCCCTGGTCGGCGATAGTGCAGACGGCGAACAATCTGGAAAGTTCCGCCGTGGTCTCAGGCCTCTCGAGCAAGATGAGTGCCCAGGAACAGGCCTTCTACCTGGGTCATGCCTGGGAGGCCATGCCCGAGCCCAAGCGGCAGTTCATTTTCCAGGTCATCTACCCCCATCTCAAGGTGGACACCTTCCACATAGGTCCGCATACGCCCTCGCTGAAAACCGAGGACGTCCACCTGGTGCACCGCCTGTGGCTGAACATTACGCGCGAGCCGGGCCTGGAGACGCTGCATCACCACGACATCCTGACCGAGGCGCTGACCCGCTTTGCCCGCGAATACGCCGGCCACGAGCGGCAGGACATTCTGAAAGATTTGCGCAAAGCGTCTGGAGTGACGGTGCAGACTCGCCCCCTGGGCGACGACGGCAGCGGCCTTACCAAGGCGAACATCGTTCCTCCAGGTGTGCCAAAACCCGATACCGAAAGCAGCGACGACGGTCCACCCACGCCTCCAGTCGTAGGACCCTAACCGGTTCAATGTCGGCGACGAGCGTCCCGCTTGTGTTCCCATGCCGTGCGACCGAAGCACATGGGGACAGCCACACACCTGCCCATTTGCGTGCCTATTCCAGTCGCTCACCGGTGGCCGCGCGAGAAGTGTACCGGTACTTGGCGGACTCAATTGCCCCTAACTGGGCGAAAATCATGTAGTTAGAGTGCAAATCGAAAGGGGCTCAATTATTCCCTTGACGGAATATTCCTTATAGGATATATTCCTTTTGTGGCATGTGAGGTGGAATTCACCGATGAGTTCGGGGCATGGTGGGAATCGCTGGGGGAGGAAGAACAGGATTCCATTCGCGACATCGTTGCGCTGTTAAGGGATCGTGGCCCCTTGCTCGGGCGTCCTTACGCGGACACCTTGCGAGATTCAAAGCCGGCTAATCCTAAAGAACTTCGCCTACAGCACCAAGGGCGTCCCTATAGGGTGCTGTTTATTTTCGACCCGCGCCGCATCGCATTGTTGCTCGTCGGTGGCGACAAGACCGGGAATGATCGGTGGTACGAAGAGTTTGTTCCTAAGGCAGAACAGATATACGCACAATTTCTAAAGGAAATTTCAGAGGAGAAGAGAAAGGGGGAACCAGATGGCACGTAATTTCAAAGAACTTGAGGCCAAGATGTCTCCGGAGCGGATCGCCCGTTCCAATGCTCGCGTGAAAAAGATGCTGGCCGAAATGCCGCTTAACGAGCTCAGGGAAGCGCGCGAACTAACCCAAGACAGCCTGGCAGATATCTTGGGTATCAATCAGGCTGCGGTTTCCAAACTGGAAAACCGGATGGATATGTACGTGAGCACCCTACGCCGCTTTGTGGAAGCGATGGGCGGTCAGCTCGTGGTGTCCGCACACTTCCCGGACGGAGAAGTAAGGATCAATCAGTTTAGGCATGAGCAGGAAGAGGAGCGTGCCGCTGCCGAAACACGATAAAGCACTGGCCTCTTCTATTGATCCAAAACAGGCGGAGTGTGCATGCCCGACAAGAAAACTTCCAAGCCACAAGTCGCGGAAAGCCCGATTGCCGACGTGTTTGACCGGCGGCATCCCTCCTCCGTCGAAAAAGAATGGGCGGAAAAGACCCTTCTGCCTACCCTGGAAAAAGCGCCCGAAAAGCCTATCGGGGCGCCCACCGGCGTGAATCGCGACGAACACGGCCACGCTCGCTTCACCACGATTTCCGGCACCCCGGTTCGCCGCTTGTATACTCCCGCCGATCTGCCCGATGACTGGAGTGCGGAAAAATATCTAGCCTATTCCGGGCAGCCGCCATTCACCCGTGGCATTCACGCCAGCGGATACCGCGGCAAGCTTTTCACCATGCGACAATTCTCCGGCTTCGCCTCGCCGGAAGAAACCAACCAGCGCTACAAGTATTTGCTGGAGAGCGGCGGCGGGGGATTGTCGGTGGCCTTCGACCTGCCCACCCTCATGGGCTATGACTCGGATCACCCAGCCAGCGAAGGCGAAGTCGGCAAGTGCGGCGTCGCCATCGATTCGCTCGAGGACATGGAGATTCTCTTCGGGGGCATCGATCTGGAAAAAACCAGTGTTTCGATGACCATCAACTCGCCCGCGTCGGTGCTGTGGGCAATGTACCTGATGGTCGCGGAAAAGCAGGGCGCGGACTGGAAGAAAATTTCCGGCACGCTGCAGAACGACATCCTGAAGGAATACATCGCGCAGAAGGAATACATCTATCCCCCGGCGCCTTCGATGCGCCTGGTGGTGGACACCTTCGAGTTCGGTTCCCGGTTCACGCCAAAATTCAATACTATTTCGATCAGCGGATATCATATTCGCGAGGCGGGTTCGACCGCGCTTCAGGAGTTGGCTTTCACGCTATACGACGGCGTCGAGTACGTGGAATGGGCCCAGCGGCGCGGCCTTGAGGTGGATGATTTCGGCCCGCGGCTCAGCTTTTTCTTCAACGCCCACAACGACTTCTTCGAAGAGATTGCCAAGTACCGGGCGGCCCGCAAGATCTGGTACCAGGTGATGAAAGACCGTTTCCAGGCAAAGAACGAGCGCAGCCGCCTGCTTCGCTTCCACACCCAGACGGCGGGCGTCTCACTCACTGCGCAGCAGCCCATGAACAACATCGCGCGCGTGGCCTTGCAGGCTATGGCGGCGGTGCTGGGCGGGACCCAGTCGCTGCACACGGATTCCTACGATGAAGCTTTGGCGTTGCCCACGGAAGAAGCGGCGCGCATCGCATTGCGCACCCAGCAGATCATCGCCTATGAATCGGGAGTGACTCAGACGGTCGATCCCCTGGGCGGGTCTTATTTCCTGGAAACCTTAACGCTTCAAATGGAGAAGGGCGCCTTCGACTATTTCGGCAAGCTGGACGCGATGGGCGGAATGGTCAAGGCCATCGAGCGCGGCTATCCCCAGAAGGAAGTCGCTGAGGCCTCGTACCAATACCAGCGCGCAGTTGAAGCCCGAGAGAAAATCATCGTGGGAGCGAATGAGTTTGTCATCGAGGAAGAGCCGCCGCACACTCTGTACATCGACGAAGGCGTAGCGCGGCAGCAATCGGCCAAGCTGAAAGCCTTGCGCGCGCGCCGTTCGAACGAAGAAGTCGAGCGGCGCCTGGAAGCCTTGAAAAAAGCCGCGGCCCAGGAACCGCGATCGTCCGCAAACGGAGACATTTCGTCGGCCAATACCATGCCCTACATTGTGGACGCGGTGCGCGCCTATGCCACGGTAGGCGAAATCTGCGAAGCCCTGCGCGCAGTCTTCGGAACCTACACCGAAGTGAGCGTCACATAGCTTGTTTCTTTTTCTGTGTGGACGCGGGCGCCTCGCCCGCGTGCTCGTAACTAATCTGAACTGCTGATTAACTCGATATTTGAGATCACAGATTGTGACCTCAAACAATGCCCCGAGAACCTTGAGGATGCAAATTGCAACCTCAAACCGGAAACCCAACAAGTTTTGAGGTCACAAATTGCGACCTCAAACCAGGCGCTATACTTCCCGTAGGCCCATGCCAAAACGCCCGGCACAGCTCGCCATACCGGTGGAATCGCGAATCCTGATCCTCCGCCACCAGAGAGTTATCCTGGATAGCGACCTCGCCGAGCTCTATGGTGTCCCAGTCAGACAGCTGAACCAGCAGGTCAAGCGCAATCGGGAACGGTTTCCGGCAGATTTTATGTTCCGGCTTACAGCCAAAGAAGATCAAATCTTGAGATCACAAATTGTGATCTCAAGTCAGAGGCACGGCGGACGCCGTTATCCACCCTACGCCTTCACCGAGCACGGCGCGATCATGGCCGCAACCGTGCTCAACTCCGAGCGGGCAATCGAGATGAGTGTTTTCGTCGTCCGCGCTTTCGTGCGCATGCGCGAGATCCTGGCCAAGAACCGCCAGCTCGCCGCCAAGATCAACGAGTTGGACCGCCGCCTGGAAACCCATGACGCCTCGATTCAGGACATCATCGAAGCCATCAAGGAGCTCATGGTTCCGGAGGGGCCATCGAAGCGCAAGATCGGTTTTCAGCTTCCGCCTGGCAAGGGCTGATGCAACAGCTCTCGCGGGCGAGTCGCCCGCGACCACACATCCAAAAATAACTACTTGCGACGCTGCCGGTAGAGGGTTCCGTCCACCTGCTTCGCCATGGCTTCGATGTCCAACGGGACATCCAAAAACTTCGCAACGCTTTCGGCCGTCAGCCTGGGTTCGTGTAAGACAGCGTGGTATTGCACTCGGCTCACCTTCACGTGAGGCTTGCCATTGAGCCAGCCGTAAACATCGGACAGGTGGTCCTGGAACGCGCGCGTCACCACGGAATTGTCTTCCGCTGGATTGAAGTTTCCTCGCCGGCGCAGCATTTCGTCCTGTGACGCCATCACTTCGGGCAAGGGCCGCTGCATAAAGATGACCCGGTATTCATGCTGCGGAGGAAGGGAAAGCAGAAGTTGAGAGATCACTTTTACCGCTTTGTCCTCTGCTTCCGCAATGCAGCCAGGGTCTTTGGGCAACTGCTTAATGCGTTCCCACTCCAGGTAGCCTCGCGGGTTGTCAACATCCGCCCGGCGTTCTCCATCAGAGAGGATGGGCATGCCGCCCGCGGCCAGCATCTGCATCATGAGCGAAGTGCCGGAACGGGGCAAGCCGGAAACAATTGTGATCATAAGGGCCTTTTGGAATTTGGTGAAGCTTATCGAGTTAAACACAAACTTCCCGCTGGAATCCAGGGCCCGCGGTCTCTGTTAAACTGTTTCGCTTGACGACCACTCGAAGACGCTTTTTGCAGCAATGCGCGGCCACCGCGGCCGGGGTGTCGCTCGCCCCCGTTTTGGCCCGAGCCAGCTCCGCTCCCAACCTGCAGTTTCCTTCCCAGCCGCGGGAGCGCATCGCCATCGCCTCCTACCCCTTCCGCGAGTTCATCGCGGGAGAGGAGAGCAAAACCGCGAAGCCCATGGACTTGAAAAACTTCGCCGCCCACGTGATCAAGAAGTTTCAGATCAATAAGATCGAACCTTGGACCGGACATTTTCCTTCTACCGATTCAAAGTACCTGGCGCAGTTTCGGGCGGCCGTCGAAAACGCCGGGGCGGCGGTGGTGAACATCGCGGTAGATGGCGAGCATAGCCCTTACGCGGTGGACCGGTCCGAGCGCGAGCAGGCCATAGCGTTCAGCAAGAAGTGGGTGGATAACGCCACAACCGTCGGCTCGCCCAGCATTCGTACCAATATTCGGCGCGCGAAGGACTCCAAACCGGACCTCGATCGCACGGCTGAAAGCCTCGGGCAAGTAGCTGAGTATGCCTCGACGAAGAATATTGTCGTCACTCTCGAGAATGACAACCCAGTAAGCGAAGACCCGTTTTTCCTGGTGGCACTGGTCGAGAAGGTGAATAGCCCCTGGCTGCACACACTGCCGGACTTCTGCAACACCCTCGCCGCCAAGGACCCTGACTACGCCTATCGCGGAATCGACGCCATGTTCGGGAAGGCTTACTGCATTTCGCACGTGAAGTCCTCCGAGACCAACAGCAAGGGCGTCACGGTGCACGTCGATATGGCGAAGACATTCGGTCTCATGAAGCAACACGGCTACAAAGGCTATTGTTCGATGGAGTGGGACGATGCCGGCGATCCCTACCGGGGGACGGCGGAGTTGATCAGGCAAACTGTGCAGTATCTTTCCTGAGATTTCACGAAATGTCGCTGCTACCCGCCTGACCTTGATCTGCGTCAAAATATGGCATGCGCAAAGCTACCAATCATCTGAAGAAATCCGATCCGATACTTGCCGCCATTATCGAGCAGGTCGGGCCCTGCCGTATGGAGTATGGCCCGCCGGAATTTCACAGCCTGGCGGAAGCCATCGTTTATCAGCAGCTGAATGGCAAAGCGGCGGTAACTATTTTCAAGCGCTTCGCCGCCCTGGCCGGAGAACCCCTCACGCCGGAAGGCATCCTCAAGCTGACGGACACCCAATTACGCTCGGTGGGACTCTCCAAACAGAAGTCGTCCTATCTGAAAGACATGGCGGGACGCGCGGCCCGCGGGGAACTCGACTTCTCGCGCCTGCCCGAAATGAGCGATGATGAAGTCATCAAACACCTGACCCAGGTCAAAGGGGTGGGCGTGTGGACTGCACACATGTTTCTGATGTTTACCTTGCGGCGTCCCAATGTCCTGCCCACCGGGGATTACGGCATCCAGATGGCGATCAAGAAGCACTACAAGAAGCGCAAGATGCCCAAGCCCGAGGTGATGGCAAAGATTGCGAAATCGTGGGAACCGTACCGGTCGGTTGCCTGCTGGTATTTGTGGAGAAGCCTGGACATAAAGACCATGTAGGAATTGCAGAGATTTTAGATCGCAGATTGCAAATTGTTTTCATGCCCCTCGGCAAATCTGAGAACTGAGATCCGAAATCTGAAATCAGAAAGCTACAATCAAGTCCAGCAATTTCTGCAATTGTGCGCCTCCGCGTCCTCTGTGGTTAAATGGAGGCGATGGCAGACTTGAAGATCCGCGTGCTGGTGGCCAAGCCTGGCCTTGACGGGCACGATCGCGGAGCCAAAGTGATCGCGCGCGCGTTGCGTGATGCCGGCATGGAGGTCATCTACACCGGCCTGCGACAGACGCCGGAGATGATTGTGAACGCCGCCCTGCAGGAAGACGTCCACGTCATTGGGCTCTCGATTCTTTCCGGTGCGCACAATGCTATCGTTCCCAGGGTGATGGAGCTGCTCAAGCAGAAAAAGATGGACGACGTGCTGGTCGTGGTCGGCGGCATCATTCCCAACCAGGATATTGAAAATCTCAAGAAAGCCGGCGTGGCCGCCATTTTCCAGCCGGGCACAGCCATGGACGACATCGTCCAGTTCATTCGCGCCAACGTCAAGCCGCGTGGCGTGCCTACGGCCAGTTGATATTGATGGCCGAGATCAGCACGTCCCGTTTAAGAGATATCCTGCAGCGTACGGTAGGGCCCACGCCCTGGTACTGGAAGACCTTCTCCGCGTTCAACTCTGTTTCCGGCCAGCGCTTCGTCTGGACCCATCATGGCAGCGAAGGGCCGCTGGGCTATCTGGTCACTCTGGGACTGGAGCAGGAAGCAGACAAACCACGCCTCGCGCTGAACACATATTGCCGCCCGTTCTTGATGCCACCTTCGAACCTGGGCGTGTGGTGTCCGGAAGGCCGCAGTATTCGCGTTACCTGCTTCGATCGGGACCAATTCAAACCTTTCGACCTGGCCGAGATTGCGGGCTGGTTCAAGGCGTCGAGTGAACGCATCTACTCGGCAGCGGCGCCGCTCGCGGAGTTTGAAGTTTCACTCGGCATGGCCGCCGGTGTGCACAAGATTGAAGTGCCAGTCGAACTGCAAACGGTGGAGGAACTGATTGTCCCAACCAGCTATCCGGCCAAAAGCCCAGACGGCCCGGCCTTCGCGCTCTACGTCATCTATCCAAACGCGGGACTGGTCGAGGTCCTGCCGCAGAAATGGTTCACCGCCAGTCAATATCAGGTGGGAAAGCAATGGATCACGCGAGCGGCGCGCGATTCAGAGTCGCATCGTATTTTTGGCGAATGTTTTGGAACCGGCAGCTTCCTGCTGGAGGAAGACGGATGCAGCCTGGAACGATGGCTGGAAAAGACCAGTTAAAATGTTTTGGGGCAACATAGCGCTCTGGTTCTTAAATCTGATATCGAGAATCTTCAATCTGAAATTCACTTCCCCGGCTGCTTCGCAGCGGAAACAGCCGTTTGCGCCGTGCTGCTCCGCTGTTATACCGTAACTTCTTTCAGAATCCACTCATGAACGAACGCGTTGATCCCGGAATGCCCTCGAACTCCACCGTTCTCCAGTCGCGCATCGATCCCACCTCGGCCCGTTTTGAAGCCAATATGCGCTTCCTGGCTGACCTGGTTTCGCAGGTGCGCAACGAAGAGGAGAGAATCCGCGAGGGCGGCGGGCCGAAAGCGATTGAAAGCCAGCACCACAAGGGACGCCTCACAGCGCGCGAGCGGATCAATCTGTTGATTGATCCGGGATCTTTTTTCGAACTCGGCGCCTACGCCGCCCACGGCATGTACGAAGAGTGGGGCGGCGCAGCGGCAGCGGGTGTCATCACGGGACTGGCCCGCATTCAAACCCGGCTGGTGATGATTATCGCCAACGATGCCACCGTGAAAGCGGGCGCATTCTTCCCCATGACCGCGAAGAAAGTGATTCGCGCCCAGAACATCTCGATCGAAAACCGCGTGCCGACGGTTTACCTGGTGGATTCCGCGGGCGTCTTCCTGCCGCTGCAGGAAGACGTCTTCCCGGACACCGACGACTTCGGCCGCGTCTTCCGCAACAACGCGGTGATGTCGGCCATGGGGATTCCGCAGATCGCAGCCATCATGGGCATGTGCGTGGCGGGTGGCGGCTACCTGCCGGTTATGTGCGATCACGTGCTGATGACCGACGGCAGCGGACTTTTCCTTGCCGGGCCGGCGCTGGTGCAGGCTGCCATCGGCCAGAAGATATCCGCTGATGAACTGGGTGGCGCCGCCATGCATTCCGCCATCAGCGGCACGGTGGATTTTCGCGAGCCCAACGACGAAGCCTGCCTCACGCGTATTCGCGCCATCATCGAAAAGTGGGGATACCGCCGGCAGTCGCCCTGGGACCGGAGGAAGCCGCAGCCGCCCGCGTTGGCGGCCGAGGAAATTTACGGCATCTACGATTCTTCGTCGGCCCGTCCCTACGACATAAGGAAATCCTGGCCCGCATCGTGGATGGCAGCCGTTTCGACGAATACAAGGCTGAATACGGCAAGACCATCATCTGCGGCTACGCACGTATCGGCGGCTTTGCGGTCGGAATTGTGGCCAACCAGAAGCTGCACGCCCAGCAGACCGACCACGAAGGCCACAAACGGCTCGAATTCGGCGGCGTGATCTACACCGAGTCTGCTGAAAAAGCCGCCCGCTTCATCATGGACTGCAATCAGAACCTGGTCCCGCTGGTCTTCTTTCACGACGTAAACGGATTCATGGTGGGGCGCGACGCGGAATGGAGCGGCATCATCAAGGCGGGAGCGAAGATGGTGAATGCAGTGTCCAATTCGGTCGTTCCCAAGATTACGGTGATCGTTGGCGGCTCGTTCGGGGCCGGACACTATGCCATGTGCGGCAAGGCCTACGATCCGCGCTTTGTGTTTGCCTGGCCGACCGCACGCTACGCGGTCATGAGCGGAGATTCCGCCGCCGGCACGCTGGTCGAAATCAAGATCAAGCAACTCGAACGCAGCGGGAAGAAGTTGAGCGACGAAGAACGAAAGAGCTGTTTGAGTCGGTCGAAGAAAACCTATGACGAACAAACCGACCCGCGTTACGGCGCCGCCCGATTGTGGATCGACAAGATCATCGATCCGGTCGAAACGCGCGATGCGATCACTCTGGCGCTCGAAGCCGCCGCGCTGAACCCGGACGTGCCCGAGTTCAAGGTAGGGGTGCTGCAAACATGAAAGCAAAGGCGCCACGGATTTGGCGGATTAGCACGGATCAAGACAAGAATTAGAATTAAGGGTTATCCGTGAGAATCCGTGAAGATCTGTGGCTGGGTTCTTGATGTCCAATTCTGTAAAACTCGTCGAATGTCCGCGCGATGCGTGGCAGGGGCTAAAGGGGCAGATTCCCGCCTACCTCAAAGCGACTACTTGAAAGCCCTGATCAGCGCTGGGTTCAAGCACATCGATGCCGTTTCGTTTGTCTCACCGAAAGCAGTTCCGCAGATGGCCGATTCGGAGGAAGTGCTGAAAGAACTCGATCCGCCGGATGACGTTGAAATTATCGGGATTGTGGTCAACGAAAAAGGCGCGGAGCGGGCGATCACCACCGAAGCGGTTCGCACTCTCGGCTTCCCCTATTCGGTTTCCCCGACATTTCTGCAGAACAATCAGCGCCAGACACTCGAAGACGCGATTGACGAACTGGAGAAGATTCAAGAACAAGGCCGAACCGACGCCGGGCTCGACACCGTAGTTTACATTTCGATGGCGTTTGGCAATCCGTACGGCGATCCGTGGAATGTCGGCGAAGTGGTCGATGCCGTGGACCTGCTCGAATCTCTCGGCGATTCGCACGATCTCTCTGGCCGACACTGTCGGGCTGGCCGGTGCCGGCGCAGATTCGTGAACTGGTTTCCGCGGTGATTGCGAAGTATGACTATCTCGACATTGGTGTTCATCTGCACAGCCGTCCCGAGCAGGCGGCGGAAAAGATTCTGGCCGCGTATGATGCGGGTTGCCGCCGCTTTGATTCGGCGTCTGGGCGGACTGGGCGGATGTCCGTTCGCACAAGACGCTTTGGTGGGAAATATCGCGACTGAGAAAGTTGTGGAAGCATTGCAGCAACGAGGAGCGCAGTTGCCGCCGCTGAAACCGTTGGATGTGTTGCTGCGGATTACGGCGGAGCTGGGGGCCCGGTACACGTTCGAGTCCGCGGCTGCCGATTGAGTTGCCGGACCGAAAAACAGATGGAATATAAGACCATTCAGCTTGCGCTTACGATTCCGGCGTCGCCACCATCACGCTCAACCGGCCGGAGAAGCGCAATGCCATCAGCTACGAACTGATGGACGAATTGCTGCGCGGCTTTTGATGAAGTCGAGCGATTCGCCAGCGCAAGTCCTGATTCTTACCGGCGCCGGCAAGGCTTTTTGCGCGGGCATGGACCTGGAGAATCTGAAGGCCCTGCTGGGCAGGCGCCGGAAGAGAATCTGCAGGACTCCGACACGCATGGCGCGCATGTTCCGCCGCATTTATGATTTTCCCAAGCCGACGATTGCCGCAGTAAACGGGGCTGCCATCGCGGGCGGCACGGGATTCGCAACCTTGTGCGACTTCACGCTGGCGGTGCCGGAAGCCAAGTTCGGCTACACCGAAGTCCGCATCGGATTTGTGCCGGCCATCGTTTCCTCCATTTCTGGTGCTGGCAGGTGGGACAGAAACAGTCGCCCGCGACCTGCTGCTGACGGGCGGATTATTTGACGCGGACGAGGCGCTGCGCATTGGTCTGGTCAACGAGGTCGTCGAGGCCGACAAGCTGATGGCAGCGGGCCCGCGAACTGGCGGCGCAGCTTATGGAGAACAGCCCTGCGTCGTTGCGGGCGACCAAGCGGCTGTTGAACGGATTCATGCGCGGAACAGAGCTCGATCAGCAGATCGCCGAAGCGGTCGAGGACAACGCCGCGCATCCGCACCACTGCCGACTTTCGCGAAGGCATTTCGGCGTTTCTGGAAAAGCGCAAACCGCGCTGGAGCACGAAGTGAGACACCAAGCGTGCAGCGAAGGCGCGCGAAACAGCACAGGCGGTAGTCTGCGAGAGCCGCGTGCGCGTGCGCTACGCGGAGACCGACCAGATGGGCGTGGTCTATCACGCCAATCACTTCATCTGGTTCGAAATCGGACGCGTGGAACTCTGCGGCAACTGGGATTCTCCTATCGCGACATGGAGCGCAACGACGGATGCTTCATCCCGTGGTGGACGCCCGCTGCCGCTACAAGGCGCCGGCGCGGTATGACGACGAGATCATCGTCCGCACCCATCTGAGAAACGTCCGCGAATCCCTGATTCATTTTGGCTATGAACTGCTGCGGGCCGGCGATGGCGCACTGCTGGCGGAAGGCGAGACCACGCACATGATCCTCGACTGCAAATGAAACCAGCCCCGCTGCCGCCAAAATATTTGAAAGCATTTCGCGAAGCAGCGGGGAAATAGGCGCATTTGAAACCAGAAACTAGAAACCGGAAACTCTCCTGAAGGCCTTGCACATCAACGGAAACGATCTGACTCTCGAAGCAGTCCGGGAAGTCGCAGTGGAGCGCCGCCCCGTTCTGCTCGATCCCGACGCCCGAGAGGCTGTGGATCGCGCTCGCGCGGTGGTGGATGCGCTGGTTGCGGAAAACCGCGTGTCTTACGCCATCACCACCGGCGTCGGCAAATTGAGCGACGTTCGCATTGCCGGCGATCAGATTCGCGAACTTGCAGGTCAATCTGGTGCGCTCCCATGCCGTGGGCGTGGGCGAGCCGCTCTCCATGGCTGAAACCCGCGCCATGATGCTGCTGCGCGCGAATTCACTTTCCAAAGGGCACTCCGGAGTGCGCGGGGCAGTCATCGACACGATTTGCGAGATGCTGAATCGCGGCGTAACACCGATGGTGCCGTCGCAAGGCAGCGTAGGAGCCAGCGGCGATCTGGCTCCGCTGGCACACCTGGCCCTGGCCCTGATCGGCGAAGGCGAGTGCTTTGACCGAGAAAGGGATGCGCGTTCCCGCCGCAGAAGCGATGCGGAGCGCACAAATCAAGCCCCTGGTGCTGGAAGCCAAAGAAGCTGTTTCTCTGATCAATGGAACGCAGGCGATGCTGGCGGTGGGAGTCCTGATCTGCTGGCGGCTGAGATCCTGGCCGATACGGCGGATGTGATCGGCGCGCTCTCACTCGATGCGCTTGCGGGGCACCGACGTAGCGTTTGACGAACGCATCCATCAGGCTCGTCCGCACACTGGTCAGCTCCGGACCGCCGCGAATTTGCGCAAGATGCTCGAAGGCAGCCAACTGCGCGAGTCGCATCGCGACTGCGACCGCGTGCAGGACGCCTACTCCCTGCGCTGCATGCCACAAGTGCATGGCGCGGTGCGCGACACCCTGGCCCACTGCCGCGAGGTGATGGAGATCGAAGTCAACTCGGCGGTCGACAACCCACTGGTTTTCATGAAAACTGCCACAGCTCACGTAGGGGCGGACGCCCACGTCCGCCCAGCGGAGCGAAGCTCCGCCGGGTTAGAAGCGGATGTTATTTCAGGCGGCAATTTCCACGGCCAGCCGCTGGCTTTTGTTCTGGATTTCCTGGGCATCGCCCTCAGCGCGCTGGCAGGCATCTCCGAGCGCAGGCTGGAGCGCCTGGTAAACCCAGCTCTGAATGAAGGTCTGCCGCCATTTCTGGCTGCCGGCGCAGGCCTGAATTCCGGATTCATGATGGCGCAGGTGGCCGCCGCCTCCCTGGTCAGCGAAAACAAAGTGCTGGCGCATCCTGCCTCGGTGGATTCGATTACGACTTCCGGCAACAAGGAAGATTACGTGTCCATGGGAATGACCGCGGCCCTGAAGCTGAAGCGCATCGTGGAAAATTCGCGCAACGCGATGGCGATCGAAGCCATGGCCGCAGCCCAGGCGCTGGATTTTCTGGCCCCGCTCAAGACTTCAAAGCGGGGACAGATCGCGCATGCTGCAATTCGTTCGGTGTGCGCCACCATGGACAAAGACCGAGTGATGTACCAGGATTTCGCCCGGATCGCGGAGTTAATTGCCAGTGGTAAGGTGGCCGAGGCCCTGCGATAGGAGTGGTGCCCCACCCTCGTCTCTCCCTTCCTTGGAGAGACAGGCTGGAAGGGTTACCTGAACGTCCCCGCCCTGTCGTTCCAAAGTGCGGAACGATGAGGACGGGGCACCCTCGGTTAGCTCATGTTTCCGTCGAGCCCCAGCTTATCTGCGATTCCCTTCATCGCATCGATGCAAAACGCGATGTGCTCTTCCAGGTCCACCCCCAGATCCGCCGCGCCGTTTACGATGTCTTCGCGCTTTACGTTGCGGGCGAAGGCCTTGTCCTTCATCTTCTTTCGGACCGACTTGGCCTCGACTTCGGCCAGGGATTTTCCCGGCTTCACCAGGGCGCACGCGGTAATGAATCCCGCCAGTTCGTCGCAGGCGAAGAGGGCTTTTTCCATCTGAGAGTCCCGCGTCACGCCAGAATATTCGGCGTGGGACATGATGGCGCGGCGGATTTCATCCGAGTAGCCGCGCTCTTTCAATATTTCGCTGCCCCTGTAGGGATGGTCATCGAGGCTGGGATACTTTTCGTAATCGAAGTCGTGCAGCAAGCCGACCACGCCCCACAACTCCTGTTTTTCTGGAGAATCCGGAGCGAACTGGCGGGCGTAAGCGCGCATGCAAGCCTCGACCGCGAGCCCGTGCTTGCGCAAACTTTCCGACTGGGTGAACTCAGTTAGTAAACACCAGGCCCTCTCTCGATCATTCATGGTTTCTTACCTGTTTTCTCCGGCTTTTCTCCAGCTAACTTTGCTTTTCCCACGACGTGTTCGGTGTTTGACCCCGGAATGTTCTTGACATCCACAGGTGTTGTACCGCAGATTACGCTGCAGGTTGGAACCAGGCTTTTTGCGGTTCCTGGAGAGTGCCCCCGCTCTGGCAACTCCCACACCTAGATGGCCACTACCCTTGCACCAGTAGACTCAAGGGAAGTAGTTCGTTGCGATCACTGCCTGCTGGTCCAATTCCGTACCACCAACGATCTTTGCCGCCGCTGCCATGCCTCGTTAGATGAGGAAGAGCCGGAAGTGGTAATGGCGCCGCCGCCGCCGCAAATGATGCCGGCGAACGGCAATGGCCGCGGACATCTGAACCTGGCGACCTCGATCCGTTCGCTGCGCTTGCGCAGCGGACTCAGCCAGCGCCAACTGGCGGCGCGCATGTCGGTTCCCAGGACCTACGTGTCGAAGATCGAAAATGAAAAGGCGACCCCGACCCTTTCCTCCCTGGAACGGCTGGCACGCGCGTTGGAAGTCACCGTGCCCGATCTGCTTTCAGGCGGAGAACGCAACCGCCAGGAGGAAATCGGCGAACTGATGAAAGATCAGTTTATCGCGGACTTGATGCCGTTCGTGTCTCAGCTGAACGGGATGCAGTTATCGAGTGTGCTGGCGCAGGTCCGCGACTTGACCATGCGCCCGCGCCGCAGCGCTTAGACTAAAAATGTTGGCGCGAGCGTCCCGCTCGTGCCACTGCCTGCACGAGCGAGGGCGATCGCGCCCACATGAACAACGATTTTCATCCGGGCAAACCACCAACTGAAGCCGGGGCCGCAAGGCCCCGGTTGCTTGCGAAGCGCTACCTTTCCCGCAGATACGATTCTTTGTAATCAAGATAATTCCTGGCGTAGCGCATGATCGTTTCTTGATCTTTTGCTTCCAGCTTGCGTTTGAACTTTCCCCGGGATCCCATCCACAGTGATCCCGGCTCGACAATCGTTTTCTCCGGAATCAGCGTACCCGCCGCGATGATCGACCCCGCGCCGATCCGGGCCCCATTCAGGATGATCGAGCCCATGCCGATCAGGCAGCGGTCTTCAATGGTGCAGCCATGCAGGATCACCGAGTGGCCGACCGTCACATACGCGCCCAGGAAAACTCCGTACTGCTCCTTCATGCCGTGCAGAACGCTGCCATCCTGCACATTCGAATACGCGCCCACTCGAATGGAGTGGACGTCACCGCGTAACACGGCATTCATCCAGATACTGGCGTGCTCGCCGAGAATCACATCGCCGATGAGCTGTGCCGAGTCGTCCACGTAGCAGGATTCAGGGACTGTGGGCGTTCTGCCTTTGTAAGAACGAATCATGTTCGGGTCAGAAAGAAATTGAACATAACACGGGCGCGGCCCAGGATGTAAGCACACCTAACTGGGAACAGAGAACTAGAAACTCTAGACTGGCTTGTAAAATAAGTGGGATCGAAGATTCTGAGTTTAACCGAGGGCGGGAACAGGTTTGAGCTAAAGTCCAAATCAAAGGCGGCGGACAAGAGTGTCCGCCCCACACCGGCCTGGCTTCTTCTAGTTTTCCGTGGGCACCGGTACCTTGGGCACTGCCGGGACTCGCGGCGGCTTGGGCGGCATTGGCGCCTCGGCCAGAGTCGATCCCTTGCGCAGTTCGATCCCGCCGTGCTCGTTGTTGATTTGCAGGCGCGGGCCACCTCCGCCGACGGTGCCGCTGGCGGTCGCCTGGTCCTCGCCGTTGTCGACTTTCAGGGCAGCAAAGTCGGATTCAATTTCCCCGCCTCGAGAGCGGGCTTCCACCTGGAAGCCAGCCTTGTCGGGAAGGTAAATCTGAACGTCGCTGTTGCGGTTGCTCAGTTGCATGTTGCCCAGCTTGTTCATGTGGATTTCCACTGCGCCGTTTTCGTTTTCCAGCCGCACATCGCCATTGACTCCTGTCAGCCGGATGTCCTTCGAGCGGGTGAGCAGGCGGAATGGACCCATCAGGTCGTTGGCCCGCATATCGCCGGAGTCCATATCGAGGTCACCGTTCAGCTTGGAAAACTCCATGTCGGTACGGGCCGATTTGAAGCCGACCAGGCCGGCGATCTTTGCCAGCTTGATGGTGTCGAACTCGCCGTTAATGCGCGCCGCGCCTTTCACGTCTGCCAGAGAAATGTCGTCGGCCCGACCCTGCACTGACGCATCACCTGAAACATTCGAGATCCGTGCCGAGCCGCCGGACAGGTTGAGACTCAACTTGCCATTGATATCGGAGGCGGCGACATCTCCGTGCTGGCTGGCAATTTCAACGTCTCCGTCGCGCCCCACCACGCTGACATCACCGCGCCGAGAGGTTATCACGACCGGCGCTTTCCGCGGTACGCTGACATCCAGGTCGGTTCTGACCGGGTGTTCGCCGGCGCCCTGCGTATCGGCATTCAAAGTGATGACATTGCCGCTGGCGCTAATCTGCGGCTTGGTGGTGGGATTGAATTTGTCAGCTTCTTGCTGGCTGTCCGCGTTGATCCGCTTGTGTGCGGCCACGTGAATCTGGTTGTCCTCCGAAACCGTCAGGTTCACCGCACCCCGCTCGTTCACAATGCGCAGGCTGCTGCCCGCCGGAAAGTCTTGCTGGAGTTGGTCTTCGTAACTGTAGTTGTGGCCGAAGAGGGTGAAGTCATCGTCGCCCACCTCGATGTGATTGCGGATCTCATCCCAGTTAAAGCGGGAAGCCTGAGTCGCCGACAGCCCAAAAACGATCAGAAAAAACAGCAACAAGACCCCCCCGGCTCCAATCCCCGCGGGGCGCGTACCTTCCCGCTTTGCCTGCTCGTACTCGACCAGCTTGATCACGCCCCACAAAATGATCAGGGCGGGCCAGTAGGTGCCGAACCAGTGCAGCAGGGGCTGGGGGTGCAGCACTCGCATGGTGGTGAGCAGCAGCACCACTCCCAGCAGGATCAGTACTACCGGACCGGCCATGGAACGTTGCTGTCTCGGCCGTTGCTCAATTGGGGGCGGGGCTTGCACTGGGCTAGCCATTTTTCACCTCCGGAGACTGCGGCTGCACCTCGCCGGATGCAAATCCGGAAGGCGGGGCTCCACTTGATGGTGGCGGTCCCGCGAGCGGGTCCGGGCCAGCCGTACTCTGGAAAATCTTTACCAATCCAATCACCACTAGCAGCAGCGGCAGAGTGCGGCCGAACCGGATTACGCCCATGCTGTCGAGCAGGAACTGAAATCCCAGGGTCAACAGGATGGCCGGCCCCATCAAACCGCGCCTGCAACTGCGCACGCGATCGAATCCGGGCGGAACTTCGCCTACCAGGCCCAGGCGGCGCACCAGCAGCCAGCCGCCGATGCCAATGAGCACCAGGGGCCAGATGCGGTGAGCACTAAAATCCCAGATGTTGAGGGTGTGCAGCAGGAAGATCACACCGAGGCCGATGAGGACCAGCGCTCCCACCGGCACTTTGCTCACGTCCACACGTTCGCCGGCACTAAAGGTTGTTCCTAGCCCAAACGGGTCGGGAGGCGGAGCCCCCATCTGTATGGCTCGCGCAGTCCGCACGGAATCGAATATCTGATAGAAGTAAAAGCCCGCGATGGCCAGTCCGAAGACGGTGCCCATGGCGTCACTTCCGCTGCTCGCCCCCAGGACCAGCAGGGTAAAGATCACCAGGTGCGCCAGGCCCTTGGCATATTGCCCGGTGTAAACTGCACCCACGCCGAAGGGAAAGAAGCCAGCGAGAACGCCGGCCAGAGCGGGATTCGGACCCGCACCCGGCGGGGCCATGGGGCTCGCCGGAACGAAGCCGGCGACCGGTTGCGCCAGGTTCGGCTGCACGCCCTCCAGGCGCGCTGCCAGGCAACTCTCGCAATAAATCACTCCGTGCACCGAGCGGGTGCAGGAGGCACACAGCGGTTTTCCGCAGGTGCGGCAGAATGCAACCTTCTCAATATCGGGATGGTTAGCGCAGTTCATACAAGCCTCCTGTAAGTGGTCATCCTCACTACAGGCGGATCATTCGGGAGGGAGGCCAGCACGGGCTGGTTCTCTCCCTGGCTGTAGTTGCGTTCCTGTCTTGGTTCGGGTTGTCCACTGGTATTGTTGTCTTTCTTTTCTTTGTTCTGCTCCTGTGGCGGCGGTGCAGGGGGAGCAGTCACTCGTTTGAATTCCCGCACACGCGATTCGATTTCATACACGAAGCGAATATTTTCGTAGTACTTCACTACCCGCCCGGTGGTCTCGTAATAAGTGCGCTTGATGGCGCTGGGCCGAAGATCCACGTGCCGCACGTCGCTCATCTTCACGCCCGCCAGGCTCAGCGAGATGGATAAAGAGAAGAAGGCCATTCCAAATGACATGGCAAAGCGGGGCTGGCGGCTCATGGAAAGGACGGGCGCGAACACGGGCCGCAGCCACCCAGTGAATGCATCTACCCACGAAGCCTTGGCCCCGGGCCGGACGGCGTCGCGCTGGCTCTCGTATCCCGTGGTGGCCAGCAGAATGTTGTGCACCAGGTGAGATGGGGCGTCGACTTCAGGCAGCGATTTCAGCCAGCGCCGCCCCGCATCGGCCTCCGCGAACAGCGGCCCACAGACCGCGCACACCCGAGCGTGGGCCTGAAAGCTGTCCAGCTTGGGCCCGGTCAGGGTGGCGTCGAGAGCTTCGTTCAGCAGCGCATCAAATTCCGCGCATTGCATGCCGTTTTTGGTTTCGCCTGCCATCACATCACCTGCCTATATGTACGTTGTAGCAGTCGCGCAAGTTCCGCTCGACCGCGATTTATCCTTGACTTCACCGTGCCCTCCGGAACCTTTAGTACCGTGGCAATGTCTTTGTAATCCATGTCCTGCAGATCGCGCAGGATGACCGCCTCGCGTAGTTCGGGGGAAAGTTTCTGCAAGGCGCTGTGTACCAGTTCCCGAGTCTCGCGGCTCTGCACGCTGGTATCGGCTGCCGGCGCCTTGTCTTCGATCTTCTCGCTCAGCGGCATGGCGTCTTCGTGTTCCGACGACGTCGTGTCCAGCGACTCGGTCATCCGGTCCTGCTTGCTCTTACGGAAGTGGTCCACCAGCAAGTTGCGGGTGATGGTTGTGACCCAGGTCATGAATGCTCCTCGCTCGACATCGTACGAGCTAAGCGTGCGGAACATCTTGATGAAGACCTCCTGGGTGAGGTCCTGGGCGCCGTCGCCCGATCCGGCGAAGCGATAGCAGATGTTGTAGATTTTCCGGTTGTAACGTCGCACAATCTCCTCCCAGGCCACCACGTCGCCGGCAATGCAGCGACGGACCAGCATGGCAACGACCTGGGCGTCTTCCAACCCGCACTCCCCGGAACTCCTGGTCTTCTCACCCGATACACTGCGGGCTTTAACACCACAATACAGATACGTTTTTGTGGCCCCAAAAGTTCTTGCGTTCTACAAGGCAAGGCATTGTAGCAGGGAGCGCAACTTGGAAACGAACAAAAGGCGAACAAAAAAAGAGGGATAGAAACTGAGAACCGGCAACTGAACGCTGGAAACTGAGGTCAACGCCCTCAACGCCGCCAGTTCAGCCGAGGCGATGAACCGGCGCCCCCCAGCAGAGGCCGGTGAATACCAACAGCGAAGCACCCCCGGAGGCAATGGCCGCGAGCGTCACCGACATCACCAGGATGACCAACCCGGCCACGCAGCCGGCGCTGAGATGGATCCGGAAGAGAACTCTGCGGCAGGTCATGAACGGGCTTCCGAAGTCAGACTTCCGCCCAGCGCCGCAGCAGGTTGTGGTAAACGCCGGTGAGTTGCACCACGGCGGCATCGTCGGGCCTGGCAGGGTTGATTCGCATATAAGAGTAATGGGAAAGCCAACAGCAAAAGCCAAAAGCCAGCCGAGCTGCGCTCGGCCGGGGGCGTCCGGGCCTACGTGGGCGGTGGTGGCTACTCGCTGGTGAAGTAGTCCACGGTCACTGGATTTTCGAACAGGGAATAGTCGCGCGTTACGACCGTGATTCCGCTTTCGGTAACAAAGTAGCGCTGGCGGTCGGCTTCGCTGTCGTATCCGATGGTGGTGCCTTCAGGGATGTGCACATCGCGATCGATGATGGCTTTGCGGATGCGGCAATGGCGTCCCACATTCACATGGGAAAAAAGAATGCTGCTTTCGACTTCGCTATAGGAGTTCACGCGTACGTCGGGGGAGACCACGCTGCCCTTCACGATGCTGCCGGAAACGATGCAGCCTGCGGACACAATGGAATCGACCGCGGTGCCGGTGCGTCCCGCCTCGGCGAAAACGAACTTTGCCGGCGGGTACTGGCGCTGGTGGGTGCGGATCGGCCAGTCCGAGTCGTAAAGGTTGAACACGGGCGACACCGCCACGATGTCCATATTGGCTTCGTAATAAGCTTCGAGTGTTCCCACATCCCGCCAGTACAGGGCTTCCTTCTTGTTCTCGTCAACAAAGTCATAGGTGTAAACCCGGTACTCGTCTGCCATTTTGGGCAGGATGTCCTTGCCAAAATCATGGCTCGAGGCGGGGTCTTCGGCATCCTTCAAGAGGACGGGGATGAGCACATCGGTGTTGAAAAGATAAATGCCCATCGAGGCACAGACCTTATCGGGATTCGAGGGTGAGCGCAGCTTGGTGACCTTTGGTTTCTCCTCGAAGCCCAGCACCCGGTGATCGCGGTCCACATCCACCACTCCGAAGCGGGCCACCACGCCGGGATCGATCTGGATGGTCGCCAGGGTCACGTCCGCGCCCGTGTCGTTGTGCCGCTCCAGCATCAAGCCGTAATTCATCTTGTAGATGTGGTCGCCGGAGAGGATGAGCACGTGCTTGGGCTGCTCTGAGCCGATCGAGTAAATGTTCTGATACACCGCGTCCGCGGTGCCCTGGTACCACTGATCGCTCACCCGCTTCATCGGGGGCAGCACCTCGATGAACTCTCCCATTTCGCTGCCCATGATGTTCCAGCCTTCGCGCACGTGGCGGTTCAGAGAAAGCGCTTTGTACTGGGTGAGAATATAGACGCGGCGCAGATCGGAGTTGACGCAGTTGGAAAGGGTGACGTCGATGATGCGATAAATTCCGCCAAAGGTGACGGCGGGCTTGGCGCGGTCGCGAGTGAGGGGATAAAGCCGCTCGCCCGCCCCTCCAGCTAACAAGACTCCCAGTGTGTCTTTCATAGGGCTTCCGCTTCGATGCAGCTTAGGGGCCCAGGGAAGCTCCGCAGTCTTCAGATTCCGGAGGCTGCAGAACGCGACAGTGTACCAGATACGGTCACGTACTTGCCCCCGGCATGTGGGTTCAGGGACAATCCACCGGTCGGCCGTCTGCGTACCATTTCAGGGTGCAGGAGCGGCATGAAAGCGCATTCTCATCGCGTCTTTGTTACTGGCGGCACCGGATACGTCGGCCGTCCGCTGATCACTTATCTGCTGGAACGGGGCCATGAGGTTCGGGCGCTGGTCCGGCCAGGCTCGGAGAAGAAGCTCCCGGCGGGGAGCCAGGCAATTCCGGGCGACGCTCTGGACGGCAAATCCTATGCCTCAAAGATCAGCCCGGCCGACACCTTCATGCAACTGGTTGGGGCTTCACATCCGAGTCCGTCGAAGGCGGCGGAATTCCGCAAGGTGGATCTGGCCTCCGGCCGGAGCGCAGTCGAGGCCGCCCAGCAGGCTGGCGTGCAGCACTTCGTTTACATCAGCGTGGCCCATCCCGCGCCGGTGATGAAAGCCTACATCGAGGTCAGATCGCAATGTGAAGGCATGATCAGGCAGAGTGGGATGAACGCCACGATCCTTCGTCCCTGGTACGTCCTTGGTCCAGGACACCGATGGCCGTACCTGCTCCTGCCGGTGTACAAGCTGATGGAAGTGTTCCCGTCCACTCGCGAAGGAGCCACACGCCTGGGACTGGTTACCCTGCAACAGATGATTGCAGCCCTGGTGTACGCGGTGGAAACTCCGGCTGAGGGAGTGCGGGTCGTAGCGGTCCCAGAAATCCGTGCGGCACCCACAATTCCCGTGTCATCCTGAGCGCAGAAAAACGTTTCGCTCGGGAAACGTCTTTCGGAGTCGAAGGACCCCTATAAGCTGACGCGTCTATGGAGGAGCAGGGGTCGCTCGACCCGCTCTCACCGTGCCGGCGCGGCTCCAGACTGCGCTTGGGATGACAGATTTTGTCGTTCGGGAACTACGCGAGACCAAAGTAATGACTTGAATTACCAAAGCGCATGCACATGGGACATCTGTTCGCTGTCGGTTGCGAATGAGATGGTGTCTTGACGTCGAAGGAAGCCGGAGCCCATGGGAAGAGAAGACTACCTCGAAGAAATCCACGTCCGGATCCTGCGCGTGACCGAGGACCTGCGCGCCATTCAACGACAGCTCAATTGTGCCGCCATGGAAGCTCCCAGCGATCCCGAACTCATGGAAGCCCTCAGCCAGTTGCCGGAGATGGACGCGCTCCAAATGCTGAAATCGTCCCTCGACCAGATGCGTCACTTCCTCTGGTTCTACATGCAGGTCATGACCAACGAATCCGAATCCGGCGAGAGACTGCGGCAGAGCATCCGCCAAAAAGTTTCGGCCGATGCCGTGCTCAGTCCCGAAGCTTCCTTCCTGGAAAAATTCAAGAATGCGTCGGACACCGCGCTGCTGCGCTATCTCTCCGACGGAAAGCACAGGAAGCCGAACTAGGCAGTCGTCAGACGTCAGTCTCGGTCCTTAGACCACCCCCGCCTCACATCAACGCGTCACTCTTTTACCAACACGATCATCGATACCTGTCTCTCACCCCCGTCAGAATCGAAACACAATCCCTGATGAGTAGCGGAAGCTGTTCTGCCGATTACCCAGGCTGCTCGAAAGTCCGGTGATTAACGCGTCGGTCGCGTTGAACTGCGTACGGAGGTAATCCACCTGCACAGCCCGAATTGCGAAATGTCGAGTCAGACCGATATCAACACCGCCGCCGAAGGCCATGGCGAATGCATTCGCGCTGGTAAGGCCTGTGGAGATACCGCCGATGATCGGAACGCTTACACCTGCACCCAAGCTAGAATGCGCCGCGCCGAACAATGCGTGTGCGAAGACGGCGCTTCTGCCAAATTCAGCAGTTACCGTCGGGCCAAACAAGTAATTGGTAACGTGCTGGTAGGTGGACGCCGAAAAACCCGATGTCGAAAAAGAAAACGGGTTAAGGCTGGCGCCGCTCACATCGGCTGTGACACCAAGGTAGCGGTTGAAATTGAAAGTACCCTGTCCTTCCCACCCATTAAAACCGTTGCTGCCATTACGGAGATAGGAATATCCGCCAAACACTGTCGCACGCGTTCCGTTCTCGCTGCCAGCCGGCATGGCTCCGCCGATTTGGGCGACGAGCACTAATGGCAAACATAAGACGACAGACATTAAGATCCCGAATTTCCGCATTATCTTTCTCTCCTCGACGAAAGCACCACAGCTCGTGTGATGCGCGGAGGAACAGAGAAAGAATCCAGATGCGAAGATTTATTGTTGAGAGAAGTCCGCAATATTAAGCGAACCTTAAGCAGGGCCAGTTGAACCGTCTGCATCCGACCAAGAAAGCCTAAGTCACTCGGTGTGTTCAGGTGGCGTTAAGCTTCTCGGCGACGGTCCAGGGCTACTCCAGCGTCACCGACTTCACTAGGTTGCGCGGCCGATCCACGTCCAAACCTTTTTTCACCGTCATGTAGTAAGCGAACAGCTGCAGCGGCACAATTTCCAGAATTGGCAGCAGCAGTTCTGGTGCTCGCGGAACGAAGATGGTGTGGTCAGCCAGGCGAGGAAGCTCTTCGTCGCCTTCGGAGGCAATGGCGATTACTCGCGCTGACTGGTGTTTGAATCCGCGGATATTGGCCAGGTTCTTCTCATAACGCAGCACCGATTCCGAGTCCTCGCGGTCGCAGGTCGCGATGATTACCACCGGCAGGTTCTCGTCAATCATCGCATTCGGGCCGTGTTTGGTTTCGCCGGTGGGATAGCCCTCGGCATGGATGTAGGAAACCTCCTTGAGTTTGAGTGCGCCGTCCATGGCCACGGGATAGTGAATGGCGCGGCCCATGAAGAGAAAATCCTGCACCTTGTAATATTTTTCCGCCAGCTGCTCGCAGCCTGTGGGCGCGGTTTTCAGCAGAGCTTCCATCTTGCCCGGCAAGTCGAGCAGTTCGCGAATGTACTGGCGCCGTTGTTCCTTGGCAAACTTGCCGCGCACCTGTCCCAGGTAAAGAGCAAACAGGTAGAGCACCGCCATCTGCGCGGTAAATGCTTTGGTGGAGGCGATGCTGATCTCCGGCCCGGCGTGGGTGTAGAGCACGCCATCCGCCTCGCGTGCGATGGTGGAATCGACGACGTTCGAGATAGCAACGGTGCGCGAGCCTTTGGCCTTGGCTTCGCGCTGGGCGGCCGTGGTGTCGGCGGTCTCGCCGGACTGCGTAATCACGATGGTGAGTTCGCCGGGCCCGATCAGAGGATTGCGATATTCGAACTCGCTGGCGTAGTCCACATCCACCGGGATGTTGACCAGGTCCTGAATCATGTACTGGCCGGCCATGCCGGCATGCCGGCTGGTGCCGGAAGCGACGATGTTGATGCGCCGCAGCGCCCGAAGTTCGTCGGTGCTGATGCGGACTTCGTCGAGCCGCACCACGGCTTCCTCGAGCGATACCCGTGGCGCGATCGTATCCCGCAGGCCCTGCGGCTGCTCGAAGATTTCCTTGAGCATGTAGTGGGGGAATCCCCCTTTGTCAGCCATTCGGTTCTCCTGACAGATCTTCGTCCGACACGTAAAGCCGGCATCTTGCTGGCTGTCCCGAGGGCGTCTCGCCCTCGGCGCGGTGGTCGAGGACGCCCACCGGACAGCCGCCGGGACGGCGGCGCTACTTTCGGTCAATGCCGGGGCTACTAAATTCCCGCTCCGCGAATGATTGTCTTCCTCACTTCACCGCTCGGGCTCAACACCAGCAGATCGGCCGGCGCGCCGGATTGGATCGAGCCTCCGTTTTTCACTCCTGCTACCCGCGCCGGATTCAGGGTTGCCAGGCGCACTGCCTGTTGCAAGTCCCATTGCGCGAAATGCATGACGTTACGCACAGCCCGGTCCAGGGTCAGGACACTACCCGCCAATGATTCTCCCACCATGCACCTGCCGTCTTTGACTTCGACTTCGAGCGAACCCAGGTGATAGCGGCCGTCAGGCATGCCCGTGGCAGCAGTGGCGTCAGTAATTAGCACCGCGGCTTCCGGTCCTTTGGCTTTCAGGAAAAGCTGCACGATCACGGGATCGACGTGAATCCCGTCCGCGATGATTTCGGCGGAAAGCCGGGAATCGGTCAGCACCTCGCCCAGAATCCCGGGATCGCGATGGTCCAGCGGCCGCATCGCATTAAAGGTATGAGTGGCATGGCGGGCGCCTGCGGCGAAACCAGCGCGCGCTGCATCCAGGTCGGCATTGGAGTGGCCCAGGCTCACACAAACTCCGCGCCCGGCCGCTAGCGTAATGACTTCGAGGGCGCCCGGCAACTCAGGCGCGATCGTGAGCACGCGAATGTGCCCCCGCGCCGCCTGCCAGAAGCGGTCAAACGCCGCCGGAGACGGCGCCAGCAGACTCTCCGGAGGATGGACCCCGCGCCGCTTGTGACTGATAAACGGACCTTCGAGATGAATCCCCAGCGGCCGCGCCCGCAATTCGCCGTTTTGCCGTGCGAGTGGTTGTGGATTTCGCTCCGCGGCTTCGATCGCGTCCGCCAGCCGCGCCAAAGCGGACACGGTCGCCTCCAGCGGCGCCGTGACGGTCGTCGGAAAATAACTGCTCACCCCGTGGGACGCGAGAAGCCGCTCCACCGGTGGCAGCGCGCCGGCTCCGGCTTCCATCACATCGTGCCCGGCGCCGCCGTGAATGTGTATGTCAATAAAGCCGGGCGCCAGTATGCCGTCGCCAAAATCCACCACGCGGCAATTCCTGCGAAGTTCACTCCGCGCCCGCGAGGTGACTTCAACGATCGCCCCGTCCTCCAACAGGAGCAGCGGGCTCTCGATCCGCTCCAGAGGTGAGAACAGCGTGCTGGCAGTGAGCGCGATCATGCGATTTCAATGCTATATAGCAAAGCGGTATTCTATAGGAAATCCTAGACCGGCCTGGGGCGAGGTTCATCCCCGCGTTACGCGAGACCTGATACCGAGAGGCGTGACCTCAGGCGGTTGACGCGAACGTAAAGCCAGTCAACTGCAAGTGCTATACTCTCTAACGGAATCGAACGCTTAAGCCCGAAGGCCTGGCCCGCGTCGTTCGCTTCATTTCGACCTAGTACATCGTACAGATAGTTCTTTATATTAACAACAGCTTCTGGTACGCTGGGGCATGGCCCGAGTAGCGCTTCCGCTCCAACTCGATGCCCAGACGCGCAGCACTTTGGACAAGTTCGTCCATTCCTCCTCGACTCCCCAATCCTTGGCGCAGCGTAGCCGCATTGTCCTGGCGGCGGCCGACGGGTCGAACAACCAGCAGATCGCGGCCGCACTGAGGATTCCGCCGATCACGGTGGGAAAGTGGCGCCGCTCGTTTGCCCTCAACGGCCTGGAGGGCCTACGCGATGCACCCCGCTCGGGGCGGCCTCCCAAGCATGATTCCGACACCCGGAACAAAGTGCAAACGCGAGTGTGTCAGCAGCCGGAGGATCAAAGCCGCTGGACCGTGCGCACGCTCGCCGCCGAAGTCGGATTGCCCGCCAGTACGGTGCATGCCATGCTCGTTGCCGCCAAACTGCAGCCCCACCGAATCCGGACCTTCACCTTCAGCCCCGACCCTGATTTTGAAGCCAAGCTACTGGACATTGTTGGGTTGTATCTCAACCCGCCGGAAAATGCGCTGGTGCTGTGTGTGGACGAGAAAACCGGCATTCAGGCGCTCGACCGAACCCAACCAGGGCTACCGCTGCGGGCAAACAAACCCGGCGCCTGGACCAACGAGTACGTCCGGCATGGCACACAAACCTTGTTGGCCGCCCTGGAGGTTGCCACCGGCAAAGTAGTCGCCCATGTGCGGGACCGGCGGACCACGGTGGATTTTTTGAGTTTCATGGACGACGTCGTAAAGTCCTACCCCGTAAGCCCGCTGCAGGTCGTGCTGGACAACCTCAACATCCACAAGAACGAAGCCGCCAAACAATGGCTCCTGAGTCATCCGCGAGTGCACTTTCACTACACCCCCACGCACGCTTCCTGGATGAACATGGTCGAATGCTTTTTCAGCATTCTTACCCGGCAGGCATTGACGCAAAGCGTGCACCGTTCCAAAAAGGAACTGAAGGAGTTTCTGATTCGCTACCTCAAGAAATACAGTGAGAACCCCACGCCGTTCACCTGGACCAAGGGCCCCGAACATCTCCAGCGAATCATCGAAACCACCAGGCAGTATCAGGCAGCCCATCCCAAGAAGCCAAAGCGACGGAAAGACCACCAATATAATACAAAGAACTAACTGTACGATGTACTAGTCGGGGCGTGGCTCAGCCTGGTAGAGCACCTGGTTCGGGACACAGTGGAAATTCATTGATTCGGCGTCGCTTAGTTACAAGAATCCACCCAAAAGCCCGCTCTGGTTAGTCCCAATCCTTGTGACATCTGCATAAATAATGCAATCAATAACGGTGTTCAGGAGAAGAACACCTATGCCCAGACCGAAAGGGAGTGCCGACCTGCTCGAGGACCGGCGTAAACGAGCTTTGGCGTTGCTGGATTCTGGTTGTTCTCTCAACGAAGTGGGACGGCGCATCGGATGCAATGCCAGTTCGGTGATGCGCTGGCGTGATGCCCGACGGCGGGGCGGAGCCAAGGCTCTGCGGGTGCGCTTCTCTCCCGGGCGTCCCCTGAAGCTGGATCCGAGTACAACGAAAAGCGCTTAGTGAATCTGCTGCTGCAAGGGCCGATGCTGCATGGCTACCGAACCAATCTGTGGACCACGGCCCGCATTGCGGAATTGATCCAGCCGCCAGTTTGGAATCCAGTATCACCGCGATCATGTTGGACGGTTGATGCACAGCCTGCAATGGAGTCCGCAGATAGCCGGAACGGCGCGCCTTGGAGCGGGATGAGCAGGCGATCGAGCGCTGGAAACAAAAAGACTGGCCGCGGATAAAAAAAACGCTGCGCGGCTGGGTGCCCACATAGTTTTTGCCGATGAATCGGGTTTCCTATTGATTCCTCAACGTGGTCCAAGACCTGGGCTCCACAAGGCTACACTCCGATTCACTCGTCATCGTCAGCGACGACGGGACAAGATCTCCGTCATTTCTGGAATTTCGGTAAGCCCCAAACGGCAACGTCTGGGCCTCTACTACCTACTCTACTTCGACAATATCGGGCAGGAGGAGGTCTGTAGGTTTCTGCGAGGAATTGCTTGCGCCACCTACGCGGCCCGGTGATTGTTCTGCTGGATAACTCCTCTACTCACCAGGGAGAGCCTCTGCAACGACTTCTTCGGACAACATCGCACGTCTGCACTCGAGCATTTTCCCTCCTATGCACCGGAACTCAATCCCGATGAAGGGGTCTGGTCTCTGGCCAAACGTGAACTGGCCAATAGCTGCCCGCAATGATGTGGATGAGTTGATGGAAGATATCATCCGACTCGATCAACGGCATCCGTACGTCGCTCAAGGTAAAAGCTGCGCGGCTGCATCGTGCAATCTGATTTACCTTCTTTTTTGCGTTAGATTATTGCATTATTTATGCAGATATCAATAGTCCCTAAACCGCCCCGGCCAGTCTCTTCAAGGTAGGCGCGTAGCTGTCCTGTCCACGGGACCGCACCATTCACGCCTTCACACATTCGCAGTGAACTATTTCGGAAAACTCCGCTCCTGGGTCGATGAATGGCATGCCATAGCGCAGCATGCGATAGACCAATCGAGCCAGCTTGGCAGCCATAGCCTTAATGGCAACGGGAGCCCCGAGCTTAGTTCTCAGTCGGCGAAACTGCGCTCCAAGATAGGTATTGCTTAGACGTAGGGTGCTAGCTGCCATCCGCAATGCATTCGTGACTCGATTGTTGGTCGGCAATCGGCCTTTCCCAATGATTTTGTCCCCGCTGATTCGATTGTCTGGACACAGCCGCAGCCAGGAAACAAAATGGTGTTCTGTCTTCCATTTGCGCATATCCCATCCTGCTTCACTGAGAATCGTCATGGTCGTGGTGACGTCAATCCCGTCGATTTGGGTCAGGTCGGTCCCGGTCATGCGAAATAGCTAGCTGGCCGGCTGACATGGGGTTGCAGGAGATCGTGCAACCAGGCAGCCGAGGTTCCTTCCTCGAAGGTCAGAGACAGAGTCCCTTGCAGTCCTTGGATGAACTCGACGATCGTGGACGCCTTGGTTTCCAGCAGGCATTCCATGATCAACTTGCCACCCGCATCCATCACGGCAACCGAGATGGTGGCCTGATGAACGTCCATGCCGATATACTTTTCTTGATTCATAAAGGCGCTCCTTTCGCTAGGTTGGTGGTGCGAACAATCTCAACCTACCGTAAAAGTGGGCGCCTTTTTATATTGCGTGTAATGGGGATTTGGACTAAGCCGCTAGCGCGGCAGGTGTTGTACCGACGGTACGTAAGTACAGTGATGGATACCTTGAAGGAGGTATACATGACTGCACTTCGCGAACGCATGCTGGAAGAGCTACGGCTGCGTAACTTCACTCCTCGAACCATCCGTACCTATACGGCAAGCGTAGCCGACTTCGCGCGCTACTTTCACCAGTCCCCTGACAAGCTCGGGCCCGAGCATGTTCGTATCTATCAGCTCTACCTGCTGAACGAGCGCAAGCTGGCCTGGCATTCCATCCAGGTTCACGTCTCGGCACTGCGGTTTCTGTACGTCCGTACGCTCAAGCAACGCTGGTTCGACACCGCAGTTACCAAGCCCAAGATACGCCGCAAACTACCCGTGGTCTGGAGCCGTGAAGAAGTCGCCGCACTGCTCGACATCACCAAGAACCTCAAGCACCGCGCCCTGCTGGGCATGCTCTACGGGGCAGGCCTGCGCATTCAGGAAGCCCTGGATCTGAAGGTCACCGACATCGACAGCAAGCGGATGATCATCAACATCCGCGAAGGCAAGGGCGGGCATCCTCGTCAGGTGATGCTGTCGCCCAAGCTGCTGGAGTGGCTCCGTGCCTACTGGAAGCAGCGCAAGCCCAAGGACTGGCTCTTCCCCGGAATGAGGTCCGACCGGCCGATGTACGCCAGCGCCGTCAACGCTTTCTGCCATCAGTTGCGCAAGAAGCTGGGCATTGCCAAGCGGCTTTCCGCTCATGTGATGCGGCATTCCTTTGCCTCTCACCTGCTCGACAGCGGAACCGATCTGCGCACCATTCAGCTGCTGCTCGGACATTGCGACCTGGAGACGACCGCGCGCTACCTCCATGTCTCCGAGCACCGGCTGCACTCTACCGTAAGTCCGCTCGATGAGCTTCCGGCTCGCCAAGCAGAGGCCGAAAAGAAATGAGAGAGCATCGGCTCGAAGTGGCCGATGTCTTTCACGCGCACCAGCAAGAGTTTCTCGAGCGCTGGGGCCATGTTGTCTCCCGCCAGCAACGCAAGGTGCTCGGAGCCATCGGTCGATGCCGTACTGCCGCACTCGGCAGTCATCTCGAACGCTGTGACAGCTGCTCCTATGAGTACGTGGCTTTCGACTCATGCCGCGATCGCCACTGCCCAAAGTGCCAGTCGACCGCTCGCGATCGCTGGCTGCAGAAGCAGGCGTCGAGTCTGCTGCCCGTGCCCTACAGCCATGTCGTCTTCACGCTGCCCAAGCAACTGGCAGCACTCGCACTCAGAAACCAGCGTCTTATCTACGCTCTGCTGTTTCGTGCTGTCTCCGAGACCCTGATGGAGATCGCCGCTGATCGACACCGCCTCGGTGCTCGCATCGGCATTCTCGCCGTACTCCATACCTGGAATCAGCAACTGCAACATCATCCCCACCTGCACTGCCTGGTTCCGGCCGGCGGCCTGGCACCCGACCAATCACGCTGGATCGCTTGTCGGCCTCGCTACTTCCTTCCGGCGCCGGTGCTCAGCTGCATGTTTCGGGGCAAGATGCTGGCCTTCCTGAAACACGCTTACGACAACCACCAACTGCGCTTCCCAGGCATTCTAGCTGCGTTCTCCAAGCCAGGCCCATTCCACGCAATGCTCTCCACCCTGCGCCATCAGAAATGGGTCGTCTATGCCAAGCCACCTTTCGGCGGTCCGGAGTATGTGCTCAAGTACCTGGCACGCTACACTCATCGTGTTGCCCTCGCCAATGGCAGGCTCTTGGACCTGAACAACGGGCAGGTGTGTTTTAAATGGCGCGACTCCAGAGACAACAACCGCATCAAGGTGATGAGCCTCGATGCGGTTGAGTTCATCCGTCGCTTTCTGCTTCAGGTTCTGCCTTGTGGCTTCGTCAAGATCCGCCACTTCGGGCTGCTCGCCAACCGCAATCGCCGTCAGGCGCTGGCTCTTTGCCGTCACCATCTCCAGGCCGTAGCTCCACAAGGCACTGACCTCGTTACCCCTCCGCAACAGTCGGCAATCAATCGCTGCTGCCCCAAGTGCAAACGCGGCACCTTGCACATCGTCGTTCGCTTCACCACCCTTGTGCCCGCAACCCATGGCTCGCATCTCGCCGAGATCAACTCGTCATGATCACCACCTCGCTCACGCCACGAACCCGGATCGGTGCTGCAATGCGCGTCGTGCGCGTGCATGCCGCAGTGTGTCCGCATGCACCTAAAGAGGTTGCCAACCTCCCGAAACCCCGTCTCATTTACCTCGTAATCGGTCGCTCCGCACACATCACAACCCTCCGCTCACATCCCCTGCAATGCGCTTCTTCGCTCTCCGCACCACAACAAACCCATTCAAAACCCATAGCGCCTGGCTTCCCCGAAGCGGCTTAGTCCAAATCGCCGTATCGTCAATGCTCCGCCTCGACTACCCGCCTTCAACACAACTCTATCTGCGGAGCACTGTCGATACGGCACTACAGATTTTTCGCCAACAACCCGCAATGTAGGCGTCGCTAGCACCCGACTGGCACGGTCCCGTTCAGCCCGTGCTATAAGTGCTCTTATTTTGCGGCCTTTGCTCGCTCCAACTTCCATGGCTTTGGGGTTGAGACCTTGGAGGTGGCCTCCGCAGGAACCACTAATTGAATCTCCGCCAGATCTGGCCCTAAGACCCTCATGTCAAATTGCATGCCATCTTCCTCAGTGATCCGCAACATGCCGCTCGTAAGCTTGGCCCCCACGACAGCGTCGCTACCATCCAGCAGATCAACGCCAGTAAGGTCCCCGCTTTTCGGGTCCACATCGACATTAGCGTGACTGATGGTGCCGGTTACCTTATCCTCTTTCACCGCCAGCTTGACCGTCTGGAAGATCGTCCCTTTGAATTTCGCCTGCCAAGTTCCAACGAATGGCTGAAGATCGGCGTTGGATTTGTGGGGTTGACTAACCTGAACGGGAAAGGCCGAAACTCCGAGACAGGTCGCAATTAAGAGCCCTGAGGCGACAAGGGCGGAGGCTTTCGCCCATGTCTTGCGCCAACGGTTGGAGGTTGCGAGTACATTCATGATCCGATCCTCCCATGTGTTCGTGTCGAAAAGTCCCAGAGCAAATCTCGCCGTAGCCGGACGCTGGTTCGCGGCCCGTGTGTAGTTGTACTGCTTTCTCTGGAGCATGGCTTGAGGATAGCACCCCACCCTTTGGCGGAGATGAGACGTTCTTCGCATTTGCCCGGCGGTTACCGTAGTTGACGAAACCAGGCGATTACACCAACTACGGGGTCATGAGTGTAATCGCGATGTTAGTGCGCCGGGATAAACCGGCATGAAGTAGAGGATGAAAGAGCCTTACAAGAAAGGAGTAGCGAACCACTTGGCCTCGAGTCTTGCGCTGCTACCGCGAGGGACCCAGCGAAGCGTAGATAGAGGATAGGCGGGGTGGCCATTGAGCCGCGAAAACTTACAATCCGGACGCCGACGCGGTTAACATGCGCGGAAGGCAACATGGACAGGAGCGATAGCGCGAGTTTCTGTTCAGTCCGGCGTGGTCGAAGACCCCACGGCACGCCTAGAAACTTCATGCACGAGAACCGGGAGACCTCAGAGGCACCTATGGCTCAACCAGGCGACAGGTCGGCGGGCGAAGGCTCAGGCCACACGGCTCGCATGCACGTCTCTGAGGAGTCACACAGCGGAACAGTACCGATGAGTCATTCGAACAAAGACGGAAGATCGTCGGCGGAGAGTGAGGAGGGAAGGCCGCTGATCAAGGAGAACGCTGGTCAACCTAACACGTACCCGACTCAGAGCGGGGAGGGCGTGTCCCAAGGGCTGGCGAGCGTGCGGAAAGCAGCAGTCGGAGTAGGGATCATGATTGCTCACAACCCCCTCCACGGATCCGGACGAGCGGCTTTCCCGCATCCGGCTCTTGCCTTAGGTAATGACGCCCATGCGGCGCAGGGGATAGGGATGACAGACGGTAGGCAGAGGCAGCCAGCGAGTGATGAGACGCCGCATGCGATCCCAGAGGACGCGGCCGTTCTGGCTCCGCCGCGACAGCGAGCGATGCCAATACCAGCCGACTCGGAACCGAAAAATCGCCAGCGCCGGTTGGTTCATGGGCACTCCGTAGTAGCGAAAGTGTCCACCCACAACCGCCCGCAGCCACTTGCCTTGTTCGGGGATGGGTGTGTGCATTCGTCGCTGAAGCTCGGCTTTCACCTCATTCAGCTTCGTCTGCAGCCGTTGGCGGATCGTCTGCCGCAACACCGTGAACCGTCCATTGCTCCTCTTCTTCACACAGATGTGTGTAAATCCGAGGAAGTTGAACGTCTCCGGTTTCCCTTCTCCACGCCACCGCCGTTGGTCGATCGCATACGGACCGAACTCCAGAAGTCGCGTTTTCTCGGGATGCAGTTCCAGATTGAACTTCCTCATTTTCTCCGTAAGTTCCGCCCGAAACTGATCGGCATCCGCCTTGCTCTGAAATCCAATCACGATGTCGTCCGCGTAACGCACCACGATTACCTCGCCGTGCGCCCGCTTCTCACGCCATGCTTGGACCCACAGGTCGAATACGTAATGAAGATAGACGTTAGCCAACAGCGGCGATGCACTGCCGCCCTGGGGCGTCCCTTCCTCCACCCGTATCCGTTTCCCATCCTCCAGCACGCCCGCGTTGAGCCATTTCTGGATCAATCGCACGACGCGCCGATCTGCGATCCGGTGCTCGATGAATTTCACCAGCCATTCGTGGGAAAGCCCATCGAAAAAGTTGCGAATATCCAAATCGAGCACCCAGTTCACCTTTCTCGTCAGCAGTCCCGTATAGAGCGCGTCCAGCGCTTGGTGCTGGCTGCGCCCGGGCCGGGACCCATAGGAGAATCCGAGAAAATCCGTTTCGTAGATAGCGTTCAACACTTCGACCGCCGCGCGCTGAACGATCTTGTCTTCCAGCACGGGAACTCCGAGTGGTCTTTTCCGCCCGTCGCTCTTGTTGATGTACGCCCTACGCACCGGCTTCGCTCGATACGCTCCTCGCTTCAGCCTATGGGAGAGATCCTGGAGGTTGTCCTCGAGGGTCTCGCCGTAGTGCCGCCATGTCTCTCCATCGACACCGGGCGAGGCTTCCTTCTTCAAGCTGAAGTAGGCCCTGCGCAGCGTGTCCGGGTTGTAGATATGGTGGAGAAGCGCGGTGAACCGCAACTTCTTATCCTTCTTTGCTGCTTGACGTACCCGCTCCAACGCGCTGAGCGCGTCTTCCCGGCTCGGTGTCCGGGACGCGTTTTGTTGGGGCAGGTTCCCTTTGGCCAGGCCTCTTCCCTCCATCCCCTCCGCGGCCGGTTGTCCGGCGTTGTTCGGGGACTTCTTCGGTACAGTAGGTCTGTCCGACTTCCCAAGTCCGTTCGTCATCGGCGTGCGTCCTTAGACTTCCCGATGCGTCCCAGGGTTACTGCTGTCCTGGGCGACCCTGGGTCTCCCGGTTCCCGTTCGAGGTGCTTCCGTACGTGCACGGGGTCTGTGACCGCGCGGGACTCTGGCACACCTCGCGATATCGGTGCACCGGATGGGGCCTCCCGCATCTCCTTACAGCGTCGGCGTCCCGGAGTGGTGGTCTTACGCGGCTGAATACCCGGCCCGCACGTTCCCTTATCAACGCTTCGACGCCGCCCTCGCGAGCGGCTCCGCATGACTCAGGGCCGATGTGGGTCGCTACTTCACATTTGTGACTCTTTCATTCACTACACCTCGCCGGTTTAACCGGCGCACAGGGAGAACAAGGAGATGAAGTTCACCGCCTTGCTCCACCACCTGACGATCGATCTGCTGCGAGAAAGCTTTTACTCACTCAAGAGGAAAGCCGCACCCGGAGTGGACGGAGTCACATGGCAGGAGTATGAACACGGAGTCGAAGATCGACTGGTCGATCTCCACGGCCGAGTTCATCGTGGAGCATATCGCGCGCAGCCATCGCGAAGAGTGTACATAGAGAAAGCAGATGGACGACAACGTCCGTTAGGAGTTGCGGCCCTGGAAGACAAACTTGTCCAACAGGCCGTGGCTACCATCCTCAACCAGATTTACGAGGAAGACTTTCTCGGCTTTTCGTATGGATTTCGCCCGGGGCGCAGCCAGCATGATGCACTGGATGCGCTGTCGTATGCGCTCCTCAAGAAGAAAGTGAACTACGTTCTGGACGCCGACATTCGCGGTTTTTTCGACAATCTCGATCACTGTTGGCTGATCAAGTTCGTGGAGCATCGCGTCGCCGACCCCCGCATTCTGCGATTGATCCAGAAATGGCTCAAGGCTGGAGTGATGGAGGAAGGCAAGTGGTCGGAAGTGCAGACAGGGAGTCCGCAAGGTTCGGTGATTTCGCCGCTCCTCGCGAATATTTACCTGCACTACAGTTTCGATCTTTGGGTGAACGTCTGGCGCAGGAAGTATGCGCAGGGCGAGGTGGTGGTCATCAGATATGCCGATGACACCATCGTGGGATTCCAGTATCAGACGGACGCAGATCACTTCCTGGAAAACTTACGGGAGCGGCTGGGCAAGTTTGGGCTGGAACTCCATCCCGACAAGACGCGCCGGATTGAGTTCGGTCGATTTGCCGAACAAAACCGGGAACGAAGAGGGGAAGGCAAACCGGAAACGTTCGACTTTCTAGGCTTCACGCACATCAGCGGGAAGAACGGATTAGGGCGATTCATGGTGCGGCGCACGACGATCCGCAAGCGCATGCGAGCCAAGCTGCGACAGATTCAGCAGCAACTGCGCGAGCGCATGCACGATCCCGTGCCCCAAACCGGACAGTGGCTCCAGTCGATCGTCCAAGGCTACTTCAACTACTACGCGGTACCGGGAAACCTCACGAGTCTGCGGCGTGTTCCGCGATCGGGTGCTGGCTCTCTGGTGGCGTACCATTCGCCGACGGAGCCAGAAACACCGGATCAACTGGACGCACACTCTCGTGTTGGCCCAGCGATGGCTCCCGCAACCGCGTGCGCTCCATCCCTTTCCTGACGCTCGCTTCGCCGCCACTCATCCGAGATAAGAACCGGATGCGCTAATGAGCGCCCGTCCGGGTCCGGGCGGGGGGTGCACCAGCAGTGGTATCCCTACCGCGATCGCCAACAATACGGCCTTCATTGACTTGCCTACGTTGACTTGCCTATGCTTCCGCCATAGCATCCTTGCTCATGATCGGCCAGACCATTTCGCACTACCGCATTATCGAGAAGCTGGGCGGCGGCGGTATGGGTGTCGTCTACAAGGCCGAGGATTTGAAGCTCGGCCGGTTTGTTGCCCTCAAATTTCTGCCGGATGATGTAGCCAAAGACCCTCAGGCTTTGTCCCGTTTCCAACGCGAGGCAAAGGCCGCTTCCTCGTTGAACCATCCGAACATTTGTACGATCCACGAAATTGACGAGGCTGACGGACGGACCTTCATCGCCATGGAACTGCTAGAAGGTCAAACCTTGCGGCACCGGATCGCCGGCAAGCCGGTGGAAATTGAGACCGTGCTCGATCTTTCCATCCAGATTGCCGATGCCCTCGATGCTGCACACTCGAAGGGAATCGTTCACCGTGACATCAAACCAGCGAACATCTTCGTTACGCAGCGAGGTCAGGCGAAGATTCTCGATTTCGGTCTGGCCAAGGTTACTTCTAAGCCCGACAGCGCTGCCCTGAGCGCGCTGACTATTGAGTCTGCAGAACACTTGACGAGTCCCGGCAGTGCGCTGGGCACGATCGCCTATATGTCGCCGGAGCAGGTGCAGGGGAAGGAACTCGACGCACGCACGGATTTGTTCTCGTTCGGTGTGGTGCTCTACGAGATGTGCGCGGGTGTGCTCCCTTTTCGCGGTGAAACTTCCGCGTTGATCTTCAACGCCATTTTGGAACGTGCTCCGGTCGCTCCGGTGCGATTGAATCCCGATGTGCCCGGCGAACTGGAGCGCATCATCAACAAGTGCCTGGAGAAAGATCGCGACCTGCGCTACCAGAGTGCGAGCGAACTGCGAGCGGACTTGAAGCGTCTGAAGCGGGACACGGAGTCCGGAAAAGTGCTTACCGGAAGCGGCGTCCAGGTTCCAGCGCAAGCGCCTGTTGCTCCCCGGCGGCTGCGACGTCTCCCTGTCGCCGGCATCGTTGCGGCGTTGGCGCTGGTGGTCCTAGCGATCGCGGCTTTCTTCCTTCGGAGTCCGCTTCCACCGCCCACAATAGTTGGCACGGCACAGCTCACCTCCGACGGGATTCCCAAAGCTGGCTTGCTTACCGATGGCAGCAGGCTGTACTTTAGCGAGTTTTCCGGCGATCACTTCATCGTTTCGCAAGTATCGATAGCGGGTGGCGAGAATGCAGCCATTCCAACCCCGGTGGCAGGCTCCCTAGTCCTGGACGTCGCGCCCGATTCCTCGCAACTTCTCTTGGGTGGGACTCAGTTCTTTCAATTGGATAGCCCTTTTTGGCTGCAGCCGCTGCCGGCGGGCGCGCCGCGAAAAATGGAGATCACAGGGCACGATGCCACATGGCTACCCACTGGCGAACTGCTGTTTGCCGAAGGTTCAGATGTGTTTCGTGCTGATCATGACGGCGGAAATGCCCGCAAGATACTCACCGCTGCAGGTATTGTTGGCGGAATAAAGCTTTCCCCGGACGGGTCGCGCCTGCGCTATACGGTTTCGCTAGTGTCCGCAGGTGTGTCTTCTTTGTGGGAAGCCCGCGCCGACGGGACTAGTCCGCATCCGCTGTTGTCCCCCGACTGGAACACGCCTCCGCAGGAGTGTTGCGGCAATTGGACATCCGACGGACGGTACTTCGTATTCCAGAGTACCCGCAACGGACTCTCCAGCCTTTGGGTGCTGCCCGATCAGAATCCGTTCTGGCGCAGGGTCAGCCGCGACCCCATGCAACTGACAACTGGACCAATAAACTTCGGTAGCCCACTCCCGAGTCGAGACGGCAGGAAGCTGTTCGCACAGGGCTGGCAACCGCGCGGGGAAATGGTGCGTTATGACGCCAAGTCTGGTGCGTTCCTGCCCTTCTTACCCAACAGCGACGCAACCCAGGTCGACTTCTCGCGCGACGGCGAGTTTGCGGCTTATGTCCGGTTCACCGATGCGACCCTGTGGCGAAGCAAACTCGACGGAAGCGACAGGATTCAACTGACCTATCCTCCGTTGCACGTGACCGTGCCGCATTGGTCGCCGGATGGCAAGCAAATCGCCTTCAGCGCTGCGAAACCGGGCGACCCCAACAGGATCTATGTTATTCCCGCTGAAGGCGGTAGCCCGGAACAGATTTCGTCGGGGAAAAGCGACCTCGATCCTACTTGGTCCAAAGATGGAAGCGCGTTGATGTACGGCGTACTCCCACTCCCGGGTAACTCCGAGCCCGCCAAGATCATGTTGCTGGATCTGAAAACGCGCGCCGTGACCCAGGTCGTAGGCTCGGATGGAATTTGTTGCCCGCGCTGGTCTCCGGATGGCCGGTGGGTAATCGCTATCAGCGCCGACAACCAGAAATTATTGCTCTTAGATATGTCCACACAAAAATGGCGCCAGCTGGCGGACAAGATAGGAACCATCGGCTACATGACCTGGTCGCGGGACAGCAAATATGTGGGTTTCGACACCTCGTTCACGGTCGATCCAGCATTTTTTCGCGTGTCTCCCGCCGATGGACAAGTTGCGCGAGTTGTAAGTCTGGATAACATCCGCAGGTTTTTCCCGCAATGGGGGGAATGGAGTGGATTAGCGCCAGACGGCTCGCCCCTACTCGTCCGCGACATCAGCACCCAGGAGATCTACGCGCTGGATTGGAAGTTACCGTAGAATCTTCCCAACGTCTCTAGACCGCCCTATCCTGGCGAAACTCGATCTTACTTCGGTTCGTCTATTTGCAGCCGTTACCATGATTTCAACGCGAACGCTCTGCCAGAGCGGCGCTCCAACACAAGCACGCACAGGAGGATTTTGCCGATCGACCCAGTCGTTCCAGACTGCGTTGTGATCGTCAAAATCACTCATATCCGCCAGCCAGACCTGGGCCACCAAAAGCTTCGACTTGTCAGTACCAGCCATTTGTAAAAGCTGGTCGATACGCTCCAGCACCTGTCTGGTCTGCGCGTTGACATCGCCGACTGGGTCACCAGGAATACCGCAGAGACTAACGACGTCGTTATGCACGAGGGCATAGCTGATAATCGGGACCGTTTCCATCCCCGGAACACTCATGCCTTCGGTTGTTCCCAGCCGTTGAATAAGCATCTGCTCTTCTCCTCTGAAAAGGAACTTGGTCTTAGCTAGTATCCGCGTCACAAGCCGGAAGTAAAGCAGTACAACTTTATCGTTAGAGCACGGATAGTTGATGTTAGCAGGCGTTAGCGCAAGTTTGCGCTGTTTCTTCGCCGCCAGTCGGGGGATTTTGAGTGTAATCGCGATTTTGCAACAATCAGCTCGGCGGCTCAGCTTTCTTCGCGAGGTAATAGGTATTGTTCCCGCTATCAGCGTGGACGTCGACCAATGTGAAGCCGTGATCGCCGAGGATACGCCGGTAGCTGTCGATGCTGTAGGAGAAATACCGAAACGTCACGCCGTTCATCTTGCCCTCTTTGCCATCAAAGCCGTCGACGTTTCCGGATGTGAAAAGGAACGGCGCACCGCGCTTAACGATGCGTGAGACATTCGCAATTGCCCTGAATCGCGTCCTCGGGATTGAGATGGAACATCACGCCCCATGCAACCGCAGCATCGAACATGCAATCGGCGAACGGGCAGGACTGAACAATTCCTCTAACAGCAAACGCTTCGGGGCAATTATGCCTAAAGTTTGCCAGCATCGCATTCGAACTATCTAGGCCGATGACTCGGCGGCCGCCGCTCAGTAGAGCACGGGTGATGGGTATACCGTTGCCACAACCAACATCGAGAACAAACGATCCGCGAGGGATGGATGACGCTAGCGTGGTCGCTTCGGGTACCCCTGTCTGATCGACGCGTTCTGATGCATACCACTCCGCGATTAGGTCGTACTCCCGCACGTTCAACCCCGTACTCGTATACGCCTTTAAGCGCAGATTCGGAAACAGGTTCTCACCAGCTTGCGCGGTTTGTTTGCCTTTTCGCGGGTCACTGAGTGAAATAGGGATGTTGCATCACTTGAGACGACTTAAACGTCAGAGCAAGTGCGGGTTCACGGACACGGATTTTGCTGATTACTGATGCTGAGCAGCCCAGGCCGTTGGGGTGAGGGGAATTACCCCCACTAGATTCACAGCCTTGTCGGCTGCTCCAGTGTAACCGCGATATTACGTCAACAATCCTACAATTCAGTTCAATTTGGGACGTAGTTTCCGGCTTCCCGACCGTCCAACCGTAAAATGCAGGGACGGGTGCAACGCGGCTTTCAGGCAATGCCTCCCCGACCACTCTCCGGCGCCGCGACGTTGCAGGCAGCTTTAGGCTCGGGACTTGCGTGCCAGGTAGACTGTGCGGCAACCTGGACCGATCAGCGGATTGCCCTTGAAGAAAGGGGCAGCATCCCAGGCCCGCAACTGGTCAAAGCCTGTCTCCTAAGATGCGGCGGATCTCGTCAGAATCCCAGCAGACCTCTTCGACGCGTTCGTGACGCCGTCGCCAGCAGCTCCGTCCCGGATGAACCACTCGATATCGCTCCAGGCCCTGTCGGCCCGGCGGTTATGTCCGTTGCGCATCACGACACCACGCCCGGCTTTTCAAACCAGACGGTGCCCGACCAGTAGCGCTCAAATCCCAGGGAAGTTGTTGACGTCGAAGAAGAAGTAGCCGCCAGGCCGCAGCGCACGTTCCACGGCCTTTGCGACTATCGCAGGTCTGCTTGCGCGGAACGTGATTGAGCGCATCGTACTCGCACGTGATCAGGTCCACCTCTTCCGGAAGCCGGAAACTCCGCATGTCGGCCCGGAGGACGTGACGCGCAGGCGGGCACGAGCGGCCTTTTCGCGGGCAAGCCGGCACATCAGCGGGGACAGATCCACGGCGTACATCCTGATTCCCTTGCGCGCCAGGGTCAGGGCAGTCGTTCCCGTGCCGCACGCCAGATCGCAAGCGGTTTCAACGTGGGGCAGGATCCGGCAGAGCACGCTCTCGCGCGCTGCATCTATCGGGGAACGAAAAGACGAAAAGAGCTTGTCGTAATATGCGCAAGCCATCGATAGGGTCTAATCGTTGAACCTCGGCCATCTTAACTGATGCAATCAAGCGTTATCACTCAGAACCATTCGGTTATGAGTGTAATGGCGATTTGGACTAAGCCGCTAGCGCGGCAGGTGTTGTAGGGACGGTACGTAAGTACAGTGATGGATACCTTGAAGGAGGTATACATGACTGCACTTCGCGAACGCATGCTGGAAGAGCTACGGCTGCGTAACT
>CAVZXU010000014.1:0-59787 GCA_963779255.1 Terriglobia bacterium | reverse complement strand
GACGATCACACCCCGGCGCCTGGCATCGCCGACCCAACTCCTGGCGCGTTCGACGATATTTGCGTGAACGACGATATCAATCCCGGCGTGAATACCGACGCCAGGCTGGAGATTTTGGTGCCGGAAGGCACTAAGTCTCTAGTAGAATTGAACATCCGCGTATCCGACTGGAACGGACAGTCTGGGGCGCGCTTGCCCTACCAGATGCAGGTCCAGGAAGCAGGGACCCGACCGGAGTCGGCCAGGGCTGCGAATCCCTGAACCTCGGCAAATCATGTTCCGTGACCCTTGTTCCGCTTCCCGGGAGCTACTCTGCCACTGGGGAGCGAAATGCGGGGGATGGTAAAATCATAAGAAATACTTACAGACAGTTTGAACCCAAGATCAGAGCTGAGGAGCATTCATGAGATTTGAACTACTGGCGCTTTACGGTGGTCCCGACCAGGTCATGACGGTGACTTCCGGGCTGGCCAGTCTGCTCGGCCTGTTGCTGATCTTCTGGAACAAGGTTGTAGGAATTTTTTTCAAGATGGTACGGAAGTTCAGTCGCTCCGAGACGCCTGCCGTGGTTGATGCTCCCAAAGATATTCCCAAAGGAACTCCTTAATTTCGGGTCTGCTGCTTGCGCAGAAAAGTTATCGTCATCGGTTTGGACGGGCTCGAACCCGGCATTGTGGAAGCGATGCTGGAACGCGGAGAACTTCCCAACCTGGCAAAAATTCGAGCCTCCGGCAGCTACTCCCGCCTGAAAACGACTTATCCCGCGCAAACTCCCGTGGCCTGGTCATCGTTTGCGACCGGCACAAATCCGGGCGGACACGGAATCTTTGATTTCATCTCGCGTGATCCCGAAACCTATTTGCCCGATGTTGCCCTGACCCGGTTTGAGCGGCCGAAAAATATGCTGGCCCAGCCGCGGGTGGTAAACCGGCGAAGCGGTGTACCGGTGTGGCAGACACTCTCGGCTGCAGGTATTCCCAGCACCATCTTGCGCTGTCCATGCACCTTTCCTCCCGAAGCCATGCAAGGCCGAATGCTGGCCGGCGTGGGCGTTCCCGACCTGCGCGGCAGCCAGAGTAAGGGCACGTTTTACACTCAGGACAGAACGGTCGTCGCGCAAGAGAACGAGCAGCTCATTCTTCTCGATTCCGGGGCTGAGATTGCGACGCGCGTGATCGGACCGCGCAACACGAAATCTTCACCGCCAGGGGATACATCCTGCGAAGTGCGGGTTCAAGTGAACAAGGCGGCACGCAAACTGACGATTCAAACTGGCGGTTCGCCGGCAACGGTTGAAGTTCCGGAAAAAGGCTGGAGCGACTGGGTACGATTCAAATTCAAGTTCTCCATGCTGCAATCGGTGACTGGAATCGCGCGCTTCTATGTCCGGCAACTGGAGCCGCAGCTCGAATTCTACGTTTCTGCTGTCAACTTCGATCCCGCCGCGCCCATGTTTCCGGTTTCCGCTCCGGCCGATTACGCGCGAGAGTTGGCCGACAAGATCGGGCTATTTTCCACGCTCGGCATGGCGGAGGATCATAATGGCTTGAACAATGGCCGGCTGGACGAAGCTGCCTACCTGCAGCATTGTGAACTGGTGCTGGGCGAGCGGGAGCGGACGATGCGCTTTGAACTGGCCCGCTTCAGCGAAGGTCTTTTCTTCATGTTGTTCGATACTCCGGACCGGGTGCAGCACATGCTGTGGCGCTTCCGCGATCGCGAACATCCAGGATTTGAGCCGGACCTCTCGCCTGAACTCGCCACCCGAATCGAAGAACACTATAGACGTTGCGACGATTTGCTCAGTGCCGTGCTCGACAAGGTGGACGAGAATACCCTGCTGATCGTGCTTTCCGATCACGGCTTCGGAACGTTCCGGCGTGCTTTCGACACCAATACCTGGCTGTGGCAAAACGGTTTGCTTGCGCTCAAAGACAGTCGCAAGCCGGGAGAGGACCCAGGCGAAGGATTTGCCACGGTTGACTGGTCGAAGACTTACGCCTACGCGGTCGGGCTGGGCGGCATTTATCTGAACCTCAAAGGGCGAGAGAGCGGCGGGATTCTGGAAGAGGGAAGCGAAGCCGAGCGGGTGCGCCACGCAATTCAGACCGGCCTGGCTGACTTTCCGGACACGCAGACGCAACGGGCGGCCATTCGCAGTGTGTCGCGCCGTGAAGAGTTATACTCGGGGGCGTTTGTGGGCAATTCGCCGGATCTACTGGTTAATTTTCACCGTGGCTTCCGAGTGTCCTGGCAAAGTGCGGTGGGTGGTTTTTCACATTCCGTGCTGGAAGACAACATGCGCCGCTGGAGTGGAGACCACATTGTCGATCCGGAATCGGTTCCAGGCATCCTGTTCATGAATCGCGCGGCGTTGCACAATCATGCGCGAATTATCGATCTGGCGCCTACGATCCTGAATTACCTCGGCGTGGAAGTACCCGGCACCATGGAAGGCAAGTCGTTGCTCTGACAACAAGACTCTGACAACCAACATTCTGACGACATGAAAATCTGCGTGCTCGGACTGGATTGCGCTGCCCCCGAAATCATCTTTGGCGATGAGCGCCTGGTGAACCTGCGCCGCCTGATGGATCTCGGCGTTTACGGACGGCTGGAGAGTGTGGTTCCTCCCATCACGGTTCCCGCCTGGATGTGCATGAGCACCAGCCAGGACCCGGGTTCGCTCGGCGTCTACGGGTTCCGCAATCGCTCCGATCATTCTTACGACAAGCTCGCCTTCGCGAACTCGGCATTCGATCAAAGCGCTTGCCATCTGGGACCAACTGGCGCGCGAAGGGAAGAAGTCGATCATCGTTGGTGTGCCGCCGAACTATCCGCCGCGGCGGGTGAATGGCATCAGCATCGGCTGCTTTCTTACGCCCGACACGGTCAAGAATGACTTCACCTATCCACCAGCCGCTCAAAGCGAAGATCAACGAACTGGTCGGCGAATATCCGGTCGATGTGAAGAACTTCCGTACTGATAGGAAAGACTGGCTCAAGGAAGAGATCTTCACTATGAGCCGCAAGCAGTGGACAGGTGGTGCGCTGGTTGCTGGCCGAACAGGAGTGGGACTACTTCCACTTTGTCGATATCGGCCTCGACCGCATGCATCACGGCTTCTGGAACTATTTCGATCCCAGAGCATGTGCAATTCGAGCCCGGAAATCCTTATCAGGACGCGATTCCGGAGTACTACCGCTGGCTCGACGAGCAGATCGGCAGCGTTCTCGAACTGCTCGACAACGACACCATCCTGCTCGTGGTGTCAGACCACGGAGCGCAGCGCCTGGATGGTGGGTTCGCCATCAACGAATGGCTGATTCGCGAAGGACTGCTGGTGCTGAATGAATATCCGAAAACGTTGACGCCCTTCGAAAAGCTGAATGTGAACTGGAGCAAGACCAAAGTCTGGAGCGAAGGCGGATACTACGCCCGCGTGTTCTTCAACGTGCAGGGACGCGAACCGCAAGGCGTGGTCCCCGCGTCCGAGTACGAGTCCTTCCAGAACGAGATGAAAGCCCGACTCGAGGCTCTGCCGGGTGAAAACGGCCAGCCGATGAATTCGCTGGTGTTCAAGCCCCAGGAAATTTATCGCCACGTGCGCAATGTTGCTCCCGACCTGATTGTTCATTTCGGCGAACTCTACTGGCGTTCCATCGGAACCGTCGGACATGCAAAGCTTCACGTTCAGGAAAACGATACGGGCCCCGACGGCTGCAACCACGCGCAATACGGAATGTTCATTCTGACGGCGCCGAATTGTCCGCTGAGCGGCGAGTACGAGGGCGCTCGCCTGCTGGATATCGCACCTACTCTGCTGGATCTCGCCGGGTACGAAATTCCCGAGACCATGCAAGGGCGTTCGCTGGTGGCGGGAAAGGAAAAGAAAAGCTCCGGCGGTGGTTCGGATGAAGAGTCGGCAAGAATAGTTCACGACCGCCTGGCGGGGTTGGGGTACGTTTAGCGGTTCTTCCTGAGCGAAGGCATGGAAGGTCACGACCTTAGAGGTCTGGAAGGAAGATGGTCCGGAAGAACTCAGGCTCTGGGCGGTCTTGGGAAGGGCACGACTTCAGTCGTGCCGCCATAGCTCGGTGGGGATGCGGCTTCAGCCGCTGCGGTTGAGCTTTTGCGGAGCAGTCTCTTCGGAGGAACAATGCTGAGAAAGTCGTTGTTGTCCCTATGGATCGCTGTCTCTCTGGTTCCTGCGTTCGCGCAGCAGGAAAATCCGCCCTCATTCGACGGGAAATCGTGGTGGGAGCACATCAAGGTGCTGGCAGCCGACAACATGGAAGGCCGCGACACGGGAAGCCCAGGGCTGAAAAAAGCAGAAGCGTACGTCGTGGATCAATTGAAGCTTGCGGGGCTTCAGCCGGCCGGCGTGAAGGGTTATTACCAGCCGGTGAAGTTTGTCTCGCTGCAACTGGTAGAGCAGGAGTCGAGCGCCGCGCTGGTTCGCGACGGCAAGGCGGAGGCGCTGACTCTGGGAGAAGATGCCATCTTCAGTACACGCCCGGATCTGGCTCCTGAAGTGGAAGCTCCGCTGGTTTTTGTGGGTTACGGCTTGAGCGTTCCGGAAAACGACTTCGACGATCTAACTGGATTGGATCTTAAGGGCAAGGTCGCGGTCCTGATCAGCGGCTCACCTTCGCAGATTCCCTCAGCACTGTCGGCCCACCATCAGACTCTCGCGGAACGCTGGAAGACTTTTCGCGCGGCGGGAGCGATAGGCATCGTTACCATCCCGAATCCCGCAGCCATGGATGTGCCCTGGTCCCGCATTGCCTTGAACCGGTTGCGCCCCGAGCATGGAGCTGGCAGACGCAGAATTTAACGAGGCGGGAGGCGAGAAGCTTGCGCTCTATTTCAATCCGGCGCACGCGGTCAAGTTGTTCGCCGGATCGGGCCATACTTTCCAGGAGCTCGCAGAATTGGCCAAAGACCGTAAGCCCTTGCCACATTTTCCTCTGAACGCTTCCATCCAAGCCAAAACTAAAATGAAGAAAAAGGCGGTGGAGTCGGCAAATCTGGTGGCCCGGCAGCCGGGGAATGACCCGCAGCTGAAGAACGAATTCGTGGTGCTCTCGGCGCACATCGATCACTTGGGAATCGGCGAGCCGGTCAATGGCGACCGTATTTATAACGGCGCCATGGACAACGCGGCGGGTGTTGCCGCACTGCTCGATGTCGCGGCTTCACTAAAAAAGCATCCCGAAGAATTGAAGCGTTCGCTTCTGTTTGTGTTCGTCACCGGAGAAGAGAAAGGATTGCTCGGGTCGAAATATTTTGCGGCCCATCCCACGGTGGACCCGAAAGCCATGGTAGCGGACATCAACGTTGACATGTTTCGCCCTCTGGTTCCCCTGAAGTTGCTCACCGTTCTGGGATTGGCGGAATCGGATTTGGGAGACGTGGCACGCCAGGTGGCGGAGTCGGACGGTGTGTCCGTCCAACCTGATCCGCAGCCGTTAAGAAATGTATTTGTCCGCAGCGATCAGTACAGCTTCATTCGGCACGGCATTCCGGCGCTGGCGCTCGATATTGCCCCAACCACGCCGGAGCAGAAGCAGATTTACCAGGACTGGCTGACCAAACGCTATCATGCGCCCTCTGACGATCTGGATCAGCCGGTTGACTTGGTCGCGGCGGGCAAGTACGAAGTGATCATCCGGCAGCTCATGGTCAAGGTGGCGGACGATCCGCAGCGTCCGCGTTGGAAAGCCGACAGCTTCTTCCGCCGCTATGCGGAGACGGCGAAAAACTAGCTTTTTTGTGTGGGCTGGACACTCCTGTCCGCCGCTTTTGACTTTGACTTTTTGGAAACTCGGCGAAGCGCTACAGCACAGACCAAACCAGGATAAAGTCAAAATCGGATGGACAAGAGTGTCCGCCCCACACTGGCTGGGTGCTATCCTGTTGCACCCATGGGAAGCGTTTCCCTCCTCGCCAAGTTTTTTGCGCTGGCCTTCAGCGCTCTGCTGCCGCTTATTAACCCGCTGGGATCGGCATTGGTGTTGCTCGGCCTGGTAGGCGATGCGCCCGCGTCGGTTTTTCGAGATCTGGCACGCAAGATTGCCATCCGCACCACCCTTTTCCTGGCCGTGGTGGAGCTGGTGGGAACCGCACTGCTGGAGTTTTTTGGGATCTCTCTTCCCGTAGTACAGGTTGCCGGAGGACTGGTGCTGGCCACCATGGGCTGGGGTCTGCTGAACCAGCATGAAGCCAAGGCTGATCCTGACCGGACCGCGGTTGCAGAGGCCGGCCTCGGGTCCCTGGAGCAGAAGGTTTTCTATCCGTTGACCTTTCCCGTCACCGCAGGACCGGGCTGCATCGTGGTGATGTTGACCCTGAGCGCGCACGCCTCGGTGAAGGGCGTGCTGAACGATGCGATGGCTCACGTGGGAGTCTTTCTGGCGGTGGTGGCTTTGAGCCTGCTGGTCTTTCTCTGCTACGCCTATGCTCCCAAGATCACCGCGCGCATTTCGCCTCAGACGGCACACGGTATTCTGCGCGTCATTGCGTTTGTGCTCTTGTGTATCGGAGTACAGATCACGTGGAATGGTGTGGAAGCCCTGCTGAAGACACTGCTGAAATCCTAGCGCCCGGAACTCGCCGGCAGATATTCCTTCACCAGGGAGAACAGTTCATCGCGCAAGAAAGGCCCGCCCGCCAAGAGCCCTGGGAGCAGTGGCGACTTGCGGTTACAGAGCAGTTGCGAACTGTCCAGCGTGCTGATGAAACCACCGGCGCTAGCCACCAGGGCCGCTCCGGCCGCTATGTCCCACTCATGCTTCGGGGTGAGCGTGAAGGTGATGTCAGCAAGGCCCGCCGAAACCAGCGCCAGTTTGTAGGCCACCGACCCCATGGGCCGGACTTTTACCGCAGCGGTCTCGAAACGCTTCCACTCCCCCCGCTTGATCTCGCTGCGGCTGGCCAAGATTACCGCACCCTCAAGGCTGGTCCGCTGGCTGGCGCGGGCGGGCTTTCCGTTGTAGGTCACGCCCGCTTCCAAAGAACCCAGAAAAATCTCGCTGGTGGCAGGGTTGCAGATTCCGCCTGCCACGGGAATTCCGTCTTCCACCATCGCCACCGAAACGCAAAACTCAGGAATGCCGGCGACAAACTCACGCGTACCATCCAGAGGATCGACGATCCAGACGCGGTTCTTCTGGAGGCGAGACAGGTCGTCCACGCTTTCCTCCGAGAGCCAGCCTTCGCCTTCGCGCAGTAATTCCTGGCGCAGCACGGCGTCAACTGCCTTGTCGGCCTCGGTGACCGGATCGTGGCCCGCCTTGTATTCCGCTTCGATGGCGCCCAGGGTGGAGCGGGCGAAGATCTGACGGGCGGACTCCAGCGCCGAGTGGATTCGTCGCAGAGTTTCGGCTTGGGAAAAACTACTCATGAATGAGCTAGTCGCTCCAAATTCTTTGCGTCCTTTGCGGCATCTTTGCGAACTTTGCGGTTGAAGTGTCTTAGCCGCAAAGTTCGCTTAAACCCGCAAAGGTCGCAAAACAAATCTGCCGTGGTTGGCTCGCGGGACAGCCGGGGGCGGCTGTTCCCACCTGGTCAGTGGTTATGCGCGATCTCCGATCACTCCGAAGAAGCCCTCGCGTTCGAGATGCAAAATGATCTCCTGTGCCGACTCCTCAGGAGTCAAGTCGGCCGTGTCGATGACGACCTCGGCATCCTTCGGCTCTTCGTAAGGATCTGAAATGCCGGTAAATTCTTTGAGAATTCCCGCCCGGGCCTTAGCGTAAAGGCCCTTGCGATCGCGTTGCTCGCACACCTCGACCGAGGTAGATACATGCACCAGGATGAATCCGCCCACAGGCTCGATCAACCCGCGCACGTGTTTGCGAGTCGCGTCGTAAGGGGCGATGGGGGCGCAGATCGCGATGCCACCATTCTTGGTGATTTCCGAAGCCACATAGCCGATGCGGCGAATATTGATGTCGCGATGCTCCTTGGAGAATCCGAGTTCGGACGACAAATGCTTGCGCACCAGATCGCCGTCCAGCAACGTGACCGGACGCCCGCCAGCTTCCAGGAACTTGGTCAGCAGTACATTAGCGATGGTTGATTTGCCAGAGCCCGAGAGCCCGCTGAAGAAAATTGTCACGCCCTGCTTGTGACGCGCCGGATAGCTGCGCCTTAACTCCTGCACCACTTCCGGATAAGTGAACCAGCTGGGGATGTCGCGGCCTTCGTTCAGCCGCTGGCGCAGCTCCGTGCCTGAGATGTCCAGGACGCGCGCCCCTTTGGGTACCTCGTCCGTGGGGAAATATTTGTCCTGATCTTCGAGGTAAACCATCATGTTGAACGGCACCATGGTGACGCCGATGTCGGCGTGGTGCTTCTTGAAGACTTCCTGGGCTTCGTACGGGCCATAGAAAGGCTTGCCATCGGTGTCCTTGCCGGGGCCGGCGTGATCGCGGCCCACGATGAGGTGGGTGCAACCGTGGTTTTTGCGAATCAGGGCGTGCCAGATGGCCTCGCGTGGTCCACCCATGCGCATGGCCAACGGCAGCAGGGAGAGTTTCACGGTTCCCGGCGGGTACTTCGACGTCAGCAACTGGTAGCAGCGGACGCGAGTGAAGTAGTCCACGTCGCCGGGCTTGGTCATGCCCACCACCGGGTGAATCAAAAGGCTTGCCTCCACCTGCTTGGCGGCGCGGAACGTAAGTTCCTGGTGGGCGCGGTGCATGGGATTACGGGTCTGGAAGGCGACGATCCGGCGCCATCCCAGGCGCGCGAATTCGGCCCGGAGTTCTGCCGGGGTCAGGCGCAACGAACGAAAATCATAGTGTGACGGAGACTGGGTGCCTTCGAGGCGGCCGCCCACATACCAGGGATTGGCCTTGTTGATCACATAGTCCGCGCCGGGATGGGCTGCGCTGGTGCTGTTGAAGACCGCCTTGGCTTCAGCTTTCCGGTCGGGCTGCCAGACATCTTCAACATGCAGCACGGCGAGCATGACGCCTTCAGGATCGCGCAGTGCGATTTTGCTGCTGCCCGGCTTCAGGGATTTGGCGAACTCTTCGCCGACGTCGAGGGTGAGGGGCATGGGCCAGAGCAGTCCGCTGGCCAGCTTCATGTTGTGACAGACGCCATCGTAGTCGGCGCGATTCATGAATCCGCGCAGGGGAGAAAAGCCACCACTCAGCAACAACTCAAGATCGCAGAGCTGGCGCGCGCTCAGGTCCCACGAAGGCCACTCGCGGGAGTGGGCTTTCAGTTCGTTGACGGTTTCCGGTTGGGCGATAAGATCGACAAGTTCTCCACCGTGCGGCGGTATGAGGTGACTGCTCGAAGTGCTCAAACTCTTTGGCCTCCTGAAATTTTGTGAGATTTCGATGTCAGCAATTGTGCGGTGTTCCGGCAGGTGAAGAATCCTGCCACCCATTGATGTGGGGAAGGCTGCAATAGCTGTTATATATCTCGCAGCCGCTCCTTGACCGCGCTGGAACTCTGGAGCGAAGATCGCCGACAAATTCCGAAATCGAATGCGCTGTAGGGCGCCCCGTCAGGGAAGCGACACTTCATAACGGGGAGCTCTTTCCAGTTTAGAACAGAATAGGCCCACCGCTATGCCGACCATGGCGAAAATGCCGACCGCAGCCCATGATTCGGCCGCCCTAAGCGCGGCCTTCGCCAGCGGATGGAATTGCGCGCCTTGACGCTAAGCCGGCCCTGGCGACGTTTACATCGAAGTTATTCGCGAATGTGACCTCGGGTTGCTTATTCCGTCATCGGGTAAAAGATGTAATTAGTTCCAATCTCTCGGGTACTCGGGGGAAAATTTTTCTCGCCCATCATTGTCGTTAGCTTGAAGATAAAGCACTTAGCCTCGTCGGAGGCATTATCGAACCGTGCCGAAAGGTCGGCGGGACGGCAATGACAAGCCGAAATTCTGCTCTTCTGTGGGGAAAATTCTTTAGCAAATTGGGGGTCCCGCTATAGCCCCGTATTTCTTCTCCCGCCCGAATGAGGCAGGGTTCGTCAGAAAATTTCAATTTGTATCACTATGGTACAGAAAACAAATAACTTGCCATGGCCCCTACGGGCACGGCGGCACGCCCTGCGAACCAGAGGTCAGGCCAAGGGAAATGTCACATTTTCCTCTGAAAAGGGATATCCACGGTCAGCTTGGCAGTGTGCATGCTATGAATTTTGGGAGAAACCATAATCCTGGGGAGTACGTCAGTGATTCGGACGCCGCAAGCGGCTCCGGACACAAGCTACTTCAATTCACAACTGCCCGAATCGGGCTTGAATCAATAGACCAAGGGGGAAGCCGGAATGAACGAAAGCTCTATTCGGCTGGGTCCGCGCGAACAGCAGATTGCCGAGCTGCTGCTCCAGGGTTGCGACAATGCGGAGATTGCCCGACAGCTCAAGATGGCCCGGCGCACCGTGAAGGCACACTTTAATCGTCTTTTCTTACGCTTTGCAATTACTGGTGGTATCAAGCGAGTCAAACTCGCAACTATTCTCTATCGGAGGCAATTATGTTCGGAGAACAGCGTTACGGAAACCGGATTCCCAGCGAGCGAGAACATCAAGTCATCGAACTCGTTGCCCAAGGGCTTAAAAACCGCGAGGTCGCGGACGCCATCGGCACCACGGAGCACGTCGTCAAGAACTACCTCCGAATCATCTACGACAAGCTCGGACTCTGGAACCGCGTCGAGTTGGCTCTCTGGTACGAAGCCCGCCGCCAGCAAGTCCCGACGCACGCCTGAGGTTTTGGAAAGCTGGGAGCAGAATATTCTCAGTCTCCACCAACCCGGCGTTCGCCGCAATCACCTTCAACGCTGAATCCTGACTCCGACACCACAACAAGCAGAAGACCCTCGCGACCCGAGGGCCTTCTGCTTTTCTATGCTTTTGCGATTGCTTACGGGCAGCCCTGCGATTCCAGATTGCGCAACTGTTGAGCCGCCTGGGGGGCTCCCCGCTTGGCAGCAGCGACGAGGAGAAGGCGCGCCTGATCGCAGCTGCGGGGAACACCATCTCCGCGCAGATAGAGGTCCGACAGCAGGACCGCAGCGGTGGCATTTTGTTTGCTGACCGCCTTCCACAATAGCTTCGCGGCTTCGGAGGAATCCCGCACGCCCATGCTTGCTCCGAGATAACGCTGGGCGAGCCGCAAATCGGAAACGCCACTCTCCTCGCCTGCCAGGGCCGGGTGCGAGGGTTGGGCACCGATTAACGGAGATTTTTGAGAAGCGGCCTGAACTCCCGCCGGCACGGCGGCGCGATCACGTGCCTCGGTGGTTGCAGTGTTCTGAGCCTCGGATCCTTTGGATTCCGCCGAAATCGCTTCCGTAGGAAGCTTGGGTTCGGCCGGCGAAGAATTTTCCAGCAGCGAAGCCGCCGGGGTACTCGCCTGTGCCGAGGTGGTGGAGGACGTCGCCGTTGTCCGAGGCCTCGGGGCCCACTGCAGATACGCAAAACCGGCCAACACAAGCACGCACGCGCCGACCAGATATTTCCATCCTCGTCTTTGCGGAGCATCAAACCCATCCAGACCGCTGAACGCTCTGTCACGCAGCCACTGCACGTCGTTCTCGGAGCGCGGGAGTGGCTCGGAGCGTGGCGGTGGCACATCGTCAACTCCGGTCGAGCCCAGATTGTCCGTCGAACCGGGCTGTATCGCATTCAGGGCGCGGCCGCAGCGGCTGCAGAACTTGTGGCCGGGCGGATTCTGGTGTTGGCAGGTAGAACAGGTGGCCTGGAATTTTGCGTCCCTTTTGAAATAAGGGCGAAGTGGTACATCGGCAGCAGCCGCACCCGATTCCCGCTTAATTTCTTCCAGCAGCCTGCTCACGGCCTGTGGGCGTTTTGCGGGAGGAGTGCTGAAGTAAACCTGGGCCCAGCGTCCAAGATTTTGCTCGAGAGCCGGGTTGGTGAGCGGGTTTAGTTCGGAGGGGGACGGCGGTTGAGGCAGCTTGTCTTGGAGATTGGGCACGGGCATCCTCCAACAGACACAATATCAAAGATCACACTATGAGTTGGAGACTGTCAATCCTGAGATATGAAAAAAAGATCCTGTAGATACGCTGACGATCCTTACGGGCAAGCCTTGCCTTTAGCCGGCTCAAACTGGTCCTGTTGAGCATCCCGCTGGGTGGCAAACTTTCCATCAGCGGTTTTGCCGTACAGCTCGCCTCCGGGGCAGTAGTAGAGGGCGGTGTGGACATCGACCCAGACTTGAGTGTCAGGGTTTCCCATGTCAACCGGTGGAGGCGGGGCCTCTGCCAGTCCAAGACTTACCAGAAGTTTTTCAAACAAAGTCAGCTGCGGTTGTGGCGGCGCCTGATGCTGACTGGTTCGCGCCGGAGGTGGGGTTCCCGTCGCCGTGCTCCCGGCCGGTCGAATGCCCCAGCCGGAGATCACAATCAAGAGGATCACGACCGCGACGACCACGTAGATGTTTGCCCGCCGCTTTTGCCACTGCTGCGCCAGCCATTCCGCCCGAGGGCCATGGTGCGTTTTTACTGTCTCCAACCACTTCTGAGTTTTTCTCGCCGAATCCCAGGGATAAGGCGCAACCTTGTTCGCCGCCGGATCGGGCGGAGCCGGAACGAAATCTGCCGGAACAATGCGAAGCGAATCGGGGCTCGGGACTTCGGCGGGCGGTGCGAAAGGATCTGGTGGCAGGGGCACCGGGTTGGCCAACACGGATGCCGTCTCCGAGGCTGCTTTCGAATCCGGTTCGGCTGGTTTCGCAGGGTGCAATTCAACGGAGTTCTGAGTCACTGGTGCCGGAGGCGTCACTCGAAATGCGGGCGCACTGATTCCTGGCTGAAATGTTGGAACGGGACTGTCCTCTAGCACCGTGCTTGCGGCCTGAGGCACACCTGCTCCCGAATTCCCGTTCGTGGGATTTTCTTGCCCATACGGTATCAGCCACGGAGGGTCCTTCTTGTTTGGGACATCCCTGCTGGGGACATCGCGTGAGGTGGGCGAAGCGGGACGCGGGGCCCCACAAATTCCGCAGAAAGACTCACTCTCGTCAAAAAAATCACTGCCACAGGCGGAGCATACGTCCGCGCTACGAACCGCTGGAGGTTCGCGCCTGGTCACCGGCTGCTCCATCGGTGGCGCGAGCGGCCTGGCCGCCACTGCGGTCTCGAATGGCGTGGATTCGCTTCCCAGACGTTCGATCTGGGGCTTGATCCTTTCCAGAGCTTCCAGCATGCTCTGTCGCTCCGACGCGAGTGCGTCCTTCCACTTCATCCGGGCCGCGGTCACCATGGCCTCACTTAACAGGCCAGCCATAAGTTCAGCAGTTCGGAGGTCTGCTTCGCGGAAGGAATTGGCGCGAGCAAAGCGCAGCTCGAGTACGCCGGCAACCTGGCCCGCGTGGTACACCGGCACGGCGATAAAGGCTTTCACATCGCGACTGCGGAAAAGTTCGGCGTGCACGTGCAGGTTTGAAGTGACATCGGGATAGTTCAGCGCAGATCCTTTGCTCAGGCAGTCTCCGGAGAGCGCAGAATCAAGGGCCACGTGAGTTCCCGCGTCAAGGGCGGCGCTGCCCGTGGCGGCGCGATAAAAAAGCTGGTTCTTTTCGACAATCCCGATGGCCGTGCCTGACGCGTGGGTGATCTTCTGCACTCTCTCTGCAACCAGTTCGGCTGCGGCCGCAAGGTCCAGTTGCAACGTCTGGATGAGTTTTTGGGTTTCAACAATCGCAGTCAGATTTTCTGCGAAATCTGCCTGCTGCCCCTTCGCGCGCAAGCGATCATTGTGCTCCTGGAGCACATAGGCCGCGGAGAGAAGTTGTTGAAACGAAGCCTCGTCAAGCAGAGGCTTACGTCGCGGGCTGGTAGCAGTTTGGGTCACGAGCGAATTAACCGCCAGCCGGTGGGGGACCCCGGAAATCCTATTGTAATGCAATCCACGAACCAAACCGGCTTACCAAAGCGTGCACCAAAGTTCCCATTGGTTTGATGACTGGCGGGGTGCCCCGGTTCGAGCGTGATCGTAAGTCGCTGCAAAGTATATGTGATATTGCCTTGAGTTCGATCAGTTTACGGACTTACCAGAATACCCAATGAGGTCGAGATGAAACGCTGTGTTCTGTTCGGGGCGAGTGTGCAAAGTTATGCACTTTGCGTTCATAGCAGCTAGCCTGGTCTGGACCGGTTGGGGGCCGAAACCCCGATTTGCGCCCGGTGTCAAGACCGCCAGTGAGGTAGGGTCCTAATCCGCACAGTTGAACTTTCTAACAACTTAGGACACAGGCTCGATCTGACGGTCACGCAGATAGAAATGGACCGCAGGCGTGATGATCAGCGACAACGCCATGGAGATCAGGACTCCTCCGATCACGGCGATGGCCAGGGGTTGCAGCATCTGCGCCCCCGCTCCGAGCGCGAACGCCAGGGGCAACATTCCCGCGACTGTGGCCAAAGCGGTCATGACGATGGGACGCAGGCGGCGACGGGCGGCCTGTAGCATGGCATCTTCCGCGGGGAGTCCCAGGGCGCGAAATTTCTGGTCCGCATCGAGCAGAAGAATTCCATTCTTCGCCACAATTCCCACCACCATAATTATTCCCATGAAGGAAGACACGTTGAACGTAGTGCGAGTGATCATCAGCGCGATGAACACTCCCGAGGTGGACAACAGTGCGGAAGCCAGGATGGCCAACGGAGCGGCGAACGATCCGAATTCAAACAGCAGAACGATGAACACCATAACGATCGCCAGTAGGAGCACCAGGACCAGATCAGCGAACGATTTCTGTTGCTGCCTGTAGGTGCCGCCATACTCCACGCGAATACCGGATGGCAGATGTAAGGCAGCCACCGCCTTCTGTACCGCGGCGACGGCGGTTCCCAGATCTGTGCCTTCGAGACGCGCCGTCACCGAGACATTGCGCTGCAGGTTTTCCCGTCGAATTTCAGTTTGCGGGGGAAGTTCGGTGATCGTGCCCAGGGCTCCGAGAGTTGCGGTCTTGCCCGTGCTGCTGGTCAGGAGGGTGTCGCGAATGGCCTCGAGTGACGCCCGATTTTCAGCAGGAAAGCGAACCCGCACGGTGTAGGGACGATCGGCGCTGACTACGGGCGCAGCGGCTGGTTCGCCGCCCAGAATCGCCGCAGCGTCAGTGGCAATTTCCTCGGGCGTGAATCCGGCGCGGGCAGCGACACTCGGGTTGATCTGAAACGTGGCGGCCGGTCCGCTGATAGTGTTTTCGATTCCATCGAGCACGTCCACTACGCCGTCAATCTTGGCGATGGCGGCTGCGACCCTCGGGGCCCAGGCTTCCAGCAGCGCGGGGTCCTGCGAAAACAGCTTGATCTGGACCGGCTCCGGTTCGCTGGTCAAATCGCCGATCATGTCCTGCAGGACCTGTATGAACTCGACCCGCACCGCCGGCTCCTGCGCTGTCACTTTACTCCGAACTTCTTCCATTATGTTGTCAATGGTGCGGTTGCGATCTTCTTTCAGTTTGACCAGGATGTCGCCGCGATTGGCTTCGGTCACGGCCGCCAGACCCAGTTCCAGGCCGGTACGCCGCGAAGTGCTCTCGACCTCGGGAACAGATTTCAGGATCTGCTCCATGTGGCTCACCATGCGGTCGGTTTCCGCAAGCGAGGTGCCGGCGGGGGTCCAGTAGTCCAGAGTGAATCCGCCTTCGTCCATTTCCGGCATCAGGTCGGAACCGGAATAGCGATAGCAAAGGTACGAGCCGGCCACCAGGACCAGGCTCAAACCTGCCAGCCACAGGGGATGGGCCAGGGCCCGGCGCAGCCACTGGGCGTGGAAGTCCACGATCTTTCTGAAGAAGCCTCCGAGAGAATCATCTTCGGCGGCGAGCAGTCGCGCCATCGAGGCTTCTTCCGTTCCCTCCGTAGCTTCGCTCTCGCGGTTCTGCTTGCGCCTCCCGATGAAGTACTGGCTCAGGCTCGGCGTCCAAGTCAGGGCCAACGCCAGAGACGTGAACAGGGACACACCCATGGTCACGGCCAGGGCGCGGAAGAATGTTCCGGTAACTCCAGTGATGGAAATCAAAGGCAGGAAAACCACGACCGGAGTGACGGTCGAGCCGATCAGGGGAATCGTGATCTCCTGGAGCGCACCATGGATAGCCTGCAGCCGTCCTTCGCCGGCGTCGCGGTGAAGCACGATGTTTTCCACGACCACGATGGCATCGTCAATCACCAGCCCCACGGCTGCGGCCAGTCCGCCCAGCGTCATCAGATTGAAACTCTGATTGAGCAGCTTAAGAGCGATGAAGGTCACCAGCACCGTCACCGGAATCACCAGTCCGGCGACAATGGATGTTCCCCAGTCACGCAGGAAAACCACCAGGATGATGGAGGCCAGAACCAGGCCCAGCAGAATCGCATCGCGTACGCTCCTGATGGAATCGCCCACGATGATGGACTGGTCATAGAACGGCCTGATTTCAATTCCGGGCGGAAGCGACTTGCGAATCTCCGCGACTTGACGGTGAACTTCGTCCGCCACCTGGACTGTGTTGCTGTCCGGCTGCCGGTTTATGTTGAGCAGCACCGCCGGCTGGCCGTTGGCCGTGACGATCGTATATAAGGGCTTGACTCCGGGCGCAACGGTGGCCACATCGCCGATGCGCACGGGAATTCCCGCGGGCGTGTTCTTGATGACCGTGTCCGCGATCTGCTGCGGCGTTCGCACCTGCCCGCTCACCAGCGCCAGCACCAGTTGATGGTTGCGTTCGAAGAGGCCCGGGGAATCGATGAGGTTAGTTCGCCGCATGGTGTCCAGGATGTCGGTGATGGTGACGTTCGCGGTCAGCAGCTTCGCGGGGTCGGGGGTGATGTGGAATTCCGGCTGCTGTCCGCCCTGCACCAGGACCGTGGACACGCCGTCCAGCCGGTTCAATCGCGGCTTGATTTCGTAGGTTGCCATCTCCCAGAGTTGGGTTTGCGGAACGGTTGCGGAAGTCAGGCTGTATCCGATGATGGGAAAGCTGGCGAAGGTCATGCGGTTGGCCACCACACTTGCGGTCGGCGGGAGGTCCGCCTGGACGCGCGAGAGGGCGGCGTTTACGTATTGCAAGGTCAGGATGGTATCCACCTTCCAGTCGAAAAACAGATCGATCTCGGCCGAGCCGCGGCTGGTGATCGAGCGCACCTCCTGCAGTCCGGGAACGCTGTTCACGGCTTCTTCGATCGGCCGGGTGAGGGTGACCATCATCTGATCGGTGGGCATGACTCCGTTGTCCACTGCGATCAGAATGCGAGGAAAGTTGGTGGCGGGGAAGACCGCAACCGGAATGCTGAAGGCCAGGTAGCCACCGACCAGTGCCAGGGTCAGAATCACGAAGATCAGCGGCTTGGAATGACGCCAAAACCAGTAGGCCGAGTCTGGCGAATTCGCTTCCCGGCTACTTTTCATTCTGGCTTTCCACTTTGATCTTGCTCTTGTCCGGCAGGCCGTAGGCCCCGGAAGCGACCACGCGGTCTCCGGCCTGCAGACCTTCGATGATCTGCACCGTATCGCCTTGACGAATGCCCACGCGCACGTTCTTGTTGTACGCGTGATCGTCACCGCTGACCTGCATCGCTGAGGTGTTGCCGTCCTGCGCGGTAAGCAGCGCCGCAGCGGGAATGACCAGGGCATCCGGAATGGTCTGCGCCAGCATGGACACCTGCACGCTGGTGCCGGGCTTCAGACGCTGATCGGCGTTCTTGATTTGCACCCAGATCTCGACCGTGGTGCTGTTGGGATCGAGCGCCGGGCTGACCACCGTAATCTTGCCTTCAATCGGATTCTCCTGCCCGAGAACGGTGACTGTCGCCTTGTCGCCAACTTTGAGCAGGGCGGCTTCGGGCTGCGGAATATGGGCGCGGGCGATGACTTGCGAAATGTCCATCACGGTGAGGAGCGGCGCCCCGGCTGCAGCCATCTCGCCGGGGTAGAGCGGACGGTCAGCCACCACGCCATCCATAGGGCTGCGGATTTCGGAATAGCTGAGTTGTGCTGCCGAGCCCAGGTACTTGCCCTTGGCGGATTCCAGCTGGCCCGCCGCGGATTTGAGCTGCTGCTGTTTCCCTACTTTCATCAGCGCGTCGAGATGCTGCTGCGCGATCTCATACTGGTTTCGCGCGCTGGTCAGGTCCACTCCCGCCTGGTCGAGTTCCTTGCGCGGCATCGCTCCTTGCTGAAAGAGTTCCTGCCGGCTGTCGTAAATCTTCTGCTGGGCGGCCAGGAGTTGCTTAGCGGCTTGCGCGTCGAGTTGCGCCTTCTGAACCTCCTGGGGGAGATCGGAGGCGGTGGTGGTTTCGTAGGCGGCCTGGGCCTGATCATAGGAGCCCTTGTTCTCCTGGGCTGCGGCTGCGAGGTCGCCATTCTCAAGCACTGCTAGCAGCTGGCTTTTGTGTACCTTGCTGCCGCGCTTAATGTAGAAGGCTTTGACCGGCGCGCTGATCTTTGGAGTGATTGCTGCCTGCTGCAAGGGAAACAGAACGGCCTCGGCCGTCACCGTGCGCTGGAGTGTTTCCTTTTTTACGGTGACCACCTGCACCGGGACCGCAGCCTCTTTCTCGCCGGAATCGCTGGAGCAGCTCAGCAGGAAAAGTAAGGGGAGGACGGTCAAGGTAACTGCGCGGCGCAGATGCGAAGTCTTGGGGGTGGGGGAGGTGACAGCTTTCACAGCCTGGGAAAAAACTTTGGTTTCGGTGGAGCAGGGCCTTGGCCCTGCAATTAGCCGCTTCAAATAGGTGGGGGCTTCAGCCCCTGAGGTACTTCTGTCTTTTTCGGGGAATACCCCGCCCTGTCTCTCCCAGGGACGGAGAGACGAGGACGGGACACTCTCACGGTTTTTCATCTCTGGTTTCAGAAAGTTCCTGTCAAGGTCTGCAGGTTCGCCAGCGCTACGCGAAAGCGCGACTGGCCGTCACTGAAAGCGTTGCGCGTCAGGGTGGAGGTATTTTGCGCGTCCACCACTTCCAGCACGGTGGCTTCTCCCGACTGATAACGCAGGGTGGTCAGGCGCAGGCTCTCCGCCCCCAGTTCCGCCGACTGACTAAGAGAATCCAGTTCCGAGCGGGCGGTTTGGGCCTCGTTGTACAACGAGCGCAACCTTGCCAGCAGCTGGCGCTGGGTGAACGTCAGCTCCAGCTGCGCCTGCTCCCGCCGCAGACCGGCCTGCTTCAACCGGCTGCGATTGGCTCCCCAGTTCCAGACCGGCAACTGTAGTGTCGCGGTCGCGGCGTATCCGAGATTGCGCACCGGCAGCTGCGAGGCTGGATCGAACTGTCGAGTCGCGAAGTGGTTCGCGTCAATGCCGTAGAAGTAATCCAGTTTGAGCGAGGGCAGGAAGCCAGACCACGCCACGCCAACTCCTTGCCGCGCTTCCTGGAGCGCGCCCATGGCGGCCCGCAAATCGGGATTCTGGCGGGCGGCAGCGGTCTGGACTTCTGTCAAGGACGGAAGCGGCTCGGGAGTCTGCAGATCGTCCACTACGCTGAATTGTTCGTTGAAATCGGGAAAGATCAGCACCGCCAGCTCCAGCCGGCTGCGATTCATCTCCAGATCCGATTCCTGGAGGTCGCGCTGCTGCTGTTGATACTGAATCTGGGCCTTGATCACATCCGAGTGCGCCACCTCGCCGCCCTGCTCGAGTTTTTGGCTGATATCGAGAAAGCGCTGGCCCTGGGCCGCGGCGCGCTGGGCAGTGTCGTACTTCCGCTGCGCCACCACGAAACGGTAATAGGCCTGTACCACGGTCACCACCAGGCCGCGAGCGGCGATCTCGGAGCGGGCGCGTGCCACCGCCTCCGCGGCTCGCGTGCGCCGGTATTCTGCGATTCCCTGCAGGGAAATATCCTGGTGCACATTGCCCTGGCTGATGTATTCGTGCACTCCATTGGCGCCCACGAATCGACCCGTGGATGTGCCATTGCCCTGAGTGTAGAGAAATCCTGCGTCGTAGTTCACATTCGGGAGCAGGGCGGCGCGGCCTTGAACGCGGTCTTCCTTCGCCGAACCGTAGGCGGTCAGGGCGGCGTGATACTCGGGATTATTTTTCCGCGCGCGGTTGATGGCATCCTGCAAGGTCACGGTCAGAGGAGCGGCGTTCGCGGCCTGATTTGGATTGCTACCTGCATCGACCGCAGGCAGCGAGTTCTGGGCGGATGCAATCGTGAGCAGGCCCAACATCGCGAAGACCAACCTCAATCGTTTACCCACGATGCAGTTGCAAGAATAATTTGACATAGGTGTCACCATGATCCGGGCCGAACCGTAGATAGTACCGGAACCTACCTTAAGGGAAGCTGAAGCCGGCTGAGGGGCAGGGCCGGGTCATTGCCTGGGAAGGGGTAGCTCCACTGTCATGCGGGTGCCCTTACCCGGAGTGCTTTCCGCGGCAATGCTTCCGCCGTAGGCTTCCACCAGGGCCTTGGCAATGGCCAGGCCCAGGCCAAAACCGCCGGTGGCGCGAGACCGAGAGCGGTCTCCGCGATAGAAGCGTTCGAAAATCTTGGGCAGATCGCTGGCGGCAATACCGAAGCCATGGTCCTGAAAAGAGATCCGCGCCCGGTCGCCGTCACGGGCCACTACAACTTCTACCGATGCTCCCTCGGGACTATAACGGACCCCATTCTCCAGCAGGTTCGTCCAAACCAGTTGCAAGTCCTCAGGATCAGCACGGATGGGTACCGGCCCGTTAGTCGCCAGACGAATAGTCGTGTTGCGAGACTGCGCCAGACTTCGAATTCTCTCCACCGCTTCTTCGCAGGTGGAGTTGATGTCGATTACCTCAAGGTTGCGCCCCTGCGCATTCTGTGCCCACTGCTCCGCCCGGGCCAGCCGGAGCATCCACTGCAGCAGTTGTTCCAGCCGGGCCAAATCCTGGAGCGACGCCTGTACGCCGGCGCGATACTCTTCCGAGCTTCGGGGACGCTGCAGCAAGGACTGCAGGGTGGACTTCAGCACCGCCACCGGGGTCTTCAACTCGTGCGCAGCGTTGCCCACGAATTCCCGTTGCTGTTTGAAGGCGTACTCAAGACGCGCCAGCATCTGGGTCATCGATTCAGTCAGGGGACGCAGTTCCTCGATCTCCTCCGCTTCCTTGGGGGGTTGAAGCTTCCAACTCTGGGTGGAGACCAAGGCAGCCTGCCGGGCCAGAATCTGCAAAGGCAGCAGGCCGCGTCGAATCTTCCACGAAGCCAGCCAGGTGGTTGCGCCCAGCAGGAGCAGGCTGGCCAGGGCAATGGACGCACCCGCGACCTTAACCTGGTGTCGTATCCGGACGGTGGGCGAGGCGTAAACAATGGTGAGGGTCTGGGGACGGAAGGCTGCGCCTTCTTCCCGATCCAGCACCGGAACATGAGTGATGCGCAGTGCGTGATACGGGACTCCGGCCCAGGTGAAATTCCAATGTTCGCTGGGGCCGGGCTGGAACTGCAGGCCTTCGGGCCAGTCTTCGGAACGGGTCAAAAATCCGGTGCGGTCGGCCCAGACGGTGAACTGGTCGGGATGATTGGGGTCAATCGACTCGGGCAGCAGGCTGTTGTCAAAATACACGTGCCCGCTGGCGTCTTCGGTATAGCGAACCAATACCGCCACGCTGATGGCGTGGGCCTGCATGCTGGCGTCGAGCGTGGAAATGAGGCGCCAGTAGGTGACGAGAACCCCTATCACCACCAGCCCCGCGGTCAGGATTATCTGAGACAGCAGGACTGAAGCGATGAGCCGCCGTTGGATGGAGTCGCGCCGCATGTCCGTTATTTCGGAAATCAGTCCTGCAACATATAGCCCTGGCCGCGCAGGGTGCGGATCAGTTGCCGCGACGATCCCTGGTTAAGTTTGCGCCGCAGCCCGGAGATATAGACTTCGATCACATTGCTGAATTTTTCCCAGTTGTAATCGTACAAATGCTCGAGCAGTTCGGTCTTTGAGACCACGGCGCGCGGGCGGTGCACCAGGTACTCGAGAACGCGATATTCCATGGCGGTCAGCGTGATTGCCTTCCCCCCGCGCTGCACGGTCCGGTTTACCGTATTCAGTTCGAGATCGCCGATGACGACCACCGGGGAGGGCTGTCCCTTGCCGCGACGGATCAAAGCCTTGGTGCGGGCCAGCAGTTCGCCCAGATCAAACGGCTTGGTGAGGTAGTCGTCGGCCCCGGCATTGAGCAGAGCCACGACGGATTCCTTGTCGTCGCGGGCGGTCAGCACCAGGACGGGCGTGTGCTGGCCGGCCTGGCGGATTCTGCCCAGCAATTCCATACCGTCCAGCTTGGGCAGCATGAGGTCGAGCAGAACGACGTCGTAGGGGTTCGATTCGGCCAGAAACAATCCCTCCTGGCCGTCGGCGGCAACATCCACCGCGTAGCCGGCGCTCTCCCGCAAACTGCGGGCAACGTTTTCGGCCAGCCGGATTTCATCCTCGACCACCAGCACGCGCATGCTGTCCCCCTGCAGGCAATTCTATCCGTGCCCGCGCCCGTTGTGGGACGAGCTGTCCCAGTTCAGGCTTGGCGGATCAGCCCGGGCACCATGGGCCATAGACCAAGAAGTAGCATTCGCAAGGCTTTGTCCCTTTGTGCGGGGCAGCGAAGCTTTGGCGAAGCAGTTGCTTCTGGGTAATCTCGATCGCAACCCAGGAGCAAGCGAACCCGGCAAAAGCGATCAATAAGGGAACGCCATGCTAAGCCTGAACCACATCAAGATTACACCGCGCGATGAACAAGTCTTGCAGTTGCTGATACAGGGCTGCAGTAACAAAGAGATCGCAACACAACTGAACATCAGCCCCAGAACGGTGAAGCAACATCTGCGGACACTGTTCCTGCGGGCAGGTATCCGGGACGGCAGAAGACGGGTCAAGCTGGCGACCGCGATGTTCGTAAAGGAGCAGATGAAACATGCAACCCCGTGAGCGGCTGACTGTAAAGGAAATGCAAGTCGCGGCCCTGGTCTGGGAAGGCCAGACCAACCGCGAGATTGCTCGCGCCATTGGCACCACTGAACAGGTAGTGAAGAACTACCTGCGTAACACGTTCGACAAACTGGGCGTATGGAGCCGCCTGGAGCTGGCTATCTATGTCGCCCGGCACGGTGGCGAGAGATGGCAGGAAGAACTAGCCATGCGGCCGAGAGAGGTCTTGTCGGCGACGATTGCTTCCTGAGCGGATTCGCCCGGATAGCGGGGGTGGCTCGGCCTGACCCGATTCCAAATACTCGCGCCGGGGGCCTTGTGCGACACCTGAGGAACCGTCAAAAAATGTCAGACTTCTCTGTCGAGAGACATGGCGAAGCCTTGGCTACCAAGCGCTTCGTCTTTGCAGCGGTCGAACCTCCCGCCCAAGCGAAGCTTGGCTGAGGCCCCTCGATACTAATATTCTGATAGGTGTACGAATGATCCCCCAACACCCACCCTTTTTCGCGAAGTACGCGAAAAGAGGGTGGGGCATCCGTCACCCGAGAATTGACCCAAAGGCCTGCGGCGGGGAAAAGGCTGCAAAAGCTTGCATTTTGCTCTCCTGCGATCTTTTGGAATATCTCGTAAGTGATTGATCTATAATGATCTATATCCGTCCTTTCAGCGGTTCGATCCCGGCAGTTCAATTGCATTCCTCAGAGCGGGGCGTAGTCCCAGGACCCTCCGGCGCTTTCTTCTAAGCCAACCAAAGTCCGACCCCACGAGGCAATGATGGCATACAAGGAAACGTTTTGGATGGCGTGCGATTCAACCGAACAGATGCGGGCCGAGTATGGTCCCTTTCACACCCGCGCCGAGGCTGAACAGGAAGCCAGAAAGCTGGCCTTCGGTTACCTGCTGCGCTATGAACACATCATTGGCGATAACGAAGACATCCAGGAAGTACGCTGCATCTTTGTCGAACTGCCTCCCGGCCCGGTTGCCGTTCCTGCTCGCTTGATTCGTAAGCTCCACACCCGCTGCGCCACCTGCGGCGAAACCGCGATTCATGATGAAGCCTGGCAGGCTGAAGTCTGGGCGGACATCCACGAGTTTGAACACTCGCGCCACCGGGTGCGGCTCTTCGAACAGACCCGGGCGGACGGCTTGAAGGAAATCTCCGACTGGCGCGACACCTGCGCCTGAGCTTGAAGTTTCAAGGTTTCAAGCCCGAAACTTTCAAACCTGAAACCTGAAACCTGAAACCTGAAACCTGAAACCTGAAACCTGAAACCTGAAACCTGAAACCTGAAACCTGAAACCTGAAACCTGAAACCTGAAACCTGAAACCTGAAACCTGAAACCTGAAACCTGAAACCTGATCTTCTCCCTTAACAGGTGAACCGCTAGGCCCTTTTTTGTTAATCTGTTGGCCATGACTTCGGCCTTCCGGAAAAAATCATGATGCTGGTCGTCTCGGTGCTCTTGGCGCTGGTTCCATTGCTGGGCATTGCCTGGATCGTGCTCAACGGTTCGATCACCACCGTGGACGGATTGTTCATGTGCCTGATCCTGGCGGCCATGTCGGGCATCGTTGGATTAAATATCCTTATCGAGCTGCGCAAGAAGGGCAGCGGAACGCAAGGATCTTCGGCGACAACCTCGACCGCCTCTGGCGGGCTCAGGCAACGGGGTAAAGTGGAGAGCGTTCAGTTCTACGAATCGGGCGTGGGCCAGCCCAACAAGTCGGTTGTGACCCTGTCCGGTGGTGGCAACACGTCGAACCTGCTGGTGTTCGAGGGAGACATGCGGAACGCCCTGCCCGTGGGACACAAAGTTCTAGTCACGTTCCGCAAGGAGAGCGGACACAACGTGCTGGTGGACGTCGACTATCCTTGATAAAGTCCCCCGGTTCCGACCACCAGATTACTAACGTAACCTTTGAAGAAGCCTTTCCCGCTCCGTTCCTGCCTCAATTACGGTACAAATTCTAAGGACGAGTGTTCCAGATCAGGGAAACCTGTGTTTGCGAGGAGAGGGAATGTCGCAGTCCGCTGAAGAGCGTACAACCCAGCCCTCCATGTTGGTGCGCGCGGACGAGATTCAGCAGCAGATTCAGCAGCTTTCCGGCCGCGATCTGCAGCTCTGGTCAATCGGAATTCTGGTAATGCTGGTACTGACCTCGGGCCTGCTGGCGCTAATTTTGCCCAACCTCGTGTGGTCGCAGCTCTTTGCCCACATCGACCGCTTCTATCTACCCCAACTCTTCTTTGGATTGATCTCTCTGGTCTTGTTGTTCAACATTTACCTGTTGTCACAAAAGCGGACCCTGAACAGCACTCGCCTGGCTTTGATTCGTGAACTGGTCTTGAATGAGCGGCTGGAGAGTCTGTCGCTGATTGACCCGCTCACTCAGCTTCTGAACCGGCGGGCCTTGAACGAGCTGCTTCCGCGCGAGGTGGCGCGTGCCAACCGGCAGGGCAGCAGCCTGACTTTCATGGCGATTGACTTGAACGGGTTCAGCGCCATCAGTTCCAAATTCGGAGCGCTCGAAGGAGACAGAGTGCTGATCGAGTTCGCCAAGATACTGCGGAATGTTTTTCGCGGCGCCGACCTGGCATTCCGTCAAGGCGGAGACGAGTTTCTGATCATGATGCCGGACACCACCGAAGAGCAGGCCGATCATCCGGTGCAGCGGATCCTCCGGGAAGTGGATCAGTGGAACCTGACCAACAAGAAGGATTTCGAACTCTCGTTCAGCTGGGCCCTGGCCCCTTATGTCACCGGCTCCGACGCCGAAGATGTCTTGCGGGCGGTCGATCGCAAGATGTATTCCAAGAAACATAACCTGGTGCCTGTGTTCTAAAGGCGCTCCTCGCTGGAAGCTTGGATTGCGCCCTGGCCTGAGCTACTATCCATCGGGAGTTTTTGTCTGTGCGCTCTCAGCATCGATCCCAATTTTGCCGAGCGATGGCGTGGGACGGGTGGTCTCGATCGAGGTTCAGTGAGATTCAACTCAGCCGCTCCGGCGGGACAACGCGTCGGCCGCTGCCTGGTCCACCAGCCAGATCAATTTCCCGTTAGTCGGCTGCACCTTTTGCGCTGGCAGATCGGCGGCGCTATTCTCGAGAACCTGGTGAAGAATTGCGGCCTTGTCGGGTCCGCTGGCTAGAAAAATGACACAGGCGGCGGCATTCAAGACCGGGAAGGTGAAAGTGATGCGGTGGGTGTTGAATTTTGGCACCCAGTTGGCTACCACTAAACGCTGGGTTTCGTTCAGTCCGGTGGTGCCGGGGAAAAGGGAAGCCGTGTGCCCGTCGGGTCCGGTCCCCAGGAGTGCCAGGTCAAAGCGGGGAAACTGGCCGGGTGAGAGGTGAAAGAAATCTCTGAGCGCTTGCTCGTATTGCAGGGCCGCCGCGGCCGCGTCCTTTTCCTCGGCATGGATCCGAAAGACATTTTCCAGCCGCACCGGGACCTTGGAAAGCAGCGCCTCATTGGCCATGCGGTAGTTGCTTTCGGGATGGTCGGGTGGAACGTGGCGCTCGTCGCCCCAGAAAAAGCAAATCTTGTCCCACGGAGTATTGGACTTGGTGGCCAGCAGGGAGTAAAGGGCCCTGGGCGTTGAGCCGCCGGAGAGAGCCACGGCAAATCTTCCGTTGTCCCGCACCCCCTGGTTGGCTTGAGCCGCGAACTCCGCCGCTGCCACCTCAAACAACTCCGCGGCAGTCTTCAAGATGCGAATTTCAGGTTGAGCCGGCATGCAGGAATTATTTTACGCCGCCGTATTTTTGACCAGGGCGCAACGGGCGGCGCCCAGCAAAGCGATGCGGTCGTTGGTGATCACCCTGACCGGCATTGACTCCAGCAAGGCTTGCATCCGGCCTTTTCCGGTGAAGGCTTGCATGAACAATGGTCCGGAGAGTTTCGAAAGCAGTTTGGGAGCGATGCCGCCGCCCAGATATATCCCGCCCGTAGCCATGATCTTGAGCGCCAGATTACCCGCCTCGGCCCCGTAGATGGAGACGAACAGGTCGAGCGCCTGTTGGCATAGCCCGCACTTGCTGTCGATGCCGGCGCGTGAGATTGCGGCCGCAGGGTCTGATTGGGACATTTCATCAGCCAGCCACTGCGGAGGTGTCCCACGTCCGGTGGCGCGCAGAAAGTTGAAAACATTTATCAGGCCGGGACCGGAAACGATGCGTTCATAGCTGACGTGGCCGAAGCGGATTTGCAGGTAGTTGAACAGCTCCACTTCCAACTGGGTGCGCGGAGCGAAATCCGCGTGACCACCTTCGCAGGCGAATACGTGGTGCTTCGTGCCGTCCCAATACATTCCGGCTTCGCCCAGCCCGGTTCCGGCGGCGATCACCGCCTGGTTGCCCACTGGCTGTCCCTTCACATGGTTGAGCGCAACTACGTCCTTGGCGTCGAGAGCAGGAATGCCCCAGGCATTGGCTTCGAGATCGTTAATCAAATAGGCTTTCTTGATCTTGAGCTCATCGGCCAGGCGCTTGGACTCAATGATCCAGGGAAGATTCGACGCTTCCACCCGCCCGTTGCGCACTGGACCCGCAATACCAAAGCAGGCAGTGTCGGGATGCAGGTTTGACGTATCCACGAACTTGGCTACGATCTCGTCCAGACCGGAGTACTCGCGGCTGGGAAAGATGGAAGCGGAGACCAGGCTGAAGCGGCCATCCACCGCGTCGAAGAATGCCAGCCGAGCGTGGGTACCTCCAATGTCGCCTGCCAGAATCATTTCTCGAAATTCCTCCAGTGGCGGCCGTCTCGTTCCAGCAGGTCTTCGGCCTCTTTCGGGCCCCACGTCCCGGCGGCATAGTTGGGAAAATTGCGTGGCGGCAGCGCCTTCCAGACGTCCAGAACGGGGCTGACGACGCACCATCCCGCTTCAACCATGTCCGCACGCTGGAACAGGGTGGCGTCGCCGATCATGCAATCGTGCAACAGGCGCTCGTAGCCGGTGCTGGGGATGACTCCGAAATAATCGGAATATTCAAAGCTCATGTTCACTGCGCCCAGTCGCATCGCTGGTCCGGGCACCTTGGCGGCAAAGCGCAGAGAAATGCCTTCTTCCGGCTGGATGTGCAGCACCAGTTGGTTGGGCATCAGGTTCTCCACCGGAGTGTCGCGGAACAGAACAAACGGAGCGCGGCGAAACTGGATGACGATTGTGGTACTGCGGCTGGGGAGGTGCTTGCCGGTGCGAAGGTAAAAGGGAACGTCTGCCCAGCGCCAGTTATCGATCAACAGCTTCATGGCAACGAAGGTTTCGGTCTTGGAGTCGGGGGGAACTCCGGGCTCGCTGCGATAGGCAGGCACGCGTTCGCCGCCGCTGATGCCTTCGCCGTACTGGCCGCGAACCGTCCGGATCAGCACGTCTTCCGAACTCATGGGCTGAATGGCATGCAGGATCTTCCCCTGTTCGTCACGCACTGCATCGGCGCGAAATGATACTGGCGGCTCCATTGCAGTCAGGCTGATGAGCTGCATGATGTGATTGGGCACCATGTCCCTCAGGGCGCCGGCCTTGTCGTAATAGCCGCCGCGCTTCTCCACGCCCACCGTTTCCGCTACCGAAATCTGTACGTGATCGATGTAACGCCGGTTCCAGATGGGCTCAAAGATTCCATTGGCGAAGCGTAGCGCCAGGATGTTCTGGACGGTTTCCTTCCCCAGGTAGTGGTCGATGCGATAGATCTGCTTTTCCTCGGCCACACGCAGGAGTCGCTGGTTCAGCAGCCGGGCCGATTCGAGGTCGTGTCCAAAGGGCTTCTCGATGACCACCCGCCGCCAGCGTTGACCCTCCTGTTGCATGAGCCCGACCTCTGCCAGGTGCTCTACGGCGGGGCCGAAATAATCCGCTGCGGTGGCCAGGTAGTACATGTGATTGCCGTGGGTGGAGTGGTCGCGGTCAACTTTGTCCAGCAAATCCTTCAGCTGCAGATAAAGGTTCTTGTCAGCCATGTCGCCGCTCAAGTAGTAAATGCCGCGGATGAACCACTCCCAAATGTCGGGATCCACCTTGTCGGTAGCGAATTGCTTGATGTCTTCTGAAACTTTGTTGCGGAAATCCTCGTCGGATAGTGGCGAACGCGCCACGCCGATCACGGCGAACTCCCGCGACAGCAAGTCGTTTTTCGCCAGATTGTAGAGCGCAGGAATCAATTTGCGGCGGGTCAGGTCGCCGCTGGCGCCAAAAATCACCATGGTGCAGGGATCGCTCGTCTTGCCGATCCGCTGCTGCTCCACTGCAGGCATTACTTCAGTCTGGGCCATATCTACTTCTTGATCGTTCCCGGTTCGACGTGACCACCGAATTGTTGCCGCATCGCGGAGAGCATCTTCTCTGCGAAAGTATGTTCCTGTCGCGAACGGAAACGGACGTAAAGGGCCGCCGACAGAACATCGACCGGGACCGCTTCGTCAATAGCGGCCTGAATCGTCCAGCGCCCTTCTCCAGAATCCTGAACGAAACCGGTGTATTCGGCGAGCGTGGGATTTTGCGCCAACGCAATGGCCGTCAGGTCCAGCAGCCACGAACTCACCACACTGCCGCGCCTCCAGACTTCGGCGATGTCAGCCAGGTTCAGATCATAGCGATGCTCTTCCGGGACCTCTTTGCTGGTGGCATTGCGGAAGATATCGAAACCCTCGGCGTAGGCCTGCATCAGCCCGTATTCAATTCCGTTGTGCACCATTTTGACGAAGTGTCCCGCGCCGGAAGGGCCGCAGTAGATATAGCCGTCCTCGGCGGTTCCCGTCATCTTCTCGCGCCCGGGGGTGCGGGCAATATCGCCGCGGCCGGGGGCCAGCGTCTTGAAGATCGGATCCAGTTGCTGTACCACGTCCTTGGGGCCGCCGATCATCATGCAGTAGCCGCGTTCGAGTCCCCAAACTCCGCCGCTGGTTCCGACGTCAACGTAGTGAATACCTTTTTGCTTTAGCTTGGCTGAACGGCGCACGTCATCTTTGAAATAGGAGTTGCCGCCATCGATGAGAATGTCGCCGGCCTGCATGCGCTGCGCCAGGGCATCGACGGTCTGCTCGGTAGGAGTACCGGCTGGAACCATCAGCCAGGCGATGCGGGGCTTGCCCAGTTTGCCGACGAAGTCATCGAGAGAAGCGGACGCGATCGCACCCTCGCCGGAAATCTTTTTTACATTGTCAGCACTCAGATCGGTGACCACGAGTTCATGCCCGCCGCGCATGAGGCGGCGCGTCATGTTGGCGCCCATTTTGCCCAGACCGACCATTCCCAGACGCATAAATCCGCTCCTTATCCGATATTAAATCGTTTCTATAGCCCACCGCCACTGCTTTCGGCGGCCATAGTGTAAACCAGTGTAGTATCCCGGGACGAAATTCAGGTTAGAGCTTGATGAAACGCGGCGGACAAGCGCTCGAGGCCGGCTGCCAGGTCTTTGCCCAGATGGACCCGCAACGCCCGGCGTCCACGTTCCGCCAGGACCTGGAAGTCGCCCCGAGCCTGCGCCGCTTTGACCACGCCGAAAGTGTACTTCTGCCCGGGCACGGGCAGGTCGGCGGCATCATCGCAGGTGATCTGCAGAATGACTCCGCTGTTCGGCCCACCCTTGTAGGCCTGACCCGTGGAATGGAGGAACCGCGGACCAAATTCGAGACAGGTGGCCACTCGCTTCCGGTTACGCAACGCCAGACGCAATTTCTGCAGAAGTGTTTCGTGCTCGGTATTCATCTGGATATAAGCCAGTAAGGCAAAGTAATCGCCCGCACCCGCGCGCCTAATGTGGGCGCGTAAGTATCCCGCCAGCATCTTGTCACTGCCCGCGGCTTTGGCCAGGGCATCGGCGTTGACCGTATCCGCAAATAGTTTGACGCCGCCGTCTTCGAGAACCGGTTTCTCCGCGGGCAGGGAGCCGGTCTTCTCGTATTCCGTGGTCAGGTTGCGGGTCGCGATCTTGCTGGCTTCAACATCGGGCTGGTTGAAGGGGTTGATTCCGATGATGGACCCGGCCACGGCGGTGGCGATTTCCCAGCGGAAAAACTCCTGGCCCAAATCGTAAATGTCGCCGAGAGGAATGCGGACGACGGGCTGCCCGGCCTGCTCCAGCGCTGCAACTTTGGCGTCCTGAGCCTTGTCCGGCGCGGATTCCAGACGCACGTAAGCAAACATGCGATCGTTGCCATAAACCTCGGAAGGCCCAACGTCTTCGCGATCCACCGGCACTATGCCCTTGCCCTGCTTGCCGGTGGATTCGGCCACCAGTTGTTCGAGCCATGCGCCGAGGGCGGAGATTTTTGGCGAGGCGATCAGGGTGAGTTTGTCGCGTCCGCTGCGGGCGGCAGTCCCGAGGATGATTCCTAACAGAACACCGGGATTCTGTTCTACCCCTACACCCGCCCCGCAAGCTTCGACCATTTCCTGGGTACGGGCCAGGAACCGACTCATGTCCAAACCCATGAGCGCGCCCGGTACCACACCAAAGTTCGAGAGCGCCGAATAACGCCCGCCGATGCTGGGCAGGCCGGGAAAAATATGCCGGAAGTGATCGGCCTCGGCGACCTGCTGCATTTTCGAACCGGGATCGGTGATGGCGATAAAGCGGCTGCCGGCTTTATCTGCGCCGACAGTCTGCTTCGCTCGTTCGAAGAAGTACTGCTTGAAAATATTAGGCTCGAGCGTGGTGCCGGATTTGCTGGAGACGACGAACAGTGTCTTGGCCAGGTTGACTTTGTTTTCGGCTGCCTTGACCTGCGCCGGATCTGTGGAATCGAGCACGTGCAATTGCGGGAAGCCCGCAATCCTGCCGAAGGTCACTGCCAGCACGTCAGGGCACAAACTGGAACCGCCCATGCCCAGCAGCAGGATGTCGCTGAAGTTTTCTTTTTTTACGTCGGCCACTGCGGCGCGCAGTTTGTCGCTCTGGGCGAGCTGCTGGGCGGTGATGTCAAGCCAGCCCATCCAGTTGGCTTCGTCCGTCCCGGTCCAGAGCGAGGCATCGTGCTGCCAGAAACGCCGGACCTTGTCCCCCGCGCGCCAATCTTCAATGTTCGCCTTCACCGAGGCCGCCAAGGCCTCGGGTAGTTTGGAGGTCTGAAGACTTACTTTCGGACTCATTTGGATTTCGAACTCTTTTCTACTGCCGCAAGTAGTTTGTCGAAGGCCTCGGAGAATAGACGCACTCCGTCATCGGTCAACTTGTCGGTGACCTCTTTCATCGAGATAGCGACCTTGGCCGCGGTTTCCATGGTCTTGTAGGCCGCCGGAAGATCTTCGGTCAGGCTTAAACGCGGCTTTCCGTGATCGCGGAAGGCGTCGAGCGTTGCCGGCGGAATGGTATCAACTGTGTCCGGCCCGATCAGTTCCTCGACGTACAGCACATCGCGATAGGCCGGGTTCTTGGTGCTGGTGCTGGCCCAGAGCACGCGCTGTGTCTGCGCTCCCTTGGCGGCTAGAGCCTTCCAGCGAGGGGTGCTGAATATGGCCTGGTACTTCTCGTAAGTCTGCTTGCCATTTGCAATCGCCACTTTTCCCTGGATGCTCTTGAGTTGCTCCTGTTCCCGCGCATCTTTCGAAGCCTTGAGCCGGGTGTCGATAATGGCATCTACTGCGGAGTCAATGCGGCTGATGAAGAAGCTGGCCACGCTGGCCATCCGGCTGACGTCGCCCCCGCCGGCGGCATACTTCTCCAGGCCTGCGATGTAAGCTTCCGCCACCTTGACGTAAACTTCCTGCGCGAAGAGCAGGGTCACATTGACGTTGATGCCTTCGCTGATGGCTTGCTGGAAGGCTGGGATGCCCTCGGTGGTGCCGGGAATCTTGATCATTACATTCTCGCGTCCGACGGCCTTCCACAGTCTGCGGGCCTCGTCGAGCGTGCCCTTGGTGTCGCGGGCCAGGTAGGGTGAGACTTCTAGGCTGACATAGCCGTCGCGCCGCTTCGAGCTCTCGTACACCGGGCGCAGGAAGGTCGGCTGCGTCCTGGATGTCGCGGATGGCGAGGATCTCGTATCGCCCTTTGGCATCGAGATCGGTCCGCGAGCGCAACGAGTTGAGCAGATCGTCATACAACGTGCCGCCGGCAATCGCCTTTTCGAAGATGGTCGGGTTGGAAGTCATGCCCCGGAGACCGTCTTCGTCGATCAGGCGTTTCAGTTCGCCGCTGGTGAGCAGGTCGCGGCGGATGTAATCCAGCCAGACCGATTGACCGAATTTCAAAAGCTCTTTGAGGGGGTTGGTGGCTTTGGCGGTTTCGAGAACTCCTACTGGCTGCATGTGACCTCTCTTTTTTAGTCGTCAGTCGTCGGTCGTCAGTCGTCAGGAAAACCCCGAACAGGCTCTTGCTGACGACCGACGACTGACGACTGTTTATTTCCCCAATGCCTTTCGGGCCGCCGCAACGACGTTCTCTGTGGTGAACCCAAACTTTTTCTGCAAATCCTTGATTGGTGCGGAGGCACCGAACCGGCGCATCCCTATTACTATGCCGGATGGACCAACATATTGCGACCAGCCAAACGTGGCGGCCTGTTCCACCGCGACCCGAGCTTTTACGTCAGGCGGCAGAACTTTGGTTTTGTATTCGTCGCTCTGGTGGTCGAAAAGATTCCACGATGGCATGCTTACTACGCGTGCCTTGATGCCTTCAGCTTTGAGTTGTTCGTAGGCGCTCACGCACACCGAAACTTCACTACCGCTACCCATCAGGATGACTTCCGGCTTGCCGTCGGGGGCGTCGGCCAGGATGTACGCACCTTTAGCAACCCCTGAAGCCGCGCCATACTTCGAACGATCGAAGGTGGGAACGGCCTGCCGGCTGAGGACCAAAGCGGCAGGCTCATGCTGCAACGGCATGATGACCTTCCAGGCTTCTACGACTTCGTTGGCATCGGCGGGCCTTATCAGCATCAGCCCTGGCATCGCCCTTAGCGACGCCAGCTGCTCGATCGGCTGGTGCGTCGGGCCGTCTTCTCCGAGGCCGATGGAATCGTGGGTCCAGACATAGATGGTGGGAATCTCCATCAGAGCGGCCAGCCTGACCGAGGGCCGCATATAGTCGCTGAAATTGAAGAAGGTACCTCCGAACGGGCGGATCTTCGAAACCGCCATACCGTTCAACGCGGCCGCCATCCCGTGCTCGCGCACGCCAAAGTGCAGGTTGCGTCCACCGTAACTGCCCGCCTGGAAATCTCCCGCGCCTTCGAACTTGAGCCGCGTGCGGTCGGAACCTGCCAGGTCGGCGGAGCCGCCCACCAGCCAGGGGACGTTCTCGGCGACTACATTCAAGACTTTCCCCGAACTCTCGCGCGTGGCTATACCTTTTGCGTCGGCGGGAAAGGTTGGCAGGTTTTTGTCCCAGCCGTCGGGCAGTTCACGCTGTTGCATGCGCTTGATCTGGTTCGCCAGCTCGGGATACTTTTTCCCGTAGTCCGTGAACAGCGTCTCCCATTTCTGACGTAGCTCACCCGCCGCGCTTGCCGATGCCGTTCTTGAAATTCTCCAGCACGCCGTCGGGGACGAGGAATTTTGCGTCCTCGGGCCAACCGTAGAACTTTTTTACCAGCCGGACTTCTTCTTCTCCCAGAGGTTCGCCATGAGCGGCGCTGGTGTCCTGCTTGTGTGGCGATCCGTAGCCGATGTGGCTGTTTACCCGGATCAGAGTTGGACGGTCTTTAGTTTTCAGGAAGCCGTTGTAAGCATCGGCCAGCATCTGAAGATCGTTAGCGTCAGTGACGTGTTCCACGTTCCAGCCGTAGCCTTCAAATCGTTTGCCCACGTCTTCGGTAAAGGACACGTTGGCCAGGCCGTCCAGCGTGACGTGGTTCTCGTCGTAAATCCAGCAAAGGTTGGAAAGCTTCAGGTGGCCGGCCAGGGAGGCGGCTTCGCTGGCCACGCCTTCCATCATGTCGCCATCGCCACACAGGGCGTAAATGTTGTAGTCGAAAATCTCGAAACCGGACTGGTTGAAATGCGCCGCCAGCCATTTGCCGGCAATCGCCATGCCTACGCTGTTGCCCACACCCTGGCCGAGCGGGCCGGTGGTGGTTTCCACGCCCGCAGTCCAGCGGTATTCGGGATGTCCGGGAGTTTTGCTGTCGAGCTGGCGAAACTTCTTGATGTCATCGAGGCGTGACCGCGAATTCACCCAGCCGTTCGTACTCGGGATTCACACCGCGCACCTGGGCCAGGTACAACATGGCGTACAGCAACATTGAGGCATGGCCATTCGAGAGGATGAAGCGATCGCGATTCGGCCATACTGGATCGGCGGGGTCATATCGCAGGAATTGCTGCCACAAGCTGTAGGTTACGGGCGCCAACGCCATGGGCGCGCCCGGATGTCCGGAGTTCGCCTGCTGTACTCCATCCATTGCCAGGGTGCGGATGGTGTTGATGCACAGCATGTCCAGTTGCTTGCCGGCGGCCAAAGTTTGCTCGGTCGCTACCATGAAAGCTCTCCCTCTGGAGGGTACGTCATCAACCGACGCGGATGGAAGTGCACGATTCCTTAATAATCTGTTAGAAACGGGAAATACCCAATCCAAGCTATCGCAGTCTATCAATTTCTGCCAACCCTTGCTTCGGCAATGAATACGTGGGGACAGGTGCCCCGGGTTGTGTGGGGCGGTCACTCCTGTCCGCCCGCCTTTGAAGTTGACGTTCTGTTTTTGATCGTGCTTTTCCCGTGGTTATGACGGGCCGCATCAGGTGTTAAACCTCGGGTCAAAAGTCAAAGTCAAGGGCGTCGGACAGGAGTGTCCGACCCACACAGCCCGATTGCGGCTGTCCCCACTTGGTTCTTGGGTGAGTATGGATTGATAGATGACCGGAGGCAGGCCTAACGCTTCATCTGGGCCAGATATCCATTCTCGCTGTTATAGCCCTTGGTCGTGCTTTCAACGAACTTAAGGAAATGCCGTAGATTCTCGCGTTCAGTGGGTTCGAGTTCGGAGAATTTGATGCGCACACCGAAGGATGGACTGCTCTTGGTAACAATCCCGGTGAGGATGATGCCTTTGATCCAGATCTTGCCGTTGGCCAGCCAAAGGCCGATTTCCACGGTTACCCCGGAGGGCACGGGCGTGGCCGTCTCGACGAAGCATCCCCCGAGACTGGTATTGGACAGATTTCCCCAGATTGGAACCGCCGAGTTACCCAGACGCAACTCAACCGCAACGAAGCACCGCATGCGAGCGTGACGGCGGCGATCCTCGCCCCAGGTAGGGGTGAAGATGTCTGGTTCGAAGGGCGGACTGGCGGCCGGGCTGGTTGCCACCGGCGGTGCGGGTGCGGCCTGCGGTGCCGCAGCAGGCTGGGCTTCTGGTGCTGCCGAGCCTGTCCCCGAGGAGGTGGCGGCCTTTGCGGTGCCGCCCTTGATGTTGCGCATCGCCTCAAGCAGGGCTTGGTCACGCTTCTCGGCCGGGGCCTCGCGATAAACCTGTAGCAGCTCTCCCAGATGGCTCACAAGGGCCGGATCGGTCAAAAGCTGCGTCCAATCCGCACCGGTGCCTGAATACTTAGGGTCACTCATAGGCTAGTAATTATTCCCCGCAACGTTGGTGATGCCTCTCCTAGACTGAGGCAGGCCGGTCCGCCGAACAAGATGACTATAGTCACTGGCCTTGGTAATCAGGGACATAGGCCGCCTCTCTCCTCTCCTCTCGAAGGACTTCTCCCCGCTCCGTCGCCTTCTTTACGGTTTTTTTACGACTTTCTTGCGTACTTTTTACGCCAATCAATGTCAAATCAGGGCCCGAGCGGGTGGAGTCGGCGTCAGGAAGGAACTGCGATGAAACGAATTGATGCCGTAATAAGACAGGGCAATCTGGAGGAAGTCCGGGAGCGCCTCACCAACATCGGCGTAGAAGGGCTCACGCTCACCGAGGTCATAGGTTTCGGGCGGCAAAAGGGCCACTCCGAGTTCTATCGAGGGTGCGAGTACAAGGTGGACTTTCATCCCAAATTGCTGTTGACCCGTGGCCCGCGAAGACCAGGTGGACGAAATTGTCGAGGCCATCGTCGGAGGCGCGCGCACCGGGAAAATCGGTGATGGCAAGATTTTTATCACGACGGTGGAAGAGGTTGTCCGCATCCGCACCGGAGAGATCGGAAAAGCAGCTGCCTAATTCATACCGCTGAATGAGTCATCATCTTTCGACATAAGCAGAACTCTGAATTTGCGCTGGTCTAGGGGGCCAACCCATGAGGAGGAGGAAGAGATGGACGACGGAAAAGCGGGAGCCACCGCAAGAGGTGCGGGGAAGCGGTCGCGAAGATCGCGATTTTTGCGCTGCTCACTGTTGTTTTTTGCCACCGCGGTGCTGGGTGGTTTATTAACCCCGTGTTTTGCGGATGAGGGACCCGCGCCCGATCCGTCGGGCACGGCCACCGGAGACAAAACCACAACCACCGACGCCGCGGGCAATCCTTTTGTCGTTCCCCCGCCGCCCGACCCGAGTGCGCCGGACTACGCCCAGAAAAAGAAGGACTACGACGAGTTCCAGGCCCAGCTGGCGAAAGAACCGCTAGCCGCCAAGCTGGCCGATCACGTGGGCCACGTCCGGATAGCCACGAACTTCTCCTGGACTCTGCTCACCGGATACCTCGTACTGTTCATGCAGGCCGGGTTTGCCTTGCTGACCTGCGGACTGGTACGCAAGAAAAACGCCGCCCATCTCATGATGCTGAACTTCGCGGCGTATGTCTTTGCCTTCCTCGCCTACTACGCGGTGGGGTACGCCTTTCAGTTTGGGGCGGTGGCGATCAACGCGGCCCCGGCAAATCTCGGCGGCACCCCCACCCTCAATCACTTTCTGCTGGGCAGCGGCCAATGGGGATTCCTGGGGGGAAAGGGCTTCTTTCTCACCGGTCCAGGCTACGACGCTGGCAGTCTTTGCCTGACCCTGTTTGAAGTTGTTTTCATGGAGACGGCGGGCTACATCATTGTGGGTGCCATTTGTGAGCGGATCACCTTCTGGTCGTTTCTGCTCTGTGAACTTTTCATCGGAGCCATTCTCTATCCCGTCTTCGGCTGCTGGGTCTGGGGTGGGGGTTGGCTATCGCAAATCGGCACAACCATGAATCTTGGTCACGGCTACGTGGACTTCGCCGGCTCGACCGTGGTCCACGCGGTGGGAGGGTTTGCCGCCATGGCGCTCTCTGTGATCCTGGGCCCGCGTCTGGGCAAGTATGGGGAAGACGGAAGAGTGAAGGTCTTTCCAGCGCATAACCTGGTCTATGTGGTTACGGGAACTTTCATTCTGCTGTTCGGATGGATGGGTTTCAATCCGGGCTCGACGCTGGGGGCGTCGGACCTTCGCATCTCAGTCGTTGCAGTGAACACAAACCTCGCCGCGGTCGCAGGATCAGCGGCTGCGATGTTCCTCTGGTACTTCATGTTTGGCAAACCCGACATCACCATGGCTTGCAACGGGATGCTGGCCGGCCTGGTTGCCATCACTGCTCCTTGCGCTTTTGTCTCCCCGACCTCCGCTGTGGTCATCGGCATTCTGGCGGGGATCGTGGTTTGTATGGGGGTTCTCTTCAACGATCGAGTGGTCAAAATCGACGATCCTTGCGGAGCCATCTCAGTGCACGGTTACTGTGGCTGGTTAGGCGCTGTCTGCGTCGGTCTCTTCGCCGATGGGACCTATGGTGCGGGTTGGAACGGAGTGGGCGCGTCCTCCTACCTGGGACACGCTGGCCAGGGAGTGACCGGCCTGTTTCACGGGGACTCCCGACAGTTCCTCACGCAACTGATGGGCGCAACCCTGTGTGCAGTATGGGCATTTGGTGCGACCTACGTCGTGTTCGCTCTAGTCAACAAGGTCAAGAGTATGCGCGTAGCCCCGGAAGTGGAACTGGAAGGACTGGATATCCCAGAGTTTGGCCTGAAGGGTTATCCCGAAGACGCCACGGTCACGATGGAGGCATGATCCGGGCGGTGCGCAGTGTGGCGGGGTTGATCGCGGAAAATGGGGCGGGAGGAAGAATCTGGTGCGCCCAGAAAGATTCGAACTCCCGATTGCTCCGAAGGCATTTTTTGCCCGACGGGTATGAGCGTCACCGCAACCGCAAACCCGATAAAATGGGGCCGTGACTTCCCAAAAAGCGTCGCCCAGGAGCGTTACGGAGTACATCAATTCCGCCCCCAACCAGGCGCGGAAGAAACTGCGTGAGCTGCGCGCCTGTATTCGAGGATCTGCGCTCGGCGCTACGGAAGGTCTGAAGTGGGGGATGCCGGCGTTTTCCTATCACAGAATACCAGTCACCTTCGCCGCCTTTAAGCATCACATCGGCTTCTATCCCACGCCCTCGGCCGTGAAAGCCCTTGCCAAAGATCTTACGAAATTTGCCACGGCAAAAGGCTCAATCCAGTTTCCACTGGAGAAGCCCCTACCTTTGCCACTGATCGCAAGATCACTGCGTTTCGGGTTCGAGAGAGTCTAGAGAAAGACGGGAAATGGAGGACTTGACCGGAAAACGGGCGATCCACTCTCGCCATCCAAGCAGAGTCATCCAAAAAGAAGGAGCAGCCGTCATGCAGAAAATCACGCCGTTCCTGTGGTTCGACAACAACGCCGAGGAGGCGATGAAGTTTTACACCTCCGTTTTCAATAATTCCAGGATCGGAAAGGTCACCCTTTATCCCGATGGATCGCCGGGACCTGCGGGAACGGTGATGGTGGGGACATTCCAGATCGAGGGGCAGGAATTCATCGCCTTGAACGGCGGTCCGGTCTTCAAATTCACTGAGGCCATATCATTTGTGGTGAACTGCGAAACCCAGGAAGAAGTGGATGAGTATTGGACGAAGCTCACGGCAGGAGGTGGGAAGGAAGTGGAATGCGGCTGGCTCAAAGATAAGTTCGGGCTGTCGTGGCAAATCGTTCCTACGATTCTGAGCAAGTTGATGGGCGATAAGGACCCGGAGAAGTCCAAGAGAGTGATGCAAGCGATGCTCAAAATGAAAAAGATTGATATTGAGGGCTTAAAACGAGCCTACGCGCAGCAATGACAGAGTCGAGCGGAAAGAAAGGCCGTCAGCAGTGCTACCAGCGAGGAGGTTATGGTGCGCCCGGAGAGATTCGAACTCCCGACCTATTGCTCCGGAGGCAATCCAAACACCGTGGGCCTACCAAGAATCAAGCGTTTGTAGTCGCTCCAGCGCGGTGTTGTGAGGCACTATCGGCACCAATTGCACACATTCTGCACACAGCGGCCTTACGGCATGGGCGAAGTCATCACAGAAGCGGATGGAACTGGCTATCGCCTTTGCTCACGAGAAAGGCTCGCTTGAATGCTGTTCGAGGAAGAGCACCTAGATGTGCAACCTCGATATAGGGCATGATTGGGTGACTAAGAGCATTGTCCGATTTCCACCTGGTTACCAGATCGGAGCCAGAAATGAGTTGAGGCGCGACTCGCACGCGATCTATTTCGATCCAGACCGAGTGGCCCGAGTCCTTTCGATAGGGAACAAATTCGTGCCACGTGCTGATAGGGCACTTTTCCGCGCAGGTATCGGGGTCAAACTGATCGAAGTCGAAAAGACTGACACCGCCAAGAATGCGGACGTAAGGATAGTGGTCCTTGCCTAGCAACGTCTTCCAACGGTCGCCATCTGGGATGTCAGGTTCTGGCAAAATCGCGCCGCTGGTCAGAATGCGCTCGAAGCGGTCTCGATGGGTTGTGTGCCACAGTCGACCGTGAAGCTCTGACAGGACAAGCTTTTGCAATGACGCCCACTCCGCTGCATCTTTCGCGGACAGTGCCTCCCACAGCCGAGCCGCTCTAATCGTGAGGTCATCATCCGTCATTGCTTCCCTGTCCCGCCCAAGTATGCAGTGTCGCAAGTGGTGGGGTTCATCAAAGGGAAGAAGTGCGATCCATCTGGCACGGGTGTATGGAGAGCGAAAGAAGAACCTTGTGGGGCAGCATTTCTGGGCGCGCGGGTACTGGGTATCGACTGTGGGCCGGGACGAGACGGTGATCCGGGACTACATTCGGAATCAGGAGCAAGAGGACCAGCGATTGGACCCAATGAACCTGTGGCGCTGACCGGCCACCGCACGGTGGCCCCAAACCTTCGGGCCGCGTTAGCGACCCGACTAGCCGCTTTGAGCGGCTCACAACCTAAAGCCCCCGGCTCTGCCGGGGGATGCTTACTGACTTGGGACGAACAGGACACAACGCAGCCTACACGCGGCAAGGATGGGTACCCAGGCCTACGCTATTTCCGCGGAAAGCGCCGCTGGCCGGGCATGGCGTATCGCTGTCCGAACGGGACTGTGCAGCCAATTCGCTGGTTTGCCAAACGCCGGGGTCGTTGAGCCTGTGTTTGCAGGCACGACCGGAGCGTTCTGGCTCTCAACGATTCGCTGTTCGCAATCACCGTTACAGTCGCCGTGGGGAATCAGCACCGCGACATGAATATCGCCAGTGGGGAGCGAGCCGAGGGCGACGATTTCTCCGCGTTCGCTAATGTAGGTTCCCCAGTTGCTGTGATAAAGGGATGTGACTAGCAGCACACCGCAAACCGACACCGCAAAACCGATTACCGCAAGTTCGGCTTTAATCACTAGGCTGCGTCGGCGTAAGTGAGCTATTCATCCACGCTCACGCCTACGTGATTTGGATCACTGCAGGGCCGTTCGTGGTTTCATAGTATGTAAGCAGGAAGTGGTGATATGGTATTTTCCCTGAAGACTGAGGTGTTGAGTGAGACTATCATTTTGGGTAGCGGAATGCTGATCCTCCTGGCGCTGGTTTTCTGCTTTGTCATGTCCTTAGCCTCGGCTCCCTCTGTGTGGTGACAGCCCAAACCGGGATCCAGTAGACCCGGCACAACCCGGAGCGATATCGCTGAATTGCTGGGTCCAGTTCTGCCTCCACGCTTTCCCCGCAGCAATTCCTCAAACTCGCCAGGAATTACCTCACGAGCGGCTGGGCTCCTGGCTGCCTTGAACACACAAAATACTACTTATGCATCTCATCCATGGAAGCAGCTTCAGCCTTCTTACTTCCCTGGGTGATCATATTTACTTTGTCCACGTGAATTGTGCCAGCCGCTTCGTCTACGGCACCCTGGACGGCCACACGGTGTCCCATGTGATCCTTGAGCGCGTCCTGATTGTCGACGTTGAGAACTTTGTGTTTAACGTCGTCGACAAAAACCACGTGCTCACCGGCCTGAAGGCACTTGTTGCCACATGCTTCATGACCTAGACCGGCTCCTTTGACACCGCATTTCGAGTCACTAACCCATCCTTTTATCCATTTCCCTTTCGCCGCGTCCGATTTGGCCGAGGCAACCGCTGCCAGCGATACCATCAGCGACAACGCAAAACAACACCAGATCAGCCTTTTCATTGGAGGTCTCCTAGCGCCTAGAACAAGCTTTTTGAGCAGCTTTGAATGGCACGAACTATACGCCAGAGTCGCAGTTAGGTGCAATCACAAAGCAACGCAGCTTAGTGACTGTGACGAACAGGGAATTCCACGAGCGGTCTTTTAGTGGTGGAAAATGGCTGCGCGGAGGATTGGAGATGCAGCCTACCCCGCCCACGCAAAATCGTAGGTGAAGAAATGCGATGCGCCGCGCTCAACGCGTGCAGGAACAGGGCAACAACAGGGCCGTGAATGCCTTGCTATTCCGCTGGCAATGCTTTGGGCGACTTCCGAACGGCCGGCATGTCCTGAAAATCAGCGAGACGATCTACAAATCGAAAATCCGCCCCTGGGCGAAAACGGAAGGCAGCGAGGGCGATGTTGCCCTGCCGCAGAGGCTTGCCGCGGAGCTTGCCCACTGTCGAACACTGACCGCTTGGGCTGCGGACTGCGATTTTATCTTCCCGAACACCAAGGGGGGATTCCTGGACTATGAAAACTTTGAGGCGCGGGTGCTGGCACCCATCCGGATCAAGCTTGGGCTGGAAAGACTAAATTTCCAAATCCTCCGGCGCAGTTATGCCACGCTCGCGGTAGGTGGGCGCAAGGGGACTACACGGGACATGCAGACGATGTTGCGGCACACCAGGCCGGATACGACCCTTAGAGAATTACGTCAAGGATGTCCCTGAGTCGGTCTATGCGATGAGTGACGCGATGTATCAGGAGATGGCGGGGCCTGCCGCTGAAAGTGAAGCGTTCGCGAGTCTGCCATCTCCATCGGGGGTACAGTGAAACGGCCCAGTTTTTCCGTCAACTGCACACATTCTGCACACGCGGCCAACGCCATGGTCCACAAACCATTGAAATCTGGTGCGCCCGGAGAGATTCGAACTCCCGACCTATTGCTCCGGAGTTATTCTTTGCTCATTTGCATGGGTTGGCATCCAGCTGCATATCATTGCAAAAGCATAATCCGCCGGTGAAACTGATCAGCCTGTGCCACTCCATCTAAGCCGGTAGTCGCTACAGTATCCGCTACAGTCTTCAAACTGGCTCGGCTCGGACGCCGGGAAATGCACAGCTCAACGTCACAACGTTCGCCATCCTGTCTCCTCGGGATGAATGGGGTCCGGAGCAGGTGTCCTTCAAGTTCAACCAACTCAACCTCCGCAAACCGTGTTTCTCCGGCAAATTCGCCCGAGTTTAGGCTTAGCGCCAGGGGGTGGCCCTTTACTGGATGGGTCCTATCTACCCAGACGCGGGAAATGAAATTTCGAATCGACGCCCGGTGATTGACGTTCCTGTGTGCCCCACCCTAAGATTCCCACGGGTGTGGAGTCCCTCTTCAAGTGATCGGCCAAACCATCTCGCACTACCGCATCGTGGAGAAACTCGGCGGTGGAGGAATGGGTGTGGTCTACAAGGCTGAGGATACGCGGCTGCATCGCTTTGTGGCTTTGAAGTTTCTGCCCGATGAGGTAGCCAAGGATGCACAAACTCTGACCCGATTCCGGCGCGAGGCGCAGGCGGCATCTGCCCTGAATCACCCGAATATTGTCATGTTGCACGACATTTCGAGTGAGACGGGAACGGACTTTCTGGTGATGGAGTATGTTCAGGGCCAGACCCTCGAAAATCTAATCGCTTCCGACGGGTTGCCCTTTGACAGAGTTACTGAGTATGGTGTGCAGATTGCCTCGGCTCTGGCCGCGGCGCACTCCGCTGGCATCGTTCATCGTGACATTAAGCCGGCGAACATCATGATTACGCAGGACAATCAGATCAAGGTGCTTGATTTCGGCGTCGCCAAGCTGACGACGCTCGTCGGCACCAGTCCGGACGTTGAAACGGCCACGGCGATTCAAGGCACGATCCCTGGCATGGTCGTCGGCACAGTTGCGTACATGTCACCGGAGCAGACTCGCGGAGAACCTGTTGATGCGCGCTCCGACATTTTTTCTCTTGGTTGCGTTCTCTATCAGGCGGCGACCGGAAAGCGTCCGTTCGGTGGGGCAAGCACTCTGGCCATCATGCATGAGATCGCCACTTTGCTGCCTCCTGCGCCCAGCAGCCTTCGTTCTGAACTGCCCGGCACTTTCGACACCCTGATAGCAGCTTGCCTTGAAAAAAATCCGATCCACCGACCTGCCACTGCCGGGGATGTGGCGCTACAGTTGAAATTGCTCTTGCCGTGGGAGGAGAGCGCTCGGCACCGGACGCGACCGGACCGACGGTCTGTGGCGGTCATGCCGTTCAAGCTGCGAACTTCCATTCAAGAGGATCAGTTCCTCGCTGTGGCCCTCGCCGATGCTGTTGTCACCCGACTTGCTGGTACTGGGAAGCTCCTGGTACGTCCGACGGCGAGCGTGATGCGATATGCCGGAAAGGACATGGAATGGACTCAGGCCGCGCGCGAGATGAACGTAAACCTTGTGGTCGAGGGCAGTATCCAGAAGATGGGAGCCCGGGTTCGGGTTCTTGTACAGGCACACCAGGTAACCGGCGCGCTCACCCTCTACTCAGCAAAACACGACGGCGAAATGGAGGAGTTATTCGACTTGCAAGACCAAATCGCAGACGCCGTAAGCGAGGCTCTTGTTCCCCAGCGACAGAAGACGGTCCCTCCGGCTGCTCCTCCCACCAAAAACAATGCCGCCTACGAGTTGTACATGCGAGCTGCGGATCGCATTTCTCGGTTAAACAAGTGGGATACTCAAACTGCGGTCGAGATGCTGACTAAGGCAACCGGCTTTGATCCGAATTTTGCCGATGCCTGGGGCCGCCTCGCACAAGCTTGTATTCAGATGGGGGTCGTGTTTGATTCCGATCCAGTCTGGCTCGCGAAGGCTGAAGCCGCGGTCGCCAAGACTCTGGCATTGGACATGGTGCATGCAGATGCCTTGTGTGCGCGGGGCCAACTTCTCTGGACTCCCAAGCATGCATTTGAGAACCGACCTGCGCTGCGGGCCTTGAATGCCGCGCTCAAGCTCAATCCAGGCTGCCATCAGGCACAAATCTGGCGCGGCCTAATCCTCTTTCACCTGGGCCTATATGCGGAAGCGCGGCAGGGTCTTGAGGAAGCCTTGGCGGTGCACCCCGAAGATACGCGCACGATGGTCTTCCTGGCGCAGACTGCCTTGTATAGGGGCGATTACGAGGAGGCTTACGAACTAGAAACGCGCGCACTCGCGCTCGATCCTGCGGGCGTTTGGCAGAACCTATTTTTCCCCACCATCCCTCTTTATCTAGGCCGACCCTCGGAGGCGGCCGAGGCGCTTCGGAGGGCACGCCAAATGGTTCCGGGCGAGGCGACGCTGACCAGCGTGGAGGGCCTGATTGCCGCCCACGAAGGCAATTTCGGGCGGGCCGAGCAGCTCGTCGACGCTGCGGTGGAATCGAAGAAGACTCTACTTCACACGCACCACCTCTGGCACAACGCCGCCTCGGCCTACGCCATGTGCGGCAAGCCCGAGAAGGCCGTCAAGTGGCTCCGTGAATGTTCAGAAATGGGCTTGCCCAACTATCTCCTCTTCGGCAGCGATCCGCATTTGCGCGGACTCCGCAACCGTCCGGAATTCCTGGCGCTGATGTCTGATCTACGCCGCGAACACGACATAAATCGGGAAGAATTCGGGTTGCCCGGAGGCAATCACTTTACATGAGTCCGCGCGGGGTAACCAGCAACTACGCTTGATGTCTCCACAGCCAGCCCGGTCTAGTTTCGGTTTCTTGTAGTTGGTTCCGTTTGTCTCACGGAATCTCGCGATGACCGGCATTTGGCTTCTAGACCGACGGAAGGTTCTTAGCGTAGATTGATCTACCTATTTTAGCTTCGGTTTCTGCGGCATTCAACAAAAAGATATGGTAGAAGCGTGGAATATTCCCCGCCGACGAATCGCCAGGTTCGCCCGCAGGGAGAAATTTCTTAACTGTCTATTTAGGGCCTTACGGCCCGCGAAACCTTATGAAAATGGTTCCGAGTCGAGCAGAATAGGTAAGGCTGGGAGTGGCGAGATCGATTCAACAGTGGAAAAGTCGAGGCCGTGTAACTGTCTGATCCGGAGCGTGCGTCGTTGAGCAAATAATTGGGCGTTGTCTTTCCCTGCGATGGGAGCGGCGATAGCCTGCGACCCTGGTCAAAGGAACTTGCGGCACGCTCTCCTCTCCCGCTAGGAGGAAGCTTATGTCTTACAGGATAGCGGGAATTGACGTACATAAGAAGATGTTGGCGGTGGTCGTGACCGACGTCGAAGTCGAAGGCGAGTACAAGTACGTTCCCAGTGTCCACAGAGCGAGGACTCCCGCCCACTCAGTCTCCGGAAGAGCGACGAAACGACTCAAGTGATTAGCAATCTTGTTCAAGAGACGCGCGCCGCCGAGGGTGTCTCGGCCCGGATCAGCCAGTATTCTGACGATCTCGGGTGTCACGATGCTTTGAGCAATTTGACCTTTCTCGCACACAGGTCCGAACTTCTCAGGGGGAACAAGACCTGACAACGACGACAAAACTGCTGCCTGTCCTCCCTTCATGACGGTTCCAACGATGAGTTGGCCGTCTACCCAGTCGAGGGCCGGATGAATGACGGGCTTAGGCTCCACTACATCGTCAGGTCTTAGGACCATCGTCGAGTTAGACATTGTGAGCCTGCTCGCCATTTTCTGCGTCGTAAGTGCTTTGCTCGGAAGATTCCGGTTTTGCAACCGTGCCTCGTATAAAGCGCTCCAACTCTTCCTCCTCTAGCAGGACTCTTCTACCGATGCGGACGGGGCGCAACTTTCCCTGCCTTATATAGCTCCTAACTGTCCAGGTCGAAATACCACAAAGCTCAGCAGATTGAGGGACGCTCTTCAGGGGTTTCATGTGTTTCTCCATTTACTTAGGCGCTTCTGCGCGGGGTTAAATTCGACCAAAAAAGCAAAAAGGGCATCGAGATCGCTCTCGACACCCTCAAAGTCCGATATTAATTGGCCTCGCTATGCGCGAGGACTAGATGAAATTACTCTATAAAGCCTCCATGTGATTTACTCAGGTCTTCCCTTGTTAGGTTCTCTATAGATGGCCGCGTCTGTATATACATACGGAACAGACACCACTCCCTCGTCATGAGAACCCGGTTATTTTGCGTGCTGCCGGTACTACCGTCAGCGGCAACCCGGCCGAATTGCGCTGATTCGCTTTTAATTTTGATGCAAAGTGCCCCTAAAAGTTGCCAAGAAAAAACCACCTTCAGGAGTCACTTGACACGCCTTCCAGCCTCAGCGTACTATCTGTACTGTAAAGTACTGCCAGTAGTTTGTCAAGGCGATAATGGCTAGCGATCGGAAGGTTTTCACCACAGAAAAGGCAGCCAGACTCCTCGCACTGGAGAAGCAAACCTGGCGAATCATGAAGTTTGCGCAAGGCAAGGAATATGGCATTGCGCCATCAGTCGGCAAGGCGGAAGGGTCCGGTTCCCGAAGGCTTTACGACCTGGAGGATGTGTGTCAAATCGGGCTGGCATTGCGCCTATTGGAAACGGGGCTGAGATCCAAGGCTATTGGAAGGGTAATCCGGCAGGCCTGCAAAAAAGGCAAGCTGAACGCCAGGCTGTGGCAGGAGGACGCTGAGAGCGCTTGCCTCGCGATCTTCCGCACACCTAAGACGGGCCGCCCATTGGACGAGAAGCGTCCACAAACCGTCGAGTTTGTTTCAAGCAGACAGGAACCAGTGAAACTGGCCAGTAATCGTCCCGAGGACGACCTGATTTTAGTGCCACTGGGTTCATTTTTCGCGGAGCTAAAGCAACGGCTTGAAGAAGGAGACTAGAAATGTCAATTTTCAAACGAGGCCGCGTGTACTGGTATCACTTCGTTTTTGATGGCCAACATGTCCAGGAATCTACGAAGCAGGGGAATCCGCGCATTGCTCGGCAGATGGAAGCGGCGCACCGCACAGCGCTGGCAAAGGGGGAGGTCGGATTTCGTGAGAAAAAGGTGATACCGACCCTCAACGAGTTTTGCCGGGACCGAGTTGAACCCTGGGCTCGGTCGATGTTCGAACAGACTTCGGTCGATACATGGCACTGGTATCGCGCTGGCCTCCGGTCGATCTACGATTATTTGCCACTTGCCAATTTGAAGCTGGATGAGATCACGGGCGAGGCAGGCGCGGATTTTGCAGGCGCATCGGCAATCGCAGGGCTTAGAAGTGGCGTCGGTCAATGCCTCCGTCCGAATCCTGCGCCGTGTCCTTAAACTTGCCTTAGAGTGGGGCGTTATTCAAGCAACTCCAAAGCTCAAGCTTCTACGTGGCGAGCGCCATCGAGAGCGAGTAGTAGCGCCTGAAGAGGAAGCGAGATACCTCGCCGCCGCCCCGGACGCTCTGGCAAGCGTCGCCGTACTGTTGGCCGACACGGGAATGCGTCCGGATGAGTGTCACCGATTGTGCTGGGAGAACATTTCATTTGCCAATGGTCGCAATGGAACGCTGCTCATTGCACACGGCAAGACCCCTGCCGCCCGCCGGATGCTACCGATGACCCCCAGGGTTAGAGCCATGCTAGAAACCCGATGGGTTGCCGCTGGAAAGCCTTTGGAAGGCTTCATATGGCCTGCTCCGACCAAGAAGGGTCATATTGACCATTCCACCCTGAAGAAGCAACATGCGCGCACGTTCCGTACATTGAACGACCAAGCGAAGAAGAACGGTCAAACAGCGCTTAAGCCGTTTGTACTGTATTCCTTCCGGCACACCTTTCTCACTCGTTTGGCCGAGAGTGGTTGTGACGCATGGACGCTCGCCCGAATTGCTGGCTGGAGTGACATCAGTATTTCCAAGCGTTACGTACACCCATCGGAAGACGCCGTGCTGACGGCTCTGTCTCGGATGCCAACACCTGAACCGAAGAAATTAACTCACTAGAATTACGGCGGGTTGTCGCTTTCGCGAAGGCAATAGCACGAAACGACCGAGGAACAGCACTTAACCCGCTACAGTTCTCGCTACAGTCGCCCAGGTCTCAATAGGGGACTGTCCGCAAACCATTGAAATCTGGTGCGCCCGGAGAGATTCGAACTCCCGACCTATTGCTCCGGAGGACTTGCCGCACGAAGAATGAACGACTTGCACTGACTACGACAATGTGCGACGCAGTGCGATAGATGCCTTGTCCAGTAGGCTTTCCAGCGATAACACGACACTCCATCGCACTTGGTAGGGTTTGGTGGTAGGCACAAAACTGGGCACACTCACTCCCGGTTGTCCTCCCCAATTGTCCAGGGGGTACCTGCCGGGTGGCGTATATGGGCACCTGAAGCTGCCCGCGGTTCAGAAAAAATAAAAAAATGGCTAAAGGATCGTGGCCATCGATCTCAATGGGTGTCCAGGTTCGCGAACCCTAATCCTTCGGAATGAAAGTGAACGGCTCCTGTCTAGCTCCTTTTGGGTCGCATTTCCGGCAATCATAACTGTCCCAACGCTGGGCCTTCCCCTCAATTCTGGAATCTGAAAGCTTGTCTACTTCGATGTCGTACTCTCCTCGGCACCATTTCGTAACGAGTTGCCCTGTCCACGTGTCGCGGTACTGGCAAGGGAGATAAGACCGGCTTTTGCCACGCCAAATGCCGTCGGCATCCTTTTTCACTTCTGATCGCATAAATGCTGACGTCCCTTGCAAAGCGGTAGGCATGTTCAACCACTCAGCATAGATGTAGTCGCCGTCCATTCTGACCTTATAATCGTGGCCTGTAGTGAGAGAGGTCCAAACAGATTTAGCGGAGGCGACAGGGGGAACGCCCTCAATGGAGCCAAGGGGACGCACTTCGTGAGAATGAGCCAGCAGGAACTTCACCCCGCTCGATGGAGCTGCGAAGTTCAGGTTCTGCCCTAACTGGAGATTCACGCCCCACGTAATGACACCGACAACTTGGCCGTGTGGTTCTAGAAGGGGGCCTCCACTGTTGCCCGGGGATGCTGGTGCTGTGGTCTGAACCCATTGCTTGCCGTCGCTTTCGTCACGTACGGCACTTATGATCCCATCGGAGACGGTGTTCTGCAAACCCAACGGACTGCCGATGGCAACAACGTGCTCACCAACTTGAATGCGTTCCGCTTCGGCCAGAGTCAGCGAGGGAAGATTCTTGCCAGGCACCTTCAAAATCGCGAGATCCCTCTCGGGGTCTTCAGCAAGGACTCCATCAACAGGAAAGAATGCTCCATTAGTGAGCTTAACGATGGCCGAGTGTGCGCCCTTTATCACATGGTAATTGGTCACGATCTGGCCATCGGGAGACAAGATGAACCCGCTGCCGAGGCCGAGTTCCTTACCAGATGAATCAGAGACCACAACTTGCACCACTGCATCGGTGCTGTGCTTCACCAATTCCGTTACCGTCTGCTCGCCCGCCTGCGGTAAGGAGACCGCCTGCAATTCGAGAAAAAGCAGCAGCCCGCCAAGCACCCCCCAGGGCTTACCCGCCATCAGCGTACCTCCGTCACGACTGAGTCTTGAACCCTGAGATTGGTTCGGGGAAGGACTAAAAATCATCCATGATGATGACGCAGGAAGTCTGCTCTCGCTGGAGTGCGGTGTCAAGACGGAGAGGTCTGATCTGTCAAGACTGATTAGAAATGTCCCCATCGTTAACTAATTAGAAATGTCCCCTTTTTGTGGTTGATGTTGTCGTTGGGATGCGCACTGAAGCGAAGCCCTGTAGTTTAGGGCGAAGCGTAAGTGCGCATCCCAACGAGCGGCGCTCCGATCTGCTCCTTGGGAATCGGTGTCCGCATAGTCTGGTAGGATTGGCGCCACGGATGGTCTTTTTTCGCCTTCCTCACCCCCATGGGCCTGGCGCGCGCGGGAAGCGGCGCTGAGGCTTTCTGGGGCTGCTTCTTCAGCTCCGTAAAGGCGATTGCTTCTCCGCGGTAGTACACCTCCATGGTTCCGTCCTCCCACTCGCAGACCAAAGCCTTACTTCGTGTGGGCCCATAGCGTCGCGAGCCGGACTTCAGCTGCAGATTGCGGCCTTCATGCCGGATTACCCAGTCATTGCTGATTCCGCGCTCGGTCTCTAAGCGGAAGATCTCACGCAGTTCCCGAGCGGTCGGCTTGCGACCGTGATAGTCCTCCGGCTGAGCGACCGGAACGGCAAACCGTCGGTTGTGCGCCGGCAGATATTCTTTTGCCAGATACTCGTTGGCGGCTTCGTAGCTATCGATCTTCTTCCGCCGCAGTTTCTTGATCAGCCGATCCTGATGGGTCCCGTGGTTGCGTTCTACCCGGCCCTTCGCCTGGGGCGTACTGGCGGCAATGATCCGGATGCCCAGTTTTTGACACATGCGCCCAAACTGCGTAACCGGGACCTCCCCTCGCAACTGCTCAGCCGGCGTGGCTTTTCGCTTGTACACGTTCTTCCAATCGGTGTAGAGCGCACGGGGCACGCCATATTTCTCAATCCAGGCCCGCAACACCCCGGCGGCCGCCCAGATCGTCTCTTCCTTCCCTAGGCGAGCCTGCGTTGTGCTGGTGGCATCATCCACCATGTTCATCAGGCAACCCCGCGGACCTCGCCCTTCCAACCAGTCGTGAAAACTCCCGTCCAGCTGCACCAGTTCCCCAAAGTGAGCTTTGCGCTCCCTTCGTTGGCAGTGTTTCTTCCGCTTCCGTTGACGGCTCCACAGTCCTTCGGCCAACATCCAACCACGCAAGGTTTCATGATCTATCGCAATCCCGTCTTCTTCCGCCAAGTGCTCAGCCGCCAGCGTCGGCCCGAATCGCTCTTCTTCCGAACCGGAATACTTCTGCTGAATCAAACTCAGCACCCGGCGCCGAAATTTCGCGGGTTTGCTACGATTGGAAACTCGACCCACATTGCCATGCTGCAGCCCTTGCCTGCCCTTCTTCCGATAGCGTCGCCACAAGCGTTTGACCTGGCGGTAACTCAACTGCAACATGGCTGCTGCATCCATCAACTTCAATTCCTCTTTAGCGACTCGTCCCATCACTTCCACTCGCTCCAGCTCACGCGTGCTCATAGCCGTCCTCTTCAACAAGACCTCCCCTGGCTGGAGGTCTCAGTTTAAGGGGACATTTCTATTCGGTCCGTGAGGGGACATTATCAAAAAGTTTCAACGTGTCGCTCCCATCTGCTCCGCTTCGCGGATCGAGGGTCGCTCGCCGCTCGCGCACCCTGCGCGCTCGCCCCTCGCTCCCTAGGATGCTGCCCTTTGTTGCCGCAGTGGGTTACTTCCGGCTAGCGACCACTCGCCCACAACCGGCCGAACGCTTGACCGCTAAAGCTGGAGGGCACGAAGTCGTCGCGCAATGTCCGCAGCCTCAACGATATAATCCTCCCAGAGGATCGCATGGGAACAGGAGCTCTGCAGGATGCGTTTAATCGGTCTTTAGAAGATCCTGCCGGTTTCTGGGGTGAAGCAGCGGAAGCAGTCTACTGGCACAAGAGGTGGGATAAAGTACTCGACGACAGCCGCCCGCCGTTTTATCGGTGGTTCGCCGGCGGCGAGGTGAACACCTGTTACAACGCCCTGGATCTGCACGTTGAAGAGGGACGTGGTGATCGCCCCGCACTGATCTACGATAGCCCCGTCACGAACTCGATCACGACGTTCACCTATCGCGCGCTGCGCGACAAGGTAGCCACCTTTGCCGGAGCGCTTGCGCGCTTGGGTGTCAGCAAAGGCGATCGCGTGATCGTCTATATGCCGATGGTTCCCGAGGCCGCTGTGGCAATGCTCGCCTGCGCCCGGCTGGGAGCGGTTCACTCCGTGGTGTTCGGCGGCTTCGCCGCAAACGAACTGGCGGCGCGCATCGACGATGCCAAGCCAAAAGTGGTCGTTTCCGCCTCGTGCGGCGTGGAAGTGAACAGAATAATTCCTTACAAACCCCTTCTCGACGAAGCCCTTCGAATCGCCAGGCACAAACCCCAGAGGTGTGTTGTCCTTCAGCGCGAGATGGAGCGCGCCGAACTCGTGGCGGGGCGCGACTGCGACTGGAATGAAGTCACGGAGGCGGCAAAGCCACACGAGTGCGTTCCCGTGCCCGCAACGGATCCTCTCTACATTCTCTATACCTCCGGCACCACCGGGCAGCCGAAAGGGGTTGTTCGCGACAACGGCGGTCATCTTGTGGCCTTGAAGTGGACGATGAAGAACATCTATGACGTCGACCCCGGCGATGTCTACTGGGCCGCTTCTGATCTCGGTTGGGCTGTGGGCCACTCATATATCGTTTATGGCCCGCTTTTCCACGGCAATACGACAATACTTTACGAAGGCAAACCAGTCGGCACACCTGACGCGGGAGCATTCTGGCGCGTCATTTCCCAGCACAAAGTGAGAGTCATGTTCACGGCGCCTACGGCTTTCCGCGCCATCAAGAGGGATGATCCCGCTGGTGCGCTAATCAAGAACTATGATCTCTCAAATTTCAAAGCGCTGTTTTTGGCGGGCGAGCGATGTGACCCAGATACGTTGCACTGGGCCGAAAGCCATCTTCATGTCCCTGTGATCGACCACTGGTGGCAGACGGAAACGGGATGGCCAATCTGTGCCAATTGTCTCGGCATTGAACCATTGAAGGTAAAGGCCGGCTCGCCAAGCCGACCCGTTCCCGGGTGGGATGTGCGTGTCATCGGCCCCGAAAATCGGGAGACAAGACGTGGCGAGATTGGTGCGTTGGTGATCAAACTGCCACTGCCTCCAGGAACGTTCCCGACCCTGTGGAACGCTGATGAGCGATTCATCTCTTCCTACCTTTCACAATTCCCCGGCTATTACGCGACAGCAGACGCTGGGTTTATGGACGAGGATGGTTATGTATATGTCATGTCGAGAACGGACGACATAATCAACGTGGCAGGACACCGTTTGTCAACAGGCGCCATGGAGGAAGTTCTAGCTTCGCACCCAGACGTAGCGGAGTGCGCGGTGATCGGTGCGCACGACGAGTTGAAAGGACAGGTCCCCGTTGGATTCTTGGTGCTCAAGAGAGGGGTTGATCGCGATCCCGATGAGATTGTCGCCGAGGTAGTGCGGATGGTCCGGCAGAAGATCGGCCCGGTGGCGGCGTTCAGGACAGCGTTGGTTGTGCCGGGTCTGCCCAAGACGCGGTCTGGGAAGATTCTGCGGGGCACGATGCAGAAGATTGCCGACGGCCATGACTACAAAATGCCGGCCACCATCGACGATTCGACCGTCCTGAGCGAGATCGCTGAGGTATTAAGACACGCAGGATATTCCAAGAAACAGAGCACCAGCTCCTCTCCTCAGGTTCTTTGATCAAGCTGCGACGTGATGAAGCGAGCGAGCTAAATGGGTCCGCCAGGATGTGCCTGGCCCCACGTTTTAAGGTGGGCGAGGAGGCTGATGGACAGGCTTGGGACGGACCAGTCCCCAAACAAAGCAGAACCACCTTTACGCCGCCGGCAGCCAGCTTTCCCCTTCTTGCAGGATCACAATGTTCGTACTCAAATCTGCTTGTCGTGCGCGCTCTCGAAAGCCTCCCGGACTGTGGCTCGTTCGCATCAGCGGGGAGCGCGGAATGATCCCGAGGTGAATCGGAATCACGACCTGGGGGGCCAGAAGCCGCACAGCTTTAACCGCCTGCTTCTCGCCCATGGTCATTGGGATACGGAAGGTCGTGACCGGAATCAATGCGACATCTGGCCGGAGTTCGCGGCCAATCCTTTCCATAAAGTTTGCGAGATAAGTGTCGCCCGCGAAATAGATCCGCTTACCGTCAGCCTCGATGACATAGCCGATGGTGAAAGTAACGTGGCGGGCAGGCACTGCCGTGATGGAGGCCGTGGCAAATGATCTCCGCTCCCAGGGTCTGAGGCCGGTCACGTTGCGCCCTCCCTTAATGCGCGTCATCCAGGCTGAGGCGGCAGGGGCGAATACCGGGACGGACTGCGGCAAGGCACGGAGGAATCGGCGGTCGATGTGATCGAAGTGATTGTGCGAGATGAGAACCAGATCGACGTTGCCCAATTCTTCTCGCGACCAGCAGGCGGCCGAGGCCGCGCATAGGCGAGATTACCGTGTAGCCCGAAGTAAGGGTCGGTGAGGATGCGCTTGCCAGCAACTTCGATCAACACCGTACTGTGGCCGATCATCGTGATCTTCATGGATGAATACGCCGGCGCTGTGGTGCGGTCATCGAGAATCGTAGGGGCGATCGTCGCAGTCTTTCAGTGACCGCAGTCACAGCGTTGTGGGTGCCGCGATTCGAGGGAGTTTGCTCTCACGTTTGGATAGTTTACGTAACCAGGCGTTTACACTCCAAGACCGCGGTTGTTGGTCAAATGGTGATGTTGTGCCAACGCGAGTCGATTGGAATCCATCAACGCTCCAGTATCATGTGGGCATCTGGATGAAAATACAAGTCGTAGTGTGCTTGCTGTGGCTCACTGGCTCTCTGGCGGCCGCTCAAAACCTGCCTGAGTCCTCGCAAAGGAACGAGAGTTTACTGATTGCTCTGGAGAATGCCTGGAATCAGGCACAGTTGCATCACGATTCGAAGGCACTAGACGGGTTGGTGGCTGACACTTTCATCAGTACGGACAATGAGGGCACGTTCATGACGAAGGCCCAGTTCCTCGCCGACAATAAAGATCTTTCTTACGCTCCCAGCGTTATGACAAACACGGACGAGAGGGTCTTTCTGTATGGGAACACCGCTGTGGTCGCTGGAATCTACCACGCCAAAGGGCTCAATAGAGGTAAGGCCTTCGATCACTATGGGCGATTCACCGATACCTGGATCTACTTGAATGGTAAATGGGTGTGCGTCGCCACTCACACAAGTGCTCTCAAGAAATAGCAGCATTGGAACGGACGGGCCGAACAATGCGAGCGGAGAATGTTCAGGAGCCCTCGCCACCCGAGTGTCGGGTCTCTAGGGCGTAGTGAGTGCAATGGCGATTTTTCACCAACTACGAATCATTCGGCTTCTTTGCGACTTATTTCAACCTCAATGGCTCGTCCCAATCGCTACGTGCCGAGCGGCGCCGGCGGACCTCAGTCGCGTCGGAAGTCAGGCCTTTATTTACCGAGCTGCAAAGATAAATCCTGTTCGAGCAGTCAACGGAAGTTCTCCAGCAGCATCACATTGCTGACGTACATATCAATCTGCTGATACAGGACGAATCTTCCATTTGCCGAGGCAGAAACCCACAGTGGCCAGGGCTGCTTGGTTAGGGGGGTGATATCCTTCACATGGGTGCTGGCAAAATCAAGAAATCTCAACACAGGGTGTGCGTCGGCGGCTTCTCGCACGAACAAGATGCCCTTGTCGACCAGCGCCCAACTAGTCCATTGGCTCACATGGACTAAAGGGACCACTGGAGTTTCCTGCCGATCTTCTAGCCGGATTTTCCAGATATCCGGATCGGAGGCGGTTTTTGCATAGTAGATGAATCTACCGTCCACAGATTCGAAACCTACGAAGCCGCCCAGCTGGGTCAACTGGAGAACATTTCCTCCCTGACTTGGCATTTTCCAAATCTGCCATTCCCCGGTCCGGTTCGAAGTAAAGTAAATCCACTGGCCGTCATGCGACCAACTGGGATTCAGGTTGTCAGAGACTTCATCGGTTAGGGGACGAGGTTGTCCACCGTTCGCGTTCATCACAAAGACCGCCGTCCGCCCGCGAATAAGGGAATCGAACACTATCTTCTGACTGTCGGGAGACCAGTGGGGACGGCCAGGCTTTCTTGCGTTCCCCAAATTAGTCAGTTGAAGCAGATTCGAGCCATCCGCATTGCAGACGTAAATCTCGTCACTTCCGGAGCGATCAGAGACGAAAGCGATTTTCATCCCGTCTGGCGATAGTTCCGCCCACCCGTTGCGCCCTCTGGAGCCGGTCACCTGCTTACGGAAATTGGCTTTGCCGACATTACCTAGATCGAGTTTCCATAAACTCGAGTTACTCATCTGTTGATCAAAGGCGAGCCGATTGCCGCGCAAAGAGACAGTAGGATGAAAGGCCTTCACGCCAGCCTCAGAGACTTGAACCGGTGAGCCTCCTGAAACCGGGATTCTCCACAGGGTCGGCAGACCACTCCGCGTCGAAGAGAACAGAATCGATTGGCCATTTGGCATCCAGGCCGGCCGACTCGGGATCCAGCCATCATCAAAAGTCAGACGGCGGGCGCTGCCGCCGCTGGCAGTCATGAGATAAATTTCTGCGACGGTGAGTTTGCCGTTGGTCCGAATAAATGCGATCTTACTGCCATCAGGGGAAAACACCGGATCCCAATCCTGATAACCGGCGGGGGGTTCAGTGAGCCGATGGGTTTCAGCGTCTCCACAGCAAGAGAGAAGATGCTGTAACTACCAGGCTGCGGATTCGCCGCCGCAAATGCGATCAACTTCCCGTCCGGGGACCAATCCAAAGGAGCGGCGGCCGGCGCACCAGAATGTATCTTGCGTTCCTCACCCCCGAGGACGCTGACAAGATAAACCGAATGTTCCTGATAGCCATAACGCGAAAATGCCAGATATTGGCTGTCGGGCGACCACACCGGACACCAGTCGTCCGCGCTCCGCGTAACCTGGAAATAAGAGTCGCTGCCGATCTGCTTGATATAGATTCCCGACAACTTGGGCGAATCACTGTGCCTGGAGAAGGCCAGACGATTCCCATCCGGCGACAAGCTGCTGCATTCGGCACGGTCGGGTACCGAGGTAAGGGGCACGACGCGGGGTGGGGGCCGCATCGCTTCTCTTCGTCGCAAAAGATAAAGCCAAGCTAGCGAAGCACAGATCGTACATGTGAAAACTACGAAGGTAAACCGGAACGCCATGCGGCGCCGTTGCTCCGCGGTGATCTTACTTGGCTGGAGCCGCTGTCTCGATGCTTCACTCTCAGATTGTTCTTCGATCAGGACTCGAGCCCGGGCATGTCGTTCAAAGATCACATCTGTCCCCGTTATTGCCTCGGGCACCTCGGCCGTGAAACGGTAACCACGGCCGGGTATGGTCACGATGTATCGATGTTCATTGGGACGTTCCCCGAGAGCGCCCTGCGCAGGCTGGAGATGTTGCGGGTGAGGTTGTTTTCTTCCACTGCCGTATCGGGCCAGACAAGTTTCATCAACTCATCTTTCTCTATGACTCGGTCGCGATTCTGAACCAGGATTAGCAGGATATCGAAAGCCTTGGGTGTTAAGGGGACAACCTCGCCGTGGCGCAGCAACAGTCGTCTGCTGACATCAATTCGAAAAAGGCCGAAATCGTAAAGTCGTTGTTGTAGCTGCGGGGCCATCCTGGTTTTCACAAATTTTCAGGAATTTTCATGGTTCTTCAACGACCTTGCCCGCTAAGTCAGGTAGGGTGCGTACTGGCTTTCGAACCGGAGGACCGACCAATTCGCATGACTCTATCACAATCAAGCCGTTTGGCAAGGCTTTGAAGGGGAAGTCAAGCGTGGGTAGACGGTACACCAAAATCGTCATTGAGACAGAAGAGGTTGTCGTTGCCCGCATCAGGGAAAAGCCAATTGTTGCTTGGTGCCCCACATGTCAGGCGAAAACCCAGAAGGTGACGGCGCTTCATGCTGCACTGTTGTGTCATGTCGAGCAACGGTCGATCCAGGCGTGGATCCAAGGCGGACAGTTGCATATTTCCGAGGCGCCCGAAGGTGGTCTCCTCATCTGTCTGAAGTCGCTTGAAGCGGTTCATTCTCATAGGTGAAAGCGAAGTGGCATCAAATTACCCATCTGCAAGGGAGAGAACAAAGACCATGAAGCAAAGTGTGATGCCAGTACCTCGAGTTATCGCTATCTGAAAAGGAGAATTATGAAATCGAGAATCTTCCTCGCGTCCTCCATGTTTGTAGTGGTTACATGTCTGTGTGTCGCTGGCGTGGCTCAAAGTGGCCAACAGGTACCCTTCAAGGGTTCCATACAAGGACACGAGATCACACGCCTCAGGCGGACCTTTCCCGACAATAACAGCCAATGGGAGTTGTACGGGAATTGCCACCCTTGTCGGTCGACTCTCATTCACCTATCAAGATACGATAAACATCGCTGGCGGGACCGGAACAGGGTCTGGGGAACTTGATCGCCGCAAATGGAGACAGTATCTATACGACAATTGTCGGATCGAGTGAACCGACTGGGACACCCGGGTCTCGTAGCATTACGGAAATTGACACCATTACCGGGGGTACGGGCAGATTCGCCGGAGCCCAAGGGAGTTTCATTGTCGAGCGATTAGTAAACCAGACAACGGCTTCACCTCCGGTTCGTTCCACGGGACCATTACTTCACCGGGTGCAGCGAATTGAAAACCTAATTCGAACGAGGGTCTTATCCCGCTTCGGCAACAAGCCGCCCAAATCAGGCGGCTTGTTTGTTATGCGGATTGGTCGCTCCCCCAGCTCTTGCGGCACACCCCGCAAGGCCATCGCCCAGTCGCGCAAGGCCGAGAATCTCATTGTTGTTGTAAACAGGCGATGTCACAAGCTTGCGCCGTCTCTTCGCCCTTCCAAGGGGGTTTTGAGTGTAATGGCGATGTTACAAC